>PGZL01000003.1:0-221249 GCA_002840095.1 Gammaproteobacteria bacterium HGW-Gammaproteobacteria-1 | reverse complement strand
GTATTCGCGACCCTGTCCGGCTCCGCCTAGCGTCTTATCGCGGATACGATCCGCTCCTACGGCCCGTGCCCCCCTGTAGGAGCGAATCGTATTCGCGACTCTGTCCGGCTCCGACCCAGCACCTTATCGCGGATACGATCCGCTCCTACTCCCTACAGCCACACGGCATCCCAATGCGGATAATCGCCAACGCGTTCCACCAGTCCGGCCCGCAATGGATTGGCGATGATGTAACGCGCGGTTTCCCGCAGTTCCTCTTCCTGGCGCAAGGCATGATCGTGATAGCCCTGCTGCCACAGGCGGCCGGAATACATACGCGTGCGGTTGACGCTCACCGAGGAGTACCCCTTGAAACGCTGCATCAGGCGGGCAAGCGATCCCTGGCGCAGTTGAATCAACCAATGCAAGTGATCCGGCATCAGCACGTAGGCCAGGGATTCGATCTCATCGCGTTGCTGATGACAGCGCATGGCCTGCACAACCAGGCGGGCGGCAAACAAATCGGCGAAAACGGGAAAACGCTGCCATGTCACCAGCGTCAGCAAATAAACCTGCCCGGGTTCCGAGCAACGGCCTTTACGCAGATTGCGCCCGTGTGGACGGTTTTCCTCATCGGACATATACATACACCTCCATGTGTAATTCGCGTTAAAGATAACCGGGCCGAGCAGCCATACCAATAGTTGTGTTTCGCGGATACGATCCGCTCCTACGGCCCGTGCCCCTGTAGGAGCGAATCGCATTCGCGACCTGCCGGCTCCGACCCAGCACCTTATCGCGGATACGATCCGCTCCTACGGCCCGTGCCCCCTGTAGGAGCGAATCGTATTCTGCCGGCTCCGACCCAGCACCTTATCGCGGATACGATCCGCTCCTACGGCCCGTGCCCCCTGTAGGAGCGAATCGTATTCGCGACCTGCCTGGCTCCGCCCAACGCCTTATCGCGGATACGATCCGCTCCTACGGCCCGTGCCCCCCCTGTAGGAGCGAATCGTATTCGCGACCTGCCCGGCTCCGACCCGGCGCCTTATCGCGGATACGATCCGCTCCTACGCCCCCATTGCGGGGAATCATGACGCATCTGTTACCTTTCGTAACGTTTCTGGTAAGCTGCGCCGATGGCTCTCCCGCCCTCCAATGAACGGCAACTGGACCAGGTGGTACTCCTGTTCCTGCTGGCGTTGTTTCTGCTGGTTTCCCCCCTGCTGGCGTGGTGGGCGGCGGACGGCAATCCCTGGTATCTGCCTTATCTCATCTGGCTGGGGCTGATAGTCGCCATGTACCGCTTGCAGGGGCGCGCGCGGAAGGACAGCCATGACCTTTGAGCTGTGGCAACTGTTCCTGGCGGGCGTGGGCTACCTGCTGTTGCTGTTCCTCATCGCCTACGCCGCCGAGCGCGGCTGGCTGCCGTCGAAGCTGGCGCGCCATCCGCTCACCTACACCCTATCCCTCGGCGTCTACGCCACCTCGTGGAGTTTTTACGGCAGCGTCGGCTTCGCCCAGGCGCAGGGCTATAACTTCCTCACCATTTACCTCGGCGTCACTCTCGCCTTCCTGCTGACCCCGGTGCTGCTGAAGCCGATCCTGCGCCTGACGCGGGAATACCAGCTGGCCTCCCTGGCCGACGTTTTCGCCTTCCGCTACCAGAGCCAGTTGGCCGGGGTGCTGGTGACGCTGTTCATGCTGGCGGGCATCCTGCCCTACCTGGCCTTGCAGGTGCGCGCGGTGACCGAGTCGCTGCAGGTGCTGACCCAGGAGAACACGCCGCGCCTGTTCCTGGCCCTGGGCTTCTGCATCACGCTCATCCTGTTCGCGGTGCTGTTCGGCGCGCGGCACAGTTCGGCGCGGGAAAAGCACGAAGGGCTGGTCGTCGCCATCGCCTTCGAATCGCTGATCAAGCTGATGGCGCTGCTGGCGGTGGGCGCCTTCGCGGTGTTCGGGGTGTTCGGCGGCTTCGGCGAAATGGACAGCTGGCTGGCCGCGAACCCGGAGGCGCTGAACCGGCTGTACCAGCCGGTGCGCGAGGGCCCCTGGGCCACCCTGCTGCTGCTGGCCTTCGCCGCCGCCTTCCTGCTGCCGCGCCAGTTCCACATGACCTTTACCGAGAACATCGAGCCGCGCACGCTGCGCGTCGCCGCCTGGGCCTTCCCGCTGTTCCTGCTGCTGCTCAACGTGGCCATACCGCCCATTCTGTGGGCCGGCCAGTATCTGGAAGCGGCCACCGCGCCGGACTACTACGTGCTCGGCATCACCCTGTTCGGCAATTCCCCCGTGCTGCCGGTGCTCACCTTTCTCGGCGGCGTCTCCGCCGCCAGCGCCATGATGATCGTGGAGACCCTGGCGCTGGCCTCCATGTGCATGAACCACCTGGTGCTGCCGGCCAGCTTCCCGCCGCGGCTGTCGCCGGAGACGGACATCTACCGCTGGCTGCTGTGGGGCCGGCGCGTGCTGATCACCATCATCATCCTGGCCGGTTACGGCTTCTACCTGCTGCTGGAACACAACCAGGGCCTGGTGCAGCTGGGCCTGATCTCCTTCGTGGCGGTGGCCCAGTTCCTGCCCGGCATCGTCGGCCTGCTCTACTGGCGCCGCGCCACCCGCGCCGGCTTCATCGCCGGCCTGCTCGGCGGCGGCACGGTGTGGGCGGTGCTGCTGGTGCTGCCGCTGCTGGAGCACTCCGGCATCCTGCCCGCCTCCCTGGCCTGGCTCAGCGGCTGGGGCCACGTGGAGGGCGAGCCCTGGAGCCGCGCCACCTTCTGGACCCTGGCGGTCAACGGCGTGCTGTTCGCCGGCTTCTCCCTGTATACCCGCGCCAGCGAGGCGGAGCAGGAGGCGGCACGGGCCTGCTGCAAGGAAAGCATGAGCCCGCCGGCGGGCGTGCCGCTGGCCATTTCGCCGGAGCAGTTCAAGGACCAGTTGAGCCAGATCATCGGCGCGGAAATGGCGGAGCGCGAAGTGGCGCGCGCCCTGTCCGATCTGGGACTGGCCCAGGGCGAGGAGCGGCAGAATGAACTGCGCCGCCTGCGCGAGCGCATCGAGCGCAACCTGTCCGGCCTGGTCGGCCCGCTGCTGGCGCGCATGATCGTCGACGAGCGCCTGCGCACCGACACCACCACCCGCAACGCCCTGGCCGCCAGCGTGCGCTTCGTCGAACACCGGCTGGAGGAGTCGCGCTCGCAACTGCGCGGCCTGGCCGCCGAACTGGACAACCTGCGCCGCTATCACCGCCAGGTGCTGCTCGACCTGCCCCTGGGGGTCTGTGCCGTCAGCCCGGAGCTGGAGGTGATCAGCTGGAACCAGGCCATGGCCGCCCTCTCCGGCCTGGAGGACTACCAGACCGTGGGCCGTCCGCTGCGCGAGCTGCCCGACCCCTGGTCCGGCCTGTTCGGCGGCTTTCTGCGCACCCAGGACCGCCACCTGCGCAAGGTGAAGGTGAACAGCGAGGGCCGCGCCCGCGTGTTCAACCTGCACAAGGCCGCCATCGAAGACCCGGCCGGCGTCGACGCCGCCCTGCGCCGTCCCCACGCCGGCGGCACCGTCATCCTCATCGAGGACCTCACCGACCTGCACATGCTGGAATCGGAACTGGCCCACAGCGAGCGCCTGGCCTCCATCGGCCGCCTCGCCGCCGGCGTGGCCCACGAAATCGGCAACCCGGTCACCGGCATCGCCTGCCTGGCGCAGAACGTGCTGTATGAAAAAGGCGACGCCGCCTTCGTCGAGGAAAGCATCGAACAGATCCTGGAGCAGACCCGGCGCATCACCAACATCGTGCAATCCCTGGTCAGCTTCAGCCACAGCGGCACGGCGGTGGACCACACCCCGGCACCGTTCAATCTCCACGCCTGCATCGAGGACGCCATGCGCCTGGTGCGCCTGTCCCATGCCGGCAAGCAGATCGACTTCAGCAACCGCTGCGAGCCCGCCCTGGTGCTGCACGGCGATCACCAGCGCATGATCCAGGTGTTCGTCAACCTGCTCACCAACGCCTGCGACGCCTCCCAGCCCGGCGACCGCGTCATCGTCAGCGGACGCAGCGACGGCGACTTCATCGAGGTGGTGGTCACCGACTACGGCCGCGGCATTCCCGAGGAATTGCAGGACCAGGTATTCGAGCCCTTCTTCACCACCAAGCAGCCGGGCGAAGGTACCGGCCTCGGCCTGCCCATGGTCTACAACATCGTCGCCGAGCACGCCGGCAGCGTCACCCTGCGCAGCCGCCCCGGCGAAGGCACGGCGGTGATCCTGCGCCTGCCGGTGTCGAGGTACGAGGGACGCGGGATGAGGGACGAGGAAAAAATGGAAGGCAGCGGCGGATGAACGAGAACATCAGAGAAAAGATGCAAGAGAAAAGATACAAGGGAAGGAGTGCGCTGCGCGCACAGTGGTTTGAACTCAAACGCAGCACGGGCGCAGCGAGTTCATTCCCTTGTATCTTGCCACTTGTATCTTGTATTTCTGTTACACCATGAGCCAGATCCTCATCATCGAAGACGAAGCGGTGATCCGCGCCTCGCTGCGCCGCCTGCTGCAGCGCCGCGGCTATGACGTCACCGAGGCCGGATCGGTGGCCGAAGCGGAACAGCACGCCCTCGCCGACTTTGATCTGATCATCACCGACCTGCGCCTGCCGGGCGAACCGGGCACCGCCGTCATCGGGCGGGCACAGCCCGTGCCGGTGCTGGTGATGACCAGCTATGCCAGCGTCCGCTCGGCGGTGGAGTCCATGCAGATGGGCGCGGTGGATTACATCGCCAAGCCCTTCGATCACGACGAAATGCTGCTCACCGTGGAGCGCATCCTCAAGCAAAGCACCCTGGAACGGCAGAACGCCGCGCTGAAACAGGACATCTCCCGCGCCTATCCGGCCGGCGGCATGATCGGCTGCTGCGCGGCGATGCAGGAGGTGTTCGAGCGTATCCGCAAGGTGGCCCCCACCGACACCACCGTGCTGATCCTGGGTGAATCGGGCACCGGCAAGGAGCTGGTGGCCCGCGCCGTGCACGAACAGAGCACCCGCTGCGACGCCCCCATCATCACGGTCAACTGCGCCGCCATCCCCTCGGGCCTCATCGAATCGGAACTGTTCGGCCATGAGAAAGGCGCCTTCACCGGCGCCGTCGGCACCCATCGCGGCCTGGTGGAGGCCGCCGACGGCGGCACCCTGTTCCTGGATGAAATCGGCGAACTGCCGCTGGAGGCCCAGGCGCGCCTGCTGCGCGTGATCCAGGAAGGTGAAATCCGCCGCGTCGGCTCCACCCAGTCGCGCAAGGTCGACGTGCGTCTCGTCGCCGCCACCCACCGCGACCTGCAGCAGTGCGTCAACGACGGCAGCTTCCGCGGCGATCTCTATTACCGCCTCCACGTCATGGAAATCCGCCTGGCGCCGTTGCGCGAGCGCGGCGAGGACATCGGCCAGCTGGCCGAGATGCTGCTGGAAAAAACGCGCCAGCGCCTCAATCGCCCGCCCATGAGCTTCAGTCCCGAGGCCATGGAACGGCTGCAGCGCCACAGCTGGCCCGGCAACGTGCGGGAACTGGAAAACGTCATCGAACGTGCAGTCATACTCGCCGACGGCGCCCAGATCACCCCCAACCTGCTGGCTATCGACAATATCGCCGGCAGCGGGCAGGATAGCCCCGCCGCCGGCGAAGAGGCGCTGTCCCTGGACGACTACATGCGACGCTTCGTGCGGGAAAACGAAGGCCGCATGACCGAGACCGAACTGGCCCGCAACCTCGGCATCAGCCGCAAGACCCTGTGGGAGCGGCGGCAGAAACTGGGACTGCCGAGAATGAAAACCTAGTTTCGAGTTTGTAGTTTCGAGTTTCGAACACCCACAGCGGCTTCGGACTCGAAACTCGAAACTCGAAACTCGAAACTCGAAACTCGAAACTCGAAACTCGAAACTCGAAACTGAGCGTAGCTGCCATGACCACCGAACACACTGCCCCCTATCTGACCGCCTTCCGCGGCTTCTTCGCCAGCGCGCTGCGCTGGGACGATCTGGATCGCCTGTGGCAGGTGTTGCGCGCCCAGGCCGACGACGGATGGTATGTGTATGCGGTGGGTGAGGCGCCGCCCGCCGCGCCGGCGACCCAGGCGCAGTTCAACGCCTTTCTCAGCGAAATCGACGCCCTGCTGCGCCGCGATCACGACGAGGATTACTGCGGCATCGTCTATGCCGACGATCTGGCTGCGCCGACCATGGTGAAGATCTACGACCCGCACAACCTGGGCAGCTCCTGCGGCTCGTCGGGCAACAATCCGCCGCCGCTGCCCGGCTGGGTGCTGTCACGCCTCGCTCCGGCCGGGCTGGAGGCGATGCAGCCCACCGCCAGCCGCCGCCGCTGGTGGCAGCGGCTGTTTGCCTGAGCTTGCCCGTGAAAGGCTTGCCGCCGCTGTCGGAGGAGCCGAGTCCTCTCGGCGAACCGGATTGGGCGAAGACAATGTCTGCATAGAACGCCCATAGCAGGTAGAATGCGCAAGTTTCCGGCAAGGCTGCCGTTAGATAATCAAATAATAAATGCCGTAAACGGCGGCCCCGGGGGAGTGAAAAGCTTTAGCGAAAATGGCAGACGAGGCCGAAGAAAAAAAGACTGAGCTGTTCGACGGCAGTGACGACGATCGCTTCCTGCTCACGTCACGCACGGCCATCAGCAACGTCCTGCTCGACCTCAGCAAGCGGCCGGACATCCTCACGGCCTATTTCAACCACGGCAAGGAGTACATCCTGACCGCGGTGCTGGCCGTCATGCCCGAACGCAACCTGGTGGTGCTGGATTACGGCGCCGACGAAAAGCTGAACCAACGCCTGCTGGACTACGGCCGCGCCGTCTGCGTCACCAAGCACGACAACATCAGCATCAAGTTCGGCTGCAACATCCTGCAGCGGGCCAAGTTCCAGGACCGCCAGGCCCTCGCCGCCTCCCTGCCCGAAACCCTGTTCCGCCAGCAACGGCGCGAGTTCTTCCGCGTCAGCATGCCGCTGGTGAACACGGTCAAATGTCTCATTCCCCGCCTGGACCAGGACGAACTGGCGCTGAACGTCGTCGATATCAGCTGCGGCGGCGTGGGTCTCATCGATCCCAAGAACCGCTTCGCCCCCGAAGTCGGCACCGTGCTGGAAGGCTGCCGCATCGACCTGCCGGACAGCGGCCCCCTGGTGTTCGACCTGGTGGTGCGCAACAGCTTCATGCAGGCGCAGAACGACGGCAGCCAGGTACGCCGCCTCGGCTGCTCCTTCTCGGGCCTGTCCCTGGACAAGAACGCCGTCATCCAGCGCTACATCCACCGCGTCCAGATCGAACAGAAGGCCAAGAGCAAGGATTAGCCTCCCGCCCGTCCCTCCCCGCCGGGCGAGTCTGCTACACTCGGTAACCTTCCATCCAGCCCCGATACGTCTATGGCCGCCAACGAGATACCCGGCAACGGTGTTGCCGATATGGAACGCTTCCGGGTGGACTCCAGGATCGAAATCCTGCGCGTCCTGGGCGACCTTGCCCGCACCACCCAGCTGGTCACCGCCTATTTCAACGAGGGGCGCGATTTCATTCTCACCTCGGTCCTGCGCCTGGACGAGGAGAACAACCGCCTGATCCTGGACTACGGCCCGGACGAAGGGCTCAACCAGCGCCTGCTCGCCGCCCGCCGGGTGCTGTTCGTCACCCGCCACCACCAGGTGCGGGTCCAGTTCAGCTCCGAGGAAATCCACCAGGGCAACTACCAGGGGGCCCCGGCCTTCTTCATCGCCCTGCCCGCCTCCATCATCCGCATCCAGCGGCGCGAGTACTACCGCCTCAACACCCCCATCGGCCGCCGCCTCAACCTCATCATGGCCGACGCCGAGGGCAGCACCATCTATGCCCACATCGTCGACATCAGCGTCGGCGGCGTCGGCATCATCGAGCCGCCGGAAGGACGGCAATGCGGCTGGGACGCCGGCACCGTGGTGCCGGACTGCCGCATCGAACTGCCGGAGGAGGGCGTCATCCACGCCGATCTGGAAATCCGCAACCGCTTCCAGGTGGACAGCGTGCGCGGCGAGCCGGTCTACCGGGTCGGCTGCCGCCTGCTGCGCATGGACTCCCGCAGCAACGCCGCCATCCTGCGCTACATCCACCGGGTGGAGCTGGAGCGGCGCAAGGTCAGGAAAGATCAGTGACAAGTAGCAAGTGGCAAGTGGCAAGTGGCAAGGAGGATTGTTGGTCTTTCTTGTAACTTGTAACTTGAAACTGCCTCACTGTTACCTTCCGTAACACCCCGCCGTTACACCCCGTAACACTTACCCACACCCCCCACGCGTGATATCTGCCAACCCCTTGATCCACAAGGGAGCAGCGCATGGCACAGGAATTGCGATCTGGTTCTCAAAATTCTCACGTGCGCGCGTGCCAGGAATCCACTTGAACCAGATTGCCGACAATCAGCCCCTGACGCCCATCCTGGAGTTCCTCCGGCGTCATGCCCCCTTTGATCAGATGACGCCGGCCCACCTGGACTATCTGGCCAAGCGCCTCAAACTCGGTTTTTACGCCCGCGGTGAAGCCGTCACCCGTCCCGAGGACGGGCCGGCCAGCCGCTTTTTTATTATCAAGCAGGGCCGCATCCGCGGTGAGCTGGGCAAGGACGAGCCCGACGACGAGGGGGCCTGGGAACTGGTCACCGGCGAAAGCTTCCCCATCGGCGCCCTGCTCTCGCGCCGCCCGGTACGCACCATCAACCGCGCGGTGGAGGACACCTTCTGCTTCGAGCTGGAGCGGGAGGATTTCGACAAGCTGTTCAACCAGAGCCCGGTGTTCCACGACTTCTGCACCCGGCGCCTGGCCAGCCTGCTGGACAATGCCCTGCGCAGCGTCCAGGCCAGCTCCGCCACCCGCGTGTCCGAGGACACCTCGCTCAGTTCGGCGCTGGGCAGCCTGATCCAGCGCGAGCCCGTCAGCTGCACCGCCGCCACCCCGGTGGGCGAGGCCCTGGCCATCATGGACCGCGAACACATCGGCAGCATCGTGGTGACCGACGCCGCCGGCGCCCCCACCGGCATGTTCACCCTGCACGACGTGCTGTCGCGGGTGGCCCTGCCCCAATGCAGCCCGGACACGCCCATGGGCGAGCTGATGACGCCCTCCCCGCTGTGGCTGCCGCCCGAGGCGCGCGCCTACCAGGCGGCGCTGCTGATGGCGCAGCACGGTTTCGGCCACATCTGCGTGGTACAGAACGGCCGGCTGGCCGGCGTGGTGTCGGAGCGCGACCTGTTCTCCCTGCAGCGCATCGGCCTGGTCAACCTGTCCCGTTCCATCGCCCGCGCCGAAAGCGTCGAGCAACTGGCCCAGCTGGGCGGCAACGTCCACCGCCTGGTGGAACAGATGCTGGCCCAGGGCGCCTCGGTGGACCAGATCACCGAGATCATCACCACCCTCAACGACAGCCTCACCCAGCGCGCCATCACCCTGGTGCTCACCGAGACCGGCAAGCCCACGGTGGACTTCACCTGGCTCGCCTTCGGCAGCGAAGGGCGCAGCGAGCAGACCCTGAAGACCGACCAGGACAACGGCATCCTGTTCCGCACCCCCGCCGGACGGAACCCGGACGAGGTGCGCGCCGAACTGCTGCCCATCGCCAAACGCATCAACGACGCCCTCGCGGTGATCGGCTTCCCCCTCTGCCCGGGCAACGTCATGGCCAGCAATCCCGAGTGCTGCCTGAGCCTGGAGGAATGGAAGAGCCGCTTCGGCCGCTGGATCGACCAGGGCACGCCGCAGCACCTGCTCAACGCCTCCATCTACTTCGACTTCCGCTCGCTCTACGGCGAGGAAGCCCCGGTGGAGCAACTGCGCGCCTGGATGCTCAAGCAGGTCGCCCCCAACAGCCGCTTCCGCCGCCAGATGGCCGAGAACGCCCTGCGCAACCGCCCGCCGCTGGGCCTGTTCGGCGACATCAAGGTGTCCAGCGGCGGCAAGCACCCGCACACCATCGATCTCAAGGCCCAGGGCCTGACCTCCTTCGTGGACGCCGCGCGCATCACCGCCCTGGCCCACGGCATCGGCGCCACCAATACGGTGCAGCGGCTGCAACGGGCCGCCACCGCCAAGGCGCTGAACCCGGACGACGTCGCAGCCTGGGCCGAGTCCTATCACTTCATCCAGCTGCTGCGCGTGCGCGTCCATCGCCGCCAGTCGGAGCAGGGACAGACACTGTCCAACCTGGTCGATCCGGACACCCTGAATGAACTGGATCGCCGCATCCTGAAAGAGGCATTCCGCCAGGCGCGCAAGCTGCAATCGAAGATCGCCCTGGAGTACCAGCTTTGAAGCAACCGCCGGCACAGGCGGGAGCGACAATGTGTAGCACCAAGAACTGTGGTTCTGTCACTACGAGGAGGAAGCAACAATGTCACTAAATGAGAAAGCGGCTGCGTACTGGCAGGCGAATGTCCGCCTGCTGTTACTGTGCCTGGCTATCTGGTTCGTCGTCGGGTATGTGCTCAGCATCATGCTCGTCGGTCCCCTGAACAGCATCAGCCTCGGCGGCTATCCGCTCGGCTTCTGGTTCGCACAGCAAGGTTCGATCTATGTGTTCGTAGGTCTGATCTTTTTCTATGCCTCGCGCATGAACAAGCTGGACCGTCAGTTCGACGTCCACGAAGATTAACCGGGGGATTCCTACATGGATCTGAAAACTATGACCTACCTGGTAGTCGGCTTTACCTTCGCCGTCTACATCGGTATCGCCTTCTGGGCCCGTGCCTCCAGCACCAAGGAGTTCTACATCGCCGGCGGCGGCGTGCATCCCATCGCCAACGGCATGGCCACCGGCGCCGACTGGATGTCCGCAGCCTCCTTCATCTCCATGGCCGGCCTCATCGCCTTCAACGGCTATGGCGCCTCCGCCTACCTGATGGGCTGGACCGGCGGCTACGTGCTGCTGGCCATGCTGCTGGCTCCGTACCTGCGCAAGTTCGGCAAGTTCACGGTGCCCGAGTTCATCGGTGATCGCTACTACTCGCAGACCGCGCGCATCGTCGCCGTCATCTGCCTGATCGTCGCCTCCATCACCTATGTAATCGGCCAGATGAAGGGTGTCGGCGTGGCGTTCTCCCGCTTCCTGGAGATCTCCTACGACGCCGGCCTGTTCATCGGCATGGCTACCGTGTTCCTGTACGCGGTGCTGGGCGGCATGAAGGGCATCACCTACACCCAGATTGCCCAGTACGTGGTGCTGATCTTCGCCTACACCATCCCGGCGATCTTCATCTCCCTGCAGCTGACCGGCAATCCGCTGCCGCAGCTGGGCCTGGGTTCCACCATGGCTGACGGCTCCAGCATGCACATGCTGACCAAGCTGGACCAGACCATCACCGACCTCGGCTTCGGCACCTACGTCAACCAGACCGGCTCGCTGAACATGGCGCTGCTCACCCTGTCGCTGATGATCGGTACCGCCGGCCTGCCGCACGTCATCGTCCGCTTCTTCACCGTGCCGAAGGTGCGTGATGCCCGCGCCTCCGCCGGCTGGGCCCTGGTGTTCATTGCCATTCTGTACACCACCGCTCCCGCCGTCGGCGCCATGGCCCGCTTCAACCTGACCAACACCATCCAGGTGGCCGAGGTCGGTGCACCGGAAGGCAACCTCAAGTACGAGGACCGTCCGCAGTGGTTCAAGAACTGGGAAACCACCGGTCTGCTGAAGTTCGAGGACAAGAACGGCGACGGCCGCATCCAGTACTACAACGATGGCAACAAGGAATTCGCCGCCAAGGCCGAAGGCTTCGGCTGGAAGGGTAACGAAATGGTCAAGGTCGACCGTGACATCATGGTGCTGGCCAATCCGGAAATCGCCAACCTGCCGAACTGGGTGATCGCCCTGGTCGCCGCCGGTGGCCTGGCCGCCGCGCTGTCCACCGCCGCCGGCCTGCTGCTGGCCATCTCCTCCGCCGTGTCCCACGACCTGCTGAAGGGCGTGTTCGTGAAGGACATCAGCGAGAAGAACGAGCTGATGGCCTCGCGCATCGCCATGGCCGGCGCCATCCTCGTTGCCGGTTACCTCGGCCTGCATCCGCCCGGCTTCGCCGCGCAGGTGGTGGCCCTGGCCTTCGGTATCGCGGCTGCCTCGCTGTTCCCGGTGCTGATGATGGGCATCTTCATGAAGAGCATGAACCGTCAGGGCGCCGTCGCCGGCATGCTGGTGGGCCTGGTCTCCACCGTTGTATACATCTTCGTATACAAGGGCTGGTTCTTCATCCCCGGCACCAACAACCTGCCCGATACCGCTGCCAACTGGATGTTCGGCATCTCCCCGGGCTCCTTCGGTGCCGTGGGCGCGCTGCTGAACTTCATCGCCGCCGTGGTGGTGTCGAAGATGACCGCGCCGACGCCGGAGCACATCCAGCACATGGTGGAGGATATTCGTATCCCCCGCGGTGCCGGTACTGCCACCGGTCACTAAGCTGTAACAGTAGAAGCCTTGTCGACCGCCGCCCTGCCCGCAGGGCGGCGGCACGGCAACAAGGGATACAGACCATGGGCGTGAGATACGCCCATTGGTTTTTTACCCAACGAATTTCTCGTACCGGCACACGCCCTCGTGCAACGGCCGGTCCGAACCGGGCCATTACGGCAAGTGAGCACCGTATGGATGTAGAGCTGATTGAAATCCGCGAGTTTCTGGCGAGTCATCCGCCCTTCGATCAGCTCACTGACGAAGCGCTCGATCGCCTGCCCAAAGAGCTGACCATCCGCTACCTGCGCCGCGGCACCCCGTTTCCCCCGCAGGACGCCGAGTGCGCCTGTCTTTACATCGTGCGCAAGGGCGCCGTCGAATTGCGCAACACCGGCGACGAGCTGATCGCCAAGTTCGGCGAGGGCGACGTCTATTCCTCCGCCTGCCTGCCCCACGATCCTGCGCGCAACCTCATCGGCGCCGCCGTCGAGGACAGCCTGTTCTACCTGTTGCCGTGCGACCGCCTGCAAGCCCTGCGCGACGCCGACCAGGAATTCAACGACTACTTCACCCAATCCATCAGTACGCGCCTGCGCCGTGCGCGCGAGATCCAGCAGGACTCGCCCCGCGCCGGCGGCAACCTGATGACGGTGGAGATCAGCGCCCTCACCGGGCGCAGCCCGGTGACCGCACCGCCCGACACCACCATCCAGGAAGCGGCGCAGCTGATGACCCGCGAACGGGTATCGGCACTGCTCATCACCGACGACCGCCTGCTGGTGGGCATCATCACCGATCGCGACCTGCGCTCGCGCTGCATCGCCAACGGCATCTCCTGCACCCAGCCGGTGAGCGAGATCATGACGCGCAACCTGCACAAGGTGACACCGGACACGCCGGCCTTCGAGGCCCTGATCAGCATGACGCGCTACAACATCCATCACCTGCCGGTGGTGGGCCGCGACGGCGTGCTGGGCGTGGTGTCGACCACCGACCTGATCCGCTACCAGAGCGCCAACGCCATCTATTCCGTCGGCAGCGTGCGCAAGTGCCAGTCGGTATCGGAACTGGTGCAGGCCAGCGCCGAACTGCCGGAACTGCAGGTGCAGCTGATCGCCGCCGGGGCCAGCGCCTACCAGCTGGGCCAGGCCATCTCCGCCGTCACCGATGCCATCACCCGGCGCCTGATCGAACTGGCCGAAACGCAATTCGGCCCGGCGCCGGTGTCCTATGTGTGGGTCGCCGGCGGTTCGCAGGGGCGGCGCGAGCAGACCGTGCACTCCGATCAGGACAACGCCCTGATCCTGTCCGACGACTACCAGCCGCATCTGCACGCCTACTACTTCGAGCAGCTGGCCCAGTTTGTCACCGACGGCCTCAATGCCTGCGGCTATTACAACTGTCCGGGCGGCATCATGGCGAGCAATCCGCTGTGGCGCCAGCCGTGGCAGACCTGGCGCAAGTACTTCGACGACTGGATCATGCGCGTCGATCGCAAGGCGGCCATGCTGGCCACCAACTTCTTCGACATGCGCGCCATCCATGGCGACGAAATGCTGTTTGCGCGCCTGCATGCCGAAGTGCTGCATCAGGCGCGGGACAACAAGATCTTCCTCGCCTACATGGCGACCAATGCGCTGACCACGCGGCCGCCGCTGGGCTTCTTCCGCAACTTCGTGCTGATCAGCGACGGCGACCACGCCAACAGCTTCGATCTGAAACTGCGCGGCATCCTGCCGGTGATCAACCTGGCGCGCATCTACGCCCTCACCGCCGGCATCCCCGAGATCAATACCGTGGAACGGCTCAAGGCCGCGGCCGATGCCCACTCCCTCAGCCAGGAAGGCGCGGACAATCTGGAGGACGCCTTCGAATTCATCGGCACGCTGCGCGCGCGCCATCAGGCGCAACAGATCAAGGCGGGGGAAAAACCGGACAATTACGTCACGCCGGAAGAGCTGAGCACGCTGGAACGCAACCACCTCAAGGACGCCTTCTCCGCCATCAGCGCGTTGCAGACCGCCATGGCCCAGCGCTACCAGACCGGACGCTTCTACTGATGCTGGAACGGCTGTTCAGCCTGGATTACCGGCGCCGGCGCCTGGCCGCAAAAACGCCGCCCGGCCCGTTGCGCGATTACCTGGAGGTCCCCTTCGTTTCGCGCCGGGCCGACAGCCGCCGCGTGCAGTGCCTGGCCCTGGATCTGGAAACCACCGGCCTCGATCCGAAGAACGACGCCATCATCAGTTTCGGCTGGGTGGCGGTCAACGGCAACCGCATCGATCTGGCGACGGCCCAGCACCGGCTGGTGCACCAGCAGCAGGCCATCCCCGAGGCCAGCGCGGTGATCCATCAAATCACCGACGACGCCGCCGCCCAGGGCGAAAGCCTGGCGGCGGTGATGGCCGATCTGCTGCCGCTGCTCGCCGGCAAGGTGCTCATCGCCCACCATGCCCGCGTCGAGCTGGGCTTCATCAACAGCGCCTGCGAACGGTTGTACGGCGGCCGCTTTCTCATTCCGACCATAGACACCCAGCGGGTTTCTCAACAATGGTTCGAGCGCCGCAACCAGGTGTATCGGCCGGGGGAACTGCGCCTCGGCACCCTGCGCAACCGCTACAACCTGCCGCGCTATCGCGCCCACGACGCCCTGGTGGACGCCCTGGCCGCGGCGGAGCTGTACCTGGCCCAGCTGGCCGAGCGCGACGGCAATCACCCGCTGCCGTTGCGGGACTTTCTGCTGCGGCTATGATGTCCCCGATGCGCGCATGGCATGGTATAGTTGGCGCACCCGTTTCGGAGCGGGTCGCGGTCTGTTTCATTGATGTGAGCAGCCGCAGCAGGATGCCGTACGGCATCCTGTCCGGGGAGACGATAAAACTACAAAAGAGCACCGGTAAACAGCTTCTGTTCACCAACCTGCGGCCACGCGCATCGCCGCGCCGATGTGCGTAATCGTGTTTATTGCGAAGCTTTTCGCCATATGTATTTTATTGACCTAGGAGAAACCCATGTCCGAAACCAAGGTATATCCAGTACCCTCTGACTTCGCTGCCCATGCTCACATCGACGAGGCCAAGTACGCCGAGATGTACCAGCGCTCCATCAACGACCCGGACGGCTTCTGGGCCGAGCAGGCGAAGGAATTCGTCACCTGGTCCAAACCCTGGAACAGGGTCAGCGACTGGGACTTTCACAAGGGCGACATCCGCTGGTTCGAAGGCGGCAAGCTCAACGTCGCCTACAACTGCCTGGACCGCCACCTGGAAAAACGCGGCGACCAGGTCGCCCTGATCTGGGAAGGCGACGATCCGGCCGAAGACAAGAAGATCACCTATCGCCAGCTGCACGCCGAGGTGAGCAAGTTCGCCAACGTGCTGAAATCGCGCGGCGTGAAGAAGGGCGATCGCGTCTGCATCTACATGCCGATGATCCCCGAGGCGAGCGTCGCCATGCTGGCCTGCGCCCGCATCGGTGCGGTGCACTCGGTGGTGTTCGGCGGCTTCTCGCCGGAATCCCTCAAGGACCGCATCCTCGATTCCGACTGCCAGGTGGTGATCACCGCCGACGAAGGCCTGCGCGGCAAGAAGGCCGTGCCGCTGAAGGGCAACACCGACAAGGCCCTGCTGCAGTGCCCCAACGTGCATACCGTGCTGGTGGTGCAGCGCACCGGCGGCAACGTCGCCTGGAAGGACGGCCGTGACGTGTGGTACCACGACGCCATGGCCAAGGCCTCACCGGACTGCCAGCCGGAAGAGATGGATGCGGAAGACCCGCTGTTCATCCTCTACACCTCCGGCTCCACCGGCAAGCCCAAGGGCGTGCTGCACACCACCGGCGGCTACCTGCTGTTCGCGGCCATGACCCACAAGTACACCTTCGACTACCACGACGGCGACATCTACTGGTGCACCGCCGACGTGGGCTGGGTCACCGGCCACACCTACATCGTCTACGGCCCGCTGGCCAACGGCGCCATCAGCCTGATGTTCGAGGGCATCCCCTCCTACCCGGATGCCTCGCGCTTCTGGCAGGTGATCGACAAGCACCAGGTCAACATCTTCTACACCGCCCCCACCGCCATCCGCGCACTGATGCGTGAAGGCGCCGATCCGGTGAAGAAGACCTCGCGCAAGTCCCTGCGCCTGCTCGGCACCGTGGGCGAGCCCATCAACCCGGAAGCCTGGGAGTGGTACTACCACATCGTCGGCGAGGAGCGCTGCCCCATCGTCGACACCTGGTGGCAGACCGAGACCGGCGGCCACCTGATCACCCCGCTGCCGGGCGCCACCGCCCTGAAGCCGGGCTCCGCCACCAAGCCCTTCTTCGGCGTGGCCCCGGCCATCGTCGACAACGAGGGCAACATCCTGGACGGCGAGTGCGAGGGCAACCTGGTGATCACCCGTCCCTGGCCCGGCCAGATGCGCTCCGTGTACGGCGATCACCAGCGCTTCATCGACACCTACTTCAAGACCTACCCCGGCATGTACTTCACCGGTGACGGCGCCAAGCGCGACAAGGACGGCTACTACTGGATCACCGGCCGCGTCGACGACGTGCTCAACATCTCCGGTCACCGTATGGGTACCGCCGAGATCGAAAGCGCCCTGGTGCTGCACGAGGCCGTGGCCGAGGCGGCCGTGGTGGGCTTCCCCCACGACATCAAGGGCCAGGGCATCTACTGCTACGTCACCCTGGTGAAGGGCGTGGAACCCTCCGACGCGCTGAAGAAGGAACTGGTGCAGCTGGTGCGCAGCGAGATCGGCCCCATCGCCAGCCCCGACATCATCCAGTGGGCCCCCGGCCTGCCCAAAACCCGCTCCGGCAAGATCATGCGTCGCATCCTGCGCAAGATCGCCGCCAACGAGACGGACACCCTGGGCGACACGTCCACCCTGGCCGACCCGGCCGTGGTGGACGACCTGCTGCACAACCGGGCGCATAAATAAAAGTTTCGGGTTGCGGGTTTCGGGTTTCGAACCCCGGCCGCCGGGCGGCCGGCGAAACTCGAAACTTCAAACTCGAAACTGGTTTTTCCGAAGGCCGCGGGTGGCGACACCCGCGGCCTTGCTTTTTGCATATTCCCCACTTACATTGTCGGCATAGGCTGGTTCCTTACTTTGCCCCTGGGTAATAGCTCTGGACCAGTCCCCCCTGTCAGCGGATGATGGGCGGCAACCCGGCACCGCACAGCACGGCACGCGGTACGGGCACAACGACAATAACCCGCGGCAGGGAGGCGCCGGGACGAGGGGTATGCATCCGTCATGACCATCCGCCGTCTGCTGATCACCTTGCTGGCCCTGCTCGGCCTGCTGATCCTGGCGGGCAGCCTGTGGGAGTTCATGGAGGCGCGGGCCAAGCTGCGGGCCGTGGACTGGGTCGAACAGACCAACCACCTCACCGACCTCTCCCTGCGTGCCAGTACGGTGATGGCCATGGAGCGCGGCATTACCGCCGCCATCCTCTCCAACCCGGAACAGGCCGGCAGCGACATGCTGGAGGAAATGGCGCAGCAACGCCGCAACGTCGACACCTTCTACCGGCAGCTGCTGGAGGCCGCCCAGGTCCTTCCCGTCCTGCCCGCGTCACACCCCCTCTCCACCGCCCTGCACGACCTGGCGTACAACCGCGGCGAACTGGAAGCGTCCCGCAGTCAGATTGACCAGGGGCTGCGCAAGGGCAGTACCGTATCCGGCACCGAACAGGCCTGGATCGCCCTGGCCAGCAACCATATCGAGGCCCTGGCCAACGTGCGCCGCGCCACCATGGCGCCGCTGCCGGACAACATCTATTCCTACACGTCCAATCCGGTGATGAAGGAGGTGCTGTTCACGGTGAGCGAGTATGCCGGCCGCGAGCGCGCCATCATCGGCGCCGCAATAGCCCGCAACCAACCCCTGCATGCCGAGGAACTGGCGCAGCTGCAGCAATACCGCGACATCGTCGAACTGGGCCTGAGACGCAGCGAGAACATCGTGCGCCAGTTCCCCGCCACCCAGGGCATGACCCTCGCCCTGGCCGGGCTCAGCGGCGGTTTCCTCGGTCGCTACGAGGAGCTGCGCCAGGCGGTCTATGCCGCCAGCCGCGAGGGCCGGCCCTATCCGGTCGACGCGGCCACCTGGTACGCAGAGGCGACCCTGGGCATCAACACGCTCATCGCCCTGTCCGAAGCCATCAGCGAACGCCTGGAACAGGACGTCGGTGAGTTGCGCCACAAGGCCAGCCTCGATACCGCCCTGCTGGCGGTATCGCTGCTGCTCGCAGCCCTGGTCTTCATCGCCGCGGTACGCCTCATCGGCACCCGCATCCTGAACCCGCTGCAACGGCTGGAGAGCGCCGTCCGCAGCATCGGCGCCGGCGATCTGGCGCGCCCGCTGCCGCCCTTTGCCGCCGACGAATTGGGACACCTGGCCCAGGCCTTCGATCACATGCGCCTGACCCTGCTGGACGACATCAACCAGCGCGAGGCCGGGGCGGCGGAACTGCGCAAATTCTCCCTGGCCCTGGAACAGAGCGCCGACTCGGTGATCATCACCGATCGCCGCCGCGTCATCGAATACGTCAATGCCGCCTTCGAACGCACCCGCGGCTTCCGCCGCGACCAGGTACTGGGCAAAAATGCCGCCATCTTCAAGAACGAACTCACCGATGCCGATACCTACCGCCGATTCCAGCAGGCGCTGGAACGGGGCGACGTGTTCCGCACCACCCTCACCAACCGCCGCGCCGACGGCACGCCGTACTACGAAGAGATCACCATCAGTCCGGTGCGCGACAGCGGCGGGACCATCACCCACTACATCTCCAACGGCAAAGACGTCACCGACCGCATTCACGCCGAAGGCGAACTGCGCAAACTGAGCCAGGCCATCGAGCAGAGCGTCTCCTCGGTGATCATCACCGATCCCCAGGGCCACATCGAATACGTCAACCCGCAGTTCACCCGCACCACCGGCTACAGTGCCGACGAAGTCCGCGGCAGCAAGCTCAACATGCTCAAGTCCGGCCGCACCTCGGCCGAACGCTACCGCGAGCTGTGGACCACCATCAAGCAGGGCAACGTGTGGGAGGGCGAATTCCTCAACCGGCGCAAGAGCGGCGAACTGTACTGGGAACTGGTCTCCATCAGCCCGGTACGCAACGATCAAGGCGCCATCACCCACTTCGTCGGCCTGCAGCACGACATCAGCGAGCGCAAGAAGCTGGAAGAGCAGATCAATTTCTTCGCTTACTACGACGAACTGACCCAGCTGCCCAACCGCAACCTGCTGACCCAGCGCTTTGCCCAGTCCGCCGCCGCCAGCCGCCGCGATGGCACCCTGCTCGCCCTGCTGTCGCTGGATCTCAGCCGCTTCAAGCTGATCAACGACAGCCTGGGCCATCGCATCGGCGACGAGGTGCTGCGCACCATCGGCAAGCGGCTGACCCAGGTGGCGCGCGGTCACGATACCGTGGCACGCTACGGCGGCGACGAATTCGTCGTCATCCTGTCCGACGTGCAGAACACCGACGACGTCAGCACCGTGGCCCAACGCATGATCGATGCCGTGGCAGTGCCCATCGAACTGGAGGGGAACGAACTGCGCCTGTCCCTGCACATCGGCATCAGCCTGATGCCGCAAGACGGCGACGACCTCGACACGCTGCTGCGCAACGCCACCACCGCCCTGCACCAGGCCGCGCGCGAAGGGCGCAATCACTTTCGTTTCTACACCGACGAACTCAATGCCGAGGCCTCGGCCCGGCTTTCGCTGGAACACGCCCTGCGCCGCGCGCTGGCGCAGAATGAACTGGAGCTGCATTACCAGCCCAAGGTGGACATGAACAGCGGCCACATCGTCGGCGTCGAGGCGCTGGCCCGTTGGTGCCATCCCACCGAGGGCTGGATCTCGCCCCAGCGCTTCATCCCCATCGCCGAAGACACCGGGCTGATCCAGGCATTGGGCGACTGGGCCCTGCGCGAGGCCTGCGCTCAGAACCGGCGCTGGCAGGAGGCCGGACTGCAACCGATCACCGTGGCGGTCAATCTTTCCGCCCATCAGCTGCGCCAGCCTGCACTGGACGTCGTGGTGGCGCGCATCCTGGAGGAGACCGGCCTGGACCCGCGCTATCTGGAACTGGAGCTCACCGAAAGCGCCGTCATGGAATCCCCGGACCAGACTGCTGCGGTGCTGCACCAGCTCAAGGTGCTGGGGCTGGGGCTCGCCGTCGACGACTTCGGCACCGGCTACTCCAGCCTGTCCCACCTGGGCCGCTTCCCCTTCGACACCCTGAAGATCGACCGCAGCTTCGTCACCGACATCACCACCGCGCCGGACCAGGCCACCATCGCCAAGACCATCATCGCCATGGCCGACAGCCTGCGCCTGAAGGTCATCGCCGAGGGCGTGGAGACCGAGGCCCAGGCGGTGTATCTGCGCGACCAGGGCTGCAACGAGCTGCAAGGCTACCTGTTCAGCCGCCCGCTGCCGGCCACCGCCCTGGAACAGATGCTGCGCGAAAGACGCGCGCTGCGCCTGCCGCTGCGCGACGGCGAACGCGAGCTGAAAACCCTGCTGCTGATCGATGACGAAGCCAACGTGCTGAAGTCGCTGCGCCGCCTGTTCCAGCATGAAGGCTACAATCTACTCACCGCCGCTGACGCCGGCGAGGCCTTCGACCTGCTGGCCCTGCACGGTGCCGGGGTCATCGTCAGCGACCTGCACATGCCAGGAATGAACGGCATCGAATTCCTCAATCGCGTGCGCGGCATCTACCCGGAGACGGTGCGCATCGTCCTGAGCGGACACGGTGATCTGGACTCGGTCAGCCATGCCGTCAACAGCGGCATCATCCACAAATATTTCAGCAAGCCCTGGGACGGGGATGAATTGCGGGAACAGGTGCGCAAGGCCTTCGGCCTGTATCGGACCCTGCAGGCGAAGGTGACTGAATAGAGGCAGTTACAAGTTACAAGTTACAAGTTACAAGTTCACCCCAATAAACTCTTTCTTGCCACTTGCCACTTGCCACTTGCCACTTGCCACTTGTAACTTGCCACTTGCAACTTGCCTTAATCAATACGCCTCGAAGTCCTGCGGCCCCAGCACGCGCAGCACTTCGGCGCAGTCGGTGAGGCCGGCCGCAACCTTGTCGCGGGCGTCTTCCAGCAGGGTACGGTTGCCCTGCGCACGCGCGGCGCGGTTGATCTCCAGCATGCTCGCCCCGCTGGTCATCAAATGGCGCAGTTCCTCGTCCGGCATCAGAACCTCGAACAGCCCGACCCGTCCCTTGTAGCCGCTGCCGCCGCACTGGCGGCAGCCGACGGCGCGATAGACGCGGGGCAGGTGCTCGGCGGCGAAGCGCGGGCCCAGTTTGCCGATCAGTACCGGATCGGGCACCACCTCTTCACGACAGTGTTCGCACAGCCGCCTGACCAGGCGCTGGGCGATGATACCCTCCAGGGCCGCGGCCACCACATAAGGTTTCAGTCCCAAATCGAACAGGCGGGCCACCGTCGCCACCGCCGAGTTGGTATGCAGGGTGGAAAATACCAAATGGCCGGTGAGTGCCGCATGAAACGCCACCTCGGCCGTCTCGAAGTCGCGGATCTCGCCCAACAGGATCACGTCCGGATCCTGGCGCAGGATCGAACGCAACACGGCGGGAAAAGTCAGGCCGATCTGCTCGCGGATGTGCACCTGCCCCGCCATGTCCATGAAAAACTCCACCGGGTCCTCGATGGTGACGTAATTGCGGCCGGGATCGGCATTGTGCTGCAACAGTGAATAGAGCGTGTTGGTCTTGCCGCTGCCGGTGGGGCCGGTGGCCAGGATGATGCCCTGCGGCTTTTCCGTCATCCGTGTCACCAGGTTGGCATCATCGGGGGAAAAACCCAGTTCAGTGATGCCACGTATCGCCGCATTGCGATCCAGCAGGCGCATCACCACCTTCTCGCCGTTGATGGTGGGCAGGGTCGAAATACGCAAATCGACGATACGCAGCGGCGTCTTGACGGTGATGCGTCCGTCCTGCGGTCGCCGCCGTTCGGAGATATCCAGTTCGGCCATGATCTTGATGCGCGACACCAGCGCGCCGTGCATCTGATGGGGAATGTGGATCTTGTCCTTGAGTATGCCGTCGACGCGATACCGTACCGCCACGCTCTTGGCGCGGGGCTGGATATGGACGTCGCTGGCCCGCAACCGCACAGCCTCCAGTATCACCGCATTGACCAGTCGCACCGCCGGCGGCTCCTCGGTCTGCCGCAGCAACTCCTCCAGCGGTATGGCATCGTCATCCTCGATGACCACCTCGATGCTCTCGAAGGGGTCCATCGTGGACACCAGCGTTTCCATCTCGTCGAACGAAGGCTCCCCGGCGTCGTCACCGTAGACATCCAGGATCTTGTTCTCGATGGCCTCGCTGTCGGCCATCACGGTCTGTACCTCCATGGCCGCGGAGAAACGCAGGTCGTCGATCAATCCGGTGTCCATGGGATCGGCCATCACCAGGGTCAAGCGCTTGCCTTCCAGCTTGAGCGGCAGCACCATGTTGCGCTCGCAGAAACTGCGCGGCAGCAGTTCGGCCAGCGCCGGCGCCACGGCGTACTCGGCCAGCGCCACCTCATCGATCAGCAGGTCCTTGCGCAGGATCGAGCGGATGTCCTTCTCGCTCACCCACTGCTTTTCCAGCAGCAGACGCAACATCGGCTCCTTGCGCACCTGCGCCAGCTTGTGCAGCTCCTGCACCTGGTGTTCGTTGAGCAGGCCCTTCTTGTGCAGCATGATCGCCAGCTGGCTGCGATTGGTGACGGTCAGGCGGGAGAGCGCCTGGATCTCGCGCGTCTTCTTGCTGTTCTCCTCCTGCAACACGCGATTGCGCTGCATCAGGTCGTATTGTTCCAGCGCCAGGGCCACGGTCACCCGGAGATCGTCGTCGTTCCAGGGCTTGAGGATGAATTTGTACACCGCACCTTCGTTGACCGCCCCCATCACCGCCCCGGTATCGGCATGGCCGGTCAGCATGATGCGTATGGTGCCCGGATAAGCCGCCTTGATGCGCTTGAGCAGTTCGGCACCGTTCATCATGGGCATCATGTAATCGGAAATGACCACCTGCACCGGCTGTTCGGCACAAATGCGCAACGCCTCATCGCCGCCGGCCGCCATCAGCACCTGATAGTTCTCCCGGTGGAAGACACGCTGCAACGCCTTGAGGACGTTGGGTTCGTCATCGACCAGCAACAGGCGGTAGCGCGGCGGCTCCGCGGCCGTCTCGGAAGCGGAGGGGGTGGTACCTGTGAATAACGAAGCATAGCTCATGGTTTATAAATTCAGTTTCGGGTTTCGAGTTTCGGGTTTCGGTTTTTTGGCCTTTCGAAACTCGAAACCATCATTTGACCGGCAACCACACCGTAATGGTGCTGCCCTTGCCGACGCTGCTGTCCACCTCGATGCGGCCGCCATGGGCCTTGACGATGTCGTTGCTCACGGTCAGGCCCAGTCCGGTTCCGCTGCCCACGGCCTTGGTGGTAAAGAAGGGATCGAAGATGCGCGGCAACAGTTCCGCGGCGATGCCGCGGCCATTGTCGCTGACCCGTACCCGGATGGAATCTTCCGCCACATCCGATTCGAAACGGATCTCACCCGCAGCAGTCACCGCATCGACCGCGTTGAGCAACAGGTTGAGAAACACCTGCCCGAGCTGGGCGCTGTTGCAGCGCAGCCGCGGCAGCGTGCCCAGCTGCAGGGTAAGCTTTGCCCGCCCGCGCACCTGGCCGGCGGCGACGTTGCAGACCTGCCGGATGACGGCGTTGATGTCCGCCTCCTCCGCACCGACCTGATCGACGCGCGAAAACCCCTTCAGATCCGTGACGATGCGCGCCACCCGCGCGGCACCTTCGCTGCTTTCGGCAAGCAACGCGGCAAAATCCTGCAACACAAAATCCAGGTCGTCCGCGCCCCAGGCCTGTTGCAGTTCCACAGCGGCAGTGGTTGCACGCAAGCGTCCGGCAAAGGCGCTCAGGCGCTGCACATAACCCTGCGCCGTGCTGATGTTGCTGGCGATAAAGCCGATGGGGTTGTTGATTTCGTGGGCGACGCCGGCGGCCAGCTGGCCCACCGATGCCAGCTTTTCGCTCTGGTAGAGTTGTCGCTGGGCCGCCTCGATGGTCTTGACCTGCTCCGCCACCCGCTGCTCCAGCTGCTCCGCCAGTTCCCGGTAACGGGCCTCTGAGGCCTGCAACGCGGCATGCTTGCGCTGCAATTCCTCATAGTCTTCCTGCACCGTCTCCAGATGCAGTTCCGACGCCATCAGAAAGCGGGCATGGGCGCGCAGGAGCATGTGCAGCAACTGCGCTGCCGCCGCCACCTGGGCGGTATCGGCGCTGGCCGACAAAAAACCGATGGACTCCAGTTCGCCGACCAGCGCCACCGGGTCGCCGCCCCTACCCTCGCCCCGCGCCAGTATCTCCGCACCGTGGCTGTCGGTGAGACGCACCGTGGGGCCGATCAGCGCCGCCAGTGCTGCGGCGAGCCGCTCGCGCTCAGCGGGGCGCACCAGTTCGCCCAGCGTCAATTCGCGGTCGAACCCGGCGATGCGGTCGGTACTCATGCCGCGGCACCCATCCCGCCCAGGGCGGCTACGAATGCCGCCTGATCCACGCCGTGGTCGGCCCGCAACCGGAACTGCCGATCCAGGGCCGCATACACCGGCTGCAGCAAGGCATGGAAGGTTTCCGCCACGCCGTCACCGACCAAGGCCACGCTGAACAGAATGGGCCAGGGCGCCTGGCGCCAACGGTCGAGGATTTCCTCCTCGGACAGCACATCGGCCAGGTCACGCTTGTTGAACTGCACCACCAGCGGCAGGTGCTCGAAATCCAGCCCGACCCGCGCCGCGTTGGCGGCCAGGTTGTCGAAGGACTCGCCGTTGTTGGCGCTCTGCGAGCGCTGCGAATCGGCCACGAACACCACGCCGTCGGCGCGGGACAGCACCGCCTTGCGCGTGCTGTCGTGCTGCACCTGGCCGGGCACGGTAAACAGCTTGAACTTGATCATCAGCCCGGAGGGCGCGGTGAATCCCAGCGGCAGCAGATCGAAAAACAGCGTGCGATCATTGCGCGTTTCCAGCGTCATCATCTCGCCCTTCAACTCAGGTTGCAGGAGGTCGTGCAGGCGCATCAGGTTGGTGGTCTTGCCGCTCTGCGCCGGCCCGTAATACACCAGCTTCACCGTCAGACGCCGCTGTTCCTCGTCGTAGTCGGCCATGCCTACTCCGTCGGATCCTGATCCAGCAGCACCGAACCGTCCTCGCCCCACACCACCCGCGCGATCTCCGGGTGGGATCTGTTCCTGCTGGTTCCTCACCTGCTGGGCCAGGCGCCGGTTCTCCACCAGCATGGCACGGTGGGCCAGGGCCTGGTCGATGGTACGTTTCAGATCGTAAGGGTCCCAGGGCTTGGCGATGAAACGATAGATCTCGGCCTCGTTGATGGCGCTCAGGATGGCCTGCAGATCGGTGTGGGCGCTGAGTATCAGGCGCATGGCATCGGGCTGCATCACCCGGATCTGCTTGAGCAGCTCGACGCCGTCCAGGCGGGGCATGCGGAAATCTGACAGCACCAAATCGAAGGTGGCGGTATGGATGCGGCGCAGTGCCTGTTCCGGGTCATCGAAGCACTCGATTTCGAGCTGCGGCGAAGCAAGCAGGCGCTCCAGGGCACGCAATACGTTCGGTTCGTCATCGACCAGCATGATGCGGGGCATGTTCCTCTCCCTCGGCCAGCACATGAATCAGGACGTGCGTATTGTCGTCCTGCTCGAATGAATTGATCTTGCGCACCAAGGCCTCGGTAAGGCGATACCCCTTGGTGAGAAGAAGCACGCCGTCCCGGCTCAGCAGATCGCGCGACAGCATCATTCCCGGCCGCAGCGCCTCGGGCTCCAGGCGCAATTCGTGCACCATGCCCTCGCCCCGTTCGCGCGCGTCGAGCACGGTGAAGCAGGCGTCGATCACCGCACCGTCGTAACGCTTGTCGCGGCGTTCCTGCAGAAAGGTGCGCGCATCCAGCGGAGTCAACTCGTCGCCCAGCAGCGAGCCGCTGCGCAGGCCGTCATAATCGTTGGCCACGGCGAGTATGCGCGCACCCAGCGGGATCTTTTCGCCATACAGGCGGTCGGGATAGCCGTTGCCGTTGTAGTGCTCATGGTGATGGCGGATGAACAACGCCGTCTTTTGCAGCGGGTCCATGCCCATCAGGATCGCCTGCCCGGTGATGGGGTGCTTTTCCACCACCTTGCGCTGCGCGGCGTTCAGATTGGCGTACGGCGTGCGCAGCAGGGCATCAGGCCAGGCCAGCTTGCCCATGTCATGCAGCAGGCCGGCAAAATAGACGTGGCGCACGTCGTCTGCATCCAGCCCCATGTGGGTGGCGATGTCGCGTGCCAGCTCCGCCACGCGCGTCCCGTGTCCGCCGCCGGGGCCTTCGCGCAGCTGCACCAGGCTGGCGAAAATCGGAATCGCGGCGTAATAGCTCTCCTGCAACTGATCGTAGGCCAGTTCCAGGAACATATTGGTCTGGCGCAACTCCTCGGTGCGTGCGGTGACCTTCTGCTCCAGCGTGGCGTTGAGATCCTTCAGCTCGTCATTCTGGCGCCGGGTCAATTCCAGCAGGCGGTCGCGCTCCTGCCGCAGCCGTTTCTGTTCCAATGCATGCTGCACCGCAAGACGGATTTCATTGTCTTCCCAGGGTTTGCTGAAGTAGCCGTAGATATGGCCACGGTTGATGGCGTCGACGGTGGAGGAGAGATCGGCGTAACCGGTAAGCAGGATGCGTATCACCCCAGGCCAGCGCTCCGCCACCCGGGCGAGGAATTCGGCGCCGTCCATCTGCGGCATGCGCATGTCGGAGATCACCAGATCGACGGGCTCACGTTCCAGGATGGCCAATCCGGCGGCGCCGCTCTCGGCCGTATGGATGGTGTAGCCCTGGGGCCGGAACAGGCGGCGCAAGGCCGACAGGATGTTGGCCTCGTCGTCCACCAGCAATACGCAGACGTTTTCGGTCATCGCCGCAGCGCCCTGCACGTCACCCATTGCTCTGCTCCCCTGATTCGTTCCCCGCCTGCTCCGGCACCAGCACCAGCACATTGCCATGACAGCCGGACGCTGCGCCCAGACGCGTGCCGTGTACCGTCAGCGGCCCCCCCGCGGTCCCCAAGGACACATGGTGCCGCTCGAAAGTCGTTTCATGCTCCATCAGGTGGCATATTTCCTGTAACGAAGCCGGCAGCACGTCCTCCGCCTCCTGCTCCAGCAATGCCCCGGACGGCTGTCCCACCAGCCGGTGAGCCAGCGAGTTGGCTACCGCAACCTTGCCGTCGTCGCTCACTCCCACCACTCCGACCGGCAGGCGCTCCAGAACCTCACGCGACAGCTCCAGCAGGCGTTGATTCTGGTCCAGCGTACGGCTTTGGCTGGCGATTTGCCGCTCCAGTCCCTGGTTGGACGTGGCCAGCTGCTCGTTGGCCGCCTGCAACTCACGCGCCAGACGATCGCGTTCCGCGCGCAATTCATGGTGTTCAAAGGCCTGCCGGATATTGTCGCGCAGGAGATCGTCTTCCCACGGCTTGGTGAGGAACCGGTAGATGGCACCCCGGTTGATGGCCTCGGTCACCGACTGCAGGTCCGTATAGCCGGACAGCATGATGCGGACGGTGTCCGGCCGGGCTTCCTTGGCCCGTTCCAGGAACTCGGTCCCCATCATGCCGGGCATACGCTGGTCGGACAGTATGACGCCCACCGGATGCTGTGCCAGCAGTTCCAAGCCCTGCGCACCGCTGCCGGCGGTGAGCAAGGTGTAGCCGTCGCGACGCAACAGACGCACCAGGGCCCGCAGGATGTTTTCCTCGTCGTCCACTATCAGCAGGATACGTTGCGCCATTACCTCACTCCCTGTCTGCCTTCCTTCCTGCCCACCACCCGCCGGCTCACTGCATCAAATCTAGCACTCGGCTTCCGCCTGTGCCGGTTGCGCAACCGGCAGCCACACCCGGAAGCGGCTGCCGCGTCCGGGCTCGCTCACCACCTCGATGCGCCCGCCATGCTTCTGCACGATGCCGTAGGAGATGGACAGGCCGAGGCCCGTCCCCTTGCCGATGGGCTTGGTGGTGAAGAACGGCTCGAACAGCCGGTTCAGGTGCTCCGGGGCGATGCCCTTGCCGGTATCCTCCACCTCCACCCACACCCATTCCTGCTCCGCGCCGGTGCGTACCGTAATCACCCCGTGCTGCTCGATGGCGTGCGCGGCGTTGACCAGCAGGTTCATGAACACCTGGTTGAGTTGTGACGGGATGCACTCCACCTGCGGCAGTTCGCCATACTCACGCACCACCTCGGCCTTGTATTTGAGTTCGTTGTGCACGATGTTAAGGGTGCTCTCCAGCCCCTTGTGCAGGTCCACCACCTGCCACACGGCCTCTTCCTGGCGGGAGAAATCCTTCAGGTCCTGCACGATTTTCTTCACCCGGCTGACCCCCTCGCCGGACTCGTCGATCAGGGCCCGGATGTCGTCGCGCAGATAGGCCAGGTCCATGTCCTTCTTGAGGGCATGCAACTCCTCCACTGCCGCCGACTCGGCCAAGCCCGCCTCGACGCGTTCATAGGCGTCGAGCAGCCGGAAGATGTCATCCAGATACCGGGTCAGGGTGCCGATGTTGGAGCTGATATAGCCTACCGGGTTGTTGATTTCGTGTGCCACGCCGGCCGCCAGCTGGCCGATGGACGCCAGCTTTTCCGATTGCTGCAGCTGCTCGTCCATGCGCCGCCGCTCGGTGACGTCCTTGGAGGTGGAGACGTAATGAGTAATGGTGCCGGTGGCGTCGCGCAACGGCGTAATGGTGCGTTCTTCATGCAGCAATTCGCCGTTCTTGCGGCGGCTGGTCATCAGGGCCTGGAACGGCTTGCCGGCGGAAATCGTCGACCACATGCGCTGATAAAAATCCGGGTCCGGCTGGTCGGTGAACAGCAGGCGCGAATCCGTGCCGACGACTTCGTCGCGGTGGTGGCCGGTTCCCCGTTCAAAGGCGGCGTTCACGTACTCGATGATGCCGCCGGGATCCATGATTACCACGGCGTCATCGGTCTGCTCCACCACGCGCAGCAGCTTCTGCATCTCGGCCTCGTTCTTGCGCTGCTCGGTGACATCGGCGCCCACACTGGCGCTGCCGGCGGCACGGTCGTCGGGGCCGCGTATCACGATGCTGTTCCAGACGATGCGCCGGCGACTGCCGTCGCGGGTGAGGATTTCGTGTTCATGGGGCGATGCAGGCAGGCCGCCTGCCATGGTGCGCAGGTAGAGCGCGCGCATGCCTGCCCGTGCCTCGGCGGGCAGGAACAAATCAAACCAGCTGCGGCCGATGACTTCACCCCGCGCCCAGCCGGTGCGGTGCAGCAGGAAATCATTGATGAAGGTTATGTTGCCGCCGTCATCCAGCATCACCGCCATCAGCTGCATGTTCTCCAACAGGTCGCGGAAGCGGCGCTCGGACTCGCGCTGGGCCTGCTCTGCCTGTCGCCGCTCGGTAATGTCCCGGTCTATGCCGCGATAGCCCGAATACTCCCCGTGCTCATCCAGCACGGCAACACCGTTGGTCTCCAGCACCACCAGCCTGCCGTTCTTGTGACGATTGATGTTCTCCACGGCCCGGATCGGCGCCCGGCGCACCAGGAGTTCCTGGAACAGCGCTTCGAGGCGTGCGGCCTCGTCGCGCGGCATCAGGTCGAAGGGTGTACGCCCCAACACCTCCTCCGGCGTATAGCCCAGGAGCGCCTCTATTTGCGGGCTGACGTAGGAATAGAGCCCCTGGCGGTCGGTTTCCCACAGCAGATCATTGGTGCTTTCCACCAGGTTGCGGAAACGCTGCGCGCTGGCGCGCAGCAGGGTTTCGGCGCGGTCGCGTTCGTGCATCTGCTCCAGCAGGCCGCGCCGCATCTTGTCGAAGGCGGCGCCGAGTTCGCCCAGTTCATCGCCTGCCGGCAGGCGCAACGGCTGTTCATAGTCTCCCCGCCCTATCCCCTCCGCCGCCTGCTCCAGCATCTTCAACGGCAGGGTGACCCGGCGGTGGATCAGGAATACTGCGGCGAGCAGTATGGCCAGCACCAGAAGTGCCGCCAGGGCGAATACCACAGCGGCGTCACGGGCCTGACGCGCACGCTGCTCCGCCGCACGGGCGATAACGGCGTTTACCGTCGCGCCGAGGTGGATAAGCGAGTCGATGCCGCGCGTCGCCTCCCGGTACCAGGTCTCGGCGTCGAAGGGATAGACCTTGCGTTGCTCGCTCGCGGCATAGACCGACACACGCAACTGGTGATAGCGCCGCCGGAACTCTTCATTCATCAGCACGTGCGCCGCGGCGACGTCGCTGTCGTCGAGCAATCCGCCGAGGGCATCCTCCAGCGTGTTCAGCGCCACGTCGGCGGTGTTGCGGATGCCATACAACAGTTCGCGTTCGGCCGGGAGCAGCGGCCTCTGTTGGGCGATGGCGACGCCAAGCAAGGCACGCTCCCGCCCGGCATACTCACTGGCGATGTACAGCGTCTCCTTGAGCAGCAGATTGTCGCGCCGGACGACGTTACCGTTCGCCGCCGTGGACAGCGCGGCGGAGCGCAGCGCCGCCGCCGCTTCCACAAAGGCCGTCGCCGCAGAGAGAAAATAGGTTTCGCCGCCCCGTTCCCCCCGTTGCAACAGGGTATCCGCCGTACCGCGCGCGCGCAGCAGGCGCTGCCGTTCGCGGTGCAGCGCGTCCAGCGCGGTGCGCAACTGCGGTGTCGGATCGAGTTCCAGCAGCGCTTGCGCCGCCTCCAGCGCCGCGATGACGTAGCTTTCGCTGTCGCTGCGCAGGCGCGCCATCTCCGCCCGCATGCTGTCGCTGGCACCGGCGGGCATAGCCAGCATGGCGGTGGTGATGCCGCGCTCCATGGCGGCGTAGGTGTTGACCTTGAGGGTAAGCTCGGAAACCTCGTTGGCGGCCAGCAGCCGTTGCGTTTCGTTGAGTTCCTTCACTGCCAGCCGTCCGCTCCACACCACGGCCGCCAGCGAAACGGCGGCCATCAGTCCGAGCAGGGTGAACAACAGGTGGCGCATCCGGAACAGGTACACGGGGCTACTCCGTTAGGGGACGTTACGCGTCATGCATCGCACGAAGAATACCTCACAGCTGCCCCAGCCACTCGGCAAACATCCGGCGGCCCTGCGCCTGCAGGCCGGCGGCCCAGCGGCCCGTATCGAGGCGCAGCTGCGGCACCGAGATGCCGGGGGTGCCGCCGATCTCGCCGGCATGGCCGATGAACCAGCGCTCCATGCCCGTGGCGGTCACCTCGGGATGAAACTGCAGCGCCAGGGCATGGCTGCCGACGGCAAAGGCCTGGTTGGGATACTGTGTACTGCCGGCCAGACGCTCCGCACCGTCCGGAATGTCGAAGGTGTCGCCGTGCCAATGCAGCACCGGGGTAAGCTCGGGCGCCAGGTGGCGCAGCGGTGATACCTGGCCCGCGGCAGTCAACTGCAACGGGGCCCAGCCTATCTCCTTGCCGTTGTCCCCCGGCCGCACGCGCGCTCCCATGGCCCGCGCCATCAGTTGGGCACCGAGGCAGATGCCGAGCGTCGGCCTGCGCGCCGCGAGGCGTGCCTCAATGAGCCGCAGCTCGTCGTCGATGAAGGGATAGATGTCGTCTTCATAGGCACCGATGGGACCGCCAAGCACCAGCAGCAGATCCGGCGTCGCCGCCTCCACTGCGGCAAGGTCGTCCATGCCCGCTTCCACATAGCGCAGCGCATATCCCTGCTGCTCCAGTACCGCGGCAAAACTCCCCGCATCTTCGAACGCCACGTGACGCACCGCCACCGCCAGCTTGCCTGCACTCACATCCATTCTCCCGAAACTCGAAACTCGAAACTCGAAACTAAATGATAACCTGCTCCCCCAACTCCGGCGCCTGCACCTGCCAGCCCAGCTGCCGTGCGATGGTAGCGGCGAAGCCCGTCGCCGTTTCCGCTTCGCCATGGACTGCAAAGGTCTGCCGCGGCGGCGCGCGAAAGGCGTGCAGCCAGCGCAGCAGCGCGGCCTGATCGGCATGGGCCGAAAATCCGCCCAGGGTATAGATGTCGGCCTTCACCGCGATGTCCTGACCGAAGATGCGTACCGTCTCCGCCCGGTCGACCAGGCGCCGGCCGAGGGTGCCCTGGGCCTGGAAGCCGGTGATGAGCACGGTGTTCTCCCGCCGCCCGAGGTTGTGGCGCAAGTGGTGCTTGATGCGTCCGCCGTCGCACATGCCGCTGGCGGAAATGATTACGGCGCCGCCGTGAATGTTGTTGAGCGCCATGGACTCCTCCACCGAAGCGGTGAACTTGAGTATCGGCAACCCCTTGCCGGCCGCGCGCCAGGCGGCCAGCTCCCGGGCCGCGGCGTCGAACAATTGCAGGTGACGCATGGTGATGTGCGTAACCTCGGTGGCCATGGGTGAATCGACAAAGATGTTGAGATCGTGCAAGCGTCCCTGACGGGTCAGCTCGTGAAAGTGATAGATGATTTCCTGGGTACGCCCCACGGCGAAGGCGGGAATAATCACGTTGCCCCGCTTGCGCTGCAAGGTGTCGTTGACCGCGAATACGAATTCGTCCAGCGTCGCCGCCATGTCCTTGTGCAGGCGATCGCCGTAGGTGGACTCGACCAGCAGGATGTCGGCGTCGGCGATGGGCGTGGGGTCATTGAGGATCGGCCGATCGGGCTGGCCGAGGTCGCCGGAAAACACCAGCTTGGTCGTTTTGCCGCCTTCCGCGACCCACACCTCGATAATCGCGGAGCCGAGGATATGGCCGGCATCGCGGAAACGGCAACGTACCGTCGGCGCCGGCGTGACGTCGGTGTCATAGGCGACGGCCTGCAGCTGCTCCAGCGCCGCCTCGGCATCGGCCACGGTATAGATGGGTGCAGAGTTTTCGGGGTCGCGCTTCCTGCCGCCCTTGCGGGCATGACGCTGGGCACGCTCCGCCTCCATCTCCTGGATATGTCCGCTGTCCGGCAGCATCACCCGCAGCAGATCGCCGCTGGCTGCGGTGGTGTAGATGGGACCGCGGTATCCGTCCAGCACCAGCTTGGGCAGCAGCCCGCTGTGGTCGATATGGGCGTGGGTGAGCAGGACGAAATCGATGTGGGCAGGGTCGAAGGGAAAGGGCCGCCGGTTGCGCGCTTCGGTTTCACGGCTGCCCTGGAACATGCCGCAGTCGACCAGGAAACGGACTCCGGCCGCCTCTATCAGGTAGCAGGATCCGGTGACCTCTCTTGCCGCTCCCCAAAAGGTGATCTTCATGCCGCCTCCCTTGCGATGATTGTACCCAATCCGTGCCGGCGGAGAACCACCGCTGCTCCGTCAAGAACAACATAAACCACGGAGAAAAACCCGGTTATTGCAATAACCACCGGTTTTCTCCGTGTCCGCCGTGGTTTACCGCATGCATTTTAACTCAGGCGCTTGTGGAAGCGCGCGGCACTCAGACCGAGCAGGGTCGTGCCGAGCAGCGCCAGCGCGGCGTACTGGGGCCACAGTACCGCAAAACCGTTCCCCTTGAGGAACACATCGCGCACGATCACCAGAAAATAACGCAGCGGATTGAGATAGGTGATCCACTGCACCGCCTCGGGCATGTTTTCGATGGGGAACATGAAGCCGGACAGCAGGATGGCCGGGAAAAAGAAAAAGAACGCCGCCATCAGCGCCTGCTGCTGGGTCTGCGACAGGGTGGAGATGAACAGTCCCACACCCAGGGTGGACATCAGGTACAGGCCGGCCCCCAGCAGCAGCAACACGGGATTGCCGACCAGCGGCACCTTGAACCAGAACAGCGACACCGCCATCACCAGCACCAGCTGAACGTAGGCGATGAGCACGAAAGGCAGGGTCTTGCCCAGGATCAGCTCCAGCGGCCGTATCGGCGTCACCATCAGCTGCTCCAGCGTGCCTATCTCCCGTTCCCGCACCACCGCCATGGAAGTGAGCAGCAGGGAGGTGAGCATCAGGATCAGCGCCATCACCGCCGGTACGTTGAAGTTGCGGCTCTTCAGGTCCGGGTTGTACCAAACCCGGCTGCGCAGTTCGACGCCGGGCAGCGGCGCCGTCACATCCAGCCGGCGGCGGCCGAAGTCGTTGATGATGCGCTGGGCATAATTCATGGCCAGCGTCCCGGTGTTGGAGTCGGTACCGTCCACCAGCACCTGCACCGTCGTGGTACGCGCACTACGCAGGTCGTCGCTGAAGCCGCGCTCGATGTGCAGGGCCACGGTCACCTCGCCGCGATCCAGCAACTCGGTCAGGGCACGAGGATTCTCCACCCGGGCCGTCACCTGAAAATAGTCCGAGCCGGTAAAGGCCTCTACCAGTGCGCGGCTGTCGGCGCTGCGGTCGCGATCGAGCACGGCGGTGCGGATGTGACTGACGTCGGTGGTGGCGGCATAACCGAACAGCATCAGCTGGATGACCGGCGTGACGAACACCAGGACCTTCATGCGCGGATCGCGCAGCATCTGCAGGAACTCTTTGATCACCATCCGGTAGATGCGGTTCCACATAGGCGCCTCAGCGGATCTTCTTGCGGAACTTGCGTACCGCGACGGTGAACACGACGACGGCGAACAACAGCAGGAACAGCATCTCCTGCCATAGATAGTATGGCGGCACCGCCTTGAGGAATATCGCCTTGAGAATGGCGACGAAATAGCGCGCCTGCACCAGGTGCGTAATCACCTGCAAGGGCAGCGGCATGTTGTTGATGGCGTAGATGAAGCCCGACAGCAGAATGGCCGGGATGAAGGTGGTGAGCATTGCCGCCTGGCTGGCGACCAGTTGTGATTTCGCCACGGTGGAGATGAAGATGCCGAAGCCCAGGCCGCCGAACAGAAACAGCGAGCCGGAGACCAGCAACAGGGGCAGGCTGCCGTTGAGCGGCACGCCGAACACCCACACCGCCATGGCCACCACCAGCAGCATGTCGAAGATGCCGATGAGAAAGTACGGCAGCATCTTGCCCAGCATCAGTTCCAGCGGCTGCACCGGCGTGCTGATCAGCTGTTCCATGGTGCCCGCCTCCCATTCGCGGGAGACGGTGAGCGAGGTCAGCAGGGCGGTGATGACGGTCATGATTACCGCAATCAGGCCGGGGATGATGAACCAGCGGCTCTTCAGTTCCGGGTTGTACCAGACGCGCAGGCGGTTCTCGACCGGGGGCGTGGCGATGTCGCCCAGCCGATCGGCGTTGAAGCGGTTGGTGATGCCTTCGGCGTAGCCCAGGCCGATGGAAGCGGTGTTGGCGTCGGAACCGTCGGCCAGCGCCTGCAACGGCACCGTGCGCCCGCGTTCGAGGTCGCGGGCGAAGTGGCGGGGAATGATCAGGGCGATATCCGCTTCGCCGGCATCGAGCCGGCGGCGGGCTTCACGCTCGTCGTCGCCGGCGGCGATGACGGTGAAGTAGCCGGAGGCGGTATAGCGCTGTACATAATCGCGGCTGGTCGCGCTGTGATCGTGATCGATCACCACCAGGTTGAGGTTGTCGATGTCCATGGTGATGGCATAGCCGAACAGCACCAGCAGGATCAGCGGCATCAGGAAGGCCATCATCAGGCTGCGCGGATCGCGCCGGATGTGCAGGAATTCCTTGTGCGTCAGGGCACGCAGGCGCCGCCAGGAGAAGGAGGTCATTCCCTGTCCTCCGCCTCGATGAGGCCGACGAACACATCCTCCATGGTCGGCATGACCTCCTCCACGCCGGCGTCGCCAAATCCGTTGTGCTCGAACCAGGGCGGCAGTTGCGCCCGCGCCTGCGCCGCATCGGCCACGGTGAGGTGCAGGGTGTCGCCGAACAGCGCCGCCTCCTGCACCAGGCCGGAGCGCTCCACCGCGTCGAGGGCATCGTAGGGACGGGCGACGCGCACTTCCATTATGTGTTGCGACAGGGCGCTGCGCTTGAGCTCGCCCGGCTCGCCGGCTGCGATCAGCCTGCCGCGGTAGATCAGTGCCAGCTCGTCGCAGTACTCCGCCTCGTCCATGTAATGGGTGGTGACGAACACCGTGGTGCCGGCATGGGCCATGTGGGCGATGAGATCCCAGAACAGCCGGCGCGCCAGGGGGTCGACGCCCGACGTGGGCTCGTCCAGGAACAGGATGTCCGGTTCATGCAGCACCGCACATCCCAGCGCCAGGCGCTGCTTCCAGCCTGCGGCGAGGGAACCGGTCAGCGCATTGCGCATGCCGCCCAGCTCGGCCATCTCCAGCGCCCACGCCTTGCGCGCGCCGCGCCGGGCACGCGCCACGCCGTACAGGCCGCTGAAGAAATCGATGTTCTCCTCCACAGTCAGGTCGTCGTAGAGGGAAAATTTCTGTGACATGTAACCGATGCGGCGCTTGATCTCTTCGTAGCGGGTCATGATGTCCAGCCCCAGCACGTGGCCGCTGCCGCTGCTGGGCTGCAACAGGCCGCACAGCATGCGGATGGTGGTGGACTTGCCCGAGCCGTTGGGTCCGAGAAAACCGAAGATGCGTCCCTGCGCCACATTCAGGTCGAGGCTGTCCACGGCGACGAAATCGCCGAAGCGCCGGGTCAGGCCGGAAACGGCAACCACCGCGTTCATATGGACTGCTCCGCCTCACCCACGGCATGGATGAATACGTCCTCCAGGCTGGGCACGATACGGCGCGTCGCCCGCAGTTCGATCTCCTCCCGCGACAGCAGCGACAGGGCCTGCTGCAATTCCCCGTCGTCGGTCACGGCCAGGTGCACGCGACCGCCGAACAGGCCGACACGACGTTGCCCCAGCGCCTCCGCCAGCACCTCCCGCGCCCGACGGCCGTGGGCGGTATCCAGTTCGTACATCTGCCCGGGCAGGGCGGCCTTGAGCCGTTGCGGCGTATCACACATGACCAGGCGGCCGTGGTGCAGCAGGCCGACGCGGCTGCAGCGTTCGGCCTCGTCCAGATAGGCGGTGGAGACGACGATGGTCACCCCTTCCTTCAGCATGCCGTAGAGGATGCGCCAGAACTCGCGCCGCGACACCGGATCGACGCCGTTGGTGGGCTCGTCCAGAAACAGGACCTGCGGTTTGTGGATCAGGGCGCAGGCCAGGCCCAGCTTCTGTTTCATGCCGCCGGACAGGTCGCGCGCCAGGCGGCGGCGGAACGGTGTCAGGTTGGAAAAGCCGAGCAGGCGCTCCATGCTGTCGGCGCGCTCACGGCGCGGCACATGATAGAGATCGGCGTAGAAGTTCAGATTCTCCTCCACGCTGAGGTCGCCGTAGAGGCCGAAGCGCTGCGACATATAGGCAATGCGCTGCTTGATGGCCTCCTCCTCGCCCTGCACGGAATAACCGGCAATGCGGGCCGTGCCGGCGGAAGGTTCCAGCACGCCGGTAAGCATGCGCAGCGTGGTGGTCTTGCCGGCACCGTCCGGGCCGACCAGGCCGAAGATCTCTCCGGACGGGATGGTCAAATCCAGATCGCGCACCGCCCATAGCTCACCAAAGGCACGTCCCAGGCGCTCGGCGTAAACGGCAGGTTCGGCCTGACTCATGAGCGGCTTCGCCGGCAATCGTCAGGGTGCCTGTATTGCCACGTCGGCGGGCATGCCCGGCTTCAGCGTGCCGTCGTTGTTTTCCATCTGCACGTCGACGGCGAACACCTGCTTCACGCGCTCTTCGCGGGTCTGCACGTTTTTCGGCGTGAACTCCGCCTGGGACGAAACGAAACTCACCGTGCCGGGAAACAGGCGCTGCGGGTAGGCGTCCACCATCACGTTTGCCGCGGCGCCCAGCTTGATGCGGCCGATGACGCTCTCGGGGATGTATACCCGCAGCCGCGGCCGGGCCAGTTCCGCCAGGGTGGCGACCGGCTGGCCGGCACCGACGGTTTCACCCACCTCGGCGTGGGTGCGGGTGATGACGCCGGCCACCGGAGCGTGCGCGCTGGCGTCCTCCAGTTGCACCCGCAGGGTGGCCACGGCCGCCTCGGCCTGGGCCACGCGGGCGCGCGCGCCTTCGATCTGCTCGCTGCGGTATCCGGCGCGCACCAGCTTCAGGCGCTCCTGCGCCGCCGCCAGCCGCGCGGCGGCCGCATTGGCGGCGGTGGTGTCGGCATCCAGTTTGTCCTTGCTCACGCCGCCCGTGGGATAGATATCCTTGGAGCGCTGCGCCTGCTCGCGCAGGTTGGCCAGCTGGATTTGCAGTTCGCGCACCGCGGCCTCGGCCTGGGCGATCTCCTCCGGGCGAAAGCCGCTTTCCAGATCCTGCAGGGTGCTGCGCGCCACATCCACTGTGGCCGCCGCTTCCCGCAGGCGCGCTTCCAGCTCACGGGTATCCAGGGCGGCGACCAGCTGCCCCCTGCTGACACCATCGCCCTCCCGCAACGGACGCGCGGCGAGGATGCCCGGCATGCGGAAGGCGATGCGCACTTCGATCACTTCGATGGTACCGGAGGCCTCCACCACGCCGGGATCGGCAACGTCGCCGGTGAGGACCAGGGTCCGCACCGTGCCTATCAGCACAGCGATGATCGCCACTGCGGCAGTCGCTATCAGCAAACGCTTTCTCATGCCTGTCTCCCCGACGCATGCCAAACAGCTGTTCCAGAATCGTGGCCACCCATAGGGCGCCCCGTGGGCGCCGTGCCGCGGCGGGCACAGCCCGCCCTATGGATTGCCTTTCTTGCCGTGGATGGCAATTCGGAATACCGGTTTAGGGCCGCAGCGTCGGCCACAGAAAGGTCCACAACGCCTCCGCTTCGTCCTCCAGCTCAAACCCGAAATCCATCATCGACCAGCGCAAGATGGTTCCCTGCATCAGGGCACCGATGAACAGTGCCGTCTGCTCCGGGTCCAGATCGCTGCGGAAGCATCCCTGCGTCCGGCCTTCCTGCAGCAACGCGGCGATGCGGGCGATGATGCGCTGGTAGATCTCGCGCACTGCCGCCTTCAGCTCCGGCGATTCCACGTGCAGGCGATCGGAAAACAGCAGACGGGGTATGCCGCGGCGGCGGCCGGCAAAGGCCAGTTGCCTTTGCAGCAGCCGGCGCAGGCGCTGGTCCGCGGCCAGCTGCTCGCTTTCCAGCTGTTCCAGGACGCGGAAGATGTTTTCCGCCACCCAGCCGATGACGGCGCCGAAGATGGCGTCGCGGCTTTTGAAGTGACGGAAGATGGTGGGTTGGGCGATGCCCACCCGCTCCGCAATGGCCTGAGTGGTGAGCTTCTTGAGACCCTGTTCGGCAGCCAGATCGAGGGTGGCCTCGACGATTTCCTGGCGGCGGATGTCGTGTGATTTACCCATGGCGAAAAAGCAATTGGTTAATTGCTTTTAAGGCTACGCCGGGAGAGAGGCAGTTGCAAGTTCCAAGTTGCAAGTTCCAAGTTGCAAGTTCCAAGTTGCAAGTTACAAGTGGGAAGACAAATATCAATTTCTTGTCACTTGTCACTTGTCACTTGTCACTTGTCACTTGCCACTTGTCACTTGTACCCCGCCAGATAGAGCAGGAACTCCGCGGCCGGCAGTGGCCGGCTGTAGTAAAACCCCTGCACCAGGTCGACACCGCGCGCGACCAGGTATTCCAGCTGCTCCGCGGTTTCCACACCCTCGGCGACGACCCGCAGCTTGAGCACGTGCGCCATCTGGATGATGGCCTCGCACAAGGCGCCATCATCGGGGTTGTCGATGATGTCGTTGACGAAACTGCGGTCGATCTTGAGTACGCCGAAGGGAAAGCGCTTGAGATAGCTCAGTGATGAATAACCGGTGCCGAAATCGTCCAGTGCGATACGCACCCCGAGCAATTGCAATCGCTCCAGCACGATGGCGGTTCCGCTGACGTCCTCCATCAACAGGCTTTCGGTGACTTCCAGCTCCAGGCGTGACGGCTCCAGGCCGGTCGCTGCCAGCACCTGCGCCACCGTCTCCACCAGATTGCCGTCGCGGAACTGGCGCGACGACACATTCACGCTGACCTGCAACGGCTGCGGCCAGCCGGCGGCCTCGCGGCAGGCGGTTTCCAACACCCAGCGCCCGATGGGCACGATCAGGCCGGTCTCCTCGGCCAGCGGAATGAAGCGCACGGGGCTGATGGCGCCGAGCACGGGACTGTTCCAGCGCAGCAGGGCCTCGGCACCGATCACCCGCCCGTCGTCACCGGCCACCTGCGGCTGGTAGTGCAAGGACAACTCGCCCCGCGCCTGGGCATGGCGCAACTGCGACTCCAGCTCCAGGCGTTTCAAGGCACGCTCGTTCATCTCCGTGGTAAAGAACTGGGTCCGGTCACGGCCCAACTCCTTGGCGCGGTGCATGGCGGCATCGGCATTGCGCAGCAGGATGTGCACGTCCTCACTGTCCTCCGGCGCCACGGTCACACCGATGCTGGGCGTCATGTAGATATCCTTGCCTTCGACCCGGAATGGCCGCTCGAAAACCGCCCGCACCTTGTCGAGCACGCGTTCGGTATCGTCCGGCGTGGCCAGATCGGCCAGAATGATCAGGAACTCGTCGCCGCCGAGGCGGGCCACGGTATCACCGTCGCGCATGGCGGCGACGAGACGGTGCGCCAGCTGCAGCAGCAGCTGATCGCCGCTGCCATGCCCCAGGCTGTCGTTGATGTTCTTGAAGTTGTCGAGATCCAGCGATACCACGCCGACGCTGCGGCCTTCACGCCGCGCGCGCATCATGGCCTGGATCAGGCGGTCCGAGGCCAGCATACGGTTGGGCAGGTCGGTCAGGGCGTCGTAGCTTTCCTGATGCAGCAATCGCTCTTCATACCCCTTGCGCACGGTGATGTCTTCCTTGACCGCCAGGAAATGATCGATTTCACCCTGCGCATTTCGAATGGCGGAAATGGAGGCATATTCCCAGAACAGTTCGCCGTTCTTGCGCCGGTTGAGAAATTCGCCGCGCCAGATATCGCCGCGCAGTATGGTCTCCCAGAGCCGGCGGTACTCGCCTTCCGCGGTATGGCCGCTCTTGAGCACGCGGGGATTGGCACCGCGTACCTCGTCGAGGCCGTAACCGGTCACCTCCTCGAACTTCGGATTGACGTATTCGATGGCGCCGCTCACGTCGGTGATGATTACCGATACCGGGCTCTGTTCCACCGCCTGCGACAGCTTGCGCAGGCGCTCCTCGGCGCCCACCCGGTCGGTAATGTCGCGCGATGTTTCGATGATGCCCTTGAATGCCCCGTCCTGCCCCAGCAACGGAGTGGCCTCCAGCTCGAACAGGCGGCGGCGTCCGTCCGCCAGCACGTGCTCATGCACCATGGTCACCGGGCGGAGGGTGTGCCGGACTTCCTCCAGGGGACAGGGATGGCCGTCGTCGTTGCAGGGCTGCGCCTGGCGGTGGGACACCTGGTGACACAACAACGGCAAGGTGTCCTCCTGATCCAGGTAACGCCGCGCCGCCCGGTTCATCATCAGCACATGATAATCGGCCCCGATCACCATGATGGGATCGAGGGCGCCGTCGATGACTGTCTGCAAGAACACCCGCTCCCGCTCGATCTGCCGGCGGCTGTCGGCTATGGCGTCTGCCATGGTATTGAAGGAGTGGGCCAGCTCCGTCAGTTCGTCCTTGCCGTCCAGCATGACACGGGCGCCGTAGTCCCCGCCGCGCAGGTTGACCATCTGCGCCTTGAGCAGGCCCAGCCGCCGCACCACAACATGCTTGAGCAACAGAAACAACAGCACAAACGCCGCGGCGAACACCGCCAGCCGGGTACCCATTTCCCGCGACTGACGCGCAATCACGCGCCGTTCCAGCTCGTCGGACGGCAGCTTGATGCTCAGGATGCCGCGTACCTCGCCCAGCTTGTAGTCGAACGCGGCATCGTACATATCCTGGATGCTGGATGGTGCGTCCTGCCGCCTGCCGTGGCATTGCAGACAATACTGTTCGATACGCAGCGGCTTGGCGTACAGATAGAAATTCCGGCCTTCGGCGTTCGTGAACGGCACCATGCGCTGCGTTGCGGCAGGCTCCGCGCGGAAATACGCAATGGCCTCCCGTTCCACGGCATCCGCTTCGTTCGCCGGATTGCGCGCCCGATCGGAAACGTTGTTGAACTGCAGGCCGGTACGGACAAAATTGAGGAATTCCGCTGAAATTCGCGACATGGCGTGAGCGGGAAGAAAGCCGACGGTATCTTTGTTGACCGGCAGCCCGCTGATGATGAACTGGTGATGATAGACCCGCCGTACCGCCTGCAGGGTGCCGGCGATAACCCCGGCCTCCTCGAGCAGTTGCTCGACGATGGCGGCACGATTTTCCCGGTACTGGTGATACTCAACCGCCAGATAGAGGCTGAGAAATACCACGCCGAATACCGCGAGCAACTTGGTCTGCAAACGCATGACTGTACCTGCACTGCTATACCGCACGCCTGCGATAACGACCGGCTTCTTGATTATTCTTCACTTAATCGCCGGTGCGGTGACGTCGTGTGTTACAGCACCAAATCCGGCAGGAGTGGGAATACTTCGCAGACCCGCTCTCCGGGTTGAGTCTACGTCACAGGTAGTGGGGGTGCAACGAAGGCGCGGCAAACAGCGGCGCACCGCGCACTGAGCGTGCGCGGTGCCATATCAATTCTCAGCCGAAGTAGTCCGGCTCGTTGCCGGGCTTCCACTTGATGTTGCAGCCGATACTGGGCCGCTGTTCGTCGGGAACCGGCATTCCGGCCAGAACCGCCTTGACCGCATCACGCAAATCGGCGCCCGTGATCGGCAGGGTGTTGCCGGGCCGGCTGTCATCGAACTGGCCGCGATAAACCAGGCGGTGATCGGCGTCGTACAGGAAAAAATCCGGCGTGCAGGCGGCACGATAGGCCTTGGCCACCGCCTGGCTCTCATCGTACAGGTAGGGAAACGGGTTGCCGCGCGCCGTCGCTTCCCGCGCCATGAATTGAGGACCGTCCTCGGCGCGATGGGCAGGATCATTGGCGCTGATGGCCACCACGGCCAGGCCGTGTTCCTGATACTCGCGGGCAAATTCGGCAAAGGCATCGGCGATGTGTTTCACGTAAGGACAATGATTACAGGTAAACACGATCAGCAGCGGCTTGCCGACAAACTGCCGGCGGGTGACCGTGGCGCCGGTGGCCGGCTCGGGCAGCGAGAAATCCGGGGCCGGGGTTCCCAACTCCTGCATGGTGGACGGTGTCAGAGACATGTCATTCCTCCTTGGGTAGCCGGTGCAGCGATGCACCGTCACGGACTGTTCCAATCAGGGCTTTATACCGTCAAAATCCTTCGCCTGCATATGCCCTCCCAGGTATCCGGGGGCCGAGTCCCGCACCAGCATGCAGGTATGCATGCCGGCCGCGTGCGCCGCATCAAGTTCCATAAGCATATCGGAAAGAAACAGTATTTCCTCCGCCGGCAGCGCGATGGCTTGCGCGATGGACCGGTAAGACGCCGGATCATGCTTGCTGCCGCAGGTGGTGTCGAAATAGCCGGAAAACAACGGCGTAAGATCACCGTGATCGCTATGGGCAAACAGCAATTTCTGCGCCTGTACCGAACCGGAGGAAAACACATACAGCCGCAGTCCTTCCTGCTGCCATGCCCGCAGCCGCCCGGCTGCGTCGGCGTAGACATGGCCGGTGAAGTCGCCGTTACCATAGCCCGCCTGCCAGATCATGCCCTGCAATACCTTGAGCGGCGTAACCTTGCGATCGGCGGCGATCCACTCCTGCAACTGCGCGCTCACTTCTTCCAGGGTGAGTTCGCGTCCGACGATACCGCACACCGCCGCGATCTGTTCCGCCACTTCCGGCTGCTGCGCGTTGCGGCGCAGAAATGCGTCCATGTTCCGCGCAGCGTAGGGAAACAGAACATCCTTTACAAACGACAATGCCGAGGTGGTGCCTTCGATGTCGGTGACGATGGCGCGGATCATGCCGCTGTCACAAACTGGTCGTAGCTGGGGAATCGTTCTGCAATGCCGCTTTCGGTGAACTGCGCCACCCACCCTTCGGCGACGGTGAACAGGCGGATGCATTTGAAGTCCGGATTTTCCCCCATGTCGAACCAATGGGGAGTATCGGCCGGTACGCTGATCAGGTCCCCCTGCTCGCACAGCACCAGATAGATGCTGTCGCCGGCATGGAGGTAGAACAGGCCGCTGCCGTCGACGAAGAAGCGCACCTCGAAGTCAGCGTGCACATGCTCGGCCAGGAACTTGTTGCGCAGCTCCGCCTTTTGCGGATGGTCGGGACGCAGGCTCACGACATCCACCGACTGGAAGCCGTATTCGCGCGTCAATCGTTCGACCGGTTCCCGGTAGGCCGCCAGCACGGTCTCCTGCGCAGCGTCGGCGGGCAACGGCTGCGCTGCCTGCCAGCGCTCGAAACGCACACCCAGCCCGGCCAGGCAGGCAGCAATAGTGGCGTAATCGGTGTACTCGGCTTCAACGCCTCCATCGTTCGCGCGACGTATCTCCAGACGGCTCATGCAATCATCCTCGCTGTTGCTGCAGTTCACACTGAAACAGGAATTCGAACGCTTCCAGGTGGCGCACGGTTTCCGCCACGTCGCGTCCCCAGGTGTAAAGGCCGTGACCGCGGATCAGATAACCATGCACCGCGTCGTGGGCGTCGAGGTAAAGATCGACCTGGGCCGCGAGACGCGGAATGTCCTGATCGTTGTCGAACACCGGCACGGTAAGACAGGTTTCATGGGTCGTAATGCCGCGAAAGGCCTTGAGCAGTTCGTAGCCTTCCAGCTGCAGCGCATTGCCGCTGCGGCGCGACAGCAGTGTGGCATTGATCGAATGGGTGTGCATCACGGCGCCGACGTCGGGAAAGCGGCGATACAGCATGGTGTGCAGCCGGGTTTCGGCCGAGGGATGCAGGACGCTATCCACGGCGCGTCCGTCCAGATCAACCACCATGATGTCCTGCTCGGTCAACGCCCCCTTGTGGCGTCCGGACGCGGTGATGGCCGCATGCCGCCCCGACAGGCGGGCGGAGAAATTGCCGCTGGTGGCCGGCACCCAGCCGCGTTCGTGGAGAAAACGCCCCGCCGCCGCCAATTCACGGGCATGAAGTTGTAAAGTCGCCGGATCGAAATCCGCGGTTTGAATGACTGCGCTCACGGCTGCGGCCCCTGCATTACGGAAAACTGATTTTAGTCAATTCGTTTCCGTTGAAACAAGCAATCCGCCGCACACTAGCCATAAGGCTCGTCCTCGCGCATGTCCACCACCAGCAGATTGCCCTCCTCCAGGGCGCCGATGCGATACAGATTGTGTGCCAGCAGCTGCGGGCTATTGCGCAGCACGAGACGGCGTCCCTGCGCCAGCCGGCGTACCGCATCGACGGCCGCCACGGCGGCCATGCCGTCACCGATCTCGAACCCGGCCAGTTCCAGCGACAAGCATTCAGGCAGCGGGCCGAGCGCGTCGATCTCCGCATGAAAGCCGTCGATGTCCGCCACCGTCAATTCGCCGCAGAGGATCAGTTTGTCGCCGTCCCGGCGACACCACGCCTCAGCCCTGGCCATCGAGCCGGCGCCGCAGTGCGGCGATGATGCGTGATACGTCCGCGTGGTGGGCCAGGGCATTGGCGAGATCGACGTGCTCGGCGGCAACGGTGCGATTGCCTTCCTGCAGCGCCAGTTCCGCCAGCAGACACTGCACCAGGCTGCGATCGTTTTCTGTCCGCAACGCCCCGGCGGCCGCCACCAGCAAATGGACCCGTGCCGCCTGCAAGCGGCCATCGGCCGCTTCCAGAACGCCGCGCAGCCAGTGGTAATAGGCCAGGCTGCTGCGGGACAGCAGGTGCGGCCAGCGCACGCTTTCCAGGCTGCGCCGGACGCGGCGCAGATTGCCCTGGCGGAAGGCACGGAAACCGATCCAGACGCCGCCGTCGCGTATGTAGTTCCACACCAGGGCCGCTGCCGCCAGCAGCGGGATGGCCGCCGCCGGTGAGGCGTGGGATGCCAGCATCAATGTCAGGGCGCCGCAGATCAGCGCCAGCGTCATGCGCAAATGCGGTGCAAAAAAATCGCTGAATCGATAGAACCTGTCCACGGAATCACCCACCTGCAAAAAACAAAAGGGGCCTTGCGGCCCCCTCTGCAACAACAGTCACTGCGACGGCTTATTCCGCCAGCGCCTTCATGGAAAGGCGGATGCGGCCCTGCTTGTCCACTTCCAGTACCTTTACCTTGATCAGATCGCCTTCGGCCAGCTTGTCGCTCACCTTCTCGACGCGCTCGTCGGAGATCTGGGAGATGTGCACCAGACCGTCCTTGCCCGGCAGGATGGTGACGAAGGCACCGAAGTCCATCAGCTTGGCGACGCGGCCTTCGTAAACCATGCCCACTTCCACGTCGGCGGTCAGCTGCTCGATGCGGCGACGGGCTTCCTTGCCGGCGGCGCCGTCCACGGAAGCGATCTTCACGGTGCCGTCGTCGCTGATGTCGATGCTGGTGCCGGTTTCCTCGGTCAGGGCACGGATGGTGGCGCCGCCCTTGCCGATGACGTCACGGATCTTGTCCGGGTTGATCTTGAAGGTCTCGTAGCGCGGTGCGAAGTCGGACATCTGCTCGCGCGGCTTGGAGATGACCTTGTTCATCTCGCCGAGGATGTGCAGACGGGCCTCACGGGCCTGCTTCAGGGCGATGTCCATGATCTCGCGGGTAATGCCGTCGATCTTGATGTCCATCTGCAGCGCGTTGACGCCTGCTTCGGTACCGGCAACCTTGAAATCCATGTCGCCGAGGTGATCCTCGTCGCCCATGATGTCGGTGAGGATGGCAAACTTGTCGCCTTCCTTGATCAGGCCCATGGCCACGCCGGCAACCGGTGCCTTGATGGGCACGCCGGCATCCATCAGCGCCAGGCTGGTGCCGCACACGGAAGCCATGGAGCTGGAGCCGTTGGACTCGGTGATCTCGGACACCACACGTACGGTGTAGGGGAAGTCTTCCATCGTCGGCATCACGGGATGCACGCCGCGCTTGGCCAGACGGCCGTGGCCGATTTCACGGCGCTTCGGGCTGCCCACCATGCCGGTCTCGCCGACGCAGTACGGCGGGAAGTTGTAGTGCAGCATGAAGGATTCCTTGCGCTCGCCTTCGATGGCGTCGATGACCTGCGCATCGCGGGCGGTGCCCAGAGTGGCGACGACCAGCGCCTGAGTTTCGCCGCGGGTGAACAGGGCGGAACCGTGGGTGCGGGGTAGTACGCCGTTGCGTATGGTGATCGGACGTACGGTGCGGGTGTCGCGGCCGTCGATACGCGGCTTGCCGGACAGGATGCTGCCGCGCACGGTGTTGTATTCGAGGGACTCGATGGCGACGCGCACCTTCTCGCCCGGGAAGCAGGGCTCGGCGCCCTCGCCGGTCAGGCGGGTCATGATGTCGCTGCGAATTTCGTTCAGGCGGGTATAGCGCGCCTGCTTTTCCTTGATCGTGTACGCCTCGCTGAACGCGGCCTCACCCAGTTCAGCAACGCGGGACGTCAGGGAGGTGTCGGCCGGCGGTGCCTGCCAGTTCCAGGGTACCACCTTGGCCTCGCTCACCAGCTCACGGATGGCCTGGATCACGGTCCGCATCTGTTCGTGGCCGTAGACCACCGCACCGAGCATCACCTCTTCCGACAGGCCACGCGCTTCCGACTCCACCATCAGCACGGCATTCTCGGTACCGGCCACCACCAGGTCCAGATCCGAGGTCTGCAGGGCGGTCAGGGAGGGGTTGAGCAGGTACTGGCCGTCCTTGTAACCGACGCGGGCGGCACCGATGGGGCCCTTGAACGGCACGCCGGCCAGACACACGGCGGCGGAGGCACCAATCATCGACGCGATATCCGGATCGATTTCGGGATCCAGCGACACCACGGTGGCGATGACCTGCACTTCGTTGGTAAAGCCTTCGGGGAACAGCGGACGCAGCGGGCGATCAATCAGGCGGGAGGTCAGGGTTTCCTTTTCCGTCGGACGGCCCTCGCGGCGGAAGAAACCGCCGGGGATCTTGCCGGCAGCGTAGGTACGCTCCTGGTAATTGACGGTAAGGGGGAAGAAATCCCTACCTGCCACGGCTTCCGCAATGGCCACCGCGGTCACCAGCACCACCGTATCGCCCATACTGACCATGACTGCGCCAGACGCCTGTCGTGCAATCTCGCCGGTTTCCAGACGAACGGTTTGATCGCCGTACTTGAACTCTTTCACAACTGCTGTCACGTCGTATTCCCTTCTGGTGGCGGGGCCGGAGTGGCGCCGTGGATTACTTACGCAGGCCGAGGCGGGCAACGATGGCGCGGTAACGCTCGACGTCCTTGTTCTTCAGGTAGTCGAGCAGCTTGCGGCGCTTGCTCACCATGCGCAGCAGACCCTGGCGCGAGTGGTGATCGTGGGTGTGTTCCTTGAAATGGCCGGACAGGTCGTCGATGCGGGCGGACAGCAGGGCGATCTGCACTTCGGCGGAGCCGGTGTCGGCCGTGGCCTTGCCGTGATCCTTGACGATTTCAGCTTTCTGGGTGGCGTTCAGAGACATCTAAAACAACTCCTAAAACTGGGGTGAGGTTCAAGCGCGGTATTTTAACCGTGCGCCGGATAAGTAAACAAGCAGAATTACGGACTTAAGCGGCGTGGAACAGCCGTTTCGGGCCCACCCGGCCGTCATCCAGGATATGGCCGACACCGATGAAATCCCCGTCGGGGCCGAACAGGCGCACCAGGCCGCTGCTGGGCGCCTGGGATACCTGCACCGCCTGCCCCTGGCGTACGTAGTAGGCCAGATTGGCGCTGAGGTTGATCGCCGGCCAGCCGGCCAGGGCGTCCTCCACCGGCAGCAGCAGGGCATCGATGGCCTCCTGCCCGCCTTCCAGCAGCAGTTGTTTGAGCTGGTCCAGGGTCACCGATCCGGATTCGGCGAAGGGGCCGGCCTGGGTGCGGCGCAGCTGGTTCAGGTGGGCGCCGCAGCCCAGGGCGGCGCCTATATCCTCCGCCAGGGTACGGATATAGGTCCCCTTGGAGCAATGAACGTCGATCTCGACCTCATCGCCCTCGAAACGCACCAGATTCAGTTCGTAAATGGTTATGCGGCGCGGCTGCCGCTCCACCTCCAGTCCCTGGTGTGCCAGCTTGTACAGCGGCTGCCCCTGGTGCTTGATGGCCGAGTGCATGGGGGGGATCTGCTCGATTTCGCCGTGAAACTGCGCCAGCACCTCGCGCACCCGCTCCTCGGTGATGCCGCTCACCGGGCGGGTTTCGATGGCCTCGCCGTCGGCGTCGCCGGTGTTGGTGCGTACGCCCAGCTTGCAGGTGCCGCGGTAATGCTTGTCGGCGTCGAGCAGGAAGGCGGACACCTTGGTGGCTTCGCCGAAGCACAGCGGCAGCAGGCCGGTGGCCATGGGATCGAGGTTGCCGGTGTGGCCGGCCTTGCGCGCGTCATACAGGCGTTTGACCTGCTGCAAGGCGTCGTTGGAGGTGATGCCGATGGGCTTATCAAGAAGCAGGATGCCGTTGACCTCACGGCCCCGCTGGCGCTGGCGACGTGTCATTGTGCCTCAGTCGTCTTTCTTTGGGCCGTCGGCGGCGACGGCCTGGTCGATCAGGGCCGACAGGCGCGAACCCCGTTCAACGGAAGTGTCATGGGTGAAATGCAATTCGGGAATGGTGCGCAGCTGCATGCGGCGGCCCAGCTCGCGACGCAGGAATCCGGCGGCGTGGCGCAGTCCCTCCAGGGACTGGGCCACCTGCCCGGCGTCGTCGCTCAACACGGTGATGAACACCTTGGCATGGGCGAAGTCACGCGTCACTTCCACGCCGGAGACGGTGATCATCCCCAGGCGGGGATCCTTCAGCTCGCGCTGGATGAGCAGCGCCAGCTCGCGCTGCATCTGCTCGCCCACACGCCGGCTGCGACTGAATTCCCGTGCCATTGATTCAGGTCCGGATTACAGCGTGCGCTGGACCTGAACGCGTTCGTAGACTTCGATCTGGTCGCCTTCGTGCACGTCGTTGTAGTTCTTCACGGCGATACCGCACTCGAAGCCCTGCTTGACCTCGGACACGTCGTCCTTGAAGCGGCGCAGCGACTCCAGCTCGCCTTCGTAGATCACCACGTTTTCACGCAGCACGCGGATGCGGTTGTTGCGCTTGACCACACCGTCCACCACCATGCAGCCGGCCACGGCACCGAACTTGGGTGACCGGAACACATCGCGCACCTCGGCCAGGCCGATGATCTGCTCCTTGAACTCCGGCGCCAGCATGCCGGTCATCGCCGTCCTCACTTCATCCAGCAGTTCGTAAATGATGCTGTAGTAGTGCAGGTCGACGCCCTGTTCCTCGATCATACGCTTGGCGCTGCCGTCGGCACGGACGTTGAAACCGATCATGATGGCGTTGGAGGCAACCGCCAGATTGACGTCGGACTCGCTGATGCCGCCCACGCCGCTGGCGACGATCTTCACCTTCACCTCGTCGGTGGACAGCTTGGTCAGCGCATCGGAAATGGCTTCCAGGGAACCCTGCACATCGGCCTTGAGCATGATGTTGAGGGTACTGACCTCGCCTTCCTGCATCTGGGTGTACATGTCTTCCAGCTTGGCCTGCTGCTGCTTGGCAAACTTGACGTCGCGGAACTTGCCCTGGCGGAACAGTGCCACTTCGCGCGCCTTGCGCTCGTCGGCCACCACCACGGCGGACTCGCCCGCACCCGGCGTACCGGACAGACCCAGCACCTCCACCGGAATCGAGGGACCGGCCTCGTCGATGGAGTGGCCGTTTTCATCCAGCATGGCGCGTACGCGGCCGTATTCATGGCCGGCCAGCAGCACGTCGCCCTTGCGCAGGGTGCCGCTCTGCACCAGCACGGTAGCCACGGCACCGCGGCCCTTGTCCAGGCGCGACTCGATGACCACGCCGCTGGCACGGCCTTCCTGCACCGCGGTCAGCTCCAGCACTTCTGCCTGCAGCAGGATCGACTCCAGCAGCTTGTCGATGCCGTCGCCGGTCTTGGCGGACACATGCACGAACATGGTGTCGCCGCCCCAGTCTTCCGGGATGACGTCCTGCTGGCCCAGTTCATTCTTCACCCGATCCGGATCGGCGTCGGGCTTGTCGATCTTGTTCACCGCCACCACCAGCGGCACACCCGCCGCCTTGGCATGCTGGATGGCTTCCTTGGTCTGCGGCATCACGCCGTCGTCGGCCGCCACCACCAGCACCACGATGTCGGTGGCCTGGGCGCCGCGGGCGCGCATGGCGGTGAACGCGGCATGGCCCGGGGTATCCAGGAAGGTGATCATGCCGCGCGGGGTTTCCACGTGGTAGGCACCGATATGCTGGGTGATGCCGCCCGCCTCGCCGGCCGCCACACGGGTGCGGCGGATGTAGTCGAGCAGCGAGGTCTTGCCATGGTCGACGTGGCCCATGATGGTGACCACCGGCGCGCGGTGCACGGCGGCACCCGCTTCGTCCACCACGGCGATCTCGTCTTCCAGGGCGTCGGTCTTGAGCGCCTTGGCGGTATGGCCCATCTCTTCCACCACCAGCAGGGCGGTGTCCTGATCGAGCACCTGATTGATGGTCACCATGCTGCCCATCTTCATCATGAACTTGATGACTTCAGCAGCCTTGACCGACATTTTCTGCGCCAGCTCGCCGACGGTGATGGTTTCGGGCACGGCCACCTCGCGCACCACCGGAGCGGTGGGCTTGGCAAAACCGTGCATGCCGCCGCCGCTGACCGGCGCGGCAACGCGGGCCGGGCGCTTCTTGCTGCCGCGCCGCCCCGCCTTGCCGGGTGCCACGTGCAATTCCTCGCGACCACCGCGATCACCGCCCTCGAAACCACCTTCGCGACGACGGCCGGCGCCGCCCTTCTTGGCACCCTTGGGCGCTTCGCGCTCAACCTTGGGAGCCGCCGCCGCCGGACGCGCGACCTTGGCGGCCTTGTCCGGCGCGGCTGCCGCAACGGCGGCAGGCGCGGGCTCGGCCGGGCGCTCCGCCACCAGGGCGGCGCCGCGACGGGCCTCTTCCTCCGCCTGGCGACGCGCCTCGGACTCGGCCTGCGCACGCGCGGCCTCCTCCGCCTGGCGCCGCGCGGCCTCCTCCGCCTGGAGGCGCGCCTCTTCGGCGGCCTGCTCGGCATCGGCACGAATTTCCCGTTCCAGTCGCGCCACCACGTCCTCGTCGGCGCGGGACGTCTCGGCGGCGGCCTCTTCACCGGCCACCAGGCTGCGCTTGACGTAGGTGCGCTTCTTGCGCACCTGCACCGTCACCGTCTTGGCCTTGCCGCCGGTGCTCGGTACCTTGAGCTCACTGGTGGTGCGGCGGCTCAGGGTAATCTTGGTCGGACCGGCCTCGGCCACTTCCTCTTCTTCCGGTGCCACGGCACCATGCTTGTCGCGCAGGTAACCGAGCAGCTTCGCCTTGTCCTGATCGTTGAGGGTTCCGTCGGCATCGCGCACGGTTGCGCCTGCCTCCTCCAACTGGGCCAGCAATCTGTCGACAGCGATGCCGATGGTTTCTGCGAAATGCTTGACGGTCACTTCTGACATGCAACGTTACTCCTGCCTCAACCCTGGGATTCTTCCTCGAACCAGGGCTTACGTGCGGTCATAATCAGGTTTGCGGCGCGTTCCTCATCCATGCCTTCCAGCTGCATGAGGTCGTCCACCGCCAGTTCGGCCAGGTCTTCCATGGTCTGTACGCCGATATCGGCCAGAGCAAAGGCAAGCTGCTGGTCCATGCCATCCATTTCCAGCAGATCGGCCGCCGGCTCCTTGCCGCCGTGCTCCTCGCTGCTAATCTCGCGCGTAACCAGAATATCCTTGGCACGGGCGCGCAATTCCTCGACGATTGCCTCGTCGAATTCCTCGATTTCCAGCATTTCGTGCACCGGGACGTAGGCCACTTCCTCAATGCTGGAAAAACCTTCCTGCACCAGGATGACGGCCACTTCCTCGTCCACGTCGAGCTGCTCCATGAACAGCTTGACCAGCGACTGGGCCTCTTCCTCGCTTTTCTCCTCGGCCTGGCTCTCGCTCATCACGTTGAGATTCCAGCCGGTCAGCTCGGTGGCCAGGCGCACGTTCTGGCCGTTGCGGCCGATGGCCTGGGCCAGCTGCGCCTCCTCGACGGCGATGTCCATGCTGTGGCTTTCCTCGTCCATGACGATGGAAACGACCTCGGCGGGAGACATGGCGTTGATGACGAACTGCGCCGGATTGTCGTTCCACAGAATGATATCGATGCGCTCGCCGTTCAGCTCGTTGGTCACGGTCTGCACGCGCGAACCGCGCATGCCGACGCAGGCGCCGACCGGGTCGATGCGCTGGTCATTGGACTTGACCGCAATCTTGGCGCGGGAACCGGGGTCGCGGGCCGCCGCCTTGATGTTGATGAGTCCCTCGCCCACTTCCGGCACTTCCAGCTTGAACAGCTCCACCAGGAATTCCGGCATGGTGCGGCTGACGAACAGCTGCGGGCCGCGCGGCTCGGAATGCACGTCGTAGAGGTAACCGCGCACGCGATCGCCGGGGCGGATGGCCTCACGCGGGATCAGGTGTTCGCGGCTGATCAATGCTTCGATGTTGTTGCCCATGTCGAGGATCACGCTGCCGCGCTCCAGGCGCTTGACCACGCCGTTGAGCAGCTCGCCGACGCGGTCCTGGTATTGCTCCACCACCTGCGCACGCTCCGCCTCGCGCACCTTCTGCACAATGACCTGCTTGGCGGTCTGCGCGGCGATGCGGCCGAAGGAAACCGATTCGACCTGCTCTTCCATGTAGTCGCCGGCCTGCATGTTCGCATCATCCTCGCGCGCCGCACTCAGGGTGTATTCGCGCGTCGGGTGTTCCAGCGGCAGCCCTTCGCTGTCGTCGACCACCAGCCAGCGGCGGAAGGTTTCGTAGTCGCCGGTCTGCCGGTCGATATTGACCCGCACCTCGACCTCGCCGCCATAACGCTTCTTGGTTGCGGTCGCCAGGGCAGCCTCCAGGGCCTCGAAAATGATTTCCTTGGCTACGCCCTTTTCGTTCGACACCGCGTCGACAACCATCAGGATTTCTTTGTTCATATCCCGCCTCTATTGAGCCCGTACTCTTACCACTGCGGCACCAGCTGTGCCTTGTCTATATCTTCCAGCGGCAGCGCCACTTCGACGCCGTCCTGCTCGATTACCACCATGCCGTCGCGCAAGGCGAGCAAGCGGCCCTTGAACCTGCGCCGATCCCCCAGGGGCCGCGCCAGGCGCAGCGAAACCACTTCACCGACGAAGCGCTCATAGTGCTCCGGCTTGAACAGCGGCCGATCCAGGCCCGGCGAGGACACCTCCAGGGTGTACTGGCCCTTGATGGGATCCTCCACCTCCAGCACGCCGCTGACCTGATGGCTGACCCGCTCGCAGTCCTCGACGCCGATGCCGTCGGGGCTGTCGATGTAGAGGCGCAACACCGAGTGGCGCCCCTGCGCCAGGTGCTCGATGCCCAGCAGTTCGTAGCCCAGGGCGGTCACCCCGGGCTCCAACAATTGCTGTAATTGCTTTGCTGCCTGCGTCACCAGCTAACCCCGAAAATAAAAAATGGGCCCTAGGCCCACTCCAATGCGCTCATTATACCCCGGCAAGAGCGTTTTTCCATTGAAAACGCCAGGTTATACCCGGGGACGGCCGGCGGCTGCACCGCGCAGCAGGCGCCATACCGACCATAACAAAAAGCCCCGATACCGGGGCCTTTGCATCAAAATCGATTGGTAGCGGGGGCAGGATTTGAACCTACGACCTTCGGGTTATGAGCCCGACGAGCTACCGGACTGCTCCACCCCGCATTCGATGGAGGCGCATTTTACATATCATGCGGAATCATAGCAAGCGAGACGGCGAGGAAACGTCAAAAAATCAGCGCCGCTCCAGCAAGTGCTTGAACTCGTAGCGATAAATGAAACCCGGCAGGGAAAACACCAGGAATAGGCAGAGGGTGACCGCATAGAACTCCCAGCCCTGGGGATAGATTTCGCCGTTGAGCTTGTTTTCCAGCCCCAGGGCCAGTCCTCCAACCAGGAAATACAGCAGCAGCCATTCCAGCCAACGCCACCAGGCCCCCTTCCCTCCCTCCCCGGCCGGCCGTAGCAGGAGAATGCGGTCACTCAACCACGGAAGATTGGCGGCGATAACGGCGATAAGGATCAGGGACAGGGCTGGAAGCATGGGATCAGTTTCGAGTTTCGAGTTTCGGACCCGGAGTTTCGATTATCGGCACTGTCGGGTCAAGGGAAGCGCCGTTCGAAACTCGAAACTTCAAACTCGAAACTGCGCGGCACGCCGCGCTACGCGAGCGTCGCCACGCACAGGGCCAGCAGACCGCCGGGGAACAGGCCTAGGCCCAGTACGGCCAGACTGTTGGCGCTCAGCATCACCCGCAGGTCCAGACTGGCGCTCATGGCAGGCAGGCCCGGTTCCGCCTTGTCGAAGTACATGACCTTGACGATGCGCAGATAGTAAAAGGCACCGATGACCGAAAACACCACGGCGGCGCCGGCCAGCCAAAGCATGTCGACGGCAATGACCGCCTGGATGACGGCCAGCTTGGACCAGAAGCCGAGGAACGGCGGCACGCCCGCCATGGAGAACATCAGGATCAGCATCATCAGGGCGAACCACGGGCTGCGCTCGTTCAAGCCCTTGAAGTCTTCAATGCGATCCGCCTCGAATCCCGCGCGGCTCATGAGCACGATCATGCCGAATCCGCCCAGTCCCATGATCACGTAGGCGATGACATAGAACATCGCCGCGGCATAGCCGACCTCGGTGCCGGACAGCACGCCGAGCAACAGAAAGCCGACGTGGGAGATGGCCGAATAGGCGAGCATACGCTTGAGGTTGGCCTGGGCGATGGCGATGATGTTGCCGGCTGCCAGCGACAATACCGTAAGCAGGACCAGCATGCCCTCCCACTGCTCCTGCAACCCTGCCAGGCCGTCCACCAGCAGGCGCATCATCATGGCGAAGGCCGCCAGCTTCGGCGCGCTGCTCAGGTAGAGGGTCACGGCGGTCGGGGCGCCGTGATACACGTCCGGCAGCCACATGTGGAACGGCACGGCGCCCAGCTTGAACGCCACGCCGACGACGATGAACACCAGGCCGAAGGCCAGCACCATCTGGTTGCCCTCCATGGCCGCGGTGCTGCTGTTGATGTGCCCCAGGTCCAGGCTGCCGGTAATGCCGTACAGCATGGACATGCCGTACAGCAGCATGGCCGAGGCCATGGCCCCCAGCACGAAATACTTCATCGCCGCCTCGGACGCCGCCAGCGAGTCGCGCTGCAACGCCACCATGGCGTACATCGACAGCGACAGCAGCTCCAGTCCCAGATAAATGGTGAGCAGGCTATGGGCCGATACCAGGATGTTCATGCCGAGTACGCCGAACAGGCCGAGGATGTAGAACTCGCCCTTGAACATGTTGCGCGCGCGCAGATAGTCCTTGGCATACAGGAACACGAGGAACGTCGCCAGGTAAATGACCGCCTTGAGGACCGAGCCCATGGGATCGATGACGAAGGTGTCATGGAAGGTAAGCGCGCGCCCTTCTTCATACAGGGTAAACGTCAGCAGCAGCGCCCCGAGCAGGGTCGACTGCGCCAGCAGGTAGGTAACCACGCGGCTGCGCTCGGTGAGAAACAGATCGAGCAGCAGAATGAGACAGGTCATTCCGAGCAGGAACATCTCCGGCAGTGCGGGCATGAAATCGGGCATCGCGAAACTCATCAAGCGTCTCTCCGCTTACAGCTTGGTTACGGCCATGTGCTGCACCAGGTGCTCCACCGTCGGACGCATCACATCCAGCAGCGGTGCCGGCCACAGGCCCAACACCAATACCATCAGCGCCAGTACGCCGAGGATCAGGAACTCACGGGCACCGATATCCTGCAATGCCGCCACCTTGTCGCTGCCGACCGGGCCATAGACCACGCGCCGCACCATCCACAGGGTATAGGCGGCGCCGAGGATCAGGGTGGTGGCCGCCAGGAAGGCGAACCAGAAGTTGGCCTTGAAGCTTGCCAGGATCACCATGAACTCGCCGACGAAACCGGAGGTGCCGGGCAGCCCGGCGTTGGCCATGGCGAACAGCACCATGAAACCGGCGAAGCGCGGCATGACGTGGGCCACGCCGCCGTAGTCGCCGATTTCGCGGCTGTGCAGACGGTCGTACAGCACACCGACGCAGAGGAACATGGCGGCGGAGATGAAACCGTGGGAAATCATCTGCACCATGGCACCTTCAATGCCCATACCGGCGCCCTGCATGCTGCCGGTATTGTCCACGATGCGCCAGGCGATGAAGAAACCGAGGGTGACGAAGCCCATGTGGGAAATGGACGAATAGGCAATCAGCTTCTTCATGTCCTGCTGCACCAGGGCGACAAAACCGATATACACCACGGCGATGAGCGACAGCGCAATCATCAGCCAGTCCAGCTGCTGGCTGGCATCCGGCGTGATGGGCAGGGAAAAGCGCAGGAAACCGTAGGTGCCCAGCTTGAGCATGATGGCCGCCAGTACCACCGAGCCGCCGGTAGGCGCCTCGACGTGGGCATCCGGCAACCAGGTGTGCACCGGCCACATGGGCACCTTCACCGCGAAGGCCAGCAGGAAGGCCAGGAAGATGAGCACCTGCGCATCCAGGCCGATCTTCATGGCATGGAAGTCGAGGATGGCGAAGCTGCCCGACTGCAGATAGAGCCAGATCAGCGCCACCAGCATGAACACCGAACCGAGGAAGGTGTAGAGGAAGAACTTGAGGGTGGCGTAGATGCGGCGCGGTCCGCCCCAGACACCGATGATGATGAACATCGGGATCAGCATCGCTTCCCAGAACACGTAGAACAGGGCCGCGTCGAGGGCGGCGAAGACGCCGTTCATCAGGCCGGTCATGATCAGGAAGGCCGCCATGTACTGTGCCGGCTTGTCCTTGATGACCTCCCAGCCGGCAATCACCACCAGAACGTTGATGAACGTGGTCAGCAGGATCAGGGGCATGGAGATGCCGTCCACGCCGAGGTGGTAGTTGATCGACCAGGCGGCGATCCACGGGTGCAGCTCGGTGAACTGCATCGCGGCCGTGGTGGTGTCGAAACCGCTGTACAGCGGCAAGGACAGAACGAAGGTTGCCAGCGCAACCAGCAGCGCCAACACCCTGGCGTCGAGGGCATTGCGGCTACCCGCGGCCAATACCAGCAGGCCGCCGACGATGGGGGTCCAGATGACCAGACTGAGCAGTGGCAAATCAGCGAACATGCAGCCGTACCTTTCTTGTTATCCGGCGAATCAGAGCATGACGAACAGGGCGAACATCAACAGCAGGCCCAGGATCATGGCGAAGGCATAGTGATACAGGTAGCCGGACTGGACCTGGCGCACCATCGCGGCCAACCAGCCGACGGTGCGGGCACTGCCGTTCACCAGCAGACCGTCGATGAGGCGCACATCGCCCCATTGCCACAGCAGGCGACCGACGCCGCGGCTGCCGCCGGCGAAGAACCAGTCATTGAAGCGATCGGCGTAGTACTTCTGGTCCAGTAGGGTGTGCACGAACTGCAGCCGTGCCTGGATCAGCGCCGGTACATGGGTGAACTTCATGTACAGCAGCCAGGCCGTGACGACGCCGGCCAAGGCCAGCCAGAACGGGGCGGCGAGCAAGCCGTGCAACACCATGCCCAGGGCACCGTGATAGTCGCGCGCCAGTTCACCCAGCACGTCGTGCTGCGGCAGTACCTGGACAGCCGCACCGAAGAAGTTGCCGAACCCCATGTCGGTGATGAACATGCCGCCGGCCAGCACCGAAGGAATGGCCAGGGCGATGAGCGGCAGGGTCACCACCCAGGGCGACTCGTGCGGCTCGTGCACCCCGTGGTGGCCGTGGGCAGCGTGACCGTGGTGCGCGTCGCGGAACCGCTCCTTGCCGTGGAATACCAGGAAGTACATGCGGAAGGAGTAAAAGGCGGTGACGAACACGCCGGCCAGTACACAGAAATAGGCGAAACCGGCCCCGGGCAGCTGCGAGGCATGCACCGCCTCGATGATCAGGTCCTTGGAGAAGAAGCCGGCAAAACCCGGCGTACCGATCAACGCCAGCGAGCCGATGAGCGAGGTTATCCAGGTGACCGGCATGTATTTGCGCAGACCGCCCATCCTGCGCATGTCCTGCTCATGGTGCATGGCAATGATGACCGAACCGGCGGCGAGGAACAGCAGCGCCTTGAAGAAGGCATGGGTCATCAGGTGGAACACGCCGGCGGCATAGGCGGAGGCGCCCAGCGCCACGGTCATGTAGCCCAGCTGCGACAGGGTGGAATAAGCCACCACGCGCTTGATGTCGTTCTGCACGATGCCGAGGAAACCCATGAACAATGCGGTGATGGCGCCGATGATCATGACGAAGGACAGCGCGGTCTCCGACAGCTCGAACAGCGGCGACATGCGCGCCACCATGAAGATACCGGCGGTGACCATGGTGGCGGCGTGGATCAGGGCGGAGATGGGGGTCGGACCCTCCATGGAGTCCGGCAGCCACACATGCAGCGGTACCTGGGCCGACTTGCCCATGGCCCCGACGAACAGCAACAGGCAGATCACCGTCATCACGCTCCACTCGGCGCCGGGCCACAGCGACACGGTAAGGTCCTTGTGCAGATCGGCGGCATTGAACACCGCGGCATAATCCAGGGTATTGAAGTACATCAGCACCCCGGCAATGCCGAGCAGGAAACCGAAGTCGCCGACACGATTGACCAGAAAGGCCTTCAGGTTGGCGTAGGTCGCGCTGGGACGGTTGAGCCAGAAACCGATGAGCAGGTAGGACACCAGGCCCACCGCCTCCCAGCCGAAGAACAGCTGCATGAAGTTGTTGGCCATCACCAGCATGAGCATGGAGAAGGTGAACAGGGAGATATAGCTGAAGAAGCGCTGATAGCTGTTCCTGCCGGCGCCGCTGCCCTCCGGCCAGTTTTCCTCGTCGTGGGCCATGTAGCCGATGGTGTAGACATGCACCATCAGGGAGACGAAGGTGACCACCACCATCATCATGGCCGACAGCTTGTCCACCAGGAAGCCGACCTCGAAGGTGATGCCGTCGGACACCAGCCAGGTATAAAGCGTGTGGGTGACGATGCCGGCATCCTGCAGCACCACATGATTGAACATCACCAGCGACAGCAGGAAGGCGATGGCGACGCCTGCGATGGTCACCGTATGCGACCCGGCCCGGCCGATGGCACCGCCGAACAGTCCTGCCACTGCGGCACCGAGCAGCGGTGCGGCGACGATGGCGATATTCACATTGTGCAGATTATCGAGCACGGCTTACCCCTTCAGGCTATCCAGGTCGGCGACATTGATGCTGCGCCGGTTGCGGAACAGCACGACCAGTATCGCAAGGCCAATGGCCGCTTCCGCCGCCGCTACCGTGAGGATGAAGAAAACGAACACCTGACCGCCGCTGTCGCCCAGGAAGTGCGAGAAGGCGATGAAGTTCATGTTCACCGCCAGCAGCATCAGCTCCACGCACATCAGCAGGATGATCAGGTTCTTGCGGTTGATGAATACCCCTGCCGTGCTCAGGCAGAACAGGATGGCGCCCAGAATCAGGTAGTCGGAAAGTGCAATCATTTTTCTCGGGTCTCGCTTACTTGCGCTGTTCCGCGTCCATCTGCACCAGACGCACACGATCGTCGCGTCGCACCGCCACCTGTGCCGCCACATTCTGGCTCTTTGCACTGCCCCGCTGCCGCAGGGTCAACGCGATGGCCGCCACTATCGCGACCAGCAGGATGACCGCGGCAATCTCGAACGGATAGACATAGGTGGTGTAAAGCAGCAGGCCCAGTTCGCGGGTATTGGAATAATCCGCGCCGTGAGCGACAGGCGAGGAGACGTGTTCCAGACCGAAATGCTGCCGCCCCACTGCCAACACCATCACCGCGGCGACCATCACGGCCACCGTGATGCCCACCGGCAGGTAACGGGCAAAACCTTCCCGCATCGAAGCAGTGTTCAGGTCCAGCATCATCACCACGAACAGGAACAACACCATCACCGCGCCGACGTAAACCAGCACCAGGGTGATGGCAAGGAACTCGGCCTCCAGCATCAGCCACAAGGCCGCACTGGTGAAAAAGGCCAGCACCAGAAACAGAATCGCATGTATGGGGTTGCGTACCGAAATCACCATGCCGGCAGAGAACACCAGGATGGCGGCGAAGACATAAAACAGAATCTGCTCGAAGGTCATGCCACGATTCTCTATGTAATCTGGTTAGCGGTAACGGGCGTCTGCCGCCCGGTCGGTGGCGATTTGCTGTTCGTATTTGTCACCTACCGCCAGCAGCTTGTCCTTGGTCATCAGCAGGTCACCCCGCTGCTCGCCGTGGTACTCGTAAATATTGGTTTCCACGATGGAGTCCACCGGACAGGACTCTTCACAGAACCCGCAAAAAATGCACTTGGTCAGATCAATGTCGTAGCGCGTGGTACGGCGGCTGCCGTCGTCGCGCGGCGCCGACTCGATGGTAATGGCCAGGGCCGGACACACCACCTCGCACAGCTTGCAGGCGATGCAGCGCTCCTCGCCGTTGGGATAGCGGCGCAAGGCATGCAGGCCGCGGAAACGCGGCGACAGCGGCGCCCTCTCCTCCGGATACTGCACGGTGATCTTGCGCTCGAACATGTAGCGACCGGTAACGCCCATGCCGCGCAACAGCTCAAGCAGGAACAGGCTCTTGAAGAAACGCATCAGTGATTTCATTGCCGTCTCCTCACGCCTTTCCGAACCAGGGCTCGAGCCCGGCCATGATCGCCACGCCTATCAGCACCAGCCAGACGATGGTCAGGGGGATGAATACCTTCCAGCCCAGGCGCATCAGCTGGTCGTAGCGATAACGCGGGAAGGTGGCGCGGAACCAGAGGAACAGGAACAGGAAAATGGAGGTCTTGGCCGCCAGCCAGAACAGGCTGGGCTGCCCCAACCAGGAGTCGGTCCAACCCTGGAACGGCGACAGCCAGCCACCCAGGAACAGCAAGGCGGAAAGAACGCCGATGATGATCATATTGGCGTATTCGGCCAGGAAAAACACCGCGAAGGTGGTGCCGGAATAGTCGACGTGGAACCCGGCGACGATCTCCGACTCGCCCTCGGCCAGGTCAAAGGGGGCACGGTTGGTTTCGGCTACGCCGGAGATGAAATACACGCCGAGCAGCGGCAGCAGCGGCAGCCAGTACCAGTTGAACAACCCCCACTCGCCGGCCTGGGCGCGGACGATTTCACCCAGATTGAGGCTGCCGGCGGCCATCAGCACACCGACCAGCGCGAAACCCATGGCGATTTCATATGACACCATCTGGGCTGCCGAACGCATGGCACCGAGAAATGCGTACTTGGAATTGGAAGCCCAGCCGGCCAGGATCACGCCGTAGACACCCATGGAGCCGATGGCCAGGACATACAGCAGACTGGCATTGATGTCGGCCAGCACCAACGTGTCGTTGAAAGGAATAACCGCCCACATCGCCAGCGCCGGCGCCATGGACAATACGGGTGCGATGAGAAATACCTTTTTGTCCGCGCCGCTGGGGATGATGATTTCCTTGAAGATCAGCTTCACGGCATCGGCGATGGGCTGCAGCCAGCCACGCGGTCCCACGCGGTTGGGACCGATGCGCACCTGCATATAACCGATGATCTTGCGCTCGGCGTAGGTCAGATAGGCCACCGCCAGCATCAGCGGCGCCAGGATCGCCACGATCTTGAGCATGATCACGACCAGCGTCTGCAAGCCTGCCGGCCAGCTGCCCCACATTACCAATGTCTGTAGCATTTCGATCATGCGTCGTTACCGGTCGCCTTCAATACTCATTGCGCTACTGTCAATTCCAGTGCCGCATCCACGGCCCCCAGCGCGGCCGTTGCCGCCAGACCGGCCGGCACATGCACGCAGCCGTTGGGTACGCGCTCATCCAGCAGCAGCGGCAATACGCAGCTGCCGCCGCCCTGCATCACCTGCACCTGTACCGCAGCGGCCACGCCCAGCTGCGCCGCCGTGGCGGCGTTGACGCGTGCCGCGCCGGTGGTGGCGTCGGGAGTCTGCTGCAAGGCCGCGCTGCGGCGCACGATGCCGTCGACGCTGTATATGGGGTAGTCGACGATGCGGCTCAGGGACGCGCCCATGTGCAAGGCCGGTGCCGGCGCCTTCCAGGCCATCTTGCTGCTCGGCAATACCGCACTGCAGGCGGCCGCCAGCTCACGGCTGACCTCGTCCGGTGCGTCGTAATCGAAACCGTCCAGATCGCACAGGTTGCCCATAACGCGCAGCACCTTCCAGCCCGGCCGTGCCTCGCCCGGCGCCGCGGCTGCGCCGCTGAAGCTCTGCCAGCGTCCTTCGATGTTAACCAGCGTACCCGAGGTTTCACTGAACAGCGCAATGGGCAGCAGCACATCGGCATACTCGCGCATGGCGTCGGTGGCGTAAGGCGTCAGTGCCACCACGCATTCGGCAGCGGTGAGCGCTGCCTGCGCCGCGGAGCCTTCAATACAATCCAGTTCCGGCTCGGCATTGAGCACCAGGTAGCCCTTAAGCCCTGCCGCAATCATGCCACGCCAATCCAGCCCGGTACCGCTGCCCGCTACGCCGCCGGGAAGACGGTGGGGCACGGCACCGGCCAGCCAGGCACCGGCGCTGTTTCCACCTTCGGCCAATATGCCGAAACGCGCACCGGAGAGTCGCGCCACCAGGCCGGCCAGCATCTGTACCGCACCCTGCTGCGGATGATGGGCGACGGAATTGCCCACCAGGACCGCCGCCTGCGCGGCATCCTTGAGATTGCGCGCAATCGCGCGATGCTCATCCAGCACGGCCACGCCCGCGGCCAGGGCGGCAAACCCCTCCGGCGCCGCCTCACCCGCCAGCTCCAACAGAGCCTGGGCAACGGCTGTGAGTTCCTGCACCATGGCCGCCGGGCTGACGATACGGCGTGCCGCCAGCGGGAAATTGAGATCGTAGTCGAGCGGATTGAGCGCCATCAGGCGCGCGCCGCCGCGGGCCGCCTTGCGCAGGCGCAGCGCCACCAGCGGCTGTTCCTTGCGCACGTTGGAACCGACCAGCAGCGCGGCATCGAGATTGTCCAGATCGGCCAGTGCCTGCCCCAGCCACGGGAACGCAGGCATGGCGTCCTGCGCCGAGAAATCAATTTGGCGCAGGCGATGATCGACATTGTCGCTGCCGAGGCCGCGCACCAGTTTCTGCAACAGGTACAGCTCTTCGGTGGTCGCGCCATAGCCGGCCAACGCGCCCAGCTGCGCCGCGCCATGGTTCTGCACCACGCTGCGCAATCCCTGCGCCGCGGCGGTCAGCGCCGTATTCCAGTCCACGGTCTGCCAGACGCCGTCGCGCTTCACCTGCGGCGCGGTCAGGCGTTCGTCATGAGCGGCTGCCAGATAGCTGAAACGATCGCGGTCCGCCAGCCAGACCTCGTTGATCTCCTCGTTTTCCCGCGGCCGTACCCGCATCACCTTGCGGCCACGCAGATCGAGGCGCAGATTGGCACCGACGCAGTCGTGCGGAGATACCGAGTCCTGCGCCGTCAGCTCCCACGGCCGTGCCGTGTAGCGGTAGGGCCGCGAGGTGAGCGCGCCCACCGGGCACAGGTCGATGATGTTGCCGGACACTTCGGAGGACAGCGATTTCTCCACATACGTGCTGATATACATGTGCTCGCCGCGTCCCGGCGCACCCAGCTCCGTCAGGCCGGCGATCTCCTCGCCAAACCGCACGCAGCGCGTGCAATGGATGCAACGCGTCATGTCGGTGGCGACCAGCGGGCCGATGTCGGGCGAAGCCACGACACGCTTGCCCTCATGAAACTGCGATACGTCCCGGCCATAACCCACGGCCATTTCCTGCAGATCGCATTCGCCGCCCTGATCGCAAATGGGGCAGTCGAGCGGATGGTTGATAAGCAGGAACTCCATGACGTTGCGCTGTGCGGCAATCGCCTTGGCCGATCGGGTCCATACCTTCATTCCTTCGGTCACCGGCGTGGCGCAGGCCGGCAGCGGCTTGGCCACCTTCTCCACCTCCACCAGACACATGCGGCAGCTGGCCGCCACCGACAGCTTCTTGTGATAGCAGAAGCGCGGGATGGTGATGCCGGCCTCGTCGGCGGCCTCGATCAGCATGGTGCCTGGCCGTGCCTGTACCGGTTTGCCGTTGATCTCGATAGTTACCATGTCTCTGCCGTCGCTCACGCTGGTGTCACACCATGCACTTCTTGTGATCGATGTGGTACTGGAATTCGTCGCGGTAGTGCTTGATGAAGCTCTTCACCGGCATCGCCGCCGCATCACCGAGGGCACAAATGGTATGCCCCTCGATCTGGCTGGCGGCACGCACCAGCAGGTCCAAATCCTCCTGCCGTCCCTCACCGTGTTCGATGCGGTGCACCATGCGCGCCAGCCAGCCGGTACCTTCACGGCAGGGCGTGCATTGCCCGCAGGATTCCTCGTAATAGAAGTGGGACAGGCGCGCCAGCACCTTCACCATGCAGGTGGTTTCGTCCATCACGATGACCGAACCGGCACCGAGCATGGAACCGGCCTTGGAAATGGAGTCGTAGTCCATGGTCATGCCCATGGCGATTTCCGCCGGCAGCACCGGGGTGGAACTGCCGCCCGGGATCACGGCCTTCAGCTTGCGCCCCTTCCATACGCCGCCGGCCATCTCCAGCAGTTCGGCAAACGGCAGGCCCATGGGCACCTCGTAGTTGCCCGGCTTGTTGACGTGACCGGAAACGGAAAACAGCTTGGTGCCGCCGTTGTTGGGCTTGCCCAGTTCCAGGAACCATTGGCCGCCGTGCTGCAGGATCGCCGGCACCGACGCCAGTGACTCGGTGTTGTTGATGGTGGTGGGACGGCCGTACAGGCCGAAGCTTGCCGGGAACGGCGGCTTGAAGCGCGGCTGGCCTTTCTTGCCTTCCAGCGATTCCAGCAATGCGGTTTCCTCGCCGCAGACGTAGGCGCCGGCGCCGAGATGGACGTCGATGTCGAAATCGATGCCCGAACCCATGATGTTCTTGCCCAGCAGGCCGGCGGCGCGGGCTTCCTCGATGGCGGCCTGGAAGCGCTCATAGGGCTCCCAGAATTCACCGCGGATATAGTTGTAACCCTTGGTGGCGCCGATGGTGTAGCCGGCGATGGCCATACCTTCGACCAGCTGGTGCGGGTTGTAGCGCAGGATGTCGCGATCCTTGCAGGTGCCCGGCTCGCCTTCGTCGGAGTTGCACACTACGTATTTCTGGCCTTCGACGTTGCGCGGCATGAAGCTCCACTTGAGCCCGGTGGGGAAACCGGCACCACCGCGACCACGCAGGGCCGAGGTCTTCAGCTCGGCGATGATGCTGTCGGGAGAGGTTTTCTCCTTGAGTATTTTTTCCCATACCGAATAGCCACCCACACTGCGGTAACTATCCAACGTCCAGGGCTGGTCCAGGTGCAGGGTGCGGAAACAGACGTCATTGGCCATGTGCAGTGCGCCCCCTTATTCCAGGCCGTCGATGATGCGGTCGATAAGCTCAGGGGTGAGCTGCTCGTAATATTGCCGCGCGATCTGCGCCACCGGCGCATTGACGCAGGCACCGAGGCACTCGACTTCCTTCAGCGTAAAGCGCCCGTCGGCGGTGGTTTCGCCCAGTTTGACGCCCAGGCGTTTCTGCAGGTGGTCCACCACCTCTTCCGACCCGCGCAGCAGGCAGGAAATATTGGTGCAGACGTTGATTCTGTGGCGGCCCACCGGCTCCAACTGGTACATGGAATAGAAGGTGGCCACTTCGTACACTGCAATGGGGGCGATCCCCAGATAAGCCGCCACTGCATCCATCAACTCAGTGGTCAGCCAGCCGCCGTTCTGATCCTGGGCGATACGCAGCGCCGCCATCACGGCCGACTGCTTGCGTTCGGCCGGGTACTTGGCGACCCAGGTGTCGATCTCGGCACGCGAGGCCGGCGTCAGCAATTCGATGTTTGCCTGTGCCATCAGCGGTCAATCTCTCCGAATACGATGTCCTGCGTGCCGATTACGGTGACCACGTCGGCCAGCATGTGGCCGCGCACCATCTCGTCGAGGCCCGACAGATGGGCGAAACCGGGGGCACGGATTTTCATGCGATAGGGTTTGTTGGCGCCGTCGGACACCAGATAGATGCCGAACTCGCCCTTGGGATGCTCCACCGCCGCATAGGCCTCCCCTTCCGGCAGGCTGATACCCTCGGAAAAGAGCTTGAAGTGGTGGATCAACGCTTCCATGTCCTGTTTCATTTCAGCACGCGGCGGCGGCGCCACCTTGTGGTCGTCCACCATTACCGGGCCGGGGTTCTTGCGCAGCCAGTTGACGCACTGCTTGATGATACGGTTGGACTGGCGGAATTCCTCGATGCGCACCAGGTAGCGATCATAGCTGTCGCCGTTGCTGCCGACCGGAATGTCGAACGCCAGTTTGTCGTACACCTCGTAGGGCTGCTTCTTGCGCAGATCCCAGGCCACGCCCGAACCGCGCAACATCGGACCGGTAAAGCCCATCTGCAGCGCGCGTTCCGGCGATACGACGCCGATGCCGACGGTACGCTGCTTCCAGATGCGGTTGTCGGTCAGCAGGGTTTCGTACTCGTCCACATAGCCGGGGAAGCGATTGGTGAAATCCTCGATGAAATCCAGCAGCGAACCCTGGCGGTTTTCGTTGCGGACCTTGAGGCTGGCCTCCGAGTTCCACTTGGTGGCCTTGGTGTCATAGCTCGGCATGCGATCGGGCAGATCGCGATAGACGCCGCCCGGACGGTAATAGGCCGCGTGCAGACGCGCACCGGACACAGCCTCGTAGCAATCCATCAAATCCTCACGCTCGCGGAAGGCGTAAAGAAACATGGTCATGGCGCCCACGTCGAGGGCATGCGAGCCGATCCACAGCAGGTGATTGAGGATGCGGGTGATTTCGTCGAACATCACGCGGATGTACTGACCGCGTTCCGGCACCTCGATGCCGAGCATTTTTTCGATGGCCATGCAGTAGGCATGTTCGTTGGACATCATCGACACATAGTCGAGGCGATCCATATAGGGCAGGTTCTGTACATAGTGCCGCTGTTCGGCCAGCTTTTCCGTGGCGCGGTGCAGCAGGCCGATATGCGGGTCGGCGCGCTGGATGACTTCGCCGTCCATTTCCAGGACCAGACGCAGCACGCCGTGTGCAGCGGGATGCTGCGGCCCGAAGTTCAGGGTGAAATTGCGAATCTCGGCCACGGTTACTTGCCCCCCTGCGCAACCGGCACTTCCGGCGTCACATAGCGATGGTCGTGGCGGATGACGCGCGGAATCATGTCGCGCGGCTCGATGCTGACCGGCTGGTACACGACGCGGCCCTTGTCCGGGTCGTAACGCATTTCCACATTGCCGCTGACCGGGAAGTCCTTGCGGAACGGGTGCCCGACGAAACCGTAGTCGGTAAGAATGCGGCGCAGATCCGGATGCCCCTCGAACACGATGCCAAACAGGTCGAAGGCCTCGCGCTCGTACCAGTTGGCCGAGCTCCAGATGGAAACCACGGAATCCACCAGCGGCACTTCGCCGTCGGTGAATACCTTGAGGCGGATGCGATGATTGCGGTGTACGGACAACAGGTGATAGGCCACCGCATAGCGCGGGCCGCTCCAGCCGCCGTTGCCGTACGCGGAATAGTCCAGCCCGCACAGGTCGATCAGCTGCTCGCAGGCAAACTCCGGCTCGTCGCGCAATACGCGGCAGACCTCGAGCAGGTGCGCCTTGGGCACCTCGACGGTGAGTTCCCCCAGGGCCACGCCGCACCTGCCGATACGACCCTGCAGGCGCTGCTGCACGCGCGATGAAAGACTCTGATAGTAATCAGACATGCCGCTTTGTCTCGCTGTTATCGGGCTATGGTGCTGGTGCGCCGGATCTTGTTCTGCAACTGCAGGATGCCGTACAGGAGCGCCTCCGCCGTGGGCGGACAGCCCGGCACGTAGATGTCGACCGGCACGATGCGATCGCAGCCGCGCACCACAGAGTAGGAATAGTGATAGTAACCGCCGCCATTGGCGCAGGAGCCCATGGAGATGACCCAGCGCGGCTCCGGCATCTGGTCATAGACCTTGCGCAGAGGGGCGGCCATTTTGTTGCACAGGGTCCCGGCCACGATCATCACGTCAGACTGACGCGGGCTGGGGCGGAACACAATGCCGAAACGATCCAGGTCGTAGCGCGAGGCGCCGGCCTGCATCATTTCCACCGCGCAGCAGGCCAGACCAAAGGTCATCGGCCACATGGAGCCGGTGCGGGCCCAGTTGATCAGCTTGTCGGCGGAGGTGGTGACGAAGCCCTTTTCCAGGATACCTTCAATGCCCACAGCGCACCTCGCTATAAAGTCTGCCCATGGACACGCATAGTGCACGCTGCCGGCATGCCGCGACTCGCGACGGTTGCATCCCCGCGTTGTGCGCCGGGCCCCTGCACCCTGCTCGCACGGCTACTCCCATTGCAGGGCCCCCTTCTTCCACTCGTAGATGAAACCGATGACCAGCAGGCCGAGGAACAGCATCATGGCCAGAAAGCCGAACATGCCGATTTCACGCAGGGCCACGGCCCAGGGAAACAGAAAGGCGATTTCCAGATCGAAAATGATGAAGAGTATGGCCACCAGGTAATAGCGCACATCGAACTTCATGCGTGCATCTTCAAACGCCTCAAAACCGCACTCGTAGGTGGACAGTTTTTCCGCATCCGGCTTGCGCGGACCGAGGGCAAATCCGATGACAATGAAGAAGGCGCCGAACAGGAGGCCGACGACCATGAAGATGAGGATCGGCAGGTAGTTTTCCAGCATGCTTGCCTACGCTCCCAAAAGCGGAATTTTGCGTTATACCCTGCAAATTCCGACAAAATAATTATGTTGTTCTGCTATTTATAAAGTCCACGGAGTCTAGGCTAGTGGCTGATCGGGTGTCAAGTTTGAGTTATGACATTTCTCTTTTTGTTTCATGAAGTTATAGAGTCATTAAAATTTTTAGGGCATATCGTGTTTGATGACACCGCGAGGTAACTGCAGTCACTCAAAAATGTCGCTGATTGGTAACTGCATAACGTTCAGGACACACAAACACACCATTGCTTGCGCGCCAACACCAGCAGAATCAAGCTGCCGCGTTCCAGAACGCATGACAGTGACTGCAATCTCCCGGCAGACCAAGGCAGGCACCGAGCCAACTTGACGAGGGACGAAAAAAAACCCGGTTCATCACTGAACCGGGTTTTGATTTGGTGCGGACGGTGGGACTCGAACCCACACGGCTTGCGCCACCACCCCCTCAAGATGGCGTGTCTACCAATTCCACCACGTCCGCAAAACTTGGAGTGTTACTGCTTGGGCGCCGGCAGGTCCGGCTTATCCTGCGCCGCCGGAGCATCAGCCGGTGCCGCCGGCGCGACGATTTCCGTCACGCTCTGGGGCGCCGCGCTGCGGCCGGAGAAATAGGCCAGGGAAAGGCTGGTCAGGAAAAACACCGCTGCCAGGATAGCCGTGGTACGGGTCAGGAAGGAACCTGAACCGCGGGCACCGAACACGGTTGCCGAGGCACCGCTGCCGAAGGCGGCACCGGCATCGGCACCCTTGCCCTGCTGCAGCAACACCAGGCCTACGACGCCGAGCGCCGCCAGTACATGAACAATCAGGATAACCGTCTGCATACTATTCCTATCCGGCGCGCCTTAGTTGGCTGCGCGGCAAATGGTCAAAAAGTCTTCGGCCTTGAGCGAAGCACCGCCGATGAGGCCGCCGTCGATGTCGGCCTGGGCCAACAGCGACGCCGCATTGGCGGCATTCATGCTGCCGCCGTAAAGGATCTGCACCTTGTCCGCCACGGCGCCATCGGCCGCGGCCAGGCTGCGGCGGATGAAGGCATGGACGTCCTGCGCCTGTTCGGGGCTGGCGGTCTTGCCGGTACCGATTGCCCACACCGGCTCGTAGGCGATTACGCCGTCGGCCAGGGCAGCAATGCCTTCCAGCTCGATCACCGCCTGCAACTGGCGGGCCACCACCTGCTCGGTGACGCCCTGCTCGCGCTCGTCCAGGGTCTCACCCACGCACAGGATGGGCACCAGGCCGGCGGCACGGGCCACGGCAAATTTCTTCGCCACCACCGCATCGCTCTCGCCATACAGGGCGCGGCGCTCGGAGTGGCCGACGATGACGTAACGGCACTGGAAATCCTGCAGCATCGAGGCGGCAATCTCGCCGGTAAAGGCGCCGGAGGCCTCGGTGCTCAGATTCTGCGCACCCCAGGCGACAGGACTGCCGGCCAGCTGCGCCGCCACATCCGGGAGGTAGATATAGGGGGCACACACCACGACTTCCGCCTTGGTAACACCGCCGATACCCTGCTTGATGCCGTCCAACAGCGCCTTGATAGTGGCCCTGGAGCCATTCATTTTCCAGTTACCAGCCACCAGCGGTCGTCGCATCAGCCCATCCTCCAGAATTCGGTGCAAAAACAGCGCGGAAGCTTACCCGCTGGCCGCCAATAAATCAATTGGAACCCTGTACCGCCTGCTGCACCACGGCGGCCAGCTCGGCAACGATGCGCTCCACCAGCACCGCATCCTCCCCCTCGGCCATCACCCGCACCACCGGTTCGGTGCCCGAAGGCCGCAGCAGGACGCGGCCGCGGCCCTGGAACGCTGTCTCCGCCGCGCGCACCGCTTCCTGGACCAGGGCCGACCCCGCCACGTCGAAGGGCTGGCGCAGGCGCACGTTCACCATGGTCTGGGGATATTTGTTCATGCCGCCCTTGAGCTCCTGCAGGCTGCGGCCGCTGCGCGCGAGAGCCGTCAGCACCTGCAAGGCGGAGACGATGCCGTCGCCGGTGGTGGTGCAGTCGCGGCAGATGATGTGGCCGGAGGATTCGCCGCCCAGGGGCCAGCCCAGGGCGCTCATGCGCTCCAGCACATAACGGTCGCCCACCTTGGCCCGCTCGAAACCGATGCCGGCCGCGCCCAGGGCGTGCTCCATGCCCAGATTGCTCATCAACGTACCCACCACGCCGGCCAGCCCGCCCTGACGGTGACGCTCCATGGCAATGATGAACAGCAGTTCGTCGCCGTCGACGATGGCCCCGGTATGGTCCACCATGACGACGCGATCGCCGTCACCGTCGAAGGCAATGCCCAGATCGGCCTTCTGCTCCAGCACCGTGCGTTGCAGCAGGCCCGGATGGGTCGAGCCGCAATCGACGTTGATGTTGAGGCCGTCGGGCTCGGCGCCGATCTTCACCACCTCGGCGCCCAGCTCGCGGAATACGCGCGGCGCGACGAAGTAGGTGGCGCCGTTGGCGCAGTCCACCACGATCTTCAGCCCGGCCAGGCTCAGGGTGTTGGGAAAGGTGCTTTTGCAGAACTCGATGTAACGGCCGCCCGCATCCACCACGCGCTCCGCCTTGCCCAGGCGCGCCGACGGCGCCATGGTCATCGGCTCGTCCAGCGCCGCCTCGATGGCCAGCTCCACTTCGTCGGGCAGCTTGGTGCCGGCAGCGGAGAAAAACTTGATGCCGTTATCTTCATAGGGATTGTGCGAGGCGCTGATGACGATGCCGGCAGTGGCGCGCAGGGTGCGCGTCAGGTAGGCGATGGCCGGAGTCGGCATGGGCCCGAGCAGGCGGATGTCCAGCCCCGCCGCCGACAGGCCGGCCTCCAGCGCCGACTCGAACATATAGCCGGAAATGCGCGTGTCCTTGCCGATGATCACCTTGCCCGCGTGATTGCCCTGCGACAGGACACGCCCGGCGGCCCAGCCCAGCTTGAGCATGAATTCCGGCGTAATGGGAAAATCGCCCACTTTGCCGCGGATGCCGTCGGTGCCGAAATACTTGCGTGCCATGGTTTCCGTCCTTCCGTTTATCCCTGCAAAAATTCATTCACCGCAAAGGCGTGAAGACCTCAATGCAAAACCCATTTGCCGCGGACGGCTACATGGATGTAGCCGGTTGGAAATGTCTGGAACATATTTCCCAGACGCGGAGGCGCAGAGATAATCATTTATAACTCTGTGTCTCTGCGCCTCTGCGCCTCTGCGACGGATGCTCTGTGTTTTATGAACACCATCAATCCGCCGCCTGCACCGCCGCCACCATTTTGAGGGCGTCCGCCGAGGCCTTGACGTCGTGCACGCGCACGATGGATGCCCCCAGCCAGGCCGCCAGGGTGGCCGCGGCCACGCTGCCGTGCAGCCGGCCCGCCAACGGTGTGTCCAGCACGGCGCCGATCATGCTCTTGCGCGACATGCCCACCAGCAGCGGCAGGCCCGGCGCCAGCAGGTCGGGCAAGTGCCGCAACAGGGCCAGATTGTGCTCCAGGCTCTTGCCGAAGCCGAAGCCCGGATCGAGCAGCAGGCGGGAGCGAACGATGCCCGCCTGCTCGCAGGCGGCGACGCGATGGGCGAGAAACCCGGCCACCTCGGCCACCACGTCGTCATAGTGTGGCGCCTGCTGCATGGTACGCGGCTCCCCCTGCATGTGCATCAGGCACACCGGCACCCCCAGCGCCGCTGCCGCCGCCAGGGCACCGGGCTGACGCAAGGCATAGACGTCATTGATCATGCCGGCCCCGGCGGCCACTGCCGCCCGCATCACCTCGGGCTTGCCGGTATCCACCGACACCGGGACGGGCAACTCCGCCACCAGCGCCTCGATGACGGGCAGCACGCGATCCAACTCTTCCTGCACGGTCGCCGCGGCGGCGCCGGGACGGGTCGATTCGCCGCCCACGTCGATGATGGCGGCCCCTTCTTCCACCATGGTTCGCGCCCGCGTCACGGCGGCGGCAACATCGATAAAGTGACCGCCGTCGGAAAAGGAGTCAGGCGTCACGTTCAGTATCCCCATCACGCGGGGCACGGACAGGTCGAGGGGTTTACCGGCACAGTCGAGCATCATAGCGAGCGGATTATAGCGATGTGGAAAACAAAACGCCCCGCTGGGCGGGGCGTTTTGTCAAAACAGTCTCGGACTAGTGCTGACCGGCCGGATCACCGATCTTGCCGCCGGCGGTGTCATCCTTGTCCACTGTGGTGCCGCTGCCGGAACGGGGTTCGGGGTCGGTCCAGTCGGTGGGCGGACGCGGGGTCTTGCCGCTCATGATGTCGTTGATCTGATCGAGGTCTATGGTTTCGTACTTCATCAGGGCATCGGCCATGACATGCAGCTTGTCCATGTTCTCGGTCAGGATGTGGCGGGAACGATCATAATTGCGATCGATGAACAGGCGCACTTCCTCGTCGATGATGTGGGCGGTCTCGTCGGAGACGTTCTTGTGCTGGGTCACCGAACGGCCGAGGAACACCTCGCCCTCTTCCTCGGTGTAGGTCAGCGGACCGAGCTTTTCCGACAGGCCCCATTTGGTCACCATGTTGCGGGCCAGCTCGGTGGCGCGCTGGATGTCGTTGGAGGCGCCGGTGGTCACCTTCTCCGGGCCGAAGATCAGCTCCTCGGCGATGCGGCCGCCGAACAGGCTGGATATCTGGCTTTCCAGGCGCTGCTTGCTGTAACTGTAACGATCCTGCTCCGGCAGGAACAGGGTGACGCCCAGGGCACGGCCGCGCGGAATGATGGACACCTTGTGCACCGGATCGTGATCCGGCACCAGGCGGCCGACGATGGCATGGCCCGCCTCATGGAAGGCGGTCAGCTTCTTTTCGTCCTCGCTCATCACCATGGACTTGCGCTCGGCGCCCATCATGATCTTGTCCTTGGCGCGTTCGAACTCGCCCATGCCCACCAGGGTCTTGTTGGCACGGGCGGCGAACAGCGCCGCCTCGTTGACCAGATTGGCCAGATCGGCGCCGGAGAAACCGGGCGTGCCGCGGGCGATGATGGACGGGTTGACGTCGCTGGCCGCCGGCACCTTGCGCATGTGCACCTTGAGAATCTGCTCGCGGCCGCGCACGTCGGGCAGCGGCACCACCACCTGGCGGTCGAAACGGCCGGGGCGCAACAGGGCCGGGTCGAGCACGTCGGGACGGTTGGTGGCGGCGATGACGATGACGCCCTCGTTGCCCTCGAAGCCGTCCATTTCCACCAGCAGCTGGTTCAGGGTCTGTTCCCGCTCGTCGTGACCGCCGCCCAGGCCGGCGCCGCGGTGACGGCCCACCGCATCGATTTCATCGATGAAGATGATGCAGGGGGCATGCTTCTTGGCCTGCTCGAACATGTCGCGCACGCGGGACGCGCCCACGCCGACGAACATCTCGACAAAGTCGGAACCGGAAATGGTGAAGAACGGCACCCGCGCCTCGCCGGCGATGGCCTTGGCCAGCAGGGTCTTGCCGGTACCGGGCGCGCCGACCATCAACACGCCGCGGGGAATCTTGCCGCCCAGCTTGGTGAACTTGGAGGGGTCGCGCAGGAATTCCACCAGCTCGCTCACCTCGTCCTTGGCCTCCTCCACGCCCGCCACGTCAGCGAAGGTGACCTTGACCTGATCCTCGCCCAGCAGGCGGGCGCGGCTCTTGCCGAAGGACATGGCGCCGCGGCCGCCGCCGCCGCCCTGCATCTGGCGCATGAAGAATATCCAGACGCCGATGAGCAGCAGCATGGGGAACCAGGAAATGAATATCTGGGTCAACAGGCCCTGGCTCTCGGGCGGCTTGGCCACCACGCGCACGTTGCTGTTGAGCAGGTCGGCCATCAGGCCCGGGTCATCCGGGGTGTAGGTCATGAAACGGTCGCCGTCCTGGCGGGTGCCGACGATGGTGCGGCCCTCGATCTCCACGCTCTTGATGCGGCCGGCGCGGATATCGGAAATGAACTGGGAGTATTCCAGGGGCTGGCTGACCTGGCGCTGCTGGCCAAAGTTATTGAACACCGTCATGAGGATAACGGCGATAACCACCCACAGAATGATGTTTTTTGCGATGTCGTTCAAAATGCGTCTCCCGCTTGCCTCGGCACGCTATGCCTGCCCGCGTTTAGAGTACGTTACTATACAGAATAGTTCCTGGCCACCATGTAAACCTCGCGCGAACGCGGCCTCGACGCCGCCGGCTTGCGGATTGCCACCTTGCCGAAGCTCTTGCGCAGGTCCTGCACGAACTGGTCCGATCCGGGTCCCTGGAACACCTTTACCACAAAATCGCCGCCCGGCTTGAGCACCGTGCGGCACAACTCCAGCGCCAGTTCCACCAAATACATGGCGCGGGGCAGATCCACCGAGCTCATACCGCTGATATTGGGGGCCATGTCGGACAATACAATGTCCACCGGCCGCTCGCCGATCAGGGCCAGCAGCTGCTCCAGCACGGCCTCTTCACGGAAGTCACCCTCCACGATCTCCACCCCGGGCAGCGGGTCCATGGGCAGGATGTCCAGCGCCACCACCCGGCCCTTGGGACCGACGATGTCGGCGGCCATCTGCGACCAGCTCCCGGGGGCGGCGCCCAGATCCACCACCGTCATGCCCGGCTTGAGCAGGCGCTCCTTTTCGTTGATCTCCTGCAGCTTGTAGACCGCCCGCGAGCGATACCCCTCCTGCTGGGCCCGCTTCACGTAAATGTCGTCAAAATGCTCCTTGAGCCAGCGGGTGCTGCTTTTGCTGCGCTTCATAATCCAACCTTAAGAATGCCGTGAATAACAATTTTTGCAGGCCGGCGCTTCCGCGCTACACTATGGCCCCGTTCACAGGAGTATCCGTCAATCATGGCCCTGACCCAAGCGCAAAAACGTCACCTGCGCAAACTCGCCCACACGCTCAAGCCGGTAATCATCGTCGGCAACGCGGGCGTGAGCCCGGCACTGGTTCAGGAGCTGGACACGACCCTGGAACATCACGAACTCGTCAAGGTACGGGTCAACGGAGAGGATCGCGCGGCGCGCCAGGCCATGGTCGTCGAACTGTGTGACAAGAGCGGCGGCGAACTGGTCCAGACCATCGGCCATATCGCAGTACTCTACCGCCGCGCCGAAAAACCGCGCCTGCAACTGCCCTGAGAGATCAAGCCGGGCCAACCCGCCCTGCCAGACGCTCCCCCGCTGCAACCAGCAGCAGGCCACACAGGCTGTTGATCAGGTAGAGAACGGAAGCGATACCGTGCAGGCGGGCAAATTGGACGGCCTGCGCACTGCCCTCAATCAGCCCCTGCACCTTCAGCTGCGCCATCAGCGGCTGCAGGCCGAACTCCCCCACCGCCACCAGCAGCAACATCACCAGCAGGAGCCAGGCGCGCCCGTTGCGCAGGGCGCCCTTGCCCAGGCGAAACAGCGTGCCCAGCAACAGCAGGCCGCCGCAGAACAGTCCCAGGAAACTGACCAGGGTGAACATGCGCCCAGCCAGCTGGCCGGCCAGCATGCGGTCATCCAGCATCGCAAACAGTATTGGTACCGCCAGATAGCCGATGGCCCACAGGGCGCCTACCCAGAGGGTGAGGAGGAGGCGTTCGCCGATGGTAAACACAGTTTCTAGTTTCGGGTTGCGAAGGCACCGGCTCCGCCAGCGGAACCCGAAACCCGAAACTCGAAACCGTTACTCATACCGTACTTCGACGATTTCATACTCGCGCAAACCACCGGGGGCCTGTACCGAAGCGATATCCCCTTCTTCCTTGCCGATCAGGGCACGGGCCACCGGGGAGGTGACGGAGATGCGGCGCTGCTTGATGTCGGCCTCATCCTCGCCGACGATTTGGTAGGTCACTTCGTCCTCGGTATCCATTTCCACCAGTACCACGGTGGCGCCGAACACCACCTTGCCGCCGGTATTGAGGCTGAGGGGATCGACGATCTGGGCATTGGACAGCTTGCCCTCGATCTCCTGGATACGGCCTTCGATGAATCCCTGCTGCTCGCGGGCGGCGTGATACTCGGCGTTTTCCTTCAGGTCGCCGTGGGCGCGCGCCTCGGCAATGGCCTCGATCACCCGCGGCCGGGCCACGGTTTTCAGCTCGTTCAGTTCCTCGCGCAGGCGCTCGGCGCCACGCACGGTCATCGGTGTCTTGCTCATTGCTGCAACTCCAGATGCAGATCCTGGATCCGGTTGACGTCGCCGATATCACGCTGCATCAGCGCCTTGGCGGTGGCAAGTGCGCCGGCCAGGGTGGTGGTATAGGTCACCTTGTGCTGCAGGGCCTCGCGCCGGATCAGGAAGGAATCGGCCACGGCCTGCTTGTCCTCGGTGGTGTTGACGATGAAGCTGACCTCGTCGTTCTTGATCATGTCGACGATGTGCGGCCGATCCTCGGTCACCTTGTTGACGCGGGTATACGGAATGCCCGCCTCGTCCAGCACACGACCGGTGCCGCGGGTCACCAGGATCTCGAAGCCCAGCTCCAGCAGGTAACGGCACACCTGCACCGCGCCCTTCTTGTCCGGGTCACGCACGCTGACGAAGGCCTTGCCGCCCTTGGGCAGCAGCACGCCGGCGCCGATCTGCGACTTGTAATAGGCCTCGGCAAAACTGCGGCCCACGCCCATCACTTCGCCGGTGGACTTCATCTCGGGCCCCAGGATCGGATCGACGCCGGGGAACTTGATGAAGGGGAAGACCGCTTCCTTCACCGAATAATACTCCGGCACCACTTCGCGCGTCGCCTTCTGGCTGACCAGGCTCTGGCCCACCATGCAGCGCGCCGCAATCTTGGCCAGTTGCATGCCGGTGGCCTTGGATACGAAGGGCACGGTGCGCGAGGCGCGCGGGTTGACCTCCAGCACGTAGACCTTGTCGCCCTTGATGGCGAACTGGGTGTTCATCAGGCCGATGACCTTCAGCTCCTTGGCCATGGCGCGGATCTGCACCCGCAATTCGTCCTGCACCGCGGCGGACAGGTTGTAGGGCGGCAGCGAGCAGGCGGAGTCGCCGGAATGCACGCCGGCCTGCTCGATGTGTTCCATGATGCCGCCGATGAGCACGTCCTGGCCGTCGCAGATGGCGTCCACGTCCACTTCCACCGCGTCGTCGAGGAAACGATCCAGCAGCACCGGCGATTCGTTGGACACCTTCACCGCATCGCGCATGTAGGTGCGCAGCTCGGCTTCGTTGTAGACGATCTCCATGGCGCGGCCGCCCAGCACATAGGACGGACGCACCACCAGCGGATAACCGATCTCCTCGGCCAGGCGCACGGCATCTTCCGGGTTGCGCGCGGTGCGGTTGGGCGGCTGGCGCAGGCCCAGCTTGTCGATCATCTTCTGGAAGCGTTCGCGATCCTCGGCCAGGTCGATGGAATCCGGCGTGGTGCCGATGATCGGCGCCCCGGCGGCCTCCAGGTCGCGCGCCAGCTTGAGCGGGGTCTGGCCGCCGTACTGCACGATGACGCCCTTGGGCTGCTCCAGGTGGATGACTTCCAGCACGTCTTCCAGGGTCAGCGGCTCGAAGTACAGGCGATCGGAGGTGTCGTAGTCGGTGGACACGGTCTCCGGGTTGCAGTTGACCATGATGGTCTCGTAGCCGTCCTCGCGCATGGCGAGCGCGGCATGGACGCAGCAGTAGTCGAATTCGATGCCCTGGCCGATGCGATTCGGTCCGCCGCCCAGCACCATGATTTTGTCGCGCTGGGTCGGTTGCGCCTCGCACTCCTCCTCGTAGGTGGAGTACATGTAGGCGGTGGAGGTGGAAAACTCCGCGGCGCAGGTGTCGACGCGCTTGTACACCGGGCGCACGCCCAGCTGGTGACGGAGATTGCGCAACACGCCTTCGCGCACGCCGACCAGATGGGCCAGGCGGCGATCGGAGAAGCCCTTGCGCTTGAGCTGGAACATGGTGGCCTTGTCCAGGCCGTCGATGCCCTTGACCCGCACTTCTTTTTCCAGCGCGATCAGTTCCTCGATCTGCACCAGGAACCAGGGATCGATCTTGGTCAGGCCGTGCACCTCTTCCATGCTCATGCCGACACGGAAGGCGTCGCCCACGTACCACAGGCGCTCGGCGCTGGGTACGCGCAGTTCCTGGCGCAGGCGGTCCATGGCGTTCTCAGCCTGGGTGTCGAGCACCTCGTCCAGGCCGTCCTTGCCGGTTTCCAGGCCGCGCAGGGCCTTTTGCAGCGACTCCTGGAAGGTGCGGCCGATGGCCATCACCTCGCCCACCGACTTCATCTGGGTGGTCAGGCGCGCATCGGCCTTGGGGAATTTCTCGAAGGTGAAACGCGGCACCTTGGTGACCACGTAGTCGATGGACGGCTCGAACGAGGCCGGGGTGGCGCCGCCGGTAATGTCGTTCTGCAATTCGTCCAGCGTATAGCCGACGGCCAGTTTGGCCGCCACCTTGGCGATGGGGAAGCCGGTAGCCTTGGAGGCCAGGGCGGAGGAACGGGACACGCGCGGATTCATCTCGATGATGATCATGCGGCCGTCTTCGGGATTGATGGCGAACTGCACGTTGGAGCCGCCGGTGTCGACGCCGATCTCGCGCAGCACCGCCAGGGAGGCGTCGCGCATGATCTGGTATTCCTTGTCGGTCAGGGTCTGCGCCGGGGCGACGGTGATGGAGTCGCCGGTGTGCACGCCCATGGGGTCCAGGTTCTCGATGGAGCAGATGATGATGCAGTTGTCCTTGCGGTCACGCACCACCTCCATCTCGTATTCCTTCCAGCCCAGCGCCGACTCTTCGATGAGCAGCTCGTTGGTGGGCGACAGGTCGAGGCCGCGCTCGCAGATCTCCATGAATTCCTGGCGGTTGTAGGCGATGCCGCCGCCGGAGCCGCCCATGGTGAAGGACGGGCGGATGATGGTGGGGAAGCCGATCTGCGCCTGTACCTGCAAGGCCTCCTCCATGCTGTGGGCGATGGCGGAGCGCGGCATGTCGAGGCCGATCTTGCGCATCGCCTTGCGGAAGCGGTCGCGGTCCTCGGCCTTGTCGATGGCGTCGCGGCTGGCGCCGATCATCTCCACGCCGAACTGTTCCAGCACGCCGTGCTTGGCGAGATCCAGGGCGCAGTTGAGCGCGGTCTGGCCGCCCATGGTGGGCAGCAGCGCGTCCGGGCGCTCCTTCTCAATGATCTTGGCCACCGTCGGCCAGACGATGGGCTCGATGTAGGTGGCGTCGGCCATCTCCGGGTCGGTCATGATGGTGGCCGGGTTGGAGTTGACCAGGATGACCCGGTAGCCCTCCTCCTTCAGCGCCTTGCATGCCTGGGCGCCGGAATAGTCGAACTCGCAGGCCTGGCCGATGACGATGGGGCCGGCGCCGATGATCAGGATGCTCTGGATGTCTGTACGTTTTGGCATGATTTAAGTCGCAAGTTGCAAGTCACAAGTTTCAAGTCGTAAGAGGTTCGCTCTTGTCACTTGCCACTTGTCACTTGTTACTTTTCATTAGTTCCACGAAGTGGTCGAACAGCGGCGCCACGTCGTGCGGGCCCGGGCTCGCCTCGGGGTGACCCTGGAAGCTGAAGGCCGGCTTGTCGGTGCGGTGGATGCCCTGCAGCGAACCGTCGAACAGCGAGCGATGGGTAGCGCGCAGGGTGGCCGGCAGGGTGGCCTCGTCCACGGCAAAACCGTGGTTCTGGCTGGTGATCATCACCTGCCTGCTGTCCAGGTCCTGCACCGGGTGATTGGCGCCGTGGTGGCCGAACTTCATCTTTACCGTCTTGGCGCCGCTGGCCAGGGCCAGCAGCTGATGGCCCAGGCAGATGCCGTAGGTGGGGACACCGGCGTCGACGATGGTCTTGATGGCCTTGATGGCATAGTCGCAGGGCTCCGGGTCGCCGGGGCCGTTGGACAGGAACACGCCGTCCGGCTTCAGCTTCATCACCTCTTCCGCCGGGGTCTGTGCCGGCAGCACGGTGATGCGGCAGCCGCGGTCCACCAGCATGCGCAGGATGTTGCGCTTCACGCCGTAATCGAAGGCCACCACATGGTAGGGCAGCTTCTCCTCCAGCGGCTCGGGATGGGTCGGCAGGCCGCCGGCCAGGGTCCAGCTGCCCTGCGCCCATTCATACGGCATGCGGGTGCAGACTTCCTTGGCCAGGTCCATGCCCTTGAGGCCGGGGAAGGCGCGCGCAGCGGCGAGGGCGGCATCGGCGTCGATGTGGTCCCCGGCGACGATGCAGCCGTTCTGGGCTCCCTTCTCGCGCAGGATGCGGGTCAGGCGGCGGGTATCGATACCGTGGATGGCCACGACCTTGTGCTTGCGCAGGTACTCGTCCAGCGGCAGCTGGCTGCGCCAGTTGCTGGCGATGGCGGAAAGTTCACGTATCACCAGGCCGGCGGCGAACACATGGGAGGACTCCTCGTCCTCGTCATTGGTGCCGACGTTGCCGATGTGGGGGTAGGTCAGGGTGACGATCTGGCGGGCATAGGAGGGGTCGGTGAGGATCTCCTGATAGCCGGTGAGGGCGGTATTGAATACCACCTCGCCGACAGTCTGGCCCTCGCCACCAATCGATTCGCCCCAGAACAGGGAGCCGTCCGCCAGAGCCAGCAGGGCCGGTTGCCGCAAGGTAGCCTCCAAGTACGTCTAGTCTATATGTGCAAAGCGGGAAGGGCCCTGTGTGGACCCTCCCCGCTCGGATTCAGATGAATGGCCGCGGGCGGCGCGCCCGATCACGTCGGAAAGGTCATGGACCTCACCGAGCAAGACAGGCAGCTAAGGCCGGGCGTTCAGGTGGAAGCGAATTGTACCGGATGGCGCGGGGGCACGCAATTTATGCGCCCATCGAATGCCCCTTTATTGTGCCAATTATTGTGCGCCTCAGCGCAGTCCGAGCACATCCTGCATGTCGAACAGCCCCGACGGCTGCCCGGACAGCCACTGCGCAGCACGTACCGCCCCCTTGGCGAAGGTCATGCGGCTGGAGGCCTTGTGGGTGATTTCCACCCGCTCGCCCAGGGCGGCGAACAGCACGGTGTGGTCGCCGACGATGTCGCCGGCGCGGATGGTCTCGAAGCCGATGGTCCTGCGGTCGCGCTCGCCGGTATGTCCCTGGCGGCCGTAGACGGCGCACTCCTTGAGGTCCCGGCCCAGGGCGGCCGCCACCGTCTCGCCCATGGCCAGGGCGGTGCCGGAGGGGGCATCCACCTTGTGACGGTGATGAGCCTCGATGATCTCGATGTCCACCTCGTCGCCCAGTACCCGCGCCGCCATGTCCAGCAGCTTGAGGCACAGGTTGACGCCGACGCTCATGTTGGGGGCGAAGACGATGGCGATCCGCTCCGCCGCCGCCCGCAGTTCTCCCTTCTGGGCATCGTCGAAGCCGGTGGTGCCGATCACCATCTTTCTGCCGGCTTGGGCGCAGACGGCGAGGTTGGCCAGGGTCACCTCGGGGCGGGTGAAGTCGATGAGGACGTCGAAATCGCCGGTGACGGCAGCCAGGTCGTCCACCACGGTCACGCCATTGCGGCCGACACCGGCCAGCTCACCGGCATCGACACCGATGACCGAACTGCCCGGCCGCTCGACGGCGGCGCCCAGCTCAACCCCTTCCGCCAGCTGGCAGGCCTCGATGAGCACCCGGCCCATGCGCCCGGCGGCGCCCGTGACTGCAACTCGTACCATGGCTAAAACATCCCCCCTAGCAAAACCAGATATAACCACGCGTTTTCGGATTGTCGGTATTTCGCCGCCGGGCGGCAAGCGCGGCTACCAGCTGATGTAGGCGTAGCCCTGCTCCTGCAGTTCCATCAGGTCGGCGGCGCCCGCATCGACGTATTGGGCGAAAGGCAGCAAATCATCCTCGGTCCAGCCCAGGGCGGTCAGGGTGTTGCCGCAGGCATGAAACTCGACGCCGTACTGGGCCAGGGAGGCCACCCGCTGGCGTATCTCTTCCTTCACCTCGCGACCGGGATTCTTGGCCAGGATGTGGATGCCCTCGGCGAAGGCCACCACCACAATTTTTACGTCGTCGCCGTATTTGCGCAGCACCGCGCCGATGGAAAAGATGACGTGGTCCTGATAGCCGGGATCGGCCTTGTTGAACTGGTAGACGATTTTGTGGGGAGGGTCCTCCCCGGGAAAGCGCAACTCATCTTCTGCCTGTGCCTGCCCCAGTACCGCGGCACCGGCCACGGCCAGCAACGCAGTCAACGCGCGGCGCCGCGCGCTGACGGGCTTGCCCGCATTCTTCTTCATACTCGCTCCTCCCGCCCCTGCCGGCACGGTATGCGCCGTGCGCGCCTGCCGCCTTCCAGTGGTGTTACGGTTTCATATCCTCGAAGAATTTCTTCACGCCGTCCAGCCAGGAGGTGGCCTTGGGGCTGTGCTTGGTGGATGTACCGTTCAGGCTGGCCTCGAATTCCTGCAACAGCTCCTTCTGCCGGCCGCTGAGATTGACCGGCGTTTCCACCACCACCCGGCAGATGAGATCGCCCACCTCGCCGCCGCGCACCGACTTCACGCCCTTGCCGCGCAAGCGGAACAGCTTTCCGCTCTGGGTCTCCGCCGGGATCTTCAGCTTGACCCGGCCGCCCAGAGTGGGGACATCCAGCTCGCCGCCGAGGGCGGCAGTGACGAAACTGATGGGCACCTCGCAGGCGAGGTTGTTCTCGTCGCGGGTGAAGATGGGGTGCTCACGCACGTGTATCTGCACGTAGAGGTCGCCCGCCGGTCCGCCGTGCAGGCCGGCCTCGCCCTCCCCGCCCAGGCGGATACGATCGCCCTCGTCTACCCCGGCCGGCACTTTCACCGACAGGGTCTTCTGTTCCTGGATACGGCCCTGGCCATGGCACTTGCCGCAGGGGTCGGAGATGATCTTGCCGCTGCCGTGACAACGCGGGCAGGCCTGCTGCAAGGAGAAGAAGCCCTGTTGCATGCGCACCTGGCCGTGGCCCTGGCAGGTGGGGCAGGTCTGCGGGCTGGTGCCCTTTTTGGCGCCGCTGCCGCCGCACTCGTCGCATTCCACCAGGGTGGGCACGCGGATCTTTACCGTGGTGCCCATCACCGCCTCTTCCAGCGACAGGTCCAGGTTGTAGCGCAGGTCGCTGCCGCGATAGGCGCGGGCGCCGCCCCGGGCGCCACCGGCTCCGCCGAAGATGTCGCCGAAAACGTCGCCGAAGATATCGGAGAAACTGGCGCCGCCCGGGCCGTAACCGCCGCCGCCACCGGCACCGGGATCGACGCCGGCGTGACCGAACTGGTCATAGGCGGCGCGCTTCTGCGCATCGGAGAGAATCTCGTAGGCCTCCTTGGCCTCCTTGAATTTTTCCTCCGACGCCTTGTCGTCCGGATTGCGATCGGGATGGTGCTTCATCGCCAGGCGCTTGAAGGCCTTCTTGATCTCCGCCTCGGTGGCGTTCTTCGCCACGCCCAGCACTTCGTAGTAATCGCGTTTAGACATAAAGCCAGTTCCAAGTTACAGGTTGCAAGATACAAGTTTCGAGAAAGACACAAGGGCCGAAGCGCGTGCTCCGACCCTTGTGCTTGTTACTTGTCACTTGTCACTTGTCACTTTTTATTATCGTCAACCTCTTCGAACTCGGCATCGACCACGTCGTCCTTACCGCCGGCCGAGGCCTGCTCGCCGGCACCGGCTTCGGCGCCTGCACCGCCCTGCTGGGCGTAGAGGCGTTCGGCCATCTTGCCGGAGGCCGCGGTCAACGCGGCAGTCTTGGCCTCGATGGCATCCTTGTCGTCGCCCTTCATGGCCTCTTCCAGATCCTTGATGGCGGCTTCGATGCTTTCCTTCTCGCCGGCCTCCAGCTTGTCGCCCAGTTCAGCCATGGACTTCTTGGTGGCATGCACCAGATTGTCGGCCTGGTTGCGCGCGGTGACCATCTCGTGGAACTTCTTGTCGTCCGCGGCATGGGCCTCGGCATCCTTGACCATGCGCTGCACTTCATCATCGGACAGACCGCTGGAAGCCTTGATGACGATCTTCTGTTCCTTGCCGGTGCCCTTGTCCTTGGCGGACACGTGCAGGATGCCGTTGGCGTCGATGTCGAAGGTCACCTCGACCTGCGGCACGCCGCGCGGCGCCGGCGGGATGTCGGACAGATCGAAGCGGCCCAGCGATTTATTGGCCGACGCCATCTCGCGTTCGCCCTGCAACACGTGCACGGTCACCGCGGTCTGGTTGTCGTCGGCGGTGGAGAACACCTGCGAGGCCTTGGTCGGAATGGTGGTGTTCTTGTCGATCAGCTTGGTCATCACGCCGCCCAGGGTTTCGATGCCCAGGGACAGCGGGGTGACGTCGAGCAGCAGCACGTCCTTCACTTCGCCGCCCAGCACGCCGCCCTGGATGGCGGCGCCGATGGCGACGGCTTCATCCGGGTTGACGTCCTTGCGCGGCTCCTTGCCGAAGAAGTCCTTCACCGCTTCCTGCACCTTGGGCATGCGGGACTGGCCGCCGACGAGAATCACGTCGCTGATGTCGCTCAGAGCAACGCCGGCGTCCTTCATGGCGGTCTTGCACGGCGCGATGGTGCGGGCGATGAGATCCTCCACCAGAGACTCCAGCTTGGCGCGGGTCAGCTTGATGTTGAGATGCTTCGGGCCGCTGGCATCGGCGGTGATGTAGGGCAGGTTCACGTCGCTCTGCTGGGACGAGGACAGTTCGATCTTGGCCTTCTCCGCCGCTTCCTTCAGGCGCTGCATGGCCAGCGGGTCGCCGCGCAGGTCGATACCGCTGGACTTCTTGAACTCGTCCGCCAGGTAGTCGATGACGCGCATGTCGAAGTCTTCACCGCCGAGGAAGGTGTCGCCGTTGGTGGACAGCACCTCGAACTGGTGTTCGCCGTCGATCTCGGCGATCTCGATGATGGAGATATCGAAGGTGCCGCCGCCCAGGTCATACACGGCGATCTTGCGATCGCCTTCCTGCTTGTCCATGCCGAAGGCCAGGGCCGCCGCGGTGGGCTCGTTGATGATGCGCTTCACTTCCAGGCCGGCGATCTTGCCGGCGTCCTTGGTGGCCTGGCGCTGGGAGTCGTTGAAGTAGGCCGGCACGGTGATGACCGCCTCGGTGACCGGCTCGCCCAGGTAGTCCTCGGCGGTCTTCTTCATCTTCATCAGCACGCGGGCGGAGATCTCCGGCGGCGCCATCTTCTTGTTGCGCGCCTCCACCCAGGCATCGCCGTTGTCGGCCTTGATGATCTTGTAGGGCACCAGCTTGACGTCGCGCTGCACCACTTCCTCGTTGAAGCGGCGGCCGATGAGGCGCTTCACCGCGTAGCAGGTGTTCTGCGGGTTGGTGACCGCCTGGCGCTTGGCCGGCTGGCCGACGATAACCTCGCCGTCCTCGGCGAAGGCCACCACCGACGGCGTGGTACGATCACCCTCGCTGTTTTCGATCACGCGCGGCTTGCCGCCTTCCATCACTGCGACGCAGGAGTTGGTGGTGCCCAGGTCGATACCGATAATCTTGCCCATTTTTTTGCTCTCCGATTCGCTGCTGGCCCGGCATCCGGCGGGCCGATTCAATATCTAGGTGGTAAATAGGGTCTTTGCGGTCGAATTCAAGCCCGTCAGCCCGCGGCGGGTGCCTTGGCCACCACGACCAGCGCCGGACGGATCAGGCGCTCGTTCAGGGTGTAGCCCTTCTGCATCACCACCAGCACACTGTTGGGCGCCTGCTCGGCGCTCTCCTGCATGGCCATGGCCTGGTGCAGCTCGGGATTGAACGGCTGGCCCACGGGATTGATCTCCCTGATGCCGTACTTCTCCATCGTCTGTCCCAGCATTTTCAGGGTCAGCGCGGTACCTTCGCGCAGCTGATCCAGCGCCGCATCGTCGCCGATGGCCGCCAGGGCCAGCTCCAGGCTGTCCTTGACCGGCAACAGGTCGGCGGCAATGCGCTCCAGCGCATACTTGTGGGCGTTTTCCACGTCGCGCTCGGCGCGACGGCGACCGTTCTCCAGTTCCGCCTGCATGCGCAGCACCTGGTTCCAGTGCTCATCGGCCTTGCTGCGGGCGTCCTCCAGCTGCAGATGCAGCTCGCTCACTTCCGGGGCCGGCCCATCCTGTCCGGCCGCCGCATTCACGGCCGCTTCGACATCGGGTTTGGTTTGTTCTTCGCTCATCATCCCACTCCAGACAAATTCGTTTTATTAATCCTGCAAATAGTCACCCGCCCGCCGCCGGCGGATGAATGTGCGGTGATATATGGGGTTATTGGGTTTGATTCAAGGCCGCGCCAAGCAGCTTGGCCGTGACATCCACCAGGGGAATGAGGCGATCATAGGCCATGCGCGTGGGGCCGATGACCCCGAGCACACCCACCACCTCGCCCTCCACCTCATACGGCGAGGTCACCACGCTGCACGAATCCAGCACTTCATAACCGGATTCCTCGCCGATGAATATCTGCACCCCCTGGGCATGGGCCGCCTGATCCAGCAGGTGCAGGATGTCGCGCTTGCGGTTGAAGGCCTCGAACAGCTGACGCAGCCGGTCGATATCGGCCATTTCGGCATAGCCCATCAGATTGGTCTGCCCGGCGAGGACGTAGTCGCCGCCCTCCTCCGCCCCCTGGAAGGTGCGGTTGGCCATGTCGATGGCGGTCAGCATCAACTGGTTGATGCTTTCCTGGGTCTCGCGCATTTCCGCCAGCAGGGAGTCGCGCACCTTGTTGAAATCCTTGCCGGACAGGGCGTGGTTCAGATAATTGGCCGCCTGGGTCAGTTCCGCCGGCGAATAGCGGCGCGAGGTGTGGATCATGCGGTTCTGCACCTCGTGGCCGTTCAGCACCAGCACCACCAGCACCCGGTTGCCCGAGAGGGAGATGAACTCCACCTGGCGCACCGTCGGCTGTTCCCGCCGCGGCACCATGATCACCCCGGCCATGGAGGTGATTTCCGACAGCAGCGACGAGGCGGTCACCAGGACCTGCTGGGGATCCACCGCCCCGCTGAACTTGTCCTGCAGCACCCGCACCTCGCTCTGCTCCAGCGGCTTGACCGTAAGCAGGCTGTCCACGAACAGGCGGTAGCCCTGCACCGTGGGAATGCGCCCTGCCGAGGTGTGGGGGGCCTTGATCAGCCCCATGTCCTCCAGATCGGCCATGACGTTGCGGATGGTCGCCGGGCTCAGTTCCAGGCCCTGCCCGCGCGCCAGGGTGCGCGAACCGATGGGCTGCCCCTCGCGGATATAGCGCTCCACCAGCAGCTTGAGCAGCTGCTGGGCGCGGTCGGACACGGCCATGGAGGGGGATTTGCTCATTTCGCCTGCGTTTTCGTCGGAAGGTAGGCCATCGGCTTAGCACTCTTCTTATATGAGTGCTAACGGGGCAAATTATCAAGCCCGTGAAACAGGTGTCAAGGCGGCCGGACGGCGGTTGGCGCAGGACGGCCGCCATGTTAACGTTAGCGCCATTTTTCCGGAGACGACGATGGCGGACACTTTCAAGCGCGCAGGGATCATCGGCAAGTACGCCGACCCCACGGTGGGGGCCACCCTCAAGGTGCTGGCCGACTACCTTGCCGCCCGCCAGATCGAGGTCATGCTGGACGAGGCGACGGCGGAGGTGTGGACCGGCCACGGCCTGAACGTCGCCAACCGCGAAACCCTGGGCCAGGAGTGCGACCTCGCCATCGTGGTCGGCGGTGACGGCACCCTGCTCAACGCCGCCCGCTCCCTCGCACCCTTCGATATCGCCCTGGTGGGCGTCAACCAGGGCCACCTCGGTTTTCTCACCGACGTCTCCCCGGCGGAGATGGAGGAGAAGCTGAGCGAAATCCTTGCCGGCCAGTACAACGAGGACGAGCGTTTCCTCCTGCACTGCACCGTGCTGCGCGACGGCGAACACATCAATGAAAGCGTCGCCCTCAACGACGTGGTGGTGCACAAGTGGGACGTGGCGCGCATGCTGGAGACGGAAACCTACGTCAACGGCCACTTTCTAAACAACCTGCGCTCCGACGGCCTGATCGTCTCCACCCCCACCGGCTCCACGGCCTATGCCCTGTCCGGCGGCGGCCCGATCCTGCAACCCTGCCTCAACGCCATCGTGCTGGTGCCCATCTGCCCCCACACCATGAGCAACCGCCCCATCGTGGTGGACGGCGGCAATATCATTGAAATCATCGTGCGCGGCTCCGGCCACTCCCACGCCCAGGTCACCTGCGACGGCCAGATCAACTTCGGCCTGATGGCCGGCGACCGGGTACGGGTGCGCAAGGCCGAGCACAAGGTCCGCCTGATCCACCCGGTGGATCACGACCACTTCCACATCCTGCGCAACAAGCTGAACTGGGGTTGATTTGGCAAAGAATTCAGTCCGCAAATGAACGCAAAGAACGCCAATAAATCCCTTGACGCGTGTATGCGGCTTAGCTGCATATGCCGACTGGAATTACCCATTCGCGTTCATTCGCGTTCATTTGCGGACTAGTTCTCCACTCCCATGCTCAAGCACCTCGCCATCCGCAATTTCGCCCTGGTCGAACACCTGGAACTGGAGTTCGTCCCCGGCATGACCGTGCTCACCGGCGAAACCGGCGCCGGCAAATCCATCCTGCTCGACGCCCTGGGCCTGGTACTGGGCGATCGCGCCGACAGCGGCACCGTGCGCGCCGGCTGCGACCGCGCCGAGATCAGCGCCACCTTCGAGGTCAGCGGACTGACCGCCGTGGGTCAATGGCTGGAAGAGCGGGAACTCAACCTCGACGGCGAGTGCATCCTGCGCCGCACGGTGAGCGCCGACGGCGGCTCCCGCGGCTATATCAACGGCCAGCCGGCACCGGTGCAGAGCCTGCGCGAACTGGGCGAGCAGCTGGTGGACATCCACGGCCAGCACGCCCACCAGTCGCTGCTCAAGCGCGACCTGCAACGCCAGCTGCTCGACGCCTATGCCGGCCACCAACCCCTGGTCGACCAGGTAAGCGCCGCCTACCGCCGCTGGCACGAACTGCAACAGGAGCTGGAACGCCTGAGCCGCGCCGCCGGCGAACGCGACTCGCGCCTGGAACTGCTGCGCTACCAGGTGGGTGAGCTGGAGGCCCTGGGCCTCAGTGCCGACGAACTGCACACCCTGGAGGAAGAACACGGCCGCCTGGCCAATGCCAGCCGCCTGCAGGAAGGCGCCCAGCGCGCCCTCGACCTGCTTTACGAAGGCGATGAACTGGCCATCGTCAGCCTGCTCGGCCGCACCCTGAACGAGCTACGCGACCTGCAGACCATCGACGCCGCCCTGGCCGGTGCCTGCGAACTGCTGGAAGGCGCCTCCATCCAGGCGCGCGAGGCCGCCGGCGAATTGCGCCACTATCTGGATCGTGCCGATCTCGACCCGGAGCGGGTCAACTGGGTGGAACAGCGTCTTGCCGCCGTGCAGGAACTGGCGCGCAAACACCGTTGCGGGGGAGACGGGCTGCCGGCCCTGCTGGAACAGCTGCAACACGAACTGGCGGAGCTGGAACAGGCCGGCCAGCGCCTCGACGGCCTGGAGGCCGAGATCAGGCGCTGTCGCGACGACTACCTGAAACTGGCCGCACAGCTTTCCGCCGGCCGCGGCAAGGCGGCGAAGACGCTGGGCGAACAGGTCAGCGCCAACATGGCGCAGCTGGGCATGAAGGGCGGCCGCTTCGAGGTGGCGCTGGAGGCACTGGACAACGACGAGCCCGCGCCGCACGGCATGGAACGGGTGGAACTGCTGGTCACCGCCAATCCGGGCCAGCCGCTCAAGCCCCTGAGCAAGGTCGCCTCCGGCGGCGAGCTGTCACGCATCAGCCTGGCCATCCAGGTCATCAGCGCCGGCCGCGGCAGCATCCCCACCCTGATCTTCGACGAAGTGGATGTCGGCGTCGGCGGCGGCGTGGCGGAGATGGTGGGCAGGCAGCTGCACACCCTGGGCGGCGAGCGCCAGGTGCTGTGCGTCACTCACCAGCCCCAGGTCGCGGCCCAGGGTCATCAGCACCTGCAGGTAAGCAAGCAGAGCAAGGGTGAAAACACCCGCAGTGCGGTAAAGACGCTGAGCACCGAGGAACGGGTGGAGGAAATCGCGCGCATGCTGGGCGGCATGACCATCACCGAGCAGACCCTGTCCCATGCGCGGGAGATGCTGTCCCTGTCGCAGGCCCAAGGCCAGGAACGAGGTGCGAGGGGCAAGGGTCGAAAGAAAGGCGCGCCGGCCTGACCACCGGAGGGTGCGCACCGCGCACCAAGAGCGTCTCGAGGAAACGGTGCGCGGTGCGCCCCCTGCCTCAGGCCTTTTCCTTCTTCCGGCAGTCCTTGCAGATACCGTAGATGTACAGGCTGTGGTCGGTCATGGAATAACCGAACTTGTCGGCAATGGCCTTCTGCCGCTCTTCGATGGTGGGATCGAAAAACTCATCGACCCGGCCGCATTTGGTGCAGAGGATGTGGTCGTGGTGCCGCCCCTCATCCATCTCGAACACCGACTGGCCGCCCTCGAAGTGATGACGGGTGAGGATGCCGGCCTGCTCGAACTGGGTCAGCACGCGGTAAACCGTGGCCAGCCCCACGTCCTCGCCGTGTTCCAGCAGGGCCTTGTATACGTCTTCGGCGCTCATGTGGCGCGCGGTGCCGCCGGACTCCAGGATTTCCAGAATCTTGATGCGCGGCAGAGTCGCCTTCAGCCCCACCTTTTTCAGAAACTGACTATCCATTTCCTTCTCGTACGCAGTGTGACTTGGAGTATCATGGGGCAACGATAACGCAGCCCTGAACAACAATGCAAAAGATTCTCATTTGTTTAACCTTGTGTGCCGCCCTCTCCGCCTGCGCCTATAAGCCCGATATCCAACAGGGAAATATGGTGACCCAGGACAAGCTGGCGCAGCTGAAGATAGGCATGGACAAGCGGCAGATTCTGTTCGTCATGGGATCGCCCATGCTCACCGATCCCTTCCACCAGAGCCGCTGGGACTACTACTACAGCCTGACGCCGGGACGCGAGGACACCGTGCGCCACGGCGCCACCCTGTATTTCGACGGCGAGCGCCTGAGCCGCATCGAAACCCACGGCGCGGTGCCGCCGGCCGAGTATCCGGAAAAGACTGCGCAATAGCGCACCCGGAAAACCAATCTGCCGCGAAGCCGCGGAGAAAAATACTCCATGCCGGAGCAGGGCTTTCAACCCGCCTCTTCTGTGTCACCGCCGCCCTTCTTCATCCGCTTGCCTTCGGCGGCGCGCTGCTTGCGCACCTCCTTGGGATCGGCGATGAGAACGCGATAGATTTCCACCCGGTCCCGCGCCCGCAGAACCTCGTCCTGCTTGGCCAGACGGCCGAAGATACCCACCTTGTTCACCGCCAGATCGATTTCCGGATAACGGTTCAGCAGGCCGGAACGCTCGATGGCCTGCCGCAGCGTCGCCCCGGCCTCCACCTCGACCGTCACGATCTCCTGTACGTCGGGCAGCGCGTAAGCCACCTCAACCTGAATATGCTCATTGTTTTCCATACACTTCCCGCGCACGTTTGCAGAACGAATCAACCAGAGTATTGGCGATTTGGGTAAAGATCGGCCCCATGGCCAGGCCGACCAGGCGACTGGAGAACTCGAAATCGAGATCCAGCGACACCTTGCAGGCCTGCTCGCCGAGGATGTCGAAGCGCCAGTACCCTTCCAGGTGGCGAAACGGTCCTTCCACCAGCCGCATTTCCATCATCTTGTCCTGCTGCAGGCGGTTCAGCGTGGTGAAGGACTTATGCAGCCCGCCGTGGGCAATATCGATGGATGCCCTGACCTCGTCCTCGCTGCGCGACAGCACACGGCTGGAGCGGCACCAGGGCAGGAAGCTGGCATAGGCGTCGATGTCGTTCACCAGGGCGAACATCTGGCTGCTGCTGTAGGGCACCAGCGCGCTTTTATGTATCGTCGTCACAAACGGTTCAACCACGGTTTGAGCACGCCGATGGCATGCAGGAAGATGAGTAGCACGGCAACCGGCGTAATGTAGCGGGCGACGAAGCGCCAGCCCCGGTAAAACGGCCCGTTGCCTATCCCCAGTTCGCTGATGGACGACTCCCGCCGCATGGCCCAGACGGCAAACACGGCAATCAACAGGCCGCCCAGCGGCAGCATGATGTTGACCGTCAGGTAATCGAGCACGTCGAAGAAGGTGAGCCCCCACAGTTTGTAGCGCTCGCCCGACCAGAGGTTGAAGGAGAAGATGGTCCCCAGCCCCAGCACCCAGGTGACGCCGCCGGCCAGGGCCGAGGCCATGACCCGGTTCATGCGCATATTCTCCACCATATAGGCCACCAGCGGCTCGATGAGGGAAATGGCCGAAGTCCAGGCGGCGAAGATCAGCAGCAGGAAAAACAGAGCCCCGAAGAACTCCCCGCCCGGCATGCGACCGAAGGCGATGGGCAGGGTCTGGAAGATCAGTCCGGGGCCGGCGCCCGGCGTCAGGCCGTTGGCGAAGACGATGGGAAAAATGGCCATGCCCGCCAGCAGCGCCACCAGGGTATCGGCGCCGGCGATGGTGAAGGTGGCATGGGTGATGGACACGTGGCGCGGCAGATAGGAGCCGTACACCATGATCGCGCCCATGCCCAGGCTCAGGGTGAAGAAGGCATGGCCCATGGCGATCAGCACGCTGTTGGGGGTGAGCTTGCTGAAGTCCGGACTGAACAGGAATACCAGCGACTGCTGAAAGGCCCCGGTGTTCATGGCGTAGCCCACCAGCACCAGCAGCAACACCAGCAGCAGCGGCATCAGGTAGCGTACGGCACGCTCCAGGCCGCTGCGCACCCCGCGCGCCACCACCACCATGGTCATCACCATGAACACCGTATGCCAGGCCAGCAGCCGCTCCGGGTCGGCCACCAGGCTGTAGAAGATGTTGTTGACGCCGTCCGCGGTCAGCCCGGTGAAAACGCCCCCGGCGGTGCGTACCAGGTACGCCAGGGCCCAGCCGGCGATGACGCTGTAATAGGACAGGATCAGGAAGCCCGACAGAATGCCCAGCCAGCCCAGATAGCGCCACCCGCCGTGGCGCCCCTCCTCCTGGGCCAGATGGCGCATGGTGTTGATGGGGCTGCGCCGGCCGCGGCGGCCGAGCATGATCTCGGCCATCATGATGGGGATGCCGATAAGGACGATGCACACCAGGTACAGCAGGACGAAGGCGCCGCCGCCGTTCTCGCCGGTGATGTAGGGGAATTTCCAGATATTACCCAGCCCCACCGCCGAACCGGTGGCGGCCAGTACGAAGGCCCAGCGCGACGACCACTGACCGTGTATGGGCTCCCTCGATGACTTCATGGTTCTCCCCGTTTTCCCCGAATCGGCGCAATTGTCGGTGAATTCGCCACGCGCCTCAACAGATGCCGATCGCTTCCGCCCAGACAGCCCCGTATAATGCCGCCCCATGTCGAAACAGAGCTCAACCACCAAAGGCGCCGGCACCAGCACCATCGCCGCCAACAAAAAGGCGCGCCACGACTTCTTCATCGAAGATCGCATGGAGGCCGGCATCGCGCTGGAAGGCTGGGAGGTCAAGAGCCTGCGCGCCGGCCGCGTCCAGCTGGTGGACAGCTACGTCATCATCAAGGATAACGAGGCCTGGCTGCTGGGCGCCCTGATCACCCCGCTGCCCACGGTGTCCACCCATTACGTGCCCGATCCCAAGCGCACCCGCAAGCTGCTGCTGCACCGCCAGGAACTGGACAAGCTCATCGGCGCCGTGGAGCGCAAGGGCTATACCCTCATCGCCCTGTCGCTGTACTGGAAGCGCGGCACCTGCAAGGTCGAGCTGGGGCTTGCCAAGGGCAAGCAGGCCCACGACAAGCGCGACGTCGAGCGCGACCGCGACTGGCAGCGCGAGAAACAGCGCCTGATGAAGAGCTCGCGCTGACGGCTGCCGCCGTTTTACCGTGACAGGGAACTTTCCTGCCGCTATCATCTCCAATGTTCCGACATCAATGGGGGCGACCTGGCTTCGACGTGGGTTGCGAAACCGGAGGTGCATGCCGAGGCGCAGACTACCTCGTAAATCCAGCTGCAAACCATATAGTTGCCAACGACGACAACTACGCACTCGCTGCTTAAAACCCAGTAGGGTGCCCTCTGACCGGATACGTGCCTGTGCGTCCGCAATCAGGGGTCGACTCTCACAGGATCGCGACAAGGTTTGTTCGGGGCCGCGTCGCTAAAACCTTACCGGACTCGCCGTCAGTGCGCCCTGCCCGTCGGGTTGCTGCCGGTTAAATTAATGGCGTGGCTAAGCATGTAGAACCAATGGCAGAGGACTTGCGGACGCGGGTTCGATTCCCGCCGCCTCCACCATATCAAAGAGCAGCACCCTGCGAGCCCGCTTCATGCGGGCTCTTTGTTTTCAGCTCTCCACCGCTTCAACCTCCCCAGATCCATAGCTGTGGGGACGGCGTCCGTGCCGGAATTCGTGCTGCGGAGCTGCCTCAGTCTGCCAGCAGCTGCGTCATACCCCCAGCCCAGCTGATGGATTCCAGATAGGAGTCGGTGATCTGGCCGGCGCTCAGGCCCAGCAGATTCATCCCCTTCCAATCGCCGCGCTCGGCGCGCAACACCATGTTCAGCACTTCGCCCAGGGGGCCGCTGCGGCGGGTGATTCCGGCCACGATATCGTCGGCCAGGGAAATCGAGTCGATGATTTCCTCCAGCGGCAGATCGACGAAGGCGTCCAGGGACGAAAACAGGCCGGCCAGGAAGTACTTGTCCTTCTCCATCTCCTGGCTGCGGGCCACAGCGATGAGCTCGCACATCTTGGCGCGGGTGAGCGTGGTCACCATCAGCTCGAGGCTTTTGTCCTGCAACTGGGACAGCGCGATCAGGTTGAGCCAGATGCGGATGTTCTTCTGCCCCAGCAGCACCAGGGCGTGGCGGATGGACTCCACCTTGCGCCGCAGGCCGAAGTAGGCGGAATTGATGTAGCGCAGCAGCTTGTAGGCCAGGGTGGCGTCGGTGGAAATGGTTTGCGCCAGTTCGTCGAACTTGAATTCCGGCGCATTGAGCGTGTGCAGCAGGTGCATGGTGGCCAGCCGCGACGGCACGGCCTGCTTGCCGCGCAACACCGCCGGCTCGCAGAAAAAGTAGCCCTGGAACAGATCGAAACCCAGCGCCATGCACCTGGCGAATTCGTCGCGGGTTTCCACTTTTTCCGCCAGCAGGCGGACGTCAAACGGGCGCAACAATTCAACGTGCCGCTTGAGCCCGTCGTCATCGTGCTGGCGGATGTCGATCTTGACGATGTGGGCAATGTGCAGCAGCGGAATCATTTCCTCGCGGTAGATGAAATCATCCAGCGCGATTTCGTAACCCTGCTGCGCCAGGGCGGTCAGCGCCGCCACCATTTCCGCGTCGGGGGCGACGTCTTCCAGCACCTCCAGGGTCACGGCCTCGTGGCTGAACGGCAACGGATATTCGCCCAGCAGAAAGGGGCGGGTGAGGTTGACGTAGGCGCGGCGCTGGCCGGTGACACGGTCCAGGCCGATGTCCATGAAGGTGTTGATGAATACTTCGGTGGTGGCGAGATCGGGATCGCGGATATCCGCGTGTTTTTCATCGCGGGCGCGATAAAGCAATTCATAGGCTACGACTTGCTGACTGCGATTGAAGATCGGCTGTCGCGCAACAAAAACATCCATTGCCGGGGCATTCCTCGTCCCTCAGGCTACCCGCCGGCACCGAGGCGTTATTTTCCGGCGATGTAACGCCGGTCGTCGAAAGTGGTCAGCCATTGCGGCTTCATCAGGGCCATCCCGGTAACCAGCATGCCGGTCATGAAGCCTTCGCCAAACACCATGAACGGCACAAACGGCAGATAATCGTGCAACACGGTGTCCAGCCTGTAGGGACCCAGCATCACCAGCAAGAACGATGAGGTGGACACTGTAAGCGCCATGGCCAAACCGGCGCAGAAATAGGCGTTGACGATTATGTAGACAAAGAAATGGTGGGGCAAGTGTTTCACCGCCAACCGCAAAACAACCTGTGTTGCCAGTATGGGAATTGCCCCCATCACCAGGGCATTCAGCGCAAACCCCTGCCACGCGACGGCGCCGTTGAGCACGCCGCCCGCCAGCACCAGGCTCATGGCGATAAAGGCGACGGCCCAGCCGAACATGAGCATGAACAGCGTTCCGCCCAGCAGATGGAAGGTCAGCCCCGGCTTGACGCCGGCCTTGAGGCTCCAGATCAACAGCAGCAGCACGCAGCTGCCCAGCAGCACGTTCAGCAGGTCCTTGTCGCGATATCGCCGCCAGGGCGCAGTGCGGATCGCCGCGGCAAACAGCACGAAAAACAACACCGTGGCGGCCCAGTTCAACCAGGAGGGAAATACGTTATAGGGGAGATTCATGACCGCCTCGCCGGCAAAGACCCGACAATCAGTATGGCAGAAATGCGAAAAGTTAAAAAAAAGCGCAACCGGGAGGTTGCGCCAACGCCCTACCGGGGAGGAGGGACGTGCGTAGGCCGCAGGATCAACGCCGCTTGCTGCGGTAATCCTCGATGGCGGCCTTGATGGCATCCTCGGCCAGCACCGAGCAGTGTATCTTCACCGGCGGCAAGGCGAGTTCCTCGGCGATCTGGCTATTCCTGATCTCGGCGGCCTCATCCAGGGTCTTGCCCTTCATCCATTCGGTCACCAGCGAACTGGAGGCAATGGCCGAGCCGCAGCCATAGGTCTTGAATTTGGCGTCCTCGATGACGCCGTCCGGCCGAACCTTGATCTGCAGCCGCATCACGTCACCGCAGGCGGGCGCGCCCACCATGCCGGTGCCCACGTCGTCGGCGTCCTTGTCCAGTGAGCCGACGTTACGTGGGTTTTCGTAGTGTTCGATGACCTTGTCGCTGTAAGCCATGATTCCACCTCGTTGCATTGAGTGCCGATCCTGCGCCTGGCAGGTCTATTCCATAGTATTTTGGTCAAGATTAGCGCCGACACCCCAGCCCGTCAAGCGGGAAAGCGCGAGCGGCAGTATAATCGGCCGCTGATCCTCCATCCCCTCGCTGCCCTCATGCTGTCGCACCTGTTTCGCTCCCTCCGCCACCGGCAGTTTCGTGTCTTCTATTTCGGGCAGATGATCTCGGTCACCGGCACCTGGATGCAGAACATGGCCCAGGCCTGGCTGGTGTACCGCCTCAGCCAGTCCACCCTGATGCTCGGCATGGTGGCCTTCGCCGGCCTGCTGCCTGTGCTGCTGTTCGGCCTTGCCGGCGGCATGCTGGCCGATCGCATTCCGCGCCGCTCTCTGCTCATCGCCGTACAACTGGTGGCCATCACGCAGGCGCTGCTCATGGCCCTGCTGGTACTTGGCGGCTGGGTGGAAACCTGGCACGTGGTGGTATTGGCATTCGTGCTGGGACTGGTGCATGCGGTGGAAATGCCGAGCCGTCATTCCCTGCTGGCGGAGCTGGTGCCGGCCCAGGATCTGGCCAACGCCATCGCCCTGAACTCCAGCACCTTCAACCTGGCCCGCTTCGCCGGGCCCGCCATCGCCGGCGGCGTGGTGGCCGCCTACGGCGAGGGACCGGTATTCCTGGTCAATGCGTTCAGCTTTCTTGCCGTATTGTGGGGATTGCTGGGTCTCACCGCCGGGCGCAGTGCCGCCAGTGAAGCGACGCAGAGCCAGTGGCGGCGGCTGCGGGAGGGGCTGTCCTACGCTTGGGGAGAACGGCCGATACGTGCCGCGTTGATACTGCTGACAGTTTGCAGCCTGACCGCGCCCACCTACACCGTGCTGATGCCGGTGTTTGCCCACCAGGTATTTGACGGCGACGCCCGCCTGCTCGGCCTGCTGCTCGGCAGCGCTGGCATCGGCGCCCTGCTCGCCGCCATCCGCCTGGCCTGGCTGGGCGGTAGCCAGCACCTCAGCCGCAACGTGGCCATGGCGGCGGTGACCGCGGGCATCGGCATGCTGCTGTTCGCCAACATGACAGCCCTGCCCCTGGTCCTGCCGTTGCTGGTGGTGCTGGGCTTCTCCATCACCACCATGGCCGCCTCCATCAACACATTGATTCAGATGCAGGTGCCCAATCAGCTGCGCGGCCGCATCATGGCGCTGTTTTCCGTGCTGTTCATCGGCATCACCTCCATCGGCAACCTGGCGGCGGGTTATGCCGCCGCCCACCTCGGGGTGGCAACGACGGTCATGGCGGCGGGGATGGTGTGTCTCGTCACCGGAATGGTGTACCGGCTGACACTGGTGAAATAGCTGCGCTCAGACCTGCTCGACGGCGACGTGACCGTGGCGGCGGCAATGCTGCAAAACCTCATGCAACAGACGGTTTACCTGCCGCCGTTCATCGCGCTGGAAACCGTCGGCCATACGCGCGGCATAGCCCGGCGGAATATGCACGCAGTCCTGATAGCCGATCACCTCGGCCAGACGTGCGTCGTGATAGACCCGCACCCGCAACGTCAACGGCGGCGGCAACTGGCCTTCCCCCGCCATGCCCGTGGTCAGAACAAGCAGCGAGGTATAGGGACCGCACTCCTCCACCCTCGCCTCCAGGGCATGACGGCCGGCGTCGGACTCCAGAACGAAATGCGCCCCGGCACGCAGCGTGGGCAACAGGCGACGCAACAGCAGATAGTTCTCTTCGAACAGCCACAGCGGGTGCGGTTGCAGCGCCCGGCGGCGGGAAAGGGGAATACGGTTCATGGGGGCAGCGTAACAGAATATCGGCGCAGACGATTATTTTCCCAGCCAGTCACCGAGACGCGCACGCAGGCGCAGGTGGGCCTGACTCAGCAACTGGCTGATGCGCGACTCGCTCACGCCGAGGATGGCACCGATTTCCTTGAGATTGAGTTCCTTGTCGTAATACAGGCTCAGCACCAGCCGTTCCCGTTCGGGCAGGGTGTCGATGGCGCCGCTCAGGCTGGTGGCGAAACGCTCGTCCTGTACCGCCTGCAAGGGGGCCGGCGAGCTCTCATCCGAGCCGTCGCCCATCGCGCCCTCGTCCATGCCCAGATCATCGAAATTGATGACCTTGCAGGTGCTCGCGTCGAGCAGTATCCGGTGGTACTCGTCGAGGGAAATGCCCATCTCGTCGGCAACCGCCTGACCGGATGCGTCATTGCCGGTTTCCGCCTCCACCCGGCGCACCGCCGCGGCCACATCGCGCGCCTTGCGGTGTACCGACTTGGGCGCCCAGTCGTTGCGCCGCAGCTCATCCAGCATGGCGCCGCGCACACGTATGGAGGCATAGGTTTCGAAGCTCGCACCCTGGTGTTCGTCATAGTGCCTGGCGGCATCCAGCAACCCGATCATGCCGGCCTGGATCAGATCGTCGACCATGACGCTGGCGGGCAGGCGCCCGATCATGTGATAGGCGATACGCTTCACCAGGGGCGCGTAGCGCGTCACCAGTTCATCGTTGGAGCGTATCCCCTGAGCGGTGTACATGGGTGCCTTCTGACCTCGGGAAGAGGCAAGAATTATGGCACAGGAGGAAAGAGGGCAGTAACAAAAGGCCCGGAGCAGCGCTCCGGGCCGGGGTAGCCCGCAACGTATCAGGCGTAGTAGTCGACGGCGCCCAGGCCGGAGCCGTTCAGCGCCGTTTCCACCGGCGCGCCCTCGTCGGCCGGCTGGCCGTCGCCGCGGCCATGCTGGCCACGGCCCTGGTCACCGGAGAAACCCGCCGCCTGGTCGCGGCGCTGCTCGAAGGACTGGTGGGACACATCCGACTGCGCCAGGTTGAGTCCGTTGTCCTGCAGCATGTCGCGCAGGCGCGGCATGGCCGCCTCCAGGGCATCGCGGGTCGCTGCGTGGTGCGCCACGAAGGTCACCGAGGCCTGTTCCTTCTGCATCGAGATATGCACCTCGATGGGTCCCATGTTCCTGGGGTTGAGGGAAATCTGCGCCTCCTGCATCCCCTGCTTCGCCATCCACACCACGCGCTCGGCAAAGGCAGTATCCCAGCCACTCTGGCGCATCGGCACATCCAGAGCCAGCGTCTGGACCGGTGCCGGTGCCGCACTTGCCGCCGTGCTGCTCACGGTGGACGCGGCCATGGCCATCGGCGGTGGCGCGACGTCCTTCTGCGCCGCCAGTCCCGCCAGGCGGAACAGGGCTTCGGCGCCTTGCCCCTGGCCCTGGCCCTGACGGTTGCCCAGGTCGCCGCGCTGGCTGTCCAACTGTGCCGTTATCGCCTGCCATCCTTTGAGAAAGCCGCCGTCCTGCACGCCGTCCTCTCCTTCCGTGGACAAACTGGGCTCGTCCGACGCCGCTTGGGCGGCGGCGGCCTGTTCACGGCCGCGGCCGGTCGCCGCCAGCGCCTGCATCCAGCGCGGCAATTCGGCGCCATCGGCCTCACCGCCGCCCTCGACCTGGGCGGCATCCTGCGTTTCAGCGGCAACCAGCGGCAAGGCGGGCGGCAAGACATTGCCGCTTTCCGTCGTCTCCGCCTGCGCGGCGCCGTCCAACTCCGGAGTTTCGGTCACCGGCTTGTCCACCACCGGTTGCGGCACCAGGGTCAGTATCGGGGTAGCGGCTTCATCGGCAGCGACCTCTTCGCCCTCGGTCGTCTCTGCGGCTGCCGTGGTCTCCGCGGCGGGGGCCGCGCTGGCTTCTTCCGCATCCGCCGGCTCGGTGCGCTGTTCGCTTTTCGGCGCGGAATCAGCTTTTTTCTCGGGACGGGAGGGCTTTTCCGCCTCCCGTGCCGCGGGCTTCTGCCCCTCGGCGGTCTTGTCCATCTGGCCCTTCAGGGTGTCACCGAACAGGCCGGACGACTCCCTGCCGCCCGAGTCCTGGCGGCGGGCGCCGCCGGCGCCGCCCGCAGGCTGCAGCATCTCCGCTATTCCGCTCTTGGCATTCAACATGATGTATCTCCAAATCACTTGCCCGTGCCTTCACAGTGACAGAGCAAATCGTGTGCCATACATTCCCGGTTCAGGACTCATCCTTGCCCAGGGTGGTGCGGTCACCGTGCTGGGCCATTTCATCCGCTTCCTTCTGCTCGCGCTGCCCCTGCTCATACAGCTCCTGTTCGCTGTAGCGCTCCACCACTTTGTCCAGGCTCCGGCTCTTGCGGTAGGCGAGCTGCCACAGTTGCTTCTTGTGTTCGCAGGCACGGGCGGCGTTGAGCACCATCTGCTGCTGCTGTTCGATGGCCTGGTTCAGGTTGGCCATGAAGCGCTGCAATTCCTGAAACCGTGCCGAGCTGATGCCGCTGCTGCCCTGGGCCTGGAGATTGCGCACGTACTCGGCGTGATACAGCCGCAATTCCGCCAGCCTCTCCTCCTGCTCCTGCAAAAACCGCTGTGCATTGCCCAGTTCCTTGACCGCAGCCTGTTCCCGCATCTCGGCGACGCGCACCACCGGCTGCATGCGTTTTGAACGGGTCATGATTCACACTGCCCCTGCAATTTCGACGCCGCGCCCCGGCGGCGGCGCCCGGCTCAACGCCGCGCCAGTGTCCCGCCCGGCGCCGCGCTGTTCTCCACCACGGCCGTGAGGTCGTGCATGCTCTGTTCGAAGTCCACCGGCTCGTCGATCCCCTGCTGCAGAAAATCGGTGAGCGAGGGATACAGCCGGATGGCCTCGTCGATCTGCGGATTGGAGCCTTTGACATAGGCCCCGACGCTGATCAAATCGCGGTTCTGCTGATAGGTCGAATAGATGCGTTTGAAGCCGCGCGCCGCCTGCTGGTGTTCCGGCGCGGTGATCTCGGTCATGGCGCGGCTGATGGACGCCTCGATGTCGATGGCCGGGTAATGGCCCGCTTCGGCCAGCCGGCGCGACAGCACCACATGACCGTCGAGGATGGCGCGCGCGGAATCGGCGATGGGATCCTGCTGATCGTCGCCCTCGGTCAGCACGGTGTAGAACGCGGTGATGGAGCCGCCGCCCACGTCGCCGTTGCCGGCGCGCTCCACCAGCTGCGGCAACTTGGCAAACACCGACGCCGGGTAGCCCTTGGTCGCCGGAGGCTCGCCGATAGCCAGCGCCAGTTCGCGCTGTGCCTGGGCGTAGCGGGTAAGGGAATCCATCAGCAGCAGCACGTCGCGCCCCTGATCGCGGAAATACTCCGCCACGCTGGTGGCCAGCGCGGCGCCATGCAGACGCATCACCGGCGTGGCATCCGCCGGTGCCGCCACCACCACGGCACGGGACATGCCCTCCTCGCCGAGGATGTTCTCGATGAATTCCTTGACCTCGCGCCCGCGTTCGCCGATCAGGCCGACCACGATGACGTCGGCGGTGGTGAAACGGGTCATCATGCCGAGCAGCACGCTCTTGCCCACGCCGCTGCCGGCAAACAGGCCCATGCGCTGGCCGCGCCCCACGGTGAGCAGGGTGTTGATGGCGCGCACGCCCACGTCCAGGGGCTCGCGTATGGGGCGGCGCGCCATGGGATTGATGGGACGTCCCGCCAGTGGGATGCGCGCCGTGGTTTCCAGCGGTCCCTTGCCGTCCAGCGGCATGCCGGCGCCGTCGACGACGCGTCCCAGCATGCCGTCGCCCACCGCGGCCTCGTAGCTGCGCCCGGTGGGAATGACCCGCGCGCTGGGGCCGATGCCGCGGATGGGACCGGTGGGCATCAGGTAAAGTTTTTCGCCGGCAAAACCCACCACTTCGGCCTCGATGGATTCGCCGCCGGCGTTTTCCACCAGGCAACGGGCACCGACGTTGGCGCGCACGCCCACCGCCTCCAGGGTCAGCCCGATCATGCGCGTCAGCCGCCCTTCCACCACAAAGGTCTGCATCTCGTCGAGCTGGCGCCCGGCGCGCTGCATGGCGGTGGACCAGCGCTCACTGCGCGTCATTTTGGTTCTGCTCCGGAAGCACGTCGGTGCGGCGCTCGCCGCCCAGCAACTGGGCCACCACAGCGGCTATACGCTTCTCCACCGTGGCGTCGATTTGCGAATGTTCGGCGCTGATGCGGCAACCACCGCGCGTCAGCAGGGCGTCCTCGACGATGCGCCAGGCGGACTCCTCGCCGACGCCCGCGGCCAGTGCTTCGCGCACCAGCGCGGCATCCTCGGGATGCAGATGGATGCTGACCCGACGCGTGGCCGCCGGCAGTGCCGCCAGCGCCTCGCGCACCACGGCCACCACCTGGCCCGGATCGCTCTTCAGTTCACGGCGGATGATCTGGCGCGCAATGGCCAGGGCCAGGGTGAGCAGTTCCTGCTCCACCTGCTCATCCACCTCCTGCAAAGGCAGCGTGAAGGCATTGATGATCTGGTTCAGGCGCTGCGCCGCGGCACGGACTTCCTTCTGCCCGGCGGCCACACCGTCCTTGCGTCCGGCCTCGAAACCTTCGCGCTGTGCCTCCTGCCGTATCTGCTCCAACTGCTCGGCGGTCAGCGGCCGCAGCGCGCCGGCGTCCATATCCTCCACCCGCGCGCGCCGCGCCAGCGGCGAGCGCACGTCGGGCAGCTCCCAGCGTTCGTAGGCGGCACTGTCGTCCGCACTGATGACCTTAGACGAACTCATCACCACCGCCTCCCAGGGAGATGTCGCCGCTCTCGGCCATGCGACGGGCTATGGCCAGGATTTCCTTCTGGGCGGATTCCACTTCGGACAGGCGCACCGGACCGCGCGCCTCGAGATCGTCGCGCAGCATCTCGGCGGCGCGCTTCGACATGTTCTTGAGCACCTTCTCGGTGACCGCGGCATCGGCGCCCTTCAGCGCGATGATCAGGGTGTCGGAGGACACTTCGCGCAACAGCGCCTGGATGCTGCGGTCGTCCACTTCCGCCAGGTTGTCGAACACGAACATGAGATCCTGAATCTTCTGCCCCAGTTCGCCGTCCACTTCCTTCACCTTGTCAATGATAGCTCCCTCCACGGCGGTATCCATGAAGTTGAGGATATTGGCCGCGGTCTTGGTGCCGCCGACGCTGGAGGATTTCAGGTTGCCCGACGAACCGGAGAACTGCTTCTCCAGGATGTCGTCCAGCTCCTGCAGGGCACTGGGCTGGATGCCGTCGAGGCTGGCGATACGCATCAGTATGTCGGCGCGCATGTTCTCCGGCAGCAGGCTCAACACTTCCGCCGCCTGATCTGCGTCGAGGTAGGACAATACGATGGCAATGATCTGCGGATGCTCCAGCCGCACCACTTCGGCGATGGAGCGCGGCTCCATCCACTTCAGCGCCTCCAGTCCCTTGGAGGAACGGCCGAGCAGGATGCGATCGATGAGGCCGGCGGCCTTGTCCTCGCCGAGGGAGTTGACCAGGATCTTGCGCAGGTACTCTTCCGAACCGACGCCGAGGGCGGTCTGATCGCCGAAGGTTTCGGCGAAGTTCGACACCACGTCCTCCACCTGGTCGCGCGAGACGTTGGAGGTGGAGGCCATCGCCTCGCCGATGCGCTGCACTTCCTTCGGCCCCATGTGCTTCATGATGGCCGTGGCAACTTCCTCGCCCAGGGCCATCATCAGGATGGCGGCGCGCTCCGGTCCGTTCAGCTTCGCTTTCTTTTCAGCCATGATTTACGCACCCAATCACTTTTCTTCGCCGGACACCCAGGTCTTGATCACCTGCGCCACATGCTTGGGATCCTGGCGCGCCATGTCACGAATCATGCCGATGTTGCCTTCGTAGGTATTCTGCTGCGGCAGCTGCATCACCGCGCCGGGGCCGCCCAGGGTCAGGCGATCCTCGGCCATGCCGCCCTCCGCCGCCGTCGATTTGGGCTGCGGCTTGACCGTGGCCAGGCTGCGCAGCAGGGGGCGCAACACGCCGAACAGCAGCAGGATAACCATTAGCCCACCGATCGCCTGCTTGCTCACATCCATTACCCAGGGCTGCTTCCACAGCGGCGGTTCGGGCAGGGGCTCCACCGCCTGGGCGGTCTGGAACGAGGCATTGATGACGTTGACCGTATCGCCGCGCTGGGCGCTGTAGCCCACCGCCTCGCGCACCAGCGCGGTGATGCGTTCGATCTCCTCGGCGCTGCGCGGCTCACGCACCACATCGCCGGTAGCGCTCACCGACTGGCGATCGTCCACCACCACCGCCACCGACAGGCGCCGTACCTCGCCCGAGGCCAGCTTGCTGTGGCTGATGGTGCGATCCAGCTCGTAGTTCTTGGTGGCGCGATTGAGGCTCTTGCCGCTCTGTACCGTCGTCGGCGCACCGGGCTGGCCCGCCGCGCGCTCCGGTACCGCCGGCGTGGCCGGCGGCGTATTGGTGAGCGCACCGGGCACGCCCTGGGCGCCCTCGTCCGTCATGCGCTCCTCGTAGACCTGCTCGCTGCGGAGCGCCGGCAGATCCGGGTTGAAACTCTCCTGGGTCTGCTCGGTGACGGTGAAGTCCACCTCGGCCGATACCTGCGCCCGCACCCCGTTCATGCCCACGATAGGCGCGATGATGTTCTCGATGCGCGCGATATAGCTGTCTTCCAGCTTGCGCGTGTAATCGAACTGTTCCTGGTTGACCGCCACGTTGGCGCCCTGCTTCTTGGCGCTGAGCAGGCGGCCGTTCTGATCCACCACGGTGACCCGGCCCGGCTCCAGGTTGGGAATACCGGAGGCCACCATATGGGTGATGGCCGCCACCTGCGCCTCTTCCAGGGTACGGCCGGGATACAGGGTGACCAGCACCGAGGCGCTGGGCTGCTGGCGTTCGCGGACAAAGGCCGTCTGCTTGGGCAGGGCCAGGTGCACGCGGGCGTTTTCCACGCTGTTGATGGTGGTCACCGAACGCGCCAGTTCGCCCTCCAGGGCATGCTGGTAGCGGGCGGTTTCCAGGAACTGGCTGGTGCCGAACTCCTGCTTCTGCTGCATGATATCGAGCCCGGCGCCGCTGCTGTGCGGCAGGCCTTCGTTGGCCAGCTTCAGGCGCAGCTCGTGCACGGCGCTGGAGGGCACCATCAGGGCGCCGGTCTTTTCGTCCAGCTTGTACCTGACGCCCTGCTTCTGCAACGCATCCATCACCTGGGAGGCGTCCTTGCTGCCGAGATTGGCATAGAGCGCGCTATAGTTGGGTTCCTGCGACCACAACACTATCGCCACGCCCAGGGCCACGCTGGCCGCCAGGCCGAACATCAGCCCCAGCTGGCGCACCACCGGCAGGTGGGTGAAGCCCTCGAACGGCGCGGTCACATTGTCAGCTTTAACCATTTCCATCGTCGTATCCGCCTTCGTTCGTTAACGTCAGACCTGCATCCGCATGATTTCCTGGTAGGCCTCGACCAGCTTGTTGCGGGTCTGGACCATGGCCTGGAAACCGAGCTCAGCCTTGCTGGATGCAATCATGGTATCCGCCAGCGAGACCGAGGGGTCCCCCATGCTGACGGCTGTCTTCATTTCGGCGGCGTTCTGCTGCAAGGCGTTCACCTGCCCGATGGAGTCCCGCAGCATCGACGAGAAATTGACAGCGGAAGCCGCCGCCGGGTTCTCGACGGGGGCGCTGCGGGCCGCGGCGGCCGCTGCACGCAGTTGCGTAAGTAATTGACTGGTATCGATAGTATTCATGATTCTGTACCCTCGGGCCGGTGCCACGATATCGTCACGTGATTAGCCGATGCATATAGCGGGCCAACTTACTGGAGGGGGCTAGGGGCGGGGCTAGGGGCGTGAATTGTAGGGTGCGCACTGCGCACCATTACCCATGTGAGGCGTTCGGTTGGTGTGCGGTGCGCACCCTACCCTCTTTATCTTGGCCCCTTGAAGCCCGTACCGGGCCTAAACGGTGTAGCCTTCCTCGCGCAAGCGGGCCAGCTTGTAGCGCAGGGTGCGCGGACTGATACCCAGACGCTCGGCGGCGGCCTGGCGGCTCCCCTGTCGCAGCGCGTCCACGATCAACTGGTGCTCGTGCTGTTTCAGGCCGCCGCTGAGATCGGCGTCATCTTCCTCCAGAGCACCGTGAACCGGCGCCGCCGGCAGGGGCTCCGGTGCGATCTCGAACAGCAGATCGGCCGGCTGGATTTCGCGTCCGTCCTGCATAATCAGCGCGCGCTGCAGCAGGTTGTCCATTTCGCGCACATTGCCCGGCCAGGGATATCCCGCCAGCGCCTTTTCGGCCGCCGCCGCAAGGTGCGGCGCGGGCCGCCCCATCTTGCGCGCCAGCTGGGCCAGCAGCACCCGTGCCAGCGGCACGATGTCGGCGCGGCGTTCGCGCAGGGGCGGCAGGTGCAGGGGGAAGACATTGAGGCGGTAATACAGATCCTCGCGGAAGCGCCCGGCCTGCACGGCGTCGCGCATATCGCGATTGGAGGTGGCCAGCACGCGTACGTCCAGTGCCAGCACCCGGCCACCGCCGAGCCGTTCCACCTCCCGCTCCTGCAGCACGCGCAACAGCTTGGCCTGCAGGCCCAAATCCATTTCGGATATCTCGTCCAGCAACAGAGTGCCGCCCTGGGCCTGCTCGAACTTGCCCGGCGTGGTCTTGTGGGCACCGGTAAACGCGCCCTTCTCGTAACCGAACAGGGTGGCCTCCAGCATGTTCTCGGGAATGGCGGCGCAGTTGATGGCGATGAAGGGCCGCTCCGCACGGGGCGAATGACGGTGAATATAGCGTGCCATCACCTCCTTGCCGGTGCCGCTCTCCCCGGTCAGCAGCACCGTCGCATCGGTAGCGGCGACGCGGCGCGCCAGTTGCAGCAGATGCCGGCTCGCCGCGTCCTCGGCGACGGGCTCATCGCCCGACGGGGCCGCAGCCCCGCCCAGATGACGCGTCACGGTCTGGAGCAGCACATCGGCGGCGAAGGGCTTGACCAGGTAATCGACGGCGCCGTCCTGCATCGCGCTCACCGCCTTTTGCACCGTGGCGTAGGCGGTCATCAGGATCACCGGCAGATCGGGCCGCGCGGCCCGGAGACGCTGCAACAGGGTATGGCCGTCCATGCGCTCCATGTGCACGTCGCTCAGCACCAGCGCGATCTCCTCGCGCGCCAGCACGTCCAGCGCCGCCATGCCGTCTGCCGCGTGGGCCACCTGCCAGCCTTCCAGTTCCAGCGTGTCGGTCAACGCCTCGGCCAGGGCCGCATCGTCTTCCACCACCAGTATCCGCTGTTCCATAGTCGTTGCTCCGCTCAAAATCAGATACAAGAACAAAGAGGAAAACCACAAGGGATAGAGTGCGCTACGTGCACAATTGTTTGAACTCCAGACAATACGAGCGTAGCGAGCTCCTTCCCTTGCATCTTGGCTCTTGCATCTTTTCTCTCTGTTCCGTTACTAACCCGCACGGCGTATCTCCCCTCCGCCCTTGCTCGCTGCCGGCACCGAAGGCAGGCGCATGGCAAATGTGGTGTCCCCCGGCTGCGAGCGGCACCAGGCGTCGCCGTGGTGGGCCTGGGCCACGGTGCGGACGATGGCCAGTCCCAGGCCGGTGCCGCGCGGCCGCGTAGTGCTGAACGGCTCGAACAGGCGGGCCTGCATTTCCGGCGCCACGCCGGGGCCGGTGTCGTGCACACCCAGTTCGACACCGCCGCCCGCCGCCGGGCGGCAGAAGATTTCGATGCGTCCGCCCTCGCCCGCCGCCTGCAGGGCGTTGTTGACCAGGTTCTGCCAGGCGCTGAGCAGCAGGGTGCGGTTACCGCGCAGCTGCATGCCCTCCGCCGCGCATGACCACGTCAATGCCCTGTCGGTCTGCCCCTCCACGGTGCTGCGCAGGGCCTGCAACAGCTCATCCGCTGCCAGCGGCTCCTCCCCGTTTACGCCGCCGCGGGCAAAATGCAGCATATTGGCGATCAGCCCTTCCAGCTGCTGCAGGCTGGCCACGGTGCGATCGGCGAAGCGCCGGCGCTTATCGTCATTGAGTGCGGGGTGTTTCAACTGGGAGGCATAGAGCAGCGCAGCGGCCAGGGGAGTACGTATCTGGTGGGCCAGACTGGCGGCCATGCGCCCCATGTCCAGCAGACGCTGGTGGCGTTGCAGATGGGCCTGAAGACGGCGATTCTCGGTGACGTCCTGAAACAGCAGGATCTGCCCCGGCTCGGAACCCAGCGGGCAGGTGGACAGCGTGACGATGCGCCCGTCATGCAGAACCAAATCGGTCGCGGGTCCGGCCTCCGGCACAAAGCAGCGGGCGATGACCTCACGCCACGGCTCGCCGGCCAGCGGCGCGCCAAACAGCCGCGCCGCCGCCTGATTGTGTCCCTGCACCCGCCCGGCGCCGTTGAGCACCACCACGGCGCCGGGCAGGGCGTCGAGCACCCCTTGCAGCCGCTGCGCCAGGGCCTCCTTCTCCGCCAGTTGGGCCAGGCGCTCGCCGCGCAACTCGTGCAACTCGGCCGTGAGCGCCGCCACCTGCTGGTCCAGGAAGCGATAGGTGTCCGCCCACTGGGGAGCCAGTGTGTCCGGTACGCCTGATGTAGGGGGCTGGGCCATGCGCCACTCCGCTGCCGACTAAGCTATGCCAGCAACGAAGCAAACATCGTGCCTCTTGATTAAATATGTTTTATTTCAGCGTGTTGCAGATTCAAAAACGGGTAGTGTCAAAAAACAATCACTCCATGAAGAGGGCTGGGCGGGACACAATCGAGATGCAGGGTGGGTGGAGCACAGCGACGGAAAATCGATGGGTTTCGCTGCACTCTGTCCATGCAACAGACAACGAAACTGCCCGCGGGGACTTACTCCCCACGCTGCATGCCGTACTTCTTCATCTTCTCCACCAGCGTGGTACGGCGCATGCCGAGACGCTCGGCGGCGCGGGCCACCACGCCGTCGGCCTCATCCAGGGCCTGGTTGATGAAGGACAGCTCCAGCTCGGCCAGGTATTCCTTCAGGTCGATGCCGTCGGCGGGCAGGCGGGCGGGCAGGCGGGCGGGCGTCGCGGGGGCAGCGGCCGCAGGTGCAGCCGGCATGGCCACCGGCTCCGGCAGCACCACCTCGATGGCGCGGGCGCCCTCCATCTGGAACTTGGGCGGCAGGTCGCGCACGTCCACCAGACCGTTGGGAAACATGATCACCAGCCGTTCCATCAGGTTGGCCAGCTCCCGCACGTTGCCCGGCCAGGGATAGTCGCACAGCGAGCCCATGGCGCCGGGGGTGAGGCGCACCGCACCGCGACCCATTTTTTCCAGGCGGATGATGAATTCGTTGATCAGCAGGGGGATGTCGTCGCGCCGCTCGCGCAGCGGCGGCAGATCGATGGGAAACACGTTGAGGCGGTAATACAGGTCCTCGCGGAAACGGCCGTCCTGAATGTTGGTATCGAGGTTGCGGTGGGTCGCCGCCACCAGGCGCACGTCGGCCGGAATGCTGCGGTTGCTGCCGACGCGTTCGAAGGTGCGCTCCTGGATCACGCGCAGCAGTTTCACCTGCATGGGCAGCGGCATGTCGCCGATTTCATCGAGAAACAGGGTGCCGCCCTCGGCCAGCTCGAAACGGCCCTGGCGGGTGTTGATGGCGCCGGTGAAGGCCCCCTTCTCATGGCCGAACAACTCACTTTCCAGCAGGTCACCGGGGATGGCGCCACAGTTCACCGGCACGAAGGCCCGTTCGCGCCGCTGCGACAGCATGTGCAGGCTGCGCGCCACCACTTCCTTGCCGGTACCGGACTCACCCAGGATCAGGACGTTGGCGTCGGTCTCCGCCACCTGTTCGATAAGGCGGCGTACCTGGTGGATGGCCGGGGTATTGCCTACCAGGGCGCGGGCCAGTTCGGGCACCCGCGGCGCGGCACCGCTCAGCGCCGCCCGGCGCCAGGCATCGGCGCGGTACAGCTCGGCGAAGAACTGCTCATTGGTCAGGGGAAAATCGATGCGGCCCTGAACCTCGGCGTCAAAGGCCGCCGGGGCGGCGACCATCACCACCGGCAACGCCGGCGCCCATTCCCGCAGCGCCGCGAGTTCGGTAACGGCTTCGGGCGTATGGCCGAGCAGAAGCATGCGCAACTGCCCCGGTTCGGCCCGTCGCCATTGACCGGGCTCCGCCTCCACCACCGGCCCGTGGCCGAGAAACTCCAGCAACAGACGCAGTTGTGCCCGCCGCTCCGCATCCGGTTCCACCAGCCATACCGCCCCGTCCGCCATCCTCTCCCCCATGCTCTTAGAAGGCATTGTTTCAGGAAGATAAATACTGCCGGATCACATGTCAATTTTTTGGCGATAAAAGGTGTTTTGTCAGCTTATGGCCGCGGCAAAAGTTGCCGGGCGGGGCTTATGAAAAGCAAAAGGCCCGCGGGCGCGGGCCTTTTGCGGTGGCGTACGGGACTTCGTCAACGGTTGCCGTTGTAGGCGGCCTCCATGCGCCGCCCCTGGTGCACCACACCGGCCTGCTTGCCGGTTTCCTCCCGGGCAGCGGCGCAACGCACCATGGTTTCGCGATCCAGATCCATCACCTCGCGTATGCCCTCGGCGATGAACTCAGCCTCATCGGCCGTCACCTGGCGGGAGAAAAAGGCTTCCATGTCATTGCGGCGCTGCAACTCCAGCGCAGTGACCTCGTCCCACTGCCCTTCCCGCGCCAGGGACTGCATGCGGCGGCTGAGCGCCACGATGGCTTCCCAATGCTGCTGGCGGGAGGGCATGGGCGTCACTGCTTGCCGAGCAGACCCGGAATGGCATCCCAGCCGGTCTTGATTTCGCGCAGCAGGGACATCACTTCGTCCAGCGCCTTGGCGTCGTTGCGCATGTTCGCTTCCAGCAGGCGGCGGCCCATGTAGTCGTACAGGTCATTGAGATTGCGGGCGATGTCGCCGCCGGCGTCGAGATCCAGGCTGGCACGCATGCCCTCAATGATGGAGATGGCCCAGCTGATGTTGGCACCCTTCTCCGCAATATTGCCGCGCTGCATGTGACCGCGCGCGGCGGCCATTTTTTCCAGCGCGCCTTCCATCAGCATCTGCACCAGACGGTGGGGCGTGGCGGCCTCGACACCGGTCTGCACTGCCATGGAACCGTAGGCCTGGGCTGCTCTGCGTCCTTCTGCATACGTCATTTCATTCACCTCGGGACTGGTCGGGTTGCCTGCTTCACTGTCTGGTTTATCGGCCATGGCGGGATAAAATTTAGCAGGGTTTCGCAATTGATTTGGTGGTGCTGAGCACGTTCACCGGAACTGCTCCTTGCGCAGGAGCGGCAGGGGCACGTACCTATTTATCCTTCGACCCGGAGTACGCACCCGGCAGGCTTGCCAGCTGACCGGCAAGGAAATTGCTGGTCGACTGCATGCGCGACATCAGCGCATCCAGGGCGGTGAACTGCTTCAGATAGCGTGCTTCCAGGGCATCCAGCCGCAACGCCAGCGCCTCGCGCTGCTCGCCTATCCCTTCGATCTGGCTCTGCAATCCCGTGGTGCGGGCATTGAGAAAGCTGTCGGTCGCAAGCAGGCCGCCCAGCAAACCGTCGAGCTGGTCGGCCACGCCGCGGCTGAAGGAAATGCTGCCGCGGGCGCCGACGGAATCGCCCTGCACCAGTATTTTCAGCCCTTCCGCCGCACCGGCGCCTGTCAGGTACTGGCCCGCGCCGGTGGCGGTAATCCCGCCGATGGTGCCGGCCACATCCTGCCCCGCCACGCCGGCGCTGGCATTGGCGGTCAGGCCGATGGCGCCACTGGCCGTGACGTCGGCCACCGTAGTGATTTCGACGTTGGAAGCGCTACCGTAACGCTCCGAGGTGAAGGTAAAACGCGTGCCGTCGAAGCTGACCAGCACCGAAACGCCGGCCGCGCTCAGGGCGCTGTCACCGTTGATCCGGCTTTGCAGCTCGGCCGCCAGTTCGGTCCCCGAGGCATAGGTCTTCTGGGTCAGGGAGATGCTGCCGGAGGCGATACCGTCGACCTCGATTGCAAACGTGTCGTTGCTGGCATCCACCGTCAGGCTGGAGACGGATGAGGCGGCATCGCTGTAGCTGCCCCGTGCCGCGGCCTGGGTGATGCTGACGGCATAGTTCCCCACGCGGGTGGCCGTGGTGGAACTGGTGTACTCCACCAGGGAGTCGGTGGCGGTGCCGGTGGCGGCAAACAGCCTGCCGATGTCGTCGAAATTGCTGTCCAGCGCAGCGGTCAGCTTGGCCTTGTCCAGCGTCAGGGTACCGTCGGCCTGGGTCTTGATGCCAAGATCGGCCAGGGCGCGGTAGGTGCCTTCGACGCCGGAAACGGGATTGCCCATCACGCCGCGCAACTGGCTCAGGATGCCGCGCAGGCTGGAGTCACCGATCAGGACACCACCTTGCTTGGTTTCGGCGTTGTAGCCGCTCAGCTGGTTGAAGGTGCCGACCAGGCTGTTGAATGCATTGACAAAACCCTCCACGGACGAACTGGCGGAGGTCTTGTCGAGGCCGATGTTCAGGGTCGCCTTGGTGCCGATCTCTTCCGTCTTCAGGGTCAGGGTCACGCCGGCGATAGCGTCGCTGATGGTATTGGTGGAACTGGTCACCTGAATGCCGTCGATCATGACGATGGCATCTTTTGCGACGGAGACTTCCGTCAGGTTCTTGCCGTCCCCGACCACCGCGTCAGGGTCATAGGCCAGGCGCGACAGGCCGTTCAGATCGGTGTTGCTGCCGTCGGCCGGGTTTTCCGCCACGGAAATGCGCAGGCTGTTGTCGGTGCCCGCATTTTCGGCGCTGAACACCAGTTGATAACCGTCGTCGCCGTTGACGATGCTGGCCCGCACACCGATATTCGCGGCGTTCACCGCATCGCGCACACCGGCAAGGGAGTTGTTGTCGTCAGTAATGATGACGTTCTGCGCCGGCTTGGTCGGGTCGCCGAACTGGAAGGTCAGGGTGCCGGTGCCCACTGCCGCAGAGACTTCAGCAAACGCACTGGAGGCCAGCTTGTGGGCCTTGGCCAGCTGGGTAACCTCGATTTCATAGGAACCGGCCACCGGCTTGCCACTGATGGCCGCGGTGAACAGGTCGGTATTGCTGGAGCTTGCCGTGCGCCGCTGGAACGCGGACAGGCTGGTGAGATTGCCGACGGCACCCTTGAAGGTGGAAATCGCCGACTTGATACTGCCGAGGGCGGAAAGTTGGGCCTGCAGCTTGGCTTCGCGGGTGTCCAGACGCTGGGCAGCGGGCTGCCCTTCCGCAGTCACCAGACTGTTGACCAGACTGGTGACGTCGAGGCCGGAACCTATGCCCGGTGACGTGATGGAAGCCATGGAACCTACCCCTCAGTGTCAAACTCATCTGCCACGGAAAGGTGGCGGCCGCTGCCGGCCGCCGTCAAAAACAAGTCTCTCCGCGTTTATGCGCTTGAGTGAGGCAACATCTATGCCAATCAAGCCTTCGACTGCATAAGCAGTCCACTCACCTGCTCACCGTTCAACTCATTCAAACGTCGCGCCAGCGCCAGCATTTCCTCGGAAGGAATCTGCCGGATGATCTCCTCGCTCTCCGAGTCGATCACCTTGATCACGGTCTGACCACTGCTCTCGTCGATGGAGAAATTGAGGTTGCGCTGCACGCTCTGCACGTAGTTGGAGAGCTGGCTCATGGCATTCCTGAGCTGCTCCGGGTTGGCGGCAGGCGGAGTGGGGTTGCTTGCAGCCGCTGTTGCCTCTTGCTGCTCTGCGGCATCAACGCCGACATCCCCGGCTGTCTTGGCGACAACCGGAGCTGGCCGGGCTGGGCTGCTCGGCGAAATATTTGCCTGGAATTTGATGTCCGTAGGCATGATATTCACCTCTCCTTATGAGGGTACGGGGACAACCCTCAGATTGCCCCCGTCCCTCCTACTCACTTACCGACTCCAACCTTACTGCAGCAGCGACAGGACGTTCTGCGGCAGCTGGTTCGCCTGGGCCAACATCGCCACACCTGCCTGCTGCAGGATCTGGGCACGGGTCAGGTTCGCCGTTTCCGCCGCGAAGTCCGTATCCTGGATACGGCTACGGGAAGCGGTCAGGTTCTCCACCGTGGTGCTCAGGTTGGCGATGGTCGACTCGAAGCGGTTCTGGATGGCACCGAAGGTGCTGCGCAGGGAGCTGACCGAGGTCAGGGCCGCATCGACACGCTGGATGGCATCGTTGGCGTTGGTCACGTTCAGCACGTCCACGCTGCTCAGCGTGGTGGTGTCCTTGGAGATGGTGGCCGCATGACCGATGTCGGCAAACTGGCCGGTCATCACGATGTTGTCGGCCGCGCTCAGCGTGATGGTGCCGCGCGTTTCGCCTTCGGACGTTGCATCGATACCCGTACCCGACCCGCCAGCACCGCCGGCACCTAGAGTACCCAGACCGACAGTCTCGGTAATGGTGGTATCGCGGCCGTCGACGGTGCTGAAGGTCAGCACGCCGCTGGTGACGGAGGCGGACACGCCGGTGATGTTGGAGTACAGGTTGACCTGCGAGGCAACATCGGCAGCGGTGACCGTACCGCCACTGGCGAGGGTCTGGTTCATCACCTCGGTGCCGTTGATGTTGAGGACGTAGGAGCCCGCCACGAAACCGGTGCCGGTACCTGCGGTGGCGCCGGTGATGGTGGAGAACGCGGCGCCATGGGTGTTGGACGCGGTCGCGGTCAGACCGGACACGCCGGCTTCGTTGATCGCGCGGACCTTGGCGTAGGCGCTGTAGTTGCTCTGGCCCGGCTCGCTGCCGGCCACGGAGGCACCGATGGCCACGGCAGTGCCCTGGCCCACGGCGATTTCCAGACCGCCGTCGGTCAGGATGTTGGCGGTGACTTCAGTACCGGTGGCGCTGGCAATCTGGCCGATCTGGCTGGAACGCATGCCGGTGGTCAGGTTCAGGCTGATGGTCTCGCCGACGTTGGCGCCGACCTGGAACGCGGCGGTACCGAAGGTGCCGTCGAGAATCTTCTGGCCGTTGAACGAGGTCTGCGAGGCGATACGCTCGATTTCAGCGATACGCTGCTGCACTTCCTGGTCCAGAGCGGAACGGTCGGACGAGGAGTTGGTGGCGTTGGCGGACTGCACGGCCAGCTCGCGGATACGCTGCAGGTTGTTGTTCAGCTCGCCCAGGGCGCCTTCAGCAGTCTGCGCCAGGGAGATACCGTCGTTGGCGTTGCGCACCGCCTGGTTCAGGCCGCGGATCTGGGTGGTGAAACGCTCGGAAATGGCCAGACCGGCGGCATCGTCCTTGGCGCTGTTGATACGCAGGCCGGAGGACAGACGCTGCAGGGACACCTGCAGATCGGTCTGCGAGGTGTTCAGGTTGCGCTGCGAGTTCAGCGACATGATGTTGGTGTTGATAATCTGAGGCATGATTGCGTCTCCTCTGGTCGCCCAATCTACCCTGCTGTGCAGGGGCGGGCGGGGTTGTCATTAGCGGATATGCTCTTGAAACCATTTGAGCATTTACCGCTTCCGGTTAATTTATCGACCCAGGGGAGGAAACCTTTAGCAATTTCGGGAAAAATTTTTCCGCCGCAGAAACAAAATAAAACACCAAATATATCAATCAGTTACAATCTTCCAGAAAACCCGGAAAAGTTTTTCCCCGCCAGCTCCAGCAGCCGTGCGCGCGTCCGCTCCGACACCTGCGCCGCCGCCGGCTCCTGCAGCAGGCGCGTCAGCTTCCGGGCGGCCTCCTGCGGCTGCACCGGACTGATCCAGACGGCCGCCGGGTCCAGTTCCAGGCGTTCGAGCAAGCCATCGATCTTGGCGGTATTGCTGGCGGCGACAAGAAACGGCGTCCCCAGCCAGGCGGCCGCAATGGTGTGGTGGAACCGCCCGGAAATCAGCACCGCCGCATCCCGGATGGTCTCCAGCCACTGCGTCTCGTCGGTCGCCGCCACCAGGCGGTAGCGGCCACGCAGGTGCCGGTGCAGGGCATTGACCAGCAGCACGTCGTCATGGGCCAGGTAGGCATTGGCGCCCACCAGGACATCCACCTGATAGCCCTGGGCCAGGACGAGGTCCGCTAGGTCGGCCAGCTGGGACAGGAAGTCCTGGGTCAGGGCCACCGTGCCGGCGATGACCACCCGCCGGCTCCTGCTGCCGCCGGCAGTGATCCGTTCACGGGCGAACAGCGGCAGGCAGTCAAATCCCTCCTCCACCCTGACGCCCAGAGCGGCCAACGCGGCGCTGCTGCCCGGCTCGCGCACCACAACGCGATCCAGGCCGGCATAGACCTTGCGATAAAGCGCCTCCGCCACGGCCGCATCTTTGACGTCGGCATCGGCGGGATAACAGGAGTGGTTGATCACCTGGGTATTTTTCCCCAACCAGTGCCTGGCGACATGGATGAGATACAGCAGCGCCAGCGCCGGCCTCCCCAGGCCATGCAGGGTCCCCTCGCCGTTGACCACGACAAGGTCGCACCGGCGCAGCTGTTCGATCAACGCGGCATTCGACGCACGGAAGGCAGTGAAGAACGACTCGCTGTCGAAATCGTCGATACGCTCCGGCAAGGTCTGCAAGCGGTTCGCGACCGTGATGGGAATGCTTTCCACCACGAAGCCGGATGCCCGCAGTCCCTGGTGCAGGGCCAGGCTCGTGCAGGTGCAGCCCCAGTGATACCAATAGGCCGTATCGTTGAGCAGGACGGCGCGCGGGACAGCGTCCACCATCGTCCCGGCATGCACGTCGGGGAATGCATCGGCCGGCGCAGGCGATGCCTCCGCGCGCGGCACCGACGGGATGCCGGCCTGCAGCTGCCCGGCGACACGCCCCAGCAACGCACTCCACGCATCCGCGCCGTGCCCCTCCTGGCGCCATAGCCGCGCCGATTCATACCAGACACTCCGCTCGCCGGACACCTGCCAGCGCCAGTCCGCCAGCGACGGCAACAGCACCCAGGTCGGCACGCCGAGGGCACCGGCCAGGTGTGCCGTGGAGTTGTCGACGGAAATGACCAGGTCGAGGGCGCTCAGCAAGGCGGCGAAATCGTCCATGTCCCGCAGCGGATCGACCTCAGGGAGCGACACCAGCCCCCCCCCGCCTGCCGCGGCAAAGGCGGCGGCCTCGTCCGCGTGATCGCCGTACTGCACATCAATAAACATGACTTCGCTGCACTCAAACAGCGGGCGCAGCTGCGACAATTCCAGCGACCGCGCCACCCGATCCCGCGGATTCAACCCGCCGCGCCAGGAGATACCGATCCTGGGCTGGTCGCCCAGGGCGGACAGACGCTCACGCCAGCCTGCGATCGCCTGCGCGTCGGCTTTCAGATAGGGGCGGCCGGGAAAGGATTCGGCATCGGGGCGGAGATATTGCGGCAGACTGGGCAGGGCAATACGAAAATCAAATTCATCCCGCGGCTCCAGTACCGTCACCTTGTCGTAGGCGGCACGCACCTCAGCCTGAGGAAACGAGCGCGCAAACAGCGGCACCAGGCGGGGGGCGCACACCAGCAGCACCGACTCGGCCTGGGCAAGCAGGTCCGGCACGCAGGACGCGAACATGATTTCGTCGCCGATCCCCTCCTCGCCACAGGCCACGATTTTCCTGCCTGCCAGATCGCATCCATCCCACTTGGGCAAGGGCACACGGTGGGGTGGCGCCGACTCAAGAGCCTCCGCATCCCAGTAGCGCCACTCGTAGAGCGGCCAACCGGCGGCAAAATCCCCCAGCGACAGCAGGATCGCCCCCTTCTGGCAGGCGATCAGGCTGTTCACGGGAGCGCAGTCGAGCGCCACGGAGCACTGCTCCAGCGCCTCCTGCGTCCGTCCCAGCGTGCGCAACACGGCAATGAGGTTTTTGTGTGCAACCTGCGAACAGGCATCCAGCATCAGGGCCTTGCGATAGGCGGCTTCCGCGTCCGCGTATTCCCCCAAATCCTGCAGGACGACACCGAGGTTTTCCCAGGCCGTCCGATAGGAAGGATTGAGCCGGATGGCGGCCTGGTAGGAGTCTCTGGCCTCCGCCAGGTGCTGGGTATGCTGGTAGGCGAAGGCGAGATTGAAGTGAAAGACCGGCTCCGCGGGGCGTTGCTGGACTGCCGCCGTCAGCAATTCGACTGCAACCGCGCTGTGGCCGCCGTGCAGTCGTATCAGGCCGAGATTGTGCAGTGCCACAGGATTGGCGCCATCCACGCTCAAGACTTTGAGATACAAGGCTTCGGCACCCGCGACATCCCCCGCCTGCTGCCGCTCGATGGCAAGTTCAACCGCTCCGGCAAGACTCTTGCCCAACTCCGGGGAAATGTCGTTCATGGATACCTGCTTCGCTGCGATTATTGGTATGTGAAACCGGCAGAGATGAATCCAAACCGCCCATGCCACATATTACACGCCGGGCATGGGATGCAGAACGCACAAGGCGGAGACGGGGCCTGCTCAGTCGGCCCCCTTGGTCAACGGGAGGCCTGTGGGATGCTCACTCCGGGTATCCGGGTGGGCGGAATCGTCAGAGAAAATTGAACAACGACAGCCCCTGCACCTTCAGATAGGACTGCTGGGCCGCCTCGAGGCCGGCCAGCTGCAGATTGAGGCGGCTGACGGCATCGGCATAATCCAGGTCCTCGATGGAAGAGATGATCTGGGTGGTCTGAAGCAACTGATCCTCGTTGATATAACGCTGCCCATCGATGGCGTTAAGGCGCGCACCGACGCCGGCGCGCACGGTGAGGATATTGGTCATATCCTGGTCGACATCGGCGAGGAAGCTGTTGATTTGGTTGTTGAGCTGGGCCTGCCCGGCGGCCGAGTTCACGCCGGTTTCCAGCGTGGTGACGAAGTCGCTCAGCGTCTGAAACACGTCCTTGTACTCGCTGGAGCGGACGGAGAAGGTATCGCCGTCGGCGGGCGTGCCGGTCACGGTCACTAGTGCGCCCTGGAACGCGATGGGTTCGCCGTCCACATAGGTTCCGGTGGCCACCGGTGTCGGGTGCGGCGAAGGCTGCGGATCGCCGGACTCGAATACTTCATAGGTGATGGGGTCGGTGGGCAGAACCTGGATGAAGCGCAGGGTGTAGCCGTTGACGCCGCCGGTAAGTGACGGGACGAAATTGCCTTGCACGCTGCCGCTGTTGATGATGCCTGTGCCGGCATTCGTCGCATTCACCTCCGTGACGAAGGTGCCGTTGCCGTTGCGTACCCGCTGGAACACTTCCGAACCGGGATTGCCGTCCGCGACCTGGCGGCCGGCACCGATTTGCAGGAAACGCTGGCTGTCGTCGCCGAAATAGTCGTAGCCGCCGGCGGCATTGGGCACGAAGGGCTCGGTGTAGCCCTTGCTGCCGGCGAACAGGTATTCGCCGTTGCCGTCCTTGGTGTTGGCCAACCCGACCAGCTCGTCGAGGCGCTGCCGCACTTCGGAGGCGATAAAACCTCGGGTGTCGTTGGTCTGGGTGGCATTGGCTGCCTGGATCGCCAGTTCACGCACCCGCTGCAACAGGTTGGTTACGCTGCTGAGCACGCCTTCCTCGGTGGACAGGCGGTTCACCGCCGCATCGGCATTGGCCTGGTACTGGTTTACCGAGTTTTCCGTCTGCCGCAGCTGCATCAGCTGGCTGGTGGCGACCGGATCGTCGGACGGTGCCAGTATGCGTTTGCCGCTGGCGAGCTGATTCTGCGTCTTGCTCAGCTTGACCTGCTGATCAAGTATCGAATTCACGCCCAGAGTCTGGAAAAAGCGGCTGGATATGCGCATGACTAACTCCTCACTGCATTGAGCAGGGTGTCGAACAGCGACTGCGCGATAGTGATGATCTGGGCGGTGGCCTGGTAGGCCTGCTGGTACTTCAGCATGTTGGCGGCCTCCTCATCCAGGTTCACGCCGGAAACCGACTCCAGCGCCATCTCGGCCTGGGTCACCAGGGTTTCCTGCGCCCCCAGATCGATGCCGGCCTGGTGGGTACGGGCGCCGACCTGGGAAACCATCTGGCCGTAGGCATTCTGGAAGGTGGTGGTGCCGCCGGACAGGATCGGCGTACCGTCGATGGCCGCCAGCTTGAGGGCATTGCCGTTGTCGCCCACGCCGTCGTAATTGGCACTGATGGTGAAACTGTCGCCGTCCAGCGGCACACCGGAAAGGCGGAAGGTGATGCCGCTGTAGTCGGGGTCGATGGCGCCGAGATCGAAGGTCTTGCCTGCGCTCTCGGTGGCGGGGTCATAGGCCAGCGTACCGGCCAGGGCGCCGCCCAGGGTGTATCCCGGTATGGCGCTGTCGTAAGTCATGGTGACATTGCCGCCGGCCAGTACCGCGGCCAGATCGGTGGTGGCTGTCGCCGTGGTATCCAGCGCGGAGATATTGGCGCTGCCCAGATTGGCCACGCTTTCGGTCGCCCGCAAGGGCGCGGCGGCGGCGATGGCCTTGGTGTCGTCGATGAGCAGCGTTATATCACGTGCCGCAGCGCGGGTCGGACGCAGTTCGAAGCTGTCGCCGGCGGCTGCGGCCACATCCAGGCTGAACGAAAAACCTTCACTCGGTACGCTGATCGTCGCCGGGTAGGCGCCGGGCGCGTAGGTACCCACCACGCTGTTGTCGCTGAGCCGGGTCAGGGTGTAATTGATCCCGTCGGCGGTGCTGATGCGGTAGTCACTGGCGGTCAGGGCGGTCGCATCGGTGATGCTGTAACTGACGGTCGCTACACCGAGATTGCGGCTGCTGGCGGCGGCAGTGGCCTGCGCGGTCACGCCGCCGAAGCCGAAGAAATCGCTGCCGAGCTGGTTGTTGAGATCCAGCCCCTGCCCGTGCTGGGCGTTAATGGTCTCGGCCAGACCGATCGCGATGCGTCCCAGGGCATTTTGCGCCGGCTCCAGCACTTCCTTGCGGAAGGAAAGCAGGCCGCCGATGGTGCCGCCGTTGAGGAAGTTGGTCACATCCGGACCGGGGCCGGCACTGGTATGCAACGCCACCTGGAGGGTGAAGGAGTCGTAATCGCTGGGAACGACGTCCAACTGGTTGTAGTCCGTCCCCAGCACCATGACCTGGCCGTTGCCGATGAACACGTTCATCGCGCCGTTATCCTGCTCCACGGTGGTAACCGGTACGCGCTCGGCCAGTTGGCGTACCAACAGATCACGCTGATCGAGCAGGTCGTTGGGCGGCTGGCCGCCGCTCTGCGCCAGGGCCAGAACAATGCTCTGGTTCACCGTGGCGATGGACTGGCTCAGGGTGTTGATGTCGTTGACGGTATTGGTCACCGAGGCGTTGACCACGTCGCGCAGGCCGGCCAGACGCTGATCGATGGTCTGGAAGCGATGGGCCACCGATTCTGCCTGGCTCAGCAGCACCTCACGCGCCGGAATGGACGACGGATTGTCGGCCACGCCCTGCAGCGCATTGAAAAACTCCTGCAGCGCCGGTGCCATACCGGCATCGGCATCGGCCAGCAGGTTATCCACCTGGGACGAAAGCTTGTGGAAGGCGTCCAGTTTGGTCAGGCCCGAGGTCTGGGTACGCAGCTGCTCGGAAAGGAACTGGTCGTACAGCCGTTCCACACTGGACACACGCACGCCGCTGCCGATGAAGCCGGCGCCGGTAGGTTCCGGGATGCGGGTGGAGAGATTGGTGCGCTGGCGGCTGTAACCCTCCGTGTTCACATTGGAGATGTTGTGGCTGGTGGTGGCCAGGGCGCGCTGGAAGGCCAGCAGGCCGGATACGCCGGTACTGAGAATGTCAGGCATGGCACACCTCCGGCCGGGCGGCCGTGGTCAGGCTAGGGGGATTACTCGTGGATATCTGTGCCATTTTCCATGCTCCGGTCATGATAGCGTCCTCTGCCCCGGACTCTTTAGGGCGGCTGTGGCGTCGGCGACCACGCCGCGATCCAGAATGTTGCCGATCTTGCGGGCGTAGGCCGGATCGGTGGCATAACCGGCGTCCTGCAAGGAACGCACAAAGGCCTTGGGGTCATCCGTCCGGCGCAACGCCTCGGCGTAGCGCGGATTGGATTGCAGGAAATTCACGTAGTCGTCGAAGCTGGCCGCAAACGAGTCGTAGGCACGGAAGCGGCCCACCTCCTTCGCCGCCACGCCATCGCGGTATTCCAGGGTCTGCTTGGCCACACCTTCGCCGTCCCAGCGCCGGTCCGCCTTGATGTTGAACAGGTTGTGGCTGCTGCTGCCGTCCGGACGGCGGATCACCGCCTTGCCCCACCCGGTTTCCAGCGCGGCCTGTGCCAGCAAGGCCTCGGGCGAAGCGCCGATCTTGGCGGCGGCCTTTTCGGCCAGCGGCCACAGCCGCTGGATGAAGGCCTCAGGCGATGCCGCAATCTCATCGGCGGTTACCGCCGTGGTCTTGCCGGCAACGGCAGCGGCCACGGCAGGGCTGAAGACCGAGTTCAGCCGCTGCGGCACGGTCAACTCCTTGCCCACCGCGGGTTTGTCCCCGCTTTGCATCTGCAGCTGTCGCACCAGCACGTCGGCCAGGCCGATGCCTTTCTCGCTCATGTCGAGGGACAGCTGCTTGTCGTACATATCGCGGTAAAGTTCGGTCTGCTCGCCGTCGAACAGAGGATCGCCTTCACCCGCCTCGCGCATGCTCTTCAGCATCATCTGCAGAAACAGGGCCTCGAACTGCTTTGCCACCGCGCGCAGCGCTTCGGGCGACTGCTCGCGCGCGCCGGCCTTCAGGGCGGTCAGGCCCTGAAAGTCGGTATAGACGGCGGCGGGGTTAAGTTCGGAGGCCATGGCGGAGACCTAGATCACCAGCAGTTCGGCGCGTAGCGCGCCCGCCTGCTTGAGCGCTTCGAGGATGGCGACCAGATCGCCCGGCGCGGCCCCCACCTGGTTAACGGCGCGCACAATCTCGTCCAGCGTTACGCCGGGGGCGAACAGGAACATGCGATCCGCCTCCTCTTCCACCTGGATGTCGGAGGTCGGCACCACCGCCGTCTGGCCGCCGGACAGGGGCGCCGGCTGGCTGATGGTGGGCCGTTCGGTAATCGTCACGGTCATGCTGCCGTGAGCCACGGCGGCGGAACTGACGCGCACGTTCTGGCCGATGACCACGGTACCGGTGCGCGAGTTGACCACCACCTTGGCGGCGGCCTCGCCCGGCTGCAGCTCGATGTTCTCCAGCAGCGAGACGAAGGACACCCGCTGGGCCGCATCGCGCGGCGCATTGACCCGCACCGAGGTGGCGTCGGTCGGTTCGGCGGTGCCGGGGCCGATGACGTCGTTGATGGCCTGCGCCAGACGGGTCGCCGTGGTGAAATCGGCGCCGTGCAGATTGAGGTAAAGACTGTTGCCGGTGGCGAAAGGATTGTTAACCGCCCGCTCCACCGAGGCGCCATTGGGTATGCGTCCCACGCTGGGCACATTCACCGTGATCTTGGAGCCATCACCTGCCGAGACGCCGAAACCGCCAACGATCAGATTACCCTGGGCGATGGCGTAAACCTGGCCGTCGGCGCCCTTGAGCGGCGTCATCAGCAGGGTGCCGCCACGCAGGCTCTTGGCGTTGCCGATGGAGGAAACGGTGATGTCGATGGTCTGGCCCGGCTTGGAGAAAGGCGGCAGTTCGGCACTGATCATCGCCGCCGCCACATTCTTCAGCTGCGGGTTTACGTTGGCCGGCACAGCGATGCCCAACTGGGCCAGCATGCTCTTCAGGCTCTGCACGGTGAACGGCGTCTGGCTGGTCTGGTCGCCGGTGCCGTCGAGGCCGACCACCAGGCCGTAACCTATCAGCTGGTTGCTGCGCACGCCGGCCACGGAGGCCAGATCCTTGATGCGTTCCGCCTGCGCCGCCAGCGGCAGCAGCGTCAGTGCGAGCGCCATAGCGATTAAGCGATGCATTTTCATGTCAGTGTCCCTCAGAACGGCCACAGCGGGCCGTCAAAGAAGCGGGCCAGCCAGCCCTTCTGGTTCGACTCGGCCAGCGTGCCGCGACCGCCGTAGGTGATCTCGGCATCAGCGATCTTGGTGGAAAGCACGATGTTGTCCGGACTTACGTCCATGGGACGGACCATGCCGGAGATGCGGATGAATTCATCGCCCTGATTGATGGTGAGCACCTTCTCGCCGCGCACGATCATGTTGCCGTTGGGCAGAACCTGGGCGATGGTCACGGTGATGTTGCCGGTGAGCGTGTTGCTCTGGCTGCTGGTACCGTCGCCGGTGAAATCTCGGTTGGCGCTGACCGACGCGCTCAACGGGTCCACCCCGTTATAGGACACCGGGCCGCCCAACAGGGTGGTGGCACCGAGTTCGATGTCCTGTTCTTTCTTGGTGGTAGTGGCGGCCTGCTTGCTGGCATTGGTCTTCTCCACCAGCTGCACGGTGAGAATGTCGCCGACGCGGTGCGCCTTGATGTCCTCGAACAGCGCCATGCCGTTTACCGGCTGGAAGATGGCGCCGTTGTTCTCCTGCGTCGGTACCGGAGTCGATGGCAGCGTCGCGGCATAGGCCGGATTGCGTGCCGGCGGATCCAGCGTGGCGCAGCCCTGCAAGGTGACGAGCAATGTGGCGGCGATAATCAGAGACAGAGCTTTCATGATGTACTCCCGCATGCTGCGCACGGTTACACGTTGTTGTTCAGGTACTGCAACATCTGATCGGCGGTGGAGATTGCCTTGGAGTTGATCTCGTAGGCACGCTGCGTTTCGATCATGTTCACCATCTCCTCCACCACATTGACGTTGGAGCTTTCCAGCGAACCCTGGATTACGGTGCCGAGGCCGTTCAGTCCGGGCGAGCCCAGCTGCGGCGCACCGCTGGAGGCGGTCTCCATGAACAGGTTCTCGCCGATGGGCTGCATGCCGGCGGGGTTGATGAAGTCAGCCAGCTGGATGTTGCCCACCTGGGTCGGTGCTGCCTGCCCCGCCACCTGCACCGTGACCACGCCGTCGCTGCCGATGGTGATGGACTGGGAGTTGGCGGGAATGGTGATACCCGGCTGCAGCAGATAGCCGCCGGAGTTGACCAGCTGGCCCTGTGCATCCATTTGGAAGGTGCCGTCGCGGGTGTACGCCAGCGTGCCGTCCGGACGGAGGATCTGGAACATGCCGCGTCCCTGCACCGCGATATCGAGGGCATTGCCGGTCTGTACAATATTGCCCTGGGTATGCAGTTTTTCGGTGGCGACGGTGCGCACGCCGGTACCCCGCATCAGGCCCGAGGGCAGCGTGGTGTCCTGGCTGGACTGGGCACCGGGCTGCCGCACCGTCTGGTACAGCAGGTCCTCGAAGATTGCGCGATCACGCTTGAAGCCCGTGGTACTGACGTTGGCCAGATTGTTGGAGACGACACCCATGCGGGTCTGCTGTGCCTCCAGGCCGGTTTTCGCTATCCACAGTGCCGGGTTCATGATGCGTTACCTCTCAATTCGATGCGTGTCCAAACTTTGACGCTTACCCACCTAAGAGCAAGAGCTATGCCAGCTGCATCAGGCGATCCGAGCTGGCGTCGTTTTCCTTGGCGGTGTTCATCATCTTGATCTGGGTTTCGTACTGCCGCGACAGTTCGATGATGCGGACCATGGCATCCACCACGCTGACGTTACTGGTTTCCAGCGCACCGGAAACCAGCTGTACGGTTGCGTCGGGCGGCAGCGCGCCGCCCTCCTTCAGCCGCATCAGGCCGTCGTCGCCCTTGGTCAGCTGACCTTCCTCGGGCTGGACCAGTTTGATGCGTTCCACCTGGGCCAGTACGTTGGCCTGCTGCCCCACCGGACGGATGGTGATGGTGCCGTCGGCGCCAATCTCGATCTTCTCGTACGGCGGTATGGCGATGGGACCACCGTTGTTGCCGATGATCGGATGCCCGGCTCCGTTCACCAGCAGGCCGGCACTGGAAATATTCAGGTCACCGGCACGCGAGTAGGCCTCACTGCCGTCAGGCGCCTGCACCGCCATCCAGCCGTCGCCGCGCACCGCCAGATCCAGCTCGCGGCCGGTATGGTTGTGGGCGCCGGAGGAAAGATCCGTGGCCGGTCGCTCGGTCATGGCATAGACCCGCGACGGCATCCCGGCACCAAACACCGGCATGCTGCGGAACTGCGCCAGATCCGCCTTGAACCCGGTGGTCGAGACGTTCGCCAGGTTGTTGGTGGTGATCGCCTGCGCCTGCATGATCTGGCTTGCGCCGGTCATCGACAGATAGAGCATACGGTCCATGGTCTATACCCCTATTTCATTTGACAGCTACCGGCCCTGCCGCTTACCGGATATTGATGACCGTCTGAGTCACCTGGTCTTCGGTGGTAATCATCTTGGCGTTGGCCTGGAAATCACGCTGCGCCACGATCATGTTCACCAGCTGTTTGGAAATATCCACGTTGGACGACTCCAGCGCACCGGACTGAATCTCACCGAAGGTGCCGGACCCGGCCTGCCCCGGCAGCACATCACCGGATTCGAACGTGGCGGCCCAGTTGGTATCACCCACCTGCTGCAATCCGTTGGGGTTGTTGAAACGCGCCATGGCAATGGCACCCACCGTCGCCGACTGGCCATTGGTGTAGCGTGCAAACAGCACGCCGGCGGTGTCCACCGAGATGCCGCTCAGCCGTCCGGTGGTGTAGCCGTCCTGGCGCAAGGCATTCACCGCGGAATTGGCGCCGAACTGGGTGCTGCCGGCGAAGTTGATATCAAAGGTCGCGAACGGCGTGGCACCGGTGGAGGGGGTCCACGGACCGGAAGTCAGGAAGTCGACATCGCCGGTAGTCACCAGTGTGCCGTTGGTGTTGAACTGAACCGTTTCGGTATCGAACTGGTTCACCGTGCCGTCGGTATCGGTGATCACCAGGGTCGCATCCCACTCATTGGCCGGCATGGTGTCGTCCTTGCGGAAAAACAGCGTCGCCTCATGGGTTACGCCCAGCGAATCGTAAATCGTGGTGGTGGTGGAGAAATTGTAGGTATTCGGATCAGGCGGATTCACCACCAGCGCCGGATAGGTCGCCGAAACAATGGGCGGAGATCCGGCATCGAGATTGACATTGATGTCGATGCGGGAAGTCGGGGCCGCCGGGTTTGCGCCCAGGTTGAGCTGCAGGTCCGTCGGCGTGAAATTGCTGACCACGCCGGTGTTGGGATCCACTCCATATTGCTGGACCCGCTGGCCATGGGTATTCACCACGTAGCCATCGCGGTCTACGGAGAAACTTCCGGCGCGCGTATAGAGAAATGTGCCATTGTCATTGAGCACGAAGAAACCTTCGCCACTGACTGCCAGGTCCAGGTTGTTGTCAGTGAAATCAATGTTGCCCTGGGTGAACTGCTGGGTGACGCTGGCCAGGCGTACGCCGCTGCCGGTCGCCGTATTGCTGACGCCACCGAAACTCACCGCATACACGTCGGCAAAGTCGGCACGCGACTTTTTGAAGCCGGTGGTGCTGGCATTGGCGATGTTATGTCCGGTCACGTTCAGGTTGCCGGACGCCGCGTTCAAACCACTCAATGCTGTCTGGAATGCCATGGTGTTATCTCCTGTCGCCGCTTATTTAATTTGATACACATCGGAAAGATCTGCCGTCCCGATACCCGCCAGGTTGAGCAAAACGCCGCCGCGAGCGGAAAGGCTGACGCTTTCCACATCGCTGAATACCAGTGTTTCCATCGCAGTAGTCTCGCCGTCCACCAGTGCCTCCGCACGCAGTTCGTATACTCCGGCAGGAACCGCGTTACCGTCATCGCCGATGCCGTCCCAACGGAACGGAACGGCGCCGGCGGACTGCATCCCCATGGGAATGCGGCGCACCAATACGCCGCTCTGGTCGTAAACGCCCAGGCTCAACTGCTGGGTCGTGGCACTGAGATTGATCTTGCCGTCCACCGTGCCCCCCGCATCCAGCATGCCGTTGTCGCTGGAAACCAGCACACTGCGCCCCACCAGGCTGGAGGCCTGCAACGCCTGATAGGACTGCAACGAAGTCGATAGGGACGAGAATGAGGTATTGAGATCCTGGATGCCGGAACTGGCGCTGAACTGCGCCAGCTGGGCGATGAAGTCGCCGTTGTCCATGGGCGACATCGGGTCCTGGTTCTGCATCTGCGCAATCATCAGTTTCATGAAGTCGTCCGCACCCAGCTCATTGGATGCAGTGGACTTCTGATCCTGGCGCAGCAACCCGAGGCTATCGAGCAATGCGGTGTTGTTCTCTATGGTGGACATGTTCCGTTTTCCTCAGGCTTACTGACCCATGGTCAGCGTACGCATCATCAGCTGCTTGGCCGTGTTGACCACTTCGACATTGGTCTGATACGAGCGCGACGCCGAAATCATATTGGCCATCTCTTCCACCACGTTGACATTGGGCAGGTAGACGTAGCCGTTTTCGTCGGCCATGGGATGGTCCGGCTGATACTGCTGCTGCAACGGCGCCTGGCTCTCCACGATGCCGCGCACCTGCACGCCGACCGCATCCTTGTCGCCACTGCGCCCCGCCTCGTTCAGCATGGCGGCGAATACCGGCTGGCGGGCGCGATAGGTCTGGTCAATGCTGCTGCTCACGCTGTTGGCATTGGCCAGGTTGCTGGCCGTCACATTCAGACGCAGGCTTTGCGCGCTCATGGCCGAGCCGGCGATATCAAATACCTTGAACATGGACATGATCAGTCTCCTCGGATGGCTGTGCGCAGCGTCTTGATACTGCCGTCGATGAAGCGCAGCGTGGCCTGGTATTGCAGTGAGTTCTCCATGAACGCCGCCTTCTCCGTCTGGGAATCGACGGTGTTGCCGTCCACGGCAGGCTGCGTCGGTACGCGATAGAGCAATTCGGGGCTGGCAACGCCGCCCGTGCCGCTGATGTGACGGGCATCGGTGGTCTGCAGTGAGGCGCCACCCTGCGAGCTCTGGTATTCGCTCAGCACAGACTTGAAATCAATGTCGCGCGCACGGTAGTTGGGGGTGTCGGCATTGGCCAGATTGGACGCAATCTGCTCCGAGCGCGCTGAGCGCAGGCGCAGCGCCGCTTCGTGAACGCCGAGAAAACTGTCGATGTTGGCTGGCATGGGTCATACCTCCGCAAATCCATTCCTGCCCTTCCAGAGCAACATCCGTGCCATGCATTTTTATTCTTTTATTTCAATCAGATAAACACGCCCCTGCAACGAGCGGCAATGGAAAACGGCAAAAAATTGCCGGTTCTTCAGGACCAGGGGGCGAAAAACAGAGATGGTGAACAACGTGCGCGTCAAATAACCGACGCAAGGATGGGAGAAGGATGAGGTGACGGGAGATTGGCGCCCCGGATACGATTTGAACGTACGACCTGTCCCTTAGGAGGGGACTGCTCTATCCAGCTGAGCTACCGGGGCATGCAAGAAGGTGTACGTCAGCCGGGTCTGACGAAAACGGTGTTGGTGGAGCGGAGGAGGATCGAACTCCCGACCTTCGCATTGCGAACGCGACGCTCTCCCAGCTGAGCTACCGCCCCATGGCCCGCCGCCGTTTCCGGCGCACGAACGGCGCGAAATATAGCACATATGTCCATGATTACCTACGCATAGGCTGGCCTCAGCGCCAGACTGGCATACCGGCCTCGGCAGTGACAGGTGCTGTCATGACGCCGTAATATTTGTCAGGTATGCCATATTCCATGAGTGCAGGTGTGAAATTTTATTTCTTTACATTCAATGTATTATGAAATCTCATGACAGCCATGCCGGTGGCATGCAATTTGCGTTCTGTCTCCCCCGATAGCGCACGACCCGAATCCGGTGGCAGCCGGCGCCAAATGCTCTACGCTGCATGAACAGGCGGTTCGGGATGTACCCAGGATGGTGTATTTGTCTGTTTCACATGATCGTGCTTAGATTGATGTGCGGGTGCGGGGTGGTCGACATGCCTACCGGTTTCCCCTCCTTAAATAACTATTAAATGACTAAATAGAAAAGCTGGATCATTACACCACCATGAAAAAATACATCATCGGGTTCGCGCTGTTTGTCGGCGGCGCGCTTGCCTTCGTCGGGGTCAACGGCTTTTTCGCCTACACCAACACCACTGAATTCTGTACCTCCTGCCATACGATGCGGTGGAATTACGAGGAGTACAAAGAAACCAAGCACTTCAAGAACCGGGTGGGCGTCCAGGCGCAGTGCGCCGACTGCCATGTCCCCAAGGAATTCGGCCCCAAGGTGCTGGCCAAGATCATCGCCGTCAAGGACATCTATCACCAGTTGGTGGGCACCATAGACACCGAAGAGAAATTCCAGGCGCATCGCTGGGACATGGCGAACCGGGTGTGGGACAAGATGAAGGCCACCGACTCCCGCGAGTGCCGCACCTGTCATGAATATGAGGACATGGACTTCAGCGTCCAGGGTCGCTCGGCGCGCCGGAAGCACGAGGCGGCTCCTACCCGCGGCAAGACCTGTATCGACTGCCATAAGGGTATCGTGCACTATATGCCGGACGAACCGGACGATTACGAAGCCGTCGACGAAGAAGACGAGGACGAACCGGAAGCAGAAACAGAAGCTGGCAAGGCAAAGGACGAGTGAGTGGCGCCACCGTACGCTCAGCTCATGAAAGTTTCTTTCAGGACATGAAGAACAGTGCAATGCCCAGGATGACCACTGTGAAGAATTTCCTTCTGTTTGCCCTGCTGCTGACGGCGGCGGTGGCCCATGCCGGCGATCTCGATGCGGAGCTGCGCGAGGCGGCCCTCATCGGCGACCTGGAGCAGGTGCGCGGCCTGCTCGACAAGGGTGCCGACCCCAACTCCAAAACCACCTTCGGAAAATCCGCCCTGATGTTCGCTGCCGAGGAGAACAGCTATGACGTGGTCGAGCTGTTGCTCGCCCGCGGCGCCAACGTCAATGCCCGCAGCAAGGTGGGGTGTACCGCGCTGACCTTCGCGGCAGAACAGGGCGATCTGACGCTGGTGCGGCGACTGCTGGACGCCGGGGCGAGGACGCAGGACAAGACCCGCGCCGGCTGGGACGCACTGGCCATCGCCAGCCGCTACGGTCATCTGGAAGTCATTGAGTTGTTGCTGCAGCGTGGCGCCAGCGTCAACGTCTCGGACCGAGACGGCTACACTCCCCTGATGACTGCCGCCGAAAAGGACAACGTCGCCGCCGTGCGCCTGCTGCTGGCGGCCGGCGCGGACACCGACCTGCGCAACAAGGACGGAGCCAATGTACTGCTGGTAGCCGCCGACAAGGGTCACCTCCACGTCATACGGCTGTTGCTGGACCAGGGCGTGGACATCCATGCCGTCAGCGACGACGGCTCCGCCGCCCTCGCCTGGGCCGCCGGCAGCGGCCACGTACATACCACCGAATTGCTGCTCGAACGCGGTGCAGCCATCGATCATCAAGATACCAACGGGACCACGCCCCTGATGGAGGCGGCTGCCGGCGGCCACGCCAAGGTGGTCAAGGTCCTGCTCGAGCGCGGCGCAAACATCGCGCTGAAAGACAAGAACGGTGCCAGCGCACTGAGCCTGGCCCGCGCGGGCAAACACAAGGAAGCGGTGCGGCTGCTGGAACAGGCAAGCGCCCGCTGAAAAAGGTTTCTGAATCACTGGGGTGTCACCAGTGTGACATGTAGTAGGTGTAACAGGCGTAGTTGACGACAAAAAAGCAAACCAAAGGAGGTCCCATGAAATACAAGACAATCATGCAGGGCGCGATCGTTCTAGGCGGTCTGGCCCTGGGTAGTGCCGCCATGGCGGCAGGCCCAAGCGCATCGATGCTGGCTAACACCTGTGCCGGATGTCACGGCACCGACGGTTCCAGCAATGGCCCGGCTACGCCCTCCATCGCGGGCATAAACGGCGAATACTTCATCGAGTCCATGCAGGCTTACAGGGAAGGCAAGCGCCCGGCAACCATCATGGGCCGCATCGCCAAGGGCTACAGCGACGAAGAGATCAAGCTGATGGCCGGTTACTTTGCCGAGCAGAAGCTGACGCGCGTCGACCAGGGCGCCGACGGCAAGATGGCCAAGGCGGGCAAGCGTCTGCACGATCGCTACTGCGAGAAGTGCCATGAAGAAGGCGGCCGCGTGTCCGAGGACGGCGGCATCCTGGCGGGCCAGATGATGCCCTACCTGAGCTACAGCCTTGCTGACTTCACCAGCGGTTCCCGTGAAATGCCGAAGAAGATGAAATCCAAGGTTGACGAGATGCTGAAGAAGGCCGGCAACGACAGCCTTGATCAGCTCGTGCATTACTACGGTAGCCAGAAATAAGAATGGGAAGGGGCCAAGACATGACGCATATTACTCGTAGAAACTTCCTCAAAGTTGCCGGCGGCACCGCTGCCGTAGGCACCCTCGGTCTGCCGCACATCGCCTTCGGCGCCACCAAGAAAGTGGTGGTGGTAGGCGGCGGTATCGGTGGCGCAACGGTGGCCAAGTACCTGCGCCGCGCCGATTCCTCCATCGAAGTCACCCTGATTGAGCCGAACAAGCACTACTACACCTGCTTCATGAGCAATGAAGTGCTGGGTGGCGAGCGCACCATGGACTCCATCAAGTTCGACTACAGCGGCCTGGCCAAGCACGGCGTGACTGTGGTGAACGACACCGTCACCGGCATCGATGCCGCTGCACGCAAGGTCACCACGGCAGGCGGCCAGACCTTCGCCTATGACCGCTGCGTCGTTTCCCCCGGTGTCGACTTCAAGTGGGATGCCATCGGCGGCTACGACGAAAAGGTTGCCGAATCCATTCCGCACGCGTGGAAGGCCGGCCCGCAGACCGTCACCCTGCACAAGCAGCTGCTGGACATGAAGGACGGCGGTACCGTAATCATCGCCCCGCCCGAGAACCCGTTCCGCTGCCCCCCCGGCCCCTACGAGCGCGCCTCGCAGATCGCCAACTACCTGAAGAAGCACAAGCCGAAGTCCAAGGTGCTGATCCTCGACGCCAAGGACAAGTTCTCCAAGCAGGGTCTGTTCATGGCCGGCTGGAAGAAGCACTACGGCGACATGATCGAGTGGGTCAGTGCAGCCAACGGCGGCAAAATCGAGTCGCTGGATGCCGGCAGCCGTACGCTGCAGGGCGCCGTCGACAAGTACAAGGGCGACGTCGTGAACATCATCCCGCCGCAGAAGGCCGGCAAGATCGCTCACATGGCCGGCCTGGTGAACGAGAAGGGCTGGTGCCCCATCAATCAGGGCACCTTCGAGTCCACCATCCACGCCAACATCCATGTCATCGGTGATGCCAGCATCGCAGGTGCGATGCCGAAGTCCGGCTACTCCGCCAACTCCCAGGCCAAGGTCTGCGCGGCAGCTGTTGCTGCCCTGCTGAACGGCATGGAAGCTCCGGTGCCGGCCTACGTCAACACCTGCTACAGCCTGATCACCCCGGAGCACGGCATCTCCGTCGCAGCTGTCTATCAGCTCGGCGCAGATGGCGCCATCGCCGGTGTGAAGGGTGCCGGCGGTCTGACCCCGGCCGATGCCTCGGACGAGGCCTTGCGCCGCGAAGTGGCCTACGCCCACTCGTGGTTCAAGAACATCACGGCTGACACCTTCGGTTAAGCCACAGCGGCGTTGCAACGAAAACGGGGCCAAGTGGCCCCGTTTTCATTTCCACAACATTCTCCCGGCCATCTTGATATCCGTCAAACACCTGCCCACCCGCCCTGCCTATACTAGATTCAATTCCGATAAATTCAGTACAGGTTTTGGGGTTTATGCAATGAGTGGTCCCTGGAAGCTGGCAGCCGTGTTCTGCTGCCTGATATCACCCACACTGGCGGCACAGGACTTCGACTTGCGCATCGGTCGCGAGGTCAACGAAGTCTGCGCCGGTTGCCATGGCGAATTCGGCCAGGGCGGCAAAGACGGCGAGTATCCGCGCATCGCGGGCCAGCCGGCGTCCTATATCAAGAAGCAGATGTACCTGTTCCGCAGCCGCAAGCTGGACAACATGCCCATGCTCGAATACGTCAACGAGCGTGATTTCCCCGAACAGGACATACACGATGTCAGCGAGTATCTGGCGCGCCTGGAACTTCTGACGCAGCTCCCCCCCATCGATGAAAGCAAGCCCTTTGACCCACTCGAGCGTCTGCAGCTGACACGCCGGGTAATCAACATTCCGCGCACGGAAGATGGTGACCCGGAAAAGGGACGCTCGCTATACAACAAGGAATGCCGCTCCTGCCACGGCACCGACGGCTGGGGTGGTAGAGATCAGGAGGTTCCGATGCTCGCCGGGCAATACACCAAATATCTGCTGCGACAGGTGGACAAATACCGTAAAGGGCTGCGTGTCCATGACGAGTCTGATCCGGTGGAACTGTTGACCCTGTTCACCGACCCCGAGATCCAGGACATGTTCGCCTTCCTTGCCACGGTCGACGACGTTAAGTAAGGGCCGTCAGCGTAAAGAACTTTCGCCCGCGACGGGCGAACCTAGGGTTGGAGAGCCAAGGCGTTCCGGATGGCGGCAGCAATCTTGTCCGGCGACGTGCCATGGGGTAGCACCTCGACTATCTGCCCCTGCCGATCCAGCAGGAAGGTTAACGAAGAATGGTCCACGGTATAGTCCGTGGCTGACCCACCCTCCTCTCGCCGATAAGCCACGCCATAGCGCCGGGCAAGGTCGGCAATCTGTTGCGGCGTACCGGTCGCTCCCTTTAGGGCGGGGTGGAAGTAGGCAGTGTATTCGGCCAGGCGTTCCACCGTGTCGCGCTCCGGATCGACGCTGATGAACAGTGGCTGGATTACCGCCAACTCCCGAGGTTCCAGCTTGTGCAGTGCCATGCCCAATAATGCCAGCGAGGTGGGGCATACGTCGGGACACCAGGTGTAGCCGAAATAGAGTATGACCACCTTGTTGCGCAGCTGCTCCAGGCGCAACGTTCCTTGATTTGTATTGAGAACGAAACCGCCACCCTGAGGGCTTTCTTCCTGCTCGGCGGGATGCCAAAAGAAAGTACCCACCAGTGCCGCAAGAAGCAAAACCAGCGAGGCAGACGCCGCCCACAGCCGAAACTTCATGGGTCAACGCCTGGCAACGGTATCGAAGCGGAAAGGCACGACGTACATGAGGTTCGCCGTCTCGATCATGACCTTGGCCTCCCAAGTCATGCGATTGCGTACACACACCGGAAGCATGCCCTCTCCTTCATAGCGATTGCTTCCCGTTGCAGGCAGCACGAAACGGTTGTAACCCATATTCATATCGACGCCGCTGAAATCCACCACGACGCTACGGACATCGGGCAACCCTGCGTCGACGCTGAACGCCAGCGGTTCAACCAGGGGTATCGGTCGCGGTGCAATGGTCAGCGTTACCGGCCCCAGCCCTTCGATGACTGCACTGCACGGCCCCTGTTGCAAATCACATGGCGGGATGGCCGCCGTGACCACAGGCAATTGCGTGTCGCTCTGTTGCATGCGAAAAACAAACAGCGCGGCAACGACCACAGCCAGCCCCGCGGCAGCACCCCACAACCAGCGTTCAGAAAGAGCCATTCACAACTCCCGTCATGGCAAATCGCCGCGCCGGAACAGCAGATAGCCGACGCCGGCACAGGTGGTACCCAATAACAGCGGATAGATCGATGCCCACAGCAGATAGCCGGTTTCACCGAAGTTATCCAGAATAACAAATGCCGTAGGCCCCAGCAGCACCAACTGGGGGTCGAACAACATCATGGTGGCCGTGCGAAATACCTGCAACGGATTGACCAATGCTATCGCCACAGCCGTCTCTGCCGGCAACTGCTCGCGTATCATGACACCAAGGAGTACCAAATCGAGAAACAGTACCAGCGCAAGCCACACGACGAACGCGGCCCCCTGCGCAACGTCGGCCGTGCGCGCCATGGACGAAATCAGCATACCTATGCCGAGAAAACACCATGACAGGCCAAACAGAAATACCGTGTAGTAGCCATAAATATGCCACGGTACGTCGGCACCTCGTGCCATTCCCCAAACAAGGGCCGCAGTCATGGCCAGGAACACCGGCAGGAAGATTACGGTAAATCTTCCGATCACTTTCCCCCAATACCACGCCGCCAGCCCAACCGGCAACGACAGCAGATACTCGAACACACCCGCCTCACGATCACCCGCGACGGAGCGCACGGTGGTTATCAGCACGAACAGGGGCAGGATGGCCATGGTGAGCTGCAAATAGGTCACCAGGATGCGGGTCAGACCGGTGAATCCCATGATGCGGGATTCCGTCAAACCAAACACAAACAGCAGGACAACGATACCGCCGAAAATGGCGGTATAGGTCATGAACCAGCGCGCGCGCAAGGATTCGATGACATCGGTGAGAGCAGTCAGCCAAAGATGCTTCATAACAGGCCTTATGGTTATGGTCGCGTTCAGCGTCCGGCGGGGACGGCTTCGCGGGAAATCGCTTGATTCAACGCCTCGGGCGAATTGAAACGCTGTTCTACAACATGAACATGCTGCCGTGCCTGCTCGTAATTCAGGCCACCCTGCACTGGATCGCTCTGCGCGCCAAGACCATAGGCCATGGGCGTAATGCGATCTTTCACATAATGGGCGGTACGGGCATCTATCCAGGTTCCTGTTCGGTAATCGTTGACCCATATTTCGGTACGCGGATCATCGCGCCAGGGTTGCTGCTCCAGCCACAACATGGCACACCCTATGTCGTCGAAGCGATAGGCCTTGGTTTTCTGCTCCGCCGGCCCACCACGCACCTGGGCCGAATACAGCCTGTCGCTGAGCACCATACGGCAGCGCTCACACACGTCGCGATCCCATTTCACTTCCACCGGGCCGGTTCCCGGATCGCCGGAACAGGCGACCAGCAGGAACGCCAGCGCCAGGATGGGGGACAGGCTTGGGGGCTTTGCGATCATTGTGCATTCTCCCGCATCTCGATGGCCGACAGTATTCCCGCATAGCGCGACAGTATGCCGAGGAAGCGCAGTCGATCCGGCGCAGCTACCCGTCCCTGCCACGAAAGACCGTCCGCAACAAAGCCCCAATCGGCTATCGCCTTGGCAAAGGCCGGTTCGTCACGACTGAGGCGGATTTCGCATTGCAGGGCGCTCGCCATGTCCACAGCGTCTGCCACCCGATCATCCAGGGTGATCGTTCCCTGATCCATCTCGACCACGCGGTTGACCAAGGCGGCTACTTCGTCGAGACGATGACTGGAGATGAGCATGACGGCATGCTCCTGTCGTTCAGCCAACAGCTGGAACAGATTGTGGCGCGCCTCGGGATCAAGATTGGCGGCCGGTTCATCCAGGATGAGCAGATCGGCGTTACGCCCCAAGGCAACGCTGATTAGCAACTTCTGCTTCTGGCCACCGGAGAGTTTGACGAACGGCTGCCGCGCAATGCGGTCCGTATCCAGGCCAAGACGTGCCGCCACAGTCCTCATGCTGTCGACGTCGGAGCCGCACAGATCCGCAGCAAAACGCATCAGCTGCGAGACCGGCATCTTGAGCGGGGGCGGCAACTGCGGCACGAATCCGACATGGGCCAAAACCTGTTCCCGCTCCAGGCGGGGGTTCATGCCGACCACGGAAATGCTTCCGTCATGGGTATATTCACCGAGCAGACACCGAATCAGCGTCGTCTTGCCGGCACCATTGGCGCCAATCAGGGCGATACGTTCGCCCCGATTGATCTTCAGCTCGACGCCGCGCAACACCTCGGTGCGACGAAACCTCTTTGACAGCCCGTTTATGGTTATCACACACTCACCCGCTGGTCGACGGTCATCTTACAACACCTTGTTCAAGCCCCGGATTTCATAACGCAGCGAGCTGGTCGGACAGGCATCGATGCACAACCCACAGCGCGTGCAATCGGCCCCAATCGGTACCGTTACGTCGGTTGCGCGCCCCTTGATCACCGGTTCGAGCACATGGGGAACCTCACATACCTTGCGGCATTCACCCTCATGCTTGCACGCCTCGACATTGTAAACAACACGCAGGGGCGACAACAATCCGACCACGCCGTAGGTCATGCCTATGGGGCAGACATAGCGACACCAGGCGCGCTGGGAAAAGAATATTTCGAACAGCAAAAGGAAGGCAACCCAGCCCAATGCGAGTGTGGCGCCATAGATAACCGCACGGCTCAGGATGCCCGTGGGGGAAACCGTTTCGAACACGGTGTATCCGGTGACCACTGCCAGGACGGCGAAAACCACATAGAATACGGTGCGTACGCCGCGGTGGAATTCGTGATTGCGAATCAGCTTGCGCTCCACCAGCTTAAGATGGATCTTTTCCGCCAGTTCTGCGACAAAATGATAGGGACAGACCCAGGAACAAAAGGTGCGTCCGCCGAGCAGGAACCAGAGAACGAATATGGTCACGGTACCGATCAGGAGGTTAAGGACCACATGCTTGTATGCCAGCATCACCTGCAGGGCCGAATTGAGATCAGCCATGTGGAAACCGATGAACCGTGAGCCGGTCAGAGCGCCTTCGAGCAATTGCACGTCGAAATAGTACGAAACAAGAAACAGAAGGTTTACGGAAATGAGCGTAGCCCAGCGCCGGTTGCGCCACTTGTGGGACTTGTGCCCCATATGCTCGGCGCGTATCGCCTCCAGATCCACCTTTTCGCCCCGTTTATAGAAATGGATCTGCTTCACTTCCGGCGTATACTCTTCCGCTTTGGGCTTGCGCGGCGCACGCCCCAGCAACTGCATGAAGGATTCCGTAAGGTAGCTCATACCCGCTTCACCGTACTTTCGATATCGACGACTATGGATGCCGGGCTTGTGGGGCAAACCATTTCACAGGCGCCACACCCGACACAGCCGTCCAACACCTCCGGCCGCATACGCCTGACACCGTCGCCCTCATCGACCGGCCGCAGTTCGATGGCGTGACGTGGCGGACACTGATTGATATCGCCGGACGGCGGCTCGCCCGCCTCACATTGGGCTATGCGTATTTCGATGGGACAATGCCGCACGCAAAGATCGCAGATTTCCAGATCGAATTCCTGGTCCCGTATCCGTTGTGGTTTCCAGCGATCAATTTCGTTATAGCGGAACAATCCATCGAATTCCGGCCCGCGGATTTTTCCCTTGAACCCCTCACCCTTCTTGGCCAGACACAGGTCGGGGCGATCCAGCCGGGCAAATCCCATGCGGACCTCCGAAGGATAATTCAGCTTGTGCGAAAGCGCCCCTGTCGGGCAGGCCAATATGCACTGCAGGCCATCACAGGAAAAATCACATGACTGCTCCCGCGCATCCACATAAGGCACACCGACGCCGAATCCGTCCATGATGTCAGCCAACTTGATGGCCTCTACCGGGCACACCTGTACGCATTGCCCGCACTTGATGCACGCAGCCAGCAATTCCGATTCGTCCAGGGCGCCCGGTGGGCGCAGGCGCGGGTTCCATGACCTTGCCACCGGTATAAAGCCCATGGACGATACGCCGACTACGCCGGCAGCCAGCATCAGAGTACGCAGAAACTGACGACGTTGCTGCTGTTTGCGCCGATTGACCACCGGTGGAACCTGCTTTGCCACAACCGCCCCCGGCATATCGGTATTGTCTGGCTTATCGTCACTCATGATTCATCACTCACTTTCATTACCGGTACGGCGTCGCGCAACAAAAGCTTCGGCGGACTGAACGGCGCGAGGCGTTCAAGAAAGTCCAACACTTCCAGGAGCGGCGAGCCCTTGAAGAACTGCACCGGCGGAACATCCATCCAGAGCCGGTCGGCATAGGAGTGCAATTCGTAGGGGGTATCGCCGGTAAGATCATCGTCTCGATCAAACCCCTCATAGTCGTCCCAGTGATTCCCCTCCCACAGATTGCGCACCGCCGTGCCGGCACCGCTGACCGACACCTGGGTCAGGTTCCCCTTCAACGTATTGTTGCGAAATTCATTTCCTTTCCAATCACTGAGAAAACTCACCCCGATACCGTTATAGGCAATGAGGTTGTTGTTGAAAATATTGACGGTATCCGGTTGATATGGCGACACATCAACATAAAGCCCGTTGGCACAATACAGTATCTGGTTGTTCTCTACTGTAACCTCGGAGGTTTCTTTGAATCCTATGCCGACCCCCGTCGTCCCCGTAGCGTCACGGATGTGGTTGTTGCGAATCACGATGCCATCACTGTACATGACAAAAATGCCCACAGAATTCTGGAAGAACGTGTTGTTTTCAACCAGATTGTGTTGCGAATACATAAAATGCAGTGAATAGCGTCCCCCGCTGGCGGTATTGCGAGAGATGGTGTTGTCACGTGAATACCAGATTACGATGTCGCGGGAGTTGGTCACCAGATTATCGACGATACGATTATCGAAGCTGTACCAGAGACGGATGGCATCCCCGCGCATACCCAATTCGATATCCTTTGAACTGATGCTGTTGCGGCGCACTATATTGTTATTGGACTGCTGCAAATCGATGCCGAACAATGCATCTTCGATGACGTTGTCTTTTATGACGTTGTACTTCCCGCGCACCTGAATGCCGGAATCCAGGTCATTGTGGGAGTTGCCGGACCCAATCAGGCGCAGTCCGGAAATGGTGGCACCGTCGGTATCCACCAGCAAGACGGTTCCGCGCTCCCCGCCATCTATGGTCACCAGCCCGTTGCCTTCGAGTGTTATGGGCTTGTCCAGCACCGCCGGGCCAGCGTAATGACCGGGCTCCAGCACCAGGGTACTGCCCTGCTGCGCCGCATCGAGCAACGGCTGCAGTGGACGCAAGCTTTCCGCCAAAGCCGGGGGCCCCGAGAAGGCGAGGATCCCGGTAACCAGCACGGCACTGAGAACCCGCGCCATCCACATAAACATTACGCTCCGGTCTGATCTTCCGACTGTATCTGTTTGCGACGCAACAACAGCAACGCCGCCATGACCAGGCTGAACAACAGCATCAAACCAAAGCCGACATGGGGATAGGAATGGGTGGAGAACTGTGCCACCTTGCCGTCGCCAAATACCGTGGGCATAAACGGTTTGACCGTAAAGGCCGCCATATCGTTCAGGCTGTGTCCAAACCACCACAGCCAGGCGGCGTACTCAATGATGAAAAACACCGGCAGTGCCAGGGGCGCAAGAGCCAGTGCCCAGTAGAGCAGCCCTCGCGGTTTACGCGCGCCCCACAACAGCAGGAGCATGGCCCCGATTATGCCGACAAACAGCAGATGCACGGCGAGTTTGAGGGTGGACACCATGGGCACAATTTCATCAGGGTTGTTGAAGTAACGGCCCAGATTCTTTTCATAATGCCAGGACATCACCTGGAATGCGCTTCCGTTCCATGCCTCGCCAGTGTCCTTGCGTTTCTGATCGAGTTCGAAGCTGACACGCAGACTGTCGATATAGCGTTCCTTATCGCTGGCGGCTGCGCCGTGTGGCGGGGATACCGCTGCCGGAGCGTCTTTTTCTGCCATGGATCGCTTCAACTGCTCAATCAGCGCCTTGCCGGCGTCCATGGGCTCTGCAGCTTCGTCTTCGTCCTCGCCGCCGCCCTTTTCCTGATCAAGCGAAGCGATCATCGCATCCACATAGCCGGCGTTCTGCCAGTGTATGCCTCCAGCCGCGTAGAACGTCAGATACATCCAGCCGGCGATAAGAACAAAACTTGCCGCCAGTACGCCGAGACGGGCTTTGCGCCAGGGAATGACAAAGCCGACGATCATCACTCCGAGCAGACTCATCAGAAATTGGGAAAAGGCCTTCTCCACCGGACCGCCTGCGGCAATCGGATACATACCCACATAATGATTGATGGTGTCCATTTCATGGACGCAATCCAGGGCCTCTTCCTCGACAATTTCGGTCCGATCCACCTTGCTGCAACCATTGAATACGCCATTCATATGGAAATGTATGCGTACGCCATCGGGAAAGGATTCGGGCGGGTAATTGGGGGCCTTGAGCGACACCCACCAGGTGGGGGTGTAATAAATCGCCGCCAGCAGTATCAGGGCGCTCAGGGTAAGCAGCCCCATCAGGATGAGCTTTGTGCGATCTTGTGCGGGAGTCATGGCGTTCGCGTTCCTTGGGTCAGGAAAGGAAGTGAGCGATACACCCAATATGGGTGCGGGAAATGAGCTTCTCAATGGATCCGCCGTACCAGAGCGGTACGGCGGATACAGCCGGACTTACTGGAAGTCCGGGTTCTGCCAGCCCGGAGGACCGAGACGATCGGCCGGCGGCTTGATGCGCGAAGTGTAATCGCTGACCGCCTCGAGATCGCGGTCGCTGAACCCCTTCACCTGTTTGACCATGTCGGGATTGGCGTTGCGGCGCTTGCCATCACGGATCTCGCGGAACTGCCGCTTGATGTACTCGAAATGCTGCCCGTGGATCCTGGGGAAGTACTTCTCGTTATTACCTTCGCCATTGGCACCGTGGCAGCGCACGCAGTTGTCCTTGTACAGCTGTTCACCCAACGCCAAATCGGTACCCGGACCAACACCGTTCTCCGGTGTCATCGGCAGGGTGGCGATGTACTCAACCACGTCGGCCACCGCCTGCGGTCCACCGATCTGCGACGGCAGCGCGAACGGGTACATGGTCGGGTTGTCACGGTTTTGAGCGCGAATATCGGCCAGCTGCTTTACCAGAACATTATGATGCTGGCCGGCCAACTGGGGGAACGTGCCGTCGCTCAGGCCCCAACCTTCCGGCAAATGGCAGGCTGCGCAGACCTCATAAATATCGCGTCCCTCCTTGGCATCACCCTTCAGGCTCATGGCGATCTCCAGTTCATCACCCTGCATTTTCCAGGCAGGCATCGCCGGCTTCTTGTCGGCCGCCAGTGCGACTCCGCCGACGGACAGCGCCATGGCGACGACCAGTGCTGACTTCAGAACCACTTTCATACCTTGCTCCTCTTCTGCTTGCGACCTACCCGGGACTTCCGGGGGGAAACGTCACATATCCAGTCATCCAAGCCTCCAGCCACACCCGGCGGAAAGGCCGTCAAATCAACTTCATTGACTATCAGTATATGCTTCTATGCTCACGACGCTTTGATTAGCGTCAAGGCGACAACATTTTTGTAAGGGGCCTACTTAAGCGTAGACAGCCAATCGGCTATCGCCGCCATCTCGTCATCGGTAACCAGATGCATAACCGGCTTCATGGCCGCCGTCTGGCCATTGCTGCGTGCCCCGCTCTTGATATCTTTCATCTGCTGGAGCGCATAAGCGGCGTTCTGGCCTGCCAGCTTGGGATAGGACGGCAGTACCGGAGCCTTGGCCTCGGCGCCATGACAGGCGATGCAGGTCTTGGTCTTGTACAGCGTCGCACCGTCGAGGGCCATGGCCGTGCCGCTGGCCAGCGCAGCGGACGAACCTATCAAAGCCGCCAGAGCGAGTTTGTTCACGTACTTCATGGGTTTCTCCTTTTGTCTTTAACAAAAAACAGGGGGACACAATGCGTCCCCCTGTCAATTTAGTCTTTGATCAGTGTCAAAGACAGCTGGTTACTTGATCTTCTTGGCCTTGTTCTCTTCCAGGAAGGTCTTGGCACGCAGACCGAGGTCGGCAGCCTTCACCTGGTACTGCCACCACTGGTTGGCCCACAGCATGGCATTCTGCCAATCCTGCTTGGCTGCGGCGGCTTCCGACTTGGCCTTGGCATCCTTGGCGAACTCGAGCTGGTCGGTCGCATCTTCCACCAGGCCGACGACGGTCGGGAACTCCTGGTAGTTGTGGCTGGTGATGAAGGCCACCACCGAGTCGATTACTGCCTGGGTCTCGATGTTGGTCTTGACCTGGGTATCGTAGTCGCCCTGGGTGTACTTCTGGCCTTCAACCATCGCCGTAGCCTTGGCCTTGTAGCCCTTCGGTCGCACCAGCATGTAACCCTGCATTTCCAGATGCAGCGCTGAGCAGAACTCGGTGCAGTAGTAGGGATAGACGCCTTCCTTGTCCGCCACGATACGGGCGGTAGCCGTCTTGCCCGGCTCCAGCGACATCTGTGCGCTGTGACCATAGATGGCGAAACCGTGGGTCTGGTCCTGGGCACGCTCCAGGTTGGTGATGTGGAAGAAGACCTCATCACCCAGTTCGGCCTCGACGATTTCCGGCGTCAGGTGCGAACGGATGGCGGTACCCCAGATATGGATGGTGCACTTGCCGGCGTTATCGCAGGTACGTTCGGTTTTTTCACGGCCGGCACGGGTCGCATAGGGATGGCGCTCGTCGGTGCGGCTGTCGGTACCGGACTTGTAACGCACGGCCGGCTGCAGACGATCAGCCTTGATGGCCACCACGTAGTGCGGTTCACCCAGCGGCAGCGGCATGTCGTACAGCAGCTCCATCTTGTCGCCACTGATGTCGATCAGCTGGTGGTTCTGCGGATGCAGCGGGCCCACCGGGTTGAAACGATCGATGGCCAGCTTGTTCATCGCCACCAGGTACTTGCCCTGCGGGGTGACGGAGTCGCCTTCCATGGTCATCAGATGACCGATGTTGTAATGGATGGAGAGCTTGTCCAGCACCTTGCCTTCGCAGTAGTCCCACTTGGCCACCATGGAGTCCACGTAGAGCGAGGTGTAAACCACGCACTTCTTGGAATCATACTGGGTATGCAGGGGACCAAGGCCCAGCTGCACCTGCTTGTGGGTGGCATCCTTCAGGGCAATGATGGGCAGACCATAGGGGTCCTTGCCTTCGAACTTCTTCGCCTTGATGGCCGCCTGGATCTTGTCGAAGCTGTACACGGTCACGTGCGAATCCAGCTTGCCGGCAACAATGATGTACTTGCCGTCCGGCGACACGTCCACGCCGTGCGGGCTCTTCGGCTCGGGGACCAGGAACATCACCCCTTCCTTGGCCGCCACATCCATCGGGATCACATTATGGCCGTTAACTTTTTTGGCCTTGCCCGCCTTGACCAGTTCTGCCGCCTTCTGCCAGTTCACGACGTGCAGGAAGTCGGTGTCCTTGGAGGAGCAACCCGCCTCGAAGGGCGGACGGCCACGCTCGATACCGCCGACGTAACGTTCGCTACAGAAGGAGTTGGTGAAGGACCAGCCATGGCTCGGACCCTTGCCCGCATCGGACAGGTCCTGGCTGTAAGGCGGCGCCTCCATGGTGAAGGAGTTTTCCGGCTCGATGCGGCCCTTTTCGTTGTTGAACTTCCAGTAGGTGATACCGCCGCGGTACTTGTCATTGAACTCTTCCAGCGGCACGAACTTGTTTTCGAACGGTGCGGCGTACTGGGCCGCCTCGATGACGTATTCGGTGTTCTCGGTAACGAAGGCGCCGCCATGCGCACTCTTGAACACCGGGTTGACCACGATCTGCTTGGTTTCGAAGTCATGCAGATCGATTACCGCGATACGGGGATTGGCCTTATCGTTGATGAACAGGTAACGGCCGTTGTATTCACCCTTGGTTTCGGAGATGGCAGGGTGATGGGTGTCACCATAATTCAGCGCCTTGCCCTGGATGTTGCCCTGGGCCAGGACTTTCCGCGACTCCTCTTCATAGCCATAACCCTGCCACGGCTCCGGGGTGAACACGGCGATGTACTTGAGGATGCGCATGGAGGGGATGCCATATACGATCACCTGACCGCTCTGGCCACCGGAGGAAAATGCAATGAATTCATCGCGGCCACCCGTCGGCGTGTAGGTCTTGGCAGCGGCAAGCAGATCCTTCTGGGTCAGGTTCCGCGCCTTCATGACATCTTCCAGCGTGGAGCTGGACCAGGCACTGGTCGACGCCGCCAAGCCTATCCCCAGGCCTGCCAGTATCGAGAGTGTACGTTTTGCAGTCGGCTTCATATCAGCCCTCTCCCTTCTTGGTTGGTGACAAAGTAAACCTCGCGTCATGGTTACCTTTCACTCGGCGGGGTGCCTTGATCCATATCAAACTGTGTGGCGCCTGGCGCACTAGGGTGTGTGTTTTAACACACGTGAGGTCTAGGTATAGAACAGATTTGTGACAACTCAAGGGAGTCGGATTGGTAATAAGCTGAATTTGCTAAATATCTCCTGGGCGGGGTACCTCTACAGTGGTATCCGCGCAAAATTTGTTATTTCACAAATTTACTGACTGCTAATGTGTCGCCGCGACATCGAGTGCGTATGTGAGATGGGCAGGCAGACAGCACAAATCGCGCCCGCGTAAAAAGAAAAATTATTTTTCAGGATTTGGAGAGTGACGCGGAGAGCCCGCGCTGAGACATGAAAAACTGCAGCTGTAACGTCAGGCCTTGATGACCCGGTTGCCACCGCTGAGAGTGGGCGTCGATTTTCCCGCCTGGTTGTAAAGTTCGGTACTTTCACCCTGACCGCCCAGCAATACGGACAAGGCGCGGTGAGTGGTACGGCGACTGCTTTCCAGCACCGTGCCGTTAATCTGGTTCTGACGCTGGCAGGCAAGCAGCGCCTCCTTTACGGCATCCCAGCCATTCTGCAAATCGTGACCGCCCGCGGCACACCGGGACAACAGTTCCTCAAATCCGCCCTTGTCGGGGTCCAATCCGGCGTCACGCATCAGTTGCAGTCGCTGACCATATGAAGCATCCAGCTGCGCCAGCAGCTCCTGCTTGTCCGCCACGGCCTGCTGCAAGGCATCGGTATCGCGATGGGCGATGGCCTCGTGTTCGGCCTTCAGGATGGCGAGCAGATCCGAGGAGCTGTTCAACTCCTTCTGCAGCACGCGCCCAATCTGCTCACAGGCCGAAGACAGGGACATGATTAACGCTGCAAGTCCTGTTCGAACTTGAGCATCTTTTCCGCGGTACGGCCCGCATCCATCTCGTAGCTGCCGCTGGCGATGGCCTGCTGAATCGTCTCCACCCGCTGGCTGTCCACGACCGGCAATTTGGCCAGACTGTTCTCCAGATCACGCAGGCGGGCAGCAGTATCGGTCAGGCTGACCGTATCCATCGTCGAGGGCCGCCCGGTCTGCTGCTGGGAGGCCGTCGGCTCCGAACGCGCGACCTGAACCTGCGACCCATCGGTGGCACGCTGGCTCTGGTTGCCCGGGAAACCGGTTATGTTGTTGATCGCCATGGTTACTCTCCTTTTCTCTACATCCCGTATCGGCTACCGGGAATGAAACTTTAGTCTCTATTGAGCAAAAATCGTCACAATCGTACCTGGACCACCCCGGGGCCGACCACCACGCCCTCGATCGCCCGCCCGGAGGACAGATTGCGCACCTGTATTATGTCCCCCTTGGCGCCGTCCGTCAGGGCCTGCCCCTCCATACGCACCTCAATCCCGCCTATCTGCCCCAGGATGGTCACACGCTCACCGCGCCGGATTGACACTGGATGCTGCACCAGCCCAGGGTGCAATACGGCCCCCGCACTGACGGAGCGACGCAGCACCATTCCATCAACATCTTTCAAATCAGTAAGATAGCCCATGGTCAGGCGGGCAACATCCTTTTCAACCATGTCCACATCCGCCGCGTCGAGTACTGTTCCCCGCGGCAGGGGACGCCGCAGCACCAGTACCGGCTGCATCAAGGCGACCGTCGCCTGGACATAAACCGTCCAGGGTGACGGCACCTCGCACCTCACCCCCACGGTAGTCGTCCCAACCACCTTCTGCCCCGGGGGGACAAAGGCTTCGGGGGCGGTCCCGCACAGGCTCAGACGCAGGCGGGGATCAATGCGTCCCACCGTTACCCGCGGCGGGGTCGGGGCGCCGACATGCTGCTGCTCCAGAAAAACCATCGCCGCCCTTTCGATGGACTCCAGAGGTTGCAGTTCTTCCGCGTGGAGGCCGGAGGCCTGCGCACCAGCGACCGCGCACAGGACCAAGGCCAGGATGTGCCGGCAAATTGACGCCGGTTCGCGGCGGCACAAACTGTAAAGCGGTCGAATGCCTGGAATCATTTCTGTACCAAAATTAATCAGTTAGCGTATATACTTTGGGCCATTCAGCAGAATGTGTGACACAATTGGCATCAGTCGGTTCTACCGGTATCCTTACTGAGGCAATTTATGTGCCGACTGCACTGGTCAAGCAATCGGGAACTCATGCCGATAACGGTCTTACCCTGGAATTATCAGAGCCAAGCGCGGAGATAACAAAATGGCGGGCGTATTAGACGGCGTAAACCAACGCACCCGACTGGCCGGTCATAACCGGCTTGAACTGTTGATGTTCCGCCTGGGCGACAAACAGCGTTTCGGCATCAACGTGTTCAAGGTGCAGGAGGTCATTCAGTGCCCGCCGCTGACCAAGGTGCCCCATGCACACCCCGTGGTGCGCGGCGTCGCCACCCTGCGCGGCAAGACCATCACCATCATGGATCTGGCCCAGGCCATCGGCCGCCGCCCTATTACCGACACCTCGCAGGCCTACATCATCATCACCGAATATAACCGCGCCATCCAGGGCTTCCTGGTCAGCGGCGTCGATCGCATCGTCAACATGAACTGGGAAGAAATCCTGCCGCCGCCCAAAGGTTCCGGCCATAACTACATGACGGCGGTAACCCGCGTCGACAACGACCTGGTCGAAATCATCGACGTGGAAAAAGTGCTGGCGGAGGTCATTCATGTGGATGAAACCGTAAACAGCAGCATCATCGAGGACAACCGCGAAACCCTCGGCGAGCGTCCCCACCGCATCCTGGTGGCGGACGACTCCAGCGTTGCCCGCAACCAGATCAAGCGGACTCTCGATCAGATAGGTGTGGAAACCATCCTGGCCAAAGACGGCCGTGATGCGCTCAACATGCTGCGTACCATGGCGGACAGCGGCACGCCCATCACCGAGCAGATCAGCATGGTGATCTCCGACGTGGAGATGCCGGAAATGGACGGTTACACCCTGACCACCCAAATCCGTTCCGACAGCCGCCTCAAGGATCTGTATGTGATACTGCACACTTCCTTGAGCGGAATTTTCAACAATTCCCTGGTCGAAAAAGTCGGCGCCAACAAATTCATCGCCAAGTTCAAGCCCGATGAACTGGCGGGCGCTGTCATCGAACGACTGAAGGCGATGAGCTGACCGTCTGCGATTATCAGTCCCGGCATAAACATAACGACAAGGCGACTCGCCCGATGACCGTTGCACGCGGAAACAAGGACATTGCCGCAGCCTCACCCGAGAAACAACACGTGACAACAACCCACATCGCGGCCAACGAATACGAGGAATTCCGACGTTTCCTTGAAGATGCATGCGGCATCATGCTCGGTGACAACAAGCACTACCTCGTTACCAGCCGCCTCACACGCCTGATGCGCGAATTTGACATCGGGACCTTCGCCGAACTGATGGTGCAATTGAAGCAGAAGCACCATACCAAATTGCGTGAGCGCATCGTCGATGCCATGACGACCAACGAAACCATGTGGTTTCGTGACCGTTATCCCTTTGACATCCTTACCAACATCATACTGCCGGAATACAGCAGCCTGCGTGCACGCCAGTTGCGGTTCTGGTCGGCAGCATGCTCGTCAGGCCAGGAGCCCTACTCCATCAGCATGGTGCTGCAGGAATACCTTGCCGCCAAACCGGGCGCGCTCTCCGCCAACATACAGATAGTCGCCACCGACATTTCGCCGTCGATGCTGAAAGACGCCAGCACCGGCCTGTACGACAAGATGTCCATTACCCGCGGCATCGCAGAAGATCGGGTAAAGCGTTTCTTCCTGCAGAAGGGTGACCGCTGGGAAGTTAAGCCCGAACTTCGCAGCCGGGTCACCTTTCGCGAGTTGAACCTGATGCAGAGCTATGCGTCCCTCGGCAAATTCGACATCGTGTTCTGCCGCAACGTACTCATTTATTTCTCCTCCGATCTGAAAAAGGACATTCTGACCCGCATCGCCCAAGGCATGAACCCGCGTGGCTACCTGTTCCTGGGCGGCTCCGAATCCCCCACCAGTTATGTCGATATGTTCGAAATGGTGCGTACCGCCTATGGCGTGGTCTATCGTCTCAAGGAAGGATTTCGCTGACCGGCGGCTTTGCCATGACGGCGACGGTTTGTTATAACTAAAACGTACTTCACGCCGGTATTGCTCCGGCCCTCAACGCGGTCAGCCAAAGACCGTACCTGCGGCAACACCAGGGTCTCCCGACCACATTTTGTCGCCATTGTTAAACGAATCATCCAGAGGATTCGCAACATGGCAAAAAATGAACCGCATACTCGCAACACGCGTCCGCTCGTCTTCGGCGAAGTGTTGTATGACAACTTCCCGGGCGGCGAACGGGTCCTCGGCGGCGCGCCATTCAACGTCGCCTGGCATCTGCAGGGATTCGGTCTGTCCCCGCTCCTGCTCACCCGCCTAGGCAGCGATGCCGCCGGGGATGCCATTCTCGAGCACATGACCGCGTGGGGGATGGATACCGCCGCGGTACAGCTCGACGCCGCGCACCCAACCGGAATCGTCGACATCACCCTGCACAACGGCCAGCCCCGCTTCCACATCGTCGAGGCGCAGGCCTATGACCATATCGAGCAGGAACTCGCAGCTGATGTCCTGAAAAAGGAGAATATCGGCATTCTCTACCATGGTTCACTCGCGGCACGCAGTGAGGTCTCGCGCCGCACGCTGCTCTGGCTGCGCCGGGAGGTCGCGCTGCCCGCCTTCATCGACATCAATCTGCGGCCGCCCTGGTGGCAGCCTGAAGAGATTGCAGAACTGTTGTACGACGCACGCTGGCTGAAACTCAACGGTGATGAATTGCAGGAGATTCTTCCCGGTGCCCCTGATGCCGCCGGCGCCGCGGGCTCACTAAGCTCCCGCTATCATCTGGATGGAGTGATAGTCACCCTGGGTGCGCAAGGCGCCTTGCTGCTGCATGACCGGCAACGATATGACTGTGCGGCCGCGCCTGTCCCGCATCTGGTGGATACCGTGGGTGCCGGCGACGCCTTCAGCGCCGTCGTGCTACTCGGATTGTCCCGGCGATGGCCGGTTGAACGAATGATGCGCCGTGCGGCGGAATTCGCTGCGGCAATTTGTGGCCGACGCGGCGCCACGGTGTTCGATCCGGGCTTCTATACTGGATTCATCGAACAATGGGAGGACTGAACCATCAGCACGGAAAATGGAATCTACATAGCCCTGATCAGCGTCCATGGACTGCTGCGCGGGCACAACCTGGAGCTGGGGCGGGATGCCGACACCGGTGGCCAGACCAAGTACGTGGTCGAGCTGGCGCGGGCCCTGTCCGAGCATCCCGAGGTGTCCCGGGTCGACCTGCTCACGCGTCTGGTCAGTGATCCCAAGGTCAGTCCGGACTATGCCGCACCGGCGGAACATATAGCCCCCAAGGCCTACATCGTGCGCCTGCCCTTCGGGCCGCGGCGTTACCTGCGCAAGGAGGTGCTGTGGCCCTATCTGGATTCCATGGCCGACCAGGCTCTGCAACACATCCGCGACATCGGCCGCATCCCCGACATTATTCACAGCCATTACGCCGACGCCGGCTACGTCGGCACCCGCCTCGCCAGTCTCCTTGGCGTACCGCTGATACACACCGGGCATTCCCTGGGCCGGGAAAAAAAGCGCCGCCTGCTTGATCAGGGCATTTCGTCCCACACCATCGAAACGCAATACAACATGACGCGGCGCATCGAGGCCGAGGAGGCCGCCATGGATGTCGCCAGTCAGGTCATCGCCAGTACGCGGCAGGAGGTGGATACGCAATACAGCCAGTACTCCAACTACCAACCCAGGAACATGCTGGTCATCCCGCCCGGAACGGATCTCAGCCGTTTTCATCCGCCGCGGGGACTGCTCAGTGACAGCCCCATACGCCACGAACTCCACCGTTTCCTGCGGGAACCGCGCAAGCCCATGGTGCTGGCGGTTTCAAGGGCGGACGAACGCAAAAACATTTCCACCCTGATACGCGCCTACGGCGAGAGCGAAGAACTGAAACGGCGCGCCAATCTCGTTATAGTCGCTGGCAACCGGGATGACATCTCCGTCATGGAAAAAGGACCACGTGCGGTACTCGGCGAGTTGCTCATGCTGGTGGACAAATATGATCTCTACGGCCATGCCGCCTATCCCAAGGCCCATAACTCCAACGACATACCCGAACTGTATCGACTGGCGGCCCGCACCCGGGGAGTATTCGTGAATCCCGCGCTGACCGAGCCGTTCGGTCTCACCCTGATCGAGGCCGCTGCCTGCGGCCTGCCCATTGTGGCCACCGAAGACGGCGGACCACAGGACATCATCCGCCACTGCAAGAACGGCCTGTTGATCGACCCGCTGGATGCGGACGCCATGGGCGCCGCACTGCTCGATGCCCTCAGTGACGACAAACGCTGGCGCGGCTGGGCCGCCAACGGCATCAGGGGAGCCAACCGCCAGTACTCCTGGCATGCCCACGTGGGCAGCTACATGAAGGCGGTACGGCGTCTGCTGGGCCAGCCTTCGCGAGCCCGCATCATCCGCCCGATCAAGAGTCGCCTGCCCACCATCGAACGCCTGGTGGTATGCGATATCGACAATACCCTGCTGGGCGACAACGAGGCACTGGATCAGCTGGTGCAGCACATCAGTCGCGACTCTGCGCTCGGCTTTGGAGTTGCTACGGGGCGTCACCTGAGCAGCGCGCTCAAGGTGCTGAACGAAAACGGCGTCCCGGTTCCCGACGTGCTGGTAACCTCGGTAGGAACCGAGATCCATTACGGCCGACAGTTGCAGCCGGACACCGCCTGGCAACGCCACATCGACTACCGTTGGGAGCGGGACCGCCTGCAACAGGCCCTCGAAGGCATCCCGGGCCTGCGCCTGCAACCGAAGGAAAACCAGCGCCAGCACAAAGTGAGCTATTTCATTGACCCGGACAAGTCGCCTCCCATCCGGGACCTGACGCGCCATCTGCGCAGCCTGAACCTGTCCGCCAATCTCATCTATTCCCATCAGGCCTACCTGGATTTGCTGCCGATACGCGCCTCCAAGGGACAGGCTGTACGTTATCTCGGCGCCAAGTGGGGAATCGCGCCGCAGCACATGCTGGTGGCAGGCGACTCCGGCAACGATACCGAGATGCTGCGGGGAGACACCCTGGGAGTGGTGGTCGGCAACTACAGTCCCGAGTTGCGCCACCTGCGCGGCGAGCCGCAAATCTATTTTGCCGCCGGCCACTATGCACGCGGCGTGCTCGAAGGACTGGAGCACTATGCATTTCTGTCGACCCGGACGCCGCCAGGCGAAGGAGACGAGACATGATCAGCTCACTGACCGAATATCTCGCCATGCACCGTGATGCTGTGCATGCCCTGCTGCGCCACTACATGACGCTGGGACGGCCGTTTCTCCTACGCTCCGAACTGCGCGACGAGTTTGATCTGTTCTGCACCACCCATGGACACACCGAGCTGGCCCGCTCGGATCTGGCACGGCTCATCACCATCACGCAGGAGGCCGCCATCGCCAGTCCGTGGATCTACCTCGCCGTGCGCACGCGTATCGCACGCTGGAGCTACCTGCGCATCCACATAGAAACCATGCAGAATGAGACCGTGCACGCGGCGGAATTCCTTGCCTTCAAGGAGCACCTGCGCAACGGCGGCGATCGAATGCCGGGCTATGTCATGGAACTCGATTTCGGCCCGTTCAATCGTGAGTTCCCCAAGCTGCAGGAATCGCGCTCCATCGGTCGTGGGGTGGAGTTCCTCAACCGCCGCCTCTCCAGCCAGCTGTTCCAGGAACTGGGCAAGGGCGACAAGAGGCTGCTCGACTTCCTCAGCGTGCATCAGCATCAGGGACGACAGCTGATGCTCAACGACCGCATCCGCGATGTTTCCGGCCTGCGCTCGGCGCTGCGCCATGGCGACGACTACCTGTCCTCGCAGCCGGAGGATGCCACTTGGAGCGATGTGGGGCATGTGCTGCAACAACTCGGGTTCGAGCCCGGTTGGGGACGGACCAGTCGGCAAATCCGCGCCGCCTTCGATCTGCTGTCCGACATTCTGGAGGCCCCGTCGCCGGAGACCATCGAAAGATTCCTCGGCCGCATTCCGATGATTTTCAGCCTGGCAATCCTCTCGCCCCACGGCTATTTCGGCCAGTCCAACGTATTGGGACTGCCGGATACCGGCGGCCAGGTGGTCTACATCCTCGACCAGGTGCGTGCCCTGGAGCGGGAGATGCGGCACCGCGCCCATGAACAGGGCCTGGACATCCAGCCGCAGATATTGATCATCACCCGGCTTATTCCCGAAGCGGGCAACACCAGTTGCAACGTCCCGCTGGAGCCGGTCACCGGAACCGAGGGCGCACGCATCGTACGCCTGCCGTTCCGCAACGAATCCGGCGAAGTCATTCCGCAATGGATTTCGCGTTTCGAGGTGTGGCCCTACCTGGAACGCTTCGCCCAGGAAGCGGAGAAAGCCATACTTGCCGAACTGGGCAACCGCCCGGACCTGATCATCGGCAACTATTCCGACGGCAATCTCGTCGCCACCCTGCTGTCCCAGCAACTGCACGTGACCCAGTGCGGCATCGCCCATGCCCTGGAGAAAACCAAATATCTGTACTCCGACCTGTACTGGAAGGAAAACGACCCCCAGTACCACTTCTCCTGCCAGTTCACCGCCGATCTGATCGCCATGAACTCCGCGGACTTCATCATCACCAGCACCTATCAGGAGATTGCCGGCACCGCCGACAGCGTGGGCCAGTATGAGAGCTACGGCGCATTCACCCTGCCGGAGCTGTATCGGGTGGTCAACGGCATCGACGTTTTCGATCCGAAGTTCAACATCGTCTCCCCCGGCGCCGACGCCGCGGTGTATTTCCCCTGCAGCGACACGGAGCAGCGCCTGCGCAGCCTGCATCCGGAAATCGAGTCCATCCTGTTCGGACCGGCAGACGCCAGCTCCCGCGGTGAACTCGAAACACGGGACAAGCCGCTGCTGTTCACCATGGCCCGCCTCGATCACATCAAGAACATCGCCGGACTGGTGGAGTGGTATGGCGCCAGCGACGAACTGCGCGATGCCGCCAACCTGCTGGTCATCGCCGGACATACCGACCCCACCCAGTCCGGCGACGTGGAGGAACAGCGCCAGATCGAACGCATGCACGCGCTGTTCGATCAATACGGCCTGGACGGCCAGGTACGCTGGCTCGGCATCCATCTGGACAAGCCCCTGGCCGGCGAACTGTACCGCTATGTCGCCGACCGCCGGGGCGCCTTCGTGCAGCCCGCCCTGTTCGAGGCCTTCGGCCTGACCGTCATCGAGGCGATGATTTCCGGCCTGCCTACCTTCGCCACCTGTTACGGCGGCCCCCTGGAAATAATCAAGGACGGGATTTCCGGCTTCCATATCGACCCCAATCACGGCGCCATCGCGGCCCAGCTCATGGCCGGGTTCTTTCGCCGTTGCCGGGATGACGCCGGCTATTGGGACAGCATCTCCCGCGCCGGCATCGAGCGGGTGCGCAGCCGTTACACCTGGGAGATACACGCCGAGCGCATGCTGACCCTCTCCTGCATTTACGGCTTCTGGAAATACGTGACCAACCTGGAGCGGGATGAAACCCGTCGCTACCTGGAAATGTTCTATGGCCTGCAATACCGCCCGCTGGCCGCGGCCGTGCCGTCGGCCTGACCGCGGCCATTGTATCCGCCGTGCGCTGCACGTAATGTATCGGCAATACGCCGGTCGGTAAGGGGCTGCCATGAAGGAACACGAAATCAACACCGCTGAAGATCTGCAGCAGGTGTTTGCAGAAACCCGTCCCCTGTCGGAAATGCACCTGGGCGAGATTCTGGTCAACGAGCGGCATCTGCACGAAGACGTGCTCGACGATGCCCTGTTGGAGCAACGCAAGGCCCCGGGGCGCCGCCTGGGCGATATCCTGATTGAACAGGGCCTGGTCTCCAAGGAACACATCCACTCCGCCCTGGCCCACAAACTGGGCATCCCCTTCATCAAACTGGGCGAGTTCGATATTGAACCGGAAGTGCTCGCGCTGGTGCCGCCGGACATCGCCCTGCAATACGGCGTGCTGCCGCTCATGCTGCACGGTGGCCATCTGGTGGTGGCCATGGAAAACCCCATGGACTGGGAGGCGCTGGAAGTCCTGCGCTTCAATACCAACCACAGCGTCGAACCCGTCATCACCTCCGGCAAGGACATCAGCCAGGCGCTGAGCAAGCACTACCGCCTGCGCGAGGATCGCGAAATCAGCGACATGGCCGACGTCATCGACCTGAGCCCGGAACAGGACAAGAACGACGACATCGCGGTCCATCTCATCGAGCAGGAAGCACAGAAAAAACCCGTCGTCCGACTGGTCAACGCCATCATCATGCAGGGCATACTGCACGGTGCCTCCGACATCAACATCAGGCCGGAGCGGAACCGGGTCAACATCTACTATCGCATCGACGGCAAGCTGCGCTTCTCCCGCTCGCTCAACAAAAGCCTGCTGGCGCCGCTGGTCAGCCGCATCAAGATCACCGGCCGCATGGACATCTCCGAACGGCGCCTGCCGCAGGACGGCCACGCCCGCCTCACCCGCGAGGGCAACTCCATCGATCTGCGCATCTCATGCATCCCGACCGTCAACGGCGAGAGCGTGGTGATACGCATCCTCGACAAGAAGGCAGGCCTCAAGCCACTGGACGGTCTGGGGCTGGGCGACTGGGAGCTGGCGCAGATGCGCCGCATGTTGAGCCGCAGTTACGGCATGCTGCTGGTCACCGGCCCCACCGGTTCCGGCAAGAGCACCACCCTCTATGCCCTGCTCAACGAGGTGCGGGCACGCGACCCGCACATCATCACCGTCGAAGACCCGGTGGAATACGACATGGAGGGGGTGGAGCAGATCCAGATCAACCCGGCCACCGGCTACACCTTCGCCGAAGCGCTGCGCCACATCCTGCGCCACGACCCGGATGTGGTGATGATCGGCGAGATCCGCGACCTGGAAACGGCGCGCATCGCCAACAAGGCCGCGCTCACCGGCCACTTGGTTCTGAGCACCTTGCACACCAACGATGCCGCCAGCACCGTCACCCGCCTGCTCGACATGGGCATCGAACCCTACCTGCTCAGCTCGACCCTGCTGGGCGTCATGGCGCAGCGGCTGATCCGCCTGAACTGTCCCCAGTGCCTGCAGGAAGAGGCCGTCGATGAGGAAATGCGCAGCGCGCTGCAGATCGCGGCGGACGAAGTGTTTTACCGCGGCAGCGGTTGCAGCGCCTGCAACTACACGGGCTACCACGGTCGCGTCGCGGTCACGGAACTGCTGCCCATCACGCCGGAAATCACGGCGCTGGTCAACGGCGGCGGCAACACGCAGACCATCAAGGACGCCGCCGTGCAGCAGGGCATGACCACCCTCACCCAAAACGCCATCGCCCTGGCGCGCAGCGGCAAGACCTCGCTGGAGGAGGTATTCAGCGTGCGCCTGGAATAGGCCGGCAGCCCCGCCACCGTCACGGCCATTCCGTGCCACGCCAAGCAAAAAGGGCTCACCTTCCGGTGAGCCCTTTTTGTTTATGGGCACGCAGGAGATTATGCGCGCGACGCGCCTCCCCTGCGGGCCGGCCCGACGGCCATGTTGCCGAGCCTGCCATGCATATTTGCCGGCAGTTCGAATCCCTGACAGGAACAGCCAAATAAAAAAGCCCACCGCAAAGGGTGGGCTTTTTTATTTGTTTGGCGCGCCCGGAGAGATTCGAACTCCCGACCACCTGGTTCGTAGCCAGGTACTCTATCCAACTGAGCTACGGGCGCTTGAGGACGCGTATTATCTTGATACGACTATAGGCTGTCAAGAAAACACTGTCATATGGCGGAGAGAGAGGGATTCGAACCCTCGATGGGCTTTTGACCCATACGCCCTTAGCAGGGGCGCGCCTTCGGCCACTCGGCCATCTCTCCTGAACTTCAGCAGGCGCTAAGGATACCTGCCCGGGCTATTTGCGTAAAGACGAAAAACGTCTTAAGCCTGATTGCCCGGCTCCTGCTTTTCACGCTGAATGCGCTCGTAAATCTCTTCGCGATGAACGGACACGTCCTTCGGCGCGTTGACGCCGATACGCACCTGATTACCCTTGATACCCAGCACGGTCACGCTCACCTCTTCACCAATCATGAGCGTTTCACCAACGCGGCGAGTTAGAATCAACATCTCTCCGTCTCCTCAAATTAATTCAGTAATGCCAACGCGGTCTTGGCCTGTCCCGGCCCGGGGCGCTGACTAATAATAGACCATCAATAAATAACCAGCTTACCGCGTTCCCCTGTTCCGTCGGCAGACTGAACCAATAATACCGGTATCAGGCGGCGGGCGCCTGATCCAGCTTGAAGGCCGAGTGCAGGGCGCGGACGCCGAGCTCCAGGTACTTCTCATCCACTACCACGGAAATCTTGATTTCGGAGGTGGAGATCATGCGGATGTTGATCCCCTCCTTGGCCAGGGCCTCGAACATGGTGCTGGCGATCCCGGCATGGGATCGCATGCCGACGCCGACCAGGGACAGCTTGACGATCTTGCTGTCGCCCTTCACCTCGCGGGCCCCCATGTCGCCGGCATGCTTCTGCAGCAGCGCCAGCGCCTTGTCAAAATCGTTGCGGTGCACGGTGAAGGTGAAATCGGTCGTGCTGCCGTCGGCGCTGATGTTCTGCACGATCATGTCGACTTCGATATTGGCTTCGCCGACGGGGCCGAGTATGCGGTAGGCGACGCCCGGCTGATCGGGTACGCCACGCACCATAATCTGGGCCTCGTCCCGGTTGAAGGCGATACCGGAAATGAGCGCGTCTTCCATTCCTTCATCCTCATAGGTAATCAGGGTGCCCGGACCGTCCTGCATGGAGGACAGTACACGGAGCGGAACGTTGTATTTGCCGGCGAATTCCACCGAGCGGATCTGCAAAACCTTGGAACCGAGGCTGGCCATCTCCAGCATTTCCTCGAAGGTGATGCGATCGAGGCGACGCGCGTCCGGAACCACGCGCGGGTCGGTGGTGTAGACACCGTCCACATCGGTATAAATCTGGCATTCATCGGCCTTGAGCGCCGCCGCCAGGGCCACGCCCGTGGTATCGGAACCGCCGCGGCCCAGAGTGGTGATATTGCCCTGCTCGTCCACGCCCTGGAAGCCCGCCACCACCACCACGCGGCCCGCCGCCAGATCGCGGCGCATGTTCTCTTCGTCGATCCCCAGAATCCGCGCCTTGTTGAAGGCACTGTCGGTGAGGATGCGCACCTGGCCGCCGGTGTAGGAACGGGCGTCCTGGCCGCGCTTTTTCAGCGCCATGGCCAGCAACGCGATGGTCACCTGCTCGCCGGTGGCCACCAGCATGTCCAGCTCGCGCGGATCGGGCGGGCTCTGGATGGCCTTGGCCAGCTCGATCAGGCGATTGGTCTCCCCGCTCATGGCGGACAGCACCACCACCACGTCGTCGCCGCGTTCACGGAATGCGACCACCTTGTTGGCAACGTTCTCGATGCGCTCGATGCTGCCGACCGAAGTTCCGCCGTATTTTTGGACGATTAGAGCCATGATTGCCGAAGTAGTTACCCGGAAGGGCATAAAGGGCGCAGATTAAACACCAATTTGGCCGGAAATTAAAGGGGAGAGCGGCTTATGTACCCATTTCGCGCGCCACCCAGCCGCTCACGGCGGCCAGGGCCGCCGGCAGTTTGGCCGGCTCGGTGCCGCCGCCCTGGGCCATATCGGCCCGGCCGCCGCCCTTGCCACCCACCTGCTGCGCCACTTCCTGCAGCAACTTGCCGGCCTGCAGCCGGTCGGTGAGGTCCTTGGTGACACCGGCCACCAGGCTGATCTTGTCGCCCTGCACCGCCGCCAGCACGATGGCCGCCGAGCCCAGCTTGTTCTTCAGCTGATCCATGGTGTCACGCAGGGCCTTGGGGTCGACGCCCTCCAGATTGGCCGCCAACACCTTGATTCCACCCACGTCTACCGCCTGACCGGCCAGGTCCGAGCCCTGGCTGGAGGCCAGCTTGGCCTTGAGCTGTTCCAGTTCCTTTTCCAGCTTGCGCTGGCGATCGAGCAGCTGGCGCACCTTGTCCACCACCACGTCGCGGCTGCCCTTTACGGCGCTGGCCACGGCCTCGAGGCTGTCCTCTGTACTGTCGATCCACTCCAGGGCACGGCGCCCGGCCACCGCCTCGATGCGACGCACGCCGGCGGCCACGCCGCCCTCGCTCACGATCTTGAACAGGCCGATGTCGCCGGTACGGCCCACATGGGTGCCGCCGCACAGCTCGGTGGAGAACTCGCCCATGGACAGCACGCGCACCTTGTCGCCGTACTTCTCGCCGAACAGGGCCATCGCACCGGAAGCCTTGGCATCCTCGATGCCCATGATGCGGGTCAGCACCTCGCTGTTGCCGCGTATCTGCTCGTTGACCAGCTGTTCGATGCGGCGCAGCTGCTCGCGGCTGACCGATTCGAAATGGGAAAAGTCGAACCGCAACCGGTCGGGATTTACCAGCGAGCCCTTCTGCTGCACGTGCTCGCCGAGCACGTGGCGCAACGCGGCATGGAGCAGATGGGTGGCGGAGTGGTGCGCGGCGGTAGCGGCACGGGCGGCGAAATCCACCGCGGCGTCGACGCTGTCGTCCACCGTGAGGCTGCCATTCCTCACCACACCGATGTGACCGAAGGCCTCGCCCTGCTTCTGGGTGTCCTGCACCTCGAACATGGCGCCCGCGGTGCTGATCAGGCCCTGGTCGCCGGCCTGGCCGCCGGACTCGGCATAAAACGGCGTGTGGTCGAGGATCACCATGCCCTGCTCGCCCGCAGCCAGTTGCTGCACGGCGTCGCTGCCCCGGTACAGGGCGATGATTTTGGCCTGATCGGCCACGCGCTCGTAGCCGGTGAATTCGGTCTTGCCCTCGATTTCCAGCTTGTGGCCGTAGGCGGCGCCAAAGGTGCTGGCGGCGCGGGCGCGCTCGCGCTGAGCGTCCATCTCGCGCTCGAAGCCGTCCATGTCCAGCTCCAGGTTGCGCTCGCGGGCAATATCGCCGGTGAGGTCGACCGGGAAACCGTAGGTGTCGTACAGCTTGAAGATGGTGGCACCGGGCAGCACGTGCCCCTGCAAACCGGCGATGGCCTCCTCCAGCAGGTGCATGCCCTGATCCAGGGTCTCGGCGAAGCGCTCCTCCTCCTGGTTGAGGATGCGGGTCACCTGTGCCTCGGCCTTGGCCAGTTCCGGATAGGCGGCGCCCATTTCCCTGACCAGCGGCGCCACCAGCTGGTGGAAGAAGGGCTGGCGCATACCCAGCTTGTGGCCGTGACGGATGGCACGACGGACGATGCGGCGCAGCACATAGCCGCGGCCTTCGTTGGACGGCACCACGCCGTCGGTCACCAGGAAGGCGCAGGAGCGGATGTGGTCGGCGATGACCTTGAGCGAGGGATTGGCCAGATCGTCGCTGCCGGCCAGGGCCGCCACCGCCTTAATCAGGTTCTGGAACAGATCGATGTCGTAGTTGCTGTGCACGTGCTGCATCACGGCGGCCAGGCGCTCCAGGCCCATGCCGGTGTCCACCGAAGGCTTGGGCAGCGGCGTCATGGTGCCGTCGGCGTCGCGGTTGAACTGCATGAACACCAGATTCCAGATCTCGATGTAGCGATCGCCGTCTTCCTCCGGCGTACCCGGAGGGCCGCCCCACACCTCGGCACCGTGGTCGTAGAAGATTTCGGTGCAGGGGCCGCAGGGGCCGGTGTCGCCCATGGACCAGAAGTTGGACTTCTCGCCCAGGCGCGTCACGCGCTCGGCCGGCACGCCGATTTCGTTGATCCAGATGGCCGCCGCTTCGTCGTCGTCCTTATACACGGTCACCCACAGCTTCTCGCGCGGCAGCTGCAAAGTGTCGGTGAGGAATTCCCAGGCGTAGTGGATGGCATCGTGCTTGAAATAATCGCCGAAGCTGAAATTGCCCAGCATCTCGAAGAAGGTGTGGTGACGCGCGGTATAGCCGACGTTTTCCAGATCGTTGTGCTTGCCGCCGGCGCGCACGCAGCGCTGCACCGAGGTGGCGCGGGTGTAGCTGCGCTGGTCCTGGCCGAGGAAGCAGTCCTTGAACTGCACCATGCCGGCATTGGTGAACAACAGCGTCGGGTCGTTACCCGGCACCAGCGGACTGGAGGCCACCACCTCGTGGCCCTTGCTGCGGAAGTAATCCAGGAAGGCCTGGCGAAGTTCTGCGCTTTTCATCGTTACCTTACTCAAGACGATATTTTCTGCCGAGTGCCCCAAAACCCATTTGCGGACGCTATTTTTTATTCATCGCCGCTGAACACGTTGCGGAAGTGCTCCGTGGCAAAACCGCGATACTGTAAAAAGCGGGCCTGACGGGCCCGCTCCTGAAAATCCCTCGGCAGCCTGCTGCCGAAACGCTTGCGCCGCGCCTCTTCGGCCAGCGCGTGCCACTGCCCGTCCATCTCGGCCAACGGCGGCTCGATGAGCTCGTCGGCCACGCCGCGCTCGGCCAGTTCGGCGCGGATGCGCAAAGGGCCGTACCCCTTGCCGCTGCGCATGTGCACATAGCTCTCGGCGTAGCGCGCGTCGCTTTGCAGGCGTTCCTGCTGCAGCCGCGCAATGCAGCCGGCGACCCGTGCGCCGTCAAAGCCCTTGTCGCGCAGCTTGCGTTCCAGCTCGCGCGCGGAATGCTCACGCTGCGCCAGCAGCGCTATCGCCCGTGGATAGGGGTCATCCGGCTGCGGCATGACAAAGCCCTATGCAAAAATCCAAACTCTCAACGCAGAGGCGCGGAGACGCAGAGGCCGCAGAGAAAACCACTAATGAAATCTCTGCGTTCTCTGCGCCTTTGCGGTGAAATAAAGAACGTCAGGCCTCTTCCATCACGTCGTCGCTGCCGGAGGTGATCACCTCGGGCAGAACGGCGGCGCGGATCTTGGCCTCGATCTCGTGGGCCATCTCCGGATTGTCCTTGAGGAACTGGCGGGCGTTGTCCTTGCCCTGGCCGATGCGGTTGCCGCTGTAGCTGTACCAGGCGCCGGATTTCTCGACGATATTGGCCTTCACGCCCAGATCGACGATCTCGCCTTCGCGCGAAATGCCCTCGCCGTAGAGAATGTCGAACTCGGCCTGCTTGAACGGCGGCGCCACCTTGTTCTTCACCACCTTGACGCGGGTCTCGTTGCCCACCGCCTCGTCACCCTTCTTGATGGCGCCGATGCGGCGGATGTCCAGACGCACCGAGGCGTAGAACTTGAGCGCGTTGCCGCCGGTGGTGGTCTCCGGGCTGCCGAACATCACGCCGATCTTCATGCGGATCTGGTTGATGAAGATCACCAGGGTGTTGGAGCGCTTGATGTTGGCGGTGAGCTTGCGCAGGGCCTGGCTCATCAGGCGGGCCTGCAGGCCGACGTGGGAATCGCCCATCTCGCCCTCGATTTCGGCCTTGGGGGTCAGGGCGGCGACGGAGTCGACCACCACCACGTCCACCGCGCCGGAGCGTACCAGCATGTCGGTGATTTCCAGGGCCTGCTCGCCGGTATCCGGCTGCGACACCAGCAGGTCGTCCACGTTGACGCCCAGCTTCTGGGCATAGGTCGGGTCCAGGGCGTGTTCGGCGTCGACGAAGGCGCAGGTGCCGCCGGTCTTCTGGGCCTCGGCGATGACCTGCAGGGTCAGGGTGGTCTTGCCGGAGGATTCCGGGCCGTAGATCTCGATGACACGGCCGCGCGGCAGGCCGCCGATGCCGAGGGCGATGTCCAGCCCGAGGGAACCGGTAGAGATCGCCTGAATGTCACGCGCCACGCCGGCGTCGCCCATGCGCATCACCGATCCCTTGCCGAACTGCTTCTCGATCTGGCTCAGGGCCGCACTCAATGCCTTACGCTTGTTATCGTCCATTCCTGCCTCCAAAAATGCATAGGGCGGGACCATCCATGCCCCGCCGCTCATGTTCAGGACCCGGATTATTTCACAGTTGTCCCGCCAGCGGCCAGCGCCGCACCACTTGATATTGGGCCCCTTCGGGCAGGGTCAAGGACTGCACCAGCACGAAGTCGCCCACGGGCCAGTGTACTGTATCCATATCCAGTTGTCGCGGTCCCTGCCGCGCCTTGCGCAATACGGTGAGGTGCGGGCTATAGGGACGCGTCTCAGCTGCCAGGCCACAGGCGGCCATGGCGCCGTTCAGGCGGGCGGCCAGGGCCAGCAAAGGTTCCGGCACCGCCGAGCACCCCAGCCACACCACCTGTGGCCGTGGCCAGTAGCCGGCGCTGTCCAGCACCAGTTCAAAGGACGGCAACTGAATGGCATCGGCCGCCTTTTCCATGCAGTTGCGTTTATCGGCATCGATCGTGCCGAGAAATGCGAGAGTGATGTGGAGATTCTGCGCCGCCATGGGCTTGCCGCCCGGCGGCGCGATGGACCGGCCCAGTTTATACAGGGTCCGCTGCTGGGCCTCGTCCGGCCACAGGGCAAAGAACAGGCGCTCAGCCATCGCCGGCGAGGAACTCAAGCAGCCCGGCCAGGGCCTGCGCCACCGCCTGGCGCCGTACCGCCTCACGGTCGCCGGCCAGATGTAGGGTGCGGGTGACGACACCGCCGGCTTGCCGTGCCCAGGCAAAACATACCGTGCCCACCGGCTTGCCCGCTGTCGCCCCGCCCGGACCGGCGATGCCGCTGATGGCCAGACTCACCTGGGCGCGGCTGCGCGCCAGGGCACCGCGGGCCATTTCCGCCGCCGTGGCCTCGCTCACCGCGCCCTGCGCCGCCAGGGTCTCTGCGGCCACGGCCAGCATCTCCTGCTTGGCCTCGTTGGTATAGGTGACGAAACCGCGCTCGAACCAGTGCGAACTGCCGGCCAGGTCGGTGCACACCTTGGCCACCCAGCCGCCGGTGCAGGATTCGGCCGTGGCCAGCATCCAGCCCCGCACCAGCAGGGCCGCCGCCGCCTGTTCCGCCACTGTATCCAGTTCCTGATCCGTCATCGCAAGATCCGTTATAGTTGAATCGCCATGGAAATCCGCCACGCCCCCATTCCCCTGCACATGCCGCTGCCGCCGGCGCAGCAGACGGCGCGCACGCCGGCGCAACAGGAGGCGGCGCCCACCACAGGGCTGCAACAGGCTCGCCGCGACGGCGGCCTGACCGAATACATCGCCCGCGGCGAATTGCTGGAAGAAAACGATAGCACCGACTACCGCGAACTGATTCGGGCGGCCCGGCAGCAGCGGGCGGATACCCTGCAGACCAGCCCCGGCAGCGGAAACGGGACCACCTCACCCTATGTCGCCCGCGCCCTCTCCGCCTACCAGTCCAATACAGGAACGCCCACCGCCGGCCCCCACCAGGGGCTGGACGAGCTGGTTTAACTAGAAACTATCTCAAAGATCCAAAGCGCAAGGATTTAACCACGGGGAACACGGGGGGGGTCACAGGGATAACCAGTCTTTATCCTGTTGCCCCGTGTCCCCCGTGGTTATTGCGTGTTTCCTGGCGCGCTTGAGCGCCTTGGCAAAAGTTAAGTGCAGTTTTCAGAATTAAAGAAACCGCCGGATGGTCACCCCGATTTCGTAACGGTCGACGTCGTGCGGCTGCACCCGCACCACCTCCACCTCGGCCTGGAGCGGCGCCACCACTGCCTGTCCCGGCACCACCTTGACCGACAGCACCTCGCCCAGGGTCAGCGCCTGATCGGTGACGAAACCCAGTCCGCTGCCGCTCAGGTCGCGCGCCGTGGCCGTGTGGACGCTGCCGCCGTAGCGGGTGAAGGTCATCGGGCACTCCATGCACATGCGGATGAAGTTACGCTTCTCGTCGTAGTCTCTGCTCACGCTCCCGCTCCTCTTTTTTGTCTGCCGCAGACATAACAGACCGGCGCCGGATCATGCAAGCCTTCGCGGCCAGACGGCTTTTTCGTTATCCTTCCCGCACCATGGCCCGACCCACCGCACCCGACGCTCCCACCGCCCACACGCCGATGATGCAGCAGTACCTGCGCATCAAGGCGGAAAATCCCCACCTGCTGCTGTTCTATCGCATGGGCGATTTCTACGAGCTGTTCTACGACGACGCCCGGCGGGCCGCCCAGCTGCTGGACATAACCCTCACCGCCCGCGGCGCCTCCGCCGGCGCGCCCATCCCCATGGCCGGCGTGCCCTACCACGCCGTCGAGGGCTACCTGGCGCGGCTGGTCAGGCTGGGCGTATCGGTGGCCATCTGCGAACAAATCGGCGACCCGGCCGCCAGCAAGGGCCCGGTGGAACGCAAGGTGGTGCGCATCGTCACCCCCGGCACCGTCACCGACGAGGCCCTGCTGGAGGAGCGGCGCGACAACCTGCTGTGCGGCCTGGCCCGCAGCGGCGATACCTGGGGCTTGGCGGCCCTGGACCTCACCTCGGGCCGTTACACCGTCATGGAAATCAGCGGCGACGAGGCCCTGGCCGGCGAACTGGAGCGGCTGCGGCCGGCGGAACTGCTGCTGCCCGACGACCTGCCGTCCCATCCGCTGTGGCAGGAACGCCGCGGCCTGCAACGCCTGCCGCCCTGGCGCTTCGAGCCCGACACCGCACGCCGCCTGCTCACCGCCCAGTTCGGCACCCGCGACCTCTCCGGCTTCGGCTGCGACCACCTGACCACGGCCCTCGGCGCCGCCGGCGCCGTGCTGCAATACGTACAGGAAACCCAGCGCGCCGCCCTGCCCCACCTGCGCGGCCTGGCCCTGGAGCGGCGCGACGAGGCGGTGCTGCTCGACGCCGCCAGCCGCCGTAACCTGGAACTGGAACACGCCCTCGGCGGCAACGCCGAGCACACTCTGGCCGGCGTCCTCGACCACACCGCCACCCCCATGGGCAGCCGCCTGCTGCGCCGCTGGCTGCACCGCCCGCTACGCGACCACGCCGTGCTCGGCGCGCGCCAGCAGGCGGTCGCCGCATTGATGGAAGGACGCAGCTGGCAGACCCTGGGCGAACTGCTGCGCGGCATCGGCGACATCGAGCGCATCCTCTCCCGCGTGGCGCTCAAATCCGCCCGCCCGCGCGATCTGGTGCAGCTGCGCACCGCCCTCGGCCGCCTGCCGCCACTGCGCCAGATACTGCAACTGCTTGACGCCCCGCTGCTGCGCACCCTCGCCGAGCGCAGCGGCGCCTGGCCCGAACTACACCAGCTGCTGGAACGGGCCATCATCGAGGCGCCGCCGCTGCTGATCCGCGACGGCGGCGTCATCGCCGCCGGCTACGACGCCGAACTGGACGAACTGCGCGCCATCCGCGAAAACGCCGGCCAGTACCTCATCGACCTGGAAACGCGCGAACGCGCCCGCAGCGGCATCCCCACCCTCAAGGTGGGCTACAACCGCGTGCACGGCTATTACATCGAGGTGACCCGCGCCCAGAGCGAAAAGGTGCCCGACGACTACATCCGCCGCCAGACCCTCAAGGGGGCGGAACGCTACATCACGCCGGAGCTGAAGAAGTTCGAGGACAAGGCCCTGTCCGCCGCCGAGCGCGCCCTGGCGCGGGAGAAGGGACTGTACGAAGAGTTGCTCGACACCCTCTGCGCCGACCTCGGCGGCCTGCAGGACTGCGCCGCCGCCCTGGCCGAGACCGACGTGCTGGCCAATCTCGCCGAACGCGCCGAAACGCTGGACTGGGTAGCGCCGCAATTGAGCGCCACCCCCGGCCTCGACATCGAGGGCGGCCGCCATCCGGTGGTGGAGCAGTTCAGCGACGCGCCCTTCGTGCCCAACGACATCCGCCTCGGCGACGGCCGCCGCATGCTCATCGTCACCGGCCCCAACATGGGCGGCAAGTCCACCTACATGCGCCAGACCGCACTCATCGTGCTGCTGGCCCACATCGGCAGCTGCGTGCCGGCCACGCGCGCCGTCATCGGCCCGGTGGATCGCATCTTCACCCGCATCGGCGCCTCCGACGACATCGCCTCCGGCCGCTCCACCTTCATGGTGGAAATGACCGAAACCGCCAACATCCTGCACAACGCCAGCAACCAGAGCCTGGTGCTGATGGATGAAATCGGCCGTGGCACCAGCACCTTCGACGGCATGTCCCTGGCCTGGGCGGTGGCGAAGGATCTGGCCGAGCGCATCCGCGCCTACACCCTGTTCGCCACCCATTACTTTGAACTCACCGCCCTGCCCGAACTGGTCGACGGCGTGGTCAACGTCCACCTCGACGCGGTGGAGCACGGCGACTCCATCGTCTTCCTGCACGCGGTCAAGGACGGCCCCGCCAGCCAGAGCTACGGCCTGCAGGTGGCGCAGCTGGCCGGCGTGCCGCGCGCGGTGATCGAGGCGGCACGGCGCAAGCTGATCGAACTGGAAACCGACAACGCCGCCCACCGCGACTACGACAACCCGGCCCACCAGATGGCCCTGTCCCTGCCGCCGCCGCCTGACGTGCCGGTGGTGGTGGAACTGCGCCAGCTGGACCCCGACGCCCTCACCCCGCGCGGCGCGCTGGAACTGATCTACTACCTGAAGGGGCTGCTGGCGTCGGAGTGAATGAACACTCCCACGGCTTCGAGCGTCGTTGCTTCCGCAATAAATTTCACTCCACACCTTGACACCCGGTGCCAGCGGCACTAATTTCTGTATTAACTGAAATTACGGAAACAACTTAATGAAGCTCACCCCGGTCATGCAGAAGTTCGTCCTCCACTGGGGGGAAATGGGGTCGCGCTGGGGCGTCAATCGCACGGTGGCGCAGATCCATGCCCTGCTCTACCTGGCCAAGGAGCCGCTGACTGCGGAAGACATCACCGATACCCTCGGCGTGGCGCGCTCCAATGTCAGTACCAGCCTGCGCGAGTTGCAGTCCTGGGGCCTGATCAAGGTGGTACACACCCTGGGTGACCGTCGTGACCATTTTGAATCGATGAAGGATGTATGGGACATCTTTCTGGTCATCGCCGAACAACGCAAACGGCGTGAGCTCGACCCCACCCTCACCACGCTGCGCGAATGCGTGCTGGAAAGTGAAGAGGATCGCGCGACCGATCCGGAAATCAAGGCCCGCATAGGCAATACGCTGGAGTTTCTGGAACAGCTGATGGGATGGTACGAACAGATGAAACACCTGGATCACGGCACCCTGGTCAAGGTGATGAGTCTCGGCGCCAAGATTCAAAACCTGTTGGGAAAGAAGGGCTGAGTTTTTTTACCTGGACATTTCTGTAATTACTGAAATTACTGCAACAGCAGGGAGAACCCCATGAACAACCTGACCGTATTCATGCTCGAAATTGGCCTGTGCCTGTCGTTGAGCGCCCTCGTCGTCGCCAGCCTGCGGGCGGTGCTGGTGCCTCTGCTGGTGGACTTGTGCGGCACATCGTCACGGGCGGCCTTCTGGGCCCGCTTTACCTACCTGATGCTGTTCATCTCGCCCCTATTGCTGATGCTGCATGGAACCCACAGCCTGGACCAGGCGCCCGTCGACGCGCTGCGCCTGTTGCGCGACGGGCTGTGGCACATCGTTCTGGGACTGTTCCTCGGCCTTGGCAGCATGGGACTGGTGATCCGCCGCAGCATTCCCCCCGTGGCGCCGGCAGGCGCTCTCCAGTCGGGAGCGGGTTGACATGAACATTCTATTGACCGGCGCCACCGGATTCATCGGCAGCCACCTGCTGCGCGCCCTCCAGGCGCAGGGACACCAGGTCACGGCGTGTGTGCGCGATCCGGCGAGCGCGGCGCGTCAGTTCCCCGGCCCACGCTATATCACGTGCGACTTCACCCGCGACCATACCGTGGCGTCGTGGCGCGACCGCCTGGCCGGCGTCGAGGTGATAATCAATGCCGTGGGCATCATCCGCGAAAGCGGCGCGCAAACGTTTCACGCACTCCACTTCGCCGCCCCGCGCGCGCTGTTCCTGGCCGCGGCCGAGGCGGGGGTGAAAAAGGTGATCCAGATCTCCGCCCTCGGCGCCGACGATCAGGCGGAAAGCCGATACCACCTGACCAAGCGCGCCGCCGACGATGTGCTTGCCGGCCTGGGCCTGGACTGCGTCATCCTGCGTCCCTCCATTGTTCATGGTGCAGGTGCCAAGAGCAGCGAAATGTTCCGCGCCCTCGCCGCGCTTCCTTTCATACCCGTACCAGATGATGGCCGGCAACTGCTGCAACCCATTCACATCGACGATCTGGTTCGGGTGGTTCTTGCCAGCATTGCCAAGCCGGAAGCCGGTTGCCCGCGCATCGACCTGGTCGGTCCGGAACCCATCACCTTCCTCGATATGCTGCTGCAGATGCGCCGCTGGTTGGGGCTGTCCCGCCCGCGGGTGCTGCACGTTCCCTACGCGCTTCTGCTGCCCCTCGCCCGCATCGGCGGATTTCTCGGCAACGCGCCGATTACCCCGGAGACTGCCGCCATGTTGCGCCGCGGCAACTGTGCGCCGGTGCAAGCGCTGATCGAGCGCTTCGGCATCAATCCTACGGGCTTTGTGCAGGTGCTCGACGGCACGCCCGCCACCCAGGCGGATCGATGGCATGCGCGCCTGTACTGGTTGCGGCCTCTGCTGCGACTGAGCATCGCCTTCACCTGGATCGGCACCGCCATTGTCTCCGCGCTGCTGTATCCGGCCGCCGACAGTTACGCCCTGCTGGCCCAGACCGGCATCCAGGGCATTTATGCGCCGCTCACCCTGTACGGCGCCGCTGCGCTCGACCTGGCGCTCGGCATCGCCGTCCTGACCCGCTATCGACTGCGGGAAACCGTGTGGCCGCAAATAGCCGTCATCATCGGCTACATGCTGATCATTTCCTGGGCGCTGCCCGAATACTGGCTGCATCCCTTCGGCCCGCTGACCAAGAACGTGCCGTTGCTTGCCGCGATCTTAACCATGTACGCAATGGAGCGACGCTAATGGACTACACAGTGCTCAAGACGCTGCATATTCTCAGCGCAATTTTTCTCTTCGGCACCGGTTTCGGCAGTGCCTTCTACAAGTTCTTCACCGACCGCACCGGTTCCGTTGAATCCATAGCCACAACCAACCGCCTGGTGGTCTGGGCGGACTGGCTGTTCACCACGCCGACGGTGATCCTGCAACCGCTTACCGGATATGCCATGGTCTACCTGGCCGGCTGGCCGCCGACGACACCGTGGCTGATGGCAGCGCTTGGATTGTATCTGCTGGCCGGGGCATGCTGGTTGCCGGTGGTGTTGCTGCAGATCCGCATGCGGGACAGCAGCGTCGATGCATTGCGTGCCGGCACCTCGCTGCCTGTCGAATATCACCGCCAGGCGCGCATATGGACATGGCTGGGCATGCCGGCCTTTGCCGCGATGATACTGGCCGTTGTGTTGATGGTACTCAAACCCACGTTGTGAGGAGAGCGGACATGGAAGCGGATCAAAAGCCCGTCATGCAGCGCGCATTGGGTGAAGAATGGGAAAAACTGCATGCGGCCGTGCGCCGTCACTACGACCTGACACCGGGCATGGAGCAGTCATGCACTCTTGCCGGCAATATGGAAGAAATAACCCATTCTCCGTTGGCCAAACCATTCATCCTTTTCGGCCGGATGTTTGGGGCTCTGGTGCCCTACCGGGGACAAAACGTACCCGTGGAGGTGCTCAACCGCACCTATCGTGATCGCCCTGCCATGTTCTGGCACCGGACATTCCGGTTTCAGGGGCGCAAGCCCTACGTATTTCAGTCACGCATGGAACATCTGGAGGGCCGCGAAATCGTTGAATTCGTGCGCCTCAATCTGGGGATCTGCATGCACCTGTCGGAGATCGATGGCGCGTTGTGTTACACCAGCAACGGCTACCTTTGGCGTATTGGTTCGTTCCATATTCGTATCCCCGACTGGCTGCTGCTGGGCAAGGCACGCATAGTCGAATATGGCGTCGATGACGACACGGTCATGCTGGACTTTGTCATCCGGCATCCGCTTTGGGGGCGGACCTTCGGCTATAAAGGTACGTTCAGACTCAAGGGTAGCGCCGCCATGCCATGAGCTGCGTCGGCTGCCAACCCTTGCGGCGGTAAAACTCCAGGGCCGGCGTGTTGGCGCGATCGGCCAACAGCTGCATGCGGCGGATGCCACGTTGCCTGCACCATGCCTCCAGTGCCGCCAGCAGCGCGCTGCCGCTCCCGCCGCCGCGTTGGTCGCCGCGCACCACCACGTCCTCGACCAAGGCCACCTCGCCGCCTTCGGCGGTGGAGATCAGAACCTGGGCGGTGCACATGCCGATGACCTCGCCCTGGCGCTCGGCAACCAGAACGACGGCCTCCTGCGGCCTGTCCAGCAGGCGCTCCAGCCCCACCCATTGCCGCGCCGGCTCCGGTCTGAAATCCGCCTCAATGGAAAACAGTTCGCCCAGCAGGGCGCACAGCGCAGGCAGGTCGCCCCTGTTCGCGGTGCGTACGATGCAGGACACGGTCAGCCGCCCATCACGCGCTGGTAGGCGCGGCGCAGCAGTTCCAGCTCCGGCGCCGGCAGATCGCGGGCCTGGGTCAGATCGATGAAAGCGCCGCCGTGCGCTGAGGCGGCGTCGAAGGGCGGATCGATGGTGGTGAAACGGGCGAGATAGACGGTAAGCGGTCCGTCCGGCACGTCGACCCGCGCCAGCAGCTCGCCGTCGATTTCGATACTGCCCGCCGTCAGGCCCAGATTTTTCTCCATGCGTCCGCTGAGGGGCGCGGGATGGGGCACCACCGCCGGATCGAAACGCGCCATCTCCGCACGCTCCACCACCGCCGCCAGGCGCGGCAGGGCGCCGAAACCGCATACAGTGTTGTCGGCGAAACGCAGGAAGCGCAGCCGCGCGCTGGTCGCCTGCTTGTGATAGACGATCAGCCGCGCAGCCTGCACGTCAGCTCCACATGTCCGCCGGGGCCAGCAGGGAGTCCACCGGGGTGCCGCCGAGCAGGTGCTGCTCGATGATGGCGCCCACGTCGCCCTTGGCGATGCCGCTGTACATCACGCCGTCGGGATAGACCAGCACATTGGGACCGACGCCGCAGGGGCCGATGCAGGCGGTATTGGTCAGCTGGATGCGCCCGAAGAGATTGCGTTCCTGCAACTGATACCAGAACTCCTCGGCAATGGCCGCACAGCCCTTGTTCTGACACGAACCGCGCGGATGGCCGTCGGGACGGGCCTGGGTGCAAACAAACAGATGTTTTTCAGGTTTCGGCATGATGTCTCCGGCTATTAGTGATCAGGCACTCAGTGCCGCGGCCGCATGGCTGTGGCACTTCTTGGAGCAGACGCGGGCGCAGGAGCCGCAGCCGATGCAGTCCAGCGCGTTGGCGACGGTCATCACCATGGCGACGTCGTCGGAAAAATCGTCGTCGTCATCGTCCTCGCCCGCCTCGCGCTCCACCAGTTCGAACACCTCGCGCGGGCACACCTTGTAGCAGCGGCCGCAGCCGATGCATTCCTGCTGGTTGATGGCCACGATGAACTCGGGAGTCCAGCTGGCGCCGCCCCGGGTGAGGCCGGTAATCATGTCGCTCATTTCATTTCTCCAGGTGTTACTGACCGGACTGCGCCGACTGCCAGGCCTTGTTGGCCTCGGCCCACGCCACGCAGGCTTCATAGGTGGACTGTGCGATGCCGGGCAGCTCGTCATAGGCCGCCGGCAGTTTGTCCTCGACCAGGTCGTGCAGCTGCGACGCCCACTCCGAGGCGATGCGCTTGCGCTTGCGCACTTCCTTCTCCAATTCCTTCAATTCGTCTCCGTTCATCACTGAAAACCCCCAAATCTAACGCAGAGGCGCAAAGACGCAGAGAACGCAAAGATGCTAGAGGAAAAAACTCCTTTTCGTCCTTTGCGTCTTTGCGCCTTTGCGTTGGATGTTGCCTTCATCAAAGCCCGGCCACCTTGGAATGGGTACCGACCAGTTCCAGCGCAATGGACAGCAGCTTGTCGGCCTCGTCCTTCATCTTGGACAGGCTGGCGAAGCCGAAGCGGTGCACGTCGCGCAGGCTGCGATCCAGTACCACCAGCTTGCCCACGGTGATCACTACCCGACCGAAGCCCTCGTGGCTCAGTACCATCATCGGCACCGCCATCAGGCCGCACTCGGCCTCGATCATGGTGGCGATGGCGTTGTAGAACGCCTTCACCCGCGCCATGGTCTCCTCGTCCGGATCGCCGATGACCGGAATCTCCTTCTTGCGCTCCGGCGTCAGCACCAGCGGATCGAGCACCGCCAGGGCGTCCTTGCCTTCCCACACCCCATAGCTGTCCAGTGCACGTATCTGTCGCAGCATTTCCTTGATGAAGTCGGTCCCCAGGATCGGATCTTTCTCTGCAATTACACTGCTCATCGTCATGCTCCCTCAGTCGAATATCGTCGGGGATGCGGTACACAGACGCTGTAACTCGCCCCCGAATTACCGCTCAACTCCATGTCCCGCATCCCGGACGATACTCGCATCGATCAGTCTTCCCAGCCCTCCGCCTCCATGGCGTCGAAGCGCTTGCGGTCGCGCCGCTGGCGTTCCAGTGCCCGGCTGATCCAGCCGGTGTTGCCGGCGGCCAGCTCGTGCTGCAACGCCGTGAGCAGCGCGGTGATGCCACTGCCTTCCGGTACGCGCAGGGGCTGGATGCCGAGGCCGAGCAGCTGGCGCACGGCCGACGGGCCGATGGCCTGGCTGTACACGGCAGCACAACCGTCGAGCAGCACGAATTTTTCCAACAACTTGTTTTCGTTGCCGTCCTTTTCCAGCGAGCCAAACTCGGCCACCTGCGACAGCGTCACCCGCTCCGCCTCGACCCGGTAGATGGCGAAACGCTCGGCGGAGCCGAAATGCTGGTCCACGTGCTTGAGGTCGGAGGTGGCGAAGGCCACCTGCAAGGCAGCGGCGCCGTCACCGGCAGTCTCGTTTTCCAGTACCCGCAGTTGACGTTGCATGGCCATGGCTAGTCCCCCACCTTGTATACAGAATGGTACGGCTCGATCTCGTGATGACCGTGTTCCAGCATCAGGTTGGCCAGGTCGAACAACAGTGCCCGCGTACCGCGATAGCCGATGGCGGCGCGCTGGTAGCCGCCCACCACGTCGTACAGTGGGAAGCCGATGCGTTGCAACGGCAGGCCGAGGCGGTGCGCCGCCTGTCCCAGGTGGGAGTTGCCGAGCAGCAGTTCGGCATGGCCTTCCCGCGCCATGTGTTCCAGATCTTCCAGGTCGCCGATCTTCACCTCGGCCAGTGCCAGCTTCTCCAGCGCCGGGCCGCGGCTGGGCGCTACGGCGGCCACCACCTCGGCACCCAGACCCTGCAGCATCTCGGTGAGGGCCAGCAGCTGATCCGGCTCGGCGGCGACGGCGACACGGCGCAGGCCAAGCATGAAGTGGCCGTCAACCAGCGCATCCTGCAACTGCGCGCGCTGGCGCACGATGCGCTCCGGCACCGGGCGTTCGGCGATACGGCTCAGGGTGTGCACAAATCCGTCGACCGCATCGAGGCCGAGCAGATGGTCGAAGCGATAATCCGGCACGCCGGTACGCGCCTTGAGCGCGTCGGCGGCCTGGCCGAGTGCGGCGCCGATCACCAGCGTCGCCGCCGACTCGCCCATGAGTTCGATATCGGACAGCAGCGTGCCGCCCACGGTATGCGGTGTGAAGTCGTTGGGTGTCAGGTGGCCGTCGAGGGAATCGGCGATGTCCGGCAACACCACCGGGCGCAGCTCGAATGCCTCGATCATCTCCTTCAGCGCCTCGATGTCACCCGGCGTCAGGTGTGCGCCGGCCAGAACGTTGACCTGACGCTGGCGCAGCCCGGCACGGTTCGACTCGGGCACCAGGGTTTCCACCATGGCCTGCACCGCCAGGGCAAAGCCGCTCTCCAGGCCGCCGGTGTAGTCGGGCGTATTCACCGGCACCACATGACGCTCGGCGAACTCGGGGTGGGCGGCGCGGAACATCTTTACCGCTCGCAGGATATCGGCGCCCTGCGTCTCCGACAGGCCGGTGGTCATCAGGCCGATCACCTGCGGCTTGTTCTTGGAAAAAATGGTCGCCAGCGCTTCCACCACGCTGTCGTCGGCCCCCATCACCGTGCTGACCTGATCCATGGCCGTGGTCTGCAAGGGAATGGGTTCGCGGAAGTGGCGCACGAACATCACCTTGGCAAAGGCCGTGCAGCCCTGCGAGCCGTGCATCAGCGGCATGGCCTTGTTCAGGCCGAGAAAGGCCAGGGTGGCGCCCAGCGGCTGGCTGGTCTTGAGAGGATTGACCGTCAGCGCCTTGTTGCGTTTGAGTACCGTAACCATGTCAGCCTCCAAAACCAGATTGCCGCAGAGACGCAGAGGCGCGGAAGAAGGAATGCCTTAATTGCTCTGCGACCTCTGCGTCTCTGCGGTGGATGTATTCGACACCGTAGGGTGCGCATTGCGCACCAATCGCCTTGGTATGCCACGCACGATGCTCAGTGCGCACCATACGCATGGTCAACGCGCAGCCGCCGTGATGAGGAATGCAATGGACGCCTATCTTTGCGTCCTCTGCGTCTCCGCGCCTCTGCGGCAGATGTGTTTTCCGTCCGTACTTCATTCCGCCGGCCCCTCCCACGGCGCGCTCTTGCGCAACGCCGGCCAGATGGGGTTTTCGATGGTGAGCGCCAGCTGACGTGCCAGTTCCGCCATGCCGGCATAACCGGCGTAGCCAAATTCGCGTTCCTGGTTGATGTCGAGGAAGGGGATGCGCGCCTTGAGCGCGGTGTACATGTTGCGGCCGCCGGCGATGAGGATGTCGGCCTGGTAGTCGCGCACGGTGTCGAGCAGCGCGCGCGGGCTGCCCTCGTCCAGCATCTTCACGTCCGGTCCCATCAGCTCGCGGATGCGCGCCTTGTCCTCTTCGGTGGACTTGTTGGTGCCGGTGGCCACCACCTTGAGGCCGAGGTCCTGCAGGGCCGAGATCACCGACCAGGACTTCACGCCGCCGGTGTAGAGCAGCGCGCGGCGGCCGTCGAGGCGTTCGCGCCACGGCTGCAGCAGGGCATCGGCCTTGGCCTCCTCGCGGGCAATCACCTGCTCGGTGCGGACGGTCAGATCCGGGTCATTGATCAGGCGGGCAAAGTCGCGCAGCGCCTGGCTGACGTCGCGCACGCCGTAGAAGCTGCCCTCGAACCACGGCGTGCCGTATTTCTGCTCCAGCTTGCGCGCCACGTTCACCATGGCCTTGGAGCAGACCATCATGTTCACCTCGGCGCGATGCATGGTCTGCACCTCGCGGAAGCGCGCGTCGCCCGACAGCGTGCACAGCACGCGCAGGCCCAGTTCGTCCAGCAGCGGCAGCACGTGCCACAGCTCGCCGGCGATGTTGTACTCACCGATGAGGTTGATGTCGTGCACCGTGATGCCGGGCCGCTCGCTGCCGGCGGGCAGCGGATCGGGCTCGCGGGTGCCGATGACGTGCTTCACCATCGCCTCGCCGGCGATGCGGTTGCCCAGATTCTTGGTGCCGTAAAAGCCGGCGCCGTCCACCGGCACCACCGGCACGCCCCACTTCTCCGCCGCCGCCTTGCAGATGGCGTCGACGTCGTCGCCGATGAGGGCAGGCACGCAGGTGTTATAGATGAACACCGCCGCGGGGGAATAGCTGTCGATGGCCTGCTTGATGGAGTGAAACAGCCGCTTCTCCGAGCGGCCCATGATCACGTCCTGCTCGGTAAGGTCGGTGGTCATGCCGATGCGGTACAGCGTCGGCCCGGTGGAACGGGTGCCGCGGTTGTCCCAGGAAGAACCGGCACAGGCAATGGGGCCGTGGACGATGTGGGCCACGTCGGCGATGGGCAGCAGGGCAATCTGCGCGCCGTCGAAGGCGCAGCCGCCGGCGGTGGAGCCGGGCTTGGGCCGGGCACAACCGGACTTTTCCTTGGTGTTGTGGGCACAGGCCGGTTCGTCGAGCAGGGCGGCGATGTCTTTCGGCTGCATGGCGGCACCTTGGGGGCTGAAGGTTTGATATTCCTTCAGCAACCGCCGTGCCATGTGTTACTTCATTGTATTTATTATGGTTTTATGAATTGTCGTGTGTAACAAACGCGACAATGGGGTGGCTAAGGCGACATTCCGGCCGCCTCTTGTGCGCATCGGAGCACGACCATCCCTACATGGACACAGCTATTGCCAATTGGCCGGATCGTCGCACTTGCTGTTGCTGATGCGTTTCTTGACCAGGGCCAGTTCGTAGGCCTCGCCGGCGCAGGCGCCGACTACCGTGCCCCAGTGCGTGCCATCCTGGGGCTGATGCAACACCTCCGGGATCTGGTCCTTGTTCTTGTTCAGGCAGACCCGTGCTGCAGACGCCGCCGTCTCTTCGCACTCCTGGGCCGTGACGTTGAAACACTGCCTGAAGTACTGGCTGGAATTGCAAAACGCCGTCGGTAGTACGGTAGTCATCGCACTTATCCAGTCGCTCTTGCTTACCTCCGCCGCGTGCAAGGAGTACGGAAACATCATTACCGTCAGCAACGGCATCGCCCTGATAAAAATTTTCATTATTTCCCCCCATTTGATGTAGCACTACGTTAACAACGGCTGGCCAGAAGCTCCAACTCCCTAGGCCGACTTATTGCAGCCCGCAGGCTTGAGCACGCGCCTTGTGGACGCAGGGTCTTTGGCGAGCATTGCCGCCGGCCGACGCGGCCTCACAACCAGCTCGCCACCGCAATTTGGACACTGCCCACCGAGCACGCCTTCAGCACACTCCGCGCAAAACGTGCACTCATACGTACAAATACGTGCCTCGGTAGAATCCGGCGGCAAATCCCTGTCACAGCATTCGCAATTTGGCCTTAATTCCAACATATTGGAAGCCCTCCTGAAATCGGGAAACAAGCCCGCCACGGATTCGGCCAATCGAGTGCCGTATCAATCCACGCTCTTCGGTACCTGATAGCACAGCTCCGCGAAGCCCGGGCCGAACTGTTGCACGCCGATCAGGCGTAGCGGAGGACTGATCAGTTGACGCGGAAACAGCGGCTTGCCCTTCCCCAGGGTAACCGAACAGACCTGGACAATCAGTTCGTCCAACAAGCCCGCGTCAAAGAACTGGCCGGCAAGCCCACCGCCGCCCACTATCCAGATATTCTTCGTCCCCGCCGCCTTGCGCATTTCCGCATGAACCGGCCGCACGTCGCCCTGGACGAAGTGAATGTCCGCACCCTTTATCGCGGGAAGCTCTCTACTGGAGAATACCCACACCGGCTGGGCATAGGGCCAGGCTGATCCCGTTTCGGCAGCCACCTCAACGACATGATGCAGCATCCACTCGTAGGTTGCCGAGCCCATCGCCATTGCGCCGACTTCGGCGATAAAGGACGGATAGCTCGTATCGTTCACATTGCCCAGCGGGAATAGCCAGTCCAGGGAATCGTCTTCGGTGGCGATGAATCCGTCGAGACTCGCTGCCGCGTAGTATTGTGTCTTCATGAGGGTGGGCTCCGCTGCAAAACGGGGTCGAATACAGGCCTTTCAGAATACTAGCGAAAACCATATCCTGCCGCCGATTTTCCGTCATGCCGGAAGGGGCCTGAACCACGCTCGTCCCGTAGGATGGGTAGAGCAAAGCGAAACCCATCGCGCCTATATCAGCCACAGAAATGATGGGTTTCGCTGCGCTCTACCCATCCTACTTTGAACTGAACAAACTGGTGACAATCGCAGTTCCCGTAGGTTGGGCTGACGCAATAAGCCCAACGCATCGGCATGCCACGTCGGGCCTCGTTCCTCAGCCCAACCTGCTATCAGAGGGAGAAGAAGAGAGACGGCATCAATCCGCCAGCACGACGCTCTTCACCTGGGCAAAAACGTTTTTCCCCGGCGTCAGTTCGAGCATGTCGGCGGAACGGCGGGTGATGCGGGCCAGCAGGGGCACGGTGGCTTCCGGGCCGAGGCCGAGGCGGACGACCATCTGCCAGTCGTTGAGGGGGGCGAGTTCCTGTACCTGCGCGGCGATGATGTTAACGATGCTGCTGTCGCGGTGTTCCTTGAGAGAGATGCTGACGTCGCGGGCATGGATACGGACGCGGGCGGGCTTGCCGATCTTGCGTTGCAGGCGGCCGACGGCGAAGCGGCCTCCGCGGAAGTCGAGGTAGGTAAGCTTGTAGTTGTCGTCGTGGCCGGCGACGACGGTTTCGATGATCGACTCGGCGGCCTCGTCGCGGGCCAGGGGCAAATCGAGGCGCGTCATCAGTTCGCCGAGCGGTCCGGCGGCGCGCACGGCGCCCTCTTCCAGCAGGACCAGGTGATCGGCCAGGTGCGCCACTTCGTCGGGCGAGTGGGTGACGTAGAGCACCGGGATTTCCAGGTCGTCGTGCAGGCGTTCCAGGTAGGGCAGGATTTCCTGCTTGCGCTTTAGGTCGAGCGCCGCAAGCGGTTCGTCCATCAGTAGCAGGCGCGGCTTGAGCGCCAGGGCGCGGGCGATGGCGACGCGCTGGCGTTCGCCGCCGGAGAGCTGATCGGGACGGCGGTCGAGCAGCGTGCCGATGCCGAGCAGTTCGACGGCGTGATCGAGCGCGGAGCCTGCCATGGCGTCGCGCACGCGCTTCATGCCGTATTCGAGATTGCCCCGTGCGCTGAGGTGCGGAAACAGGCTGGCCTCCTGAAACACATAGCCGAGAGAACGGCGGTAAGTGGGCAGGAAATGGCTGCCGTCCTGCCATTCCTCACCGCCGACGGCGAGATAGCCGCCGGGCGCACGCTCCAGTCCGGCGACGCAGCGCAGCAGCGTGGTCTTGCCCGAACCGGAGTGGCCGAACAGCGCCGTGACGCCGCGGCCAGGCAGGGTGAGGTCGACATCCAGGGTGAAGCCGGGCCAATGGAGATTGAAGCGGGCGTGTATGGCGCTGCTCATGCTTGTTTGCGCCGCGTCGCCGGGTTGAGGGTGTAGAGCGCGAGCAACACCAGGAAGGAGAAGATCACCATGGTAGCGGCGAGCCAGTGCGCCTCGGCATATTCCAGCGCCTCGACGTGGTCGTAGATCTGCACCGACACCACGCGGGTGACGCCGGGAATGTTGCCGCCGATCATCAGCACCACGCCGAATTCACCGACGGTATGGGCGAAGCCGAGGATGGCGGCGGTGAAGAAGCCGGGCCGCGCCAGCGGCAGCACCACGGTAAAGAAGGTGTCCCAAGGACCGGCGCGCAGGGTGGCGGCTGCTTCCAGCGGCCGCTCGCCGAGGGATTCGATGGCGTTCTGGATCGGCTGCACCACGAAGGGCATGGAGTAGAACACCGACGCGACCACCAGGCCCCAGAAGGTGAAGGGCAAGGTGCCGATCCCCAGCCATTGGGTGAACTGGCCGACGGGGCCGTTCGGCCCCATCGCCAACAGCAGGTAAAAGCCCAGCACCGTGGGCGGCAGCACCAGGGGCAGCGCCACCACCGCCCCCACCGGCCCTTTCCAGTTGGAGCGCGTGCGCGCCAGCCACCAGGCGATGGGCGTGCCGATGATAAGCAGCAGCACGGTGGTGATGCCGGCCAGGCGCAGGGTCAGCCAGATGGCGGCAAGGTCGGCGTCGCTAAAGCCCATGGTGTGTTTCCGTAGTCAGATGTCGTAGCCGTAGGAGCGGATGATCGCCTTTGCCTTGTCGCCCTGCAAATACTTCATCAGCGCAACAGCCGCCGCGTTGCCCTCGCCGGAGGACAGGATCACGGCGTCCTGGCGAATCGGCTGGTGCAGATTGCCCGGCACGATCCAGGCCGAACCACTGGTGATCTTGCCGTCCTTCATCACCTGGGACAGGGCGACGAAGCCCAGCTCCGCGTTGCCGGTCAAGGCAAACTGAAAGGTCTGCGCGATGTTCTCGCCCTGCACCAGCTTCGGCTCGGCGGCCGCCATCAGGCCCATGCCTTCCAGCACTTCCACGGCCGCCGCGCCGTAGGGCGCCAGCTTGGGATTGGCGATGGCCAGCTTGTTGTAGTCGCCGCGCTTGAGCACCGCAGCCTTGTCATCGACGAAGCCCGGCTTGGCCGACCACAGCACCAGGGTGCCGACGGCATAGGTGAAACGGGAGCCGACCACGGTCATCCCCTCCTGTTCCAGCTTGGCCGGCTTGGCGTCGTCGGCTGAGAGGAACACCTGGAACGGCGCACCGTTCTTGATCTGGGCGTAGAACTTGCCGGACGAGCCGAAGGCCAGCTTGGCCTCGTGGCCGGTGTCCTTGGCAAACTCTGCGGCGATGACGTTCATCGGCGCGGTGAAGTTGGCGGCCACCGCGACGTTGACCTCCTCCGCCCGTGCCAGCGTCGCGGCCGCCAGCGCGGCCAGTCCCAGTACCACTGCTTTCATCTCTGCTTTCATTGCCATTACTCCTTCTGCTTGGTTGGTAATGCGTTGATCCGTCCGTTCCTGCCGCGACAGGCGTTATATTCATCCGTATATAACGATAAGCAAAATGACTGTTAGGTCATTCGCTCACCGCCAGAATGATGTGCGAGGCCTTGATCAGGGCACAGGCCGCCACGCCGACGCGCAGGCCCAGGCTCTTGACGCTCTCATGGGTGACGATGGCGGCGATGGACTTGCCGCCGGGCAGCTCGATCACCACCTCGCAGTTCACCGGCCCTTCCTGCAGCCGCGCCACGGTGCCGCACAGGCGGTTGCGGGCGCTGGTGCGCAGCGTTTCATCGCCGGCGGTGAGGATCACCCAGGATGCCTTGATCAGGGCGAACACCTCGCTGCCGATCTCCAGGCCCAGGCCCTTCACGCTTTCGTTGGTGACGATGGCCACCAGTTCGTCGCCGCCGGGCAGGCCGATGATCACTTCGGCGTTGACCGGTCCGGTGGTCAGCCGGGTGATGCGCCCCTGGAACTGGTTGCGTGCACTGGTCTTCATGGAAAGCCTCCTCATCAGCTGGTAAAAATGGTCGAAGTTGTCCACGCCCATGCCAAGGCGGCGCAGGAACAGCTGGTACTCCTGCTCCGCCGCCTTGTACACCTCAATCAGCTTGCGGCCGTGGTCGGTGAGCTGGGTGCCGCCGCCGTGGCGGCCACCGGTGCTGCGCCGCACCAGGGGCTCCTCGGAGACGTTGTTCATGGAGTCCACCGCATCCCACGCAGCCTTGTAACTCATGCCCATGGCGCGCGCCGCCTGGGAGATGGAGCCCGTGGTCACGATCTGCTCCAGTAGCTCGATGCGGCCGTGGCCCAGGAAGGGCTGCTCGCCCCGGTTGAGCCAGAACCGCCCCGAAATCCCCACCTTGCCGCCCTTGCGCCGCGCCATACTCCCAACCTCGCCACCGTTATATCTTCTTTTATATAACGGTAGCCGAAGCGAAAAGGCAACCCATCCGGGCCGCCCCCCGCCTTGTTACCGCCTCAATCCTCGACCACGCGACCGCGATAGATGCGTTTGGGCTTCGCCGCCTCCGCCCGCATGCCGGACTCCTGCCGCGGCGCCGCGGCCGGAACCTCCTGCGCCACGCCGCGATAGGTGCGCGTGGTCACGGGCACCGCACCAGCCGGTGCATCCGGCCCGTCAATCACCTTTGCGCCGCGATAGATCTGCGCCCCCTGCGCCACCAGCTCGCGAATCTCGCCGGCGCTCAGCAGTGCAACAAAGGCGTCGTAATAACGCCGGTATTCCTTGTTCAGGGACTGCAGGGCGAAATTGATGATGGCGACGAGATCCTCGTCGCGGCTCATCCGCACCCGCCGCCCCTGTTCACGCTCGTAGATGAGGCTCATGCGCGTGAGCATCATGCGCGCGTCCATGGACATGTTGATGGGTACCACTGACTCCTCCTTATTATTATTGGGTGGCCTTCCCGCTATTCTGCTTATTCCTCCGTCGTGACCTCCGCCACCACCACCCCGCAGGCCACGTCCGCATCGCGGGTCAGGCTCATGCAATGGCTGCTGCCGTCGACCAGGTAAAGATTGAAGCGCTCCCGCTCCAACGCCGGACGACCGCCGATGATGTCGTCATCGGCACAGACGGTGAAGCTCAGGCCGGGGAACTGTGCCCGCAGCCGCGCCGCCAGATCGGGCGCCGCCGGGTCATCGACCGCGGCGGCGATGAGATCCAGCTGTCCCGGCTGCAGGGCCACGGCTCAGGCTTCCTCGGCGTCGGCCATGAAGCGTTCGAGATCGGCACGATGGCCCATGATGCGGGCCAGCCAGGGCGGCGGCGAACCGGCCAGCACCTGTTGCAGATCGGCGAGGATCGCCTGCGCCTCGCCGCGGTGCGGATACTTGATGGGATGCACGCCGGCCTTGACCACCTTGGCCGCCGCCGGGCCGCCGATGGACACCACGCACAGCAGCTGGCAATCGTCGAGCTGCGTCGCCCGGTCGGCGTTCTTGTCGATACCTTCGCCGTCGGTACTGGCGCGGCGCACGTCCACCAGGCGCAGTTCGTCCGCCGCCACCTGATAGATCAGAAAGCGCAGGCAGCTGCCGAAGTGGCCGTCCAGGTTTTCGCTGCTGTTGGAAGCGATGGCGACGCGGATTGAACCGGGCATGTCGCCCGCCTTGTAAGGCACCGGCTTGGGTACGTCCGGGTCATCCACGGTGGGCGTGGTTTTGCCCCACAGGCAGTCCATGGCGGCCTTCATGGCGGGCATCGCCACGTTGCCGTAGCGGCTGTCGGCCGCGCTGCGCAGGGTGCGCACGGTGATCTGGGCCAGCTTGTCCTCGGTGAGCGGCAAGCCGAGGGCCTGCACCAGCACCTGCATCAATTCTGCGCTGTCGGTATCCGGCAGCATCCGTGCCGCCAGACCGATACGCAGCGCCGCCTCACGGGAAAGTCCCTGGGCGCCCATGATGTCATGCCTCCAGCGGCAGGATGCAGTTGTCGATGGGACATACATCGACGCACTGCGGATCGTCAAAATCACCTTCGCACTCGGTGCAGGTGTCGGCATTGATGGCGTACAAACCCTTCTTCTTCACGATGGACTGGGTCGGACAGATGGGTTCGCAGTCGCCGCAGGAAGTGCACTCTTCTTTAACGATATACAAGGCCATGATGGTATCTCCTACATTTTTTTTGCGCGTATGGTGGTCGGCAGCTTCGGTGCCGGCATCGGATCGATGTAAAACAACGATCCATCCGTCAGCTTCACCTCGCCGCCCCACTTCTCCGCCGTGGAAAATTCCATCGTGTCGATGGTCTCTTCCAGGTCCTTCTTGGCGACGTAGAAGGAAAGCTTGCCGTCCGCCGTCTGTCGAATCATCACACTGGGCATAGCTGTTTCCTCAAGATAATCTCAACGCAGAGGCGCCGAGGACGCAGAGCACGCGGAGAAAACCAAGTTCAATATCTCTCTCTTGCCGTTCTCTGCGCCTCTGCGTCTCCGCGTCAGATGTTTTCCTTCTTAGCGCACCAGGTCGAAGTTGTAGTCGGTGGTGCCCATGCCCATGGTCTCTTCGTCGAGACGCTCCAGCACGGCGTTGACCAGGGTGGTGAGGATGTACATCGCGCCCTCGTAACCCATGGTGGTCATGCGGTGCAGGTGGTGACGATCGAAGATCGGGAAGCCGAGGCGAATCAGCGGAACCTCGAACTCCTCACCCTTGTACAGGGTGTCGCGCTGAATGAACTTGCCGTAGCTGTTGCCGATGAGGAAGTCCGGCTTGTTGGTGAAGCACAGGGAACGCATGTGCCACAGGTCGGCACCGACGTGAACCTGGGTTTCCTTGCCGTACGGGGACTCGTCCAGCATCTTCTTCATCGCCTTGCCCCACTTCTTGTTGGCGTTGTTGCAGACGATGTCGGTCGGCTCGGCGCCCAGCTCCAGCAGGAACTTGGTCAGGCCCATGAGGAAGTCCGGGTCACCGTACAGGGCGAACTTCTTGCCGTGCAGCCAGGCATAGCTGTCGGTCATCATGTCCACCAGGCGGCCGCGTTCCAGGGTCAGGGAGTCCGGAATCGCCTTGCCGGTCAGCTCGGAAACCTTCATCAGCAACTCGTCGGTCCAGGCCAGGCCCATGGGGATATTGAGCTTGGGGACTTCGTGGTTCCAGGTGCCTTCCACGTACTTCTTGGTCTTCTCCGACTGTGCCGGCTGCAACATCACGGTGGTGATGGCGTTGGGCGCATCCTTGATCTCGGCCTGAGTGGTGCCGCCGGCGTACATGCGGAACTGGCCGTCGGCCGGGGTATCCAGCACTTCGGTCGGATCGGACAGCAGGGTCGCGTCGACGCCCATTTCCTTCATCATGCGCTTGATGACGCGGTAGTTGCCCAGGTAGGTCTCGAAGCCTGGCACGAAGTTGATCTTGCCGTTCTTGCCCGGAGCCTTGCCTTCCATGTCGTTCAGCGTGAAGTAGCGCAGGATGCCCTCTTCCATGTTGTCCCAGCCGGTCACATGGGAGCCGACGAAGGACGGCGTGTGCGCGAACGGGGTCGGGAATTCCTGGGGAATGCTGCCGCCCTTCTTGGCGTTGCCGATGAAGGCGTTCAGGTCGTCACCGATAACCTCGGCCATGCAGGTGGTGGAGACGGCGATCATGTCAGGCTTGTACAGCGCCTTGGCGTTTTCCAGGCCGGCGTGCATGTTCTTCTGGCCGCCGAACACTGCCGCGTCTTCGGTCATGGAGTCGGATACGCAGGCGACCGGCTCCTTGAAGTGGCGGTTGAAGTAGCTGCGGAAGTAGGCCACGCAACCCTGCGAACCGTGCACGTAGGGCAGGGTCTTCTCGTAACCCAGCGCGCACAGCACGGCGCCCAGGGGCTGGCAGGCCTTGGCCGGATCGACGGTCAGGGCTTCACGCTGGAAGTTGAGGTCCTGGTATTCCTTGGTGGTGGTCCACTGGAACACTTCGTCGATCTTGGCCTGCGGCACGACGTTTTCATACTTCGCCCGCTTGTTGGCGAGGGAATCCTTGTATTCCGGCTCACGGAACAAGGGATAGCACGGCTTCACTTTTTCAGCAGACTGGCTCATGTCATTTCTCCTGCCGCGCCACTCATCTGTGGCAGCGGTTTTGGAATTTCAGAATCCAACGCAGAGGCGCTGAGACGCAGAGGACGCAGAGAACTTCATTGCTTGATCCCCTCTGTTTTTTTCTCCGCGTCTCTGTGCCTCCGCGTTGGGCTGTTATCTTTGCCTTACTCGTTCACCGCCTTCGCTGCCGGGGCCTCGGCACCAGCCAGCCACGGAGCCTTCATGCCGCTCCAGGTGGGGCTGTTGATGGCCATGTCCATGTCGCGGGCGAAGATGGCGAAGCCGTCGTAGCCGTGGTACGGACCCGAGTAATCCCAGCTGTGCATCTGGCGGAAGGGGATGCCCATCTTCTGGAAGATGTACTTTTCCTTGATGCCGGAGCCGATCAGGTCGGGCTTGATCTTCTTGACGAACTCTTCGAACTCGTAGCCGGTGACGTCGTCATAGATCAGGGTCGCGTTGCCCATCTCCTTGACGGTACGGTCGTAGTCGTCGTTGTGGGCGAATTCATAGCCGGTACCGACCACTTCCATGCCGAGGTCTTCGTAGGCGCCGATGACGTGACGCGGGCGCAGGCCGCCGACGTACAGCATCACCTTCTTGCCTTCCAGACGCGGCTTGTACTTGTCGACCACCGCCTGCATCAGCGGCTGGTACTTGGCGATGACGCGCTCGGCGCCTTCCATGATCTTGTCGTCGAAGTGGGCCGCAATGGCACGAAGCGACTCGGCGATCTTGGTGGGGCCGAAGAAGTTGTACTCCAGCCATGGAATCCCGTACTTCTCTTCCATGAAGCGGGAGATGTAGTTCATGGAGCGGTAGCAGTGCAGCAGGTTGAGCTTGACCTGCGGGCAGGCCTTCATCTCTTCCACGGTACCGTCGCCGGACCACTGTGCCACGACGTTCAGGCCCATCTCTTCCAGCAGGATGCGGGAGGACCAGGCGTCGCCGCCGATGTTGTAGTCGCCGATGACGGAGACGTCGTAGGGACCGCCTTCCTTCTTCTCCACCCCTTCCAGCATGTGGTCACGGATGGCGTCGTTGGCGATGTGATGGCCGAGGGACTGGGACACGCCGCGGAAACCTTCGCAACGCACCGGCACGACCGGCTTGTTGAGTTCCTTGGCGGCCTTCTTGGACACGGCCTCGATGTCGTCGCCGATGAGGCCGATGGGGCACTCGGACTGCACGGAGATGCCCTTGTTGAGCGGGAACAACGTCTCCACTTCCTCAATCAGCTTGGCCAGCTTCTTGTCGCCGCCGAACACGATGTCCTTCTCCTGGAAATCGGAGGTGAAGTTCATGGTGCCGAAGGTGTCCACGCCGGTGGTGCCGACGTAGTAGTTGCGGCGGCCGGCACGGGAGTACTGGCCGCAGCCCACCGGGCCGTGGGAGATGTGGATCATGTCCTTGATCGGACCCCACACCACGCCCTTGGAGCCGGCGTAGGCGCAGCCGCGGATGGTCATCACGCCGGGCAGCGACTTGCGGTTGGAGGTAATGCACTTGCTGGCCTTTTCGAGGCTGGAATCGTTGGCCATCAAATGCTTGGCGCGCTCCTCCTTCGAGTCGGCGGGATAGACCTCGAGCACCTCATTAATGAGGGCCTCGGTCTCTTCACGGGTCATCGTCGTCATGTCTATCTCCTATCGCCGCCTAATCCGGCGGACGACTGAGTTGGATACAGATACAAGCCCAACGCAGAGGCGCTGAGTTCGCAGAGGACGCGGAGAACACTTGGATCTTTTCTCTGCGCCTCTGCGTCTCTGCGTCGGATTTTCCTTTTACGCCGTGGCCAGTTCGGCGGCGGTCTTGCCGACGATGGTCTCGTCTTCCTCTTCGAGGATGCCGAACTTCATCATCACTTCTTCCAGCTCGTCCATGCTCAGCGGAGTGGGGATCACGAACTTCTTGTTGTTGATCACCTTCTGCGCCAGGGCACGGTACTCGTCGGCCTGCTTGGCCTTCGGGTTGTACTCGATGACGGTCATGCGGCGGATTTCTGCGCGCTGCACTTCGTTGTCACGCGGCACGAAGTGAATCATCTGGGTACCCAGCTGACGGGCCAGCTCTTCAATCAGCTCGTCTTCACGCGCGGTGTTGCGGCTGTTGCAGATCAGGCCGGCCAGGCGCACGCCGCCGGAGCTGGCGTACTTGACGATGCCCTTGGCGATGTTGTTGGCGGCGTACATGGCCATCATTTCGCCGGACACCACGATGTAGATTTCCTGGGCCTTGTTCTCGCGAATCGGCATGGCGAAACCGCCGCACACCACGTCACCCAGCACGTCGTAGAACACGAAGTCCAGGTCCTCGTCGTAGGCGCCTTCCTCTTCCAGGAAGTTGATGGCGGTGATTACGCCACGGCCGGCGCAACCAACCCCGGGCTCCGGGCCACCGGACTCGACGCACTTGATGCCGCCGTAACCGACGGAAAGCACATCTTCCAGTTCCAGGTCTTCCACCGAGCCGGCTTCAGCGGCCAGGTGCATTACAGTGGTCTGAGCCTTGGAGTGCAGAATCAGACGGGTCGAGTCAGCCTTGGGATCGCAGCCGACGATCATTACCTTCTTGCCGGCCTCGGACAGCGCCGCCACCAGGTTCTGCGTGGTGGTGGACTTGCCGATGCCGCCTTTGCCGTAAATCGCGCATTGACGTAGTGCCATGGTATGTTCTCCTTGCGTTGGGACACGAATTAACCTGTCGAACAGGTAAGAGCAACCGCCGTGCCAACACCGGAAACATGCGATATAACACTGGAATTTAAAGACTTTTTTCCAAGCACACGGCTTCAATCAGCGGTGTCATGTACGACAAAGGCGCGGCAGCTGTATGGTTAGCGACAAAGCACCCGACACCGGAAAAAATCCCTCGCTGCCGGCCTGCGCGCGCCTGCCCATCAACCGCTGCAACCTGCCGGCGGTAATCCTCGGCAGCCTCACCTTTCAGCGCCACCCCGCCGCGCTGCACATCGACGGCGTGGCCGAACTGCACGGTGAATTGTTCCGCCGCCTGGCGCCGCTGGAGCGCGCCGAACACCGCGCCCACCTGTTCATGGATTACCTCGCCGCGCACTTCCTGCTCGATGCACCGGAAGAGGCGGGCTTCGATCCGTCCTCGCGGCTGCACCGCGACAAGGCGGACTACCTGCGCGTGCTGCGCGGCTGGTCCTTCGATGCCGACGGCCGCGAGGGGGCGGTAGTAAAAGGCTGGGTGGAATCGCGCTTCGGCCTGCTGCCGCGCCATCACGGCGCGCCGATCCGCGACGTCAACGACGCGGCCTATCACGCCTATATGGAATCACGCGCCCAAGGCCTGTACAGCACCAACGCCCTGGAGGCCCAGCTCGACCTGCTCTATGCCTATTGCCAATACGAACTGGCGCGGCAGCATCCGGACACGCAACACCTGCGCCTGTACCGCGGGGTGAACCGCCTGGAACAACACGACGTATTGGCCAGCCCCGACAAGGGCCGGCAGATCCTCATCCTCAATAGCGCCAACTCCTTCACCGACCAGCGCGAACGGGCCGACGAATTCGGCGACCGCATCCTGGAGGTGGACGTGCCGCTGCCGAAGATCCTCGCCTACAGCCGCCTGCTGCCGGGCCGGCTCAAGGGCGAGGACGAGTACATAGTCATCGGCGGGGTGTATGAGGTCTGTATCGCGGCCTGAACGCCACACGGTGACAAGCCGGCACCCAATGTATATACTTCGGCGTATATACATCCAGAGGAGTGCCAGCCCATGGCCACCGCCCGCGTATTCAAATCCGGCAACAGCCAGGCGATCCGGCTGCCCAAGGAGTTCCGCTTCGACGCCACTGAAGTGGAGATATTCCGTCGCGGCGACGAAATCGTGCTACGCGAGAAAAAGCGCTCGGCGGCGGACATTCTCAAGATATTCGAGAGCTTTTCCGACGACTTCATGGCTGACGGCCGCGAGGATCAGCCACCGCAGGAGAGGGAAGAACTGTGAAGGAATCACGCTATTTGCTGGATACGGACATCTGCATTTACTTCATCAAACGCCATCCTGCCTCAGTAGCGGAACGCATCGCCGCCCTGCCGGATGATGCGGTGAGTATGTCGGTGATCGCCTATGGAGAACTCCGGCGAGGTGTGGAGCGCAGCCTGCACCACGAGCAGAATCTGGCGGCACTGAACCAGATGACGGAAATCATCAACGTCAAGGCCTTGCCGAAGACGGCCGGGCAAATCTATGGCGTGATACGCACCAAGCTCGAAAAATCCGGCACTCCCATCGGCAACAACGACCTGTGGATTGCTGCCCATGCCCTGGCCGAAGACCTCACCCTGGTCACCAACAACGGCCGCGAATTCAAGCGTATCGACGGGCTGCGGGTGGAAAACTGGGCGCAATGAATGTCTTGCGCCGCCTGCACCAGATTTGTCACGTTCGCGACAATGTAGTGCGCGAACAGACACCGCACCGCCGCAAACCCAAGTAAAACGCTCATTTCACGGTTAGGCCCGCTAATTGCAATGCTTACGCATACATGCACGCAAGGAGCCTTCCATGACCACTCTGCACCTCGATGAAATCGTTGCCGGCCTGAAAGACGGCAGCATCGCCGCCTACCTCGGCCCCGGCGCCCTGCGCGGCGCCGTCGACGCAGCCGGCGCCCCCATCCCCGCCGACGGCGAAAGCCTGATCCTGGCCATGAACGGCGGCAAACCCATGGCACCCAAGCTGATGTACGAATTCCCCCGCGCCGCCATGAACCTGGAACTGAAAAAAGGTCGCAGCTTCGTCAACCGCTTTCTCACCCGCACCTATGGCGACACCCAGTGGACGCGCGCGCCGCTGCACGACTGGCTGGCCGCCATCAAGCCGCGCTACGTGGTGGACATCAACCGCGATACGCAGCTGCTGGACAGCTACCGCAACACACCGCATTTGCTCATCCAGGGCTTCGCCCGCATGGTCGGCGGCTTCCGTTTCCGTATCTATCAATACGACAGCAGCGCTTACCGCGAGGTGACGCAGGAAGAAGCCGACGCCTCGCTGCCGGTGCTGTTCAAGCCCATGGGCTGCCCGCAGCCGGAGGCCAGCTATATCGCCGCCGACGCCGACTACGTCGATTACATCACCGAGCTGATGGGCGGCTTCGCCATTCCCTCCTTCCTCAAGCAGCAGCGCAAGGGCATGCGCTACCTGCTGGTCGGCCTGTCGCTGACCCGTGACACCGAGCGCATGGTGCTGTCCAATATCGTTTACGACGCGGCGCAGCCCGCCGGCTGGGCGCTGATCCCCAACGCGACGGCGAAGGAGCGGCGCTTCTGCGCCAAGCTCGGCATCGAGGTGATCGATGCCGATTACAGCGCCTTGCTCGACGGGGTCTGGCCGCAACAGGAAAAATCTGCTGCCGTGTAGGAGCAGAGTTCTCGTAGGGTAGATAAGCGCAGCGCATCTACCGACTTGGCATTTGGTGGATGCGCTGCGCTTATCCACCCTACAACAGCCGATATTATGTAGGAGCGCATCGTATTCGCGATTTGCCTGTAGATGCACAACCCCTCGCGAATACGATTCGCTCCTGCAAAGAAAGATTGGAACCGGAACACCATGAAATTCACCACCTGCGTCAACCGCACCGCCTGCACCGAGGACGGCACCCACTGCCGTGCCTGCGGCCGCTCCCACGAGGAAATCGCGCGCCTGCGTCAGCTCACCGATACGGTCACCGCCTTCGCCCTCGACATGGACTACGACAACATGGACGACTTCCTCAACTACCTGGCTTCCAAGGTAAGCAAGAAAGTGGCCTCCGCACGCAATGAACGCCCCCGCTGAATTCACCCCGTCCATGGCACTGAGCGATACCCGCCGCCGCGAGGCGCTCCCGGAGCTGTCGCACCCGACAGCGGAACAGACGCGCGCGTCGTTTCTCGAACAGATGTTGCACGACGCCGTGCGCGATGACGGCGGCCGCGCCACCGCCACCTTCAAAGGCTATCAACTGACCAGCGCCTATCAACCCATCTTCGGCCTGGTCCACCGCCGCCCCGTCGGCTACGAGGCGCTGCTGCGAGCCACCGACGCGTCCGGCGCCGCGGTATCGCCGCTGCAGGTATTCGCCAGTGCCGAAACCACCGAAGGCATCGTTCATCTCGACCGCACCTGCCGCATCCTGCACACTCAGAACTACCGGCCGCTGGCGGCACCGGATCGCTGGCTGTTTCTCAACATCAACCCCCGGGTGGTCGTCGAAGGGAGTCTGTACGGCCCGTTTTTCGCCGAGCTGCTGACGCGCAGCGCGCTGCGCCCGTCCCAAGTGGTGGTGGAAATACTGGAAAACGAAATTACCGACGAAGGCCTGCTGGCCGATGCGGTGAGCTACTACAAGGATCTGGGCTGTCTGGTGGCCATCGACGATTTCGGCGCCGGCCACTCGAACTTCGATCGCATCCTGCGCCTGGCACCGGACATGGTGAAACTGGATCGCGGTCTGATGCAGCACGCGCGACACAATCCCGCCGCGCGCCGCATGCTGCCCGGACTGGTGACGCTGCTGCACGAGGCGGGCTGCCTGGTGGTGATGGAAGGCATCGAGGACGAAGCCGAGGCGCTGCTGGCCATCGAGGCCGATGCGGATTTCGCCCAGGGCTTTTTCTTCGCCCGCCCCGCGGCGGCTGAACTGCTCACCCACGCCTCCGCCTCCGCTTTCGCTACGCTCAACGACACGGCACGGGCTCGGCTGCATGACCGCGCCGCGCGCCACGCCGCGGCGCTGCAACCCTGCATCGACGCCTTCAGGCAATGTGCCGGCAACCTTGCCGCTGGCGACGAAATCACCGCCGCGTCGGCAGCGCTGTTCACCGCCGCGGACGTACTGCGCTGCTACGTCCTCGACGGCAACGGCATCCAGGTCGGCAGCAACGCCGTGGCGCCCACGGCGGATACCACGCCCCAGCCCCGCTTCGCACCGCTGTGCGAAACTGCGGGCTGCGACTGGAGCGGACGCTCATACTTCCGCCGCGCCGTCAGCGAGCCCGGCACCGTGCAGGTGACACGCCCCTATTTCTCCGTCACCGATGCCGCCATGAACATTACGCTGTCCATGGCCATCGAGCAGAACGGAGCCTTGCTGGTGGTGTGTTGCGATATCCGCCATCCCCTGCACGGCGCCTGAATCCACCGTCCCGGGAATGGTGTGCATTGCGCACCCTACAGGGTGTGTGAGGAGGGTCGGCGCTTCGGTTTCAAACCGTAGGGTGCGCACCGCGCACCATGGCGGCGTGGGGCGCGCCACAACAGGCAACCGTCTGTTGGCTCAAACCCACCAGCGCCCGTGCCTGCGCCGCGCAGGCCTCCCGCACCGGCTGCGCCAGCGCATCGATCCATTCGTCAGGTATTGCCTTCAGCCCGAAACAGGCGCCGGCCAGCATGCCGGCGATGGCGCCGGTGGTGTCGGCATCGCCGCCGCGGTTGACCGTCTCCACCAGGCAGTCGGCAAAACTGTCGGTATCGAAGAAACACTGGAACACCGTCTGCAGGGTGTCCACGATGTAGCCGCTGGGATTCTCGCGCGGCTTGCCGCCGCGAAAGCGGAATGGCGAATGCTGTTCGATCAGCCGGTACACGTGCTCGTGCAACACCTCGACACGGCTGCGCCCCGCCAGAAAGGCCTGCACCATTTCGACGACGCACAGGGTTCCGGCATCGGACAGCGGATGATTGTGGGTGATGCGGGCCTGGGCCAGGGTGTCCGCGCGCACCCGGGTCCGATCATAGCCGAAGGTAGCCAGCGCCACAGGCAGGACGCGCATGCAGGCGCCGTTGCCGGCGTCGTGATCGTTGGGTGGCGCGACGAGCTCGCCGCTCTGACGGAAGCGCAGGATGCCGCGCCGCACGGTATTGCCGATATCCACCGGTTTGGCGCGCATCCAGCCGTCGAAGGCACGCGCCGCTGCCACGGCATCCACCTTCCCCTGCTCCAGGATCGACCGGCCCAGGGCCAGCGCCATGGTGGTATCGTCGGTGACCTCGCCGCAGCGCAGATTCAGCCAGCCGCCGCCGCGTATGGTGTCGTGCACCCCGTATTCGGCGCGTATCTCGCGCGGCGTCATGAACTCCACCGTGGCGCCCAGGGCGTCGCCGATGGCGAGCCCCAGATAGGCGGCGACGGCACGGTCTTCGACATGATTGTCTGGCACGGCTAAGTCCGACATAGACATTTGCCGCAGAGACGCAGAGGCGCAGAGGTTATTACATTTTCATGTAGGCACCAGACAAAGGGGCTGGCGAAGTCAGACATCAAAGCCATCCATCCGCCTGGATCCTTGCATTCCATATCTCTGCGCCTCTGCGTCCGCGACAGGTGTTTCCTTTCAGTCTTCCGGCCCGAAACAGCGCACGTAGTCGGCGCATACTTCGCACGAAGGCGAGCGGCAGGTGTAGACGCCTTCCTGGTTGCACAGCTGCTTGTAGAAGAAACGCTTCCATTTCATGTCGCGGTCGTTGCGCGCCTTGAGCACCGGGAAGTTGGTCTCGATGAGGGCGGAAAGATCCTGCCGCGACCACAGTCCCAGGTCCTGCCACAGGTGATCGTCGCCCATGCAGCCGGCAACGAGGATGTCGGCCATCCATTCCTTTTCCGGCGTCACCTTGGGGCAGTTGGCGAGAAACAGGGTGCGTAAATCGTCGCGCTCCGGCGCACGCTCCAGATCCAGTTCAGGCCCGTGCATCCACTGCTCCGCCTCGGTACCGGGAAAGTGCAGCCGCATCATGGCGGCAAACTGCTTTTGCGACAGCCCCAGGCAATAGGGCATGGCGCCGATACCGGCACGCCGGCTGGCCAGCATGCGCGCCAGGGTATCGTCATTACCGAGGCCGGCGGCCTGCGACTTCAATTCCGCATGCAGGTCACGCACGTCCAGCGTCGCCGCTTCATTCATCATCATCGCCATCATGACAAGTCCTCCACCGGTACGAATCGCATCTGCGGGGTGTACTTCAGATATGTAGGGTGGATAAGCGCAGCGCATCCACCGACACTCTGTACCAAGGTGGATGCGCTGCGCTTATCCACCCTACATGCTCCCTCCGGCCTTCCTCGCGCGCGGGGAAGGAACAGGGACAGGTTCTAATCGCAACGATGCCCATCACCACGCGGACAGGACTCGTCCGCCTGTGCCGTATTCAAATCGATTCCCAGCAGTTCCATCACGTCCCGCGCCTCGAACCCCACCGAGCGCACGCCATCCACATCCAGCAGCGGACGGCGGATCAGCAGAGGGTCCTGCAGCATCAGCGCCAGCGCCTGTTCCGCCTCAACCGCCGCCGGGTCGACGCGCCCGCCGGTGACAGCCGGCGCGCTGCGGTTGAACCACTCGGCCACCGGTCGGGCGCCGAAGAAGCTGCGCAAGGCCGCCGCAGTCCACGGTTCGGTGAGCAGGTTGCGTGCCTCCACGTCAAGCCCGGCGGCCAGCAGCATGGCCTTTTGCCGCGTATTGTTGACGCAGCCCGGTTTTTCGTAGAACAGCACGCGCATGACGCTCAGCGCAGGCGGCTGTAGTGCAGCAGCGCGCTGTGACGCGCCCGCACCCGCTGCGGCAGGTAACCGTAGGCGCCGCCCTCAGGCCCCAGCAGACAGATTCTCAACCAGTGCATCCACATGATGATTTCTCCTAGGCCAGGGCCGCCAGTTTTTCCGGCGGGATGTTGGTGAGTGAACCGGGCGGATTGAGCGGCACGCCGGCGGCGTCGACGATGGCGCACTCGATGGGACAGATGCTGGCGCACTGCGCATCGGCATAGTCGCCGTCGCACTCGCTGCACTTCTTCGCGTCGATGACGAAGTGCGGCACCGCCGCGGAGATCGCCTTGGACGGACACAGCGGCTCGCAGGCCCAGCAATTGACGCATGCAGCAACGATTTTCAGTGCCATGATTTCTCTCCCCGGTCAGGCGACGCTGGCGTCGACGCTGCCGGCTATTTCCAGCTCGCCGGCCTCGGCCATGGCGGTATACAACGCGGCAACCGCCTCTTCGATGGGCTCCATGGCGTGGTCGCTGTCGGGCTTGATGCCCGCCGCTTCCAGCGCCTCCCACGGCGTGATGCCGATGCGGGCGCAGAGCACCGCGCGGCAGCCGTCCAGGGCGGTGATGGCCAGGGCCAGCTTGTCCTCGCCTTCGTCGCAATGGTCCGAACCGACGCAGTACTGATCGGTGCGGCGGGTGCCGATGAAGCGCACGCCGGACGCCGAGGCCTCGTACACCAGGAACTCGGTGGCGTGGCCGAAATGCTGGTTGACCACGTTGCCGCCCTTGCTGGCCACGGCCATCAGCACCGGCGGAGTGGCGGCGACGCGGCGCTTGAGCGAGGACAGGGAAACCGTGGCCACCTGTACCTTGGGCTTGGCCATCTCCTCGGCGATGGATGCCTGCACCGCAGCGCGGCGGGCGCGGATCTCGTCGTAATCGAATTCCATGGCCTCGATCTTTTCCATGGTGAACTCGGCGCCGCGATCCTCGCCCAGCAGGCCGACGGCGTCGGCGCGGCACTGGCGGCAATGGCGCATCATGTTCATGTCGCCGGCGCAGGCATCCTGCAGGGACTGCAACTCCTGCGCGGTGGGCGACGGCTGCTCCATGGTGCCGTAATAGGTGCCGTGCTCCGGCTCGGCGATGAGCGGCATCACGTTGTGCAGGAAGGCGCCCTTGGACTTCACCACCCGGCTGACTTCCTTCAGGTGTTCATCGTTGACGCCGGGGATCATCACCGAGTTGACCTTCACCAGCACGCCGCGCTCGGTGAGCATCTCCAGGCCGCGCTGCTGCTGCTCGATGAGGATGCGCGCCGCGGCGCGGCCGCGGATGCGGCGGTTGTTCCAGAACACCCAGGGATAGATCTCGGCGCCGATCTCCTCGTCCAGGGTGTTGATGGTGATGGTGACGTGATCGATGTTGTGGCGCGACAGCTCTTCCGCGTGCTGCGGCAGCGACAGGCCGTTGGTGGACACGCACAGCTTGATGTCCGGCGCGTACTCGGCGATGCCGCGGAAGGTGGCGAAGGTGCGCTCCGGATTGGCCAGCGGATCGCCCGGACCGGCGATGCCCACCACCGTCATCTGCGGAATGGCCGCAGCGACGGCGATGACCTTCTTGATGGCCTGGTCCGGGTGCAGCAGCTCGGAGACCACGCCGGGGCGCGACTCGTTGGCGCAGTCGTACTTGCGGTTGCAGTAGTTGCACTGGATGTTGCAGGCCGGCGCCACCGCCACGTGCATACGCGCGAAGTGGTGATGGGCCTGCTCGGAATAGCAGGGGTGGTTGAATACCTTCTCCCGGATGTGCTCCGGCAGGTGGGACATCTGGTCCGACGTGCTGCCGCAGGAGGAGGCGCTGCAGCCGCTTTTCTTGCCGATTTCAATGGGGGTGGTGGTGGCCATCGCATTGCTCCCTTAGGTCTTTGCCTATTGCAGTGCAAGGGCCGTGCCTGAACTGTAACTTGTTGAATTACCTTACATATAACTGTGCGCTCGGGGGTTGTTTGTGGCAAAGGCTACGTGGATCGGGTGGGGGTGTTGGAGGGGAAGTGACATTACGCCCCTCCCCCACGGAACTGGGGACGCTGGGAGGGGGATTACTCCTCCCCCATGAACATGGGGGAGGCCGGGAGGGGGCGCGTGGGGTGGTGCGCTACGCGCGCTAATTTAGGCGGGGGATTCCGTCCCCCTACTCCACTTTGGTGCGCGCTATCGCGCTGGTTAATTGAGTCGGGGTTCCGCCCCCGTACGACGTGTTACCAAAAGAAACTAACGAAAGAAAAGGCCGCCCCGATGTCTCGCCGCTATCGCGGTTCCCTGCGCTACTCGCCCGGAGCGGGTTTCTCCGACGGCACGTCCGTGTGCCGACGGAGAAATGCGCGCCATCCATGGCGCGCCCCCTGCGGGCTATTCCGCCCCGGGCTGCGTTGCTCGGCGAGACAAAGGGGTTAGAAAGTCAAAGACGGCTCGCCTGACGGCATCGCGCTGGATGGTGTGCGCTACGCGCACACAAAAAATGTAGGGTGCGCATTGCGCACCAATGCCGTGCCTACCGGAAGAATGGTGCGCGGTGCGCACCCTACGGGAAGTGGAGCGGTTTTGACTTTGGGTTTGTCTTTTGACTTTCCGCCGTTCCCCCGTCTGCCGCGCCGAGCATCGCAGCCCGAAGGGGACCCGCCAGGGAGGGCGGGTCCTCGCCTTCGCGTCAGGAAGACGCGTAGGCGAGCGCCGATTCGGGCGAGACAAAGCGGCAGGACTGCCGATTTGCACAGCCGCAGGCTGCCCGAAGGGTGAGGCACAGGGATGTGCCGAATGACGCGCAGGGGACCCGCAGGGCGCGGCAATCGGGCGGCCTTTCTTTTCGTTAGTTTTCTTTGGCCGAACAAAGAAAAGTAACCCGGAGTAGGGGGACGGAATCCCCCGTCAAAATCAATCCGCGCGACAGCGCGCACCAACCCGACGCAAGAGACGCCCCGCCAAAACAAGCCCGCGTAGCCCACCCTCGATGGGTTTCGCGTTGCCCTACCCATCCTACGAAGAATATGAATGCGGTAAAGATGCCGTCGGACCAGCGTTGAGTCCGAGTCATTTACGTAGGATGGGTAGAGCGCAGCGAAACCCATCAATCCGCGTCGTCGCGGATTAATACACGAAAACCGCGCTACGGATTGGCAAACCACTCCCGCAAAAACTGCTTGCGCTTGCGCTCACTGAGGTGGTCGATGATCTTGCCGCATACTTCGGCGAAGGGAACGACGCCGCCCGGTTCGATGGCTTCACACCACAGCACGTGCAGGCCGATCTCCGATTCGACCACATCGCTCACCTCGCCGACGGCCATGGCGAACAGCTCGGCATCGAGGGCGGGATAGAGCATGCCGGGTTTGACGCGGCCGAGGCGGCCGCCTTCCATGGCGCTGGGGCATTCGGAATGTCGCCGGGCCATGGCCTCGAACTGCTGCGCCGGATCGGTCAGCTCGCGGCGGATTTGTTGCAGGCGCGGCAACGCACGTTCGGGGCGGTTCTCGGCGTAGGCCGCATTGACCGTGATGAGAATGTGGCGCGCGGTGCGGATTTCCGGGCGGGTGAAACGTTCCGGATGCTGGTAGTAGTAAATGGCGGCCTCGTCATCGCTGACGGCGCAGTGGGCGGCGGTAAGGCGGTCCAGCACGGCCTCCACCTTCAGCTCGCGCTCCAGGGCGCTGCGCAGCGAAACCTGATCGAGGCCGTTGCAGGCCATGTCTTCGGTGAAGGCATCGACGCTGTCGTAGCGTGAGGCTATGGTCTGCACCGCTTGTTCCACCACGGCGGCGGGTACGTGGACATCCTGCGCCGCCGGGCTGGCCAGCACCTTGCGCTCCAGCGCCGAGGCGCGGGCGACCTGGGCCTCCAGTGCCTGGCGCTCCTCGTCCGACAGCTGCGCCGGGGTGCGCTGAAATCCTGCCAGCGCGGTGCGCAGGCGCAGGTAGTTGTCCGCGGTCATGCCCCCTCTCCTTCCTCCAGCGGCTTCAGGCCGGGCTCCGGCACACACAGCGTCATGGCGCCGAAGATCACGTCGTAGCTGACGCCCTTCGCATCGTCACGCCACACCTTGAGGATCTGGCCACGCTCGCCGGCCTGCACCAGCACCTTGCCCTGATGGGCCAGGGTGACGGCGGCGATTACGTATTCGCGGCTCTCGTAACGGCTCGGCACCCAGGGCTGCTCGGCATCGATGAGCTCTTCCTCGCGGCAGCCAACCACGCGCTCGTCGTCGAGAAAGTGCACCTCGTAAATGATCTGGTCCTGCAAAAACGTGCCGATCTGGCGCACGAAGCCGACGCTGCCGCGCCGCACCAGCAGGTCGCCGGTGGCCATGCCCGGATAGGTGCCGTCGTTGCGCACGTTGCGCACCACGCGCACCCGGTCGCCGTAGTCGAATTGCGGTCGCATCAGAAGCGCCTCATGTCGGTAAGCGCCACCGTCACCTTGCGCGGCTGCGCGGCCTGGAACACCTTGAACACCTTCTCGGTGATGGCGTCGGACAGCACGAAATCCTGATAAGCGGCGGTCAGCGCCTCGCGGTAGGCCGCACGTTGCCCGTCTTCGTCGTCCGGCAGCGCCACGCGCTGCATGTAGTCGTGAAAGCGCTGCAGGATGTGCAGCCGGTTCACCTGCACCACGGAGCGCTCGTAGGCAACGGCGAAGTAATCGAGAAAATCCTCGGCGCTCTCCAGGTCCTGCATGTCGTCGTCCAGTGTGCTCATGGTTGGTTCCTCATTTGTGTTGGCTTGTTCAGCCGCTGGGTGGATAAACGCAGTGCATCCACCCGAACAAGAGATACAAGTTACAAGTGACAAGATACAAGGGGATGAACTCGCTGTGCTCGTACTGATTCCAAGTTCCAACAACCGTGCGCACAGCGCACTCATCCCCTTGCATCTTTCCCCTTTACTCTTGTATCTCGAATCACTACACCGCCAGCGGCAGCGTCGCCGCCTCACATACCGCCAGCAGGGCGCCGGCGCCCAGCCGATCGGCTTCGTCCAGTTCACGTACCTTTTGCAGGCGGGCGCGCCCTTCATCCAGCCTGCCCATGCGCAGCAGCAGAAAGCCTTCCGCCTTGAGGGCGAGCAGGCAGAAGCGCACCAGGCCCATGGACTTGCGCACCGCGCTGCCCAGGTAGCGCAGGTCCAGGCTGCGCCAGTCGACCGGGAAGTGCAGCGGATCGCCCGCCGCCAGCCGCGCCTGTTCCGCCACCTTCAGCGCCTCGTCCAGGCGGTGCTGGTAATACATGTAGCGGTACAGCGCGACCAGCACGGTGAGATTGCCGGGCGCCAGCACGTAGGCGCGCAGCAGCGGCAACTCCGCCGTACCGTCGGCATAGCCGTCGGCCGCCTCGTTGAGCAGGCCCTCGACGCGCTCCGGCAGCGGCGCGTCGAAGTACAGGCTGTGTTCGTTGAATTCGAGCAGGTCCATGTCAGAGCTTTGCGTTGGGTCCGTCGTTGTCGAATACATGGGCTTCGCAGCTGCCGCCGTCGGCGCAGTCGCCGCAGGCGCCGTCGGGCATGGCGGCCAGCTTCTTTTCCAGGAAATCGATGCGCTCCATCAGGCAGCCGATGGCGCGCCCCACCGGATCGGGGATCAGGTGATGATCGAGGTCGATGCCGTAGACGTTGCGGCTACGCGTGGTGCGCGCCCGCACGATGCGGCCGGGAATGCCCACCACGGTGCGCCCCGCCGGCACGTCCTGCACCACCACCGAATTGGCGCCGACGCGCACGCCGTCGTCCAGGTGGATGGCGCCGAGGATCTTGGCGCCGGCGCCGACCAGCACGCCGTTGCCCAGCTGCGGATGGCGGCGGCCCTTGTTCCAGCTGGTGCCGCCCAGGGTGACGCCGTGGTACAGCGTACAGTCGTCGCCGACGATGGCGGTCTCGCCGATGACCACACCGGCGCCGTGATCGATGAAGAAGCGGCGGCCGATCTGCGCGCCGGGATGGATGTCGATGTTGGTGGTGAGGCGCACCATGAAGGCCAGCAGGCGCGCCGCGTAGCGCCAACCGCGAGACCATAGCCGGTGCGCCACGCGGTGCAGCATGATGGCGTGCACGCCGGGATAGGTGGTCAATACTTCAAAGCGGTTGCGCGCCGCCGGGTCGCGCTCGAACACGCAGGCGATGTCCTCGCGCCACAGGGCGAACAGACCCGGTGCGGGTACAACGACTTCGTTGATGGCCAACTCTGCACTGTTCATCGTTGCCTCCGTTTTGCTAGCGCCTGGTGCGCGGTGCACACCCTACAACTGCCCTTCGATCTATGACCCATGCACCGGCTTCAACTTAGGGTGCGCATTGCGCACCATTGCCTTCGCTCGACATCGCCGGTGCGCGGTGCGCACCCTACATTTATTCAGCTACATGCAAGCGCGGTAAATCTGTTCCAGCTCCACCGCTTCCGGCGCACGCTTGTACTGCACGGCGAAGGCGCGAATCTGCGGCAGCAGCTGCTGGGCCTGTTCCTCGCTCAGACGGATGCCGATCTCGGCGTAGCCGCGCATCACGCCGTGGCTGCCGGAATGTTTGCCCAGCACCAGGCGATGGACGCGGCCGAGCAGCGCCGGGTCGAATCCCTGGTAGTTGCGCGGGTCCTTGAGCAGGCCGTCGACGTGGATGCCGGACTCGTGGGTGAACACGCCCTCGCCCACCACGCTCTTCTGCCAGGGCAGTGGCCGGCCCGAGGCTTCGGCCACCAGCTGCGACACCGCGCCGATGCCGCGCAGCTCGACGCCGCTGTCGATGCCGTGCAGGCAGCGCAGGGCCACCGCCACCTCTTCCAGCGCGGCGTTGCCGGCGCGCTCGCCGAGGCCGTTGACGGTGGTGTTTACATGCGTGGCACCGGCGCGCACCGCGGCGAGAGTATTGGCGGTGGCCAGCCCCAGGTCGTCGTGGGCGTGCATTTCGATATCAAGGTCCACCGCACGGCTCAAACGGCCGATGCGCTCGTACACGGCAAAGGGATCAAGCACACCGAGGGTGTCGGCGAAGCGGAAGCGGCGCGCGCCGGCGGCCTGCGCCGTCTCCGCCACCTGAATCAGGAATTCGTCATCGGCACGCGAGGCATCCTCGCCGCCGACGCACACCTCCAGCCCCAGCTCCAGCGCACGCGGCACGCAGCGTTCGATGTTGGCCAGCACCCAGGCGCGGTCGCGGCCCAGCTTGCGGGCGATCTGCTGATCGGAGACCGGGATGGAGAGATCGACCATGTGCACGCCGAGGTCGCGGCACAGTCCGAGGTCATCGTCGCGCATGCGCGCCCACACCAGCAGGTGGGCCGCCAGCCCGAGCGACGCCAGGGCGCTGATGCCGGCACGCTCCTCGGCGCCCATGGCAGGGATGCCCACCTCCAGCTCCGGCACCCCGATGCCGTCCAGCGCCCGGGCGATGGCCAGCTTCTCCTCCAGGGAGAAGGCCACACCGGCGGTCTGTTCGCCGTCGCGCAGGGTGGTGTCGTCGATGATGAGGGGGCGTGGGTTCATGGCTTGCTCCTGTTATTAGTGCTTGAGCAAGCCCTGTGCCAGCGTGAGTTTTGTGTTATTTCAATAACTTAAGAATGCGCATCCACGGGCATGTGGGACGGTGGCAGGACGATTGTCGCAAACGCGACAAGCGCGCCCCTCCCTATCTGCGGGAGCGCCTGTGGCGCGATGGATGCCGAATCAGGCGGAGCCCCTGTCGCGGCAGAGCCATTCCCACGGGAAACACACTCGCGCATTCCGTCCCTTTGCTGTATATAATCACAGCAGAACCGAGCGAGGCATACCCATGAGTGACCTTACCCCCCGCCAGGCCGAAATCCTGGACCTGATCCGTCAGACGCTGGAAGAAACCGGCATGCCACCCACCCGGGTGGAAATTGCCGAGGCCTTCGGCTTCAGCTCACCCAACGCCGCCGAGCAACACCTGCGCGCCCTGGCCCGCAAGGGAGCGATCGAAATGGTGCCCGGCGCCTCGCGCGGCATCCGCCTCAAACAAAACATCGAAGGCCTGCCGGTGGTGGGCCGCGTCGCCGCCGGCTCGCCCATCCTGGCCGAACAGCATGTCGACGATCACTACCGCGTCGACCCGCGCATGTTCAGCCCCCCCGCCGACTACCTGCTGCGCGTACGCGGCATGAGCATGAAGGACATCGGCATTCTCGACGGCGACCTGCTCGTCGTGCACCGCACCCACGAGGCGCGCAGCGGCCAGGTGGTGGTGGCGCGCATCAACGACGAGGTGACGGTGAAGCGTTTCCGCCGCCGCGGCAACAAGGTCAGCCTCATCGCCGAGAACCCGGACTTCGAACCCATCGAGGTGGATCTGAAACAGGACGAACTGACGCTGGAGGGCATCGCCGTCGGCGTGATCCGCAACGGCCGATCGCTGTAAGCATGGCCCACGTCCTTCACCGCCCCGCCACCGAACCGCCGGCCGTCCGCGCAGACGGCGGCAGGCCCGGCGGGCTGGATGATTTGCTGCAACGCAGCGATATCTGGCGCGGCGGCACCCACGCCGCATCCGATCACGTGCTGCCCACCGGCCATGCCGCCCTGGACGCAGCCATCGGCGGCTGGCCGCAAGGCGCCCTCACCGAACTGCTGACGGACAGCCAGGGCATCGGCGAGGTCAGCCTGCTGCTGCCTTCCCTCGCCGCCCTGTCGCGAGAACGCTGGATCGCCTTCGTCGCCCCGCCCCACATCCCCTACGCCCCGGCCCTGGCCGCCGCCGGCATCGATCTGGCCCGTTTCCTATGGCTGCGCCCGGACAACGAAGCCGACGCGCTGTGGGCCATGGAGCAAAGCCTGCGCTCCGGCGTCTGCGGCGCCGTGCTCGGCTGGCCCACCCGCGCCGACCACCGCGCCCTGCGCCGCCTGCAACTGGCCGCCGAAACCGGTAACGCCCTCGCCGTGCTCTATCGCCCGCGCCGCGCCGCCGCCGACGCCTCCCCCGCCGCCCTGCGCCTGGAACTCGCACCCGCCGCCGGCGGCTTGCGGATACACGCACTCAAACGCCGCGGCGGCTGGAACACTGCCCCGCTCCTGCTCGCCCGTTAGGAGTTTCGAGTTGCGAGTTGCGGGTTTCGGGAATGATGGCGTGTGTGGAACGCCAAACTGATTTAACGCAAATACATGGGTTCGTTCTTAACGTTTTTGCCCCCTCTACCCTAGGGAGACGACTACATGGATGTAGTCGGTTGGTCGTGTCGGGAACATTCGACCCAGGGCTGGGGTGAGGGGATCAAAATATCATGCATTTGCCTGTTTAAATCCCCTCACCCTGTCCCTCTCCCGGAGGGCGAGGGGACTTTCCTCTACACATCCTGCTTAAGAACTAACCTATGAACGGAAACATGACGGGCAAGAGGCGCGACGTTACCGCTGCCGTCTCTGCTTCGAAACCCGAAACTCGCAACCCGAAACTCGCATTCCCTTTTATAACCCCATACACAAATGCCCCTTGCGCCTGCACCGTGCGCCTGTGCAAACTCGATTCACCCCATCAACAACGCCAATTACCACACTGGGCGTAGCAAAATTGCGGAGAGAGAACATGCTGGTCAAAGATGTCATGAGCCGTACCGTGCGTAGCGTCGATCCGGAGACAAGCATGCTGGAAGTCTCCTCGCTGATGTGCCTCTACCGTTTCAGCGGCCTGCCCGTGGTGGAAGACGGCAAGCTGGTCGGCTTCGTCGCCGAGAAGGACGTGCTGGATCGTCTGTTTCCCTCCATCGAGGAATACATGGAAGGCACCGCCGCCATGAAGCTGGACGACATGCAGGGGCAGTACAAGGATCTGGTGAAGCTTAAGGTTTCCGATCTGATGGCCCGCAACGTCATCACCGTCTCCCCCGACATGCATGCCCTGCGTGCCGCCGCCCTGATGGTGCGCCACCGCTTCCGCCGCATCCCGGTGGCCGAGGGCGACAAGCTGGTCGGCATGCTCAGCCTGGGCGACATCCACAAGGCAATCTTCCACTCCAGCGTTGCCAAGATGCGCTGCACCCCCGAATAAGCACCTGTTCACCGCGATTCCCTGACCGCCGCTCCGGGTAACCGGGGCGGCGGTTTTGTTTTGCCTGGACGCGAATCCGCAGGAGGGGCGGAGCGCGGTGCCCCCCTTCGCCTTTCTTCCCGCAGGCATGATGACCCTGGGCAGGGCGGCCCTTACCAATACCGGCTATACTGTATATCCGTACACTTTCGGATATACCCATGCTCTGGCTCGCCATCCACCTCCCCCACCTCGCCCTGGAGCTGTTCGGCCCCAGCGTGCAGCCCTTCATAGTGGTCGACGGCCCCGCCAACCGTCCCGTCGTGCATGCCCGCAACCGCGCTGCCGCCGCGGCCGGCATCAAGCGCGGCATGCCCCTGAGCGCGGCCCGCTCGCTCTGCGGCGAACTGGCGACACAGCCGCGCGACCCTGCCGCCGAACAGGCGGCACTGGAAAACCTCGCCGCCTGGGCCGGCCAGTACACCTCGCAGATCAGCCTGCACGCGCCCACCGGCCTGCTGCTGGAGATCGGCGGCAGCCTCAACCTGTTCGGCGGCCTCGCCGCCTTGCAGGAAGCCATCGCCGCCGGCCTGCGCGACCTCGGCTATCACCCGAAACTCGGCATCGCTCCCACGCCCCTAGGCGCCTGGCTGCTGGCCCGTGCCGGCGATGCACGGCCGGCGCCGGATCGCGCGGAACTGACCCGCCGCCTGCACCCGCTGCCCATCGAACTGCTGGAAGTGAAAGAGCAAACCCTGCACGCCCTGCACGGCCTCGGCCTCGCCACTCTCGGCGACTGCCTGCGCCTGCCGCGCGGCGGCCTCGCCCGCCGCCTGACGCCGGACCTCCTCATCCAGCTGGATCGCGCCTTCGGCCTGCTGCCCGATCCGCGCCCGGGCTACACGCCGCCGGCAAGCTTCGCCGCGCGCATCGCGCTGCCGGCGGACGTGGAAAACATAGAAGCCCTGCTGTTTCCCATCCGCCGCCTGCTGCTGGAACTGACCGGCCTGCTGCGCGCCAAAAACGCCGGGGTGCAGGAACTGCGTCTGCACCTGGAGCATCACGGACGTGCAGCCAGCCTGATCAGCCTCGGCCTGGTGCAGGCCTCGCGCGACGCCGCCCATCTGCTCGCGCTGCTGCGCGAACGCCTGGACCGCTTTGAACTGCCCGCACCGGCGGAAGCCCTCGCCCTGTACGCCGAACGTTTCCCCGACCTCGACAGGACCGAACCCGAACTGTTCGGCGACGCAACCCGCGGGAGCGGCGACTGGGCCGTCCTCGTCGAACGCCTGCGCGCCCGCCTCGGCAGCGATGCCGTGATCGGTGTACAGCTGAATGCCGACCACCGCCCGGAACAGCGCTGGCAGGAGACAACGCCCGGCGCCCCGTCATCCCCGCCCGCCGCTGCCGACGGCAATCGCCCCCTCGCGCTGCTGGCCGCACCGCAGGCGCAGGAAGCACACAATCTGCGCCTGCTGCGCGGGCCGGAGCGTATCGAAACCGGCTGGTGGGACGGCCGCGATGCCGTGCGCGATTATTTCGTCGCCGCCACGGCGGCGGGACAGCGCCTGTGGATCTATCGGGACAGCGCCGACGGACGCTGGTGGATGCAGGGAATATTCAGCTGAAGAGTAAGCCATAGGGCGGGCCGTGCCCGCCGCGCCTGCCGGGGCCGCCCGATTGAAGAAGTGGGCTCTCGCCAAGACGCGAAGCACGCAAAGAAGTCAAAACCAGGGTGGTTTTCTTGGCGCACTTGGCGTGCTTGGCGAGAGCAAGGTTTTCCCATATCCCGGCCGTGTGCCTCCACAGCTATGCACCCAGCCATAGGGCGGGCCGTGCCCGCCGCGCCTGCCACTTGCTCCTGGCGCGCAGAAACACCGTATCGTGGGGCGGGCTTCAGCCCGACAATGGCGGCAGGATTAGGCCGCGTCGTCGGGCTGAAGCCCGACCCACATTTTCCAGGCCTACTGGAAATCCTCCAACCGGATGGCATTGCCCAGCAGGGCGACGGCAGGATGGCTGCCGTGTGCATCCAGCACGCTGCCGTCGGCGAACTCCAGGTGTATATGCCCGGCCCTCCGCTCCCCCAGCGGCAGCGGAATGACTTCGTAACGCTCGCCGTCCGTCTCCAGAAAGCCGTCGGCGATCATATTGGGCAGCGTCGGCCCCGGCGAGCTTACCGTCGCATCGGCCAGCGACATCACCGCCTCCTGGCTCCAGGTGGTGCCCGGGTCCTGCCCCGGCGCCCCCTTGGCGTTATAGATGGCAGCGTGGGAAAAATGCAGCGTCACCACGCCGTCGGCATGGTCCACCCGGTTGACGCGCGATTCATACAGTTCCAGCCCCATGCTCATCGCCATGCCCCCAGTCCGGCCCCGATTGCCGGGCGCCGTTCACAGCAAATGTAGCCGCTTCAGGGAAAGGTTACAGGGATGGGGCCATGAAAGAGCATGCCGCCGCATGCCTCAATGGCGGGTAAAGAACTCCCACATCACGTCGTTGGCCGAGATGGCCTGCGACGGTGCCTCGTCGCCGCGCGGCTTGTGGCCGCCGGGCCAGGAATGGCCGCCGCTCTCGGTGACGCACAACTGGACCTCCGCCTTGTCCCTGCACGGCGCATACACCTCGCAATAGACACCGTGCTTGTCCAGAACACGGCGCGGCGTGGAGTTGCAGCCGTTCAGCCCGACCCATTTGGCCACCGTGGCAGGCACCGACGTAAAATCCGTCACCTTGGACTTGTCGCGCGCCCCCGGACCGGCGCCGCCGTCGAACAGCACGTGCGTATCGTTCCTGGCGTGGATATGCAGCACCGACACGGCACGAGCGGGGCTGCATGCCCGCGTGTTGTCGGTACCCGCCACCGGCGCGATGGCGGAAAACACGTCGGACATCTCACAGGCCAAGCGATAGGACATCAGGCCGCCGTTCGACATGCCGGTGGCGTAAATCCGCCCGCGATCGACATTCACCCGGCCCGCCACGTCGTCCACAACCTGCCGAATGAACCCGACGTCGTCCACATTCTCGTCGCGCGCCCCGCCGCAGCAATTGCCGGCGTTCCAGGTCGCAAACTTGCCGCTGCGCAACCGGCTGTAGCCGTTGGGGAACACGACGACAAAACCCTCGCGCTCCGACTTGCTGATGAGACCGTAGTACTCGTCGGTGGCCTGGTAATCCATGTTTCCGCCGCCGCCGTGCAAGGCAAACACCAGCGGCACCGGCTTACCCGGAACATAGCTCCTGGGCACGTGAACCCGATACATGCGCTCCAGGCCGCCGTGTTTCATGTTGAACGCGTAATCACCCGCCCCGGCAATCGAGCCGCCGGCATCTGAACGGGCCCCGGCATCTGCCCGCTCCTGCTGCCGCTCCAACACCCGCTCCTTCAGCCGCTGCCGCAGCGTATCGCCCCCTTCGGACGCCCCCAGAACCGGCATGAATCCGGCCATGCACAGAAATAGAATTACAGAACGCATACACAACAACCTCACGAGGAACCCCATACCTGGACACCCAATCCAAACCTGCTTGCGATGAATTCGCAGGCGCCCGCTGCCTACTTGAAATGAGCCGATTCCCTAATTAGGCGCTCCGAAATGTTGTCCACCGGTATCGCCCCCCTTCCTCACAAATTTAAGGGGTCAATTTAAGGGTACTGCCCCCGTTTCTCGGCTTTTGCCATAAAATCTTCTATCTCACTCGTTAGTATCTTAATATCACCATCAGTTACACCATGTTTTTCTAGATTCTTTAGGGCATCAATGGCCTCTTTGTATCGACGCGTGTGAGCAAGTGATAGTGCATACATAACCACCCCGTCTCGATCAATAGAAAAGGCGGGATCTTTTTTAAGCAAATCCCCATAAACCTCTGCTGAATCACCGTATCGGCCAAGCTTAAAATTCGCGTAGGCTACGTTATATATAGCCGGGAAATATTCAGCATATTTAAGTGCCTCTTTCGCCTCCACTATACTCTTTTCGTACTCTCCTTTTTTAAGCGCCAATTGAGCTTTAGCCAAGTGACCTTCGGGCCATCGCCCGAACCTTACAAACCCTTTGTCTACCAAAGCAATCGCCTCATCAAGACGTTCGCTTTGGAGCAACAAAAGAAAAAGAGAGTAATACACTCCTGTGTATTTTGTGGATTTGCTTAAACCTTTGTGAAAAACTTTCTCGGCAGCCTCATAATTGCTGTGCCGAGCATATAGCTTCCCAAGCTCATCCTCATATCTTCCATCACTTACGCTGGAGTACTTGTTATCCATTTTTTCCCACAGCGTTATAGCCTCCTGCACACGCCCACTTTGCTCCAACATAAAAACCATCCTAATGTCTTCATTATAGGAAGACCTAACATCTGCCATTGCGTAGGGCACTACCGTAGCGAGCAATATCGCTGTTAATAAAAAACAGATAGACGTTCTGCAACCCCTGTCATAACGTCTTTTCCAACACACGACACTCAAGTAACAAATCCGCATTTGACGCCCCCCGATAAAACGGACGATGAGCATAAGGGGACGGAGGGATAAACTTTAACCAACCAATGAGCATAAGGGGACGGAGGGATTAAACTTTAACCAACCACGACTACTGGTCTTTTTTTTAATCCCTCGCCCCCCTTTTGTTCCGCCCCTTTTGTCCTGTTTTGTTTATGCAGTTGATCCAATCGTCTGCAATAAATTCGAGATTTGCCCTAGGACAAATAAAAATTGACACCACGCATAAATTTTCCACCTAGAACGGGAATTTCGAAATCGTTTCCAAATTTGAAAAACAAGAACAAAAACAAATGCCGGCACAACTGATGCAAATATGCTAGGTATCAGCGTGGGAACACCAGCACTTAGAGAAGATTCAAGGAGGAGAATCAAGCATAAGAGCAATGTAAGAAAAATGACCACCAAAACAACCCAAATACTTGGTCTGATAGTTGCGTCTACCGTCAATTCAGATTTTGGTGGGCTATAGATATTATTCGCATTATCCATCTCAATTTTCTCTTATTGTATAGTGACCAAACTCGGCCTCCGAGAAAGGAAAGCCGCTTACCCACCGACCCAGACCCAAACGTAAAAATTGACAGATCTATTTTCAGTCGACTGACCCGGAAATAAATTGTTCTGCCGCCTTTTCTGGTTAGGCGGCAAATGCCAGGTACAGCCCCCCGATCAAAACCACAACGCCAACAATGAAGAGAGTGATTCGGGAAAGCGACGTACTGCCAAGGGAACCAGCAGTCCACGGCTGCCAAGAGACGAGGCTTTGCCAACTGGCATCTCCAGCTGCGTATTTTTGGAAGACGCTTGTGACCAACCTGAGGTCAATGGGCGATCCGATGGCCTCAAAGTGCTTCTCCTCGCTGCCGTCACGATACTCAAGGGTGAAGCCATCCACAGGCGAGCCGGCAACCTGCACGTAAGTTTGTGGATCAATTGACAGGATGGCAAATGACTCATTGCCGCCGGGAAGATTTGCCAAGGCATCGGCGATTTGTGCCGCTGAAGGGTTGATGACCTCACTGGCATTGCTAATTTCCAATTTCATGATTTTTCCTGAGCATCCTAACGATTGAACTCAGACGACCGGTGCCGCATAGCGACGATAGGAGCGACGCGGCACTGGGTCGGCTGGAGTGACTTGTTATGTGTTTTAACCGTAAAAGCAAGCATACTCATCTGCTTCAACAACCCTCAAGAACTCCTCTAGGCTCTTGGCAGTAGGATGAGGCTCATAGGAATGCCACTTCAAATCTGCCCTTTGCCAGTATATTTTCCAGACATCTTGAGTTTTGACGTACGTTGCTTTTGCAACAGGATTCTCTATTTTCTCTTTCTTGCTATCCCAGCGCTGTCGAATTTCAAAAATTTCTACGCTTTGTCCTTTTTGCCTGTAATCGAGATCAAGCTCATTTCGGATGTGTGCGGGCGGCCTGTGTCTTTCGATATATGCCTTTAACACCTTCTCATATCTTTTTAATTCGAATTCACTAAATGCCATTTGTATTTCTCGATATTCTTTTACACATAACGTTGTGCGTGAATCGATGGGGTGAATCGATGGGGTCAGAGTCATTTGCCTAGGCCCATAACATCACGAAATCAGTGGTCCGAAAAATTCAATGACTCTGACCCCATTGATCTCCCGGTCATGACGCCCAACGCATTGTCAAGGGGGGTTGGAGCCGCATCGCGGCGGAGCGTCCCAGTGAGCAACGCGAACGACTTGAACAAATTGTTATGTTTAGAAGCTTTCATTAGGAAAAAGTATTTTATCGACTCTTACTTCGATAAAGTGTACGAGCTTACTAGAGCGAGCTGCCAGTTCCCTTACGGAATCTTTTGAAAGCTCAACTTTGTTTCCATCCTTATCAAGTCCAGCACGATGCACGCAATGATGCCTAATGTTCACCGCCTCGAAGAGCCAAGAAATATCGCCAAAATCACAGTTCAAAACACTTTTATACATCGGCTTGACTTTCGCGATATTGTGGAAGATAAGATCGCGCAAATACGTGGCAACTGTTAGTTTCAGAGTTTCATGCTTCTCATATATTTCTTTTAATGTAATTGTCCTTTCTGAAAACACAGGATCTGTCTCAATAAGTTTTCTGATCAAATCTTCTGAGTTAGTAACTTCTCGAATAAATGTTGAAGCTAAGTAAGATTCTACTGCCGCCACGATGTGGCCATGCAACATGACAAGCAGACTAAACTGAGCTTCACTACTGACTCCGACCTCTAAAAGCTCATGAACACTGCGAATTTGTGTGTCAAATTTTCCTATTTGGGTTTGAGTGTGGATATACCACTCAGTCTCTTCCTCAAAGCGCCGTTTATCTTCTTGTTGTTGTAGATTTTCGCAATACTTATCATATGCTTGAACTGCTTCTTCCCAGGTTTCGGAACCCTCTTCACCAGCGTCATCACCGTAGTTTTCTTCGATCCATTCGTGCATTGGCTCCAGCTCTTGATGCCGCATCCAGTCTTCTTTAACTCTTCCCATTTCGTGTTCCTTGTCGAGAATCTAGAGCTCTTACAACATAACGCCTCAAGAAGAGGCGCGCGTTGTTTGCGCGTCCTTCTTGCTTGACTTGTTACGTTTTGGGTCTTGCAGCAAGCTAAGGCCAAACATAAATATTACTATTGCCGGAAACCCCAGTATTACACCAAAGAAATGCTGGTAGTCCGATGACATTGGACAGCAGCCATAGGGTTCTGCAACCCAGAGGAAACTAAGGCAACATAGTGCCCAACCTGAGCATGCAACAACAAATGACATCAACTTTCGCACGCTTAATATGGCGGCCTCTTGAGCTGGCTTATCTTTTTGAAAACCAAAATACCCAATACCAATAACCGCGCATACAGCGCTTACTATCCCTGTGATCCCGTTTATTAATTCCCAGTTCATTCAACACTCTGATTCATTAGTGAACGTAACGTAGAGCTAACCGGCGCTGCGCGGCTTCATCGCGCAGCGTCCAGCGACCGAGGGAGCGAGGTTGAGCGCAATGTTAGAGCCCTGAGTCTTTGGTGGATTGAGTGCCATTACCCTCTTGCCTCTCCTTGACTTTTTTCTTTGCGTCCTCAGCCATCTTGAACATTTCTTTCTGCAATGCAGCTGAGTCTTTGGCGACTTTGCGATTGGCGCTCTCAATTTCGCGTTGCCGTGCAGCTGCAGCTGGGTCAAACCTACCGTCAACCCAATTGGCCGGGTTTTCCTCAGGGAAGTCTTCGAAGTAATCGGACCATTCGCCCATGATGTTTCTCCAAAATTTCTGCGGATTGTTCGGTTTCGGTAAGGCTCTAACGATGATTAGACGGCCATATGACTGATATCGCGGCCGATGAATTGTTCCATTTCATAGAAACACCTTTGATTCCGGGCGGTTGCATCCTGCTTTGGCGGGAGCCCATGGGCGAATATACCGCAAAATTACCGGATATCAACCATATCGGTCGATTGACCGATATGGCGTGATATCGGTGGAGTCGCCCGGTTCGGGCTCTCATAAGAATCAACACCTTATACGAGCCTGCCGTGATTCTCACTGATATCCCTTGCGTGACCGCTTCATGCATGTATATTTATACACCATATGGCGATATACGACAGGGAGGCTCAGACATGACTCAGGAGGGACACCCCCACGGCCACGACTGGACAACGACTCTCGGAGCGGGTGCGTGACGTATTGCGGTGCAAGCACTACAGCTACCGTACTGAGCAGGCTTATCTCTACTGGATTCGGCATTTCGCCTGGGCGGTCCCCTACGGGCGCTGATGTCGATGCGCTATCGCGGACACGGTCCGCTCCTACAGGGGCCATTGTTGCGTAGGAGCGAATCGCATTCGCGACCGCGGCGTCGGACCGCCCCTGCCTATCGCCCGCTGAACGTCACTTTCACAAGACTTATCTCTTATGTCGCATTCCTACGCCGAACTCCACTGCCTGAGCAACTTCACTTTCCTACGGGGAGCTTCGCACGCGGAGGAGCTGGTGACGCGCGCGATGGAGCTGGGCTATGCCGCGCTGGCGATCACCGACGAGTGTTCGCTGGCGGGGGTGGTGCGGGCGCATGTGGCGGCGAAAGAACATGGCGTGAAGCTGATCGTCGGCAGCGAGGTGACGCTGGGGGATGGTACCCGGCTGGTGCTGCTGGCCATGGACCGCGACGGCTACGGCAATCTGTCGCAATTGATTTCGCTGGCGCGGCGGCGCAGCGCCAAGGGGGAATATGCGCTGGTGCGGGAGGATCTCGCCGACGGGATCGCGGGATGCCTGGTGTTGTGGGTGCCGGAGTATGGCAGCCCCCTCCCTAACCCTCCCCCTTGCAGGGGGAGGGAATATTCTCTTCCTGCCCCTCCTCCTGGGGAGAAGGCATGTTCCCTCCCCCACGACGGTGGGGGAGGCCGGGAGGGGGCGCTGGCGACGGCACGCTGGCTCAGCGATAACTTTCCCGGTCGCGCCTGGATTGCGGTGGAGCTGCATCGCGGGCCGCACGACCGCGAGCACGTGGCATGGCTGGAGCAGTTGTCACAGCACGGCGGCCTGCCGCTGACGGCGGCGGGGGATGTGCACATGCACGTGCGCGAGCGGCGACCCTTGCAGGATGCGGTGACAGCCATCCGGATCGGCAGCACCGTGGCCGACGCGGGCTTTGCGCTGTTTGCCAACGGCGAGCGGCATCTGCGGTCGCTGGACGATCTGGCGCGGCTGTATCGGCCCGAGTGGCTGGCGGAAACGCTGCGCGTCGCCGCGCGCTGCACCTTTTCACTGGACGAGCTGCGCTATGACTATCCAGACGATGACGTGCCGCCCGGCGAGTCGGCCGGGGCGTATCTGCGCCGTCTCACCTACGACGGCATGGGGCAGCGCTGGCCGGAGGGCGTGCCGCAGAAGGTGATCGATCTGGTGGAGCACGAGCTGGAGATCATCGGAGCGATGCGCTACGAGCCCTACTTCCTCACCGTGCACGACATCCTGCGCTTTGCCCGCAGCCGCGACATTCTGTGCCAGGGTCGCGGTTCGGCGGCCAACTCGGCGGTGTGTTACTGCCTGGGTATTACCGCGGTGGATCCGTCGCGCTCCGAAATGCTGTTCGAGCGCTTCGTGTCCAAGGAGCGCGACGAGCCGCCGGACATCGACGTGGATTTCGAGCACGAGCGGCGCGAGGAGGTCATTCAATACATTTACCAACGCTACGGCCGCGAGCGCGCCGCGCTGACGGCGACAGTAATCACTTACCGCCGTCGCAGCGCATTGCGCGATGTGGGCAAGGCGCTGGGGCTCTCCCTCGATCAGATCGATCGCCTCTCCTCGGTGCTGGCCTGGTGGGACCGGGGCCTGCCGCCGGAACGGGTGCGCGAGGCGGGGCTGGACCCGGACAGTCCCGTGGTGCAGCAGGTGTTGTGGCTGGCCGACGAATTGCGCGGCTTTCCGCGCCACCTGTCGCAGCATGTGGGCGGCTTCGTCATCAGCCGCGGGCCGCTGGCGCGGCTGGTGCCCATCGAGAATGCCGCCATGGAAGCGGGTCCGGCCGGTGCGCTGGGGCATGCCGATGCGGACCCGGTGGCGGATGAGTCCGCCGGGCTGCGGCCCCTTGAGGTGGCGCGTACGGTGATCCAGTGGGACAAGGACGACCTCGACGCCATGGGCCTGCTCAAGGTGGACGTGCTGGCGCTGGGCATGTTGTCGGCGGTGCGGCGCTGTCTCGATCTTCTGGCCCGGCACCGCGGCCGCCGTCTGGGCCTGGCCGATATCCCCGCCGAGGATCCGGCGGTGTACGCCATGATCCAGCAGGCCGACACCGTCGGCGTGTTCCAGATCGAATCGCGCGCGCAGATGACCATGCTGCCGCGGCTCAAGCCGGCCTGTTTTTACGACTTGGTGATCGAGGTGGCCATCGTGCGGCCCGGCCCGATCCAGGGCGACATGGTCCATCCCTATCTGCGGCGGCGGCAGGGGCTGGAGCCGGTGACCTATCCCAGCGCGGCGGTGGAAGAGGTGCTCAGGCGCACCTTGGGCATCCCGATCTTTCAGGAACAGGTGATCAAACTGGCGATGGTGGCCGCCGGTTTTTCCGCCGGCGAGGCCGACGGCCTGCGCCGCGCCATGGCGGCGTGGAAACGCAAGGGCGGCATGGAACCGTTCGAGCGCAAGCTCAAGGCCGGCATGCGCGAGCGCGGTTACAGCGACGACTTCGCCGAGCGCATCTACCAGCAGATCCTCGGCTTCGGCGAATACGGTTTTCCCGAATCGCACAGCGCCAGCTTCGCCCTGCTCGCCTACGTCTCCGCCTGGCTCAAGTGCCACGAACCGGCGGCCTTTGCCTGCGCCCTGCTCAACAGCCAGCCGATGGGTTTCTATGCGCCGTCACAGATCGTGCAGGACGTACGGCGTCACGGCGTCGAGATACGGCCGGTGGACGTATTGCACAGCGAGTGGGACTGTACGCTGGAGGCTACCGGCGAACCGGATGCAGCGCAGCCATTCCTTCTCCCCCAGGGAGAAGGCCAGGATGAGGGGGAGAGCAACGGCTTCCCCCCCCCTCTCCCTAACCCTCTCCCTGAGGGAGAGGGAATGAAAGCACACCTCGCCCTGCGCCTCGGCCTGCGCCTGGTGCAGGGGCTTTCCGCCTCCGGCGTCGAACGCATCGCCGCTGCATGCCGCGCGCGCCCGTTTTCCTCCGTCCCCGATCTGGCGCAGCGCGCGCAGCTGACGCGACGCGACGTGGACGCCCTCGCCGCCGCCGGCGCCCTCGCCTCCCTCGCTGGGCATCGGCGCCAGGCGCGCTGGCAGGCCCTGGGCAGCGAGCCGACGCTGCCGTTGTTCGAGCAGCTGCACTTCGACGAGGAGCAACCCGCGCTGCGCACACCGAGTGAGGCGGAGGATATCGTCGAAGACTATGCCAGCACCGGCCTCACCCTCGGCCGCCATCCGCTGGCCCTGCTGCGCGAACGCCTGCGCCGCAGCGGCAACGTCGCCGCGGAACAGCTGGCGGTACTCGACGACGGCCGCCTGGTGCGCCTCACCGGCCTGGTCACCTCACGCCAGCATCCCGGCGCCGGCGGCACGGTCTTCATCACCCTGGAAGACGAAACCGGCGTGGCCAACGTCATCGTGTGGAAGGATCGCGTGGAGCGTTACCGGCGCGAAGTGTTGCAAAGCCGGCTGTTGGAAGTGCGCGGGCGTTTGCAGAAGGAAAGCGGCGTGATACATCTCATCGCCGCACGGCTCATCGACCGCACGGAGCTGCTCGGGCAATTGCAGACATCATCGCGGGATTTTCATTAAGGCAAGGAGATGGGCTCTGGAGCAACCCGGCGCGGACATCCATGTAGGATGGGTAGAACAACGTGAAACCCATCAAGCACAGTGCAAACCCATGATGGGTTTCGCTGCGCTCTACCCATCCTACGGTCTTGCCTCTACAGGCCTTCAGTCCTGCCTAAATACATAGGTAGGATGGGTAGAACAACGTGAAACCCATCAAGCACAGTG
>PGZL01000025.1 GCA_002840095.1 Gammaproteobacteria bacterium HGW-Gammaproteobacteria-1 | reverse complement strand
GAAGGCCTGTACATCCTGTTCAACGAATGTGGGCCAGCCGTCGCACAACTCAATGGCGAAATCCCCAAAACCACCGAATCCAATGACGTGCCAAGACCAGGCTGGTGTACCTGCTCCCCTGACGTCGCGGTTGAATCCATCACCACCTACCGCAATGGTAACCGTCGCAATGGAGCCGACGCCGCTGTCGGGGCCTTCGGCAATTCGCCGTCTGGCATCGGCAATGTCCTCGGGACGGGACAACGGCAACAGATACGAGTCACCGTGTGCAATTTGGATGATGGGATTCTCCGCGACCACGAACCAGACCGTCTCCTGTGCGGCTACAGGCGATCCAGCCAGCAGAAAAACTACGGCAACGACGACACCTGTAAAGATACGCATGGCACCACCTCATCGCCCAGGCAACCGCGTCGGAATATATGCTTTCCCATGATTCAGCACAATGACTACGGCTTAACGTGACTACGGCGTAACGTGCCGACAACCTCATCGCGTTGTAACCTGTCCAGGTTCGATACCCGCAGGCCGCCGCTAATGAACCGCAACCGCGAACGCAACAACAAGCGCGCCGGTGGTCACGGCTTGTTTTGATGGCAAGGTGCGGGCGTTGTTGACACTGGCCGGCAATTTCGGTGTCGGTGTACCCGCTTCAGCGCGCGTGCTCGCCGTGCTGAAGCGCTGCCGGATTAATCACACATAGCAGCAAGCTCAACCGCACCCATTGCCGCCCCGGCCAGGCCGGCTTGCGGCTACCCACCCTCTCGCGCACCTCGGAACGACGCCACATTGCACTGAGTGCTGTTCATTGCCGGACGCTACCCGTCCAATTTTGGACAAATTAGCGACCGATCCGAACGCAGACAACTGATTACATTATAAAAACATAATTGGCACGCCAATTGCTAATGTCAGTCGGAATGGTGGTCGCGATCCCGCGACGCAAAACCGACTGGGGAAACCTGTGGCAATTACCGACTGGAAATCCGATCTAAATCTGGCCGTACGGTCACTGTGGCGATCACCGGGCTTCACGATCATCGCCATCGGCATGCTCAGCCTGGCGATTGGCGTAACCACCGGCTTGTTCAACGTGGTCAACACCGTGCTAATGAAGCCGTTACCTTTCGCCCAGCCCGAGCGCCTGATCGACATAACCGCCTCGGCGCCTGGCTCGCAATTCCCCACAGAGTTCGATCCTGCGCCCGAGTTCTACATCCACTTTCGCGAACACTCCAAGCTGATTGAAAACATCTCGACATACAACTCCTTCACCAACACACTGCGAGTCGGCGACCGCGTGGAACGGATTCGCATGTCTACCCCGACGCCCTCACTGTTCGCCACCCTTGGCGTCAACCCCTTGATCGGGCGACTACCCAGCACAACCGATGGCCAGAACACGGTATTGATCAGTGACGATCTCTGGGAAAGCTGGTTCAACCGCGACCCGGACATCCTCGGAAAAACCTTGGATCTGTTTGACCAAAAGCTGGAAATCATCGCCGTCATGGCGCCTTCGTTCCGCTTCCCGCGCCCCGACACGTTGCTTTGGATTCCCTTTGAAATAAATGCCAGCGATATCGAGTCAGTTGGCGATTTCGATACTCCAATGGTGGCGCGCTTGAAGCCGGGCGTGAGTATGCAAGCGCTCGCCAGCGAGCTCGACCAGCTTGCCCGGCAATTACCGGCGCGGTTTGGAGGATCACCCGATTACACCCGACTGATCAGTCAATACCAGTCGGTACTGCGGCCACTGACTGAACGACTGCTTGGCCCGTTCGCGCAGCCCCTGTGGATACTGTTGGGCGCAGCTGGGCTGGTGCTTCTAATCGCATGCGCCAATGTCACAAGCCTCTTGTTGGTGCGCACCGAGTTGCGGCAGCGCGAGATGGCGGTGCGTAGCGCCCTCGGCGCCGGTCGGCGCCAGTTGTTTCGTTTACATCAGGCAGAGACGACATTGATTGCGGTGCTCGCTGGCGCCATCGCTGTGCTGCTGGCGGTGTTGATGGTGCCAGTGATGGTCAGGCTGGCGCCATCAGGAATACCACGCCTTGATCAAGTTGGTCTCGACCCGGCGATGCTGGGGTTCGCCTTCATCGCGGCATTGGCATCAGCGGCCATTTGCGGCCTGATTCCGGCACTGCGCGCCGCGACGCCCGATCTGGCACGTCTGCGCGATGGCGGACGCAGCATGACTGGACGCCAGCATTGGCCCAGACAGGCGCTGGTGGCCGGCCAGACCGCGCTGGCCGTTGTCCTGCTGATCGGGTCCGGGCTGCTGCTACGCACCGTTTTCGAACTGAGAATGGTCGATCCAGGTTACGACAGCAAAAATGTGTTCACCTTCCAGATCGCGCCCGAGCGTACCGAGCTCAGCGATCCTCAATCGTACGCGCGCTTCCACCTGCGCTTTCTCGAACGTCTGAACATGCTTCCCGGCGTGCAGTCGGTCGGCCTGATCGAGAACGTGCCGCTCAATGAAAGCACCGCAACCGTATCAGTGCGCACCGAGGGTATCGGTGCCACCTCGGAAGAGGGGGTATTGGTCAAGTACACCTACTCGGCCGGTGACTATTTCCGCACCATGGGCATCGCCCTGATTCAGGGGCGCAACTTCGATGCCAACGACCATGAAACCACTCGCGGCAATGTCGTGATCAGCCAATCGGTTGCCGCCCGACTCTGGCCCGGCCGCGATCCGCTAGGCCAACGCCTACGCCGCACGGGACAGGTGGAATGGGAGACCGTCATTGGCGTAGTCGAAGACGTGCGGCAGGATGGGCTTGCCAGCGAGCCGGAGGCGCTGCTTTACTTGCCTCTGGTAGGGCCGACTCCGGAGCTTAGCCGCCCGCTCGGATCGCCAGCTTACGTTGTCAAATCCACACGTGCCGAAACCATCGCGGCCGATGTCCGAGCGCTTGTTCGCGAAGTGGCTCCGGAAGCACCGATGTACCGCGAGTTCACGCTCGCTGGGCTGGTGCGTGATTCGACCGCGCAAGTGACTTTTACCCTACTTACCCTGAGCCTTGCCGCAGGGCTTGCCCTACTGCTGGGGGCAATCGGGCTGTACGGCGTGTTGTCCTATATCGTCGCCGAACGCACGCGTGAGATCGGCATACGCATGGCACTGGGCGCACGCGCGAAACATATCCGGATGATGGTAGTGGCACAAGGCGCGCGAGTTGTCACCGCAGGTGCGCTGATCGGCATCGTCATAGCCACACTTTTTTCGAATGTGCTCGACAGCCTGCTATTCCGCGTGCAGCCACGCGACCTCACCACCTTCATCGTCATGCCGATGGCGATGCTCGCGATCGGAATTCTGGCCAGCTACCTGCCGGCGCGAAAGGCTTCGAACGTCGACCCGATCATCTCGTTACGCAGGGAGTAGACATCCCAACCGACATCACCGATGGCCAAGGCTGGCCAAGTCCTGGATCGCGCTCGCGCACCAGGCAACGACACCGCGTTGTAACCTGTCCAGGTTCGATACCCGCAGGCCGCCGCTAATGAACCGCAAATCCATCCGTAACCAAAACCCCGCTGGCGGCCGTGGCTCGATCAGCGGCAGCGTGCGCGCGTTTGCACAGCAGCAGATCCCGCTCAAGCTGCTCGGCGCGTTTGCACACGCCAACAAGCTTCCCGGTGGTTTCGATTGCCCCGGCTGCGCATTCCCCGACAAGGCCGGCAAACCGATGCTGGATAGTTGTGAGCAGGGCCAGAAAGCGATCGCCTGGGAGATGACGCGCAAGGCAGTGGGTTCTGAGTTCTTCGATGGCAAGACCCCGGCGCAATTGCAGGCACTGGGCGATTTTGATCTGGAGTTCCAGGGCCGGCTGACCACGCCGGTGCTATACGAAAAGGCCAGCGGCAGCTTCCGTGCAATTGACTGGGATGAAGCCTACGCCGTGGCCGTGCGCGAGCTCTCGGCGCTGGCGCCGGAATCCGTTGCGTTCTATGCCTCCGGCCGCAGCAGCAACGAAGCCGCGTTTTTGTGGCAACTGGCCGCGCGCGCTTACGGCAGCCCCAACTTGCCCGACTCCTCCAACTTCTGCCACGAGCCATCGGGTTACGCACTCAAGCACAGCATCGGCATCGGCAAGGGCACCTGCTCGCTGGAAGACTTCGAGCAGGCCGACCTGTTCATCGTCATCGGCCAGAACCCGGCCAGCAATCACCCACGGATGATGGCGGCGCTGTATGACGCCAAACAACGCGGCGCCACGGTGCTGGCGATCAACCCGCTGCGCGAGCGTGGCTTCAGTCATTTTTCCGACCCGAAAAACGTGGGCGAGCTGTTGCGCAATCAAGGCATCGCGGTCGCCGATGAAATCTATCAAGTACAAATTGGCGGCGATCTGGCCGCGCTCAAAGGCGTGATGAAGGCACTGCTGGAAAGCGAACGCGCGGCACCGGGCACGGTGTTCGATCACGCCTTCATCGCCGCGCATACCGAAGGCCTGGACGCGCTGCTCGCCGACCTCGACGCTTGCGAATGGAATGACCTGACCACGCGCTCGGGCCTCGATGAGGCGCAACTGCGCGACATCGCCCGCCGCTATGCTGCGGCACCGGCAACGATGATCACCTGGTGCATGGGCCTCACCCATCATCCCGACGCAGTGGCAACGATCCAGCAGGTGGTGAACCTGGCCCTGCTGCGCGGCAATATCGGCCGCCCCGGTGCCGGCGTGGTGCCGGTACGCGGCCATTCCAACGTGCAGGGCGACCGCACCATGGGCGCCACCTCCACGGTGTCGAAAGCGTGGCTGGACAATCTGGAAACCACCTTTCCCGGCCTGACGGTGTGCCGCGATGCCGGCCGTGATGCCGCTGGCGTGCTTGAGGGTCTGTTCGACGGCAAGGTGCAGGCGCTGTTGTCACTGGGCGGCAACTTTGCTGTCGCCGCACCCGACGCGCCGCGCGTGCAGGCAGCGCTGGAGCGCTGCCAGTTCACCCTGCACATCGCTACCAAACTCAACCGCAGCCACTGCCATCCCGGCCGGGTCGGCTTGCTGCTGCCCACCCTCGGGCGCACCGACAAGGATCTGCGCCAGGGCGGTGAGCAGTGCATTTCCACCGAGGATTCGATGAGCAACGTGCGTGCCTCGCACGGCATCCAGGCACCGATCACCGAACATCAACGCAGTGAACCGGCGATCGTGGCGCAACTGGCGCATGCGCTGGGCTGCGCCCCGGCGGTGCCGTGGCTGGAACTGGCGGACGACTACGCCGCCCTGCGCGAGCGCATCGAGCACTGTCAGCATGGCGTCACCCCCGGCTTCAAGGATTACAACCACAAGCTCGCCGCCAACGGCCGATTCACCCTGCCCAACGCCGCCGCACAGCGCCGCTGGAACACCGCCAGCGCAAGCAACACGGCGATGCCGTGCTCACCTTGATGACGATCCGCGCCCACGACCAGTTCAACACCACTGTGTACAGCGCCGATGATCGTTACCGCGACGTGCGCGGTGATCGCCGTGTGCTGTTCATGCACGCCAATGACCTCGCCGCACGCGGCCTTGGCGATGGCGACAAGGTCGATATCGAAACCCTCGTCGATGATGGCCACGTGCGACGTGTCAGCGGCTTCAGTGCCCACGCCTGTGACATCGCCCGGGGCTGCGTCGCCGCCTACTTCCCCGAGGCCAGCGGCCTGATCGCTGCCGGCGTTTACGCGGCGCATACAAACACTCCGCTATACAAGGAGATGCCGGTGCGGGTGAGCGCGCATCGGAACCGTCTTGAGCACGATCCTCCGCTCCAAAAACCCGTTCCCGGACTAGCGGATTAGATGTGCGCCGCGCAGTTGCGCGTGATCCACTCGCACACCACTTTTTTACCGTTCGGCTTGTAGCGGCTCATGTGCGGAATGCCGAGCAGACAAGATCGTTTCCCGTTTGATAACCGAACCTCTGCCGATCGAAGTCTCCAGTTCCCATGTCCTGCGGGTACGGATTCGCGCTCCGCTGCTTGCAGCTTGTCGCGCAAAAAAGCATACGGTGAACGTGCTGAGTTGCCAAAACAGATAATCACGCTCGGGTTGACGATTTCGAGAATTTTTTCGTGGATCGGCCAATAACGATCGCCTTCTTTCTGGAATTCCAACCCGCCTGCATCATGCGTTTGTCGAAAAATCAGATTGCTGGCGCAGGTTTCCTCAAGCTTCCCGGCCAATGGGCTTACCTCCACCAACCATCGCACACGGTCCTGAAGCGGGGCCTGTCCCTCTTTATATGAACATCCACGTTGTTCCCATGCTTCATCGATATAGGCGTTGGATGTCTTGCCGGGCAACTCGTCGATCGCAGATTCCAGCGGCAACCCCTCATCTCCGCCGGGATTCAACCCAAGCAGATAGATGCGGCCAGGCTTCAGCGTGGCCGCCGCGCTGTAGAGAATGGAGCCACTTTTTGTGAGTTGATCCTCAAGGTGTCGCCTGCATAAATCGGCAATATATTCTGCGCTCATGGTGTTTCCTCTCAAGAAACAAAACTGTATGTCTTTGTTTTTTCTAGATCTTCAGACCCGCGTTTTGCGGACTTGGGAAGCTGATTAGTGTCGAACCTCAGCCAACTTTGCCCCTCTCCCCCCGGGAGAGGGGTTGGGGTGAGGGTTCAACGTAAGGGTGACGGTAATTTCCTTGCGCCGCACCCTCATCCGGCCCTTCGGGCCACCTTCTCCCTGTGGGAAAAGGATTCACAGCGCGTCACAGCTGAGGTTCGACACTAATCAGCTGGTGTTTTGCTTCTCGTGGTTTATTTTGAAATCATGTTGTCATACTGCAACGCGGCAAGGTGATGCCGATCACTTAGCGTCGCCCGCAGCGCAGGCGGCTCGTACACCACGACGTGTGGGCCGAAACCAAGCAGCCACCATTCGAGATGATCGTCATGCTCGACGGTTGCGGTAACTTCGACGCGTTCACCGTCCTCTACAACTTCCCAGGTTTGGTCACGCGACAACGGCGATTCAAGCAAGTGCTCGCCCGCCGCGCGGGTAAATCGAGCGACCAGCAATATCCTTCCGCTCGCACCAAGTGTAGTTCCGATGCCGTTGACGTACGCGGAAAAATCAAATCCCATTGGCTCGCGTCGGCGGTCTGCCAACAACGCCACCTTTGCCAGTCTATGCATCGCAAGCTGCCGCACATCCTGGTAGTCGAACACGGTGCAAACCAAATACAGCACTGGTCCGCGCGACAGCATCCCCAAGGGATGGATGCGTAGCTTCCTGGCCGAATTCTGACCTTTGCTCCGGTAATCCGCCTCGATACAAACACCCTGCGCAAGCGCGGATTGCACACGCCCCATGACCTCCGTTGAAATACGCGGCGGTATCAGCGCCATGGCGCTGGGTAACACCGCCGTGCGCCGATGCCAGTCGCGCCAGCCAGTTGCCATCAATCCACGTTCGGCGGACTCGAACACGGGCGCCAATTCGCGTTGCAAATTCTGCGGTAGAAAGTGATCCACATGAGCGCGTGCGAGCATCAACGCGACTGACTGCGCAGGGGTCAACCCGGGCATACAACAAAAGCTGGCATCTTTCATCCAGCTCCAGCCATACGGCTTGCTTCGCTCGTCTGCGGTTATCTCAAACATCAACGAGAGCGCATGCAGGTCGCGCTCAACGGTGCGCTTCGACACGGTGTAGCCCTGTTCGAGCAACGTGGAACACAACTCCGCCACTGTCGCGCGTGCCGGCCAGCGCGGGATGGCCCGCAGTGTGCTCAATTGCCGCATCAAGGCGTGATTGCTGTCCGTGCGCATCGTACCCACCCCACTGCTCGATCCCTGCCCATACTACCGATCTGTGCGACACCCGGTGTCGCACAGAGCACGACGATGGACTCATCTTGTTGCGGAGTCCAATCGTGGCCACACCGTCCGAATCTATCCTCCCTGATGCTCTGCCCTGCGCGGTCAACGGCCGCAGCATTGAAACGCTGTGGCTGTTACGGCTACTGGTGCGGACTGGCGCAACACGAATTCTCGAGGACACTCACGCCATTGGGACACGCAACCAACTGCTGAACAGGCTTGGCCTTGCAGGTTTCCCGGCGCGCCCTAACAAGGAACTGACTGACAGCCTGCGGATCCTGCTCAGCACAACGCTGAATCAGATGGAAGCACGGGTCGGGCGCTACGTGCTGCCGCGAGTGCTGGCATCCAACTTGTCATTGTTGGCCAGGCACTTTCCGCTTTCAGCAACCGAGCAAGAAGTATTGGCCTTCGCATTACTGCTGAAAACCAATCCACTACTCGCTTCAATCGCGCACGCGAGTGATCAGGGCATGTATACCCAAGAGGCGATGGAAGCGGTACTCAGACGTCGCGCCACAGCCGTACGCAATGCATTGGCCAAAGCGGGACGCCTGCAACGGGCCGGCTTGATGCGCATCGAATATGGCTGGCCATTGCCCAAGATGATGCAGATTGTTCATCACGGGCTGTTGATGCTGGTACGAACACGCGTGACCAAACTGGAAAAGTTATTGAACGGGGTTTTCTGTGAGGCGCCCGCAGCGACCCTGCAGACCACGGACTACACACACTTTCAGCCTCAGCTTGACGTTGCGATCGGTCTGATTCGTGACGCTGTTCAGCATCATCGTATTGGCGTCAACCTGTTGATCTATGGGCCACCGGGCACAGGCAAAACAGAGCTGAGCCGCACGCTTGCAAAGGCTGCGGGAGTAGCGTGTGCCAATGTGTCATCAAGCGGCGAGGGAGGTGAGCCTCTGGATAACGCGACCAGGCTCGCAAACACGGCCATCGCCCAGCGCATGCTTGAACGCCGACGCACGCTACTGGTGTTTGATGAAGTCGATGCGTTGTTCAACGATGGCAGCAGTTTCATCGGCAAACCATCGACTGCGGAAACCTCAAAATCATGGGTGAACGCGTTGCTTGAGGAGACACCCGTGCCGACGGTGTGGATTGCCAATCGCATCCATGGAATGGACCCAGCATTTTTGAGGCGATTCGATCTGGTCGCCAAATTGTCATCCCCGTCCTTGGACGGGCGCCTGAAGTTGCTCAAACGCACTGCCGACGGATTGTTGACCGAGAATCAGGCGCTTCGCATTGCCCGCTGCGGGACATTGACCCCGGCAGCAGTGACGCGAGCAGCCAACGTCGCTCGTCATGTTGCTTCAGTCGATATACCTGCTGCAATCGTGATGGAAACCGTTTTGAACGGCGTCTTGCGTGCACGCTGCGAGCCCACGGTGGCAAGATCCAACACACACCATTCGGGCAACTGCTATGACCCGACGTTATGCAATGCCGACCACGATCTGCTTGCTCTTGCAGACGGCCTGGCCCATACCGGCATTGGCCGTATCTGCCTATCCGGTCCGCCGGGTACAGGCAAGACTGCATTTGGGCACTGGTTATCGGAACGCTTGAATCGGCCGCTGCTTCTCAAGCGGGTATCGGATATTCAAAGCCCGCTGTTGGGTGTCATGGAGCAACAACTGGCAGATACGTTTGAAGAGTCGAGCCGCTCTGGCTCGATCCTGCAGATCGACGAGATCGACGGATTTTTGCGTGATCGCCGCGAGGCAAGGTATGGATGGGAGGTCACCCAGGTCAACGAATTTCTGACTCAGTTGGAGGCCTTCGACGGCATCTTCATCGGCACCACCAATCTGGCGCACGCACTGGACGCTGCGGCATTGCGTCGCTTTGATCTGCATGTCCGAATTTGCGCGATGCGGCTTGATCAGGTGATGGAGATGCTGAAAAGATGGCTGGCCGACGTTCAGATAGCCATGCCTGACAACCAGACACTAAAGAAGGCGCTTGACGAACTCGATGGGATTACGCCAGGTGATCTTGCCCAGTTGCAGCGACGTCACCGGATTGCTCCGGTGAGTTCTATCGCTGACGCGGTGACAATCCTTCGGCAAACCCTGAGAGAGAAAGGTCAGACCACGCGGAAAATCGGATTCGTTTAGTTGTACTGTCGTAATTACCAGCACCAACGAAAACGCGTAAGCTGTAAGCCCCGCCTGCTGGAGAGCCCCCATGACCTCACGCCTGAAGCACGCCACCCTCACGCTCGTCGCCGCCCTTGCCTTTGCGGCGCCGTCCTTTGCTGCGCTTAAGGTTGGCACTGCAGCACCCGATTTCAGCGCACCGGCCTACCTCGCCGGGGAACCGTTTACCTTCCAGCTCGCCGACGCGCTCAAGCACGGCCCGGTGGTGGTCTACTTCTTCCCGGCCGCGCACACCCCGGGCTGCAACATCGAGGCG
>PGZL01000016.1 GCA_002840095.1 Gammaproteobacteria bacterium HGW-Gammaproteobacteria-1 | reverse complement strand
GGCGGGCTGCTTGCGCGCCGCGCCGGGCAGGCCCTGCCCGCCGGCTACCTGGCGGCGCTGCGCGACGTGCATCTGCATGCGGCGCGGCTGGACGGGGTGGACGGGCCGCTGCGGGTGAGCGCCGCGCGCCTGCTGGCCGACGGCGGCAACCTGGTGTACCGCATCGAGGTACACGGCAATGACCAACTGCTGGTGGAGGCACGGGTGACGGTGGTGACGATGGGGGGGGAAGCGCAATGACGCGGGCACTGGTGACCGGGGGCAGCGGCGACATCGGCGCCGCCATCTGCCGCCGCCTGGCGGCTGACGGCATCGAGGTGCTGGTGCACGCCAACAGCAACCCGCAGCGCGCCGAAGAGGTATGTGCCGGGATTGTCGCGGCGGGCGGCCGTGCCGTGCCCCTGCTGTTCGACGTGACCGACGGCGCGCAATGCCGGGAGATCCTCGCCGCCGAGGCGGAGCGCGAACCGATCCAGATCGTCGTCAACAACGCCGGCATCCACGACGACGCGCCGCTGGCCGGCATGTCGGAGACGCAGTGGCGGCAGGTAATCGATGTCTCGCTCAACGGCTTCTATAACGTGACCCAGCCGCTGCTGCTGCCCATGATGGCGACGCGTTGGGGCCGCATCGTCAGCCTGTCGTCCATCGCCGGCGTGATGGGTAATCGCGGCCAGGCCAACTATGCCGCGGCCAAGGCGGGCCTGCACGGCGCCACCAAATCGCTGGCGCTGGAACTGGCCTCGCGCGGCGTCACCGTCAACGCGGTGGCGCCGGGCATCATCGCCGGCGCCATGACCGGGGAGGTGTTCGACAGGGACGCCATCAAGACCCTGGTGCCCATGAAGCGTGCCGGGCAGCCGGAGGAGGTGGCCGATCTGGTCGCCTTTCTCGTCTCGGAACGGGCCGCCTACATCTCCGGCCAGATCATCGGCATCAACGGGGCCATGGCATGAGTTCCATCGCAGCCATGATCGTGATCCCCGCCTATAACGAGGCGGCCACCATCCGCGCGGTGGCCGAGCGCGCCCTGGTCCATGGGCCGGTGATCGTGGTGGACGACGGTTCCCGTGATGACACCGTGGCCCAACTCGACGGCCTCGACGTGACCGTGCTGCGCAACGAGCGCAACAGCGGCAAGGCCGCCAGCCTGTGGCGCGGCATGCAGCACGCGCTGTCCCTGGGCGCTGCGGCGGTGATCTCCATCGACGGCGACGGCCAGCACGCGCCGGAGGATATTCCACGCCTGCTGGCGGTGGCGGCGCGTCTGCCGCGGACGGTGGTGATTGCAGCGCGGCTGCGCGATCGGCAGAGCGCGCCGCGCGCGCGGCGCGTTGCCAACGGCGTGGCCGACTTCTGGATTTCCTGGGCTGCGGGACGCTCCATCGCCGACAGCCAGTCGGGTTTCCGTCTCTATCCGGCGGAGCTGCTGCGTGACTACGTGCCGCGCCTGCGCGAACGGGGCGGTTTCGTGTTCGAAAGCGAGATATTGATTGATGCGGTGCGGCGCGGTTTCGACTGTGTCGCCGTGCCCATCGCCACGGTATACCAGGCCGGGGCGCGTCCCAGCCATTTCCGGCCGGTGGCGGACATTACGCGCATCGTCCTGATGGTGGCGGGCAAGCTGGCGGCGCGCGGTTTCTATCCGCAGGGACTGTGGCGGGTGTGGCGCGAAGCGGCCCGTATTGAAAACTGAGTACGGCGCACGTTCCCCCCGGAACGTGCGCCGTCTTTCCAGTTACATCAGGTTCATCTGCGACTGGATGTTCTGTTGCAGGCGCTGTACCCAGCCGTTGTAGTTGCCGTGAATGTTGGTGCCGTCGTAATTCAGGTTCTGGCTGTCACGGTAGGTGATGCTGTAGCTGCTGGGGCTGTACTTGATGTCGATCTGGGCCATGTGCGTGCGCAGGTGCAGGGTACCGATGATGTGACCGGGCTTCTCTTCCTTCATGTTCCAGCCCAGGCTGGTGCCGGCGCGCAGAATCGCCTTCTTCACATCGGTGGCGGTGGCAGGCTTGTCGCTATTGGTCACTATGGTGGCGTCCTGGACGTTGTAGATCGGGGTCGAGGTACGGCAACCGGTGGCGATGGCCAGGGACAGGCCGGCAAGCAGCACGATGGCAAACAGCTTCTTCATTTATCTCTCCTTGTTGGTTATTGGTGTAGCGCCGTACGGACGGCGCAATCCCTGCATGACGCGGCGGGTTGCCGCGCTATGCTTGATACTGCGGTTACAGGCTCCGGGCCGTAGCCAGGCAGCGCCCCGCACCTGTGATCCCGATCGCAGTGGCGGCCGGCTGCCCATGGTAGCAATGCTTATCCCTAAACCCAATGGGGAAGTTGATGACGAACAGGATGTTGCAGCCCTGGCTATTAGTGATGGCCGCCGTGCTGGCGAGCGGCACGGCCGCGGCCCAGCTGCCGCGCACCTGCGTGGACGAGCCGGTGTTCGAGGGCAAGCTGTGCTTTTACGAGGCCAACCCCGTTTCCCAGGTGACCGTGCTGCTGGTCCATGGCATCGGCGGCAGCGCCGACGACTGGGCACTGCAGATCCCGGCGCTGGCCCAGCGTTACCACGTACTGGCCGTCGACCTGCCGGGCTTCGGCCAGTCCGACGGCGGTCCGCAGCAGTACACGCCGGAAAACTATGCGACGGCGCTGCATTTCCTGGTGCAGCAGCGGGCGCGTTCGCCACTGCGGCTGGTGGGACATTCCATGGGCGGGGCGGTGGCGCTCAACTATGCCGCGCTGCATCCCGAGAGGGTGAGCCGCCTGGTGGTGGCAGACGTGGCGGGGATACTGCACCGCCTGGCCTATACCAAGTTTCTGGTGGGCAACTGGCTGCACGGAGACGACGGTGAATCGCGCTGGTCGTCGGAGGTGCTGCAGAGCTTCGCCGGCAAGTTTCTCGAGGGACTGGTGAACTCTTCCTTCGACAGCGAGGATGTGACGGAAAACTCCTACGTCGAGGGAGTGGGCGGCGAGCGGCAGATTAGCGCCATGGCCCTGGTGGAGGCCGATTTCACCCCTCTCCTGCAAAGGGTCCAGGCCCCCGTGCTGGTCCTGTGGGGGACGGAGGACGACGTCGCCCCCCTGCGCACCGCGCAGGTGCTGCGGCAGCGCCTGCCGCACAGCTGGCTGGAACTCATCGACGGCGCGGCCCATGTGCCCATGAGCGACAGGCCCGAGGTGTTCAACCGCCTGTTGCTGGGTTTTCTGGAGGATGCCCTGCCGCCGCCCCCCATCGCCTATGAACCGGAGGGGGACGTGGAGCGCATCGGGCGCTGCGAGCGGCAGCGCAACGTGCGGTTCGAGGGCCGTTACAGTCGCCTGGAACTGCGGCACTGCAGCGACGTGAGCATACAGAACGCCGAGATCGGTGAACTGTATGTGTTCGAGTCGCGGGTCAACATCGAACACAGCCGCATCGGCGGCGAAGGGCTGGCGGTGGATGTCATCGGTTCGGACGTGAAAATGACGGCAGTGCAGCTGCACGGAGACTACGCCCTGCGGGTGGCGCGCAGCCGGGTGGATCTGGCGGCGGTCGACCTGGTGGCGCGGGAGGCGGCGGTGATCGCCGTCAGCAATTCCAAGGCGGTCTTTTCCCTGTGCCGGATCGACAGCCCGCACCTCGCCGGCGATCTGCACGGCTACCGGGAGCTGACACCGGAGTCCCCGTTGTGAACATTGCCGCTTGTATCCGCAAGTCAATCCGTTAGAATGGCGCCCTTTCCTGCGCCGTCAGGCGCCCCCCAATCAAGGCACCCTGTGGTGCCATCTTAAGCCGGAGTAGCACGCGGCCCCTCGTATAGGCCGCCACTGGAGACATTGATGCCCACGATTACCCTTCCCGACGGCAGCCAACGCCCGTTTGACCACCCCGTTACCGTACTGGACGTCGCCGCCGCCATCGGCCCCGGCCTGGCCAAGGCCGCGCTGGCCGGCAAGGTGGACGGCCGGCTGGTAGATACCTCCCACACCCTGGACCATGACGTGCAGCTGGCCATCGTCACCGGCCGTGACGAGGAGGGCGTCGATATCATCCGCCACTCCACGGCCCATCTGCTGGCCCAGGCCGTCAAGCGGCTGTTTCCCTCCGCCCAGGTCACCATCGGTCCGGTGATCGAGAACGGCTTCTACTATGACTTCGCCTATGAGCGCCCCTTCACCAGCGAAGACCTGGAGAAGATCGAGGCCGAGATGGAGAAGCTCGCCGCCGGGGACCTCAAGATCGAGCGTTCGGTGATGCCGCGCGAGGAGGCGATCGAGTTTTTCCGCAACATGGGGGAGGCCTACAAGGCCGAGATCATCACCGACATCCCGCACGGCGAGAACATCTCGCTCTACCGGCAGGGCGATTTCGTCGACCTGTGCCGCGGTCCCCACGTGCCGTCCACCGGCAAGCTGCAGGCCTTCAAGCTGATGAAGGTGGCCGGCGCCTACTGGCGCGGCGACTCCAACAACGAGATGCTGACCCGCATCTACGGCACCGCCTGGGGCGACAAGAAGGCGCTCAAGGAATACCTGCACCGCCTGGAAGAGGCGGAAAAGCGTGACCATCGCAAGATCGGCCGCCAGCTCGACCTGTTCCACTCCCAGGAGGAGGCGCCGGGCATGGTGTTCTGGCATGCCCCGGGCTGGACCCTGTGGCAGGCGGTGGAGCAGTACATGCGCCGGGTGTTCCGCGACAACGGCTACCAGGAGGTGAAGACCCCCATGGTGATGGACCGTGCCCTGTGGGAGAAGTCCGGCCACTGGCAGAACTACCGCGACAACATGTTCACCACCTCCTCGGAGAACCGCGACTACGCGGTCAAGCCGATGAACTGCCCCGGCCACATCCAGATATTCAACCAGGGCCTGAAGAGCTACCGCGACCTGCCGCTGCGCCTGGCCGAGTTCGGTTCCTGCCACCGCAACGAGCCCTCCGGCACCCTGCACGGGCTGATGCGCGTGCGCGCCTTCACCCAGGACGACGCCCATATCTTCTGTACCGAACAGCAGGTACAGGAGGAGGCCGCGACCTTCATCGCCCTGGTGATGCAGGTCTACGCCGACTTCGGCTTCGAGAACATCGAGGTCAAACTCTCCACCCGCCCGGACAAGCGCATCGGCGCGGACGAGGTGTGGGACAAGGCAGAACATGCGCTGGAACAGGCACTTAACGCCCAGGGCCTGGCCTGGGACCTGCAGCCGGGCGAGGGTGCTTTCTATGGCCCGAAGATCGAGTTCTCCCTGCGCGACTGCCTCGACCGTGTCTGGCAGTGCGGCACCCTGCAGGTGGACTTCAACCTGCCGGAGCGCCTGGGCGCCCACTTCATCGCCGAGGACGGCAGCAAGCAGGTGCCGGTGATGCTGCATCGCGCCATTCTGGGTTCCATGGAGCGCTTCATCGGCATCCTCATCGAGCACTACGCCGGCGTCTTCCCCCTCTGGCTGGCCCCCCAGCAGGTGGTGGTGCTGAACATCACCGATCGCCAGGCCGAATATGTGCAACAGGTGGAGCGAGCCCTGGCCGCCCGCGGCGTCCGGGTCAAGTCCGACTTGAGAAATGAGAAAATAGGCTTTAAAATCCGCGAACATACCCTGCAGCGAGTGCCGTATCTGCTGGTCATCGGCGACCGCGAGGTGGAACAACAGGCAGTGGCCGTGCGCACGCGCGGTGGTGAGGACCTCGGCAGCATGACGCTGGAAGCGTTTGCCGAGCGACTTACCGCTGAGATCGCGAGCCGCGGCCGCGCTTTTTTGGAGGAATAGAGCATCAACAGCAGAACAGGTCCGGCGCGTCCCGCTGAGGGCAGCGCCCGTTTAAACGAAGAGATCACTGTTCCCGAGGTGCGTCTCATCGGTACGGAAGGCGAGCAGGTAGGCGTCGTTTCCATCGCTGAGGCGTTGCGGATTGCGGAAGAGGCGGAACTGGACTTGGTGGAAGTGGCTGCCGACGCCAAACCGCCTGTCTGCCGCATCATGGATTACGGCAAGTATCTTTTTGAGGAAAACAAAAAGAAGCATGCCGCCCGCAAAAAGCAGAAGCAGATTCAGATCAAGGAGATCAAGTTCCGACCAGGGACGGAAGAGGGAGACTACCAGGTAAAACTGCGCAACCTGGTGCGTTTCCTGGAAGACGGGGACAGGGCCAAGATCACGCTGCGGTTCCGCGGTCGTGAGATGGCCCACCAAGAGCTTGGGCTGAAGTTGCTCAAGCGTATCGAAGCGGACCTCGCCGAGGTGGGAACGGTAGAACAGTTCCCGCGTCTGGAAGGCCGTCAGATGGTCATGGTTATCGTCCCCAAGAAGAAAAAGTAGGCCAGTACGGCCTGCGGGGTGCACTACTGTCAGTCTTGCGCGGCTGCCAGTGCGAAAACGTGCACTTGACTATTAACCGATAAATGCGGAGTTAGAGTAATGCCCAAGATGAAGACTAAGCGCGGGGCGGCCAAGCGTTTCAAGGCCACCGCCGGCGGTTTCAAGCGTGGCCAGGCGTTCAAGCGCCACATCCTTACCAAGAAGACCACCAAGCGCAAGCGTCAGCTGCGTGATGACGCAATGGTTGCAGCAGCCGACACCCGTATGGTGTCCCGTCTGATGCCCTACGCCTAAGTGAGGTAAGGATAAATGGCAAGAGTAAAACGTGGTGTAGTGGCGCGTGCGCGTCACAAGAAGGTCCTGGCCAAGGCCAAGGGTTACTATGGGATGCGTCGCAATGTGTTCCGCGTCGCCAAGCAGGCGGTCACCAAGGCCGGTCAGTATGCCTATCGCGACCGTCGCCAGAAGAAGCGTCAGTTCCGTACCCTGTGGATCGCCCGTATCAACGCGGCTTCCCGCGAGTGCGGTCTGTCCTACAGCCGCATGATCAACGGCCTGAAGAAGGCCGGTATCGAGATCGACCGCAAGGTGCTGTCCGACATCGCCATTTTCGACAAGAACGGCTTTGCCGTATTGGCGGAGAAGGCAAAGGCCGGCCTGGCGGCATAAGTGTTTCTTCGGCACAGGCGACGCCCATGCGTCGTCCTGTCCGCATGAGGCGCTTGACGAAAAGGGGAAGGCCGGCGGCCTTCCCCTTTTTGTTTCAGCGGCCGAATTGCATACGGCTGCGGGTGGCCCGCAGACAACGAATTCTCAATCCGACACGCGGCGATGGGCCGCAGACGGGGTAATGACCGTGCAGGACGAACTCCAGCAACAGGTGCAACAGGCATGCGCTGCGGTGGCCGCGGCGGCGGATCTGCCGGCACTGGACCAGGTGCGTGTGCACTATCTGGGCAAGAAGGGCGTGTTGACCGAACGCATGAAGCAGCTCGGCCAATTGACGCCGGAAGACCGGCCCAAGGTCGGCGCACTGATCAACAGCGCCAAGGAAGAAGTGCAGGAGGCCATCGAGGCGCGCAAGGACAGTCTGCAGTCGGCGGCGCTGAATGCCCGGCTGGCTGCCGAGTCGGTGGATGTCACCCTGCCGGGCCGCGGCCAGTGCAGCGGCGGGCTGCATCCGGTGACGCGCGTGCTGTCGCGCATCGAGGCGCTGTTTCTCCAGCTTGGTTTCACCGTGGCCGAAGGGCCGGAAGTGGAAGACGACTTCCACAACTTCGAGGCGCTCAACATTCCGGCCTCGCACCCGGCGCGCGCCATGCACGATACGTTTTACTTCAATGCGGGCACCCTGCTGCGCACGCATACCTCGCCGGTACAGATTCGGGAGATGGAAAAGCAGCAGCCGCCTCTGCGCATCATTGCGCCGGGCCGTGTCTACCGTTGTGATTACGATCAGACCCATTCGCCCATGTTCCACCAGGTGGAAGGGCTGCTGGTGGATGAGCAGGTTACCTTTGCCGATTTGAAAGGCATCCTCGACGACTTCCTGCGCAACTTCTTCGAAGGTGACTTCAAGGTGCGTTTCCGCCCGTCCTATTTCCCCTTTACCGAACCCTCGGCGGAAGTGGACGTGCAGTGCGTCATGTGTGGCGGCTCCGGTTGCCGCTCCTGCAAACACACCGGCTGGCTCGAGATCGGCGGCTGCGGCATGGTGCATCCCAATGTATTCAAGGCGGTGGACATCGATCCCGAACGTTACACCGGCTTTGCCTTCGGTATGGGCGTGGAGCGTCTCGCCATGCTGCGTTATGGCGTGAACGATCTGCGCCTGTTCTTCGAAAACGATCTGCGCTTTCTGGAGCAGTTCCGATGAAATTCAGCGAACAGTGGTTGCGGGAGTGGGTGAACCCCGCGGTGGACAGCGACACCCTGTCGGCCCAGCTCACCATGGCCGGTCTCGAAGTGGACGCCATGGCGCCGGTGGCAGGAGCCTTTACCGGCATCGTGGTCGGCGAAGTGCTGGCGGTGGCGCCGCATCCCGATGCCGACAAGCTGCGCGTCTGCCAGGTCAATGTCGGTGCGGAGACGCTGACCATCGTCTGCGGGGCGGCCAATGTCCGCGCCGGACTGCGCGTGCCGGCGGCCCTCATCGGCGCCGCGCTGCCCGGTGACTTCAAAATCAAGAAATCCAAGCTGCGCGGCGTGGAATCCTTCGGCATGCTGTGCTCGGCCAAGGAACTCGGGCTGGCGGAAACCTCGGACGGCCTGCTGGAGCTGCCCGGCGACGCGCCCGTGGGAACCGATATCCGCGCGTATCTGCAACTGGATGACGTGACCTTTGAGCTGGGACTGACGCCCAACCGGGGCGATTGCCTGAGCATTGCCGGTGTTGCCCGGGAGGTCGGTGTCATCAACCGCTGTGCCGTCACCGTGCCGTCCATGGCGGCGGTGGCCGCGGCGTGCGCGGACACCTTTCCGGTCACCGTGACCGCCGCCGCCGATTGTCCGCGTTATGTCGGCCGGGTGATCCGCGGCATCAACCCGCAGGCGGCGACGCCGGCCTGGATGGTGGAACGCCTGCGCCGCAGCGGCGTGCGCAGTCTCGGTCCGGCGGTGGATATCACCAACTACCTGCTGCTCGAACTGGGCCAGCCCATGCATGCCTTCGACCTGGGCAAGCTGCACGGCGGTATCGAGGTGCGCCGTGCCCGCGCCGGTGAGACTCTCGTCCTGCTCAACGGCAGCCAGGTGGAACTGGATAGCGAGACCCTGGTGATCGCCGACGGCAAGGGTGCTCAGGCCATGGCCGGCGTGATGGGCGGCGAAGCGACCGCGGTGGGCGATGCCACGGTGGATATTTTCCTGGAGAGCGCCTTTTTTGCGCCGCAGGCGATCGTGGGACGCGCGCGCCGCTATGGCCTGCATACCGATTCCTCGCACCGTTTCGAGCGTGGTGTGTCGCCTCTGTTGCAGCGCGAGGCCATGGAGCGGGCTACGGCATTGTTTGTGCAAATCACCGGCGGCGTGCCCGGCCCGGTGACTGAAGTGCTGCACGAGACGGAGTTGCCGCAGCGTGCGGCCATGACGCTGCGTCCGTCACGCATACAGCGGGTGCTGGGGATCGAGCTGCCCAGGGCCGAAGTGAACGACATCCTGGCCCGCCTCGGGCTGGACGTGGCCGCCGACGGCGACAACTGGCGCGTCACCGCGCCCGCCTGGCGCTTTGACATCGCCATCGAAGAGGATCTGATCGAGGAACTGGCACGTATCCACGGCTATGACCAGCTGCCGAGCACCCGCCCCGTCGCCGCCATGCAGATGGATGCCGTGGGGGAGGGGCAGCTGGGACTGGAGCAATTGCGCCGCCTGCTGGTGGCTCGCGGCTTCCAGGAGGCCATCACCTACAGTTTCGTGGCCCCGGACGTGCAGAAAATGCTGGCGCCTGAGCTGGAACCCCTGGCGCTGGCCAATCCCATTTCCGCCGAAATGGCGGTGATGCGCACCACCCTCTGGGCCGGGCTGGTGCAGGCCCTGGTCTACAACGCCAATCGCCAGCAGGGAAGGGTGCGCCTGTTTGAGTCCGGCCTGCGCTTCCTGCCGGGGCCGGACGGCCTGCGGCAGGAGCGGGCTATTGCCGGCCTGGTCTACGGAACCGTGCAGCCCGAGCAATGGGGCGAGACGGCGCGCCCGGTGGACTTCTTCGACCTGAAGGCCGACGTGGAGGCGATCCTCGCCCTGGCCGGTGTAAACGGGCAGGCGCGCTTTGTCGCCGCCCCCCACCCGGCGCTGCATCCCGGACAGTCGGCCCGCATCGATCTCGACGGCAGCCCCCTTGGCTGGATCGGCGCCCTGCACCCGACGGTGGCCGACCGGCTGGACCTGGCTGGGGCAGCCCTGGTGTTCGAACTGGCTCTGGAACCCCTGTTGCAGGGACGCCTGCCCCGTTTCAGGGAGCTATCCCGTTTCCCTGCCGTTCGTCGTGATATTGCCGTCGTTGTCGACAATTCACAGCCGGTTGACGCTGTTCTGGCAGTCATCCGCCGTTCCGCCCCGGACACTTTGCAGGAGTTAAAGTTGTTTGACCTTTATACTGGCAAAGGTATTGATTCGGGTCGAAAAAGTCTCGCTTTGGGCTTGACCTTGCAGGCTGATTCGCGCACCCTTACAGATTCTGAGGTAGACGCCGCGCTGGGGAATATCCTGGCGGCGCTCAAAGCCGAACTTGGTGCAACCCTGAGAGATTGAGGTTCGCGGGAAATGGCGTTGACCAAAGCCGAAATAGCCGAACGCCTGTACGAGGAGCTCGGGCTCAACAAGCGTGAGGCCAAGGAACTCGTCGAGATCTTCTTCGAGGAAATCCGTGGCGCGTTGCAGAACGGCGACCAGGTGAAGCTGTCCGGTTTCGGGAATTTCGACCTGCGCGACAAAAAGCAGCGTCCGGGACGTAACCCCAAAACCGGTGAGGAAATTCCAATCACGGCCCGTCGCGTGGTGACGTTCCGCCCGGGTCAGAAACTGAAGGCGAGGGTTGAGGCTTATGCTGGAACCCAGCAACAATAACGAACTGCCGCCCATTCCCGGCAAGCGTTACTTCACCATTGGTGAGGTGAGCGAGCTGTGCGACGTCAAGCCGCATGTGCTGCGGTACTGGGAGCAGGAATTTCCCCAGCTCAAGCCGGTCAAGCGCCGCGGCAATCGCCGTTATTACCAGCGCCACGATGTGGTCATGATTCGTCAGATTCGCGGCCTGCTCTATGAACAGGGCTTTACCATCGGCGGTGCCCGTCAGCGGCTCGAGCAGGAAGTATCACCGGAACAGGCCGTTGCCGTGGACCCCCACATACTCCAGACCTTGCGCGCCGAGCTGGAAGAAATTCTGGTGATACTCAAGCGCTGAGCATGTTCCTATCCGTGGCGCATTCATGTATGATTTGCGCCTTCCGCATGGCGGACCTTCTGTAGTTCCAGCTTTATCCCAATCGGGGCGTAGCGCAGCCTGGTAGCGCACTTGCATGGGGTGCAAGTGGTCGGAGGTTCAAATCCTCTCGCCCCGACCAACATCTGTATTTCTCTCAATTCAATCCATTGGATCGTTTCGCAAACCTCCGACCACTACGTGGCCGAAGGTAGACGCAGGCCATCCCTGGCCTGCGCCCTGCGGGCGACCTGGCGGTCGTCCCCCCGCGCTCCCGGCGCGGTGGTCAAATCCTCTCGCCCCGACCAATTCCCGTTTTTCCAAAAGTTATCCGTTCGGATCGTTTCGCATTCCTCCGCCCACGACGTGGTCGGGGTTGACGCAGGCCATCCCTGGCCTGCCCCCTACGGGCAGCCTGCGGCTGTCCCGTTGCGCTCCCGGCGCAACGGTCAAATCCTCTCGCCCCGACCAACTTCAATTTCTCCCGGAAATTCATCTGCGGTAACGTTTCGCAAACCTCCGTCCACTGACGGAGTCGGGGTTGATGCAGGCCATCCCTGGCCTGCCCCCTGCGGGGAGCCTGCGGCTGTCCCGTTGCGCTCCCGGCGCAACGGTCAAATCCTCTCGCCCCGACCAACTCTCTCGTTAACTTCGAACAGCAGACGTTTTGCGGTGAAGAATGTGACTCTCGCCAGGACGCCAAGCGTGCCAAGAAAACCACTTGGGTCGTGACTATCGTCTGCATTTTGGGCAAATTCTGGCCTCCCATACCTCATTCGCGCTCATTCCCGAAAGCTGTTGCGGCATTTGTATTAGCTTTTTGCTCAGGCATTGCATCTGCCGATGGCAGTTTGCATAATGCAGGCATGGATCAGGCCATCATTTCAGATCAGGAATTGCGTGCTCATGCCTTGTTTAACGGCTTGAGCGACGATCAACTGGCGAAAATCAAAGAAGGCATACAGCTGATACAACTGGCCGAAGGCGAGCATCTGTTTACCCAGGGGCAACCGGCCGATCGTTTCTTCATGTTGCGCCGCGGCCAGATCAAGCTGTACCGCCTGTCGCCTACCGGCAACGAAAAAGTCATCGAGATCATCCGCCCCGGACAGTGTTTTGCCGAGGCGGTCATGTTCATGGATGTACAGCGTTTTCCCGTGAGTTCGCAGGCCCTGGTGCCGGCGGAACTCTACGCCATCAACAACCGCAATTTCCTCAGCGTGCTGCGTGAGTCAGTGGATACCTGTTTCCGTGTGATGGCGGACATGAGCGTACGCCTGCATCATCGCCTGAACGAGATTGATGCGTTGACGCTGCAGAACGCTACCCTGCGCCTGGTCAACTATCTGGTGGGGCAGGCACCGAAGGACGCCGAGAGCGAGGCCGAAGTGTCTCTGCCGGCCGCCAAGAACATCATCGCTTCCCGCCTGTCGGTGCAACCGGAAACGCTGTCGCGCATCCTGCACTCGCTGACGGATCAGGGGCTGATCAGCGTCAAGGGTCTGAGCGTGCAGATTCACGATGTGAAAAAGCTGCGCGCCTACTGCGAGTAAGACCAAACCTCTACCGCAGAGACGCAGAGATGCAGAGGAAATAAGTTCGGCTCCTCCGCAGAATCTGTGGGCGCACAGAGAAGACATTTTCTCGCGCCAAGACGCCAAGAACGCCAAGGAATCAACGGCTCTCTCTTCGCGAAGCCGATTGACGGTGCAGGCGATCCCCATGCTTCATGCAGACCGGGGCCAACCTCCCGATGAATCCGCACCGCAATGTCCACGATCCGATTCCTGTTCCCTTGGCGTTCTTGGCGTCTTGGCGAGAGCAAAAAAATTCATTCCGGAAAAACAGGCCTAAAGTACAGCCCGGGCCTCCCGCAAGTGTGCTGAGACGCCATATTCATGATCTCTGCGTCTCTGCGTCTCTGCGTCTCCGCGGCAGATGTTTGGTATTGGGTCGCGGCGGTGAACCGTCCGTTACCGGCTGGTGCCGCGGCTGTAGGTGGTCTTGTTGTGCACATTGTATTTGCCTGACGGCTTTTTCATCGGCAGGCGCTTCACCTCTTCCAGCGTCGCCGCATCGTAGATGACGAGGGCGCCGTCCATCTCCCAGATACTGACCAGTGCATAGCGGCCGTCCTGGGTGAATTCGACGTGGGCGGCGGTTTTACCCGGCGCCGGTTTCAGCGTCTTGACGATCTCCAGCGTACGTTTGTCGATGACGTGCATGACGTCCTTGTTGGGGCCGAAAAAGACATCCACCCACATGTACGGTGTGTTGTCGTGGCTGCGCATGAAGAAGCCGGGGCCCAGGGTATCGATGCGCTTGATGGTCTGCCAGGTCTTCAGGTCGATAATGCTGACCACACCTTCCTTGATATTGGGCGTGGCCAGAACTTCGCGCCCTTCATGTATGAAAGTGATGCCGGAGCCGAGGTGTGGCATGCCGGGCAGATCGAGGTCGGCAATTTTGCGGCCGATGTACATGTCCAGTACCTGGCCGCCGCCGTCGCGTGAGGCGCCGATCAGGTGTTCGTATTCGTGGTCGAAAAAGAAGTCGTCCAGATAGCCTTCGGTGGACATGCGCCGTAGCGGGAAGGGGCGTACCACTTCATCGCTTTGCTCCTTGTGGAAGTCGTGCACCCAGCCGCCGAAGCCGGCGGGCGGTCGATCGGCATAACTGATTTCCCAGACCTCCGGAATGTCTTTCAGCGCGGCGATGAAGCTATCCCGTGGCGGGGCGGTGTAGACCGCGCTGACACGCGAGCTGGTACCGTCCCTGCCGACGGTTTCAAATACCTTGATCGGCAGCAGCGTGTCGGCATCGAGCAGCACCAGGCTATGGGGAAGATAGTTGGCGGCCATCACGTAGCGGCCATCGGCGGAGACGGCGATGTTGCGGCTGTTGATGCCGGCGCGTACTTCACTGATCAGGGTCAGGTTGTAGAGATCGTACTTGCTTACCCAGCCATCGCGGGAGCAGAGATAGACGAAGCGCCCGTCGGGTGAATATTTGGGACCGCCGTGCAGGGCGTAGCGGGTGGGGAAGCGGTGGATGGGTTCGAATTTGTCGCCGTCGAGGAGGGTGATGTGGTGGTCGCCCAGCTCGACCACCAGAAACAGGTTCTGCATATTGGCCTGGTAACGCGGCGTGTCGGGCAGGGCATCGGCCCGGGTGTGTTGCAGGCGGCTGCTGCGAATCTCTTCGATCCCCCATCGCGGCATGACCGCCGGAGGCGTATAGATGAGTTCCACCAGGCCCTTGATGTCCGTCTCGGACAGAACGGCGGCGAAGCCGGCCATCTGGGTGGCCGTGCGTCCATGGGCGATGACCTCGGCGGCCTCGGCCTTGCGCAGCCGGCTCAGGTTTTGCGGCAGCAGGGCTGGGCCGATGCCGCCCAGCCGTTCGGCACCGTGGCAGCTGACGCAGTGTTTGGCAAACAGCTGGGGAGCGGACTGCATTTCGGCAACGGCGCTGAACGACAACAGCGCCAGTCCCAGGGAAAACAGGTGTCTCATGAACAGGCCTTTCGCTGCGCCGATTCAGCAGTCAGCGGGAGTACTTCGTCGTCTTCCAGGTAGCAGCCCGGATCTTCGGCCCAGGGGTTGCCGCTGATCTGCTGGGCGCGCACACGGGTGTTGCCGTTGCAGATGGCGAGATGGCGGCAGGCGGCGCAACGGCCCTGCACCGGACGGGGATGCTGCTTGAGACCGGCCATGAGGGGATCGCTGGTGTCCTGCCAGATGGCGGAGAAGGGACGTTCGCGCACATTGCCCAGGGTGTGATGCCACCACATGGTGTCGGGATGGACGTTACCGATGTTGTCGATGTTGGCGATGTTGATGCCGGAGGAGTTGCCGCCCCATTGCGCCAGGCGTTGCTCGATCTCCTCCGCCCGTTCGGGAAAGTTTTCGCGCACCCACATGAGGAAATACACGCCATCGGCGTCATTGTTGCCGGTGACATACTCGCGGTGGATGCCGCGCTGCTGTTCGTCCAGGCAGCGATCGAACAGCAGATTCATGGCTGCGCGGGTGGCGCGGTGATAGACGTCGTCACGCCGGTTGCGGTTGCCGCGGCCGGCGTAGTTGAGGTGGGACAGATAGAACTTGTCGACGCCTTCCTCCTCCATCAGGGACAGCAGCAGCGGCAGCTCGGCGGCATTGTCCTGGGTCAGGGTGAAGCGCAGGCCCACCTTGATGCCGTGTTCGCGGCACAGGCGGACGCCATGCAGCGAACGTTCGAAGGCACCGTCCAGGCGGCGGAAGTGATCGTGGGTGGTTTTGATACCGTCCAGGCTGATGCCGACATAGTTGTATCCGGCCGCCGCAATGGCGTCGATATTGCTTTCATCGATCAGGGTGCCATTGGTGGACAGGCCGACGTAAAACCCCATGGCCTTGGCGCGCTGCGAAATGTCGAAGATGTCCGGGCGCAGCAGGGGTTCGCCGCCGGAGAGAATAAGGACCGGTACGCCGAATCCCTTGAGGTCGTCCAGGACTGTGTAGACCTCGGACGTAGACAGTTCGCCGGCAAAATCCTTGTCGGCGGATGTGGCGTAGCAATGCTTGCAGGTGAGATTGCAGCGCCGGATCAGGTTCCAGATCACCACCGGGCCGGACGGTTGACGTGCCGGAGTCAGCGGCGCGGGATTGAGCAGGTGCTGCATGAACTGGGACAGGCGAAACATGGTTTCAGTCTCCGCGTCCGGCGAGCCGCAGCCCGGTTTTTTTCAGGATGCGCGTGCTGTACAGCACGGCATGGCCGCGATCGTCGTCGCCCAGCAGACGGGCGATTTCCTCCACCTGGGCGTCGGTCTCGGCGCGGCTGCGGCCGTGGACCATGGCAAACAGGTTGTAGGGCCAGTCGGGCAGGTAACGTGGCCGACGGTAGCAGTGGCTGACGAAGGGCAGGGCGCCGAGCCTGGGGCCCAGGAGGTGGATGCGTTCATCGGGCACGTTCCACACCGTCATGCCGTTGTAGGTGTAGCCGAGGGCGTAGTGGTTGGGGACCAGGCCTATGCGGCGTATGACGCCGCGTTCCTGCATGCGGGTCAGCCGCTGCATCACTTCGTCGGCGCCGATGCCAAGTTTTTCCGCCAGCTCATGATAGGGGCGCGGCACCAGCGGCAGCCCGGCCTGGGTGGCGACGATGAGCGCGCGGTCGACGGCATCGGGCAGGGCCAGCAGGGTCGCTGCGCTCATACCGCGAACCTCAGGTTGAGGTAATACTCTTCCAGCTTGGGCATGTTGTATACCGGATAACCGGTCTCGGCCTCGATGGTCTGGATGACGGCAAGCAGTTCGGCCTCGGTTTCGGTGGCCAGTACGAACCACATGTTGAAGACGTGGGCGCGTTCGTAGTTGTGCGCCACCTCCGGATGGGCGTTGACCAGGGCGACGATGCGCTCCATCTCCTGCTGCGGGATGCGCATTGCCGCCAGCGTCAGTGCTCCACCGAGACGCTCGGCATGGAACAGTGGCCCGAAACGGCTGATGGTGTTCTGCTCACGCAGCGCCGCGAGGCGCCGCAGCAGCTCCGCTTCGTCTATGCCGATTTTTTCCGCGGCGGCGGCATAGGGCCGTTCGCAGACGGGAAAGCCGTCCTGCAAGGCGTTGATGATGGCGCGGTCGATGTCGTCCATCAGGTGCTGCTCCCTGGCTGCAGCGGCGCGTAGATGGCGCCGCGCTGCTTGAAGCGGCGGCGGCTGAACAGAACTTCATGGGGAACGTCGGCAATCTGGCAGTGCTGTTCGATCTGCCGCACCCGCTCCAGCACCGCATCGCGATCCTGGCCGTGGATCATGCAAAACAGGTTGTAGGGCCAAGCCGGCAGGCGGCGCGGCCGGCGGTAGCAGAGGGTGACGAATTCGAAGCGGCCGATGCAATGGCCCAGTTCGCTGACCTTGTCGTCGGCGATATCCCATACCACCATGGCATTGGCGCGATAGCCCAACTCACGATGCCGTACCACCACACCGAGGCGCTTGATGGTGCCGTCGGCCAGCAGGCCGGCGAGCCGGGTCATCACCTGTTCCTCCGTCATGCCGCACTGGTCGCCCAGTACCGCGTAGGGATGCGACACCAGCGGCAGACCATGCTGTATCGCGGCCACCAGGCGCCGATCGGCGTCGGTCAGGTTGTCGGCGGTGGTGCGGGGCAGGGCGTTCATGTCCATTTCAGGTCGAATCCCAGATCGATGTGAAAGTCTTCCAGCATGGGCAATGCCATCACCGCGATGCCGGTGCGCTGTTCGATGTCTTCCAGTACCTGTGTCAGCTGCTTTTCGTCGGCCGCCGTGGCGACAAACCAGAGATTGATGCGGTGCTCACGTTCATAGTTGTGATTGACGGCGTCATAACTGCTGACCAGATCGGCCACCTGTTGCAGTTGCTCCGGCGGCACCGCCATTGCCGCCAGCGTGCTGGCACCGACGCGATGGGTGCGGAATACGGCGCCGACGCGGCTGACGGCCCCGGCGCCCTGCAATTCCTGCAAGGCCGCGATCACGGCCTCCTCGCTGGTGCCTAGCTTTTCGGCAATGGCGGCATAAGGCGCGGGGGTGAGCGGCAGGTGGTGCTGGAAGTCGTTGAGCAGACGCCGTTCCAGTGTGCCCAGTTCCAGCGTTTCGGTGCGTCGGCTGCGGTGCATGACGTTCTCCTACAGTCCGATGCGGTGTGCGCGGGCGGTGAAGAAGATACCGCTGGGTTTCAGTGCGGGCATGCTGCCGATCCGTTGCAGGGTGGTGGTGTCGTACACGTCCACCCGATCCTCGTCCCGTATCGAAAGCCAGATGTGTTCGCCGCGCGGCGTGAACTCCATGTGCAGCACGGCCTTGCCCGGCTTGAGTGTGGCAATGACCTTGTGCGTCACGGTATCGATCACCTGCACGGTGTCGTTGTGGGGATGGGCGAAATTGACCCACACCTGGCGTCCGTCCGGGCGGACCATGGCGAATACGGGCTGGCCGTAAAGTGCGATGCGCCCGGCCTCCTTCCAGTCGTGACGATTGACGATGAGCAGCTCATGGCGGCCGACGGCCGGGAGATAGGCGTGGTCCTGGCTCAGGGCCCAGCCTTCCAGGTGCGGCATCTTGTATACCGGCAGGGCCTGTTCGCCGCGGCCATAGTGATCGAGGATGCGGCGCGCACCTTGTTCCGGGTGCCACATATCGAGCAGGACGAGGCCGTCCTCGCCGAACAGTCCGGCGATGTAGTGGCGTCCGTCCTCGCTGATCAGGGCGTCGTAGGGCAGACGGCCGATGTCGCGGAACTTCTGGATCACCGGCCGGCGCGGATCGCTCAGATCGGCAGTCCATATTTCACCGGCGTCATACAGGCTGAAGGCAAAGCGGTTGTCGGTGCTGTCTTCGAGGCCGATGACCTTGGAGAACTTGCCGTCGCCGTAGGCGGCGGGAATGTCGGCCAGCAGCTCGAGGGTGTCCGCGTCGAATACCTTGACGCCGCCGGGCTGGTAATTGGCCACCGCCACCAGGCGGCCATTTTGCGAAATAGCCCCGCCGATACTGTTGCCGGACTGCATCACGCGGGCGGCGATGCGCCGGCGCAGCATGTCCACCTTGGTCAGGCCGCCGTCGCGGCCGAAGACATAGGCGTAGCGTTCGTCGCGGGAATACACCACCGAGGCATGGGACAGATCGCCCAGACCTTCGATGCGTCCCAGCTTCTGCCGGTTGCTGCTTTCCACGATGAGGACGCTGCCGTCGGCGCGCTCGATGATAAGGCCGAGATCGCCGGTTCCGCGCAGGCTGGTGGCGCAGCCGCCCAGCACCAGCGTCAGCAGCAACAGGGCAGGCAGCTTAATGCGCATCGGGGACTCCTTGCTTCAGGATGGCGACCAGCCAGGCAACTTCTTCCTCGCTGAGCAGGCCGCGCCAGGGCGGCATGGGCGTACCGGCACGGCCGTACAGCACGGTGGCCTCCAGGGTGGCGGCAGGTTTGCCGGCCAGCGCGTCGGGCAACAGGGCGGGGCCCAGTCCACCCTTCAGGGTCATGCCGTGACAGGAACCGCAATCGTGGCGCAGCAGATGCAGCAACTCCTTCTGCCGCGTCGCGGTGACCTCGGCGCTGGCCTGCAACGGCGCCGTGCCCGCCAGGAGCAGGGTGCCGAACAGCAGGGGCAGGGAGTATTTCAGCATGGCTATTTCACCACATGAATCACGCCGCTCATCTCATCCATGTGCGGTTCGCAGAGATAGGGGAAGTCGCCCTCGGTATCGAAGGTACGCTCGTAGTATTCACCGGGAAAAAAGTAGTCGCTGACCTTCTCGCCGGCGTCGCGGAACCACACGCTGTGGTACTGGCGTTTTTCCATGTTGACCCAGCGGACGGTGGTACCGGGCTTGATGGTGAGTTCGTGGGGAGTGAAGGTGAAGTCGCGTATTTCCACAATCACGACATTGTCTTTGGCGGCTGCGCCGCCAAGGGCGAGCAGCAGGATGAGGGTAAGGCTCAAGGATGTCAGTGGGCGCATGACAACCACCTCGTTCGTTTCCCTTCCCTGGAGATTTCCGGGCCGCCCAGCGGCGGCCCGGATTTCCCGCTACACACGCTTGCAGGATGCTCTCCGCGATGGTGCGATACCTTGACCGAAATCAATTTTAGTTGGCCAACCTCGCTACTGCCGGGTTGCGTTGATTTCGGCTTCCGGATTGTCGAAGCCCAGCTTGTAGCCCAGTGACACGTGATGGAAACGGCCGTTGGTATGGTCGTCGTGTATGGCGAAGCCGATGTTGTACAACTGGTCCGTTGCCAGGCTGACGTCGCCCGCGGTGGAGGAGGCCAGTTTGCGCTTCATGCTCACCACCCAGTTGTCGCCCTGCTTCTCGCCGACGAATTCCACACCCTGGCCGCCGTCCATGACGCGGTCGGCGAGGATGTAGCCGTCTTCCGACTTGCCGCTGCCTGCCTGGAAGCGCAGCAGGTCCATGAAATGACCGGCCTTAAGTTCAGCGGCGATGTCGGCTTCGCTCTTGCGCTTGTCCCAGCCGCCCATGGGATCGCTGGTCGAGATCTCCGTGCGGCTCTCGGCGATGTACTTGGTGGCGCTAAAGCCGGCCGGCGCATTGGGCATGTCGTTGGCATCGTGATGGCAGGTGCCCCAGCAGCCCGCCTGGGCGGCTTCCTGCACGTCGTCGGTGGCGATCATCATGGCCAGCTTCACGGCGTTTTCCTTGTCCATCATGCCGCCGTCGACGAAGGGGACCGGCACGTGGGCGGTATCCGGCCAGGTAAAGCGCATGTACAGATGCTGCCCGTCGTGGGTGGCCTGAATCTGCACCGGCACGCCGGGACGCTTGCCGGGGATGGGCGTGGTCTCGGCCTTTTCGCCGGTGACCATCTTGGTGCCCATGGCTTCCTGTTCGCCCTCATGGCAGGCGAAGCAGCGATCGCCGGCCTTCTTGTAGACGCGGGCTCCGCCGTGCTTGCTGCCGGTCAGGGTCCACTCCATGGAGGTCTGACCGGGATAGAACAGCATTACGTCGCGGCTGGAGGCCTTGCTCCAGTCGACCTTGATGCCACCGGCGGCGGCGGTCTTGGCCGGCGCCTTGGCAGCCGGAGCGGCTGCGGCCTGGGTCGGTGCCGGTGCGGCGGCCGGGGCCGGTTCAGCCGCGGGCGCAGCCGCAGTCGGAGCGGGTGCCGGGGTGGCTGCCGGCGCATTCAGTTTCTCGCGGAAGGCGACCCATTGCGGCGGCAGTTCGCGCTTGTAGGCGGGATTCGGCTTCTCCAGCGCCTCCACTTCCTCTTCGCTCAACAGGTTGTGGGCCTTCTTGTGGGCGATGCCCTTGTGGCAGTCGATACAGGTCTGGCCCTGTTCCATGGCGAAGATGTGCTGCTTGGCCGAGCGCTGCTTCTGGTTCTCCGGATTCATGGAATCCCAGTCATGGCAGTTGCGGCACTCGCGCGAGTCGGTCGATTTCATGGCCTTCCACACATTGCGCGCCAGGCGCAGGCGGTTGGCGTCGAATTTCTCCGGCGTGTCGATGGTACCCAGCACCTTGTGCAGGACCTCGTTGCTCGCCTGAATCTTGCGTACCACCTTGTGCACCCAGGGATCGGGCACGTGGCAGTCGGAGCACACGGCGCGTACGCCGCTGCGGTTGCTGAAATGCACGGTGTGCTTGTATTCCTGGTAGACGTTCTGTTCCATCTCATGGCAGGAAATACAGAAATCCATGGTGTTGGTGGCTTCCATGACGGTATTGAAGCCGCCCCAGAAGATGACGCCGACCACCATGAAAAACAGTGCCGCGCCGATGGTTGCACCGAACAGCACTTTGCGCGAAAAGAAGGGATTCTTTGGTTTTAAGTTGTCCATTTTTCGACTCTCCCCCGGACATAGGCACTGGTTTTTTTCAGAAAAAAGGCGGGATGATTGCTCACCCCGCCTTGTCTGACACCTTACGCCATCAGGTCACGTGGTGGCTGCGGTTGTGAACGTTGAACTTGCCGGTGGGCGCGAACAGGCCCTTGATCCTCTTCTTTTCCTGGAGGGTCTTGGCATCGAACACAACGATTTCGCCGTTGTCGGTCTTGGAGTCCTTGCGGTTCCATACCGAGGCCCAGACTTCGCTGCCGTCGGCGTTGAACTCGAAGTGCACCGCGACGTAGCCTTCCGTGTTGGTCAGGCGGATGGTCTTGGCGACCTTGCCGGTCTTCTTGTCGATGACCTTGATGGACTGCTGGATTTCCGGCTCGGGATGCAGAGTCTGATCGATCCAGACGTAGTCGCTCTTCGGATGGGTGCGGACGAACAGGCCGGGGCCGTCGGTCTGCACTTCGTAGCAGATCTTCCAGGCGTCCTTCTTGTGCTTGGCAGGATCATTGCCCCACACGGTGAGCTTGCCTACACCAAGATGCGAGGTGCCGCCGACCGGACCGCACTTGGGATCGTTCCAGTTGGCACCCGGGCCCGGATGCGGACGCTTGTCGGTGTCGATGATCGCTTCCAGCTTGCGCTCCTTGGAGTCGATCACGACCATCTTGTTGGAGGCGTTGGCGGCGATCTGGAAGTAGCGGCCGGTGGGATCGAAGAAGCCGTCATGCAGGAACTTGGCATTGTCGATCTTGTCGATGCGCAGGTTGTCGATGTCGGAGTAGTCCACCTGCCAGGTCTGGCCCAGCTCCTTCATGTTCACCAGCCAGGTCGGCGCCATGGGGGTGTCGTAAATGGCGGCAACGCGGGATTCGTTCACGTACTGGCCATCGACGTTCACGCCGCGGGAGGAAACCACCTTGAGCGGATTCATGGTCTTGGCGTCGACGATGACGAAGTGCGGCGGCCAGTAACCGCCACCGACCACGTACTTGCCGTCGCCGGACACGGCCACGTCGCGGGCGTCATAGGCGATCTGGGTTTCGGCCACCAGCATCTTGTCCGGGGTCTGCCACAGGTCGATCTTGGTCAGCTTGCCGTCACGGCCCATGGTGTACCAGAAGCGGCCGACGTCCTTCGGGTTTTCCGGCTTGAGCGTCTGGTGGGCTTCCAGTGCCTTCAGCACGTGCACGGCGTAACCGGTGGGGATGTGGGTGATGACTTCATGCTTGTCGCCGTCGATGACCGCGACCTTGCCGACGTCACGCTCGATGACGACGAAGAAGTTCTCCCAGTTGCGGCCATGCAGGGGCTTGGTGGGGTAATCCTTGGGATCGACGTGGATCTTGGTGCGCGCGCGCATGTCGGCCAGGGACATCTCGGGCGGAACCGGCGGCTCCATCTGGATGTAGGTGGCGAGCATTTTGATGTCGGCCTTCGACATGATGCCGTCGAAGTTGTTCATGCCGCCTTCGGTGCCGAAGGAGATGATGCGTTCGAGGCGCTGCTGGCCCAGCTTCTTGGTGTTGGCCGGCTCCAGATTCTTGCCGGTGGCACCCTTGCGCAGCACGCCGTGGCAGCCCGCGCACTGCTGGAAGTACAGCAGTTTGGCGCGTTCAAAATCCGCTTCCGCTAGAGTGGGTGCGGCATCGGCGGCAGCGGCGTGGCCGCTGAATATCGCTGCCCCACCAGCGAGTAATGCGGATAGTACGGCGTAGCGGGTCTTGCTTAGCTTCAGTTTCCTTGACATGGTTTTTTGCCCCCTGCGGGTTGTGGAAAGTCTGTAACAAAGTCCTTGGTTGTTCTGTGACTTTTTTACTCAGCTATAAGACCCACGGCCTTGATGTGTATCAATTGGATCAGTAAAAAATTTTATCGCCTCTAAATCACACGCTATAAGTAGCAAAGAAAGGGGTATTAATTATGACAATGCGCAATTAGTCCGCGTGTTGCAGTGTCATATCAGCTTCCGTTGATGCTGTTCAGTCCGGCGATTACGCGCAATGCATCGATGTCCCGCAACTCGACATGACGCCCGTGCACTTCGAGCAGATCCATGGACTGGAAGCGCTGGAACATGCGGCTGACGGTTTCCACGGCCAGGCCGAGATAGTTGGCGATGTCATGACGTGACATGGGCAGCTTGAAACGCAGGCTGGGAAGATCGTGTTCCGCGAAGCGGTCCGACAGGCTGAGCAGGAATGTGGCGGTGCGCTGTTCGGCGTTCTGTGCTCCCATCAGCAGCGGCACCCACTGATCCTGGCGCGCCCGGCGGCTCAAGGCGAGTATCAGTTGTTGCTGAAACTCTCCCATGCGCTCGCCAAGCAGGTTCAGCTTGGAAAAGTCCAGACGGCATACGCTGCTGGCCTCCAGCGCTTCCACCGAAAGAGGGTAGACGCGCTCGCTCATGCCTTCCAGTCCCATCAGCTCGCCGGGGTAATAAAAGTCGATGATCTGCTGGTCGCCGTTGGCCAGGGTTGCATAGGTCTTGAACGAGCCTGATTTCACCGCATAGATTTCACCGAAGGGCATACCAGCGGTGATGACGTTCTGGTTGATGGCGATGGGTTCGCGCCGTCCGACGATTTCATCGATAAGGTCCGGTACCGGCGCATCGAGTCCGGCGACCTGGCACATGCCATAGAGTCCGCAGGACTCGCACTCCACCACATTGCTCTTCCGGCGCGACGAACCGCGCGGCGTGGGACAGCAGGTATCACGTTCTTTGGTGTGCATGGCGGTACTCCTGACATGGTGCGGCGTGTGTGGTGTGGTGGCCTTTGTGCCTGTGGCTCGGTGGTTGCTCATGGTAGTCAGCCCTGTTTTCCATCGACTCTTGGGCGCAGGTAGATGGGTGCATATTTGGCGCTCCAGAGGCCGGCGATAATCAGCCAGCTCACTGCCGCCAGAAGATTGAAATGAGGACCGAAAGGCAATTCGGCGACAATTCTCAATATTGCGACACCAGACAGCCCCCAGAACAATACCCAGGTAGTGGTATCGGCGGCGAGTTCACGTCCGGAGTGTCCCAGCGTCACGCGGCTCGCCATCGCCAGTGTGAGTGACAGCAGAAAACCGATGGCGACTGCGTGCAGGGGCGCGCGTCCGAGCAGCAGATCGAATTTGAAAAACAGGGCCAGGCTTTGCGCCGCATACAGCGCGATGCCGATGGAAAGCCAGAGAAACGCGACATGCAATATGGCCAGCAGGCGCACGGCAAAGCTGCGCCGCAACTGCCACTGCCAGGTGTGCAGCAGAGTGAGCGCGAGCAGCGGCAGATCGGCGACCCACAACCAGCGCGGCAGCGTGAGCAGCTCCAGCAGGCCGTGCAATGCCAGCAATAACAACATAGGCAGCAAGGTATATTTCGGCTGATAGACCTTGTAGTCCGGCAGCACGCAGACGCTGAAGAAGGGGATCATGCGGTGCCCCACGGTGACCGCGACCGGCAGCAGGAACCACCACAGGCCCGCCTGCAGGGACAATTGCAGCCACCACACATTGTCGGTCAACAACCACAGCAGATAGGCGGCGACACCCAGGGCGCCACCGCTCAGGGCCGCGTTGAGACAGGTCTCATAGAACTTGTCCGGCGCCGGCGCCTGGCGGTACACCTGCCACAGGGAAAACAGGGCGGCGCAGTAACCGGCCAGCAGCAGTGCGACGCCGCCGATCACTGCCGCACGCGCGGTGAACAAGCCGATATAGAACAGCAGCACGCCCGCCGCCAGCAGCAGAAATGCGCTCTTGTAGCGTCCCGCGGGGATGGCCGTTCCACTCATCCAGCGTGGGTAGGTGGTCATCAGGAAGCCGAAGATGAAGAAGGGGAACAGCGTGTAGAGCATCAGGAAGGCATGGGCAAACGTAGCAGGGATCGCGCTGGGCAGAGGCGACCACAGGCCGGTGTAACGGCCGGTGAGCTCGGCGCCCCAGTACAGCAGCGTCACCAGCAATTGCACCGCGCCGCCGAACATCATCATGCGGTGGGGGGCGGCACTGAAGGTTTGCCAGAAGGATCCATTCATCGGCTGAGTCGATTCCTAATCAAAACTGTCGTCATTTTTTAGCAGGCGGAAAGCGTGCAGGCTTTGACATAGGTCAAACCTTGGCAGGCTTGCGACATAAATCAATAAATGTACTCCGTTGGGGGTAGTCGGCCGGAGTATCAGCATTTGATTAACTGCGTATCGCGCGAAAGCCGCGAGTCAATGAGTGTGGCGGCATCTGCGCGAGGTCAGCATCTGGCAGGCCCGACAGGTGTTCCGAATGGATATCCGCCTTCTCTGCGGTGCGGCATAGGGCGGGCCGTGCCCGCCGCAACATGGCGCCCATGGGGCGCCCTATGCCTGGTCACGAATTGGGAACACTTGTTCAGAACCTCCGTTCAGCTCACGAACCGGTCAGGCGTGCATACAGCAGCGGCAGCTGTTGCGGCAGCTCGTCGGGGCGGCGGATGACCACATAGTTGCCGGGGCCGAACAGGTGAGGCAGGTAGTCGCCGGCCTTTTGATCGATGGTGACGCAGAAGGGATGGAAGCCTTCCTGGCGCGCCTCGTGCAACGCCTGGCGCGTATCCTCGATGCCGTAACGGCCTTCGTAGTGATCCAGATCGTTGGGCTTGCCGTCGGTGAGAAGCAGCAGCAGCTGGCGTCCTGCGCGCTGCGTTTCGAGCAGGCGGCTGGCCTGGCGCAGCGCGGCGCCCATGCGTGTGTAGTAGCCGGGGCGGATGGCCTGGATGCGGCCGCGGATGGCGCCGTCGTAGTGCTCGTCGAAGGTCTTCAGGGTGTGAAAACGCACGTGGTCGCGCTTGCGCGAGGAGAAGCCGTACATGGCGAAGCGATCACCGGCGGCGGACAGGGCCTCGGCGAACAGGAACAGGCTGTCGCGGATCACGTCGATGATCTTCTGCTCGTTGTTGACGGCGGCATCGGTGGAAAGGGAGAGATCGGCCAGCAGCAGGCAGGCGAGATCGCGCTGATTGTTGCGGAAGTCGCGGTAGAGGCCCTGTTCGCGGACGGGATGGCCGCTGTGCCGCGCCACCGCGAAATCGAGCCAGGCGGCGAGGTCCAGTTCGCTGCCGTCGGGCTGGCCGCGCAGCCAGGTGCGGTTCTGCGTCAGCGCCTCGAACTGGCGGCGCAGACGGTGGGCGGTGCGGCGCAGATGCGGCGGCAGGTCCAGCGCCGTCGCATCGCGCGCCAGCATGGGTTGCAGGCGGCAGTAGTCCGGGCGCAGCGCGCGCCGCCGGTAGTCCCACTCCGGCAGGAGTATGCCGTCCCCCAGCGGGTGATCATCGTATTCGCTGGCAGGCAGATCGAGATCGAAACGCAGCCGGCTGGCGACGGTACGCTTGTCGCGGGTGATGCTGAGCGTTTCCATTTCCGCCGCGACGCTGCCGGCGTCCTCATCCTCGTCTTCTTCCGTTTCGCGGTTGACGTTGACGAATTCGCCCCAGGTGAGCATGTTCTCCATCCGCAATGCGATGATGCCCGCCTCGCGCTCCGTGGCGTCCACTTGTTCGCCGCGTTTCTTCTTGCGTTGCTCGCTGTCGCGGGTTTTGCCCTCGCCATCATCGGTGTCGTCGTCGCGGCCGCCCACGGCCTGCTGCTGCGGCGGGGATGGGTGCAGCCACAGATACACCGGCTGCGGCGCGTTGCGCGCCGGCGGCAGCGCGGCGACGCTGCCCGGTTCCCGCAGGGCCTGCTGGATGGCGTTTTCCTGCGCTGCTTCGTCGGCCGGCAGCCTGTCCAGCGGCGGTCGCATTGCCAGCTGTGCCGCGCACAGGCGGGCATAGCGGGCCTTGAGTCCGGGAAAGCGGTTCAGCACGCGCAAGGTGAGGACCTGGTTGCGCGCCAGCCAGGGGCGCGGCAGGTTGCGCTCGTCGTCGGCCGTGGCGGCGAGGGCGGCAAGCCACAGGTAGAGGTCACGGTTCAGGCGGCGGTCGGCGAACAGCGCGATTTGCGTCGGCAGGCGCAGGGTTTCGCCGTCGCGCCAGGCCAGCTCGGCGCTGCTGCCGCTGCCGGCGATGTGCTGCAGCCAGCGGCGGCGTGCGCCATGCTCCGTGGCCGTAGCGGCTTCCACCCGCAGGCCGCCGTCACCGCCGAGGGCACGGAACATCACCCCGGCCGTGGTGCGCATCTGCTCCAGCGTCACCGCCGCGGCGAGGTGATCACGATCCGCGGCGCGGGTGATCAGCTTGTGCCAGAGTTTGCCGACGAATTCTTCCATTGCAAGTCAGTCTCTAGGGTTCAAGGTTCAAGGTTCAAGGTTCAAGGTTCAGGGTTCAGGGTTCAGGGTTCAGGGTTCAGGGGTCGCGGTTTGTTGTGGCGAGAGTCTTTCAATTTTGAATTTTGAATCCTGAATTTTTATATCGCCCCGCGGATGTTTGCCGAAATCGCGCGCCGACACATCCAGTGCATCGTCATTGTCGACCCAGCGGAGCAGCGGCCCCTGCGGATTGTTGGCCTGCACCTGGTCGCAGGCTTGCAGGCAGCGGGCGCATTGGGTGCAGGTGAACATGTGACGCTTGGTCGAGCGCGGCTTGAGGCGCATGGGACAGGCGTTGTCGCAGGCGGCGTTGCAGTCGACGCAGGCGTCGACCCGTTCGCGCTCGAAGCCGACGACCATGGCCTGCTTGTTGCCCATCCAGGCCAGGCTCTGGAACAGGCCGATGGCGCAGCCGAAGCGGCAGAACAGGTGACGCGCCAGCAGGAATTCAATCATGAACACGATCGTGGCGGCGGTGAGAAAGATGAACTGGAAGCGCGTGGGCGTGCCGTGCCACAGATTGCCGTAGACCTCGAACGGCGGCCACATGTAGGTGAGCAGGGAGATGGACCAGAGTAAGGCGAAGCCGAACACGGCGAGGCCTACCGCCAGCCAGTACAGCGGTTGCGGCGCCACGCGCCGTCCGTCGGGCAGGTCTTCCGGCAGGGCGTGGGGCTCCCACAGGGTGGGGCGGCCGAAGGCGCGGCGCATCAGGGCGTTGATGGTTTCCACCACGGAAAAATGCGGGCACAGCCAGCCGCAATAGAGACGGCCATATTTCCACGATACCCATACGCCGGTGCCGATGATGAGCGCGATGGGCAGAAAGCCGCGCAGCATCAGATTGGCGAAGGCGTTGCCGGTGCCGGCCTCGCCGCGCAGGAACGGGTCCAGCCCCAGGGTCCACTCCTGGCCGAAGAGGATGAAGTGGCCCAGCTTGAGGTCGAGGCGGAACAGGTCCAGCGGCGGTGCCAGCACGAACAGGGCGAAGAAGCCGATGCGCAGCCAAAGGCGCAGATCCTGGAGCTTATTCATCGCACTGCATGCCTATGATGGGATAGCGCCAGGCGCGGCCCGCCATGGCCTTGGCCAGCCCGACCATGCCGAGCAGGATCAGGCTGCTGTGGCCGACGGTGAAATAGATGATGACGTACATCCAGACATTGGCGGACTGGTAGCCGCCGGTGGCGAGTATGAGCACGTTGACGATGACCAGGATGACGCCGGCCCACAGACTGGCGGCAACGGTCTGGCGCAGGTGGCAGCGGGCGAGGGGAGCGCCGTTGCGGCGATGACGGAAGAACAGCCAGAGCAGGAGGGCAAAGGAAAATCCGGGCAACAGAAGAAGGTTGGCGAGGTACAAGGCCTCGGCAGCGACGGCGATGGTCTGGCCGGGAACGCTGGTGTCTGTCTGCCCATTCATGCCGAAGACCTCTGAGATACAAGTGGCAAGTGACAAGTGACAAGTTGCAAGTTGCAAGTTGCAAGATACAAGCGAATGAACTCGCTGCGCTCGTACTGATTTGACTTCGAACACCGGTACGCGCCGCGTACGCACCCTCTTGTATCTTTCCTCTTGTATCTTTTCTCTGCACTTAGCCGCCGAAGCTGGCCTCCGCCACCTCCATCAGGGCCTGCACGGTTTCGATGTCGTCGCTCAGCGGTTCCGCCAGTGCGGCGCGGCAGGCGGCCAGGGGATCGCAGCCCTGCTTGATCAGGGTGGCGGCGTAAACCAGCAGGCGGGTGGATGCACCTTCCTCCAGGTCGTGATCCTGCAAGGCGCGCAGCGAGTGGGCCAGGTTGACCAGGCGGGCCGCGAGATGCGGTTCGATGCCGGTCTCGCCGATGAGGATCGCCTGTTCCGTCTTCGCATCGGGATAATCGAAACGCAGGGCGACGAAGCGCTGCCGGGTGCTGGGTTTCATGCCCTTGAGCAGGTGCTGGTAGCCGGGGTTGTAGGACACCACCAGCATGAATTCGGGCGGCGCCTGCAACAGCTCGCCGGTGCGTTCGATGGGCAGGATGCGGCGGTCGTCGGACAGGGGATGCAGCACTACGGTGGTGTCCTTGCGCGCTTCCACCACTTCGTCCAGGTAGCAGATGGCGCCTTCGCGCACGGCGCGGGTGAGCGGGCCGTCCTGCCAGTAGGTGGCACCGTCGCCGATGAGGTGGCGGCCGACCAGATCGGCGGCGGTGAGATCGTCGTGGCAGGCCACGGTATAGACCGGGCGCCCCAGACGCTCCGCCATGTAGGAGATGAAGCGGGTCTTGCCGCAGCCGGTGGGGCCCTTGATCAGGACGGGCAGCTGGCTGCCGTAGGCATACTCGAACAGTTCGACCTCATTGCCCTGCGGCTGGTAGAACGGCAGCTCGCTGTCGGTGCGGCGGTGCAGTGCGGAAGCGGTCATGCGGGTCTCCTCCCGTTTTGTATTGCCGGCATCTCTTCCGTTGGGACCGGAAGCGCACGCCGGAATTCCTTCAATGTGTGAGGCCGACGTAATAGGCCACGCCGATCATGCCGCACACGATGAGCAGGTAACCGAACAGCAGGCCGCGCCAGAACGGACGCGCCCGCTTCAGTCCCATGAAGTGGTCCACCACCATCTGGCTCTTGAACAGCGTGGTGATGAGCACGAAGGCGACGACGGCCATGCCGCTCAATCCGGCCTGGCCGACCAGGTAGGTCACGCCGGTAAGGATGACCAGCAGCAGCCAGACGGCGGTGCAGGGGCGGATCAGGCGGGATGTGCTCATCGCGGCGTCCTAGTGGATAACATAGACCAGCGGAAACAGGATCAACCACACCAGATCGACCATATGCCAGTACGAGGCGCCGGTTTCGACGCCGATATGGCTGGCGGCGCTGTAGCCGCCGCTGCGCGCCTTGAACAGCACGGCGGCCAGGATCACCATGCCGAGGATGACGTGCATGAAATGGAAGAAGGTGAGCGACAGGTAGAACATGAAGAAGGTGTTGGTGCTGAGCGAGATGCCGGCGCTGAACTTGTCTGCGAACTCGAACATCTTGATCACCAGGAACACACTGCCCATGCCGATGGCGGCGGCGAGCCAGTGGACGCAGCGGCGGCTGTCGTCGTCGCGGATGGCGGCGACGGCGCGGACCACGAAGTAACTGCTGGTGATCAGGACCAGGGTGTTGGCCGCGCCCGAAATGCGATCGAGCTGCAGCTGGGATTCGTTGAATAGCTCCACGTTGTTGGCGCGGGCGAAGGCATAGGCCAGGAAGAACACGCCGAAGACCAGAAGCTCGGCGAAGATGAATATCCAGATGGCGAAGTCGCCGGGCAGCGCGCCGGTGTCGTCGTGCAGTGGCGTGTCCATTGTGATTTCAGTCGACATGGTATGAAGGAGTGGCTTGGCCTGTATCGACGGTCACGGATGCATGGACCGAAAAAAAAAAGGGGGGCGCAAGCGCCCCCCACAAGAGCTCCACTATGAGGAGGCCAGAGTTTCTTTACCCTTCGCGAAGAAGCTGTACACGTACAGGCACAGCCCGACGAAGAAGATCACGCCGGTCCACAGCCGCAGCCAGTAGAACAGGGCGATCTTGTCCTGCACCACCATGAACGGCAGCGGGGTATCGCTGACACGCTGCAGATATACCTGCAGGATGCCGGCGCCGGTCAGGAACAGGGTGATGAACACTATGGACACGGTCATCAGCCAGAACGACCACATCTCCAGCAGCTGGGCACGGCCATTGGACGCCGGGGCGTTATGCTGCAGGTGCGGCCAGGCGTAGGAGATCATGGTGATCACCACCAGCACGTAGGCGCCGTAGAAGGCCATATGGCCGTGCGCCGCGGTGATCTGGGAGCCGTGGGTGTAGAAATTCACCGGGGCCAGGGTGTGCAGGAAGCCCCACACGCCGGCGCCGAGGAACGCCATTACCGCAGTGCCCAGGGCCCACAGGGTGGCCGCCTTGTTCGGATGCTCCTTGCGGCGGCGATTCACCATGGTGAAGGCGAACACGGTCATCATGAAGAACGGAATCGGTTCCAGGGCGGAGAAGATGGAACCCCACCACTGCCAGTACTCCGGCGTGCCGATCCAGTAGTAGTGATGGCCGGTACCGATGATGCCGGTAATCAGCGCCATGGCGATGATCACGTACAGCCACTTCTCGATGACTTCCCGGTCGACGCCGGTGAGGCGAATCAGCACGAAAGCAAGGATGGCGCCCATGATCAGTTCCCAGACGCCTTCCACCCACAGATGAACGACCCACCACCAGAACATCTTGTCCAGCACCAGGTTGATCGGGTTGTAGAAGGAGAACAGGAACAGCACCGCCAGGCCGGTCAGGCCGGTGAGCAGGACGATGTTGATCACGGTCTTGCGGCCGGCAATGATGGTCATGCCGATATTGAAGAGGAAGGCCAGGGCCACCACCACAATACCCATCTTGGTAATGGTCGGCTGTTCCAGGAACTCGCGTCCCATGGTCGGCAGCAAATCGTTACCCGTTACCGCGGCCAGGGTGGCATACGGTACCGCCAGATAGCCGACGATGGTCAGCGCGCCGGCCACCAGGAAGATCCAGAACAGTGCAATGGCCAGCTTGGGGCTGAACAGTTCACGCTCCGCTTCTTCAGGCACCAGGTAGTAGGCCGCACCCATGAAGCCGAACAGCAACCAGACGATGAGCAGGTTGGTGTGCACCATGCGGGCGACGTTGAAGGGGATTTCCGGGAACAGGAAATCGCCGATGACATACTGCGTCCCTATGATCAGGCCGAACAGAATCTGGCCGATGAACAGGCCGATCGCGGCGATGAAATAGGGCTTGGCAACAGCTTGTGATTGGAATTGCATGTGTCGTTCCTCCCCCTTAACCCTGGACGTTTGGCGGCCAGTTGGCGCTGTTGATTTCCGATGTGTACTTCAGAAACTCCGCCACCGCCTCCAGTTGTTCATTGGAGAGGTTGAACTGCGGCATGCTGCGCCGGCCCGGAATGCCTTCCACCGGACGGCTGGCGATGAAGCCCATGATGGCTTCCTTGCTGCCGCCGAAGCGGGTGTAGACATTGCCCAGTTCCGGTGCGAAATAGGCGCCTTCACCCAGCAGGGTGTGACAGCCCAGACAATTGTTTTCCTCCCATACCTTCTTCCCCAATGCCACCTGCGGCGTGATGTTCTGACGATTATCACGCTTGGGCAGCGCCCCTAATGTGTCGAAAGACAAGGCCAGAAACAGGAGGATGAAAAAGACGCTACCCCCCAGGTAGATGTTTCTGGCCATGCTTTTTGTAAAGGTTTCACTCATTCTGATTCCTCCTTGGCCGCCGGTTTTGTTGTTGCCGCTGACGCCACGAGACTGCTATGGCCGGTTAACGTTATAGTTAAATAGCTGACTGAGTTACCTTGATTTACATCAAGATGGGTTATAGAGGGTATGGGGCCGAGGGCCTATACCTCTTAGGTGGCATCGGGTGCGGGAGGGAAAGAAGCGTTTTATCCAGCTGTTTTATAAGTGTTTAAATTTCTGGTCGACGATTCCTCTATCATGTGTCGCACCATAGCCGCCGCCGACGCCCAGCCACCGTGCCTCCACCGACCCGATACGACCTTCCCTACCCGGCAGACCCCGCGGCGCTGTTCCGCCCGCTGGCCGCGCAGCCCTGGGCGCTGTGGCTGGACAGCGCCGGGCGCGACCGTTACGACATCATGGTGGCTGCCCCCGCAGCGACCCTGGTGACCCGCGGCGGCGAGACCCGCATCTGCCGCGGCGACGACTGCACGGTCAGCGGTGCAGACCCCCTGGAACTGCTGCGTGATGAACTGGCCCGCCACGCCCCCGTAGCGGAGGCGCATTTTGGCGGCGGCGCGGTGGGTTACTTCGGCTACGACCTGGCGCGGCGATTCGACGCGCTGCCCGCGCGCGCGGAGGACGACCTCGGACTGCCGGAGATGGCCGTCGGCATCTATACCTGGGCGGTGGTCCTCGACCACCAGGAGCGCCGCGCCTGGCTGGCCGGCGACGAGGCCGCGCTGCGGCAGTGGTGGGCACTGACGGCACAGCCGGTGGTAAAAGCCGGCTTCCACGTCGACGGCGCCCCGGGCAGCGACATGACCGCGGCGCAGTACGCGGCGGCCTTCGCCCGGGTGCAGCACTACCTGCGCGAAGGCGACTGCTACCAGGTCAACCTGGCGCAGCGCTTCTGCGCGGCGGCGCAGGGCGACGCCTTTGCCCTGTATGAAACCCTGCGCCGCGACAATCCCGCGCCCTTTGCCGCATGGCTCAACTTCCCCTTCGGCCAGGTGCTGAGTTCCTCGCCCGAGCGCTTCCTGCAAGTGCGCGCAGGCCGGGTGGAAACCAAGCCCATCAAGGGCACCCGGCCGCGCAGCGCGGACCCGGCCCAGGATCGCGCCCTGGCCGACGCGCTGCGCGACAGCGCCAAGGACCGCGCCGAAAACCTGATGATCGTCGACCTGCTGCGCAACGACCTGGGCAAGAGCTGCACCCCCGGCAGCATCCAGGTGCCGCGCCTGTTCGAGGTGGAGAGCTTCGCCACCGTGCACCACCTGGTCAGCACCGTCAGCGGCGAGCTGGCACCGGATCGCGACGCCATCGACCTGCTGCGCGGCTGCTTCCCCGGCGGCTCCATCACCGGCGCCCCCAAACGGCGCGCCATGGAGATCATCGAAGAGCTGGAGCCGCACCGCCGCGGCGTCTACTGCGGCGCCATCGGCTACATCGGCTTCGACGGCAGCATGGACACCAACATCGCCATCCGCACCCTGATCCACAGCGCGGGCCAGGTCTGCTTCGCCGCCGGCGGCGGCATCGTCACCGACTCCGACGCCGCCGAGGAATATCAGGAAAGCCTGGACAAGGCCGCCGCCCTGCTGCGCGTGCTGGAGCGGCACCGCAAAGACCCACAGTAATTTGTAGGAGCGAATCGTATTCGCGACCCAGCCCGACGCCGTGCACAAGCCTGGGCATTCGACTCAGGCGGAGAAGGGACTTGATCGAACGGCGGATTTTCGCCTTAATGACCCACGACAGGCCGCCATGCCGGAGCAGGGGACCGATGACAAGGCTAGACTCCTTGTTTCTCCTTCTCCCTCAGGGAGAAGGCCGGGATGAGGGAGCGAAGGACTGTGTTGCATAGCACATAACAACAAACATCTCGGGGGCAGCATGAACGGACTCGTTCACCAGCAGGACATCATCGAGCGGCAGATCATCGCCATGAACATCGCCCGCTTCGATATCGCCACGCGCAAGAAAAGCGGCTCGACCCTCGCCCACGACGGCCTCTACCTCAATCAGCTCTGGGGCCTGGTGGAATTACTGCGCGAACAGAACCAGGCCGGCCACGCCGTACTGATCCGGCCCCACGGCGACCACGGCATGACCCTCCTCAGCGGCCTCAACAACGCCCGCCTCAGCAAACTGAAGACCGAAGGCTTCGAACCCGCCGTCGTCGTGCAATACGGCAACGACCTGTTCCAGGCCTGGCTCAAGCACGACCGCAAGCTGGAGCACGACACCAGCGAACGCGTCGCCAAATGCCTCGCCGACAAAGCCGGCATCGACGCCTCCACCACCCACCGGGACAGCTACGGCTACCTCGCCAACTTCCTCATCCCCGCCTGGGTCCAGGGCGAGGAACAGGAAGCCCGCCTGGTGGAAGACAGCGGCAAGGTCTACAGCGCGGCAGGGGAGTTGTTGTCGAAATACTGCGTCGCCGTCAGCTGACCCGCCAGACCACAGGGACGTGCCATGCAAATCCAACCCAAGCCCGAAGCTGTGTAGGGATAGTCCTACAGACGGCGGTGTGGGGCTTTGGCAGTATCCGTACTAACGGATGAGGCGGGGCTGAGGAAATGATGGCAACCTGTTGGTTTGGGGATGAAAAGGCACCATCCGGCACGAGCTGATTAATGTGATAGGTCGCAGCGGCACTATTACTATTCGTACGGCGTCGGGCTAATACACTGTTATGTTTCGGAGAATCTATGAACCAGTGGGATTTTAATAATTGCCGCCTCTTCCTTGAGGAAATGATTCGCGCAAATCCTGAAAATAGAGATTTGATCGGCGCATATCAAAAGCTGATTGAAAAGAAGGCTGATTTTGAGATTTCCTTCCTCAAGGCCGATGCTGACCTGAGGTCAGAGTGGGAGAAGAATCAAACAGAGCGCATGAAGGCTGAGGCCGATGTCAGAAAGAAGTCGATCGAGAAAGGCGCACCCCAAAACGGCTACCTGCCCAACAACGGAATTTAAAGGAAGTAAAGATGACTACCTACGAAGAAACAATTGCAGCCCTAAAGGACATGCGCACCGTTTCGTCGCACATCACAAATCTTGGGAAAGTGATGAACAAAACGGAAGATCAGCAGCTAAAGGCTTTGCTTGGAACTGTTGTTACCTCACTCCAAAGAGCACATGCAAATCCGAAGGTCAAAGGGAAATCGACTCCGGGAAATCTGTACAACGCAACGGACATTGGAATTAAGCAAGTCATCCAATACTGCGAGAGCCTCATCGTCGCAAGGAAGCCAGAATGGCAGGTTCTAGCTGAGCGTCACGGCTGGGGGCCAAAAACATAACATGGCGCTCAACCTCGCTCCCTTCGGTCGCTGGACGCTGCGCGATAAAGCCGCGCAGCGCCGGTTAGCTCTACGTTAGAGTTACAAGAATGAAATCAAGAGCAATCGAGACATTTGAGCATGCGATTCAGGATGCAATCGACCTCCTCAATCATTTCGACGCGTTGAACAGCCAACCGCCGCCTCCGGAAGCAGAAGTCCTTAAACGTGCAAGCCTAGTGATGGCACTAGCGGCCCTGGAAACCTATGTGGAAGATCGGATTGTAGAAGCAGCTGATGAAGTGTCTGGCCGCGGAGCAGAGGCGAGCAGGCTTGTGCGGTTTTATAAAGAATCGCTCGAAAACGATCTCAAGTACTTCCACACACCAAGTACTGACAGGGTCAAGGCGATATTTGCCAGATACCTGGGCGTTGACGTAACGGAGGGCTGGGCTTGGAACCACTACGACCCAGCCCGCGCTCGCGCTGAGCTCAATAAACTCGCAAAAAAGCGGGGTGATATCGCTCACCGGTCATGGCGCCCAGTTCCCGGCCAACCAACACCACACGTGGTCACGAGAGAAGACCTCCGAAAACACATACGATTTATCCAGGACTTGGTGGGAGCAACTGATGCATTCCTGGCCGAAATACTCTAACAATCGCGTGAACTCGGACGCCAGAAAGCTCCGCTGCGCTTCGCCTTCTGGCGCCGGTTACGCGAAGCGTTATGTGCAATAGAGGTTGAGATACGTGGAAGCTAAAGGTGTATGGATATTGATTGGGCTAATTGCGTTGGCACACTTATTCATGGCCTACTTTGTCACAATTGAGCTTAACGATTACCCCTTGCTGAATAAGTCAAAAAAGGCAATTTGGTATTTGTTTATTTGGCTTTTGCCAGTAGTAGGGACATTGCTTGCATATAGGAAACTCAAGATAAAAAGCAATTCATCAGCAGGTGCCGGAGGTGCCAATCAAGTTGAGTGGTATGCTGGGAATGAAAATGACAGTCATGGTGGTACAAGTGACTAATCAGCACATAACACGGCGCTCCAGGTCGACCCGCTGCCGCGTCGCTCCTTCCGTCGCTCTGTGGCAGCGGTCGCCTGAGCTTGGTCGTTAGAGTTTAAATATGATCGACAAATTTCTTGCATTAATAACATCAAATACGGTAGTGGCCGCACTTATCGTATTTGGTATTGTTGTTATTGCAGTCTCAAAGTTTACTGATGCGGTAGATAAAATTTACCAGTTCTTTAATAAACTGCGGGGTGCCAAGAAAACAGAAAAACCCTTGGCTCGAAAGGCAAGTTTGAATCTTTGAAACGCAAGATAATCTACTGCACGTTATTAAACGACATGCCTATATTGCTCAATGATTTTCGGCATTTTATTTTGGAAACTGGTTTGATATCAGAACAAATACAAGATTTCCATAACAAATGGCTTACAAACCTAATGATTCAGAGTGGTATACCGGTGGTTAATTTATTTTCAAGCAATGAGATTGATGAGCTAAAACATGAGCTATCAAAAATACAACTCTAACAAGGCAAATTCACTCGGACGCCAAAAAGCGGCGCTCCTCGTTCCTCGTCGCTCTACTTTTCGGTGCCGGTGATTTGCGGCGTTAGGGGGCTGTAAAAAGGATGCGAACATGACAGAACCCAAGATCGAACCGCACCGCATTACCAAGCCGATTCAGATGCTCGCCGTCTGGTTTGCTGCTTTGGTACTCGTTGATAGTTCATTTCTAACGGCTGCTGCTCACATAGATAGGCCCGATTGGGTTGCACCCATGCTTGCGATAGCAGCAGTCGTCTTTGTGCCATTATTCCTGGGTGCAGCGTTTCTAATGCAAACAGTCTTTCGTGCTCATTTGCAGGACGACCAACATTATTCAAAATGGCTCAAGTCCCAAGAGAAAACATTCGTTGGGTTTAAGGCTGAGAACGTAGAACATCGCGCCACCACAGCTCGAGTGAAAACTCGAGACCGTATGCCTGAGATTGGGAGAACCCTGCAAGCAGGGGGAAATCTAGAAGCTCGACGAATTCAGAAGTACGAAAGGCAGAGAGGTCTCTTTCTTATTCATGAGTGGCGTCCATCCTCTGTGGCTGGACAAGAAGCTGACATCGTCGTTTGGTTGCACCAGCATGGTGACGGCCCGTTGACGGAGTCAAAGGTGGAGAGGGTCGAATATCAACTTGGGCCAAAATTCTTTACATCACCAGTCATAAAGCGGAACGCCAATGAAAGCTTTAAGTTAGAAGTTTCTGCTTACGGCCCTGTGCTGTGTGTTGCAGAGGTCTACCTTGTCGGAGAGAGCGAACCGATCGAACTGGAGAGATATCTTGATTTTGAGCAAGCCCCCTAACCCTTCGCTCAAGCCGACCGCAAACGGCGGAGCCGTTGGCGTCGGCTTAGCTCCACGTTAGCAAACGTTGCAAGGAGGCAGTATGATTTTCGATATGACGTATGATGGGCAAGCCATAGCATGGCCAGGAAAAGGCACATTTAAAGCAACTTCGGGTTTACCTAGTTTTCAAGCCCCAAAAAATACGTGTGTTCCTGACGGCGGTCCAATTCCGGAAGGCTTCTATAAGGTCTTTATTACAGATCACGGAACCGCAAAGGATGACGGTTCCGGTTACTGCTCCTTAAAGCCGTCATGGGGGATTCAACAGATACCAAGAGGCACCTCCGCTGGCAGCTGTGAACCATTCTGGGCTAACGGGGAAGAAATAGAGCAAGAATGGAGCCAGCCGATATTCCGACGAAACATCGGTGTTTGCCTTTGATGAGAGGCGGGTTTTATTTGCATGATTCCACCAAAGGTTTCAGCCATGGCTGTATAGAAGTAGAAACAAGGCTATTCCCACTTCTAAAGTCTTTCCATAAAACAACCAAGAAGAGCACTTTAATCCTTAAGGTTTCATATATCAGCGGGAGATCGACCAATGGTGGCACGAAAATTTAGATACATAGTCTTGTTTCTCGTCTCTTCGTGCGCGACGGCGAATAGCGCAGATACCCTAACTATTGATAATCAACTTTCCCAATGTATTTCAATCGCAGACACAAAAGTTGATACGGAAGGTAAAATTCCTGTTCTTTCATTCCATTTGCAAATTGATAAGCACATTGCCGAGTGTGGCTGCAAATCCGCGCTTGGATCGTATACAGTGTTTTCTCAGATGGAGGAATACACGTCGTTCATAATTGGCGGGAAAGTGGGTTTTTCTAAAACAGAAGAAAAATATCTTCCTCTCGCGGCAGATCAAAAATTGATTGATAAAAGAAAGATAGTGGTTAGATTTTCTTGTGCTCAACCGGATTAAAAATTTCTCGGAAATAACTGGGGATGTACCACGGTTTCTCGTCGTTGAGCTTTCCGGCATAGGTACGCCTGCTCAGGGCAGGACTCCCAAGCAGTAAAATGGAACAGATTTAGTTGAAGGGCAGTTCCGGCAAAATATGCCGCACGTCCGGGAAAAGGGGCAGAGTTAATCTGCCCCCTTTTCTTATTGCTTTGCCCTAGCTAAATCGCCCGATATCCTGCGCAGCAGCTGTGCCCCCAGTTCAGTGGGATCGGGCTCGCGCAACAAGTCCGGCACCACCATCCCGAAGGCCTGCGCCAGCCGTTCCAGGCTATCCAGGCTGACATTGCGCCGGGCCTGTTCGATGTCACCGACGTAGGAGCGGTCCAGTTCCGCCGCCTCGGCCAGCGCCTCCTGTGACCAGCCCCGCATCAGCCGCAGGACGCGTACGTTCTGCGCCAACAGCCTCCGTGCCGCGCCCCCACCCATGGCGGCAGTCATCGGCTCGCACCGGCAGGCAAGTTGCGGGCGACCGGCCCCATGGGGCCAGCATGGCATGGTGGAAAGGGGGATGGCGGCGGGGGCTTGGGGACGACAGGCAGCAGGCTGCTGACCTGGGCGGGCATATCCCGCCCCCCGGTGTACTGCCTCTCCCAAAGGGAAAGGGGATTAAACATGGTTCCACTACGATCGGCGGTCCCGTTCATAAGCCCTCCTGGCTCGTTATGGGGCCGCAAACGAAAACGGCCCCGGTTACGGGGCCGCTCGACGAGCCGGGATCCAGCTGAGGCCGGACCCGGTGATATACTCTCGCGCAGCCCCAAGGTCTGCTTCTGACAGTCTTGGGGTTAGCCGCCCGGATGGTGTTGCTGCACCGCCGGGTGGCGCTTTTTCTTAATGCCTTAAGGTGTATGAATAGACAGTGAATGTCAAGCCCGAATTGACACGCTGTAGATGCAGGCTGGCTTAGCCTGATCGGCGTAGTCCAATATGGACGTTGCTTGTTGGGCCTGCGTCAGCTCCCTGCGGTTGGAATTTGCCCTGAGTGGAGGTAGATTAGGCCCAGCCCCATCCGAAGGACCGGCGCATGGACATCAAAGGACTGAATCTCCCCCAATACCACCGGCTGGCGCCTCGATACCCGCGTCGTCCTGAGCCGAGCAATTCAATCCTCTCCATAGCGTGCAACCCTGATGGGCGACTTAGTCCCATGATATTTATCCGCCACGGCGGACAAATACTCATAAGTTAGGTCGTCAGTGGATTCTGGCGAGTTTTAAAAAGGAGAGTAACTCAATGATGAGTCCCGGTGAATTCTTTCTAATGGATGTGGCTGATTTTCCGTTTGATCTTTTTCGAGGCGGTAACGCGCAAGGCTTCCAGTTTCATGAAGATAGGGCTATTAAAGATTGCATAACTTACCCAAAGGAAGGCGTAACTTTTGTAAGAGCCAATTTGACAGGATTTTCATGCTTCAACCATCTCACGGACCGGATGAAAAGGCAGGGAAAGAATATCTGGAAGCTTAAAAGAGGTGCTGTTTTGCCGTCAGAGTTAAAGCTGGTGAAAGATCAGAGACGAGGGCACGAGGGGCACTATATGCTTGCTCCTGTTAAAGATATGCCGCTAAGAAAGTATATCGGTCTTATCGAAGAGCTTGAAAGAGACCCGTCAAAATGCGTAAAACTTACTCCACAGGAGATTAGAAATGGCAAATGATTCTACTGCAAAAATTTCTCTATTAAAAAAGGAGCTTCTTGCGTTAATAGCAATTGTTGAAAACGAAAAACAACGGTTTGACGCAATTGATTATGAAAAATTGAGTGATGACGAGGCGGGTGAAACAGGTGATGAGCATGAAACGATTGACGGAATTTTGTCTATGTTAAAGGCCAGCTATGCAGACACATTCAAATAAAGTCCAGCAATTCAGTTAAAGTTGCGGCTTTTCCCCTGTCCTTTCGGATTCACCGCAAAGTCGCGGTTGCTGGCGGCGTTATGCGGCTCGGCGTGATGTGTGTGTATTAGAAGGGTGGTGGCTGTCGGGTGAATGCCTCCGGGCCGGGATAACCTCGAATGTCACTGGTTTTGACCGGAGTGGCACAATGGAGGGCGCGGCCCATGCGGACTGTCGATGTTGGTGAAGTTGGAGACAAATTGCGGAGCCTTATCAACGAACGAGATCCAGTAGATGAGGATATCGGCATATTAGGGGCGAATGGAGAGCTGCTTGCGGTCGTGCTGACGAAGGATGCTTATGAGTTCTTCCTGCGAAAGGTTGAAGAAGAAGAGGATCGCCAGGACCTGCAAACAGTAAAGGAATTTTTGGGTAGATGAATAATCACCTGATGAGGATTTGTTTCCTCGGTTAGTTTTTTCATCTGTTCCTACATGCTCAGATGAGTAAAAGTCGAACCATATGATGAAGTGTCAAAAAGCCTTTAAGAAGCAGGTGGTGTAATGGTAGCTTTGAGGGATATGAATGTCAGCTTGCTCGACTGGGAAGCTCGGTGCATTCTTGAGTCCTTGTCACGAGAGCTAGAACGCTTGAGGGCTGTATCTGAGAACGTTGATGACGAAGATGCGGCCACAGACGCGGGGAACGACTACCTGGAACTGGTTGGGCTAAAGGAGCGATTTGAGAGCGAAGCAAAGGCTGTCTTTGGCGATCAAATCACCAACTTTAGCAGGGATAGCATTTGGCCAGTGCGCTAACAGCTGCGTTGAGTCTGACGGCGTACCCTTTCGCTTCGCTCCAGGGTGCGAAGCGGATCATGTGGAGCGTTATACCGCCGACCCTTACATCCGAACCATCGAGAAAATAGTCAGGTGTCAGATCTGTCGGTTAAAGCGGCAACCCACAAAATTGGCCACATACTGGAGATTGAATTCAGTGATGGGCACGTTAGCTGTGTTGATTTCGCACCATTTATCTTCTCGGTCGGGCATCCAGACTACGAGCCCTACAAGTCAGTAGACACTTTTCTCCGGTTCCAGATAGTCGATGGAAATCTGAATTGGGATGATTATACGATGATCTTTTCCATAGAAGATCTGTATCAGAATAGACTAGTGAAAAACCGTTAAATTGTGGGTTTTGTTGGCGCATAACAACCACAACTGAGTTCGGCGACGTACCCGTCCACTTCCGGTTTCAGGGTGCGTCTTGGCTCATGTTGGCCGTTGGGGCCATATTCATAAAATGCAAAGACTGTTCATTTTGATGTTCTGTCTAGCCTGCACGATTGTCGGTGTTGTTTGGGGATTCAATCGCTGGAAGCTTCGCCGCAACGGGGTGCGGACCATGGGTACGGTCGTCGATATCTCAGTCAGTGGGATTACGACAGAGAAAGCCTTTTATCCCGTTGTCGAGTTCAAGACCGACACCGGCAATAAAATCAGATTCCGTGGCACCACTGGCACTGCATACAGCCCGTCCTATCAGCAGGGCCAGCTCGTCAAGGTGATCTACTCGCAGCAGGAACCGTGGAATGCCAAGATCGACAACTTCGAGCAATTATGGCTAGGTCCCGTGAGCATCGGCTTGTTTGGGCTAATAGCCCTCGGCGCCTTCTTGTCCTTCGGCTAAGCCCTAAATAGGTGTTCCGAAACAGTATCCATGCATAGGGCGCTCCATGGGCGCCGTGCTGCGGCGGGCACGGCCCGCCCTATGGAATACTCGGTATGAGGTGGATACCCATTCGGAACACTTATTTAGCGGCTGCTCACATGGTGAGAAGCCCGATGTTCAACCCGTTATTCCGACGGGCTCGAGTTGAACCGTTTTGGGGGACACGTCGACACGACCGCCCCGAAGGGCCTTGGGGTGATACATGGCACTGGTAGTTCTTCTGCGTGGCGTCAACGTCGGCGGTCACCGGACCTTCCGGCCCACCGTGCTTGCCGAGCAGCTGCGGCACCTGGATGCCGTGAACATCGGCGCGGCAGGTACCTTCGTGATCCGCAAGCCCATCACCCAGTCACGTCTCCGGGCCGAGGTGGCCCAGCGGCTTCCCTTTGAGGCAGAAATTGTAATCTTCAAAGGGCAGGAACTTTCCGGCCTGCTGGCTCATGACTATTTTGCGGGCGAGCCTGTGCGTTCCGACATCGTGCGGTTCGTGAGCGTCCTGTCCGGACGGCCGCGCCTGGAGCCGTCCCTTCCCATGAGCTTTCCCGCCGACGGCAAGTGGATGATGAAGGTGATCGCGCGGGAGGGGCGGTTTGTCGTGGGGATGTACCGGCGGAGGATGGAGGCCGTCCGTCAGTTCGGGATGCTGGACAAGCTGTTCGGCGTGCCGGTTACCACGCGCAACTGGAATACCATCGCCGCGATTGCCAAGGTGCTGGGGGAAGGGGATGGCCGGGGCTGATGATGGGTTTCGCTGCTCCGCTCCTGCGCATCCACGCGCCCGCGGATTTAGTGCATCCATGCACGTCGCTCTACCCATCCTACGTCCGGGGTGTTCTGTAGGAGCGAATGGCATTCGCGAGTGTTTGTGCCTGCCCTGGCGTTTTATCGCGGATACGATCCGCTCCTACAGCACGTAGGATGGGTAGAGCCGGGCGAAACCCATCGCTTGTGTGGTGGTGAGTGGTTGATGGGTTTCGTTGCACTCTACCCATCCTACGTCCGGGGTGTTCTGTGGGGGCGAATGGTATTCGCGAATGTTTGTGCCTGTCCCGGTGTTTTATCGCGGATACGATCCGCTCCTACAGCACGTAGGATGGGTAGAGTCGGGCGAAACCCATCGTTTGTGTGGTGGTGGGTGGTTGATGGGTTTCGTTGCACTCTACCCATCCTACATCTGGTGTGTTCTGTCGGGGCGAATCGTTTTCGCGAGCGTGTGTGCCTGTCCCGGCGTTTTATCGCGGATACGATCCGCTCCTACAGCACGTAGGATGGGTGGAGTCGGGCGAAACCCATCGTTTGTGTGTGGTGGGTGGTTGATGGGTTTCGTTGCACTCTACCCATCCTACATCTGGTGTGTTCTGTAGGAGCGAATGGTGTTCGCGAGCGTGTGTGCCTGTCCCGGCGTTTTGTCGCGGATACGATCCGCTCCTACAGCACGTAGGATGGGTAGAGTCGGGCAAAACCCATCGTTTGTGTGTGGTGGATGGTTGATGGGTTTCGTTGCACCGCTCCTGCGCATCCATGCGCCCGCGGATTTAGTGCATCCATGCACGTCACTCTACCCATCCTACATCTGGTGTGTTCTGTAGGAGCGAATGGTATTCGCGAGCCTGTGTGCCTGTCCCGGCGTTTTATCGCGGATACGATCCGCTCCTACCGGTCGGCCCTTGGGGAGACCATACCCTCGCTGCCATCGACTATGCTGCCCTTATGTACCGCTTCCGGAGATGCAGGGTCATGGGGCATGCCGTTCTCACCGCCGTCGGCGCCTATGTCGCGTTGATGCTGGTTCTGTATTTCACACAGGGCAGTCTGCTGTATCTGCCCGGCATCCCGTCGCGGGAGCTGACGGCCAGCCCGCGGGATATCGGCCTGGACTACGAAGACGTGCGCCTGCGAACCGCGGACGGCGTGGGGCTGCACGGCTGGTATGTTCCGGCCGGGGATGCGCGGGGGACGCTGCTGTTCTTCCACGGCAACGCCGGCAACATCTCGCACCGGCTGGATTCGTTGCGCATCTTTCACCGCCTCGGGCTCAATGTCCTGATCTTCGATTACCGCGGTTATGGGCACAGCGAGGGTAAACCGGACGAGGAGGGGACGCAGCGGGATGCGCTGGCGGCGTGGAATCATCTGGTTACGGTGCGCGGCGAGGCGCCGGGGCGCATCGTGCTGTTCGGCCGGTCGCTGGGCGCGGCGCTGGCGGCCTGGCTGGCGGCGCGGGAACGGCCGGGGGCGCTGATCCTGGAGTCGGCCTTCATCTCGGTGCCGGAGCTGGCGGGAGATTTGTACTGGTGGCTGCCGGCCCGGTGGTTGGCTCGCCTGCGCTACGACACCCGGGAATATCTGGCCGGGGTGCAGTGCCCGGTGCTGGTGGTGCACAGCCCGGACGATGAAATCATCCCCTACCGTCACGGCCGGGCGCTGCATGAGGCGGCGCGGCCGCCCAAAACGTTCCTGCAACTGCGCGGCGATCACAATATGGGGTTTCTTTCGAGCGGCGCGGAGTACGTGCAGGGTGTCGATGGCTTTCTCTCTGCGCATCTGACCGGTCATGCGGCGGCATCTCGCTAGCGGCCTGTCGGCGCTGCTCACCATCGCCGCGCTGGCGGCGGTCGCCTTGCTGCCTGCGTTTGCCCAGCCGCTGGAATATCACCGCTTCGCCGATGATCGTGCCTGGTTCGGTGTGCCCAATTTCCTCAACGTGGTATCCAATGTGCCGTTTCTGCTGGTGGCCGTGCTGGGGCTGCGTGCGCTGCGGCGGATGGTGGACGGCGCGCCTGATGTCTCGTTACATCGTGCGCCCTGTGTCGTGCTGTTCCTGGCGCTGGCGGCGACCAGCCTGGGCTCGGGTTACTATCATCTCGCGCCGGACAATATGCGGCTGGTGTGGGACCGCCTGCCGATAAGCGTGGCCTTGGCCGCCTTTGTTGCGGTCGTCATCGCCGAGCGCTGGAATGCGCGAGTCGGGTTGTGGCTGCTGGCGCCGCTGGTGGCGGTTGGGGTGGGGACAGTGGTGTGGTGGTACAGCGGCCTGGTGTCCGGCGGGGAAAACGTGCTGCCGTATTTCGCCTTTCAGGCCTGGGCATTTCTGCTTGTGTTGCTGATGGTGTCGATGCCGCCGGGGATGGGGCGACGGGGTTACCGGCTGAAAGCGGCGTTGGCGCTATATGGCGCTGCGTTGTGCGCCGAGTTGTTCGATCACTCGATCTTTTCGTTGGGGCAGGTGGTGAGCGGACATACGCTGAAGCATCTGCTGGCGGCGCTGGCCGTGTATCAGGTGGTGCGGATGCTGCGGGCGGGGGCGGTAGAGGCGGATTGATGGGTTTCGCTGCGCTCTACCCATCCTACGTGAGCGCCGCGGGCTGCGTCGTTGACCTGGGTTGGGGCGTAGGATGGGTAGAGCCTCGCGAAACCCATCGATTGCGTGGTGTGGTGGTTGATGGGTTTCGCTGCACCGCTCCTGCGCATCCATGCGCCCGCGGATT
>PGZL01000070.1 GCA_002840095.1 Gammaproteobacteria bacterium HGW-Gammaproteobacteria-1 | reverse complement strand
ACCCAGGCGGACCGGCTCGAAGGAGTTTTACAGCTTGAACGCGAGGCACTGGTCGCCAACGATGACCGCACGTTGGATTCGATAGCACGCGACAAAGACCTCATCGTGCGCACCTTGGAAACTCAGGAACGCGAGCGGCTACATCTCGCGCGCGCGCTCAACATCTCCCCAGGCCCAGCACCGATGCGCGCCGCACTGGCAGAACACAGCGCTGCACGCGATGCGTGGGCGCACTGCGTGGGTGTGCTTGAACGTTGTCAAGCGATCAACTCGGCCAACGGCCGGATTGTGGAAATCAAACTGCAGAATGTTCGCACTGCGCTGGATCTGCTGTCGGGCAGGGATATCGACTTATGGTCCAACCGGCCGGGCTGCACGTGTACACAGCCCCCTGACCATCGCACGGGCCTGATCGGCAAGCGCATTGCCCCGGGCCCGGCCGTGATTACAGACCCACCGCAAATTCGTTCGCTGATCAATCGCATGATCCGGGACAAGGTACCCATCACGGTGATGCTGCCCGAGCGTGAAGGCTTCTTTAGCAGCCTGTTGCTGGACAGCGACCGCGAAGACGGCAGCCTGCTGGCCGACGAATTGTTCCCGGCACGCGGTCACCAAGCTGTGAAACCTGGGTTGGAAATACGCGTGCTGGGAAACCTTGATGGCATTGAAGTGCGCTTCAGAAGCCGCGTCATCAAGATCCATGCACCACCACCGGCAGCCAGTTACAGCCTGGCCATGCCAACTGCATTGGATTACAAGCAGCGACGCAACGCATTTCGTGTTCCAGTTTCGCCGGCGTCGGCCATTCCAGTGCATCTGCGCGCTGAGGGCTTCAACGCCAAAGGCACATTGACTGACATCTCGCACAACGGCTTGCGTGTCGCCATGCGCAACGCAAGCTCGGTGCCCATGGGCACGGAGTTGCTTTGCGAGATTGAATTGCCCAACGACCCCATCAGCGCAAAGGCGGAAGCCCGGCATAGCGAACCCGACCGACGCGGCCTGGGGGTAGTGTATGTTGGCTTCCGATTTCTGGAGCTGAACCGCGAACACCAGCGTACTATCAATCGATTCACTGCCAACCTGCAGCGCGATCAACTGCGTGCCCGTCGCATGTTTCACTCCTGAGGTCGCCATGCC
>PGZL01000015.1 GCA_002840095.1 Gammaproteobacteria bacterium HGW-Gammaproteobacteria-1 | reverse complement strand
CGGCGGGCAGGGCCTGCCCGGCGCGGCGCGCCAGCAGCCCGCCGTGCACCGCCATGGCCTGGGCGCCGTACTCCACGCCGTGGACGGCGCCGAGCCCCGCCGCCGTGCGCAGGGGATTGTCGGCACGCAGGTGGCTCAGGCTGGAGCAGACGATGCCGTCGTCATCCCATCGCTCCACCCCGTCCAGCAGGCACATGCTGCCGGCATGGGGGATCAGGGCGCACAGTTCTTCCCGCGCCAGGATCATCTTTCGATACCGAGGCGCAGGGTCTGCCCGTCGTGGCAGGGCAGCGTCAATGTCGCGGAGCCGCGGCGCGCCAGCGCGGTCAGCAGCGGCAGCGCCGCCGCCGCGGGATTGTGCGCGCGCAGCACCGCCAGTTCCGGCGGCAACGGGGGCGGCACGGCGCTGCCGGTCGCCAGCTCCAGGCTCAGCGGGGTCAGGCCCGGCGCCTCGTCCGCCGTCAGGATCATCGCCACGCCGAACACCGCATCGACGTAGCCGCGCCCCGCCAGGGCCGGCGGCAACGCGTAGTCGTAGGCCAGCAACATCACCGGCACCTGCTCCAGCGCCGCCACCGCCGCCGCCTCGAGCAGACCGGCGGCGAAGGAATCGGCGCCCGCCGCCAGGCTGGTGGAGAAGCGCTGCGATCCGCTGGCGATGGCCCAGTAACCGGCCGGTGCGTTGTGCACCGAGTTGTGAAAATGGGTGGGCGAAACCGGCCGATCGGGCAGCGTCAGCGCAGTGCAGATGCGATCGACGATCTCGCCATCCCCTTCCGCCGACACGAACACCGAGGCCAGTTCGGCCATGGGATGGCGGCTGCGCGCCAGCGCGTCCTCGGCGGTCTGCAAGGCCAGCTTGATCAATGCCGTGGTGCGGCGCCGCTCGTTGGGCGGCAGCAAGGTCGGCCGGAACACCGGCGCGCTCTCCGCTTCCAGCGCACGCTCACCACGCAACACCTCCTGCGCCGCCTCCCAGCCCGGCAGGCCCGGCGCCACCAGGCCGATGCTCTCGATGTTCACGCGCATCATGGCTGCCGTCCCAGGATCAGGGCGCAGTTGCTGCCGCCGAAGCCGAAGGAGTTGCTCATCACCACCCGCACCGGGCGCTGCACCGTCTCGCGCAGCAGCGGTGCCGACAGCTGCGGATCGATTTGCCCGGTATTGAGGCTGCCCGGCATCAGCCCCTGCTCCACGGCAAGACAGCCGAACACGGCCTCGGTGATGCCGGCGGCGCCCAGGGTGTGTCCGGTCCAGCCCTTGGTGGAGCTGCACGGCACCGCCGTGCCGAACAGGCGCGTCACCGCGCGATCCTCGGCCCGGTCATTGGACGGCGTGGCGGTGCCGTGCAGGTTGATGTAGTCCACCTGTCCAGGCTCCAGCCCGGCGCAGTCCAGGGCGGCGCGCATGGCCAGCAGCGCCCCCTCGCCCTCCGGGTGCGGCGTCGACATGTGATAGGCGTCGCTGCTTTCGCCGTAGCCCAGCAGGGCCACGCCGTCGCGCCCGGCCGGACGCTCCAGCAGGGCGAAACCGGCGGCCTCGCCGATGCTGATGCCGTCGCGCGCCGCATCCCACGGCCGGCAGGGCTGGTGCGAAACCAGCTCCAGGGAATTGAAGCCGTACAGCGTGGTAAGGCAGAGACTGTCCACGCCGCCCACCACCGCCGCATCGCACCAGCCGGCACGGATGTGGCGGCTGGCGGTGGCGAACACCTTGGCGCTGGAGGAACAGGCGGTGGAGATCACCAGGGCCGGTCCCTCCAGGCCGAGATAGCGGCGGGTGAAATCGGCGCTGGAAAAGGTGTTGTGGGTGTGACGGTAATCGAAGGACGCCGGCAGGGGGCCTTCGGTGCCGCCGCGCCGGCGGTAGGCCTGCTCGGTGGCCTCGATGCCCGAGGTGCTGGTGCCGATGAACACGCCGATGCGTGCCGCACCATAGCGCGCCCGCGCCGCCGCCACGGCGGCGGCGAAGCCGTCGCTTTCCAGACCGAGGGCGGCCAGGCGGTTGTTGCGGCAGTCGAATGGGGCCAGCGCGGCGGGCAGTGCCACGTCCTCCACGCCGTCGACGCGGCCGATCCAGGTATCCAGGCCGGCCTCGTCATAATCGCAGGGACGCAGGCCGCTGCGCCCCGCGCGCAGGGCGGCCAGTGCCGAAGCACGGCCGTGGCCGAGGGCGCTGACTGTGCTGTATGCGCTGAGCAGGAGCGGTTCGAACGACATGGATATCTATTCCGGCCTGTGGCTGCCGGCAGCGCCGCGCCTGACAAATCGGGCAAATCCGTAACTGAGCGTCACGCCGAGGGCGACCGTGAGACCGGTCGCATGCAGCAGCGGAATTTGCGAGAGGGCGAGAATAGCAAATACGCTGGCGGTGGAGATAGCGCACACGGCCACCGCATGGCCGGTGCGCGCCCGCTCCTCCCCGCCGTCGTCGCGGGCGAAGAACAGGCCGTAATCGATGCCCAGCCCCAGGACCAGCAGCAGGGCCACCAGATGGAACAGGGACAGGCGCACGCCGAAGCCGTGCAGCAGCGCCGCCGTCACCGCCACCGCCGCCAGCACCGGCAGGGCCACGCGGAACACCCGGCGCAGATCGCGCAGCCCTGCCCACAGCAGCAGCAGGATCAGGCCCAGCCCGGCCAGCAGGTAGATCCCGGCCCCGGCCAGAAAGCGCTCCACCAGCCGATCCGTGGCCTGGCGCAGATTGATGTAGCGCAGCGGCTGCGACGACTGCGCGGCCCACTGCACCAGCGCCGCCTCGTCGCGCACCTCATGCAAGGGCACCAGCCCCAGCCAGCCGTCCCGGTGCGGCCGCAGCAGGGCCGCCAGCCGCGCCCCGATCAGGGTATCGGCCACCGCCTCCGGCGTCAGCGGCACCAGTTCGCGGCTGGCCGCCACATCGCGCACAAAGGGTTCGAACAGGCCGGCGCGAAACGGCAGGCCCTGTTGCGCCGCCGCCACCTGCGTCGCCAGTTCATCCGCGGCGGGCAGACCGGCACGGCGCGCCTGCTGGGTTGCTGCCGAGGGCAGGTAGGCGGAAGGCAGACCATACCCGCCAAGCACGTCGGCGCTGCGCAGATGTTCCAGCGCCGGCGCCAGTGCCTCACTGTGTTGCAGCACCTCCTCCCGGTCGCGCCCTTCCAGCAGCACAAGACGACTGACGTCCGGCGCCCCCACCGCCCGGCGCAGCTGCGCATCGAGCTCCCGCACCGCCGGCGGCACGGGACTCAGGGCGGACAGTTCCGTTTCCAGCAAGCTGCGCGGGCTCGCCAGCAGATAAGCGGTCGCGCCGGCGATCAGCCCGGACAGCAGCCACAGGCCGCGGCCGCTACGCCGCCCCCCCGCCCTCCGCGGCACATGCACCTCCGGCACCGTGGACAACAGGGGCGGCAGCACCCAGCGCACCGTCAGCGCCGCACTCACCAGCCCGCTCACCGTAAACAGCGCCAGCTGCGCCAGGCCCGGAAACGGACTCAGGGCCATGGCCAGGTAACCGACCGCACTGCTGAGCACACCCAGGCGCAGCGTCGGCCAGATGCGCCACAGGGTGTGACGCGCACTCTCATGCTCACGCAGGTGACTGAACAGATGCAGTGGATAGTCGATGGCGACGCCGAGCAGCGTAATGCCGAAGGCCAGGGTGATACCGTGTACCGAACCAAAGACCAGCGCGGTGACGGCCACCGCCGCCACCGCCGCGGTCAGCAACGGCAGGGCACTGAGCAGCAGCAGGCGCAGGCTGCGATAGGCCGCGAACAATATCGCCAGCATCACCGCGGTGGCCAGCGTGCTCAGCCAGCGCACCTCATCGCGTATGGTGTCGCGCGACGCCGCGGCAATGATGCCGGGACCGCTCAACAGTACCGAGACTTCCGGCTCGACGGCAGCCAGCACCGCCGCGCGCGCCGCCTCCTGCGCATCGAGATCGAGGCCGCCGGCGCGCGTCTCCAGCAGCAGCAGGGCCAGGCTGCCGTCCGCCGCGAACCAGACGCCATGGTGCAGCGGCGGCGCATTACCCTCGCCCCACCCCGCCAGCAGGCGGCGGAACGCGGCCTGCGGATCGGCGGGCAAATAGGCCTTGTCCAGCGGCGGCAGCGGCGCCGCCAGTTCCGCCAGGCGCGAGGTCAGTGCCCGGCGCAGGCCGGTGGCGGCAAAGGCATCGGGCGCCGACGGCGTGAGCAGATAACGGTAGGCGAACCAGCGCTCGCGCTCGACGGCGGGCAGCGCCAGCGGACCGTTGGCCACGCGCAGGAAGCGCCCGTCGTCGCGCAGGCGCTCCGCCAGCCGGCGGCTGGCGGCGGCCAGTTGCGCCGCATCCTGCGTCCCGCCCAGGCCGACGATGATCAGGCGCGACGCCGGACCCTCGCGCAGCGCGTCGAGCAGCAGCGCCTGCTCCAGACTGTCCTCGCGCGGCAGAAACTGCGCCATGTCACTCACCACCGTGACGCGGGCGGCGATGAACCACAGGCCGCCGCCGAGCAGCAGCAGCCACAGCAGCAGCGCGGGCGGGATGCGCCGGATCACGGCGCGGCCTGCAATTCGGTCACCGTGACGTCGCCGCCGGCCTCGCGGGTTTCGATGCGCTGCAGACGCGCCTGCGCGCCGCTCAGCTCGATGGACTGGATCAGGGCCGCCACCTCGCTGTCGCGGGGCCGCAGCAGCAGCCGCCAGCTGCTCTCATCGCCGTGCAGCTCCAGCAGAAAGAACCGTTGCAGCCGGGCCAGATCGCCGGCCAGCGTGGCGCGCAATGATTCGGCGAAGGCACGCAGGCCCGGGTGCACATCCAGCATCACGATACGATCGCCGCCGCCGCTGGTGATGTGCAACTGGTCGTCGCTGATGACATAGCTGTCGCCGCTGCCCTGCACGCTGCGCCGCAACCAGTCCGGCGGACGGAATTCCAGTTCGCCGCGGCTGGTGAGGGGCGCATCGAGATAGGCCAGGCGACGGGTTTCGCTATAGGCGATGCGTTCCGGCCCGCTGCGCGCCAGTGACGCCAGCAGCGCCGCGGCATCCCATTGCGCAGCCGCGGGCAGGCAGGCCAGCGACAGCAGCGCGGCCAGAACGACGCACTCAATCCTGTGGCCAGAAGTCATAGAAATTGAACCAGTTGTAGGGTGCGATGCGCACATGGTGCTCCAGCCGCGCGGCATAGGCCTGGGTCCACTGCCCCAGCGCCGCCTCCCGTTCCCGCCGTCCCTGCGGCAGGACGGCGTCGAACGTTTCGAAATACAGGTCGTAGCGGTTGCCGCCGCGATACAAACCGAACACCAGGATCACCGGCACGCGCAGCACGGCGGCCAGCTGCGCCGGACCGACCGGAAAAGGCGCCGGGGCGCCGAGAAAATCACAGCTCACGGTCTTGCCGCCGGCCGCCACCCGATCGCCGAGCATGCCGACCATCTCGCCCTGCGTCACCGCCTCCTGCACCCGCAACAGGGTATCGATGCCGCCCAGCGGGATGATGGTTTCCAGCAGTGCCGGATTCAGTGTATGCAGCAAGGCGGTGATGAAGCCGTTGTGATCGGGAAACATCAGCACCTTGATGGGCAGCCCGCGCTGTTCCACCCCGAGCGCGCGCAACGCATCGAAGCTGCCCACATGGGCACTGAGCAGGAGCGCGCCCGTACCGGCCCGGGCCTGAATGACTTCGACGCCGTGCAGCCGGACATCGAAGCGATCGAACTGGCCGCTGAGAAAATACACGCGGTCCAGGATGGTGGCGGCGAAACAATGGATATGGCGTATCCGCTCCGCCAGCGTCGGTGCACGGCCGAATATGCGCGTCAAATAGTCGCGCGAGGCATTGCGCGCCGTGCGGCCGTTGAGCAGGAAGTAAAAGGTGATGGGATAGAGCAGAACGCGTGCCGCGCCGCGCCCTATGTGCAGCGCAATCCACAGTATCAACCGCAGCGCCCAGGGCGAACCGCGCTCACTCTGTCCCTGCCAGCCTGCCGCCATGGTCAGCGGTCCGCCGCCAGCTGGAGGATGCCGCCGGCGATGCAGCGGCCGGCGCGCAGGCATTCGAAGCGCAGACGGCCGGGGCGATCGCTGCGCAGCGCGATGGTGAAGGGCTGCTCCGGCAGCAGCGGCTCGATGAACTTGACCTGCGGCAGCACGCTCACCACCGCCGTCGGCTGCCAGCGCACCAGCGCGGCCAGCACGTGATCGAGCAGCACCACGCCGGGCACAATGGGATGGCCGGGGAAATGTCCCGGCAGGGTGGGATGCGTCGCCGCGACGATGCAGTCCTCACTGTACTCCATCGCCCCTCCGCAGCTGCTCAAGCAGCGCCAGCAGTTCCGCCCGCGGCAACTTGCCGGATTCGTTGCGCGGCAGGCGCGCCACCCGATACAGCGGACGCGGCATGAACACCGCGTCGAGGCCGGGGCGCAGGGCGTCGAGTATCGCCTGTTCGGTCAGCTGCGGCGCGACCACCACCGCGCACAGCCGCCCGCCCCGTTCGTTCCCCTCGTCCTGCACGATCAGCGCCGCGTCCTCCACGCCGGGAATGTCGAGCAGACGATGGGTGAGATCGCCCAGCGAGGCGCGCTTGCCCGCGATGTTGACCATGTCGCTGTCGCGGCCCAGCAGGACGAAGCCGTCGGCGTGCAGTTCGATCACATCGTTCAGCGGAACGGCGCCGCGCAGAAAGTCGGCCTCGGCCCGGCAAACTCCGTCGTTGCAGTGCAGGCGCACGCCGCCGTAGGGCTGCCAGCGCGGCCCCGCCACCGTGCGGCGGGTGGCGATGGCACCGGTTTCGGTACAACCATAGATCTCCTGCACCGGACAGCCGAAGGCGGCTTCGGCCTCCGCCGCCGCCGCCGCGCTCAGCGGCGCGGTGGCGCACAGGATCAGCGCCACCGGCGGCCATGCCAGTCCCGCGGCGACGCAGGCGCGCAGATGCACGGGGGTGGTCACCAGCACGCGCGGTCCGGGGACATCCGCCAGCGCCCGGCGCAGATCTTCCGGATAAAAGGGTCGGCCGCCGTGCAGCGTCAGGCCGTTCAGCAACGGAAAGAGAATGGTGAATTCGAGACCGTACATATGCTGCGGCGGCACCGTGGCCACCAGCGTGCCGCCTTGCAGGGCATGCAATACGAAACGTTCACGCCCGCGCTCCATGCCGCGCACCAGCTCGCCCCAGTATTTGTGGTGGGGACGCGGCGCGCCCGTGCTGCCCGAGGTGAAGATGATGGCCGCCAACTGATCTTCCGGTATGGCGCGGATCGGCGCGCCCTCACCCTGGCCAGCCGGCACGGCGACGGTAAATTGCTGCACCGCCAGCGCCCCATGGGGACGGTCCACCAGGCAATAGCTGCCGGGATAGGCCGCGACCACCTCCTCCACCACCCGTGGCGCACGGTTGGGCGGAAGCAGGTTGGCCTGCCCGCGCATCAGCAAGGCCGTGAAGGCCAGCAGGAACAGGTAGCGGTCTTCGCACAGGTTCACCGCCTGCCCGGCGCCGGGCAGGGCCGCGGCCAGCGCCGCCGCCTGGGCGAGAAATTCCGCCGTGGTGACGGCTCGCCCGCCATGCCAGGCGATGATCTCCTGCTCCCCGTGGGAGGTCAGCGGCAGCAGTGCTTCATCCCTCATCACCGCAGCGACCTGCGATCGAGCCGCGCCATGGCAGCCAGGAATCCGGCGAAGCTGCGCCGCGGCACCTGCGGCAGGCAGCGGCGCCGCAGCAGGAATTCGCCGAGGAAAAAGCCGAGTATCAGCAGGTAACCGTAGAGATTGGTGAACAGCGACCAGGCCTCGCGCGTACCGCAGCAGGCCAGCCACACGCTGCATGCGCCCAGCAGCAACAGAAACACCGCCCATGCGGCGGTCACCCGGCGGGTGTAGCGCCGCACTGCGGCATCGGGCTCGCCGTCCAGCAACGTCGCAATGCGCGTCACCAATGCCTGCCGCCCCGGCAGCAGGGTCAGCGCAAAGACGGCGGCCAGGCCGAAATAGATCAGCAGGGGCGGAATGATCATCAAATCGAAGTGATCGGTTACGGCCAACGCCGCCACCGCCACTGCCAGCACGGCGGCCAGGGCGGGCAACCAGCGGTAGCCGTGGGCCCGCTGCCCCGCCAGCAATGCCGCGGCCGCGGCGATCACGATCACCGCCGGCCGGTAGTCATTGCTGACCACGCCGTAATGCACTGAACAGGGATACGCGATCAGCAACAGCAGGGAGGCGCGGCGCGCCGGCATCATTTCACACGATGGCCGGCGATATGTGCGGCGAGTGCGCGCAGCGAGGAGAAAATTCGCGCATTGTTTTCGTCATCGGAACGCAGCTGAAAGCCGTAGTGGCGGGAGATGGCCAGCGCCAGCTCCAGCGCATCAATGGAGTCCAGCCCCAGCCCCTCGCGAAACAGCGGCGCATCCGCCTCGATATCGGCCGCGGAGACATCCTCCAGATTCAAGGTGTCTACTATCAGATGCCCCACTTCCAGTTCCAACGGGGTCAGCTCGGACATATTCAGCATCCTTCGTATTGCATTACTGGGTTACGGATCGCTACGCCGTGGCGCAAGGGAGATATCCCGGAGCGAGGTCGGGGAATTATATAGGTTCTCCCCCTGATCTCAATCGGCGGCGCGTTCAGCTGATGCGCGCCTGACTGGCCCGATCACGGGTCAGCCGCGCCCACCGGCTACCGGTGAGATACCAGTGCACGTAAAACGCTTCACGCAGCAGATGCCCCGCCAGTGCGGGCGACCAGCGCCAGTCCGCCTCGGCGGCACACAGCCGATGGGGCATGCCCAGGCCGGTGGCCATGATGCCGAGGCGCGCCAGGTGATAGCGATTGGAGACGATGGTGACGGGCGTGTCCATGCCCAGCAGCGCGCGGGCATGGCGCAGATTCTCCAGCGTGTGGCGCGAACGCTCTTCCAGCTGCATCGCGCTGTCGGCGATGCCGCGGCCACGCAGATATTCATATCCCTTGGCCGCCTCGCTGATATCGGCGGTACCGGTCACGCCGCCCAGCAGTACCAGCTGCGCGGCGCCGTCGGCGCGCAGCGCCAGCGCCCGCTCCAGCCGGCACTGGAAGTCCGCGCCGATTTCGCCCCGGCGCAGCCGCACCCCGGGCACCAGCACCACGCGGACATCCGCCGGATGCGAAGCGGTGTCGCGGCCGACGCGGATCACGCTGCGCAGCACCGGCAATAGCGAAATGCCGCCGGTCAGGGTGATGACCAGCGTGGAGATGAACAGCATCTTGAACCCTCCGGCCCCGACGGCGGAAGCGGACAAACGCATGAGATCCCCCAGAAACACAAAACCCCGCATTCGCGGGGCTTGTGATGAAACTGGTAGGCGTGATTGGACTCGAACCAACGACCCCCACCATGTCAAGGTGGTGCTCTAACCAGCTGAGCTACACGCCTAATGTTCGAGGCGGCGTAAGATAGCACAGCCCCCTCATGCGAAACAACACCGCCGCATTAATCTAGGTTTAAGTTTTCGCCTTCATACTGCCCGCCCATATCCCTTGCCGTGGAACGATTCATATATGCGCCTAGCTCCAACCGTGTTTGGCCTGTGCGTTGCACTCACCGTCGCCCCGGTCGTGGCGGCCGATAGCACCGCCGATCGCGCCGCTGCCGTGTCGTACAGCCAGCGGGTCGAGGCGAGAGCCGACCTCACCCTGCACGACATATACTCCGCCGCTCTGGCCCTGGATCCGCGCAGCGGCCTGCCGGAAGCCTACCGCCAGGAGGCGATGGCGCTGTCTGCACGAGCCGACAGCCTGCTGGCGGGCAGCCCGGCCCTGGCCCTGCGCCATCAGACCGACGAGGCCGGCACCAACCGCGGCCTGCGGGAATCGGAAGTCAACGTGGAACTCCCCCTCTGGCGCTGGGGACAGCGGCAGGCAAGCCGCGATCTGGCCGAGGCCGCCGCCGGCTACGCCGAGGCGCACGACCGCGCGCTGGAACTGGACATTGCCGGTCTGGTACGCGATGCGTTGTGGGAACTGGCGCTGGCGGAAGAGCATCGCAATCTCGCCCGCCGCGCATGGACCTCCGCGCAGACCCTGGAACAGGATGTCCGGCGCCGGGTTCAGGCCGGCGATCTGGCCGAGGCCGATCTGTTGCTGGTGCGCGACGAAACCCTGGGAAAACTGGACGAATATCTGCTCGCCACCACCGGAGTACGCCATGCCGAGAAACGGTATATGGCACTCTCCGGCCTGCCGCAGCGGCCGGCGGATTTCAGCGAAACCGCAAGCAGCCTCAATACCATCGCCGACGACCACCCGCTGCTGAGCGAGGCGAGGCGCCGGGTCGAACGGGCTCAGGCCGATCTGCAACGGACCCGGAGCGCAGGCAGCGACAGTCCCCAGCTCATCGTGGGAAGCCGCCGCGATGAGGAGGCGATCAGCGGGATAGCGCACGACAGCATCGGCATCGGTCTGCGCCTCCCCTTCGCCGGCGCCAGCCATGCCGGCCCGGCCATCGCTTCGGCCAACAATCAGCTGGCCGAAGCCCAGAGCGCCCAGCTGGCGTTGCGGCGCACTCTGGAACTGGCACTGTTCGAAGCGGGTCACACCCTGGAAACCCTGCGCGCCGAACTGGAGCTGGCCCGGGAGCAAGAGACGCTGGCGCGGGAAAACCTGCGCATGGCGCGCATCGCCTTTGACCTGGGCGAAATCGATCTGGTGCAACGCCTGCGGGTGCAGACCCGCGCCTACACCGCCGAACGTACCCTCAGCCTGCGCACGCTCCAGCTGCAGCAGGCCATAGCCCGTTACAACCAAGCCGTCGGAGTCACCCCATGAAGTCGCTGCTGCCCGTACTCATCCTCTCCAGCCTGGCCCTGCTGCCGGCCCACGCCGCCGATCTGCCCGCGCAGGACGTCGTCATGTCGCTGCCGCAGCAGCACACGCTGGGGGTCAGCACCGCTGCGCCCGAGGCGGCAAGCACCGTCTTCGGCCAGGAGCTGCCCGCCCTGGTCACGGTGGCACCGGATCAGGTGCGCCTCGTCGCCGCGCCCCAGGCGGGGCTGCTGGAATACATGCCCGCCGCCGTGGGCGACGAGGTGGTGGAAGACGACGTCATCGCCCGCGTCAAAAGTCCGGATTTGGTGTCGCTGCAACGGGATTTCCTCCAGGCGTTGACCCAGCAGCACCTGGCCCGGACCGGCCTGACCCGCGACGAAATGCTGTTCAAGGAAGGCATCATCGCCCGGCGTCGCTACCAGGAAACGCAAAGCGGCTTCGACGAAGTCAACGCCGCCCTGGACGAACGGCGCCAGGCGCTGTTGCTGGCCGGCATGGCGCAACGGGACATCGCGACGCTGGAGCAGAACCGCCGCCTCAGCACCACCCTGCAACTGCGCGCCCCGATCACCGGCGTGGTGCTGGAACGCCTGGCGGAGCCGGGGCAGCGTCTCAATATGAGCGACCCCATCTACCGCATCGCCAATCTCGATCCGCTCTGGCTCGAGATCCGCGTGCCGCTGGAACATCTGCCCAATCTCGCCGCCGGCGCCGCGGTAAAAGTGGCAGCCTTCGGCGCCGAGGGACGTCTGCTCAGCGTCGGCCGCGACGTCGATGCGGCCAGCCAGACGGTCCGGGTGCGGGCCGAGCTTTCCGCCGGTTCCGGCGCCCTGCGCCCGGGCCAATACGTGCAGGCCACCATCGCCGGCACCCCGGGCGAGGGACGCTACCAGGTGCCGTCCGCCGCAGTGGTGCGCAGCGGCCAGCACAGCATCGTGTTCGTGCAGACCGCCACCGGCTTCGCGCCGCGCATCGTCGAGGCCCTGGGCAACCAGAACGGCAAGACGGTGATCGTGGCCCGCTTTACCCCGCAGGAACGCATCGCCGTCACCGGACTGGCGGCGGTGAAAGGGGCATCCATGGGCCTGGGCGGGGGTGAATGATGCTCGCCCGCCTGATTCAGTTCGCGCTGACCCAGCGCCTGCTCACCCTGCTGGCCGTGCTGATGCTGGTCGGTGCCGGCACGCTGGCCTTCCAGAACATCCCTATTGATGCCTTTCCCGACATTTCCTCCACCCAGGTGAAGATCATCATCAAGGCGCCGGGCATGACGCCGGAGGAAGTGGAGCAGCGCATCACCGCCCCCATCGAGGTGGAGATGCTCGGCATCCCCTATCAGGTCATGCTGCGCTCGGTGGCCAAATATGCGCTGACCGACATCACGGTCGATTTCGAGGACGGCACCGATATCTATTGGGCCAGGCAACAGGTGGCGGAACGGCTCAACGCCATCTGGAGCGACCTGCCCGCCGACATCAGCGGCGGCATTGCGCCGATGACCACGCCGCTGGGCGAAATGTTCATGTTCACCATCGAAGGCGACAGCCTCGATGCGATGGAAAAGCGCAGCCTGCTCGACTGGACCATCCGTCCCGCCCTGCGCACCGTGCCCGGCGTGGCCGACGTCAATGCCCTGGGCGGCCTGGCGCGCGCCTACGAAGTGGTACCCGACCCGGCGCGCATGAACGCCCGCGGCGTGGGCATGAACGAACTGGTGATGGCGCTGGAAGCGAACAACCGCAATGACGGTGCCGGCCGGCTCAGTGAAGGCGACGAAGCCCTGCTGGTGCGCGCCGAGGGGCGTATCCGCTCGCTGGACGACGTGCGCGCCATCGTGGTGAAGTCCACCGCCGGCGTGCCGGTACGCGTCGGCGAAGTGGCCACGGCGCGCATCGGTGCCATCACCCGCTACGGCGCGGTGACGCGCAACGGAGAAGGCGAAACCGTGGAAGGGCTGGTGCTCGGTCTGCGCGGCGCCAACGCACGCACGGTGGTGGAAGGGGTGCAGGCCAAGCTGCTTGAACTGGCCCCTACGCTGCCGGAAGGCATCACCATCGACGTGTTCTACAACCGCGGCGATCTGGTGTCCCAGGCCGTCAACACCGTGAGCAAGGCACTGACCGAAGCCATCGTGCTGGTACTGGTGCTGCTGGTGCTGTTTCTGGGCAACCTGCGCGCCGCCCTTACCGTGGCCCTGGTACTGCCGCTGGCGGCACTGGTCACCTTCATCCTGATGCGCCAGTTCGGCATGTCCGCCAACCTGATGAGCCTCGGCGGCCTGGCCATCGCCATCGGCATGCTGGTGGACGCCGCGGTGGTGGTGGTGGAAAACATCGTCACCCACCTGGCGCACGGCGAACAGCAGCAACGGCTGCCGCGCCTGCATCTGATCTACCGTGCGGTACGCGAGGTCGGCGTGCCGGTGACCTCGGGCATCCTGGTAATCATCATCGTGTTCCTGCCGCTGCTCACCCTGCAGGGGCTGGAGGGCAAGCTGTTCATCCCGGTGGCGCTGACCATCGTCTTCGCCCTGGCCGGTTCGCTGCTGCTGTCGCTGACGGCCATACCGGTGCTGGCCTCGTTCCTGCTGAAAAAAGTCAGTCACGAGGAGCCCTGGGTGGTGCGCAAGGCGACCGGCTATTACCTGCCGGCGCTGCACTGGTGCCTGGCTCATCCACGGCCGGTCATCGCCGGCGCCCTCACCCTGCTGCTCGCCACCGGTGCCGCCTACACCCAAATCGGCAAGACCTTCATGCCGACCATGGATGAGGGCAGCCTGCTGGTACAACTGGAAAAACTGCCCTCCATCAACCTGGAACAATCGGTCGCGCTGGACCTGCGGGTGCAGCGCGCCTTGATGGAGAACGTCCCCGAGATTACCGGCGTCATTGCCCGCGTCGGCTCCGATGAACTGGGACTGGACCCCATGGGGCTCAACGACACCGACAGTTTCCTCGTCCTCAAGCCGCGCGCAGAATGGCGCATGAAAACCAAGGAAGAGCTGACCGACGCCATCCGCCAGGTGATGAACGAAATACCGGGCATCAACTACGGCTTCACCCAGCCCATCGAAATGCGCGTATCGGAGATGCTCACCGGCGTGCGTGGCGATGTGGCGATCAAGATTTTCGGCAGCGACGTCGGTGAGCTCGACGCCCTGGCACGGCAGATCAATACGTTGATCGCCGCACTGCCCGGCGCCGAGGACGTGCGCACCTCGGAGAACTCCGGCGTGCAGTATCTGCAGGTCGGCATCGACCGCCTTGCCGCCGGCCGCCTCGGTCTGTCGATCAATGAGCTGGAAGCGGTCCTGCGTGCCCAGGTGGAAGGCATCGATGTCGGCACGGTGCACGAAGGCATCCGCCGCACACCGCTGATCCTGCGCGGCAGCGAGGAGCTGCGCATGGCGCCGGAGCGTTTTGCCGCCATGCAGATCACCCTGCCCGACGGACGCAATATCCCGCTGTCGACCGTCGCCACGCTGGAACGCGTCGAGGGCCCGGTCAAGGTGGGACGCGAGAAGGCGGCGCGTTACACAGTGGTGGTTGCCAATGTGCGCGGGCGCGATCTGGTCGGTTTCGTCGACGAGGCCAAGTCCCTGGTGGAGGCGCAAATCAAGCTGCCCACCGGCTATCACATCGAGTGGGGCGGCCAGTTCGAGAACCAGCAACGCGCGGCCCGCCGCTTGTCCATCGTGGTGCCGGTGGCCGTCGGCCTGATCTTCCTGCTGCTGTTTTCCACCTTCGGCTCGGTACGCCAAGCCGCCCTGGTGTTGACCAACATCCCCTTTGCCATGATCGGCGGCGTGTTCTCGCTATGGCTGTCCGGCGAGTACCTGTCGGTGCCGGCTTCGGTGGGATTCATCGCCCTGCTCGGTATCGCCGTATTGAACGGCGTGGTGATGGTCACCTACTTCAACCAGCTGCGCGACCATGGCATGGCGCTGGCCGACGTGGTGATCGAAGGCGCCAGGCGTCGCCTGCGCCCGGTGTTGATGACGGCCAGCATCGCCGCCTTCGGCCTGGTGCCGCTGCTGTTCGCCACCGGACCGGGGTCGGAGATCCAGCGCCCCCTGGCCATCGTGGTCATCGGCGGTCTGGTGACCTCCACCCTGCTGACCCTGATCCTGTTGCCGATCCTCTACCGCCGCTATGGCGAGGCCCGTTAGGAAACCATCATGCAAGAGTGCTTACTGGTTATCGTCACCACCCCCGCACTGGAAGAGTCGCTGGTGGACTGGCTGCTGGCACGGGAACAGCTGTCGGGCTTCAGCAGCACCCGCATCGACGGGCACGGCAGCCGGCAGACGGAACTGTCGCTGGCGGAACAGGTCATGGGGCGCCAGCGCAAGGTGATGTTCCACGTCCATACCGACTGCGCGGCGGTGACGCAACTGCTGGGCCTGCTGCGCACGGATTTCGCCGGCGCCGGCCTGCATTACTGGGTGATGCCCCTGATCGAGGCGGGAAAAATCGACTGAACCGGGGACCGGGTCAATCCGCCGCCGGTTCGCCCAAACCCATGTTATGTTCCTGCATCAGGCGGATCTGATCGCGCAACCCGGCAGCCTCCTCGAACTCCAGGTTGCGTGCATGCTGGTACATCTGTTCCTCCAGCGCCTTGATGCGCCGGGCCAGCTCCGCTGCGGGTAATGCCGCATACTCGATGACCTCCTCCGCCACCTTGGCGTAGCGGGCCGGAGTACCGGGTGCCCCGGGATAACCTGACTCCAGGATGTCGCGTACCGCCTTGATTACGCTGCGCGGCGTAATGCCGTGGGCCTGATTGAATTCCACCTGTTTCTGCCGGCGCCGCGCCGTTTCGCCCATGGCACGTTCCATGGAGCCGGTGATGCGGTCGGCGTAGAGTATGGCGCGACCGTTGAGGTGGCGCGCGGCGCGGCCGATGGTCTGAATGAGCGAGGTTTCCGAACGCAGAAAGCCTTCCTTGTCGGCGTCGAGGATCGCCACCAGCGACACCTCGGGCATGTCCAAACCTTCACGCAACAGGTTGATGCCCACCAGCACGTCGAAGGCGCCGAGGCGCAGATCGCGGATGATCTCCATGCGCTCGACGGTGTCGATGTCGGAATGCATATAGCGCACGCGTGCGTCGTGTTCGGCCAGGTAGTCGGTAAGATCCTCGGCCATCTTCTTGGTCAGCGTCGTCACCAGCACGCGCTCCTTGACTGCCACCCGCTTGTGGATTTCCGACAGCAGATCGTCCACCTGGGTGGTGGCCGGACGCACCTCCACCTCGGGATCCACCAGCCCGGTGGGGCGCACCACCTGCTCAATCACCTCGCCGGAGCGTTCCAGTTCGTACTTGGCAGGCGTCGCCGACACGAAGATGGCCTGCGGCGACAGCCGCTCCCATTCCTCGAACTTGAGCGGCCGGTTGTCCAGCGCCGAGGGCAGGCGGAAGCCATAGTTGACCAGGTTTTCCTTGCGTGACCGATCGCCGCGGTACATGGCGCCGATTTGCGGCACGGTGACGTGGGACTCGTCGATCACCAGCAGGGCATCCTGCGGCAGGTAGTCGAACAGCGTCGGCGGCGGCTCGCCCGGTGCTCGCCCGGACAGGTGGCGCGAATAGTTTTCGATGCCCGAGCAATAGCCCAGCTCCAGCATCATCTCGATATCGAAACGGGTGCGCTGCTCCAGGCGCTGCTCCTCCACCAGCTTGTTGGCGGCGTGCAGTTCCTCCAGGCGGTCCTTGAGTTCGATCTTGATCGCTTCCACGGCCTCCAGCACCTTCTCGCGCGGGGTGACATAGTGGGTTTTGGGATAGATGGTGACGCGCGGCACCTTGCGCAGCACCTCGCCGGTAAGGGGGTCGAAGAAACTGAGCGACTCCACTTCCTCGTCGAACAGCTCCACCCGCACCGCCTCGCTGTCGGAGTCGGCGGGAAAGATGTCGATCACCTCGCCACGTACCCGGAAGGTGCCGCGGCGCAGTTCCACATCGTTGCGGCTGTATTGCAGTTCCGTCAGGCGGTGCAGGATCGCCCGCTGATCGATGATGTCGCCGCGCACCAGGTGCAGCAGCATATGCATATAGGAGTCGGGATCGCCCAGGCCGTAAATGGCGGAGACCGTGGCGACGATGATGGTGTCCGGCCGCTCCAGGATGGCCTTGGTGGCCGACAGCCGCATCTGTTCGATGTGGTCGTTGATGGAGGCGTCCTTCTCGATGAAGGTGTCGGTGGAGGGGACGTAGGCCTCAGGCTGGTAGTAGTCGTAATAGGAGACGAAATATTCCACGGCATTGTGGGGGAAGAACTCCTTCATCTCGCCGTAGAGCTGGGCCGCCAGGGTCTTGTTGTGGGCCATGATCAGGGTCGGCCGCTGCAACTGCTGGATGACGTTGGCGACGGTATAGGTCTTGCCGGAACCGGTCACGCCCAGCAAGGTCAGCCCGGCCTCCCCCGCCTGCAGCCCTTCCACCAGGCGCCGGATGGCCTCCGGCTGGTCGCCGGCGGGGGCATAGGGGGCCTGCAACTGGAAATTTCTCTTCATAATTCGCCGCTTGGGGGATTCAGGAACGCTTGCGGTTCAGCTATATTAGTGCGGTTTTATTTCCAACTTTTGCATCGAGGAAAACGGTGGATATCCAATTGTCCAAGCGCGTTCAGAGCATCAAGCCTTCCCCCACCCTGGCGGTCACCGCGCGCGCCCAGGAACTCAAGGCCCAGGGCAAGGATATCATCGGCCTCGGCGCCGGCGAGCCGGATTTCGACACCCCCGAGCACATCAAGCAGGCCGCCATCGCGGCCATCCATGGCGGGTTCACCAAGTATACCGCCGTGGACGGCACCCCGGGCCTGAAAAAGGCCATCATTGCCAAGTTCGCCCGCGACAACGGCCTGAGTTACTCGCCCAAGCAGATTCTGGTCTCCTGCGGCGGCAAGCAGAGTTTTTATAATCTGGCCCAGGCCCTGCTGGATGCCGGCGACGAGGTCATCATCCCGGCCCCGTACTGGGTCTCCTACCCGGACATGGTCCTGCTGGCCGAAGGCGTGCCGGTCATCGTCGAGGCCGGCCTCGAACAGGGCTTCAAGATCACTCCGGCCCAGCTGGAGGCGGCGCTCACCCCCCGCACCCGCCTGGTGGTGCTGAACAGCCCGTCCAACCCCACCGGCGTGGCCTACAGCCAGGCCGAACTGGCCGCCCTGGGCGAGGTGCTGCGCCGCCATCCCCAGGTACTGATCGCCTCGGACGACATGTACGAGCACATCCTGTGGGCGGACGAGCCGTTTGTGAACATTCTCAATGCCTGCCCGGATCTGTACGACCGCACCATCGTCCTCAACGGCGTCTCCAAGGCCTACTCCATGACCGGCTGGCGCATCGGCTATGCCGCGGGTCCGGACAAGCTGATCGAGGCGATGAAGAACATCCAGTCGCAGAGCACCTCCAACCCCACCTCCATTTCACAGGTGGCGGCGGAAGCCGCGCTCAACGGTGATCAGGGCTGCATCCAGACCATGCTCCAGGCCTTCAAGGAGCGTCACGATTTCGTGGTGGCTGGCCTGAACCGCATCAAAGGGGTCAACTGTCTGCCCTCGCAGGGTGCGTTCTATTCCTTCCCCGACATGCGTGAGGTCATCGCCTCCCACGACGGCATCAGCAACGACATCGAACTGGCGGAATACATCCTCAACAGTACCGGCGTGGCCCTCGTGCCCGGCTCGGCGTTCGGCAGCGAAGGCTATATGCGCCTGTCCTTCGCCACCTCGCTCGACAACCTGCGCAATGCCCTGCAGCGTCTGGGCGGGCTGTTCGGCGAAAAATAGGAAAAATCCGACACATAATTCCCTAAGGCACTGACAGCGGGGCTCTTCTTAAAAGAGCCCTGCTGCCGTATGGTTATACCCAACACGGATGTGGGTATGACATGGACGTCAACTTCTCCCCCGCCCTGGCTTATGCCTCAGGCAGCACCGCCGAACGGCAACAGGGCTACACACTGATAGAACTCTTCATCGGGCTGGCCATAGCCGCGGTAGTCGTGGGCATGGCGCTCCCCTCCTTCGCCGGCCTCATGCACAACAACCGCCGCACCACCGCCATCAACACCCTCAGCAGCACCCTCAATTACGCCCGCAGCGAAGCCATAAAGCGCAGCCTGCCTGCAGTCATCTGCAAGGGAAACCCGGTGGACGGCTGCGACAAGACCCGCCAGTGGCACGACGGCTGGATTGTTTTTGTGGATGAAAACGGTGACAAGGCGTGGAGCGGCGACGAACCGCTGTTGTGGACCCAGGATGCACTAGCCCGGGAGCAGACCCTGGAGTGGAGCGCGTTCCCCAGCTCCAACTACGTCATCTATTATCCGAACGGTTCTGCCAGCAGCAACGGCACCTTCACCTTCTGCGACAACAGGGGGCCGACGGAGGCCCGTGCGTTGATTATTGCCCGCAGCGGACGCGTCCGGGTCTCCGACAAAAATGCCAAGGACGAATCGCTGCAATGTCCGGCTTGAAGTATTGACCTCGGGAAGGCGGATAAGTAGTATATGCGCCTCTATCGATTCCCCCGTAGATCAGTCGGTAGATCAGCGGACTGTTAATCCGTGTGTCGTTGGTTCGAGTCCAACCGGGGGAGCCAAATCATCCTGCTTCCCGCAGTTCATCTCAGCAGAAGTTTTTCTTCAGATAGTAACGAAACTCGTCGCTCAGTTCGGGATGCTTCAAAGCATACTCGACTGTCGCCTCGAGATAGCCCAGCTTGCTGCCGCAATCATAGCGACGACCGCTGAAGCGGTAGGCCAGCACCTGCTCTTCCTGCAACAATGCGGCAATGGCATCGGTAAGCTGGATTTCTCCGCCGGCACCACGCTCAGTGTTTTCCAGCAATGCGAATATCCGTGGATTCAGGATATAGCGTCCCACCACCGCCAGGGTCGACGGAGCATTGGCCGGTTTCGGCTTTTCCACGATGCATTCGACGCGTGACAGGCGCTCATCCATTGTGGTCGCCTTCACGATACCGTACTTGTCCGTGTCCTCCGCCGCCACTTCTTCCACGCCCAGCAGGCTGCACTGGTGCGTGGAGTACATCCGCACCATCTGCGCCATCGCACCATTCCCCTGACCGTCTATCAGATCGTCCGCCAGAATCACGGCGAAGGGTTCGTCCTTGATCAGGGGTTTCGCACACAATACCGCATGCCCCAAACCCAGCGCCTCGGGCTGCCGGACGTAGGCACACGACACGCCGTTGGGCACGACATTGCGTACCAGTTCCAGCAGATCCTGCTTGCCCTTTTTTTCCAGCTCGGCTTCCAGTTCGTAATTCTTGTCGAAGTGATCTTCGATGGCGCGTTTGGCGCTGCTGGTCACGAAAATCATCTCGGTGATACCGGCCGCGATCGCTTCCTCCACCGCATACTGGATCAGCGGCTTATCGACGATGGGGAGCATTTCCTTGGGATTGGCCTTGGTGGCGGGGAGGAAACGCGTCCCCATGCCGGCGACCGGGAAAACTGCTTTGGTGATCTCCATGAATACATCCTGCTCTCTGCAACCGCGGGATGATTATTGTGGAGCAAACGACGTGAAAACAAAAGGAAAGCGCCCGCAATGCGGGCGCTTTTGCGAGGTACGGCTCACCTTGCCTCACTGCTTGCCGACGGCGATATTCTGCCTGTTTTCCTCCACCACTTTAGCGCCGATACCCGGCACTTTGGCCAGTTCGTCGACCGATTTGAACGGACCATGCTCCTTGCGATAAGCCACGATTGCATCGGCCCGCTTGGCACCAACGCCCTTGATGGCTTGTGCCAGAGTAGCAGCGTCGGCGGTATTGATATCGACCGGGGCGGCATGGGTGAACGCCGAGAGAGCGAGAAGAAATATGGCAAAGATAGCAACGACTGATTTATGCATGATTTCACTCCTGTGACTGAAACTGTCCCTGACACCGACCGGGAATGGTCGGTGCGCATGTCAAACTAGCGACAGGACCTGCTCAAAACAAGAGTGTTGCGTTACGAAATGGCTGAATTTGCTGTAGGAATTTTCTGCACGTCGTTCTCAGCCGGCCAACTCCTTCTCTATGACCTCCAACGCCGACATGGGGTCCTCGGCCGCGGTGATCGGGCGCCCAATCACCAGATAGTCAGAACCCAGCCGTACCGCATCGGCCGGAGTCGTTATTCGGGTCTGGTCGCCCTTGGCCGACCACGCCGGTCGGATACCCGGCGTCACCAGGCGAAAATCGGTACCGGCCTGTTGGCGCAGCATGGCAACTTCCTGCGGCGAGCACACCACACCGTCCAGACCGGATTGTTGAGCCAGCGCGGCCAGCCGGGCGACATTGTCTGCAGGCATTCCACCCAACCCGATTTCGCGCAAGTCATCGCCGCCCATGCTGGTGAGTATGGTCACTGCAATCAGCAAGGGGCGATGAGTACTTTTGGCCAGCGCCTCGCGCGCGGCCGTCATCATGCGGCTGCCGCCCAGAGCATGCACATTCACCATCCAGACCCCAAGGTCGGCCGCTGCACTGCAGGCGCCCGCCACGGTATTGGGAATGTCGTGAAATTTCAGATCAAGAAAGATGTCGTAGCCCTTGTTGCGCAGCCCTTCAACCAGTTGCGGCCCGCCACGGGTAAACAGCTCCTTGCCGACCTTCAGGCGGCAGCGCGACGGCTCCAGCCGCTCGACGAATTCCAGCGCCAGGCGCGGCTCCGCGTAATCGAGCGCAATGACGATGCGTGGGCCAAGATTCTTCATCAACTATGTCTCCGCTAGGCCGGCCTATACCCGGACCTACTCGCCTTCGATGCCATGTATAGGTTTGGTGGTGTTCCACTGTTTGCAGCTGGGGCACAGCCAGACCAGGGTCTTGCCGCTGTAGCCGCACTGGCTGCAACAGTACACCGGCTTGCTCTCCAGCAATTTATCCGTGAGGTCCTTCAGGATCAGCAAATCATCCCTGGCCTGTCCCTCGCTGGACAGCAGTTTCAGGTCAATCAATCGTTCCATGCCGCGGATGGATGGATGACCACGCATGTGGCCGGTGACGAAAACTGCCGCTTCCTTTTCGCCCTGTTGCTGGCGGATGAGTTCGGCCAGCGCCAGCATGATCGATATTCCGCCGTGGCGGGCCAGAATGTCGCGCAGATAGGTCAGCATTTCACCGCCCCGTCCCTGTTGCAAAAAGGCCTCCTGCAACGGCGCGATCACTTCGGGCAAGTAAGCGGGGTCCTGCTGCTCGACCCGCTTGAATATACGCACGGCCGACTTGTGCGATCCCGCCTCCAACTCGATACGCCCTTCCAGCAGGGTGGCACGAACGCAGTTACGATCCTCCACCAGGGCGCGCCGTGCCAGGCGCAATACTTCGTCACGCTCGCCCAGCATCAAGGCCTGCTCCGCCTGCTCGCAGAAGAATTGCGCGATGATGGGACTGACCGCGCTGTTGCCCATGCCCTGCAGGCGCTGGCCGACCGCTATGGCCTTGTACCAGTCCTTTTCCTGCTGATAGATGTCCAACAGCTGCCTGAGTGCCTGTTGCCGGTGTGAGGTGCTTTCCGCCACCAGTTCCTGGAACAGGTTCTCCGCCCGATCCAGCAGACCGGCGCGCATATAGTCGGTGCCCAGCTCATACAGGGCTTGGTCGCGTTGCTGCCGACTCAGGGTCGGCCGTGCAATCAGGTTCTGGTGGATACGAATTGCGCGATCCACCTCGCCGCGGCGACGGAACAGGCTGCCGACGGCAAAATGGGTATCAACCGTGTCGCTGTCGACTTCGAGCATATGGATGAAGACCTCGATGGCCTTGTCCGGCTGCTCGTTGAGCAGAAAATTGAGTCCCTTGAAGTAATCCGAGGACAGCAGTGAGAACTGGCGTCCCTCCGTGTCCCGCGTCTCGCGTCGCCCCAGCAGCCAGCCGGAGAGTGCGGCGATCGGCAACAACAGAAAGAGGAGTTCGACACCCATGGTATTCAGTGTTTGTCGCGCAGGGGCAGGTGGCGCAGGTTGCGGATTTCCTGTTCACACATGTCAAGCTTGCGCTGCAGGCGCGCTGCCTTGCGCCGCTGTCCAAAGACCATCAGTACGCTGGTGACGACACCGAGCAAAGCGCCCACCGCCAGCGCCACAACAACAATGAGTGACAGCGGACCGGTCAGGGAGCCGAAATAGAAATTGAGGGTGATGGGTTCGGCATTGTGCACGGCGAAACTGATGCCGATGGCCAGCAACAACAGGAAGAGGATCAGGAAGATAAGGCGTTTCATGTCGACCCCGTAATGATGTGGGCGTACGCCCCGTTTCAAATTCCCAGACTTACGCCGCAGGCGCAGATACAAGGATATTACCAGGCTCGACGAATTACAAAGAGCGCCGTATGGCGGCAGTCAGACCAGACGCGTGTGGCATACGGTATCCATACCGCAATGGAGGATAAGATTATTCCGCCAGAGCAGCCCCAAGATCAACGCGTTCACGCAGTTCCTTGCCGGGCTTGAAATGAGGTACGAACTTGGCCCCCAACTGGACCGATTCGCCGGTCTTCGGGTTGCGTCCGATACGGGGCGGACGATAGTGCAGGGAAAAGCTGCCAAACCCACGAATCTCGATACGCTCGCCACTGGCCAGAACCTGTGCCATGTGTTCCAGGATGGTCTTCACTGCCAGTTCGACGTCCTTGGAATTGAGCTGGGGCTGCTTGCGCGCCAGGATCTCGATCAGTTCCGATTTGGTCATGGGGATCCCCAAAGTAAGGGAAGGCCCGCCAGCGGCGGGCCTTCCAGTTCAGCTTAGTCGTTCTTGTTTTCCATCTGCTCCTTCAGCAGGTCGCCCAGAGTCGGGTTGGCGGCCGCTGCGGCGCGATTGTAGTCCTGCATGGCCTCCGCCTCCTCCTCGCTGTCCTTCGCCTTGACGGACAGGCTGATGGTGCGGTTCTTGCGATCAACGCCCATGAACTTGGCTTCGATCTCTTCACCGGCCTTGAGCAGGGTACGGGCATCCTCGACACGGTCGCGGGACAGTTCGGAGGCACGCAGATAGCCTTCGACGCCTTCTTCCAGATCGATGATGGCACCCTTGGCGTCCACTTCACGCACGATGCCCTTGACCACGCTGCCCTTGCGGTGCTCGGCGACGTAGTTGGAGAACGGATCCTTCTCCATCTGCTTGATGCCGAGGGAGATGCGCTCGCGCTCCGGATCGATGGCCAGAATCACGGCCTCGACTTCGTCGCCCTTGGCATAGTTGCGCACGGCCTCTTCACCCGGGACGTTCCAGGCGATGTCGGACAGGTGGATCAGACCATCGATGCTGCCCTCCAGGCCGATGAAGATGCCGAAGTCGGTGATGGACTTGATCTTGCCGCTGACCTTGTCGCCCTTGTTGTGGGTGGAGGAGAAGGCGTCCCAGGGATTTTCCTGGCACTGCTTCATGCCGAGGGAGATGCGGCGGCGCTCGGCGTCGATATCCAGCACCATGACTTCCACCTCGTCGCCCACCTGCACAACCTTGGACGGATGGATGTTCTTGTTGGTCCAGTCCATCTCGGAGACGTGCACCAGGCCTTCCACACCCTCTTCGATTTCAACGAAGCAGCCGTAGTCGGTCAGGTTGGTCACCTTGCCGAACATGCGGGTGCCGACCGGGTAACGGCGGGTGATGTCTTCCCACGGATCCTCGCCCAGCTGCTTGAGGCCCAGGGAAACGCGGGTACGCTCGCGATCGAACTTGAGAACCTTGACGTCGATTTCATCGCCGACGTTGACCACTTCGGACGGATGCTTGACGCGCTTCCAGGCCATGTCGGTGATGTGCAGCAGGCCGTCGATACCGCCCAGATCCACGAAGGCGCCGTAGTCGGTGAGGTTCTTGACGATACCCTTGACCACCTGGCCTTCCTGCAGGCCGTCCAGCAGCGCTTCGCGCTCCTCGCTGCCCTCGGATTCCACCACGGCGCGACGGGACACGACAACGTTGTTACGCTTGCGATCGAGCTTGATGACCTTGAATTCCAGGTCCTTGCCTTCCAGGTAGGAGGGATCGCGCACCGGGCGCACATCCACCAGGGAACCGGGCAGGAAGGCACGGATGTCCTTCAGGTCGACGGTGAAACCGCCCTTGACCTTGTCGACGATGCGGCCGACCACGGTCTCGCCGGCCTCGGAGGCACGCTCCAGGCGGGTCCAGGACTCGGAACGCTTGGCCTTTTCACGGGACAGGCGGGTGGCGCCGAAACCGTCTTCGACCATTTCCAGGGCAACGTCCACCTCATCACCGACCTGAACCTCGAGCTCGCCGTTCTCATTCAAGAACTGCTCGACGGGAATCACGCCTTCGGACTTGAGACCGGCGTTGATGACGACAACGTCGTTACCGACCTGGACTACCTTGCCGGTGATGATGGCGCCGGGGCGCATCTGGGAACCGACAAGACTCTGTTCAAACAATTCTGCAAAGCTTTCGCTCATCACTCACGTAACCCTTGCCGTTCAGCGAACGACCTATGTAGAACCGCAATACTGCCGCGGGTTGAAGTTAAAAAAATAAACTGCCACCGCCCGATGCGGCCGCAGCCCCTACTGCATTCCCAGCCGGTTCCGGCATTCCGCCAGCACCACGGCCAGTACCTCATCGATACCGAGCGTCGACGTGTCGATCACCACCGCATCGGCTGCCGGCCTGAGCGGCGACACCGTACGGTTGCGATCCCGTTCGTCACGTTCTGCGATCTCGACGAAAAGACTGTGTAGGTTAGCATCGAACCCCTTTTCCTTCAACTGGTTATAGCGCCTTTGCGCACGCACCTCGGCGCTGGCCGTGAGGAAAATCTTCAGGGGGGCGGCCGGAAACACCGTGGTTCCCATATCGCGGCCGTCGGCCACCAGTCCCGGCGGCTGCAGGAACGCCCGCTGCCGCTCCAGCAAGGCCTCGCGCACCGCCGGTACGGCGGCCACGCGGGAGGCGTCATTACCGGCCTGTTCGGTGCGGATATCCTTGCTAACCTCTTGTCCCAAAAGGAATATCATGAGATCACCCTGTTCCTGGGGGCGGAACTCCACCGCCAGTTCCCGCGCCACCCGGGCCAGGCCGTCGACGTCATCGAAGGCCACGCCCTGGCGCCGCGCCGCCAGGGCGGTAAGGCGGTAAAGGGCGCCGCTGTCGAGAAAGTGCCAACCGAAACGGCGGGTCAGCAACTGGCTGACGGTCCCCTTCCCAACCCCGCTGGGGCCGTCGATGGTGATGACCGGGATGGCCGGCATCACGCCAGCTCCTCGGTCAGTGCCAGACCGGTACGGTTGGCCAGGGCGACGAAGCCGGGGAACGAGGTGTTGACGTTGGCGCAGTCGGTGATGGTGATGGGGCCGGAGGCGACCAGAGCCGCCATGGCAAAGGACATGGCGATGCGGTGGTCGCCGTGGCTGTCCACCTGGCCGCCGCCGATGCGGCCGCCGCGGATCACCATGCCGTCCGGCGTGGCGCAGGCATCGACCCCCAGTGCAACCAGGCCGTCGGCCATCACCTGGATACGATCGGACTCCTTCACCCGCAGCTCCTCGGCGCCGGTGAGCACCGTTTCGCCCTCGGCACAGGCCGCGGCGACGAACAGCGCCGGGAACTCGTCGATGGCCAGCGGCACCTGATCCTCGGGGATGCGGATCCCCTTGAGCCTGCCGGCACGAATGCGGATGTCGGCCACCGGCTCGCCACCTGCCTCGCGCTCGTTGAGCAGTTCCAGATTGGCCCCCATCAGGCGCAGGATGTTGATCACGCCGACGCGCGTCGGGTTGATGCCCACGTGCTCCAGGGTGATGTCGGAACCGGCTGCGATGGCGGCGCCCACCATGAAAAAGGTGGCGGAGGAGATGTCGGCCGGCACGTCGATGCGACAGGCCTTGAGATGGCCGCCGCCCTGGACGCAAACCCTGTTGCCCTGGCGCTCCACCGCATAGCCGAAGCCGCTCAGCATGCGCTCGGTGTGATCGCGGGTCGGCGCCGGCTCGGTGACGCAGGTCTTGCCCGCAGCATACAGGCCCGCCAGCAGCAGGCAGGACTTCACCTGGGCGCTGGCCATGGGCATCACGTAGTCGATGCCCTGGAGCGGCTGGCCGCCCTTGACCCTGAGCGGCGGCGTGCCCGTCGCCGTGGTTTCCACCACCGCCCCCATCAGGCGCAGCGGATCGGTGACGCGCTTCATGGGCCGCTTGGACAGCGAGGCATCGCCGCTCATCTCCACATCGAAGGCCTGTGCTGCCATCAGCCCGGAGAGGAGGCGCATGGACGTGCCGGAATTGCCCAGATACAACGGCTTGCCCGGAGCCTTCAGGCCGCGCATGCCGACGCCATGCACGGTGACGCGGCCGTCCACCGGACCTTCGATCCGCACCCCCATGGCGCGAAACGCCTCCAGGGTGGCGATATTGTCCTCGCCTTCCAGAAAGCCGCTCACTTCGGTCACGCCGTCGGCCAGGGAACCCAGCATGATGGAGCGGTGCGAGATGGACTTGTCGCCGGGCACGCGGACGCGGCCGCTCAGTTTGCCGCCGGGCGCGGCACGGAAAAGGAGATTGCTTTCGCTGCTATTGGACATGGTGTGTTTTCGGTTATTGCTTGAATTCGTCGCGCGCCTTTTTGGCGCGTCCAAAAGTGGCCAGCAACGCGGCGCCGTCGCCGCGCTCGATGGCGCCACGCACTTCGGCCAGTTCGGCTGCATAGCGATCCATTACCTTAAGGATGGCATCGCGATTGGCCAGACAGATGTCGTGCCACATGCGCGGGTCGCTGCTGGCGATACGGGTGAAATCACGGAAACCGCCCGCCGCGTAGCGGAAGATTTCCGTGTGCTCCTCCATCCGCGCCAGGGTATCGACCAGGGTATAGGCCAGCACATGGGGCAGATGGCTGGTGGCTGCGAGCACTTCGTCGTGGTGTCGCACCTCCATCTCCACCACCTCGGCCCCCGCCGCCTGCCACAGGGCGCGCACCGTTGCCACGGCAGCGGCATCGGTATGCGCCAAAGGCGTCAGAATCACGCGCCGTTTGTGGTAGAGCTCGGCAGAGGAAGCCGCCACCCCGCTCTGTTCGGTGCCGGCGATGGGATGGCCCGGCACGAAACGCGCCGGCACCGCACCGAAAACACGCTGCGCCGCCGCCACCACCGAACCCTTGGTGCTGCCGACGTCGGTAACGATGGTATCGGCGGCGAGATGCGGCGCCATGGCGCGCAACACGCCTTCCATGGCACCTACCGGCACCGCCACCAGAACGACATCCGCCCCCTGCAATGCGGCGGCGATGTCGGTCTCGGCGCGATCGATCACGCCCAGCTCCTGCGCCAGCTGCAATTGCGCAGGATCCCGGCCGTAACCGATCACTTCACCAACGGCACCCGCTGCCTTCAGCGCCCGCGCCAGCGAACCGCCGATGAGGCCGACACCGACTATGCAAAGGCGCGCGATCAACTCAGAGCTCGCGACCGATGGCCTGGGCGATACCCTTGAGCGGGCCCATCAGGTCGATCAGTTCCTGCGGGTTGAGCGCCTGGTCGGCGTCGCACCACGCCTCGCACGGATTGGGGTGCATTTCCACCAGCAGACCGTCGGCACCGGCGGCGATGGCCGCGCGCGACAGGGCCGGCACCATCCAGGCCTTGCCGCCGGCGTGGCTGGGGTCGATGATCACGGGCAGGTGGGTTTCCTTCTTCAGCACCGGAATGGCGGTGACGTCGAGCATGTTGCGGTAGTAGGTTTCGAAACTGCGCACGCCGCGCTCACAGAAGATGATGTCGTGGTTGCCGCCGGCGGCAATGTACTCCGCCGCCATCAGCCACTCGGAAATGGTCGCCGCCATACCGCGCTTGAGGATCACCGGCTTGTGCAGGCGCCCGACCTCCTTCAGCAGATCGAAATTCTGCATGTTGCGCGTGCCGATCTGGATCACGTCCACGTCGTACTGCATGAAGGCGTCGATCTGGCGCACGTCCATCAGTTCGGTCACGACGGGCAGATTGTACTTGTCGGCTGCCTTGCGGAACATTTCCAGTCCCTCGACGCCGGCGCCCTGGAAGGTATACGGGCTGGTACGGGGTTTGAAGGCACCGCCGCGCATCATGCTGCAGCCGGCCGCGGCGACACCCTTGGCCGCCTCATCCATCTGCACCTGGGTTTCCACCGAGCACGGGCCGCCGATGACCTGAATCTTCCTGCCGCCCAGCTTGATGCCCTTGATGTCGATGACGGTATCTTCCTGGTGATAGGAACGGGCCACGATCTTGTACGGCTTCATCACGCGAATAACCTGCTCCACGCCGGGCAGCGCCTGCAGCAGCTCCTTGTCGATTTTGCTTTCGTCGCCGATGGCGCCGATGACGGTGCGCTCCACGCCGCGGGAGACGTTGCTGTCCAGACCCCAGGTCTTGAGGCGCTGTACCACCGCATCGATCTGGGCGTCGGCAACCTGGTTGTTCATGATGATGATCATGGTTGTGTCACTCTCTAAGCGAAAATAAAAATTAACGCCCCAGGACCTTGCCCAGGGCAGCGATGAAACGATCATTCTCTTCGGGTAAGCCCACCGTGACGCGCAGGTGGTTGGGCATGCCGTAGTTGGCCACCGGCCGCACAATCACGCCTTCCTTCAGCAAGGCATCATAAAGCGGCGCCGCCGGCCGGCCGGTGTCCACACTGACAAAGTTCCCGATGGAAGAGATATGACGCAGATCAAGTGAAGCGAAACCTGCCACCAATTGGCGCATGCCGGCGGCATTGAGCTCCAGGGTTTGCTGCAAATGTTCAACATCGTCCAGTGCCGCAGCCGCGGCCGCCAGACCGAGGCTGTTGACATTGAACGGCGGGCGCACCCGGTTCAACAGATCCGCCACCTGCGGGTGACAGACGCCGTAACCGACACGCAGTCCCGCCAGGCCGTAACATTTGGAAAAGGTGCGGGCCACGACCAGATTCGGATAGCGTCCCACCCAGGCGACGGCATCGGGATAATCCCTGGCCCCCATGGCCGGGTCACTGGCGTATTCGAAATAGGCCTCGTCCACCAGCACCATCACATGCTCCGGCAGGCCGGCGATGAAGGCCTCCAGCTCCGCTGCCGGCAACCAGGTGCCAGTGGGATTGTTGGGGTTGGCGATGAAGATCAGGCGCGTGCGCTCGGTGACCGCGGCGCGCATCGCCGCCAGGTCATGGCCCCAGTCTTTCGCCGGCACCACCACCGCCTTCGCGCCCGCCGCCTGGGTCAGGATCGGATATACCGCGAAGGCATGTTCGGAGAACAGCACTTCGTCCTGGGGCGTAACAAAGGCCCGCACGGCAAACTCCAGCACGTCGCTGGAGCCATTGCCCAGGATCAGCTGCTCCATCGCCACGCCCAGTTTGGCTGCCAACCTGTCCTTGAGCACGAAGCCGTTGCCGTCGGGATAGAGCCAGACGTCTTCCAGCGCCGCCCGCGCCGCGGTCAGGGCCAGGGGACTGGGACCGAGGGGATTCTCATTGGAGGCCAGCTTGATGATATTGCTGATACCCAGCTCACGCTCCAGCTCTTCGATGGGCTTGCCGGGCTGATAGGGCTTCAGCTGCCGCACACCGGGAGCGGCCAGATGCAGGAAGTCGGTCATGGCTTACAGGACGGCTTTGGGGTAGGAACCGAGAACTTTGAACAGCGACGCCTCTGCCGCCAGATCCTTCAGCGCCTGGGCAATCTTTTCTTCCTGCGCATGCCCCTCGATATCGAGGAAGAAAACATACTCCCACATGCCCTGCCGCGAAGGCCGCGATTCGATGCGGGTCATGGACACGCCGGTCTGGGCCAACGGCTCCAGCAGGTGATACAAGGCACCGGGCTTGTTGCGGGTGGCCACCAGCAACGAGGTCTTGTCACAACCGGAGGGCGGCACCGCCTTGCGCCCGACGATCAGAAAGCGGGTGGTATTGTTGGGCTGATCCTCGATATTGCGCGCGAGTATGCCCAGTCCATAGAGTTCGGCCGCCACTTCCCCGGCGATGGCGGCGGCGCCCTCTTCCGCAGCGGCACGACGCGCAGCTTCGGCGTTGCTGCTGACGTCGACGCGCTCGATACCGGCCAGATGGCCGTCCAGCCACTCGCGACACTGGGCCAGGGACTGGCTGTGCGAGTAGATGCGGCGCACGTCCTTAAGTTCGGCCAAACGCCCCATCAGGTGCTGATGGATGCGCAGTTCAACTTCGCCGCAGATCTTCAGCGGCGAATTGATCAGGGTGTCGAGGGTGTGGTTGACCATCCCCCCGGTGGAGTTCTCCACCGGCACCACGCCATAGTCGGCGCTGCCGGCCTCCACCTCGCGGAATACCTCGTCGATGGCCGCCAGCGGAATGGTGCGCACCGAATGGCCGAAGTGCTTGAGCGCCGCGGCCTGGGTGAACGTCCCCTCGGGGCCGAGAAAGGCGATGCGCATGGGCCGTTCCAAGGCCAGGCAGGCCGACATAATCTCGCGGAACAGACGCGCCATCTCCTCACCGGACAGCGGTCCGGCATTGCGCTCCAGCACCTTGCGCAATACCTGTGCCTCGCGCTCCGGGCGATAGAACACGGCATCATCGCCCTCGGCGGCGATCTTGACCCGCGCCACCTCCTGCGCCAGGGCGGCGCGTTCGTTGATCAGCGTCTGGACCTGTTCGTCCAGGACGTCGATGCGTTGGCGGATGGCTAACAGCTGTTCTTCGTTCATGCGCGGATTATTCGATGACACGTACCGCCAGCACGCCGCTGATGGTCGCGATCTCGGCAGCGACGTTATCCGGCACCGGGCGATCGACGTCGACCACGGTGTAGGCCAAATCGCCGCGCGACTTGTTCAGCATGTCGACAATGTTCAGGCCCGCCTTGCCCAGGTCGGTGGATATCTGGCTCAGCATGTTGGGCACGTTGGAGTTCACCACCGTGAGACGGTAGGTACCTTCGCTACGGCTCATCACCACCTCGGGGAAGTTCACAGAATTGACGACGTTGCCGTTCTCCAGATAGTCGCGCACCTGCTCCGCCACCATGACGGCGCAGTTGTCTTCCGCTTCCTGGGTGGACGCGCCCAGATGCGGCAGGGTGATGACGCGCGGGTGCTGCTTGAGCAGGTTGGTGGGGAAGTCGCACACGTAGCCGTATACCTTGCCGCTGTCGATGGCGGCGACCATAGCCTCGTCGTCGACTATCCCCTTGCGGGCGAAGTTGAGCACCACCAGCCCCTTTCTGGCATTGCGCAGCCGCTCAGCGTTGAGCATGTTGCGGGTGGCGTCGATGAGCGGCACGTGGAAGGTGATGAAATCCACCTTGCTCACCATTTCGTCGAAACTGGCGGCCTTCTGCACGCTGGACGACAGGCGCCAGGCGCCTTCCACTGTAATGCCGGGGTCGAAGCCGATGACCTTCATGCCGAGGGCAATGGCCGCGTTGGCCACTTCGCGGCCGATGGCGCCCAATCCCACCACACCCAGCGTGCGCCCCGGCAACTCGAAACCGGCATAGTTCTTCTTGCCCGCCTCGGTCTGCTTGTCGATGCTGGCATCTTCCCCCTCCAGCAGGCGGGAAAAATCCCAGGCCGCACAGATATTGCGGCAGGCGATGAGCATGCTGGCGATGACCAGTTCCTTTACCGCATTGGCGTTGGCGCCCGGCGCATTGAATACCGGGATACCGCGCGCACTCATCTTGTCCACGGGAATATTGTTGACCCCGGCACCGGCGCGCCCCACCGCCTTGAGCGAGGCGGGGATATCCATGTCATGCATCTTGTGTGAACGCACCAGAATGGCGTCCGGATGCTGGATCTCGGATGCAACTTCGTAGCAATCCCGCGGCAGACGCTCCAGTCCCGCCACCGAGATGTTGTTCAGCGTCAGAATCTTGTACATGCGACCCCCAGATAAAAGAGTAAAGAGCAAAGATACAAGGGAAAACCCGCCTCCAACTTGTATCTTGTCACTTGTATCTTGTAACTGCCCTTAACCGTTCCGACGGGCGAAGTCGGCCATGAACTCCACCAGCGTATCGATGCCCTGTTCCGGCATCGCATTGTAGATACTGGCGCGCATGCCGCCGACGGAGCGGTGGCCTTTCAGAGTCACCAAACCCGCCTTCTTGGCTTCCTTGAGGAAGATTTCATCCAGTTCTTCCCTGGGCAGGGTAAAGGGCACGTTCATCCAGGAGCGGCAATGGGTGGCGACCGGGTTCTTGTAGAAGCCGCCCGAACCGTCGATGGCGGCATACAGCTTGGCCGCCTTGCGCTGGTTGATGGCAGCCATGCCCGCGAGGCCACCAAGGTCCTTGAGCCACTCGAACACCAGGCCCGCCACGTACCAGGAATAGGTCGCCGGCGTGTTGTACATGGATTCGTTCTCGGCATGGGTCTTGTAGTCCAGCATGGTGGGCACGCCGGCCCCTGCCTTGCCGATGAGGTCGTCGCGGATGATGACGATGGTCAGGCCCGCCGGACCGACATTCTTCTGCGCGCCGGCATAGATCACGCCGAATTTGCTCACATCGACGGGGCGCGACAGGATGGTGGAACTCATGTCGGCCACCAGCGGCACGGCGCCGGTCTGCGGTATGTAGTCGAACTCCACGCCGCGGATGGTTTCGTTGGGGCAGTAGTGGACGTAGGCGGCGTCGGCCGACAGCTTGATTTCCCCCTGCGCCGGCACCGTGGTGAAGTTGCCGGCCGAGGTGTCGGCGGCGATGTTCACCGCGCAAAACTTCTTCGCCTCGGAGATGGCCTTCTTCGACCAGTCGCCGGTATTGATGTAGTCGGCGCCCTTCTTGTCGCCCAACAGGTTCATGGGCAGCATGGCGAACTGTTGCGAGGCGCCGCCCTGCAGGAACAGGACCTTATAATTGGCGGGAATATTCATCAACTCACGCAGGTCGGCCTCGGCCTTGGCGGCGATGGACATGTACTCCTTGCCGCGATGGCTCATCTCCATCACCGACATGCCGCTGCCGTTCCAATCGAGCATTTCGTCACGCGCCCGCTCGATTACTGCCTGCGGCAACATCGCCGGCCCTGCACTGAAATTGAATACCCGCGCCATCATCAATCCCCCAACGTTAAGTCAACAAGACCAAACCCTTTGCCACAGAGGCCACAGGGCATACAGAGGAAAACCAGTAACTGTTTACTCTGTGCTCTCTGTGTCCTCAGTGCTCTCCATATCCTCTGAGGCTAAATCTTCTTCCCCGCTCTCGGCAATACATTCCAGCGCCACCAGCTTTTCGCCCTCGCCCAGGCGAATCAGCGTGACGCCCTGCGTGTTGCGCCCAAGCACCGACACCTCGGCAACACGGGTGCGTACCAGGGTGCCGCCGTCGGTGACCAGCATTATTTCGTCGCTGTCGATCACCAGCACCGCACCGACCACCGCGCCGTTGCGCGAGGTTGTCTGGATGGAGATGACGCCCTGGCCGCCGCGGCCGTGCACCGGATATTCCGCGATCGGCGTGCGCTTGCCGTAGCCGTTCTCGGTGGCGGTAAGCACGTCACCCTCGGCGGCGACGATGAGGGACACCACCTTCTGGCCGTCCTGCAGGCGGATACCGCGTACGCCGCGCGACACACGGCCCATGGAACGGACATCGGTCTCGTTGAAGCGAATCACCTTGCCGACATCGGTAAACAGCAGGATATCGCGGCTGCCGTCGGTGATGTCCACGCCTACCAACTGGTCGTCACCCACCAGGTCCACGGCGATGATGCCGTTGCTGCGGATGTTGGAGTAATCCTTGAGCGGCGTCTTCTTCACGGTGCCGCCGGCGGTGGCCATGAAGATGTATTTTCCTTCTTCGAATTCGCGGATCGGCAGGATGGCGTTGATGCGCTCGTTGTCTTCCAGCGGGAGCAGGTTGACGATGGGCTTGCCGCGCGCGCCGTGACCGGCCTGCGGCAACTCGTACACCTTCTTCCAGTAGACGCGGCCGCGGCTGGAGAAGCACAGAATGGTATCGTGGGTATTGGCCACGAACAGCTTGTCGATGAAATCCTCTTCCTTCACCGAGGCGGCGGCACGGCCGCGGCCGCCGCGACGCTGGGCACGGTAGTCGGCCACCGGCTGCGCCTTGACGTAGCCTTCGTGGGACAGCGTCACCACCACGTCTTCCTCGCTGATCAGATCTTCCAGCGACAGATCTTCCTGCGAGGCACGGATCTCGGTACGACGCTTGTCGCCGTACTGATCGCGCACCAGCACCAGTTCCTCGCGGATCACTTCCATCAGGCGATCCGGATCACGCAGGATGTGCAGCAGGCCGGCGATGGTGTCCAGCAGCGCGCGATATTCCTCAATGATCTTGTCCTGCTCCAGCCCGGTGAGGCGATGCAGACGCAGATCGAGGATGGCCTGGGCCTGTGCTTCGGACAAACGATAGCCATCCTGCAGCAGGCCGAATTCCTTGCCCAGACCGTCCGGGCGCGAGGCTTCGGCGCCGGCGCGGGCCAACATGTCGGTGACCACGCCCGGTGCCCACTCCTGGGCCAGCAGGCCGGCCTTGGCCTCGGCCGGGTTGGGCGAACGCTTGATCAGCTCGATGATGGGATCGATGTTGGCCAGGGCCACCGCCAGACCTTCCAGCACATGGGCACGCTCGCGTGCCTTGCGCAGGTCGAAGATGGTACGCCGCGTCACCACCTCGCGGCGGTGGCGCACAAAGGCCTCCAGCATCTGCTTCAGGTTCAGCAGGCGCGGCTGGCCGTCGAGCAGCGCCACCATATTGATACCGAACACGCTCTGCATGGCGGTGTGCTGGTACAGATTGTTGAGCAATACCTCCGGCACCTCGCCGCGCTTCAGCTCGATGACCATGCGCATGCCGTCCTTGTCGGACTCGTCGCGCAGCTCGGAGATACCCTCGATCTTCTTTTCCTTGACCAGCTCGGCGATCTTTTCCAGCAGGCGTGCCTTGTTGACCTGGTAGGGCAGCTCGTTGACCACGATGCGCTGGCGGCCGGAATCCATTTCTTCGATTTCGGTGCGGGCCCGCACGTAGATGCGGCCGCGACCGGTGTGGTAGGCCTCGTGGATGCCGCGCGCGCCGTTGATGATGCCGGCAGTGGGGAAATCGGGGCCCGGGATATGCTGCATCAGATCGCCGATGCTGGCGGCCGGGTTGTCGATCAGGGCCAGGCAGCCGGTGATGACCTCAACCAGGTTGTGCGGCGGGATGTTGGTGGCCATGCCCACCGCGATACCGGCCGAACCGTTGACCAGCAGGTTGGGGAAGCGGGCCGGCATTACGTCCGGTTCCAATTCGGAACCGTCGTAGTTGGGCACGAAATCGACGGTTTCCTTTTCGATATCCGCCAGCAGTTCGTGGGCGATGCGCGCCATGCGCACTTCGGTGTAACGCATGGCGGCGGCGGAGTCGCCGTCCACCGAACCAAAGTTACCCTGGCCATCCACCAGCATGTAGCGCAGCGAGAAGGGCTGGGCCATGCGCACGATGGTGTCGTACACGGCGGAATCGCCGTGCGGGTGGTACTTACCAATGACGTCGCCGACCACGCGGGCCGACTTCTTGTAAGGCTTGTTCCAGTCGTTGCCCAGCTCACGCATGGCGTGCAGGACGCGGCGGTGCACCGGCTTCAGGCCGTCGCGCACATCGGGCAGGGCGCGGCCCACGATCACGCTCATGGCGTAATCGAGATACGACTGCTTCATCTCCTCCTCGATGTTGACCGGGAGGACTTCTTTTGCGAACTCTGCCATCGGGAAATCGTATCCTTTCAACCCCAGGGCGCCGGGGATATGGCTGCATCGGAACGAAAGTCACAAACCGCTGATTAAAAAGGCCTTTATGGTTACGACAGGGCGTCGTCCGGCCTACTGCGGCAGCATCCTCGTCCCAGGCGCGTGTTAAACGCCCGGATCATACCATAACCCTCCCCCAGCGCATGGGCCCAAAACACGCTCACAGCCGATTTCCGGGGCGCTGACGGCTTTGACCCGGCGGCCGTCAGCCGTTTTTCATCATCGCCGCCATTTTTTCGGGGGTCGGATTCAGGACGACGCCCCGCTCGGTGACGATGGCGTCTATCAGCCCGGCGGGTGTGACGTCGAAGGCGGGGTTCCAGCCCTCCGCCCCCTGGGCGGCCACCCGTTGCCCGGCCAGGGACAGGACCTCATCGGCAGAGCGGCTCTCGATGGGAATCAAGTCGCCGTTGGCCAGGGACATGTCCACCGTGGAGGCCGGGGCCACCACCATGAACTTCACCCCGTGGTAACGGGCATTGACGGCTGCGCTGTAGGTGCCGATTTTGTTGGCCACGTCACCGTTGGCGGCGATGCGGTCGGAACCGACGATCACCCAGCTGACCTTGCCCAGTTTCATGAGGTGGGCGGCGGCACCATCCGCCAGCAGGGTCACCGGGATATGGTCCTGCACCAGCTCCCAGGCGGTGAGCCGGGCACCCTGCAGCCAGGGGCGGGTCTCGTCGGCATAGACATGGCTGATGCGCCCGGCGGCAAAGGCGCTGCGTATCACCCCCAGGGCGGTGCCGTAACCGCCGGTGGCGAGCGACCCGGTATTGCAGTGGGTCAGCACCGCACCACCCTCCCCCTCGATCAGGGCCGCGCCCAGTTCGCCCATGCGGTAATTGGCGGCGATGTCCTCCTCGTGAATGGCACGGGCCTCGGCCAGCAGGGCCGGCTCCGGATCGTCCGAACCCAGCCCCGCCATGCGGGATTCCATCCGCTCCAGCGCCCAGAACAGGTTCACCGCCGTGGGCCGGGCCGCCGCAAGGCGCGCCATGTCTTCCTTTATATGCTCACGCCATGCCGCCCCCGCCGCGCGGAAACGCCTGCGCGCCGCCAGCACGACGCCATAGGCGGCGGTCACGCCGATGGCGGGCGCGCCACGCACCACCATGTCGCGGATGGCCTGCGCCACGGCAATCGGGTCGTCATAGGAAAGATAGGTTTGCTGCTGCGGCAGGATGCGCTGATCGAGCAGTTGTAGCCGGCCGTCCTGCCACAGTACGGCGCGGATGGAATCGTGGGTCTGGGTCATGGTGTGCATCGCTCGCCGGATCTGATGAGCGCCCGATCCTAACTCATTTCACCGCCCCCAACAGCTTCAACCGGTCCAGGCAGAACCGTAGCTGGCGGAAGCCGGTGAGGTCCCGGCCGGTCCGAACGTCGTGCTGACCGGCGCCCGCACCAGCCGGGTTGAACAGACGTGACGATCACCCTGTCCTGCTCCGGCAACAACGGTACTGCAACGGACGAAAAGCTGGCGTCGGAGGTGAGTCCGGCCGGTATGGAGTTCAAGTTCCAGGGAGGTTCGACCGGCAGGGACGCCGTTCTCTCTTGATGGTTTGCAAGGGGCGCATGCATGCGCCCCTTTTTATGTGGCAACCGGCATCAGGACGCCGGTCCGGTGACGTCCGCCTGACCGGCCACCTTCTCCCGGTACCTTTTTAACGCTCCCATCACGGAGTCCAGGGCCCGATCCATGAGTGGCACTTCCTCCACCAGCAGGGCCTGGCCTACTGCCAGGTCGGTCACCAGCTGCCGCAGATTGGTGTCGCGCACCACCTTGAAGAAACGATCGACGAAGACGTACTCCCCCATCAGGTCGCTCTTCCAGGCCAGCTTGCCGCGGCGGACGCTGCCGTCCTCCTGCATGAATCCCAGCCATGCGCCGACCTCCAGTTCGCGCACCATGGCAGCATGCCCCATGAATTCCATCCCCCAACGCGCATCCTCGCCGCTCGTCTCCTCCTCGTCCGCGAGAACGATTTCCTCGTCGAACACCGAGTCTGCCGCGGCCGCCGGCTGCGCACCGTGCGGGCCTTCGGCTGCAGCCCCGGGCAGGGGCAGATCGTGCAGCATGGCGTCCAACTCATCGGCGGTGAATATCCTGCCGTTGCCGGCCGGACGCTCCTGTGCGGCAATCGACAGGGGGACGACCGGGCTGGGTCGGGCCTTGGGTGCAGTTCCCGCACCGGCACTGTCTTTCTGCCGCAGGCAATCAAGGTGCAGCGCCTCCAGGTCCAGGAAAAAGCGCTCACCTTCTTCCGCCGGCAATTCAGTCACCACCGTGAATTTTTTCAGGTCCGTAAGCAGGGACGGAATCTCCCGCACCAGCGCGGTACGCTCCTCCGCCGAACCCTTGGCCTGTATGCTCCATACCAGCCGGGATGCCAGCTTTGCCGCATGCTCCCATGCCTCGCACATGCCGCCGACATCCAGATAGATGCTGGCTAGGTGCTCCTTCCACGCCCCTGCCAGCAGGGCACGCAAGGCTTCCGGCATGATCCGGGATTCCAGCAGCGGCTCGATGGCCTCCGCAGCGGTCACGCGCGAGCGTTCCAGGCTCTCCTGCATCTGTTCCAGTTGCTGCCGCTCCAGTTCCTGGAACTCATACAGTTCCTGCAACAGTTCGCCGAAGATCGACAGCTCGTCCTCGAATTCCTGCAGTATGCGCCCCACCACGTGCTCGATCTTGCCGAAGATGGGGGTTTCCACCAGCACGACCGACTCGTCGAGACCGATGCCGGCGTGCGCCAGCTCGTTGAGCAGCAGGCGGGCCGGGTGGCTCTTCTTGCCGAAAAATTCGCGGTCCAGCAGCGCCACCTTCAACATCGGAATCTGCAGGCGCGCAATCAACCCTTTGATGGCGTCAGGCAATTCGGGATCATCGAGAATGAAGTCGAACATCATGCCCACGACGTCGATGACGTCGGCATGGGTCTGGCTGATCTCGCGGTCGGCGCTGCCGCTCTGGTCACCGATGTGCAGGAGCAGTTGTGTACGCAGGTTGAGGGGAGCGGCATCGGCCGGGGCATCCATGGCAACGACATGCTGCTGCAATGACGACAGGGTGGCCAGCATTTCGTCGGCGCTGAAGGATGCGGCCGCCACCGGCGCCGCCGCCGCAGCCTGGGGCGCAGTGCCGTAACCCGCGGCCGTACCGCCACGCTGCGCCGCCAGCAACTGCTGCAACAGCTCGAACGTCTCCATCTGCTGGGCCAGCAGTTCCGGGGGCAGGGCCGTAGGATAGCCGCCATCCGATTGCCGCCTGTCGGTGCCGTGGTCTGCCATGCCGCGCCCCGCCGCAGCCCCATGCCGGCCGGGAACCTGGACGATGGTGGACGGCTGCGGCCGCCCCTTCAGCTGCGGCAGGGCGCCGCCGCGGGCCAGCACCGTATTGGCGGCGTCGTACACCGGGCCGAGATGCTGGATGACGAACTTGTCGAACAGCTTGAAGACGATCAGCTTGACCTTGAGCTCCAGCTCCAGGGTGTTGACGGCGGTGCGGAACGCCTCGCACAACACGGCGGGGCCAAAGGGATTGTCGGATTCGCTGACACCCAGCGCCGGCATCAGGACATCGAGCCGCTGGGACAGGCAGTACAAGGGATCGGCGTAGAGTTCCGTCGCCTTGTCTATCATGTTGCGGATGGCGATGGACTCCTCCAGTTCATCGTCATTGATCAGGGCCAGCTCCAGCGTCACCGGTTCGACCGAAGGCGCCTTGCCGCTCTGCAGGGTGTCCATGAACTCCTTGTGATGGCGCGCCGCCAGCTTGCTCAGCATCACTTCCTTGCGCAGCCGGATCTCGCGCATGGCATCGAAATACTGGCTTTGCAGGGTGTTGTTGTCCGCCTTGTCGGCGAGTTCGAACAATGCGTCATCGATTTTGTTGAACAGCCCCGCCAGCAGCGGTTCCAGCTGCTTCTCGGCACGGTGTTTTGCGGTACGCACCAATTCCGGCAGGGCTAGTCCCTTGGCTCCTGTCGTTTCGGTGCGGGCATTGAAGGGGAGCACGTTCAATGGATTGCTCATTTTGCACCTCTGGACCGATAAACCCATGAATCCTTACTAGTGAACAGTATTGAGCAGCCATGCGCGCCTGACCGTGACGCAGAAGACAGTTTTGGCGTGAACACGCTCACAAATTCAGGGGGATTTGGACCGGCGTGGTCCGCCGGCGGCAGGCGGCACCCGCGCTCACGCCCCCTGCCACTCCGCTTGTAAGCCCCTGTCCCGCCCTGTATCTTTCGCCCATGCAAAGCGTCGACACCCTACTCCACGCCCGCTGGATCATCCCGGTCGAACCGGACAACGTGGTGCTGGAGCACCACAGCATCGCCATTTCCGATGGCCGTATCCTGGCCCTGCTGCCCAGCAGCGAGGCCCGCCTCCGCTACCGCGCCGAAACCGAGCTGGAGTTGCCGGACCACGCCCTGATTCCGGGCCTCATCAACGCCCACACCCACGCCGCCATGAACCTGATGCGCGGCCTGGCCGATGACCTGCCGCTGATGCGCTGGCTCAACGATCACATCTGGCCCACCGAGGCACGCTGGGTCAGCGAGGAGTTCGTCCACGACGGCACCCAGCTGGCCATGGCCGAGATGCTGCGTGGCGGCGTTACCTGCTTCAACGATATGTATTTCTACCCCGATGTCACCGCCCGCTGTGCGGCGCAGGTGGGGATGCGCGCAACGGTGGGGCTCATCGTCATCGACTTCCCTTCCGCCTGGGCGCAGGATGCCGACGAATATCTGCGCAAGGGCATCCAGCTGCACGACCGGTACCACAGCCATCCCCTGATCAGTACCGCCTTCGCGCCGCACGCGCCCTATACGGTGGGTAACGCCGCACTGGAAAAGGTGGCCATGTACGCCGAAGAGCTGGACGTGCCCATCCACATGCACGTCCACGAAACCGCAGACGAGGTGAACCAGGCGCTGGCCTCCAGCGGCCAGCGCCCCCTGGCCCGCCTCGACAGCCTGGGCCTGCTCTCGCCGCGCCTGCTGGCGGTACACATGACCCAGCTCAACGACGCCGAAATCGAGCGCTGCGCCGAATCCGGCCTGCACGTCGTCCATTGCCCGGAATCGAACCTCAAGCTGGCCAGCGGCTTTTGCCCGGTATACAAGCTGCATCAGGCCGGGATCAACGTGGCGCTTGGCACCGACGGCGCCGCCAGCAACAACGACCTGGATATAATCGGTGAAATGCGCACCGCAGCCCTCCTGGCCAAAGGAGTCGCCGGCGATGCCAGCGCCATTCCCGCCGCCAGCGCCCTGTACATGGCCACGCTGGGCGGCGCGCGCGCCCTCGGCCTGGACAGGGAAACCGGCTCACTCAACGTCGGCAAGCAGGCCGACATCGCCGCCGTATATCTCGGTGACGTGGAAACCCAACCGCTCTACCACCCGCTGTCCAAGCTGGTCTATTCGGTCAGCCGGGACAAGGTCACCGATGTCTGGGTGGCGGGCCGCCATCTGCTCAAGGGGCGCGAACTCACCACGCTGGACATGGACGCGGCCCTGGCCCGCGCGTGCCACTGGCGCGAAAAGATTCACAACAAAGACGAACATATTAAGGAGCAGCCATGAGCGGCACGACGCACAACGTCGACCACGCCGAAGTCGGAAAATTCGAGGCCCTGGCCTCGCGCTGGTGGGATCCGGACAGCGAGTTCAAGCCGCTGCACGACATCAATCCCCTGCGCCTGGACTACATCGATCAGCGCGCCGCCCTGGCCGGCAAGACCGTGCTGGACGTGGGCTGCGGCGGCGGCATCCTGGCCGAGAGCATGGCGGCACGCGGCGCCCATGTCACCGGCATCGACATGGGTGAGGCCCCGCTGGAAGTGGCGCAGCTGCACAAGCTGGAGTCCGGCGTGGAGGTGACCTATCGCCGCACCACCGCCGAACAGCTGGCGACGGAAATGCCGGGCAGCTTCGACGTGGTCACCTGCATGGAGATGCTGGAACACGTGCCGGACCCGGCTTCAGTCATCGCCGCCTGCGCCCGGCTGGTCAAGCCGGGCGGCCATGTGTTTCTCTCCACCATCAACCGCAATCCCAAGGCCTGGCTGTTCGCCATCGTCGGTGCCGAATACCTGCTGCGGCTGCTGCCGCGCGGCACCCACGATTTCGCCAAGTTCATCCGCCCGTCGGAACTGGAACAGGGCATCCGCCAGGGCGGCCTGGTGCTGAAGGAGCTCACCGGGATGAGCTACAACCCGCTCACGCGCAGCTACTCCCTGGGACGGGATCTGGACGTGAACTACATGGCGCACTGCATAAAGGAATAGTTTCGAGTTGCGGGTTTCGGGTTTCGAAACCCGCAATCCGGAGCTGTCCGAAACTCGAAACTCGAAACTCGAAACTCGAAACTGATTTTAATGCCCCTCCGCACCATACTGTTCGACCTCGACGGTACCCTGGCCGATACCGCGCCGGATCTCGCCTATGCCCTCAACCGCACACTGGAGCATGCCGGGCGCGCCCCGCTGCCCTTCGACGTCATCCGTCCGGTGGTGTCCCACGGCGGCACGGCGCTGTTGCAGCTGGCCTTCGGCACGGAATTGCCGCAGGGGGAATTCGATCGCCTGCGCGACTTCTTTCTCGACATCTACCGCAGCAACATCACCCGCGGCACCCGCCTGTTTCCGGGCATGGCGGAGCTGCTGGCCGACATCGAGGCACGCGGGCTCAACTGGGGCGTGGTCACCAACAAGCCGGCCTGGCTCACCGATCCGCTGATGGCCGGCCTGGGCCTCGTCGACCGCGCCGTCACCGTCGTCAGCGGCGACACCCTGCCCGAGCGCAAACCCCACCCGGCCCCCATGCTGCTCGCCTGCAACGAGGCAGGCAGCGCCGCGGCGGAATGCCTCTATCTGGGCGACGCCGAGCGTGACATCGCCGCCGGGCGCAACGCCGGCATGGCCACGCTGGTCGCCCTGTACGGTTATATCGGCAGCGAGGACCACCCCGCCGATTGGGGCGCCGACGGCGAGGTGAACGCTCCGCTGGACCTGCTGCACTGGCTCGACCGCCGCATCGCCTGAGCCGCCCGCCGGGGGCGTGATAAACTCCCCGCCTACCCCAACGGCGCCAAGGACAGTCCATGACGGAAACCTACCTGCTGCTGCTCATCCTGGCGACGCTGCTGGCCGCCCTGCTCAGCGCCGCCATCACCTACTTCCTGCTCCAGCGTCGCGTCATCCTGCTGCGTGAGGACAATGCGCGCCTGCAGGCGGAACTGGACGGCGAGCGCCGCTCCGCCATCGAGAAGAGCCTCGCCCTGGAGCAGGTGCGCGAAAACCTGGCCGGCACCTTCAGCACCATGGCCAGCGAGGCCCTCAAGCACAACAGCGGCGAGTTCCTGCGCCTGGCGCAGGAAAACCTCAAGCAGTTCCACGTCCAGGCGCAGGGCGAGCTGGCGCAGCGGGAAAAGGCGGTGGAGAACCTGGTAAAACCCATCCGCGAGGCGCTGGAGAAGACCGAAAAGCAGATCCAGGAGGTGGAGAAGAGCCGCGCCGAAGCCTACGGCTCTCTGACCAAGCACCTGGAGTCCATGGCCGAGGCCCACCGCATGCTGCAGGGCGAGACGCGCAATCTGGTGCAGGCGCTGCGGCGCCCGGAAGTGCGCGGCCAATGGGGCGAAATGACCCTAAAGCGACTGGCCGAGCTGGCCGGCATGGTGGAGCACTGCGACTTTTTCGAACAGGAGCAGGTACGCACCGAGGACGGCAACCTGCGCCCCGACATGATTGTGCGCATGCCCGACGGCCGCGACATCATCGTCGACGCCAAGACGCCGCTGGATGCCTATCTGAGCGCCATCGAGGCCGGCGACGACGAGACGCGACGCAAGGAGCTGGAGCGTCACGCGCGCAAGGTGCGCGAGCGGGTGCGTGAACTGTCCGCCAAGGCCTACTGGCAGCAGTTCAAGAACACGCCGGACTTCGTGGTGCTGTTCATCCCGGGCGAGCAGTTCCTCTCCGCCGCCCTGGAGCTGGACCGCAAGCTGCTGGAAGATGCCCTGAGCGACAAGGTGATCCTGGCCACCCCCACCAGTTTCATCGCCCTGCTGCGTGCCGTCGCCTACGGCTGGCGCCAGCAGGCCCTGGCGGAAAACGCAGAACAGATCCGCAAGCTGGGGGAAGAGCTGTACGGCCGCGTCGCCACGTTCACCGAGCACCTCGGCCGCCTGGGCAAGAGCCTGGAAAGCAGCGTCGGCCACTTCAACAAGACCGTGGGCACCTTCGACACCCGGGTACTGCCCAGCATGCGCCGCTTCAATGAAATGGGGATCAGCGCCAAGAAGGAGCTGTCCGAGGTAGCGCAGATCGAGGTGGCGGCCCGCGACGTGACCGCCGATGAAGACAAGCCCTGAGGCTCAGTCCAGCGACTTCTTGATCGCTTCCTTGGATTCCTGGTACAGATCCTTGGCCGTGTCCTTCGCCTTGTCGCGCAGGCTCTTCTCCTCGAATGGATTGCTCAGCAAGGGCTTGTCGCGGGCGATATTGATGCCGAACCAGACGCCGGCCAGCAACACGACGATGATCAGAAACAACAGCTTTTTCATGTCCCTACTCCGTCATTCATTGGTCTATGCCGGCTGACGCTATCACAGCCGGCGCAACAGCGTACACCCTGGCACAGGCCTATGCCTATTGTGAACAGCTGGCGCGCAACCATTACGAAAACTTCCCGGTGGCCTCGCGCCTGCTGCCGGCCCGGCTGCGCCGTCCCATCGCCGTCATCTACGCCTTTGCCCGCAGTGCCGACGACTTTGCCGACGAGTGCGAGCGGACTGCCGCACAACGGCTGACCCTGCTCGACGGCTACGCCGGCGAACTCGATGCCCTGGCACTCGGCCGGCCCAGCGGCGATCCCGTGTTCATCGCCCTGGCCGACGTCATCGCCCGGCACCGCTTGCCGCTGCAACTGTTCCACGACCTGCTCTCCGCCTTCCGTCAGGACGTAACCCGGCAACGCTACGCCGATGCCGCCGAACTGCTCGACTATTGCCGCCGCTCCGCCAATCCCGTGGGCCACCTGCTGCTGCATCTGAACGGCGCGGCCAGCGGGGAAAACCTGCTGCTGTCCGATCACGTTTGCACCGCCCTGCAGCTGATCAATTTCCACCAGGATCTGCTCCAGGACTATGATGAAACCGGCCGCATCTATATCCCCGGCGACGAAATGGAACAGTACGGCATCGGCCCGGACCATTTCCGTGATCGCCGTAACGATGAAGCACTGCGGGGACTGCTGCGCCTGCAATACCGCCGCAGCCGCGATTTGATGCAAGCAGGCGCACCGCTGGGGCGGCGCCTGCGCGGCCGCTTCGGCTGGGAGATACGTCTCATTGTCACGGCGGGACTGCGGGTATTGGAGCGGCTGGAAGCAAATCTGGACACGGCGCCGTTTTCACGGCCGCGCCTGCGCCGGCGCGACTGGCCCGTGATACTGTGGCGCAGCGTGTTCGACTAAAACACAGTTTCGAGTTTCGGGTTTGTAGTTTCGAAATCCGACCCGAAACTCGAAACTCGAAACTCGAAACTGAGAATATGACCCCCGACCAATACTGCGAGAACAAAACCGCCCGCAGCGGTTCGAGTTTTTATTACAGCTTTCTGTTCCTGCCGACAGAGCAGCGCCGCGCCATCATGGCGCTGTATGCCTTTTGTCGCGAGGTCGACGACGTGGTGGACGACTGCACCGAGCCGGTGGTGGCCCAGGCCAAGCTGGACTGGTGGCGCGGCGAAATTGCGCGCCTCTACGCCGGTACTCCGCAGCACCCGGTAACGCAGGCGTTGCAGGCCGCCGTCGCGCGCTACGACCTGCCGCAGGAGTATTTCGCGGAAATCATCGACGGCATGGCGATGGACTTGACCCAGACCCGCTATGCCTCGTTCAAGGATCTGTCGCTGTACTGCTATCGTGTCGCCAGCGTGGTCGGCCTGATGGCCGCCACCATCTTCGGCTACGAAGACCGCCACACGTTGAAATATGCCCACGATCTCGGCATGGCCTTCCAGCTCACCAATATTCTGCGCGACGTGGGCGAGGACGCGGCGCGTGGCCGCATCTATCTTCCCGCCGACGAAATGGCACGCTTCGGCGTCAGCGCCGAGGACGTGCTGGCGCGGCGCATGTCCGACGGCATGCGCGAACTGCTGCGCTGCCAGGCCCAGCGCGCCCGCACCTACTACGACAAGGCCTTCGCCCAGCTGCCCATCGTGGATCGCTACAGCCAGCGCAGCGGCCTGATCATGGCCGCCATTTATCTCTCCACCCTCGACGCCATCGAACAGCAGGACTACCCGGTGCTGGAGCGGCGCGTGCGGCTGTCACCCTGGCGCAAGCTGTGGATCGCCTGGCGCACGGCACGCGGCGAGGCACGGCGGCAGCGCAAGGCCGGATGAACCCCGTCGTCGTCGTGGGCGGCGGCTGGGCCGGCCTGGCCGCCGCGGCGGAACTGGCCGCCGCCGGCGTACCGGTGCAGGTGCTGGAATCCGCCCCGCAGCTGGGCGGGCGCGCCCGCAGCGTCGCGCTGGACGGACTCACCGTCGACAACGGCCAGCACCTGTTGATAGGCGCCTACCGGGAAACCCTGCGCCTGATGGCGCGGTTGGGTGCGGAGCCGGAGCTGTTGCAACGCGACACCCTGCAGCTTGCCGTGCAACGGGACGACGCGCTGTTGCAACTCAGCGCCCCGCCCCTCCCCGCGCCACTGCACCTGGCGTGGGCGCTGTGGCGTGCCGCCGGGCTGCGGCCGGGCGAGCGCCGGGCGGCGCTGCGCTTCTGCCTGCGCGCCTGGCGGCAGCGCTTTGCCATAGCGCCCGACATCAGCGTGGCCGTCCTGCTGGCCGATCAGCCTGCCGCACTGGTGCGCGCCCTGTGGGAGCCCCTGTGCCTGGCCACCCTCAACACGCCTCCGGCCCAGGCCTCGGCCCAAGTGTTTCTGCGCGTGCTGCGCGATGCATTCGCGCGGCGGCGCCGCGATGCCGACCTGATCCACCCGCGCACCGACCTCGGTCGCCTCCTGCCGGAGCCGGCGCGCCGCCATATCGAACGGCACGGCGGCAAAGTCACGGTCCGCGCCCGGGTCCGTTCCCTCGCATGCACCGACGCGACGTTCGGCGTGGTGACCCGGGACGGACTGCAACCCGCCAGTCATGTCGTTCTCGCCACGGCACCATGGCGCCGCCCACCCGCAGCTCGCGCCGCTGGCCCGGCAGCTGGCGGCCCTGGGCAGCGCACCCATCACCACGGTCTACCTGGCGTATCCACCCGCGGTCACGCTCGGCCATGCCATGCTGGGCCTCAGCACCGGGATGGGGCTGTGGCTCATCGACCGCGGCGTCCTGTGCGGCCAGCATGGCCTGATGGCGGCGGTGCTCAGCGGCCCCGGTCCGCATGCGGACCTCGATCCGGCGCAGCTCGGCGCACGGATCGGCGGCGAAATCGCCGCACACTTCCCTCACTGGCCGACGGTGCAAACCCTGCGCGTGGTACGGGAACGGCGCGCCACTTTTCTATGCGATGTCGGCGTAAATGCCCGGCGCCCCGGCAATGCCACCGCACTGCCCCGCCTCTGGCTGGCCGGCGACTACACCGACACCGGTTACCCTGCGACGCTCGAAGGAGCCGTGCGCAGTGGAGTACAATGCGCGCGCCGCATCATCAACCTGCTACGCTGAATCAGAAACCAAGCAAGGGCGAGTACGCGCCGAGAGGAACCACGATGAAGAATTACAAGCCCGCCCCCGATCTGCTCAAGGACCGCGTCATCCTGGTCACCGGCGCCAGCGACGGCATCGGCGCCGCCGCGGCAAAATCCTTCGCCGCCCACGGCGCCACCGTGGTCCTGCTGGGCCGCAGCATCCGTAAGCTGGAAAAGGTGTACGACGCCATCGAGCAGAGCGGCGCGCCGCAGCCCGCAATCTACCCGATGAACCTGGAAGGCGCGGCGCCCAAGGATTACGAAGAACTGGCAGTGACGCTGGAACAGGAATTCGGCCGTCTGGACGGCCTGCTGCACAATGCCGCCCTGCTGGGCACGCTGACGCCGCTGGAGCAGTACGACCTGGAACAATGGGCCAAGCTGATGCAGGTGAACCTGCACGCCCCCTTCCTGCTCACCCGCGCGGTGCTGCCGCTGCTGAAGAAGTCCACGGATGCCTCGGTGCTGTTCACCAGCAGCAGCGTCGGCCGCAAGGGCCGCGCCTACTGGGGTGCCTACGGCATCACCAAGGCCGCCTGCGAGAACATGATGGAAATCTGGGCCGACGAACTGGAGACCAACACCCCCATCCGCGTCAACAGCATCGACCCGGGCGCGGTACGCACCACCCTGCGCGCCAAGGCGTACCCCGGTGAGGATCCCAACACCCTGCGACGCCCGGAAGAAATCATGGCCGTCTACCTCTACCTGCTGGGGCCGGACAGCCGTGGCACCAACGGACAGCGGACGAGCGCGCAATAGGAAAGTTTCGAGTTTCGAGTTTCGAGTTTCGAGTTTCGAGTTTCGAGTTTCGAGTTTCGAGTTTCGAGTTTCGAGTTTCGAGTTTCGAGTTTCGAGTTTCGNNTCGAGTTTCGAGTTTCGAGTTTCGAGTTTCGAGTTTCGAGTTTCGAGTTTCGAGTTTCGAGTTTCGAGTTTCGAGTTTCGAGTTTCGAGTTTCGAGTCATAAAAAAACCGACGCCCTTACGGGCGCCGGTTTTTTTTCGAAACTTCAAACCCGCAACTCGAAACTGTCTTTCAGTCCATCAAATCCACCACCACCCCCTGCTCGCGCAGGTGATCGGCACGTTCCTGGATAAAGCGTTGCAGATTCGGTTGCCGGCGATAGGCGCCGCTGGCGACGTAATCCATCACCGACTGCACGTGGAAGGCGCGCAGATAGGCCTCGCTGCGGAACACCTCGCGTCCCTGCTCGTCGAAGAACACCAATGACGGCGTGTACTGGATATTCAGCCGCGCGGCCCATTGGGCGGCCGTCATGCGGCTGCCGTCCGGCGTCACCAGCGCCGCGCCGCTACGCACGTCCACCTGTACGGCGTCGAAACGCTGCAGCAATTCCCGCGACCCGGGCCTTGCCAGAACGTCGCGGTGCAGCTCGGTGCAGGGATCACAGTCGGCTTGCTCGAACACCACCAGCAGGGGGCGCTGCGCGGCGACGCGATGCCGCGCCAGCACGTGGGGCGGCGGCAGGAACAGGGGATCGGCCTGCATGGCCGGCGCGACGGCGCCGGTGCTGCGCGATGCCGCATAATCGCGGAAACTGAGCCCGTCCCGTTCGCGCCGCACGCCGTAGTCCAGGGCAATATCGAAGCGATCCGGCGCGTAATAGCCGTTCAGCCGCAGCAGGGGCACGCCGCTGTCGTCGAGAAACAGCAGGGTCGGCGTATACATCACCTTGAGCTGCTCGGCGAACCGCTTTTCCGTGACCGTGACGCCATCCATGCCGGTCACTTCGCGATCGCCCCAAATGTTGAGGGCGATGACATCGTACAGGCGGCGGGTCTTCGCCGCCCCCGCCTCGGTGCCGAAGTTGTCTTCCAGCAGCTTTTTGCAGTACGGACAGCCGTCCTGGTAGAAATAGAGCAGCACCCGCCGCCCCCCGGCCCGCGCCTCGGCCACGTCCTCGGCCAGCTCCAGAAAGGAGTCTTTGAACCAGGCGGGCTTGTCGTGAAAGCCCGGATTGATCCCCCCCTGCAGCACGTTTTCCGCCGCGCCCGGCGTCGCCGCCCCGGCGCCGCCCAGCCACAGCAGGCCCGCCGCCCACATACCCAGGGCCAGTTTCCGCATGCTTGTCCTCCTCGTTGTTTTTTGCACCGCAAAGCCTTCGACTGCCTGGTGCCGACACCGTTCACGGCGGCAACCTTTTGCCGCCTTGGCGCCGGCAATTTGACACAAGGTAGAAATACACTGCCTATCCATTTGATTTTGCTTGTTTATTAATAATTGGCACGGATATCGCTTTAACCATGACAAGAAACTTTGCTCCCGCAGAAGGACTGAATCATGGCACTGCACGGCTCATTGAACACGGACAGCAAACAGACCCTGGCCCCGGTGGTCAGCCTGGCGCGCGGCGTCGAGGCACCGGATACCCTGCGCCTTACCACGGCACTGCAAACCACCCTCGACCTGGAGCAGCTGCTGCGCATTTTCTCCGAGACGGCTCAGGAAACCATCCCCCACCAGGGTCTGACCTACCGCAACGACGAAAACCGCTTCGTCGTCGCCGTGGGCCATACCGGGCGCCACCATTGCAGCTACCGCCTCAACCTGCTCGGCACCGAGCTGGGCGAAGTGGCACTCAGCCGCAGCCGCCGCTTTTCGGAACAGGATCTGGCGCAGGTGGAATACCTGCTCTGCGCCCTGGTCTATCCGCTGCGCAATGCCCTGCACTACCGCGAGGCGGTCAATGCGGCGCATCGTGATCCGCTGACCGGCATCAGCAACCGTGCCGCACTGGAACAACACCTCACCCGCGAGACCGCGCTGGCACGACGCCATCACACCCCGCTGTCCCTCATCGTCATCGACATCGACTGGTTCAAGAAGGTCAACGACCGTCACGGCCACGCCGTGGGGGATACGGTGCTGCGCTCGGTGGCGCAGGTCATACAGAAGGGGTTGCGCGAAGGTGACCTGTTATTCCGCTACGGCGGCGAGGAATTCGTGATTCTGCTCAACAATACCGCACAGGACGGCGCCGTCCAGGTCGCCGAGCGCATCCGCGCGGCCGTGGCGGCAACGCCCTGCCATTGCGAGGGGCGGGATATCGGGGTGACGGTCAGCCTCGGCATAGCCACCCTCGCCGAGGAAAACGGCAGCGCCCTGTTCGACCGCGCCGACCATGCGCTGTATCAGGCGAAAAATCAGGGTCGCAACCGCGTAATGCACGCCGAATGAACCGTGCGGCGGGTGGAGGCGTTTCCTCCGCCTGCCTTCAGTAGTCCACCCGGTCGGGCAGTGCCGACCATGCGGCAAAGGCCGCCATTGCCTCCTCCGGCAACAGTTGCACCATGGGCAGGCGGCGCTGCGCCGCCGGCAGACAGACTTCCTGGTAAATCAACGCATCGTCGAAACCGGCAGCAGCGGCGTCGTGCCGGGTGGCGGCGTGGTAAATCCGCTCCAGCCGCGCCCAATAGGCCGCAGCCAGACACATCGGACAGGGTTCGCAATTGACGTACAGCGCGCAGCCCTCCAGGCTGAAACTGCCCAGTGTGCGGCAGGCATCCCGTATCGCCACCACCTCGGCATGGGCGGTGGGATCGGTATCCGGGGTCACGCGGTTGCCGCCGCGCCCGACCACCACCCCCGCGCGCACCACCACCGCGCCAAAGGGGCCACCGCCGGCGGCCACAGATTCCCGGGCGAGAGCGATGGCCTCGCGCATGAAACGCCGCTGATCTTCCTCCTCCGCCATCCCCTCGTCCCCCTAGCGCAGAATCTCATGTCCCAGCGGGCAGCGCCGCCGCAGGCAGCACGCCGCACATAGCGGCGTCTTGCGGCACACGCTTTTGGCGTGCGCCACGATCAGGGCGTGATACTCGTTGAACAGCGCGACCTTTCCCGTCGCCCGCCCCAGTCCCTTCTCGCAATAATGACGCAAAACCTCGTAGCTTTCCTCACCGTCGATGAGTTGCAGGCGGGAAAACAGGCGCCGCGTATAGGCATCGATGACGAAGACCGGGCGCTGGAAGGCATAGAGCAGGATATCGTCGGCAGTCTCCGGGCCGACGCCGTTGACGCGGAGCAGTTCCCGGCGCAGGGTCGCGGTATCCAGACGCTGCAAGGCCGCGAGGCCGCCGGCGGCCAGATACCAGGCGCAGAAATTCTTCAGGCGTCGCGCCTTGATGTTGAAATAGCCGGAAGGCTTGAGCCAGGCCGCCAGCGTACGCGCCGGCGTATGGGTGATGACGGCGGGATCGAGCGCGTCGTGCGTCTTCAGGTTGACGATGGCCTTTTCGACATTGCTCCAGGCGGTGTTCTGGGTCAGCACCGCCCCGACCATCACCTCAAACGGGGTTTCCCCCGGCCACCAGTGCTGCGGGCCATAGGTGCGGTACAGGGCGGCATAGACCTGGCGCAGCGTCATCCGCGGCGGTTGCGCTCCGGAGTGCCGGGCTTGCGCTTGGCCGGAGCGCGGCGCGGCGGCGGCGCGGATTCGTCACCGCCGCTGCGGCTACGCGGTGCGGAACGGGGCCGGGGCGCGGGATCGCCACGCTCCATCGGCTCGCCGTTGCTGTCGGTGCGCGGCTTGGTACGGCGGGCGCCCGGCGCGGGAGCCTTGCCCGGTTCGCCGCCTTTGCCCTTGCCTGCCCTTGCCTTGTCGCCAGCAGCCTTGCCTTCCTTGGGCTTGCTTTCCTTGCGGGCCAGGCCGACCAGCTGCAACAGGGCCTGGAACGGCTCCCCCTCCAGCTCTTCGTAACGGCCGGGGCGCAGACGGCGCCCCAGCTGCACCGGGCCGTAGCGCACCCGGATCAGGCGGCTGACGGTAATGCCCTGCGTCTCCCACAGACGGCGCACCTCGCGGTTGCGGCCCTCGTGCAGGGTGACGTGAAACCAGTGGTTGGAGCCCTCGCCGCCGGCGTCGACGATGGTGTTGAAGCGGGCCAACCCGTCCTCCAGCATCACGCCCTCGCGCAGCCGTTTCAGGATGTCCGGCTTCACCTCGCCGAACACGCGCACCGCGTATTCGCGTTCGACGGTGTTGGAGGGATGCATCAGCCGGTTGGCCAGTTCGCCGTCGGTGGTCAGGAGAATGACGCCGGTGGTATTGACGTCGAGCCGCCCCACCGCCACCCAGCGGCCGTTGCGCAGCGGCGGCAGTTTCTCGAAGATGGTCGGGCGCTTTTCCGGATCGGAACGGGTACATACCTCGCCCAGCGGCTTGTGGTAAACCAGCACCCGCCGCTCCGGCCCCTGCATGGCCGCCTGGCCGATGACGCGGCCATCGACCCGCACCACGTCGCTCTCGCCGACCCGATCGCCCAGCGTGGCCACCTTGCCGTTGACCGAAATCCGGCCCTCGGTGATCCATTGTTCCAGCTCGCGGCGCGAGCCGAGACCCACGCGCGCCAGGACTTTCTGCAGTTTTTCGGTCATCGAAGGATCAGGACTCGGTGGGTTCAAAGGCGGGGTCATAGCCGGCTGCACCGGCATCATCCGCGGTGGCCGCGGCGGCGGCTTCGGTGTCCACCTCCTCCGCGACAGATTCAGCGGAAGCATCCATCTCCTCCGTCGCTGCGCGATCGCCTGCGGCGTCGCCCATCGGCTGTCCTGCCGATGGGTCATGGGAGACATCCATGTCCCCCACCGCTTCGCGGTCGCCTGCGGCGTCGCCCATCGGCTGTCCTGCCGATGGGTCCCTCAGATCCAGTTCTTCGTTGATCTTGTCGATGTCCATCAACTCCGCCAGCGGCGGCAGCTCGTCCAGGCTCTTCAGATTGAAGTAGTCGAGGAAGTGGCGCGTGGTGGCGAACATGGCCGGCCGGCCCGGCACGTCGCGGTGACCGACGACGCGGATCCAGTCGCGCTCCTGCAGAGTCTTGACGATGTTGCTGCTCACGGTGACGCCGCGGATGTCCTCGATCTCGGCGCGCGTGATGGGCTGGCGATAGGCAATCAGGGCCAGGGTCTCCAGCGTGGCGCGGCTGTAGCGCTGCGGCTTCTCTTCCCACATGCGCGACACCCACGGCGAAACCTCCTGCCGGGCCTGGAAGCGAAAGCCGCTGGCGACTTCTTTGAGTTCGATACCGCGCCCGGCGTAATCCTGCTGCAATTGCAGCAGCACCTGGTGCAGGGTGTCCCGCGACGGCTGCTGTTCCTCGTCGAACAGCGCCTGCAAACGATCCGCATTGAGCGGATCGGCGGCGGCGAACAGTGCCGCCTCGATGATGTTACGCAATTGTTCCGGATTCATCGCTTCTGTCCTGAAATATCCAATCTGCCGCAGAGACGCGGAGAATATCTATTGTTTGTCTATTTATACTGCCAATCTTCACTGCCAAAAACAGAGCGCTGTCGCCTCGGCTTCCAACGGATTCCCGTCTTATCCACTCAGCGCCTCTGCGTCTCTGCGCCAGGTGTTGGAAGTTGCTTTACTGCTCGCTCGCCGCCACGACCTTGACGTGGATCGGGCCGAAGGGTTCGGTCTGGATCAGCTCAACCAGCGACTGCTTGATCAGTTCGAGGATCGCCAGCAGGGTCACCACCACGCCGCGCCGCCCCTCGTCCACGCGGAACAGGGTGGTGAACTCGGTAAAGTGATCGGCGGTCAGTGCCTCCAGCACCTGCGACATGCGCTCGCGCACCGACAGCGGTTCGCGGCGGATGTGGTGATGGGCGAACATCTCGGCGCGCCTGATGACGTCGGCAATGGCCAACAGCAGTTCCTTCAGATCCACCTCGGGGTGCGTGCGCACCACTTCGCGATGCGGTACCTCCACCGATACCGGGAAGGTGTCGCGATCGACGCGCGGCAGCTGATCGACGTCCTCGGCCGCCTTCTTGTAGCGCTCATACTCCTGCAACCGGCGCACCAGTTCGGCACGGGGATCTTCCTCCTCGTCGTCGGCGCCCGCCGGGCGCGGCAGCAGCATGCGCGACTTGATCTCGGCCAGCATGGCGGCCATCACCAGATACTCCGCCGCCAGCTCCAGATTGACCACCTTCATCAGTTCCACGTACTCCATGTACTGATGGGTGATCTCCGCAATGGGGATGTCGAGCACGTCCAGGTTCTGGCGCCGGATCAGGTACAGCAGCAGATCCAGCGGTCCCTCGAAGGCTTCGAGAAACACCTCCAGCGCCTGCGGCGGGATGTAGAGATCCTTGGGCAGCTCGGTCAGCGGCGAGCCCATCACAATGGCAAAGGGCATCTCCTGCTGCTGCGGGCTTTCCGGCTTGGCCGTTTCCTGCACCGGTACTTCGTTCACGTGGGTTCCTTCCTGTTTCCAGGCGTTGTTGATTCTGCCCGTGCGGCTCTGTCTAGGGAAGGTCTGAATAAGTCCATCCTGGACTTCTCAGACCACGCAAATCGAAAAGTGCGATTTTCAATTTGCTTCATTTTCCAACGACCTATCGTCGTTGAAAAATGGCGGAACATCCCTGTGCCGCGGAAGCTCTGAACTTATTCCGAGCTTCCCTAGCGGTAGCTCAGCCCCATGGCCTGGCGTACTTCTTCCAGGGTCGCGCGCGCCATGCTGCGCGCCGCTTCACTCCCCTCGGCCAGTATGGTGCGCACCCGGCCCGGGTCCTCGCCGAATTCGACGATGCGTTCCTGGATCGGCCGCAGCTCGTTGAGCACGGCGTCGATCACCGGCTGCTTGCAGTCCAGGCAGCCGATACCGGCCGTGGTGCAGCCTTCCATCACCCAGGCCTTCACGTCGTCGTCGGAATACACCTGGTGCAGCTGCCACACCGGGCACTTGGCCGGGTCGCCCGGATCGGTACGGCGCACGCGCGCCGGATCGGTGGGCATGGTGCGCAGCTTCTGTTCCACCTGCCTGGGGTCGTCGCGCAGGGCGATGGTGTTGTTGTAGGACTTGGACATTTTCTGCCCGTCCAGTCCCGGCATCTTCGACGCCGGCGTCAGCAGCGCCTGCGGCTCCGGCAGGATGGTGCGGCCGGCGCCGTCCAGGTAGCCGAACAGGCGTTCGCGATCGGCCAGGGTGATGTTCTGCTGCGCCTCCAGCAGGGCGCGGCCGGTGGCCAGCGCTTCGTGGTCGCCCTGCTCGGTGTAGCGCTTGCGCAGGTCGTGATAGAGCTTGGCGTTTTTCTTGCCCATCTTCTTCGCCGCCGCCTCGGCCCGCTCCTCGAAATCCGGTTCGCGGCCGTAGATGTGGTTGAAGCGGCGCGCCACCTCGCGGGTGATCTCCACGTGGGCCACCTGGTCCTCGCCCACCGGCACCAGGCCGGCGCGGTAGATGAGGATATCGGCGCTCTGCAGCAGCGGGTAGCCGAGGAAACCGTAGGTGGCGAGATCCTTTTCCTTGAGCTTTTCCTGCTGATCCTTGTACGTCGGCACGCGCTCCAGCCAGCCCAGCGGAGTGATCATGGACAGCAGCAGGTGCAGCTCGGCGTGCTCGGGCACGCGCGACTGGATGAATATCTTGGCCGAGCTGGGATTGACGCCTGCGGCCAGCCAGTCCACCGCCATCTCCCATACGCTGGCGTTGATGCCCTGGGTGTCTTCATAAGACGTGGTCAGGGCGTGCCAGTCGGCGACGAAGAAGAGGCAGTCATATTCATGCTGCAACTTGATCCAGTTTTTCAGCACCCCGTGGTAGTGGCCCAGGTGGAGCCGGCCGGTGGGGCGCATGCCCGACAGGACACGCTGGTGGGACGAGACGACGGAATTCAAGCAGGGACTCCTAGAGATTCATCAAAACGGAAAGCAGGCCGATGTACAGGTCGCCGGACAGCCCGGAAACGCCGGCCAGCAGCACCAACGCCACACTCATCACCGGCCAAAGTATCTTGCCCAGCAGGCCGGTGAACAGCAGCACCAGCAGGATGGGAAAACCGTAGGGCTCGATGCGGGAAAAACGCCATGACAGCGGCCCCGGCAACAGGCCGACGGCGACGCGGCCGCCGTCCAGCGGCGGCAGGGGCAGCAGGTTGAGCACCATCAGGATGACGTTGATGAAGATGCCCGCCACGCCGGTGTATACCAGGTACAGCCCGGCGCCGTTCTCCGCCCCCAGGGTCAGCCCCAGGCGGATCACCAGCGCCCAGACCAGCGCCATCAGCAGGTTGGACAGCGGCCCGGCGGCGGCCACCAGCGCCATGTCGCGCTTGGGGTGGCGCAGGTTCTCCCAAGTGATGGGCACCGGCTTGGCCCAGCCGAACAGGAAACCGCCGAACATCAGCAGCAGGCCCGGCACCAGGACGGTGCCCAGCGGATCGATGTGCTTGATGGGGTTGAGGCTGAGGCGGCCCAGCATCATGGCCGTGGGATCGCCCAGGCGCAGGGCCATCCAGCCATGGGCCGTTTCATGCACGGTAATGGCAAACAGCACCGGCAGCGCCCACACCACCAGCCGTTGCAACAGGTTCAGTTCTTCCATCGCCGCAGTATACCTTAGCTATGCCTCGATCCGGCTGGCGTCGCCCTTGCCCTGGCGCACCACCGTCGGCACCCCGTCCACCAGGTCGATGACCGTGGTCGGCTCCAGGTCGCCGTAACCGCCGTCGATGATCAGGTCCACCTGGCGCTCCAGCTGGCCGCGGAATTCATAGGGGTCGTTCTGCGGCAGGTCGTCGCCGGGCAGGATCAGGGTGGTGCTCATCAGCGGCTCGCCCAGCTCCGCCAGCAGGGCCTGGGCGATGGCGTTGTCGGGCACGCGGATGCCGATGGTCTTGCGCTTGGGGTGCTGCAGGCGGCGCGGCACCTCGCGGGTGGCGTCCAGGATGAAGGTGTAGGCCCCCGGCGTCAGCAGCTTGAGCAGGCGGTAGGTGCTGTTGTCCACCTTGGCGTAGGTGGCGATCTCCGACAGGTCGCGGCACACCAGGGTGAAGTTGTGCCGTTCGTCCAGGCGCCGAATCTGGCGGATGCGCTCCAGCGCATCCTTGTCGCCGATGAGGCAGCCGAGGGCGTAGCCGGAATCGGTGGGATAGACGATGACCGCGCCGCCGCGCAGCAGGTCCACGGCCTGACGGATCAGGCGCGGCTGGGGCGTTTCGGCATGTATCTGGAAGAATTGGCTCATGATGGGCTACGAAGGAGGAAGATACGGACTGTCAGGCGGCGCCGAGGGCGAGCTCCCAGCGCTGCCAGACAGGGATGAGGCCGTCGGGCAGCTGCGGCAGCCGGCCCAGTTCGACCCAGGGGTTTTCGGGGCCATGGAAGTCGGAGCCGGACGAAGCGAGCAGACCCAGGGTGCGTGCATGGCGGGCCATGGTCTGCACATCGGCGGGGGTGTGGCTGCCGGACACCACCTCCATGGCCTCGCCGCCGCATTCGCTGAACTCGCCCAGCAGGCGGCGCAGCTTGGTGGCGGTCAGTTCGTAGCGCGCCGGATGGGCCACCACCGCCACGCCGCCCGCTGCGCGGATCCAGCCCACGGCCTCGTCCAGTCCGGCCCACCGGCCGGACACGTGGCCCGGCTTGTTGCGGCGCAGGTAGTGCTTGAACACCTCACGCACGTCCTTGCCGCAGCCGCGGCTGACCAGGTAATGGGCGAAATGGGTACGACTGATGATGCGCCCACGGCTCAGCGCGGCGGCGCCTTCGTAGGCGCCGTCCAGCCCACGCTCCGCCAGGCGCAGGCCGATCTCCTGCGCCCGCCAGTCGCGGAATTCCCTCAGGCGCGCCAGTCCCGCCAGCAGGGCCGGTGCCTCCGGGTCGATGTTCAAGCCGACGATGTGTACGGTCATCCCCTGCCAGGTCACCGAAACTTCCACGCCGGGCAGCAGGGTCAGCCCCGCCGCGTCCGCCGCCTGCCGCGCCTCGGCACATCCGGCGGTGTCGTCATGGTCGGTCAGCGCCAGCACGTCGACCCCGGCGGCAGCGGCACGCTGCACCAGCGCCGCGGGACTGAGCGTGCCGTCGGAAACCCAACTGTGGCTGTGGAGGTCGTAGCAGGACATAGATTCGATATTCTAACCCAAGCACCCCGTGCGGTGTGGTTCATGCTTCCCGGGCAAACGATATGCTAAAGTGGTGCGCAATTGTCAGATACCCGGTGTGCAGCCCTTAAATCCCATGAAACTGCTGTTTGATCTGTTCCCCATCCTGCTGTTTTTCGTCGCCTACAAGCTGCACGACATCTATGTGGCAACGGCCGTGGCCATCGCCGCCGCCTTCGTCCAGGTTGCCTGGTTCTGGTGGCGTCACCGCCGGGTGGAGACCATGCACCTGGTCACCCTGGTCCTCATCGCCGTGCTCGGCGGCGCCACCCTGTGGCTGCACAACGAGGATTTCATCAAGTGGAAGCCCACCGTGGTCAACTGGCTGTTCGCGGCCGCCTTCATCGGCAGCCGCTTCATCGGCGCCAAGACCCTGGTGGAGCGCATGATGGGCGCCGCCATCCAGCTGCCTGCCGCCATCTGGCGCCGGCTCAACCTGGGCTGGGCCACCTTCTTCGTCCTGCTCGGCGCCGCCAATCTCTACGTGGTGTACCACTTCGACACCGACACCTGGGTCAACTTCAAGCTGTTCGGCATGATGGGGTTGACCCTGGCCTTCATGGTGGCGCAGGCCTTTTATCTGGCGCGCCACATGAAGACGGAACCGGAAGGACAGGAAAGCGACTAATGTTCTACGCCATCATCAGCCAGGATGCGGCAGGCAGCCTGCCGCACCGCCTCACGGCGCGTCCCGCCCACCTGCGGCGGCTGGAACAGCTCAAGGCCGAAGGCCGCCTGCTGCTGGCCGGCCCCCACCCCGCCGTCGACAGCGAGGACCCGGGGCCGGCGGGTTTCAGCGGCAGCCTGGTGGTGGCGGAATTTGAGTCGCTGGAAGCGGCACAGGCCTGGGCGGCGGACGATCCCTATGCCGCCGCCGGCGTCTATGCCCAGGTCACCGTCAAACCCTTTAAAAAGGTAATGCCATGAATCGCGTGGAAGCCATCCGCGAACGTCTCACCAGCAGCCTGGCCCCGCAAAGCCTGGAGATCATCGACGACAGCCACCGTCACGCCGGCCATGCCAGCGCCGGCGGCGGCGGCCATTTCACGGTCAGCATCGTGTCCGACGCCTTTCGCGGCCAGGGCACGCTGCAGCGCCACCGCATGGTGTACGCCGCCCTCTCCGAACTGATGCAGCAAAACGAAGTGCATGCCCTGAGCATTCAGGCGCGCACCCCCGATGAAAACTGACCCAAAGGAAACCCTGATGAAACTGCAATGGAAGATTCTGACCGCCCCCGTCATCTGCCTCAGCCTCGGCCTGGCGCCGCTGGCCATGGCAGCGCAGAACGATGTGGTGGCGACGGTTAACGGCGAAACCATCCAGCAGAAGGATGTCGACGGCTATATCCGCGACTTCAACCTGTCGCCGGAACAGGCCAAGCGCCATGACCTGATCATCAACGAGCTGGTATCGCGCGAACTGGTCTACCAGGACGCCCTCAAGAAGAAGCTCGACAAGCGCGCCGACGTGGTTGCCGAGCTGGAGCAGGTGCGGGTCAAGATCCTGCTCAACGCCGCCGTACGTGAGGCGATGCAGGCCAATCCCATCACCGAAGACGAAATGAAGAAGGAATACCAGGCGCAGCTGCCCAAGATGCAGCAGCAGGAATTCAAGGCGCGCCACATCCTGGTGAAGACCGAGGATGAGGGCAAGGCCATCATCACCGCGCTGGAGCGCGGCGCCGATTTCTCCACCCTGGCCAACGAAAAGTCCCTGGACTCCTCGGCCAAGGACGGCGGCGACCTTGGCTGGTTCCCCGCCGGGCAGATGGTCGAGCCGTTCGCCGCCGCCGTCGGCGGCATGAAGAAGGGCAGCCACAGCAAGGCCCCGGTGCAGACCCAGTTCGGCTGGCACGTCATCGCCCTGGATGACACCCGCCAGGGCAAGGCGCCGGACTACGAGACCATCAAGCCGCAGCTGCAAAACTTCCTGCAGCAGCGCCATATTGCCGCCTACCTGGAGAAACTGCGCAGCGGCGCCAAGATTGACGTCAAGGCCCCGTAACGTTCCGTCACCGGGGCGGGCGCAGACCCGCCCCGGTGATGCCCTCCGACTCTCCTCCCCGCGGCCCACGGCCGCTCTCCCCGCCCTGTTCCCTCCGCCTTGCGACTACAATTAATTGTCCGTGATTTATAAGGCGATATCCCTCACATTTTTGGGCAATTGGCTTACACTAGCAGGAACTCCTCCGCGACGAGAGAGGGGGCGCGTCTCAGCAAATAATTCGAGGAGAAAAAATACAATGCTGAACAATATCCGCATCGGCACACGCATCCAGCTCGGTTCCACCCTGGTGCTGGTGCTGGCACTGGCCGTCATCATCCCGGTGGTTCTCGCCAAGATCAACGGCATCATCGGCGACAACGAGCAGCGCTCGCTCAACCGACATTACCGCACCATGATGAACCAGCTCGCGGCCGAGGGCCGCATGGCCGAAACCCTGGCCGTGCTGCTGGCCAGGGTGCCCGACTTCCAGCAGGCCATGGCCTCCGGCCAGCGCGATCGTCTCGGCGAAATGCTGCTGCCCGCCTTCGCCGAGCTGAAAAAGAATTATGCCGTGGTGCAGATGCAGTACCACCTGCCGCCCGCCACCACCTTCTTCCGTGTGCACAAGCCGGAAAAATTCGGCGATGATCTCTCGTCCTTCCGCCACACCGTGGTGCAGACCAATGCCGAGCGCAAACCCGTCGTGGGTCTCGAAAGCGGCGTGGCCGGACTCGGCATCCGCGGCGTGGTGCCGGTATTCCACAACGGCAACCATATCGGCTCGGTGGAAACCGGCATGTCCTTCGGACAACCGTTCTTCGATCAGTTCAAGGCCGCCTACGACGTCGACATCATCTTCCGCCTGCGCCAGCCCGACGGTTCGTTCAAGACCTTCGCCAGCACCCTGGGCGAGGCCGCGCTGTTCGGTGACGCGCAGCTGCGCGAGGCGGCGGACGGTAAACCGCAGGTCGCCCGCATGGAACTGGGCGATGCCCCTGTCGCCATCTACGCCAACACCGTACTGGACTACTCCGGCAAGTCCATCGGCGTGGTGGAGCTGGCCATCGATCGCAGCATGTTCGTGGCCGCGCTCCACGACGCCCGCAACACCACCATGCTCATCGGCGCCGTGGCCCTGATCCTGGGCGTACTGCTGTCCTGGCTGGTGGCGCGCACCATCACGCGCCCGCTGTGCCTCACCGTAGCCACCCTGCAGGACATCGCCGAGGGCGAAGGAGATCTGACGCAGCGCCTGGATGCCAGCGGCAAAGATGAACTTACCGGCCTGGCGAACGCCTTCAACCGCTTCACCGCCAAGATTCAACAATTGGTGCAGCAGGTGGCGAGCGCCACCGAACAGCTGCACAACTCCACCGATCGCATGAACGCCATCACCACGGAAACCGAGCGCGGCATCAGCGAGCAGCAGTCGGAAACCGATCAGGTGGCCACCGCCATCAACGAGATGGCCGCCACCGTGCAGGAAGTGGCGCGCAGCGCCGCCGCCGCCGCCGACTCCGCCGGCACCGCCGACAAGCAGGCGGTGCATGGCCAGCAGGAAGTGGGACAGACCATACGCGACATCACGTCCCTGGCCGGCGACGTGGAACAGGCGGCGAGCGCCATGCAGCAGCTGGAAACCGACAGCCGCAACATCGGCGCGGTGCTGGATGTGATACGCGGCGTGGCTGAACAGACCAATCTGCTGGCGCTCAACGCCGCCATCGAAGCGGCCCGCGCCGGCGAGCAGGGCCGCGGTTTTGCGGTGGTGGCCGACGAGGTGCGCGTACTGGCCCAGCGCACGCAGAAGTCGACCCAGGAAATCGAGTCGATGATCGGACAGTTGCAGGAAGCGGCCGTCGCCGCCGCCCGCACCATGGAGAAGGGACGCGCCCGCGCCCAGGAAACGGTGAATCAGGCACGCAGTGCCGGCGAGTCGTTGGACGCGATCGCCGCCGCCGTAGGCGTGATCTCGGACATGAACACGCAAATCGCCAGCGCGGTGGAAGAGCAGAGTGCGGTGGCCGAGGAGCTGAACAAGAACATCAGCAACATCAGCCGCATCGCCGAGATGTCGGCGGAAGGCTCCCACCAGACCGCCGCCGCCAGCGGCGAAATCCGCCGCCTGGCCGATCAGCAAGTGACAAGTGACAAGTGACAAGTGACAAGTGACAAGTGACAAGTGACAAGTGACAAGTGACAAGTGACAAGTGACAAGCAGGATTGTGGGGGTGTTATCTTGTCACTTGCAACTTGTCACTTGTAACTATTCTTCCCGATAACTACCGTCCATAATTCCCTGCCACCACGCCTCGTTGTCCAGGTACCAGGACAGCGTCTTGCGTATCCCGCTCTCGAAGGTTTCCTGCGGCACATACCCCAGCTCAAGCCGCGCCTTGTCGGCATTGATGGCATAGCGGCGATCGTGGCCGGGCCGATCGGTAACGTAGGTGATCAGGGTTTCCGTTGTCTTGCCGTTGGCTGCGGGCGCATCCGGAAAGCGGCTGTGCAGCGTCGCATCAGCGGCAAAATGTTCGTCGACGAGACGGCACAGCAGCTGCACGATGTCGATGTTGTGCCATTCATTGTTGCCGCCGATGTTGTAGGTTTCGCCATGGCGGCCCCGCTCCATCACCCGCTCGATGCCGCGACAGTGGTCGTCCACGTACAGCCAGTCGCGCACGTTACGCCCGTCACCGTAGATGGGCAGCGCCTTGCCCCGAAGGGCGTTGACCAGCATCAGCGGGATCAGCTTTTCCGGAAACTGGTAGGGACCGTAGTTGTTGGAGCAATTGCTGGTGGTCACCGGCATGCCGTAGGTATGGTGGTAGGCGCGCACCAGATGATCCGATGCCGCCTTGGACGCGGCATAGGGCGAGTTGGGCGCGTATGCGGTGTCTTCGGTGAAGGCCGGCGCCTCGGGAGTAAGCGAGCCGTACACCTCGTCGGTGGAGACGTGGTGGAACAGCACATCGGCGGCCCACGTGCCGTCCGCGCCAAGCCACACGGCCTTGGCCGCCTTGAGCAGGGCGTGGGTGCCCACCACGTTGGTTTCGATGAAGGCGTCGGGACCGGTGATGGAACGATCCACATGGGATTCGGCGGCGAAGTGCACCACCGTATCGATGCCCTCCTCGCGCATCAGCTGCTCCACCAGTGTCTGGTCACAGATGTTGCCGCGCACGAAACGGTAATGCGGATTGCCGGCTGCCGGCAGGCTGGCCGGGTTGCCGGCATAGGTGAGCGCGTCCAGCACCACCACGCGATCGGCGGGATGCTGCGCCAGCCAGTAATGCACGAAGTTGACGCCGATGAAACCGGCGCCGCCGGTGACGAGGAGCTTACGCATTGATGGATTCCTACAACTCAATAACTGTAATTACTCTCGCCAAGGCGCCAAGAAAATAAGGCCATGTATTTCTCGGCGCGCTTGGCGTCTTGGCGAGAACAACTGCCGTTTATGCCAATTCCTTCAACATCATGCGCAGCGCCACCCGCCAGTGCATGCCGGCCACGGCGAAATCGCGCCGCGCATCGGCGCTGTCGAGTACGCTGTAGGCCGGACGGCGTGCTGGTGTCGGATAGTCTTCCGTGCGCAGGGGACGGATCGGGATCGCACGGTCCAGCATTCCCAACGCCAGCGCCTCCTCCTGGATCGCCACTGCGAAGTCATACCACGACGCCACGCCCAAATCGGCCCAGTGATACAGACCATGCAGCTGCGGCCGCTGCGCCGCCGCCCACAGGGCCTGCGCCAGGGTGCCGGCCCAGGTGGGGCAACCCACCTGATCGGCCACCACGCCCAGTTCGTCACGCTCGGCCATCAGGCGCAACATGGTACGCACGAAGTTGTTGCCCTGCGCCGCATACAGCCAGGACGTGCGCAGGATCAATCCCTGTGCGGCGCTGGCCAGCACCGCCTCCTCCCCCGCCCGCTTGCTGGCGCCGTACACACCGAGAGGATGACAGGCATCCAGCGGCCGGTAGGGCCGCGCAGACGTTCCGTCAAAGACGTAGTCGGTGGACACCTGCAACAGGCGCGCGCCGCAATGGGTGGCCGCCTGCGCCAGATGCGCCGGGCCCAGCGCATTGACGGCATGGGCGTGCTCCGGTTCCTGTTCCGCGCGATCGACCGCGGTATAGGCCGCGGCATTGATGATCACCCCGGGCCGCGCCTCCGCCACCACCCGGCTCACTTCCGCCAGGTCGCTGACGTCCAGTTGCGCCGAACTGCGCGCGTCCAGCGTCACACCGGCCGGTACGGTGGCACACAGCATGCGCCCCAGTTGACCGCCGGCACCGGTGACCAGCACTTTCATGGATAGCACTCCGCAGTGCGGAACGGTACACCGACGGCGTCCTTGGCCGAGACCAGCGGCGCGCCCTCTTCCATCAGCGGCCAGTCGATGGCCAGGTCGGCATCGTCCCAGCGCACGCAACGCTCATGCTCCGGCGCATACAGCTCGGTGCACTTGTAGACGAAGTCGGCGCTGTCGCTGAGCACGTAAAAACCGTGGGCGAAACCGGGCGGCACCCACATCTGGCGCTTGTTCTCGGCGGAAAGTATTTCGCCCACCCAGCGGCCGAAGTTAGGCGAGGAACGGCGCATGTCCACCGCCACGTCGAAAACCGTCCCCTGCACCACGCGCACCAGTTTGCCCTGGGCCTGCCGTATCTGGTAATGCAGGCCGCGTAGCGTTCCCTGCACCGAACGGCTGTGATTATCCTGCACGAACTCCGCATAGATCCCGGCGGCGGCAAAGCGGGCGCGGTGCCAGGTTTCCATGAAAAAACCGCGCTCGTCGCCGAACACCTGCGGCTCGACGATCATCACCTCGGGGATGGCGGTGGGAAGGAAGCGCATCAGAAAATTTTCTCTCGCAACATCATGCGCAGATACTCCCCGTAACCATTGTTGCGGTATTGGGCGGCAATGCGCTCCACCTGCTCCGCATCGATGTAACCCATGCGATAGGCGATCTCCTCCGGGCAGGCGATCTTCAAGCCCTGCCGCTCCTCGATGGTCTGGATATACAGGCTGGCCTGCAACAGCGATTCATGGGTGCCGCTGTCCAGCCAGGCCGCGCCGCGGCCCATGACTTCCACTTGCAGGGCGTCACGCTCCAGGTAGCGGCGGTTGACGTCGGTGATCTCCAGTTCGCCGCGCGGCGACGGCTTGAGGTCGCGCGCAATGTCGACCACCTGATTGTCATAGAAATACAGCCCGGTGACCGCATAGTTGGAGCGCGGCTGCGCCGGCTTTTCCTCGATGGAAATGGCGCGGCCATCGGCGTCGAACTCCACCACGCCGTAGGCGCGGGCATTCTTGACCCGATAGGCGAACACCGTCGCCCCATCGTTACGGCCGGCGGCACGCTGCAAGTCATCCGTCAGGTCGTGGCCGTAGAAAATATTGTCGCCCAGGATCAGCGCGGACGGACTGTTGCCCACGAACTCGCGGCCGATGATGAAGGCCTGTGCCAGCCCTTCCGGCTTTGGCTGCTCGGCGTAGGAGAAACTGACGCCCCACTGACTGCCGTCGCCCAACAACTCACGGAAGCGGGGCAGGTCGTGCGGCGTGGAGATAATCAGGATTTCGCGGATGCCGGCCAGCAGCAGCGTGCTGATCGGGTAGTAGATCATCGGCTTGTCGTACACCGGCAGCAGCTGCTTGCTCACCGTCAGCGTCAACGGATACAGCCGTGTGCCGGAACCGCCGGCGAGTACTATCCCCTTACGCTGCGTCATCTGCCTTCACCTCATAAACAGCACGACAAGATGAACAAGATGGGACAGGATCAACAAGATGTGCATCTTGTTCATCGTGCAACATCTTGTTCATCTTGTTCATCTTGTCCGTCATTGTTCCAACAACTTCAGCAAGGCGCGCTCGTCCAGTACCGCCACGCCCAGTTCCTCGGCCTTGGCCAGCTTCGAGCCGGCCTCGGCGCCGGCCACCACGTAATCGGTCTTCTTCGATACGCTGCCCGCTACCTTGGCGCCCAGCGCCTGCAAGCGCTCCTTGGCCTGATCGCGCGACAGGGACTCCAGCGTGCCGGTAAGCACAAAGGTCTTGCCCGCCAGGGGCTGCGCGCCGCGCTCCACCACCACTTCCGGCCAGTGCACGCCGGCCCGGCGCAGCTTGTCGATGACCTCGCAATTATGCGGCTGGCGGAAGAAGGTGAGGATACTCTCCGCCACTACTGGCCCCACATCGGTCACCTGCTGCAAGGTGTCCATATCGGCGGCCAACAGCTGTTCCAGCGTGCCGAAGTGGCCGGCCAGGGTCTGCGCGGTGGCCTCGCCCACATCGCGGATGCCGAGGGCAAAGAGAAAGCGCGCCAGGGTGGTGTTCCTGCTCTGCTCCAGCGCCGCCACCAGATTGGCGGCGGACTTGTCGCCCATGCGCTCCAGTGCCGCCAGCTGTGCCTGGGTCAGTGCATACAGGTCGGCCGCATCGCCGATCAATCCCTGATCCACCAGTTGCTCCACCAGTTTGTCACCCAGGCCTTCGATGTCCATGGCGCGGCGCCCGGCGAAGTGCTTGATCGCCTCCTTGCGCTGCGCCGGACAATACAGGCCGCCGCTGCAACGGGCATCGGCCTCGTCCTCGGGCCGCTCCACCTCGGAGCCGCACACCGGACACCGTGCCGGGTAGCGCACGAGGCGCGCGTCGGGCGGGCGGCGCGACAACACCACGCCCGCCACTTCGGGGATCACGTCGCCGGCACGGCGCACGATCACCGTATCGCCGATGCGCACGTCCTTGCGATCGATTTCGTCCTGGTTGTGCAGCGTGGCGTTGCTCACCGTGACGCCGCCGACGAATACCGGCGCCAGCTTGGCCACCGGCGTCAGCTTGCCGGTACGGCCCACCTGCCACTCCACGTCGAGCAGGGTGGTCATCTCTTCCTGTGCCGGGAACTTGTGGGCAACGGCCCAGCGCGGGGCGCGGGCGACGAAACCCAAGGTCTGCTGCTGATCGTAGCGGTTGACCTTGTACACCACGCCGTCGATCTCGAAGGGCAGCTGGTCCCGCTGCGCACCGATGCGGCGGTAGTAATCGAGGCAGCCCTCGGCGCCGCGCACCACCGCCACCTGCGTCGGCACGCTGAAGCCCAGTGTCTTCAGCCACAGCAGCACGTCGTGATGACGCGCAGGCAACGCACCGCCCTCCACCTTGCCGACACCGTAACAGAACATGCGCAGCGGGCGCTGCGCCGTGATGCGCGGGTCGAGCTGGCGCAAGGAACCGGCGGCGGCATTGCGCGGATTGACGAAAGTCTTCTCGCCCTGCTCCGCCTGGCGCCGGTTCAAATCGGCGAAACCGGCCTTGGGCAGGTACACCTCGCCGCGCACCTCCAGCAGCTGCGGATATTCATTGCCGCGCAGGCGCAGCGGAACGGCATGGATGGTGCGCACGTTCTGCGTCACGTCTTCACCGCTGACGCCGTCACCGCGCGTCGCGGCACGCACCAGCACGCCGTCGCGATACAGCAGGCTGATGGCGAGGCCGTCCAGTTTCAGTTCCGCCGAATACTCCACTTCGGCCACGTCCAGCCCTTCGCGCGCCCGACGATCGAAATCGTGTACCTCGTCATCGGAAAAGGCGTTGCCCAGGGACAGCATGGGCAGTTCGTGCCTGACCTCGCCGAAGGCCTTGAGCGGCGTGGCGCCGACCCGCTGGGTCGGCGAGTCGGGCGTGATGAGCGAGGGATATTGCGCCTCCAGATCCTGCAACTGGCGCAGCAGGCGATCGTACTCGGCATCCGGAATTTCCGGCGCGTCGAGCACGTAGTAGAGGTAGTTGTGGTGTTCGATTTCGGCGCGCAGCGCGGCGACGCGCTGCTGGGCCTCAGCGGGAACGGTGCTCATGCTCAGGCAAGGGCGTTGCTGCGGAACGGGCGGGCCTGCGCCCGCATGTGCGCGAGGACGTCGGCGCTGAGCGGGCGGCGCTGCTGGTCTCCCAGCCTCCCTTCCAGCGCCGCGGCCAGCGACTGCGCGGTGGCGTACATGTCTTCGAAGGCGGCGGTGCCGGCGACCGGGCCGGGCAGGCGCATGAACAGCGCCAGCCCCGGCGTGCGCAGTTCGGGGAGATTTTCCAGTTCGAAATAACCCGGCTCGATGATGCTCACCACGCTGAACACTCCCTCGCCGCTGTCCGCGTCCATGCGATGGAAGATACGCATGTCGCCGTAGTGCAGGCCCAACTGCTCGAACAAATCGGACAGGGTCGGGCCGGTGAACACCTCGCCTTCCTGGGCGATCACGCTGAGCACCAGCAATTGCTCGGCCGGCTGCGGCGCCGGTGGTTCGTCATCCCGCGTGGACACCGAACCCAGGGCCGCGCGCGCCTCGTCCGCCGCCACCGCGGTTTTGGCCTCGCGGCCGTTGAATCCGGCGAATTCGCGCAGCTGCGCCTCTTCCACCGGGGCGCCGCGCACCGCATGGCGCAGCAGGGGAATCACGTCCCAGTCGTCGTCGCTGTCGGCCGTACCGTCCGCTTCCCGCGGTAGTTCGTCATCGAACAGCGCATCGCGCTTCGGCTGCCGACGGCGCCAGCGATCCCACAGGTAGATGGCGGCGACTATCGCCGCGCCGATGAGCAGAAGTATCAAACGGAAGGGATCCATAACCGGTTTACACCGCCGCCAGTTCCACCGCTTCGTCCACGTCCACCGCCACCATGCGCGACACGCCCGGCTCGTGCATGGTCACGCCGGCGAGATGGGTCGCCAGTTCCATGGTGGCCTTGTTGTGGGTGATGAAGATGAACTGCACGCGTTCCGACATTTCCTTCACCATGCTGCAGAAGCGGCCGACGTTGGCTTCGTCCAGGGGCGCGTCCACTTCGTCCAGCATGCAGAACGGCGACGGATTGAGATCGAAGATGGCGAACACCATGGCCACCGCCGTCAGTGCCTTCTCACCGCCGGACAGCAGGTGGATGGTGCTGTTGCGCTTGCCGGGCGGACGCGCCATGACGGTGACGCCGGTGTCGAGCAGGTCTTCGCCGGTCAGCTCCAGGTAGGCGTGGCCGCCGCCGAACAGGCGCGGGAATTTCTCCTGAATGCCCTTGTTGACCTTGTCGAAGGTTTCCTTGAAACGGGTGCGCGTCTCGCGGTCGATCTTGCGGATGGCGTTTTCCAGGGTTTCCAGGGCCTCGGACAGGTCCTTGTTCTGGGCGTCGAGGTAATTCTTGCGCTCCGACTGCTGCTCGTACTCGTCGATGGCGGCGAGATTGATGGGGCCGAGGCGCTGGATCTTCTGCCCCAGCTCGTCCAGCTGCTGTTCCCAGCTTTGTTCGTCCGCCTGTTCCGGCATTTCGCCCAGCAGGGCCTCCAGCTCGAAGCCGGCCTCGGTGACCGCCTCGTGCAGGGTCTGGCGCCGCACCTTGAGTTCCTGGCCGTGCATGCGCAGCCGCTCCAGGGCGGAGCGCACTTCCTGCACCTGGCGTTCGGTGGCGAGGCGTTCGTGTTCCAGCCGGCGCAACTCGTGATCGATGTTCTCGACGCGCTTGCGCGCCTCGGCCAACTGCTTCTCCACCTCCATGCGGCGGTTGAGATGGGCGGCCAGTTCCTCGGCCATGGCCTGGATCGGCGCATCGCCCTCGCCCAGCACCAGGCGCAGTTCCTCGCGCCGTTCGGCCAACATGGTGAGCTGGCCTTCCATGCGTTCCAGCGCCTGTTCGGTGCTGACTTTTTCGGTACGCATGCCTTGCAGGCGCAGGGCGATGCCGTGGGCCGCTTCGCGCGCGGTACGGGCCTGCTCGCGGGCCTGGTCCAGGGCGGCGCGGCGTTCCTCGCGCTCGCGGGTCAGCTCTTCGCGGCGGATGGCGTTCTCTTCCATCAGGGCCAGGGCCTGGTGCAGACGGCTGCGCGCCTGTTCCATCTCGGCGTCGGCCTCCTGCTGCTGGCGCTGCAACTCCTGCGCCTCGCCTTGCAGGCGTTCGTGGCGCTGGCGGATCTGCTCCAGCCGTGCCTGCTTGCCCGACAGCTGCGCCTTCTGTTCGGCGGAGCGGCGGTTGGTCTCGTTCAGCTGGCGTTGCAGCGCCTCGCGCTCCTCCTCCAGCCGGCGCAGCAGTTCACGGCCGTCGATCAGGCGCTGCTCGGCATCGCCCGTCTGCTGTTCCAGCTGCGCCAGCAGGGTGTTCAGTTCGCGCAGTTCCTGTTCGCGCTGCAACACGCCGGCGCGTTCGTCGGCCTCGCGCGCCACGCGCAGCCAGCTGGTGCCCAGCCACAGGCCGTCGCGGGTGATCACCGATTCGTGGGCCGCCAGACGCGGCCGCAGGGCCAGCGCCTCGGCCAGATTCTCTGCGGCGTAAATGCCGCCGAGCAGCCCGTCCAGGCTCCAGGGCGCGTTCACCTTGGCCGCCAGCGTGGTGCCCGCACTGCCCGCCGCGGCGCCGTGCGCCCGGGTGTCGAACAGAGTCAGATGGCCCTGCTCCAATCCCTGCAACACTTCCGCCAGCGGATCGAGGCCGTCGACGCACACCGCCTCCAGGCTGACGCCGAGCACGGTTTCCACCGCGCGCTCCCAGCCCCGCTCGACGTTGAGCCCCTCCGCCAGGCGCTTGGCGCCGGCCAGCCCCTGCCGCTCCAGCCAGGCGGTGACTGCCCCCTGACGTTTGCCCAGCGCGGCCTGCTGCAAGGCCTCCAGCGAGGCATGGCGTCCGCGCCGGCTGTGCAGCTCGGCACGCAGGCGATCCAGCTCGGCCGCCGTTTCGTTGTTCTGTTCGCGCTGGGCGCCGATGCGATCGAGACAACCGCCGACCTGTTCCTGCAAGGCGGAGGCCTGCATCTCCTCTTCCGCCTGCTGTTCGCGCAGCATGGCGACCTCGCTCTCCAGGGCATCGGTGGAGAGCATCTTCTGTTCTTCTTCCAGCCGTTGCAGGCGCTGGCGCTGCTGCCCGGCCTGCTGCTCCAGGTGTTGCAGGCGCGCCCGCTCCACCTGGGCGGTCTGGGAGGACTCGGAGGCCTGGTGATTGAACTCGTCCCACTGCCCCTGCCAGCCGTGCATGCCTTCTTCCGCCGCGGCCAGGGCAGCGGCGCCGAGCTGCTCTTCCTGCTGCGCCGTTTCCAGCGCCGGTTCCTGTTCGCTCAGGGCGGACTGCAATTCCTCGATCTTGCGCCGGTCCGACTCCATGTGGGCCTGCGCCTCGTTCCAGGAACGCTCCACCTGGTTGAGATCCTGCTGCTGCTGCTGGCGGCGCTCGCGGGAATGCTGGATGGACTGCTCCAGCCGGGCGATGTCGGCGCCCACGCTATAGAAGGTGCTCTGCACTCCGTTGAAGGTGTCGGTGGCCTCGACGTGTTCCTCACGCAGGCGCTCGATGCCGGCCTCGGCGTTGCGCTGGCGTGCCAGCTGCGCCTCAAGGGCGGTCTCCTGTTCGCTGATCTGGCCTTCCACGAGACGGGCTTCGCCGTCCAGGCCGCGCCAGCGCAGGGCCTGCAACTGCCCCTTGACCAGGCGTTCCTCCTGCTTCAGTTCCTTGTAGCGCTCGGCCGTGCGCGCCTGCCGTTGCAGGTGGGCCAGCTGCTTGTCCAGCTCCTCGCGCAGATCGTTGAGGCGATCCATGTTTTCGCGGGTGTGCTTCATGCGGTTTTCGGTTTCGCGCCGGCGCTCCTTGTACTTGGAGATACCGGCAGCCTCTTCCAGGAAGATGCGCAGTTCTTCCGGCTTGGCTTCGATCAGGCGCGAGATGGTGCCCTGCTCGATGATGGCGTAGCTGCGCGGGCCGAGGCCGGTGCCGAGAAAGATGTCGGTGATGTCGCGGCGGCGGCAGCGGCTGCCGTTGAGGTGGTACACCGACTGGCCGTCACGGGTGACGGTGCGGCTGATGGAAATCTCGCCGTACTGGGCGTACTGGCCGCCCAGCTGGCCGTCGCTGTTGTCGAACACCAGCTCGATGGTGGCCTGGCCCACCGGCTTGCGCGAGGTGGAGCCGTTGAAGATGACGTCGGCCATGGAATCGCCGCGCAGGTGCTTGGCCGAGCTTTCGCCCATGACCCAGCGCACCGCGTCGATGACGTTGGACTTGCCGCAACCGTTGGGGCCAACCACGCCTACCAGATTGCTGGCCAGGGGAATGGTGGTGGGGTCGACAAAGGACTTGAATCCGGAAAGTTTAATCTTGCTCAGGCGCATATTATTTGGGTCTGTATTAACCTAACCGATTGAGACGCATGGGAAATACGAAAACGGTAGGTGGGGCGCTGAAGCCCGGAGCCTCCCTGCCGCAGGCCGGATACGGGACGATTCGGCATGCCATTCCGGTCGTTTTTCGCTACAATCGCCGGCCCGCAAAGCTACCACGAAAGCCATTGTCATGCCTACCCAACCGAGCAAGGAACTGGAGACCTTCGACAACCCGATGCCGGGTCGCGATTATACCATCCGCATCGAGATGCCCGAGTTCACCTGCCTCTGCCCCAAGACCGGGCAGCCCGACTTCGCCACCCTGTACCTGGACTACGTGCCGGATCGGAAGTGCGTGGAACTGAAGGCCCTCAAGATGTACATCTGGTCCTTCCGTGACGAGGGCGCCTTCCACGAAGCGGTGACCAACCGCATCCTGGACGACCTGGTGCGCGCCACCAATCCCCGCTTCATGCGCCTGACCGGCAAGTTCAACGTCCGCGGCGGCATCTGGACCACGGTGGTGGCCGAACACCGCGCCGCCGACTGGAACCCGCCGCAGCCGGTGCACCTGCCCTGACGGTCGCAATCCCGGCGCAACGCGCCGCTGCCTTGCCGGCGAGCGACATCAGCGCAGTTGCACCGTGGCGAAAGTGCCCAGGGCGGCACGGATCTCATTCAGCGTGGGCAACTCGGCCCACCACGAATCGTCGAAACCGCCGTGGCAGGTCATGCGCATCACCTGCGGCTGCACCGCCGAGTTCAGGTCGTGGCGGACATAGCGGGTGATGAACGGGCGCATGTCGTCGAACGTCGGCAGGCCCACGCCGGCGTAGCGCGGCAGCTCCCGCCCCACGACCTCCTCGAAGCCGACGGTAACGCGGGTGATGAAAAACACATCCGGCTCGATACGGGCGGTCCCGTCGCTCACCTCGCGCAGCTCGAAGTTGCAGTGGGGGTTGTAGTAGTCGAGGCGCGCCTTGGCCACCACCGCACCGCGCTGGAGGAACACCCGCGCACTCCCCGCGGGCACCACAAGGCTCTCGCGCAACACCAACTCCGTTCCCGCCGGCAAACGGTAGTCAGGTGAACTTTCATCGGCCGTCTGGACGGCACAGCCGAAGACGGTGGAAGCAGTCAGTACCAGCAACAGGCTTATGCGTGTCATCATCATCCTCTCCACCATGACCCCTGACACTCCAAGCATAGGCTGTTTCCGATGTCGCTGACCCGTGCGGAACTGGCCGTAGGCATCGATTTCGGCACCTCGGGCTGCCGCGCCGTCGCCATCGACGGCGGCGGCGCCGTCCGCGCCGAAGTGCAGCAGCCGCTGCCGTCGCCCGAACGCCGCGGCGTCGAAGTGGAACAAAACCCGGCGCTGTGGGCCGCCGCCCTCGACGCCCTGCTGGCGCAACTGGTGGCGGCGGTTCCCGCCGGCGACATCGGCGCCCTTGCCGTCGACGCCACCTCCGGCACCGTGCTGCTGGCGGAGGTGGACGGCGTTCCCCTCGGCCCGGCGCTGATGTACAACGACGGCCGCGCCACGGCCGAGGCCGCCGCCATCGCCGC
>PGZL01000069.1 GCA_002840095.1 Gammaproteobacteria bacterium HGW-Gammaproteobacteria-1 | reverse complement strand
GCATCGGCCAGCGCTGCACGGATTTGCAGCGGATCGTCGGGTAACGACGGGAATGCTCGTGCGCTGATGCCCTCGCCGGCCAACAAGCTGCTCACCAGTGCATGATTGCTATCGTATATTTCGCCCGCTGCCAAAGCCTGCCCGGGCTGGCGAAGTTCATCACCACCACTGAACACAGCTACGCGTGGTCGGCGATACATCAAAAGCTCACCAAAGCCCAGAGCTGCCGCCAGTGATGCCTGCGCCGGCAGCAAGCGGCTTGCGGCGGAAATCGCCAGTTCGCCACTGCGCAAATCCTCGCCGCGTCGGCGAATATTGGCGCCGGGCGTAGTACCGGCCGCGAGGGTGACGTATCCGTCGGCAACACTGGCGTTTTCCTTGATGACTACGGTATCGGCGCCGGCAGGTAGCGGCGCACCGGTGGTGATACGAATCGCAGTTGCAGGAGCCAACACCAATTTGCGATCAATCCCGGCGAATTGTTCATCGGCGAGCCGCAAGGTACTCGGTGCGGCGGCATTTAGATCGGCGGCGCGCACGGCGAAGCCATCCATCGCCGAGTTGTCAAAGCCGGGCAAGTCGATGGCCGCGATGATGGTCTCGGCCAGTACCCGACCGGCGGCGGCATTGATCGCCACAGTGTCTGCCAACGGTGCATGGCGCGCTCGCCAGCGTCCAGTGCCTGCACCAACGATGGTAGCGCCAGCTTACGACGATATACGGCGATCAACGGCTGTACCCCATCGACGTCGCGGGCACGTACACAACCCGTGGTTTCGGCACTGGCCAGCAGCCGGCTCAGCAGATCAGCAGGCAAATGCGGCACATCCACTGGCACGCTCAGCACCCAGCGCGCATCGCTGGCGTAAAAGCCGGCTTCAAGACCGGCCATTGGACCCGGATACTCGGCACGACGATCAGCGACACAGCGCAAACCGATGGCGGCATACCGCTCTGGAAGGTGATTGGCGACCACCAGTACGTCATCGACCTGCGCGAGCAGTGCTTCTGCCAGGGTTTCAATCAAGCTGCTGCCACGCCACGGCAGCCAGGCCTTGTCAACACCACCCATGCGCCGCGAACGGCCACCGGCAAGGATAACAGCGACAATGCCCGCGTTCCCGATCACCGTTTGACGTGACGCATCATCCGCCGCCGTGAGGCGATCTGTTTTTCGCTGAGCACGTTCTTGCGTTCGCCATAGGGGTTTTCGCCCTCGCGGAATTCGAACTTGATCGGGGTGCCGACCAGCTTGAAGCGCTTGCGGAAAAAGTTTTCCAGATAGCGCCGATAGTGCTCCGGCAGAGACTTCAGTCGCGAACCGTGAACGATGAATGTCGGCGGATTGCTGCCGCCCGGATGGGCAAAGCGCATCTTCGGCACGTGGCCGCGTACCACCGGCGGTGGGTTGGCCTCGTAAGCCATTTCCAGCGCGCGAGTGACTTCGGAGGTGCTGAAGGTTCGCGTTGCCGAA
>PGZL01000024.1 GCA_002840095.1 Gammaproteobacteria bacterium HGW-Gammaproteobacteria-1 | reverse complement strand
CCGCGAGATCAAGGAAGTGCGCCGCAGCGCCGCCACCGCGCCCACGTTGGAAGAAAAGCTGTCATGGCAGAAGCAGCAGCGTGAGCTGGAAGGCAAGCGCAGCAAACTGCGCCGCGAGCTATTCGCCCGCCAAGATGAGGTTGAAGCCAAGCGCGATGACCTGATCAGTCAGTTGGAGGTGCAGCTTCAGCAGCGGGTCGAAGAGCGCACACTGTTCACCATTGAATGGGAACTGGTGTAATGACGAACCGAGCGGCACCGTTTCAACCTACGCATGACCCAGCGGCGGTCGATGCCTGCCAAGCACTGAGGAGAGTGAGACATGGCCAGTGGAAAATTGCTACGGCAGCTTATCAAATCGGCGACGCAAGGCGATGCTTCGAGCTTTCGCGCGGCGTCCGAGGCGGTAATCAAAGAGGAGCGCGAGAAGAACCATCATCTGCTTGCTAATGACCTTGAGCGTTTGCTTTACGGCGATCAGGCAACGGTCGGGAACAGAGCGCGGAAGCTGCATAGTTTGCCCAGCCTACCAACCAATAAAGACAACGGCCTTGCGCTACTGGAAGAGCGCGCGGTGGTTCGAGAGGAGAAAGACATCATTCTCTCGGATGCTGCGCAGTCGGCACTCGATGAAATCCTGATGGAGCACAGCCGGACGGACGTGCTCCGATCCTATGGCCTGCAACCCGCGCAGAAGCTATTGTTTTGCGGGCCTCCCGGCTGCGGAAAGACGCTGACCGCTGAGGTCATTGCACACGCCCTGTCCATGCCGCTCATCCTCGTTCGGCTGGACTCGGTCATTTCTTCGTTTTTGGGCGAGACCGCGGCCAACTTACGCAAGGTATTCGACTACATCGCCGATCAGCCCGTGGTCGCCTTGTTCGATGAATTCGACGCCCTGACCAAGGATCGTGGCGACAGCGCCGATCATGGCGAACTCAAACGCTCCGTAAATGCCGTCTTGCAGATGATGGACGGTTATCGAGGCGAGAGCATCCTGATCGCCACCACCAACTACGAAACCTTATTGGACAAGGCGGTTTGGCGACGCTTCGATGAGGTTGTGCACTTCGAGATGCCGAGTCTGGAGCAGATCAAACGCCTGTTAGCGCTGAAACTCTCGGGTGTCCGCCGCAACTTCGAGCCCGACGATGGCCAGGTGGCATCCCTGTTCAAGGGCATGTCGCACGCCGACATCGAGCGGGTTCTTCGGCGCTCCATCAAGGAAATGATCCTGTCCGGCCGGGAGTTCCTGGAGAAAAGCCACCTCGATACCGCGCTTGCCCGTGAGTATCGTCATAAAAATTAAGGAATGGAGGGGGAGGCATGGACTATGAACACTTGCGACTGGGGCGAGAGGAGCATCAGACGGATCGCCACCGTCGTCAAGGTAAGCGTCCGCGATTCAAACCTGCCGATCCGAGAGCGCATGGTGCCGCGTTGGCCGGCCGGCTTGCCCAAGCGCGGCAACGCGCGATGGCAGAGGACGTCGGCGGGTTCGATGACCGCAAGCTGCTCAAGATTCGGCTGCGCGCGGGCGACAAGAGCGTGCCCGCCTTCGATGCCATTCCTGGCGTGGAGATTGTCAGCCAGGAAGATGAATCCATCGTGCTGGCATTCGCCACCGATGACGGCTTGAGCGAGTTCGAGAGCCGCCTGGCCACCCTTGCACGTGATGGCGTTGTCACACGCAAGGAGCTGTTCTACGTCATCGAAGACTTCGACCATTGGACACCCCAGGACCGTAGCGGCGCGGCCTTGCTTGAGCAAGGATTTCCAGCCACGCCAACCTTCATTCTCGATGTCGAACTATGGCCCCAGGAGCGACAGGACAAGCGCCAGCAAATGGTGCGTGCCTTTCGCGACTGGTTGCATGCACAAGTCATTGAGCGGCTGGACGACATTCAGCAACCCTCGCTCGTCATGGTCCGTGTACGCTGTAATCGCGCGCAGGCCGAGCAGATCTTGCACCATCGCGATGTGCGCACTGCCGACCTGCAGCCCCGCTTGGGCGTGGCCGTACAGCTGCTTCATACCGACATCAACCAATTTCCCCCGATTGATCCCCCCTCAGATGATGCTCCGTCCATTGCCGTGCTGGATTCCGGTTTGACGCGTGGACATTCGCTGCTCGGCGCAGCGGTCGGCGACGCGCAGGGCTACCTCGCACCGAATCGCAGTGCGGATGACACCGCACCCCACTGGCACGGCACCTTCGTCGGCGGGCTTGCGTTGTACGGCGATGTGCATAGCGCTATTCAGCAAGGGCAGTTCGTCCCGCAGCTTCGCCTTTACTCCGGCAAAGTGTTCGAAGACGACGGACAAGACCAAACCGAATTCGTGGAAAAGGCGGTCGAGGGAGCCGTGCGCGACCTGCATGCGCAATACGGTTGCCGGGTCTTCAACCTGAGCTATGGCGACCTGAACAAGGTTTACGATGGCCGTCATGTTCGGGGGCTCGCCTACACGCTGGATCGGCTGACGCGTGAGCTGCAGGTCCTGTTCGTGGTACCAGCGGGCAATTTGTTGTCATCCCAGTTGCCCGCCGATAGACGCGAGAGTTACCCGGACTACTTGCTCGAAGGCCACGCCCGCCTGCTGGACCCCGCCACATCGCTCAACGCCCTGACCGTTGGCGGCTTGAGTCTGAATGAGGCCACACGAAATGCACAGCGCCATCCCAACACGATTGAAGACCTCGTGTTGGCACGGGCGGAGCAGCCGTTTCCATTGACTCGAAGCGGCCCTTCTGCCACCGGCGCCATCAAGCCCGACGTGGTCGCGCATGCCGGCAACATCGCCTTGCGACGCACTGGAGGTGGCACAGACCACGCCGGTCTGGGAGTGGTGTCGCTCAACGGCGGCTTTGCCTTGGGGCCGGCGTTCAAGGAGGACATCGGCACCAGCTACGCCGCGCCCCAAGTCGCCCACCAAGCCGCACGGCTACTGGCCGAAGTGCCCGACGCCTCGCCCAGCCTGCTGCGCGCACTGATCGGCGCCCATGCCCGCTGGCCGCAAGCTTGCGAAGCGCTGTTGAACCCCGGCAACACTGCCGAAGGCCGCGACAAACTCCTGCGCCTCGTCGGGTATGGGCGTGTGGACGATACGGCGCTCTTCCGCTCCCTTGATAACACCGTCACCCTGCTGGCCGAAGAGCGCGTCGGCAACGACCAACACCACTTCTTCGAACTACCCTTACCAGACAGCTTCTGGGACGGCGGCCGCCGCACGCGTGAGGTGACCGTCGCGCTCGCCTACAGCCCTGCCGTGCGCACCACGCGGCTGGACTACCGCAGAGCCAAACTGTGGTTCCACCTGGTGACGGCAGGCAGCCTGGATGAGGTCACCCAAGCCTACATGCGCAATCGGGAAGAAGGCATGGGTGAACGCGCCAACGGCCGCTGGCTACCCAACGACACCCGCAAGAACGGCACGCTGCAAGTGTCTCGATGGCGCTTCAAACAGGCACTGGCCAACGGTCACAAGGTGTTCGTCGTGGTGACCCGACAAGACAGCGCATGGTCTCAAGACGAGCACAAAGCCGAAGCGGAACCGTATGCCATCGCCGTGGTGTTGGCCGACCGGGAGCAGGCCAACGCGCAACTTTACGCGCAGGTGCAAGCAACGCTGCAAGCCCGTGCCCAGGCACGTGCGCGTGCTCGCGTCTGACAACACGGGAATACGGAATGAGCAAACAAAAGCTAGAACTCACCTGGATCGGGAAGGAGAAGCGGCCCAAGCTGGAGCCACGCATTCTGCTTGAAGACCCGGAAAAGTCCTACCACGCCAGGCATCGCGTGACGGATGACGACGTCTTCGACAACCGGCTGATCTTTGGCGACAACCTGCTGGCGTTGAAGGCACTGGAGGCGGAGTTTTCGGGGAAAGTGAAGTGCGTGTTCATCGATCCGCCGTACAACACCGGTAGCGCCTTTACGCATTACGATGACGGGCTGGAGCATTCGATCTGGCTGGGGCTGATGCGTGATCGTTTGGAAATCATTCGGCGGCTGCTGGCCGACGATGGTTCGCTCTGGATCACGATTGACGACAACGAGGCGCACTACCTCAAGGTGCTGTGTGATGAGGTGTTTGGGCGAGGTTGCTTCGTGACGGCGTTTATCTGGAGAAAAGTCGATAGCCCGAACGATAACAAGGTTCCGATCACGCCAGACCACGAATATCTGTTGTGCTTCACCAAAACGCTTGGCCTTCGTCCGTTCAGACAGAAATATGATGAATCCATATTGGAGGCATACCGCAAACCAGATGCCGAATCTGACCGACCATATCGCGACCGCTTGCTGAAGAAGAACGGCAAGAACAGTCTTCGATCTGATCGGCCATCAATGTTTTTCCCATTGATGGCCCCGGACGGGACAGAGGTACTACCGATCCATGATGACGGCAGAGAGGCGCGCTGGGCGCTCGGAAAAAAAGCGATCGATGGCTTGATTGCGAAGAAGGAGTTGATTTGGAAAAAGCGCGAGACGAGATGGGTTCCTTACACCCGTGAGTTTGCCCCCGATAGCCCATCGCGGCCTTATCCAACAATTTGGAATGATCTTGACACGACAAGGCAGACCAAGGCGCATCAGAAGGCTCTTTTTGGTGAGGACGTTTTCGATACACCAAAGCCGGAGGACATGCTGCAGCGTGTTCTGGACATGTCCACCAACCCCAACGACCTCATCCTCGACTCCTTCGCCGGCTCCGGCACCACCGGCGCGGTCGCTCACAAGATGGGCCGCCGCTGGATCATGGTCGAGCTGGGCGAGCACTGCCACACCCACATCATCCCCCGCATCAAGAAGGTGATTGATGGCGCGGACAAGGGCGGTGTCACGGAAAGCACGGCCTGGCAGGGCGGCGGCGGCTTCCGCTACTACCGGCTGGCGCCCACGCTGATCGTCAACGATCGCTGGGGCAACCCGGTCATCAATCCCGAATACAACGCCGCGCAACTGGCCGAGGCACTGGCCAAGCTGGAAGGCTTCAGCTACGCGCCGTCGGAAACGCGCTGGTGGCAGCACGGCCATTCCAGCGAGCGCGATTTCATCTATGTCACCACGCAGAACCTGTCCGCCGAGCAGTTGCAGGCACTATCCGATGAAGTGGGTGGAAGCGCCCTCACCCCCGGCCCCTCTCCCGGCGGGAGAGGGGAGTCTTGCAGCCTGCTGGTGTGCTGCGCCGCTTTCCACGGCATCACCGCCGCCAAGGCGTCGGAGCGCTGGCCGAATCTGACGCTGAAGAAAATCCCCAAGATGGTGCTGGCCCGCTGCGAGTGGGGGCACGACGACTACAGCCTCAACGTGGCCAATCTGCCGATGGCCACGCCCGAAGCGAAGGCACCCTCACCTCAGTCCGCGCCCACAGGTGGCCGCGGTCGCAAGGCCGCCAGCGGCACGCCAGATATGTTTGGCGATGAGGAGGGCGCGCCATGAGCAAGAAACCCGCTGCGATTCCCGCGGACTACGCCGACTGGCTGGCTGACATCAAGGCACGCGTGGCGACCGCGCGCCAGCGCGCGGCGCTTGCGGCCAATGCGGCGCTGATCCGGCTTTACTGGCAGATAGGTCGCGACATTCTGCAGCGCCAATCTGCCCAGGGTTGGGGCAGCAAGGTCATCGAGCGGCTGGCGCGCGATTTGCGCGAGGCCTTCCCTGAAATGAAAGGTTTTTCCGCGCGCAATCTCAAGTACATGCGGGCTTTCGCCGAAGCGTGGCAGGACGCCGAAATTGTGCAGCGGCTTGCTGCACAATTGCCGTGGTTCCACCTTTGCACCTTGCTTGACAAGCTCAAGGTCCAGAGCGAGCGGGAATGGTACTTGGCGAAAGTCATCGAGGAGGGCTGGTCACGTACCACGCTGGAACTCCAGATACGCAACCGCCTGCACGAGCGCCAAGGTCAAGCCATCACCAATTTTGACGCACGCTTGCCTGCGCCGCATTCGGATCTGGCGCATGAAACCTTGAAAGACCCGTATCTGTTCGACTTTCTGGGCCTGGGCGATGAAGCGCATGAGCGTGCAATCGAAAATGCGCTGGTGCGGCACATCACCCATTTCCTGCTGGAGCTGGGCAGCGGGTTTGCCTTCGTGGGACGCCAGTTCCGCTTGGAAGTCGAAGGCGACGAGTTCTTCATCGACCTGCTCTTCTATCACACGCGGCTCAAGTGCTACGTGGTCGTGGAACTGAAGGCCACGGCCTTCAAACCCGAACATGCGGGGCAACTGAATTTCTACCTGACCGCCGTGGACAAGCAGGTCAAGGCCCCGGACGACAGGCCCACGATCGGCCTGTTGTTGTGCAGAACCAAGAACCGGACGGTGGCCGAATACGCGCTGTCCGGCATCGACAAGCCCATCGGCGTGGCCGAATACCAACTGGTGCGTGCGCTGCCGGAACCGCTTGTGACCAGCTTGCCGACGGTGGAGGAGCTGGAAAGCGAACTGGGGGCGATTGGCGATGAAGCGTCCGAGGAGGCAACTGGTAAGCGCAACTTACAAGTTGGCGGGGAACAAAAAGGGAAAAATGAATGAGTGCCCGGGTTCAAAACCACATCGCCGGCCGCCTGTCCCTGCGCCCCCCGCAGGCGGAATCGCTTTCAAGATTGGTGCGCGCCATCGAGTTCGCCACGCTGGCGGACTTTGAGCGCGAGTTTCCGTCGCTGTGCTTCGCGCTGGCCACCGGCGTGGGCAAGACCCGCCTGATGGGCGCGTTCATCGCTTACCTGCATCTGGCGCACGGCATCAACAACTTCTTCGTGCTGGCGCCCAACCTGACGATCTACAACAAGCTGATCGCCGACTTCACACGCAACACGCCGAAATACGTCTTCAAGGGCATCGCCGAGTTTGCGCAGCAAGCGCCGCTGATCATCACCGGCGACAACTACGACCAGTCTGGCGCCGTCATCGACGATCAGCCCAGGGGCTTTGCGCATGATGTGCGCATCAACATCTTCAATATTTCCAAGATCAATTCCGAGGTGCGTGGCGGCAAGGAGCCGCGCATCAAACGAATGAAGGAGGTGCTGGGCGACAGCTATTTCAACCATCTCGCCAATCTGCCCGACCTGGTCTTGCTGATGGACGAGTCGCACCGCTATCGCGCCAGCGCTGGGGTTCGCTCCATCAATGAGCTGAAGCCGCTGTTCGGCCTTGAGCTGACGGCGACACCGTTCGTGGAATCCACGCGCGGC
>PGZL01000068.1:1030-1684 GCA_002840095.1 Gammaproteobacteria bacterium HGW-Gammaproteobacteria-1 | reverse complement strand
CCGCGACGATTACTACAACCAGGATTCACAGGACAAAGGGCTGGCCGAGATCATCATCGGCAAGCACCGCAACGGCCCCACCGGCACGGTCAAGCTGCGCTTTTTCGGCGAATACACCCGCTTCGACAATTTGGCCCACGACAGTGTCGGCCGGATGGAGTAGGCGCCTGCAAATCGCCATCTTTCTGCAGTGCGATGCCGGTTTCCGGGGCGATGCTGCAACCACGATTGTTTCGCGAGTCTGATCTGCCCATGAGCCGCCCAACCTGCGCCCATATCGATCTGGATGCCCTGCGCCATAATCTGGCCGCAGTGCGTTTGCGCGCGCCGGCGTCACGGGTGATGGCGGTGGTCAAGGCCGACGGTTATGGCCATGGCCTGGAGCGGGTCGCACGCGCATTGACCAGCGCCGACGCGTTTGGGGTGGCGGCATTGGCCGACGCCCAGCGCTTGCGTGCGGCGGGCCTGAACCAGCGCATCGTGTTGCTGTCGGGTTTTGATGAACCGACCGACCTGCCATTGCTGCGGCAACTGGCGGTCGATACCGTGATCCACCATCCAAGCCAGCTCGCCATGCTCGATGCGCTGGATGCCGGCACGCCGATCCGTTGCTGGCTCAAGCTCGATACCGGGATGCACCGGCTCGGTATTCCG
>PGZL01000068.1:0-1003 GCA_002840095.1 Gammaproteobacteria bacterium HGW-Gammaproteobacteria-1 | reverse complement strand
GCCGCCGTGCTCGGCTGGCCCGCAGCCCATGCCGACTGGGTGCGGCCGGGCGGGGCCTTGTACGGCATCTCGGTGGTGGACGGGCGCACCGGCGCGGATTTCGGCCTGCGCTCGGCGATGCGGCTATGCACCCGCTTGATTGCAGTGAACCGTGTTCGTGCCGGCGAGCCGGTCGGTTACGGTGCCCGCTTCATCTGCCCCGAAGACATGGCGGTGGGGGTTGCCGCCATCGGTTATGGCGATGGCTACCCGCGCCATGTGCCATCGGGTACACCGGTGCTGGTCAATGGCCGGCGCGTGCCATTGATCGGGCGGGTGTCGATGGATCTGATGACGCTCGATCTGCGTAGCCAGCCCGCTGCGCGGGTGGGTGATCCGGTGCAGCTGTGGGGGCCGGAATTGGCGGTCGAAGTGATCGCCGCCGCCGCTGGCACCATCGGCTACGAGTTGACTTGCTCGATCACCCGACGGGTGCAGTTTATCGAGGGCTGAGTGCCGCTGCGTGGGTTGCGCCAGGCTCGTGATCTCGGTGCTTCACGAAGCGCTGACGTGGCGATCACTATCGTGTAGCAATGAACACAGTACTGATTACCGGTGCCAGCGGTGGCGTGGCCAAAGCCGCTGCCACCCAGTTGCATGATGCGGGCTGGGAGCTGCTTCGGGTTTCGCGCGACATCGATTCGCTCGATCCTGCGCTCGGCCCGGTGTTGCCCGCCGATGTGTCCAGCGAAGACGGTGCGCAAAACGCGCTGGATTGGGCATGCAGCCACTTCAATTCGCCGCCAATGGCAGTGATCCATACCGCCGGCAGCAGCCTGATTGCACCCATCGCTCGCACCCGTGTCGATCAGTATCGGGCGGTAATGGCAGCGAATCTGGATTCGGCATTCTTTGTTTCACGGGCCTACGCCGCTGCGGTGCAGAAGTCGAATCAGGGCGGTTCACTGGTGTTGTTTTCGTCGGTAGTTGCGCGCGTAGGGGTTGCCAATCATGCCGCGATTGC
>PGZL01000067.1:697-1717 GCA_002840095.1 Gammaproteobacteria bacterium HGW-Gammaproteobacteria-1 | reverse complement strand
CGTCAACGCAGTGATGGCTGATTATTTCAACGCGCCGTATCCGGCACGCTCCACCATCGAGGTGTCGGCGCTGCCGCGCGCGGCGAAGGTGGAAGTGGACGCAATACTTGTGCTTGCCTGATCGATGAGCCGGCTTGCGGCCAAGGCGCCGTTATTGTCGGGCGGCTCGCAGGCCGGGCTTGCCAGCCTTTCCGGGATCGGCCCACGGGTGGCAGAGAAGCTGGCGGCGCGCGGTTTGTTGAGCGTGCCCGACCTGTGGCTGCACCTGCCACTGCGTTACGAGGATCGCACCCGGCTGACCCCGATCCGCGAGTTGGTTGCCGGCCACAGCGCGCAAGTTGAGGGCGTGGTGGAAGCGGTCGAGCGCGGCTTTCGCTATCGGCCGATGCTGCGTGTGGCCATCGCCGACGATTCTCGGCAAACCCTGGTGCTGCGTTTCATCCATTTTCGCAGCACCCAGGTCGCACAATTCCAGCCCGGTACGCGGGTGCGCGCGTTCGGGCAGGTGCGCTTTGGCAACAACGGGCCGGAAATGGTGCATCCGAGCTACCGGCTGCTGGCCGCGCAAGCCGAACCGACCTTGCCCGATCAGCTCGATCCGGTGTATCCGGCGATCGAGGGCATTGGCGCCAGCGCGCTGGCGCGCTGGATCGCCGAGGCGCTGCGGCTACTGCCGCCCGCCGAAAAACTGGAACTGCTGCCGGCGGAGGTGTTGGCCCGGCTGCGCCTGCCCAGCCTGCGCGACGCCCTGCTGCTGGTGCATCGACCGCCGCCCGATGCCGATACCACAGCGCTGGCGCAAGGCATCCATCCGGCGCAGCGGCGGTTGGCGCTGGAAGAATTGCTGGCCCATCACCTGAGCCTGCGCCGGCAGCGTGTGGCCTTGCAGCGGCTTGGTGCGCAGCCGGTGATGCCGGCCAAGCGACTGCCGAACACGTTGCGGAAATCCCTGCCGTTCGCGTTGACCGGCGCGCAGCAACGGGTGCTGAGCGAGGTGGTAGCCGATCTTGCGCGGCCACA
>PGZL01000067.1:0-624 GCA_002840095.1 Gammaproteobacteria bacterium HGW-Gammaproteobacteria-1 | reverse complement strand
ACCCTGCGCGGCTGGTTGCAGCCGCTGGGTGTGCATGTAGCTTGGCTGGCCGGCAAGGTAACCGGCAAGGCGCGACAGCAGGTGGTGGCCGCCATTGCCGATGGCAGCGCGCAACTGGTGGTCGGCACCCATGCGCTGATGCAGGAACACGTCGTGTTTGCTGATCTGGCGCTGTGCATCATCGACGAGCAACACCGCTTTGGCGTGCATCAACGGCTGGCATTGCGCGACAAGGGCCGCGAGGGCAGCCGCGTGCCGCATCAACTGGTGATGACGGCAACGCCGATTCCGCGCACGCTGGCGATGACCGCCTATGCCGATCTGGATATTTCGGTGATCGACGAATTGCCGCCTGGGCGCAGCCCGGTGCAGACGGTGGCCGTCAGCGGTGAGCGTCGCGGCGAGGTGATCGAACGCATCCGCGTGGCCTGCGCGCAGGGCCGGCAGGCGTATTGGGTGTGTACTCTGATCGATGACAGCGATGAGGTGATCGCACAGGCGGCGCAGAGCACCTACGAGCAGCTATGCCTGCAATTGCCCGAGCTGCGCATCGGCCTGGTTCACGGGCGCTTGAAGGCAAGCCAGAAGCAGGCGCTGATGGCGGCATTCAAGGCCGGTGAACTG
>PGZL01000014.1 GCA_002840095.1 Gammaproteobacteria bacterium HGW-Gammaproteobacteria-1 | reverse complement strand
GCGGCGCCGCCGGTTCCGCCACCGCCGGCGCAGCCGGGGCGTGCACCGGCGCGGCCAGCGCCGGCGTCAGCAGGGTCCGCAGCAGCGGCAGGTCGAGATACTCATCGCGATAGGTGTACACCAGCGCCGTCGCCAACAGCAGCAGCGCGGCCGCAATACCGGCGCCGCGCCACAGGCCGCGGCGGCCATCGCGCGGCCTTTGCGCGCCGCGCCACTGCCGCGCGGCATAACGCACCATGGGGCCGTCCACCTGCGCCTTGTCCACGGCAAAGGCGCCGAGCAGCGCACGGTCGCACAGGATGTTGATGACCCGCGGGATGCCCTCGGATTCCTGGTACACCTGCTTCATCGCTCCCGTGGTAAACAGGCCCTCGCGGCATCCGGCCACCGTCAGGCGATGGCGGATGTAATCCTCCGTTTCGGCACGACTGAGCGGCTCCAAGTGATAGCGTGCGGTGATGCGTTGCGCCACCTGGCGCAGCGACGGTCGCGTCAGCTGCTCGCGCAATTCCGGCTGGCCGATGAGGAACAACTGCAGCAGCTTGGCGGTGCGGGTCTCCAGGTTGGTCAGCAGGCGCACCTGCTCCAGCACCTCCGGCCGGATGTTCTGCGCCTCGTCGATGATCACCACCGTGCGCCGGCCCTTGGCGTGGCCGGCCAGCAGCGCGGCATTGAGGCGATCCACCAGCACCTTGAGCGGCGCCTCCGGCGTGCGCAGCGGAATGCGCAGTTCGGTAATGATCCCCAGCAGCAGTTCGCGCGGCGTTTCCGGCGGATTGAGCAGCAGCGCCACGTCCACCTGCTCGGGCAACTGATCGAGAAAGGCGCGGCACACCGTGGTCTTGCCGGTGCCGACCTCGCCGGTGAGCTGCACGAAGCCGCCGCTTTCCACCGCGCCGTACAGCAGATGGGCAAAGGCTTCGCGATGGCGTTCGCTCATGTAGAGGTAACGCGGATCGGGCGTGATGGAAAAGGCGTTTTCCCGAATCCCGAAATAATCGCTGTAGATCCTGCTGCCCATGGGCTCTCCCGGTGGCACCGGCCTGGCGCTACGGCGTGGCCAGCGTCTGCTGCGCCCGCTGGCTGAGGCTGTTCATGCGCAGGCGGAACTCGTCCGTCAGCAGGCGCGCATCGTCGGAGGTGCGCACCACGCGCGGCGTAATCAGCACCACCAGCTCGGTGCGCCGTTTCGATTCCGTGGTCTTGCCGAACAGCGCGCCGATCAGCGGCAGCTTGCTCAGCCCCGGCACGCCGGACTCGGTGTCGGTGTTGTTCTCGGTGATCAGGCCGCCGAGCATGATGGTGTCGCCGCTCTGGATGGCGATGGAGCTTTCGATGTTGCGCTGGCGGAAGCTGCGCTGTCCGGTGGCGGCGTCGCGCTCGCCGGCGTCGGTCACGTCCTGGCGGATATCCAGGGTGATGAGCCCGCCGGTGTTGATGCGCGGTTTGACCTCCAGTTGTACGCCGGTGTCCTTGAACTGGATCGACTCGATGATCACGCCGCCTTCTGTGGTGGCGGTCTCGGTGCGCACCGGCACCTGATCGCCCACGGTGATGCGCGCGGTGCGGTTGTCCAGCACCATCAGCGATGGACTGGAAATGACGTTCAGCTTGGAATCGGTGGCCAGCGCGTTCAGTACCGCACTGACGTTGGTGCCGCCGGTAATGGTGTAGGAAAAGCCGGGGATGGTCGCGCCGATGCCGGCGGTGGTGTTCAGGTCCAGCAGGGCCTCGGTGCTGTAGTTCTTGTGGAACTGGTTCTGCTTGATGTACCACTCCAGGCCGTAGCTCAGTTCGTCGGTGAGGCTGACCTCGAGGATCGACGCCTCGATGAGCACCTGCATCTCCTGCACGTCGAGTCGCTTGAGCGCCGACTCGATCAGCTTGAAGTCCTGCGCCGAGGCCATCACCAGGATGGCGTTGTTGCTTTCGTCGGCGACGATGCGCACCACGCCGCCCGCCGGCAGCGTCAGGCTTTGCCCCTGCGCCGAAATATCGGGCACCGCCGCGCCGGCGGCGTCACCGCCCTTGGCCGTGCCCAGTTTGACCGGCTTGAGACCGGGCGCCATGGCCGGCGCCTTGACCGGCATGACGCCGCCGGCGGAGCTGCCGCCGAACACGCTGGTGAGCACCGCCGCCAGCTCGGAGGCCTTGCGGTTCTTCACCGCATAGGCGAACAGGCGCGTGCCGGGACCGTCGCCGACGCGGTCCAGGCGCTCGACCCATACCTGCATCTGCTCCAGGTAACGCGGCTGCGGCGTCAGCACCAGGATGGAGTTCAACCGGTCCAGGGCCTCGATGCGCACCATGCCGGCGGAATCGGCGTTCATGTGCTGGCCGACGATGCGGTTGAGCTCCTCGGCGATGGTCTTGGCATCGGCGTAGTGCAGCGGAAACACGCCGATGGAATGGCCGCTCATCCAGTCGACGTCGAAGATCTCCGCGGTTTCGCGCCAGCCCTGCAATTCGCGCCCGGTACCGGCGACCACGATCAGGTTGCGGTGTTCGTCCACCATGATCTGGTTTTCCTTGGGCACCATCGGCTCCAGCAGCTTCATCATTTCCTTGGCGGCGATATAGCGCAGCTGGATGATCTGCAGCCCGAAGCCGGGATCGCCGGCGCCGTTGCGCAGGCGCGGCGGCAGCGCGGCGCGCGCCGCGCCGCTCAGCGGGGTGACGCGATACAGACCGTCGCTCCATACCAAGGCCGCGCCGTTCATCTTCAGGAGTTCCTCCAGGATCGGCAGCAGTGCATCGCGCTTCACCGGCTTGGTGGTCTTGAGGGTGACCGCGCCCTTGATCGCCGGGTCGAGGCTGTAGTTCTCGCCCAGGATGTCGCCCAGCACCAGCTTGACCACTTCGTCGATGGAGGTGTTCTCGAAATTGAGGGTGATGTCGCCCTGGGCCAGGGCCTTGGCCCGGCGCTGCGCCGCGGCTGAATTGATGAACTGGCCGGTGCCGCGCGTGATGTCCGCGCCGCGCGGTGCCGTCGCGTCACCGCTGTCGTCTTCGCCGATCAGCACCGACGAGCCGCCGCCGTCCATGGTCGCCGTGGGCCGCACTGCGGCGGGTTCGGTGCCTGCGGCCATTTTGTCCGGCGTACCGGCGCATCCCGACATCAGCACCAGTGCCATGCCCAGTATCCAAGCCCTGCGTTGCGATGTCGCCACCGTTGCTCTCCTCAGTGAGGCGTGCAGGCTTCCCGAGTCAGGAAACCTACTTCGCGCCTGTGCGGCCCGTGCCGAATTGCAATTCCCTGCGCACACCGTTGGCCATCAGGGTGACGCTGTCCCGCGTCATGGATTCAACGATCCAGCCCTCGACCACATCACCCACGTACACGCGGTTGACGTCCTTGGAGCCGGACCGTCCCAGCACGGCATGGGACTGTTCCGCCTGCACCACGCCGAGCAGGATGAAGGGCACCTGCGCCGGCGCGCCGTCGGCGGGCAACGCGACGGCGTCCTGCTGCCTGCGACGCTCTTCCCAGAACAACGGCCTTTCGATCACATCCTGGTAAGCGCTGAACGGCGGCAGTTCGGGCCGCGCCGCCGGCAGCGACAGGGGAACGGGAGGCGCTGCCGCCGGCACCGCAGCCACCGCGTCCTGCGGCGCCACGCCGAGCTGCAACCACAACGTCAACACCAGCACGCCGTTGATCGCCAGCAGTGTCGCCGTCGCCGCCTTGCCTCCCGTCACCTGCATCTGCATCTGCGTATCCTCGTTCCGGCACTGCCCGTATCATCACGGCAGACTGCAACGGGTAGAACATGCCGTATTTCGAGGTATAGGCAAGGGGGTAAAGTGCAACAAGCGGGTTAACACCCTATTCCGGCTCCACATTCCACCCGGTCGCGTTGTCGAACCCGGCGCCCTCGCGCCACACCAGCATTTCATGCAGCGGCGCGCCGGTACCGCGCGCCGGCGTCACGCGCACCAGCGCCTCGTATTGCTCCCGCACGCCGTCCGGCATTTGCGCCGTGCAGCGCACGGTGTATACGCGTCCCACGGCGCCGCCGCGCGCCGCTGCCGCGGGCGGTGCGGCATCGGCGCCGTCATCGTCGTGCACGCCCACCGTGCCGCCCTGCGTCACGCCGTCCTGCACCATGCGTTGCAGCACGCGGCCCGAGACCACCGTCGGATTGAACACGGCATTGCCGGAATGCACTGTGATGCTGTCGGCCAGGGTGTGATAGAGCGCGGCATCCATGCCCAGCACCAACATCAGTTCCTCGGTGCTCTGCATGGGTCCGTTGCGCGGTACGTAATCCAGACCGGCCGCAGCGTAGGCTTCGCGTTCGGCGCCGTCGGCGCGGTGCAGATCGTCGGGATCACGCCAGTCGAGAATCGCGTCCACCAGCGGGATGCGCACGTCGTCCTCCACCTCTGCCGCGCGCAGCAATGCATCGAGCAGCGGGCCCGAGGCGAAATTGAGATCCACCTTGCCGGTTTCGTCGGCCAGACTGATGTGCAGCGCGACGCCGTCCAGCTCGGCCGGATACACGCTGCCGTCGGCGTGCCAGTTGCGCGCCTGCGACGGACGCAGCAGCTCCAGCAGGCCGAGCTGGATGCCGCCATAGGCCGCGGCCCGCGCCTGCGCCGCCGTCACCTGGTTGCCGGTCACCAGCGTCTCGGTGCGCACCGTCGCCGTCTGCCCCACCGCCAGCAGGCTGAGCAGGGCGATCAGCCACAACACGATCACCAGCGCGATGCCCGCGTTGCGTCGCCTGGGGATGCTGTTCCGGCGGCGCATGATCAACGCACCCGGTGCGCGCGCAGCGGCACCACCAGTTCCGGCCACGGCACCCTGTCGGCGCCGTGCGCCAGCTGCACCTGCACCAGCAGCGGCATGGCCTCGGCCACCGGCCAGTGCTCGATCCATTCCTCCGCCTCCTGCGCCCGGGCCTGGCCGAAGTAGCTGAAGCCGCCGCCGGCCAGCCCCTGCGCCAGCACCGCGCTGTCATGCCCCTCGCGCCAGTCCAGCGTGCCGTCCGGGATATAGGGTTGATAGTCGAGCACCAACTGGGTGCCATTCGCAGCGACAACAAAGTGCAGGCGGTAGTGGTACATGCCCGCCAGCCGCCCGTCCTGCGCGGGCACCGGCGCCACGAACTCCAGTTGCTGCGGCTCGCCGCGAAACGCCATCCGGCGCTGCGGCGTTTCGTGGATCAGCGGCCGCGCTTGCGCCAGTTGCCGCTGCATCACGCTGCGGGCAACGCGGATCTCCTCGATGTCGCCCACCAGCGCATCGGTGCGTTCCAGGCTGCGGCCGGAAAAACGCAGCGCGGCGAAGGCAATGGTCAGGGTGATGGCCAGCAGCACCAGGCCGATCAACAGTTCGAGCAGGGTAAAGCCGCCGCTGCGTGCCGGGCGCCCGTTCACGGCAACCGCCCCAGGCGCAGCGTGGACAGATCGACGCTGCGGCTGCGCGCCGTCCCGCCCCAGGACACGCGCACCGCCAGTACGTATAAGGCGACACCGGCGACGCCGCTGTCGCCGGCGGCGGGCCGCACCTCGCTGCGCCAGTGATAGGCGCCGTCGAAGCTGCCCTCCTGCAACTGCGGCTCCAGGCGCGCCGCGTCCATGCCCTGCAACACGGCCATCTTCGATTCGGCCAGGGCCAGGGCCACACCGTATTCCCCGGCCACGGCGGTATTGCGCAGGCCGGTGGCGAAGAGGGAAAAGATCACGCTTACCGCCAGCGCAAGAATGGCGAAGGCGACCAGCACCTCGATGAGGGAAAAACCGCGCTGGCGTGGTCGGCTCACGACGGCATCACTCCAGCAAGGTCACCCGGCCGCTGAGCCAGGCCACGTCCAGACGGTAGGTGACGGCGTCATTGCCGAGGGTGATGCGGCCGCCGCTGGCGCTGCCGTCGGCGTAGAAGCGGATCGCGCCGCTGCCGCCGTCGCGCACCTCCGACTCCGCGGTGATCAGGGTGTAGGCCAGGGATGAGGGCAAGGCGACGGCGGGACGGCCGTCCACCTGGTAGCGCCGCCGATCGAGATCGAGGGTGAAGGCCACAGGCCGGCGCGACGCCACCGCCCTGCTGTGCGCATAGCGCAGGGCAGCCAGCACCTGGCGCGCTGCCGAGTGCGGCTCGTTGCCGGCGACGGCGCCGGCAAACATCGGCGGCACCAGGCTCAGCATGCCGGCAAGTATGGCCAGCACCAGCAGCAGCTCCAGCAGCGTATAGCCTGCCGCGCTAGCTCTCCCAGCCAAGGACGTCACTGTTTTCACCGTCACCGCCGCTGGCGTTGTCGGCTCCCAGGGAAAACAGATCGTAAACGTCCTGCTGTCCCGGAAACTGGTAGTGATAGTCGAAGCCCCACGGGTCCTTCGGCACAGTCTTTTTCTTGAGATACGGTCCCTGCCAGCGCGCCTCCACCACGCCCGGCGGCTGCACCAGGGCCGTCAACCCCTCCTCGCTGGAGGGATAGCGGCCCAGCTCCAGCCGGTAGAGATCGAGCGCCGCCGACAGCTCCTCGATTTGCAGGCGTGCGGTCTTGCTCTTGGACGAACCGAGATACTTCATCACCTGCGGCCCCACCACGCCCGCCAGCAGGCCGAGTATCACCAGCACCACCAGCAGTTCGATGAGCGTGAAGCCCTTGCCGTGCACTTCCCGTGACAACTGCATCCTGTGTTTCATGTCCGCCCTCCTTGCCCGCTACAACGTCAAATCGTTGATGCTCAGGATCGCCACCAGGATCGACATGATGATGCCGCCGACGATCACCCCCAGGCCGATGATCAGCACCGGCTCCAGCAAGGCCAGCGCACGCTGTACTGCGGTGCGCACCTCGCGTTCGAAAATCTCCGCCAGCCGCAGCAGCATCCCTTCCAGCTGCCCGGTCTCCTCACCCACCCGCACCAGGTGCACCGCCAGGGCCGGAAACCGTGCCGCCTGCGCCATCTGCCCGGCCAGGGTGCCGCCGTCCTTGACCCCCGCGGCGACCTCACCCACGGCCTCCTGCATCACGTGGCTGGCAAGGGTCTCGCGCACGATCTGGAGGGCCGCCAGCAGCGGCACGCCGTTACCGAGCAAGGTGGCGAAGGTGCGCGCGAACAACGCCATCTGCAGCTTGAGCAGCACCTCGCCCAGCAGCGGCCAGCGCGCCAGGCGCAGTTCCCAGCGGTAGCGCGAACGCGGCACCGACCATTGCCACTGTGCCAGCCGGAACAGCGCGAACAGCGCCAGCAGCAGCACCCACCAGTAGCCGCGCAGCCACTCGCCGGCGGCACTGACGATGCGCGTCGGCAAGGGCAGCTCGCGCCCCATGTCGGTGAACAGCACGGTGAACTGCGGCACCACGAAGGTCATCAGGATCATCAGCGAGGCGCCGGTGACCAGCACCAGGAGGCTGGGGTAGATGAGCGCCGTCTTGACGCTGTCCCTGAGCGCGTCCACCTGCTCGGCGGCATCGGCCAGGCGCAGCAGCACCTTGTCCAGCGCGCCCGACGCCTCGCCGGCGCGCACCATGTTGACGTGGAAGCGGCTGAACACGGCGCCGTGCCGTTCCATGGCGGCGGACAGGGGCTGGCCGTTGCGCACCGCATCGAGCAGCTCGCTGATCACGGCGGCTTCGCGCGGACTCTGCGCCATGTCGACCAGCATCGACAGGGCGCGCTCCAGCGCCACGCCCGCCGCCAGCAGCGTGCCCACGTCGCGGGCAAAACGCGCCACCGGCAGCACGCGGCGGCGGCGCTGCGGCAGCCGCAGCCACTGCCAGCTGCGGCCGCGCAGCTCCGCGCTGATGGGAGCGTGCCCCATGGCCTTGAGGCGCAGAAACACATCCTGTTCCGTCGCCGCGTCCAGCTCGCCCTGGAGCAGGACACCGTTGCCGTCCACCGCCTTGTAGCGGAACAGGCTCATCTCACACCGCCCGCGTGACGCGCAGGACTTCTTCCAGGCTGGTGTCGCCGGCCAGGGCCTTGTCCAGGCCGTCCTGATACATGGTGCGCATGCCCTCCGCCACGGCGGCCGCGCCGATTTCGTGGGCATCGGCGTGGCGCAGCACCAGGCGGCGGATGGGATCGCTCAGGGGCAGAATTTCCAGTATCGCGGCGCGGCCGCGGTAACCGGAACCGTTGCACTGCGGGCAGCCCACCGCCCGATACAGGCGCGGTTGCGCCGACGAGGGCGGCAGGCGCAGCTCGCGCGCCAGTTCGGGCAACACCTCATAGCCTTCACGGCAGTGCGGGCACAGGCGGCGCACCAGCCGCTGGGCCACGATGCCGCTCACCGTCGAGGTGACCAGATAGCCTTCGATGCCCATGTCCAGCAGGCGGCTGATGCTGCTCACCGCATCGTTGGTATGCAGGGTCGACAGCACCAGGTGTCCGGTCATGGCCGACTGCACGGCGATGCGCGCCGTTTCCAGATCGCGCATTTCGCCGATCATGATGATGTCGGGATCCTGGCGCAGCAGCGCGCGTAGCGCGCGGGCGAAGTCCAGTCCGATCTGCGGCTTGACCTGCAACTGGTTGACCCCTTCCAGTTCATATTCCACCGGGTCTTCCACCGTCAGGATCTTGCGCGTCGGTTCGTTGAGGGTGCGCAGCGCGGCGTAAAGAGTGGTGGTCTTGCCGCTGCCGGTGGGACCGGTCACCAGCAGGATGCCGTGCGGCCGCTGCAACAGATCCATGAACTGCGCCAGCGTCGCATCGGAAAAACCCAGTTCGTGAAAACCGAGGCGGGCGCCGTCCTTGCGCAGGATGCGCACCACCACGCTCTCACCGTGCATGGTCGGCACGGTGGACAGGCGCAGATCGATTTCGCGTCCCTGGCTGTGCAGCTGGATGCGACCGTCCTGCGGCAGGCGCCGCTCGGCGATGTCCAGGCGGGCCATGATCTTGAGGCGCGAGATGACGGCGGCGCTGAGCCGCGGCGGCGGCGCCTCCACTTCGCGCAGCAGGCCGTCGATGCGGTAACGCACCTTGAGCCGGTTCTCGAAGGGCTCGACGTGGATGTCCGAGGCCTGCGCGTCCACCGCGCGCTCGATGAGCAGATTCACCAGGCGGATGACCGGCGCCTCGCTGGCGAGATCCTTGAGGTGTTCGACTTCCTCGGCGGCGATCTCCTGGCTGCCCTGCTGCACGCCGTCGACGATCTTGTCCATGGCCGAACGGCCGCTGCCGTAGAGCTGTTCGATAGCGGCGTCCAGTTCCGACGGCACCGCCACGCGCCGCACCACGCGCTTGCCGCTGGTGAGCGCCACGGCATTGGCCAGATAGCTGTCGAGGGGATCGACCATGGCCAGTTCCAGCTCTTCGTCACGCACGCGCAACGGTATGGCCTGGTGGTATTTGAGGAATTTTTCCGCGAAGCGATCCGGCAGTACCGGTACGTGCGGGTAGTCGTCGGGCCGCACGACCTGCAGGCCCATCTGCTGTGCCACCAGTTCCACCACGTCGCGCTCCGACACCAGGCCCAGGCGCACCAGGATGGCGCCGAGTTTTTCCTCGCGGTGCTTGCGGATTTCCAGGGCACGTTCGAGGTCCGGCGACGCAACCTTGCCCGCCGCGAGCAGGGCGTCACCCAGCCGCGCCTGCCTGCCGCTCCGTTGCGGAGCCGGCAGGCCCGGTTCGGTCTGTGGTATTTCCATGGTGCCGGTGCTGTCCGTCATATGCATAGCCAGAGCATAGCCACGGGCCCCCCCGCCGTTGATCAGGCATGGACCCTACTCGGCGTGGTTTGATACCGACCTCCGGAACCCGGTGCAGCCTCTCCCATAGGGATTTTCTGCACCAAATCAGCCCATTCCTCATGCGCATTGCACCAATATTACCCATCACTTTGAAGTGGGTATTCTTCTGACATTTTTTCGCAAAAAATCTATACACTAAATCCTTACGCAGCCGATAGAAATGGAGGGGCAAGCCGGCCTTAGACCGGTAGCCGCGGCGCGGGCAAACAACATTCACCACAGGTACCCACATGAAGAAGAATTTCCCCGTCACCGGACGCGAAGTGAACTACGCGGACAGCGCGAACATCCTCTCCACCACGGATCTGAAGGGCAGCATCACCTACGTCAACGACGACTTCGTGTCCATCAGCGGCTTTTCCTTCGACGAGCTGATGCAGCAGAACCACAACGTCGTGCGCCATCCGGAAATGCCGCCGGCCGCCTTCGGCGACCTGTGGGATACGATCAAGACCGGCCGTTCCTGGATGGGCATGGTGAAGAACCGCTGCAAGAACGGCGACCACTACTGGGTCAGCGCCTATGTCACGCCGATCCTGCACAACGGCAAGGTGGACGAATACCAGTCGGTGCGCACCAAGCCCAGCCGCGAAATGGTGCAGAAGGCGGAGCAGCTGTACGCGGAACTCAATGCCGGTCGCACGCCGCTGGCCCTGCGCCTGCCGCGCATCAACCTCAGGCAGAAGGTGCTGGCCGCCATCACCCTGGGCCTTGCCTCCGGCATCGGCGCCGCAACGGCCTTCGGCGGCATGTCCTTGTCCACCGCGGCGATCACCGCAGGCGTGACGCTGGCAGTAGGAGGCATGCTGAGCCTGCTTGCACTCGCGCCGCTCTGCGCGATGGTGCGCCACGCCCGCACCATTGCCAAAAATCCCGTCGGCCAGCTGCTCTATACCGATCGCATGGACGAGGCCGGCGAGATCATGTTCGCCATCAAGATGCTGGAGGCCGAGGCCAGCGCCGTGGTGGGACGCATCGCCGATGCCTCGCGCCAGCTGTCCGGCACCGCCGACAACCTGGTCTCTGCGGTGGAACACAGCAGCGAGGGCATCCGCCAGCAGCAGAGCGAAACCGATCAGGTGGCCACCGCCATCACCGAAATGGCCGCCAGCGTGCAGGAAGTGGCGCGCAATGCGCAGAACACCGCCGACGCCGCCGACAAGGCCGACGCCGAGGCGCGCGAAGGCCGCCAGGTGGTGGCGGACACCAGCACCGCCATCGGCCGCCTCGCCGCCGAGGTGGAAAAGGCCGCCGGCGTCATCCAGCAGCTGGAAGCGAGCAGCAGCGAAATCACCTCGGTGCTGGATGTGATCCGCGGCATCGCCGAGCAGACCAACCTGCTGGCGCTCAACGCCGCCATCGAGGCCGCCCGTGCCGGCGAGCAGGGCCGCGGCTTTGCAGTGGTGGCCGACGAGGTACGCACCCTCGCCTCACGCACCCAGCAGTCGACCCAGGAAATCCAGTCGATGATCGAAAAGCTGCAGGACGGCGCCCGCTCGGCGGTGAAGGTGATGACCCTGAGCCGGGAACAGGCGGACAGCAGCGTCGAGCAGGCGCGCCATGCGGCGCAGTCGCTGGACAGCATCACCCGCAGCGTCAGCGTGATCACCGACATGAGTACCCAAATCGCCACCGCAGTGGAGGAACAGAGCGCCGTGGGCGAGGAGATCAACCGCAACATCGTCTCCATCCGCCACATCTCCGACGCCAACGCCGAAACCGGCACGCAGAGCGAAGCCGGGGCGCAGCACGTAGCCCAACTCGCCGCCAGCCTGCAGCAGCTGGCGGCCCAGTTCTGGGCCAAGCGCCGCTGACGCCAGGCCGGACCGCAAAGAAACCGCCGACCACGGAGGACACGGAGATGGAGCGATCTGATCTCCGTGGCTCTCCGTGTCCTCCAGGGTAAATCCCTTCGTCCTTTGTGGTTGTCCCTGCGTCTTGATGCAGCACAAGGCGCGAGTGCCGCCGCTGCGGTAGGCTCCCCCTCATGATGACCCGTATTGCGGTCCAGCCATGAGCACTGCCTACGCCGAACAGTTACCCGCCGCAGGCCACATCCCCGGCAACAAGGGCATGTGGGCGGGCATACTGTGCGAAATGACCGAGTTCGCCGTGCTGTTCACGGTCTACTTCACCGCCCGCGTGTTCTTTCCCCAGGAGTTCCGCGCCGGGCCGTCGGACCTCAATCTGTACGCCGGCACCCTCAACACCCTGCTGATGATTTCCGGCAGCTACTTCGTGGTCAACGCGGTGATCGCCATCCGCGAGAATCGCGCCGGCCTCAGCGTGCGCTGGCTGGTGCTGGTGCTGCTCGCCGCCGCCGGCTACATGCTCACCAAGTATCTCGAGTTCGGCTGGAACACCGCCCACGGCGTCACGGCCGGCAACGGCGCCTTTTACACCGTCTACTACTACCTGACCCTGACCCACATGGTGCATGTGGGCTGGGGCATGATCGGCCTGCTGTGGATCATCGTGCGCACCCGCAGCGGCGCCTATACGCCGGCGGAGCACGAAGCCATGGAGTCCTTCGCCTCCTACTGGCACGCCACCGATTTGGTGTGGCTGATTATTTTTCCGCTGTTGTATCTGCTGCGCTGAACGGGAGGCGGACCATGACGCACAAACAAACCGTCACGCTGCTCTGGCTGCTGCTGGTGGGCCTGACGCTGGGAGGTACGCTGCTGGGGGAAACGGCACAGCCGGGCTACGGCGTCATGCTGGTCATCGTGCTGACCATGGCCTTCAAAGGCCGCATGGTGATCGATCACTTCATGGAATTGAAGAACGCGAACCGTCTGATCCGCCGCCTGATGCAGGCGTACTTCTATGTGCTGCCGCTGGCGACGGTGCTCAGCTACGTGCTCAGCGACCTGCCGTAACGCGGCGTAGGAAACATCAATTAATTTCTCGCCAAGACGCCAAGGCGCGAAGGAAGCCTAAAACAAGATCGTCGTTGCGTCCGCCCCTGGCAGAGGCGGCGCCGGAGTATCGGCATTTTTTTTCTTGGCGAGCTTGGCGTCTTGGCGAGAACAACAGTACTGTAGGCCCGATATGGCGCAGAGGTATCGGGCTGGGTTGCCGGACACCGCTGCGCTCTGTCCGGCCTACGAACATCCGAACAGCTGTCTAGAGTTCCGCACCCAGCTCGATGTGCGGCTGCGTGTCGCTGAACTGCACCCGCTGCGCCATGGCCGGGTTCATGTACACCGTGCCGTCCTCGGCCACCAGCATCACGTATTTGATGCCCATCTTTGCGGCGAGACGATGCCAGTGGTCGCGTCCGGCGATGACCAGCGCAGTGGCCGCGGCATCGGCCAGGGTGCCGTCGCGGCTGATCACGGTACAGGAGGTTATGCTGTCCACCGGCCAGCCGCTGCGCGGGTCGAGGATGTGGGCATAGTGCAGCCCTTCGTGTTCGCGAAAGCGTTCGTAGTTGCCCGAGGTGTGCACGTGTTCGCCGTCGCGCACCTCCAGTGAGGCCAGGATGCCCTGTCCCTGCGGGTGGCGGATGCCCACGCGCCAGGGGCGATCGCCGTGGCTGCCGATGACGCCGAGGCCGCCGCCGGCATTGACGATGGCGTTTTCGATGCCCGCCTTGCGCATGCGCTGCAAGGCCAGCTCCACCGCGTAGCCCTTGGCGATGCCGCCGAAATCCAGCTGCACCGCCGGGTTGGTCGAGGTCAGCACGCCGTCCTTCAGGGTGAGATCGGTCATCGCCGGCTGCGTTGCGAGCAGCGCCGCGATGGCTTCGCGCGACGGCGGCGGGCCGCTGGGCCGTTCGCTGCTCTGAAAGCCCCACAGATTGAGCAGGCGGCCGATGCCGGCGTTGAACAGGCCGTCGCTGAGCAGGTAGATCTCCTGCGAGCGTTCGATGAGGGGAATGATGGAGGGAAGCACCGGCGCCGGCCTGCCGGCGGCGATGGCGCCGTTCAGGTCGACCAGCGGTCCCGGCTCCCAGGCATGCCAGTCGTGGTGCATTTGCTGGAAATCGGCGGCCACGGCATTGACCGTATCGCGCGCCAGGGCCTCGTCCTCCCCCCATACCGAGATGTCGGCCAGGGTGCCGAACACATAGACCTTGGCCTCGTACAGTGCCGGCCGCGAGCAGCCGGCCAGCAGCAGCAACAAACTGAGAGCAATCGCTGTCCTGAACGAAAAAAGACACGCTACTCTCGCCAAGACGCCAAGACGCCAAGGTGTCATTCCTTACCCTCTCTGGGTTGATTTACAAAACGAGTGGCCCCGTTCCCGATTTCGCGAACGACGGCACCAATCAATTGCCTGCCAATATCAACTCGTTCATCACCCGCATTTCCTTTTGCGTGCCTGGCGACTTGGCGAGAGTAACCATGTTTGGCCTAAGCGCACAGGGCGCGCGCCACCGCATGGGCGAGGTCGATGGGCACGAACTTGGTCAGCACGTCGTTGGCGCCGGCCTTGTGCGCCTTCTCGGTGTTGATGGCGCCGTTGAGGGAGGTATGCAGCAGCACGTACAGATGCTGCAATGCAGGATCGTTGCGTATCTCGCGGGTCAGGGTGTAGCCGTCCATCTCCGGCATCTCGATGTCGGACAGCACCATGTCCACCAGCGCCCCTTCGCCGGCCAGGGATTTCAGCGCGGCCAGCGCCTCCTTGCCGTCACGCACCATCAGGCATTCCATGCCCAGCGGCTCCAGGGTGTGCGCAGTCTGGTGACGGGCGACCAGCGAGTCATCCACCACCATGACGCGGCGTCCCTGCAGGCGTGCGCGCTCGCCTTCGTCCAGCTGCAGTTCGCCCTCGGGGTCCACCGGCTCGATCACCTCGCCGATGACCTTCTCCACGTCCAGTATCTGTATCAGTGCACCGTCCACGTCGGTGACGCCGGTGATGTAGCTGCCGAGCCCGGTGCCCACCGGCGGCGGCAACACTTTCTTCCAGTCGCAGTGCACGATGCGATCCACCTTGTGCACCAGAAAACCCTGCATGCTGCGGTTGAATTCGGTAATGATGATCGAGCCGTCGCACTCGCCTTCCGGTTGCGGCCGGCCGCGGCCGATGGCCTCGGTCAGTTCGATGACCGTCACCGGCGCGCCGCGCAGGTGGGCGACGCCGCGTACCGCCGGATGGCCCTGCGGCAGACGGGTCAGGCTGGGGCAGGGAATGATCTCCTTGACCTTGAGCACGTTGATGCCGAAACGCTGCGTGCCGCCCAGATCGAACAGCAGCAGCTCGAGGCGATCTTCCGAACCCTGTGCCTGATTGGCCATGCCTAGTCCCTGTGCAGCGGTGCCGTTCAGAAGCTGGACAGCTCGGACAGTTCCTCGTCCGACAGCAGCTTGCTGGCGTCCACCAGGATCAGCAGGCCGACCTTGCGGTTGGACAGCCCGGAGATGAACTGGGCCGCATCGCCGGCCCCGGTATCGGGCGCCGACTCCACTTCGGAGGCGCGCAGTTCCGCCACCTCGCACACGCTGTCGACCAGGAAGCCGATGGCGTGGTCCCCCGCCTCCAGGATCAGGATGCGCGAGGCGTCGTCCATGTCGTGGGGCGGCAGGCCGAAGCGGCTGCGCGTGTCGATGATGCTGACCACGTTGCCGCGCAGGTTGATGATGCCCAGCACGTAGGAGGGGGCGCCGGGCACCGGGGAAATCTCGGTGCCGCGCAGCACCTCGCGCACCTGCATGACGTCGATGCCGTAGGTCTCGCTGCCGAGCCGGAAGGTCACCCAGCGGGATACTGATTCACCACGGGATTTGAGTTCCTGGGCCATGGACATCCTCCATACACTGTTATTGTGTGTTCTTTGCTTGACGGCGCGGCCCCGCGGAGCGGGCGACCGGCTCCCATACGCTACCACAAAATGAGGTTTAGCCAAGCATTGCGCACTGGTTTTCACCCCCGCGCCTTGTGGTAGCATTGGCGCCCGCTCTCCCAATAACAAAACGCGGGTACTCCTATGCGCTACATCGCTGTACTGACCGGCCTGCTGGCCGCCCTGTCCCTGCCGCTGCCGGCCCTGGCCTCGGAAGCGGGCACGGCCCTGGATCTCACCGGCAACTGGGTCGGCATCAGCGCCATCGTGCTGTTCGTGCTGGCCTACGGCCTGGTGGTGGCGGAAGAGTTCCTGCACCTGCGCAAATCCAAGCCGGTGCTCATCGCCGCCGGCATCATCTGGACCCTGGTGGGCGTGGCCTATGCCATGCACGGCGACACCCACACCGCCGCCGCCGCCGTGCGCCACAACATCCTCGAATACGCCGAACTGCTGCTGTTCCTGCTGGCGGCGATGACCTACATCAACACCATGGAGGAGCGCCAGCTGTTCAACGCCCTGCGCGCCTGGCTGGTGTCGCGCGGCTTCTCCCTGCGTACCATGTTCTGGATCACCGGCCTGCTCGCCTTCTTCATCTCCCCCATCGCCGACAACCTGACCACCGCCCTGCTGATGGCCGCGGTGGTGATGGCCGTGGGCGTGGGCCAGAACAAGTTTATCGCCCTGGCCTGCATCAATATCGTGGTGGCCGCCAACGCCGGCGGCGCCTTCAGCCCCTTCGGCGACATCACCACCCTGATGGTATGGCAGAAGGGCGTGCTCAGCTTCAGCGCCTTCTTCGCCCTGTTCATCCCCTCCCTGGCCAACTGGCTGATCCCGGCGGTGCTGATGGCCTTCGCCGTGCCCAAAGGCCAGCCGCACGCGGTGGAGGAAACAGTGGACGTGAAGTTCGGCGGCTACGTGGTGGTGGGCCTGTTCATCGCCACCATCGCCACGGCGGTGTCCATGCACAACTTCCTGCACCTGCCGCCGGCACTGGGCATGATGACCGGCCTGGGCCTGCTCAAGGTGTTCGGCTACATCATCCGCCGCCACGAGCTGCGCGAGAGCGGCGGCCACATCTCCGGCCCCGAGCAGCTGCTGGAAAACGGCGAGCTGGCGTCCCTGGTCAAGCCCAGACACAAGCCCTTCGACATCTTCATCAGCATGAAGCGCGCCGAGTGGGACACCCTGATGTTCTTCTACGGCGTGGTGCTGTGCGTCGGCGGCCTGGGCACCATCGGTTACCTGGCCCAGGCCTCGCAGTTCATGTATGGCGAGCTGGGCGCCACCTGGGCCAATGTGCTGGTGGGCATCCTGTCGGCCATCGTCGACAACATCCCAGTGATGTTCGCCGTGCTGACCATGTACCCGGACATGTCCCACGGCCAGTGGCTGCTGGTGACCCTCACCGCCGGCGTCGGCGGCTCGCTGCTGTCCATCGGTTCCGCCGCCGGCGTGGGCCTGATGGGCCAGGCGCGCGGCATCTACACCTTCTTCGCCCACCTCAAGTGGACCTGGGCCATCGCCCTCGGCTACGTCGGCAGCATCTGGCTGCACTTCCTCATCAACAGTGACCTGATGTAAGAGGGTTCAAGGTTCAAGGTTCAAGGTTCAAGGTTCAGCAAGAGGGTGCCCGGGATTCCTTCAACCCCTGAACCCTGAACCCTGAACCCTGAAACCTGAACCTTGAACCCTGAACCGACTCACCCATCCAGTTTCTGCCACAGGCAGTTGCCGCCGCTGGCCTTGTCGATGGCCTGCAACCTCTCCTCATGGGCCGCCAGTTCATCCGCGCTGGCGCGCACCACCCGCAGTGCCGGCCGGCCGCTGATGCGCCGGATCGCTTCCGGCGCCGCCGCCCCTCCCCCCTGCCCGCTGCCGCCCAGGGACAGCGTGGTCTGCCCGCCGGTCATGGCCAGATAGACGTCGGCCAGTATCTCGGCGTCGAGCAGCGCGCCGTGCAGTTCGCGATGGGTGTTGTCGATGCCGTAGCGCTTGCACAGGGCGTCGAGGTTGTTCTTCTGTCCCGGGTGGAACTGGCGCGCCATGGCCAGGGTATCCAGCACGCTGCAACAGCCGTCGATGCGGCCCCACTCGCTGCCCAGGCGCTTCAGCTCATGATTGATGAAGCCCACGTCGAACGGCGCGTTGTGGATGATCAGTTCGGCGCCGGTGACGAAGTCGAGGAAGTCCCGTGCCACGTCGGCGAAGCGCGGCTTGTCGGCCAGCATCTCGTTGGTGATGCCGTGCACCTCGATGGCGCCGGGGTCGATCTCGCGATCCGGTTGCAGGTATTGGTGATAGGTGTTGCCGGTGAGGCGGCGGTTGACCAGCTCGACGCAGCCGATTTCGATCACGCGATCGCCGTTGCTCGCTTCCAGGCCGGTGGTTTCCGTATCCAGTACGATCTGCCGCATCAGGCTTGCTCCTGCATTTCATCGATGGCGCGATTGGCCAGTTGATCGGCCAGCTCGTTTTCCGCATGGCCGTTGTGGCCGCGCACCCAGGCCCACTCCACCTGGTGGCGCTTGCAGGCCTCGTCCAGGCGCTGCCACAGATCGGCGTTCTTCACCGGCTTCTTGTCCGCCGTCTTCCAGCCGCGCCGGCGCCAGTTGGGCAGCCATTCGGTAATGCCCTTCATCACGTATTGGGAGTCGGTGGTGAGGCGCACCCGGCAGCCCCGCTTCAGTTCCTCCAGCGCCATGATGGCGGCGGTCAGCTCCATGCGGTTGTTGGTGGTCAGCGGCTCGCCGCCGTACAGGTTCTTTTCCTTGCCCTTGAAGCGCAGCAGCGCGCCCCAGCCGCCGGGGCCGGGGTTGCCGCGGCAGGCGCCGTCGGTGAAGATTTCTACGGTATCGCTACAGCTTTCAGTCATGTCTCTGCTTTCTGACAGTGGGTTCGGCCAGGCCGGTGGCCACCAGGGCGCGGCGCGGCCGCCAGCGGGGGCGGATGGGGGTCAGGGTGGCGACGCGTTTTCTGGCCACCAGCAGGTAGCCGCCGCCGAGCACCGGCCACCAGCGCGCACCCCAGCGTTCGAGAAATGCCAGCCGCCGCAGCAGCCCGGGATGGTGCAGCGGCGGCCGGTGGTGGATGTGGCGCAGCAGCACCGTATCAAAGCCCAGCAGGGACAGCCAGTCCTTTACCCGCCAGGGGCTGAGAAAGCGGCCGCACCAGGGCGCACGCCGGCGCCAGCCCAGCACCAGCCGGTACAGGCCCCACAGGCTCCAGGGATTGAAGCCGAGGATGGCCACGTGCCCTTCCGGGATCAGCACCCGCTCGGCCTCGCGCAGCACCTGGTGGGGCTGGTCGGCAAACCCCAGGGTGTGGGGCAGCAGCAGCAGGTCCAGGGAATCGGCGGCCACGGGCAGGGCTTCAGGCAGACCGATGCAGCCCTCACTGCCCGCCAGGGGCGGCAGGCCGGCGGCATTGTCCACCAGCACCATGCGGTGGGAGATGCGCGAGGCGGCGGTGAGATCGGCGTGCTGCGGCGCGCCCACCTGCAACAGGTGGTAGCCGAACAGGTTGCCCAGGGTATCGTCCAGTATGACCCGTTCGCCCGCCGCCAGGCTGCGGCCCAGGGGCGAGTCGTACCAGCGGTGCAGATCCGCCCGCGCCCTGCGCCCGGAAACGCAGCGGTAGGATTGCAGCAAGCGCTTCAGACTAGCCCACATTGACCCCGCTCCCCACCCCTGTCACCATTCGCCCCATTATGCTTGATGTCCGTTGTGTTCCCGCCTTTGACGACAATTATATCTGGCTGCCGGGCCTGCCCGGCAGCCGCCGTGTCGCCATCGTCGATCCGGGCGATGCGGCGCCGGTGCTGGAGCGGCTGGCCCGGGACGGCCTGGAACCGGCGGCCATCCTCATCACCCACCATCACGGTGACCACACCGGCGGCATCGGCGACCTCACCGAACGCTATGATATCCCGGTCTACGGCCCGGCCCGCGAACGCATCGCCGGCCTGACCCATCCGGTCAGCGACGGCGACACGGTGACGCTGGACGAGCTGGGCCTGGAGTTCACCGTGCTGGAAACGCCGGGCCATACCCGCGGCCACGTGTGCTATTTCGGCCACGGCGCCCTGTTCTGCGGCGACACCCTGTTCACCGCCGGCTGCGGCCGGCTGTTCGAGGGCACGCCGCAGCAGATGCACGCCTCCCTCAGCCGCATCGCCGCCCTGCCCGAGGCCACGCTGCTCTACTGCGCCCACGAATACACCGCCGCCAACCTGCGCTTCGCCCTGGTGGTGGAGCCGGACAACGCTGACATCCAGCTGCGCCGCGACGAGGTGGCCCGGCGCCGTGCCCGTCATGAACCGACCGTGCCGGCGCCGCTGTTGCAGGAACTGAAGACCAATCCCTTTCTGCGCAGCGCCGATCCCGCCGTCATCCAGGCGGCGGAGCGCTTTGCCGGCCACCCCCTGGCGGACGGCGCCGCGGTGTTCGCCGTCGTGCGCGGCTGGAAGGACTCGCTCGATTAATCCTTGAACCAGCCTGCGCCTCCGGCCTACCATGGCGGCCACTATCTGGACGAGAACAACAATGCTACGGATTTTTACGCTGTCACTGCTCCCGCTGGTCCTGGCCGGCTGTCTGCAGCAGCAGGCCCGACAGGACGATGCCGCCGCCACCGAGGCGGTGGCAGCCGACGCTGCCGCACCGGCACAGCAGGCCGAGCCCGTCGCCGTCCTCTGGCTGACGCCCGACCTGCCCGGCGCCCTGTGCGAGCCGCCGCAGGACCTATGGGATCGCATCCGCACCGGCATGGCCCTGCAGGACCGTGAACATCCCGGCATCCGCAACGACCTGGAGTGGTACGCCAGCCATCAGGCCTACCTCGACCGCGTCGCCACCCGTGCCACCCCCTACCTCCACCTCCTGGTGGAGGCGGTGGAAGAGCGCAACATGCCCACCGAAATCGCGTTGCTGCCGGTGGTGGAAAGCGCCTTCCAGCCCTTCGCCTATTCCCACGGCCGCGCCGCCGGACTGTGGCAGTTCATCCCCGGTACCGGGCGCCGCTTCGACCTGAAACAGAACTGGTGGTACGACGGCCGCCGCGACGTCGCCGCCTCCACCCGCGCCGCCCTCGACTATCTGGAGTACCTGCGCGACCACTTCGACGGCGACTGGCTGCTGGCCCTGGCCGCCTACAATTCCGGCGAAGGCACCGTGCAGCGCGCCGTGGCGCGCAACAAGGCACGCGGCAAGCCAACGGACTTCTGGTCGCTGGACCTGCCGCGCGAGACCCGCGGCTACGTGCCCAAGCTGCTGGCCATCTCCCGCCTGGTCACCGAGCCCGAGACCCATGGCGTCACCCTGGAGCCCCTGCCCAACGAGCCCTTCCTTACCGCGGTGGAACTGGACTCCCAGATCGACCTGGCCCTGGCCGCCGAGCTGGCGGAAATCTCCCTGGAGGAAATCTACCTCTACAACCCCGGCTTCAACCGCTGGGCCACCGATCCGGACGGTCCGCACCAGCTGCTGCTGCCCATCGAGCGCGTGGCGGGATTCAAGGAAAGACTGGCCGACTATCCGCCGGAACGGCGCGTGCGCTGGGAACGGCACCGCGTCAAGAGCGGCGAAAGCCTGCTGCAGATCGCGCAGAACTACCGCACCACGGTGGAACTGGTCAAAAGCGTCAACGGCCTGCGCGGCAACACCATACGCGCCGGCCACACCCTGACCATACCGGTGGCGCGGCAGAAGCTGGCCAGCTACCGCCTGAGCGAGGAACAACGCCTGCTCGCCACCCAGAACCAGGCGCGCGAAGGCAAGCGCGTGGAGTACCAGGTCCGGGGCGGCGATTCGTTGTGGAGCATCGCGCGCCGCTACGACGTGGGCGTCAACGCCCTGGCGCGCTGGAACGGCATGGCGCCGCGCGATCCCCTGATGCCCGGCCGCAAGCTGGTGATCTGGACCGACGCCGCGGAGGAGAAGGTGGCCAGCACCAATCCCGCCCGCTTCACCCACCCCTTCAGCAGCAGCACCCGCCAACGCATCGGCTACATCGTGCGCAGCGGCGACTCCCTCGCCACCATCTCGCAGCGCTTCCGCGTCAGCGTCGACAACGTCATGCGCTGGAACAAACTCGACGGCAAGAAGTACCTGCAACCGGGCCAGCGCCTGACCCTGTACGTGGACGTGATTCGGCAGTCGGGGAATCTTTAAGAAAGTTGCAAGTTACAAGTTACAAGTTGCAAGAAACGGCTCCAGATTCTTGTCACTTGTCACTTGTCACTTGTCACTTGTCACTTAAACAGCGCCGCCGCCAGCAACGACTTCGTATAGTCGTGCTGCGGCGCATCGAACACCTCTTCCGTCGCTCCCTGTTCCACCACCCTGCCGTCGCGCATCACCAGCACGCGATGGGCGATGGCGCGGATCACCTTCAGATCGTGGGAAATGAACAGGTAGCTCATGCGGTGCCTGCGCTGCAGATCACGCAGCAGGGTGAGTACCTGTTTCTGCACCGAGACGTCGAGGGCGCTGGTGGGCTCGTCGAGCACGATCAACTTCGGCTCCAGCACCACGGCGCGGGCAATGGCGATACGCTGGCGCTGACCGCCGGAAAATTCGTGGGGATAGCGCTCCAGCATGTCGCCGGACAGGCCCACTTCCTCCAGCCCCTGCACGATGCGCGCCCGCCGCGCCGTGGCATCCAGCTGCGGAAAGTGCAGCTGCAATCCCTCGCCGACGATTTGCTCCACCGTCATGCGCGGCGACAGCGACGAATAAGGGTCCTGGAACACCACCTGGAAGTTGCGGCGCAAAGGGCGCAGGGCGCGTCCGTCCAGGGTGTCCAGGCGGCGGCCTTCAAAGCTGATCTCGCCGCGGCATGATTGCAGCCGCAGCAGGCACATGCCCAGCGTCGACTTGCCCGAACCCGACTCGCCCACCACGCCCAGGGTTTCGCCGGGGCGCAGGGCGAGGTCGACGGCGTCCACCGCCCGTACCGCACCCACCTGGCGGCGGAAGAATCCGGCCTTGATGGGGAAGTGGCAGGACAGGCCGTGCGCGCTGAGCAGATCCGGCTGCCCTTCCAGCGCCTTGCGCTCCGCTGCGGCGGGCAGCACGTCAGGCTCGCTGGCCAGCAGCTGCTGCGTGTAGGCATGCTGCGGCGCGGCGAACAGCTCCGCCATGCCGCCCTGTTCCACCAGCCGCCCGTTCTGCATCACGCAGACCCGGTGGGCGAAGTGGCGCACCATGTTGAGATCGTGGGTGATGAGCAGCACGGCCATGCCGAATTCGCGCTGCAGTTCATCGAGCAGATCCAGTATCTGCCGCTGGATGGTCACGTCCAGTGCCGTGGTCGGCTCGTCGGCGATGAGCAGCTTGGGCTTGCAGGCCAGGGCCATGGCGATCATGGCGCGCTGGCGCTGGCCGCCGGACAGCATGTGCGGATAGGCGTCGAGGCGCTGCGCCGGATCGGGAATGCCCACCCGCCCCAGCAGTTCGACGGCGCGCGTGCGCGCCGCTGCGGCGTCGAGCCTTTCATGCAGCAACAGGGGCTCGATGAGCTGCTGGCCGATGGTGTACACCGGATTGAGCGCGATCATCGGCTCCTGGAAGATCATCGCGATGTCGCGGCCGCGCACCCGGCGCATCTCCGCCTCGTCGAGGGCGAACAGTTCGCGGCCGGAAAAACGCACGCTGCCGTGGTACTCGCTCTGCTGCCGGTCGTGCAGGCGCAGCAGGGACAGCGCCGTGACCGATTTGCCCGAACCCGACTCGCCCACCAGCGCCAGCTTCTCGCCCGGCGCGATGGAGAAACTGATGCCGTCCACCACCTTCTGCCGCGCCCCGGCCCGGCCGAAGGCGACGCTGAGCTGCTCCACCTGCAACAAGGGTTCCATGCGCTAGCCCTGCCTGGTGTCCAGCGCCGAACGCAGCGCCTCGCCGATGAAGATGAGCAGCATCAGGGTGCCCACCAGCACGCCGAAGGTGGTGATCGACAGCCACCAGGCGTCGATGTTCTCCTTGCCCTGGGACAGCAGCTCGCCCAGGCTGGGCGTGGTCGGCGGCACGCCGAGACCGAGAAAATCCAGGCTGGTCAGCGCCAGTATCGCGGCGCTGACGCGGAACGGCAGAAAGGTCACCACCGGCGTCATGGCGTTGGGCAGCAGGTGGCGCCACATGATGGTGCGATTGGACACGCCGAGGGCCCGGGCCGCGGTGACGTAGTCCAGGTTGCGGCCGCGCAGGAATTCGGCGCGCACGTAGTCGGCCAGTCCCATCCAGCCGAACAGGCTGAGCAGTACCACCAGCAGCAGGATACTGGGCTGGAAGATGGACGCGAAGATGATGAGCAGGTACAGCTCCGGCATGGAACCCCAGATTTCCATGAAGCGCTGCGCATACAGGTCGACACGCCCGCCGAAATAGCCCTGCACCGCCCCGGCCACGATGCCCACCACCGTGCCGATAACGGTCAACGCCAGGCCGAACAGCACCGAGATGCGGAATCCGTAGATCAGGCGCGCCAGCACGTCGCGTCCGCGATCGTCGGTACCGAGCAGGTTCTGCGCCGACGGCGGCGCCGGATTGGGCGCCTGGGCGAAATAGTTGATGGTGTCGTAGTCGTAGGGATTGAGCGGAAACAGCGCCCAGTTGTCGCCCCGGCTCAGCTGTTCGCGGATGAAGGGATCGAGGTAGTCCGTCTCGGTGACGAAGCCACCGCCGAAGGTGGTTTCCGGATAGGTGACGAGCAACGGAAAATAATATTCGCCGTCGTAGCGCACCAGCAGCGGCCTGTCGTTGGACAGCGCCTCGGCCACCAGCGACAGCGCGAACAACACGCCGAACAGCCACAGGCTGACGTAGCCGCGGCGATTGGCCTTGAAGCGGCGCCAGGCGCGGGAACGGACCGGCGACGGGTTCATTGCTTCACCGCCTCGAACTGGATGCGCGGGTCCACCAGCACGTAGCAGATGTCGGTCAGCAGCTTGCCGACCAGGCCGATGAGGGTGAACAGGTAGAGCGTGCCCATCACCACCGGATAGTCGCGCTTGAGCACCGACTCATAGGACAGCAGGCCGAGACCATCGAGGGAAAAAATGGTTTCGATGAGCAGGCTGCCGGTGAAAAAGGCGGCGAGAAAGGCGCTGGGGAAACCGGTGATCAGCGGAATGATGGCGTTGCGGAACACGTGCCGGTACAGCACGGCGTTTTCGCTCAGTCCCTTGGCGCGCGCGGTGAGCACGTATTGCTTGCGTATCTCCTCCAGAAAACTGTTCTTGGTGAGCATGGTCATTACCGCGAAACTGCCCACCACCGACGCCGTGATGGGCAACACCATGTGCCACAGGTAGTCGAGCACCTTGCCCAGCAGCGACATCTGCTCCCAGTTGTCCGAGGTGAGGCCGCGCAGGGGAAACAGGTCCCAGAAGCTGCCGCCGCCGAACAGCACCAGCAGGGCGATGCCCAGCACGAAGCCGGGGATGGCGTAGCCGATCAGGATCAGCGTGCTGGTCACCAGGTCGAAACGCGAGCCGTCGCGCACCGCCTTGGCGATACCGAGGGGAATACACGCGAGGTAGGTGATGAAGAAGGTCCACAGCCCGATGCTGACGGACACCGGCAGCTTGTCCAGCACCAGCTCCAGCACCGACTGGTGATGGAAGTAACTGTCGCCCAGATTGAAGGTGAGATAGTTGCCCAGCATGGCGGCGAAACGCTGCCAGGCCGGCTTGTCGAAACCGTAGAACGCCTTCAGTTCGGCGATGCGCTCCTCATCCAGGCCCTTGGCGCCGCGGTACAGCCCTTCGGTGCCGGCACTGACCTCACCGTGGGCGCCCTGCCCCTTGAGCTGGGCCACCAACTGCTCGACCGGACCGCCGGGAACGAACTGAATCACGATGAAGGTGATCAGCAGCACGCCGATCAGGGTCGGCACCATCAGCAACAGGCGTTTCAGTATGTAGGCGGCCATCAGCGTGCATCCTCCCCGAACCACCACGTGGCCAGCATCCAGTCCGCCGCGCTGTAGTACAGCGGTAGCGTGGCGGGACGGTCGAAGCGGTTCCAATAGGCGACGCGATGGGTGCCGATGTACCAATGGGGAATCAGGTAATCGCCCCACAACAGGACCCGGTCGAGGGCATGCACCGCGGTCACCAGCGTCTGGCGATCCTGCGCGTAGATCACCTTTTCGATCAACGCATCCACCACCGGGTCCTTGATGCCGATGACGTTGCGGGTGCCTTCCTGTCCGGCGGAGGACGAATGGAACATGTCCATCAGTTCGTTGCCCGGCGATTGCGACTGGCCGAAGCCCTCCACGATCATGTCGAAGTCGAAGGTGTCGGTGCGCCGCTGGTACAGGGCCGGATCCACGGTGCGGTAATCCACCGTGATGCCGAGCTTCTCCAGGTTGCGCGCCAGCGGTGCGACGATACGCTCGAAGCCCTTTTGCACCAGCATGATCTCGAAACGGAAGGGCTCGCCCCGCTCGTTGCGCAGGGCGCCGTCGCGATAGTTCCAGCCCGCCTGCTGCAACAGCGCCCGCGCCTGGTACAGGTTCTCACGCAGGCTGTGGGGCGCATCGGTGCTGGGCGGCAGCCAGGGCCGGGTAAACAGCTGCGGCGGCAGCTGGGCGCGGAACGGCTCCAGCAAGGCCAGCTCCTCCCCTTGCGGCACGCCGCGTGCCGCCAGTTCACTATTGCTGAAGTAGCTGTCGCAGCGCTGATACTGGTTGTAGAACAGATTGCGGTTGGACCACTCGAAATCCAGCGCCAGCGACAGGGCACGGCGCACCCGGATGTCCTGGAACAGGGGCCGCCGCAGGTTGAACACAAAGCCCTGCATACCCGCGTTGTTGTGATGGGCCAGTTCGGTCTTGACGATGCGGCCGTCACGAAACTTGGCGCCGCCGTAGTCACGCGCCCAGACCTTGGAGTTGTACTCGACGATGAAATCGAATTCGCCCGCCTTGAACCCTTCCAGGGCCACGGTGAAATCGCGATAGAACTTGAAAGTGATGCGCTCGAAGTTGTACATGCCGCGCCGCACGCCCAGATCACGGGCCCAGTAGTCCGGATTGCGCACATAGGTGATGTATTTGCCCAGCTCGTACCTTTCGATGCGATAAGGACCGCTGGTCAACGGGGGCGTCAGGGCGGTCTTGTCGAACTCGCCGCCGCCGACCCAGGCGCGCGAAAACACCGGCACCTGGCCGACGATCATGTGCAGCTCGGGATTGACCCGGACAAACTCGAAACGCACTGTGCGCGCGTCCACCACCACCGCGCCGGTGATGTCGGCCCAATAGAAACGGTAGCGCGGATGGCCTTTCTCGCGCAGGGTATCGAAGGAAAACTTGACGTCGCCCGCGGTGACCGGGCTGCCGTCGGAAAAACGCGCCTGCCGGTTCAGCCGATAGGTGACCGACAGGCCGTCCGGCGCCAGCTGCACGTCCTCCGCCAGCAGGCCGTACTGGCTGAAGGGCTCGTCCATGCTCGACGCCATCAGCGTCTCGAACATCAATGCATCCAGCCCCGCCGCCGCCTGTCCTTTGAGGGTATACGGATTGAGGCTGTCGAAACTGCCCACCGCCGACAGATTGACGCTGCCGCCCTTGGGGGCGGCGGGATTGACGTAGTTGAAATGCGCAAAGCCCGGCGCATAGGCCGGCTCATAGCCCAGCGCCTGCGCCGGCGCGGCGCTGGCGGCAGACGGCGCGCCGCACAACGCGCCGACGAGAAGAGCATATCGGAATATTCGCACTATCATCGTCGTGATGATGGCAACGCCGCGCAAGCGCGAATGGCGTCGCTGGTTAATCGGACCTTTTCGGTTGTACTATGGTTTTCGTTCCGTCCACTGCGGACGCCAATGCATAGTAGTACGAGCCCGAACACCAGAACAACAGAAGATCGCCATGGGATTCCTGCAGGGAAAACGTGTACTCGTCGTCGGCCTGGCCAGCAACCGCTCCATCGCCTGGGGCGTCGCCGCGACCATGCACCGCGAAGGCGCCGAACTGGCCTTTACCTATCAGAACGACAAGCTGCGCGAGCGTGTCGGCAAAATGGCCGCCGAGCTCGACTCGGACATCATCCTGCCCTGTGACGTCGGCAGCGACACTGACATCGAGCAGGTATTCGAGCAGCTGGACGATTACTGGGATCATCTGGACGTCATCGTCCATTCCGTGGCCTATGCGCCCGCCGGTCAGCTCGAGGGCAACTACCTGGACGACGTCACCCGCGAAGGATTCCAGATCGCCCACGACATCAGTTCCTACAGCTTCGTCGCCCTGGCCAAGGCCGGACGCCGCATGCTGCGTCCCGGCAGCTGCCTGCTCACCATGAGCTATCTGGGTGCCGTGCGCGCCGTGCCGCACTACAACGTGATGGGACTGGCCAAGGCCAGCCTGGAAGCCAATGTGCGCTACATGGCGGCGGCCCTGGGGCCGGAACAGATACGGGTCAATGCCATCTCCGCCGGCCCCATCAAGACGCTGGCCGCCAAGGGCATCAGCGACTTCAACAAACTGCTGGATTATGGCGAGCAGAATTCACCGCTGCGGCGCAACGTCACCATCGAGGAAGTGGGCAATGCCGCCGCCTTCCTCTGCTCGGACCTTGCCTCCGGCATCAGCGGCGACGTGCTCTATGTCGACGCCGGCTACCACGTCCAGGCCATGGCGGTGCCGCAGGACGAATAGGCAGCCGGACGGTTCAGCTCTGCGCCGTTCCCGGCAGCAGCCCCTCCTCCCCCTCCAGCCGCGCGATGATCACCGCGCCGCAGGAATCGCTGTAGACATTCACCGCCGTGCGGCACATGTCGAGCACCCGGTCCACCGCCAGGATCAGGGCGATGCCCTCCAGCGGCAGGCCGATGCTGCCCAGGATGATGGCAATGGCCACCAGGCTGGCCGCCGGGATGCCGGCCACGCCGATGGAGGTGAGCAGCGCCACCAGCACCACGGTGAACTGCACGGCGAAACTCAGTTCCAGGCCGTAGGCCTGGGCGATGAACATGGCCGCCACGCACTCATAAAGCGCGGTGCCGTCCATGTTCACCGTGGCCCCCAGGGGCAACACGAAACTGCTGGTGCGGTTCGAGACCTTGGCGTTCTTCTCCACGCACTCCAGGGTCAGCGGCAGGGTGGCCGAAGACGAGGCAGTGGAAAAGGCCGTCAGCAGCGCCGGCGCCATGGCCTGGTAATGGCGCAACGGGTGGACGCGCCCCACCAGGCGCAGCAGCAGCGGCAGCGTCAGGAGGAAATGAACGGCCAGCGCGGCCACTACGGTGAAGAAAAACATGGCCAGGGGGGCAAAGGCGGCAAAACCGGTGTCGGCGACCACCCGCGCCACCAGGGCAAACACGCCGATGGGGGCGAAGCGCATCGCCCATTCGGTGATCAGCATCATCACCTTGAACAGGCCGTGCCAGAAGTTGTACTGCACCTCCGCATAGGCCTCGCCGATGCGGGTCATGAAATAGCCGTACAGCAGGCTGAAAAAGATCAGGCCCAGCATCTGCCCGTCGGCGGCCGCGGCCACGATGTTGACCGGCACCATGCGCAGGAACACGTCGACCACGTCGCCGGCACCGCGGCCCGTCATCCCCGCCAGCACGCTCTGTCCGTCGGCCACCAGGCCCAGGCGTTCCCGAGCGGGTACGCCGTCCACGATTCCAGGCGCGACCAGGTTGACCAGCAGCAGACCGACCAGGATCGCCAGCAGGCTGGTGAGCAGGTAGTAGACGAGGGTGCGCCCGCCCAAACGGCCCAGGGCGGAGGATGAACCGATGCCGGCGATACCGCTGATGATGGAGGCCACCACCAACGGCACGATCAGCATCTTGAGGACATTGAGAAACAGGGTGCCGACGAAGTCGAACACCTGGTAGAAAGTGACGCCGAACAGGCCGCCGTCGCGGCCGGCCAGCAGGCCGGCCGCGACGGCAAGCGCCAGTGCGATGAAAATCTGCCAGTGGAGTTTCAGCCGCAGCAGATTCATCCGTGTGACCGGCCCTTACTGTTGCTTGCCGGGGCGAGTGACTTTCGCACCCGCACGGATTCCATTCAGCGCGGCCGCAAAGGCGGCTTCGCCGGCGGCACGTTCCAAATCACCGGCGGCCCCCGCCTCGCCCTCGACGACCTCACCGTCACGTACCGCATACAGCCCGACCACTGCGATGTCGCCGTTGGCGACCACCGTCTGTTCCCACACCGTCTTGCCGTCCTGCGGACGGGGCATGGCGAACACGCTACGCAGAATGGCGGCATCGAGCTTCGCCCCTTCGCGCAACACGCCGTCGACGCGCTGCCATTTGGCCCGGGCGCCCTTGGCCACCAGCGCCGGATCACCGCCCTGCTGCAACTGCTGCTGCAATGCCGTCGCGGCCTCGCGTGCCGCGGCGGCCGCCTTGTCGCGCCGGATGCGGCTGACGATGTCTTCGCGTACGGCCTCCAGCGGACGGCGCATTTCCGGCTGATGCTGCGTCACCCGCAGAACCACCAATTGGTTGCGGCCCACATCGATGGCTTCGCTGTTGTTGTTGCGGGCCAGCACGTCCTCGCTGAAGGCCGCGCCTATCAATTTGGGGTTGGCCAGCAGGCCGGTGCCGCCGCGGCGCGTGACCGGCTCGCTCTGCACGATGGGCAGACCCAGCTCACGGGAAGCCTCTTCCAGCGTATCGGGGTGCTCGTAAGTCAGGGCAGCCAGACGCTCGGCCTGATCGTAGAACTGCTGCTCGGCGCGTTCGTTGCGGATTTCGGCCAGGATCTGCTCGCGCACCTCGGCGAAGGTCTTGCTGCTGCCGCCGCGCACGGCCTCCAGGCGAATCAGGTGATAGCCGAAGGCACTGCGTACCGGCTCGCTCACCTCGCCCGCCTTGAGGGCATAGGCGGCGTCCTCAAATGCCTTGTCCATGACGCCGCGGCCGAAGAAGCCCAGATCGCCGCCTTCCGCCGCCGAACCGGGGTCCTGCGACGACTTGCGCGCCACATCGGCGAACGCGGCACCGCCGCGTATCTGCTTCAGCAGTTGCTCGGCCTCGGCCCGTGCCGCCGCATCCACCGCGGCATCCGCACCGGGCTCAACCCGAACAAGGATATGGCGCGCGTGGCGCTCTTCCGGAGTCGAGTAGTTGGCCTGCTGCGATTCATAGCGCGCACGCAGCTCGTCATCGCCCACCTTGATGCCTTTGGCGATCTGCTCGGCGGAAAGCTCGATGTACGCAATGCTCACCTGCTCAGGCTGCATGAACAACGCGCCCTGGGCATCGTAGTAGGCCTGGATTTCGTCTTTACTCACCTGAGCCTTGGCCACGAAATCTGCCAGCGGCAGCAGCAGGAAGCCGATGTCGCGCTGCTGTCCCAGCAGCTGCTGCATGGCGCGGCGCTCGACCGGCGTGGCGAAGTCGCTGCGCACGATACCGGCGTACAGCTGTTGCGTCAGCATGTCGCGGCGCAGGTCCGCCTCGAAACCGGCCGGCACCATGCCGCGATTGCGCAATGCGCCTTCGTAAACCTGTTGCGAGAATTTTCCATCCTGCTGGAACGCAGGCACCGCGTGGATGGTGGCTGCCAGCAAGGTATCGCCGATGCGCATCCCGCTGCCGCTGGCAGTCTGCACCAGGAGCTCCTGTTCGATCAGGCCGTCCAGCACCTGCTGACGCATCTGCTCCTCGGGAAACATTTCCGGCCGGTAATTGGCACCGAGCATTTCGCGCAGGCGCTGTTGCTGCTGGTAAAAGGCCTGCTGCAGGCGCTGCGGAGAAATCTCTGCGTCGTTGACGCGGGCTGCGGCGATCTCCTTGCCGCCATCAAAGTATTGATTGATGCCCCACAACGCAAAGGGAATGATGAGCAGGGTTACGATGACCCAGGCAATCCAGCTCTGGGCGCGTTCACGGATGAATTGCAGCATGGCGGTTGTGCCCCTACGCTGACGGTTAGTGTTTTGGTTCGTGAAAAAAGAAAAGGGCGCACGTTGCGGTGCGCCCTTTTGCTATTGGCGGAGTGGACGGGACTCGAACCCGCGACCCCCGGCGTGACAGGCCGGTATTCTAACCGACTGAACTACCACTCCAAAAAACAACTTCATACGTGGTGGGTGCTGAGGGACTTGAACCCCCGACCCTCGCCTTGTAAGGGCGACGCTCTACCAACTGAGCTAAGCACCCTAGACTGAAGGCGCGCTAGTTTACTGCATCCTTCAAGGCTTTGCCAGCCTTGAAGCTGGGATTTTTTGCAGCCTTGATGTTGATGGTTTCGCCGGTACGCGGATTGCGACCGCTACGGGCAGCACGCTCACGCACGACGAAAGTGCCGAACCCAACCAGGTTAACCTGCTCGCCATTCTTCAGCGCACTGGTTACAGCCTCGATCATGGCGTCCAATGCCCGGCCGGCGGCAGCCTTGGAAATGTCGGCGCCAGCAGCAACCGCATCGATCAACTCTGACTTATTCACCAGATATCTCCCCTATATTCCGCTGTTCAAAAAAAACACCGCCTCATAATTGGGCGGTCGGCGATTCGAGGGCAGTTTTATACCAACTGCCCCGAGACACTGTCAAGCAAGGATTTGCCCGGCTGTGATTCTGAATTGATTTTTCAGGAAAAACATCCTGCCGTCGTGACGGCAGGATGTGGGCATTATATATCAGTGCGGACGGATAGTACCCTGCCCTTCCGCTTCCGCCGGCTTGTTTTGTTCAGCGACTTCCACTTTCTCCGGCAGAGGTTCCGGCATGTGCACCAGCGCCAGCTGCAGCACTTCGTCGATCCACTTCACCGGATGGATGGCAAGGTTTTCCTTGATGCTGTCGGGAATGTCGGCCAAATCACGCCGGTTTTCGTCCGGTATTACCACGGTCCGTATCCCGCCGCGCTGTGCCGCCAGCAGTTTCTCCTTCAAGCCGCCGATGGGAAGCACCTCACCGCGCAAGGTGATCTCGCCGGTCATCGCCACGTCCGCACGTACCGCGATTCCGGTCAGGGCCGACACCAGGGCCGTACACATACCGACACCGGCACTGGGGCCATCCTTGGGTATCGCCCCTTCCGGGACGTGGATGTGGATGTCCTTCTTCTCATAAAACTCCGGATCGATGCCCAACTTGCGCGAACGGCTGCGCACCACGCTCATGGCGGCCTGAATCGACTCCTTCATCACGTCGCCCAACTGCCCGGTGATGGTGTGCTTGCCCTTGCCCGGAACCACGGCGGTCTCGATGCTGAGCAGCTCGCCGCCGACTTCGGTCCAGGCCAGCCCGGTCACCTGACCCACCTGATCCGTCTCCTCGGCCCGGCCGAAACGGAAACGCCGCACACCGAGATACTTTTCGATATTGGCTTCGTTCACGGTCGCCTTGCCCTGCTCCGGATGCAGCAACAGATCCTTCACCACCTTGCGGCAGATCTTGGATATCTCACGTTCCAGATTGCGTACGCCCGCCTCACGGGTGTAGTAGCGGATGATCGCCCGCAGGCCTTCATCACCAAGATCCAGTTCGTCTTCCTTGAGGCCATTGGCCTTGATCTGCTTGGCCAGCAGGTAGCGCTGGGCGATGTTGAGCTTTTCGTGCTCGGTGTAGCCCGGGATGCGGATCACTTCCATGCGATCCAGCAGCGGTGCCGGAATGTTCATGGAGTTGGCCGTGGCGACGAACATCACGTCCGACAGGTCGTAGTCCACTTCCAGATAGTGATCGTTGAAGGTGTTGTTCTGTTCCGGGTCCAGCACCTCCAGCAGCGCCGACGCCGGGTCGCCACGGAAGTCCATCGCCATCTTGTCGATTTCATCGAGCAGGAACAGCGGATTGCGGGTACCGATCTTGGACAGGTTCTGCACGATTTTGCCCGGCATGGAACCGATGTAGGTACGACGATGGCCGCGGATCTCCGCCTCGTCGCGCACGCCGCCCAGGGACATGCGTACGAACTTGCGGTTGGTGGCACGGGCAATGGACTTGCCCAGCGAGGTCTTGCCCACGCCCGGAGGACCGACCAGGCACAGTACCGGCCCTTTCAGCTTGTTGACGCGCTGCTGCACGGCGAGATACTCCAGGATGCGTTCCTTGACCTTCTCCAGGCCATAGTGATCGGCTTCCAGCACCTCTTCCGCCACGGCGAGATCGTTACGCACCTTGCTGCGCTTCTTCCAGGGCACGTTCACCAGCCAGTCGATGTAGTTGCGCACCACGGTGGCCTCGGCCGACATGGGCGACATCATCTTCAGCTTGTTCAGCTCGGTGGTGGCCTTGGTCTTGGCCTCCTTGCTCATGCCGGCCTTCTGAATCTTGCGCTCCAGTTCTTCCATTTCATTGGGCGCTTCTTCCAGATCGCCCAACTCCTTCTGGATAGCCTTCATCTGCTCGTTGAGATAGTACTCGCGCTGGCTCTTCTCCATCTGACGCTTGACGCGCGTACGGATGCGCTTCTCCACCTGCAACAGATCGAGTTCGGATTCCAGCGCGGCAATCAGGTGCTCGAAACGATCACGCAGATCCACGATCTCTAGGATCTTCTGCTTTTCGTCGATCTTGAGCGCCATGTGCGCGGCAATGGTGTCGGCCAGGCGATTGCTGTCCTCGATACCGGCCAGCGAGGTGAGCACCTCGGGCGGCACCTTCTTGTTCAGTTTTACGTACTGCTCGAACTGATTGAGCACCGAGCGCGACAGCACCTCGGTCTCGCGCTCGTCCAGCCGCGGCGTTTCCAGCAGGCTGATTTGGGCGGAGAAGAACTTTTCATTGGGCAGGAAATGAATGATCTTGGCGCGCTTGGTGCCCTCGACCAGCACCTTGACGGTGCCATCGGGCAGCTTCAGCAGCTGCAGGATGTTGGCCACGGTACCGATGCGGTACACGTCGTCCTGTTCCGGATCGTCCTGGGCGGCGCTCTTCTGCGCCACCAGCAGGATGTGCTTGTTGCCGGCCATCGCCTCTTCCAGGGCAAGTATCGATTTCTCGCGCCCGACGAACAGCGGGATCACCATGTGGGGATAAACCACCACGTCACGCAGGGGCAGTACCGGCATCACCTGCAGCTGGTCGGTCAATTCCGACGTCTTGTCCTGATCTGTCATTCTCGGTTACCTCTTCGCCCGGCAGGTCGCACCCTGGAACGGGCATCAGGGCTTGTTCGTGTAGGGGCATGCGAGCCCTGTGCGCATGGGAACGATATGCGGATTGCGCCTAGGGTTTTCAAGCAAGCCAAAACATCACGGCCGCCCTGGGGCGGCCGTGAGTCGGGGGCTATTCGCTGGCCGCTGCCGAGCGTTCACCGCTTTCATACATCAGCAGAGGCTCGGACTCTCCCTTGATCACGCCTTCGTCGATCACCGCCTTGCTGACGTTCTCCAGCGACGGCAGGTCGTACATGACGTCCAGCAGGATGGACTCAAGTATGGAGCGCAGTCCGCGGGCGCCGGTCTTGCGTTCCATGGCCTTGCGGGCCACCGAAGAGAGGGCCTCGACCGTGAATTCCAGCTCCACGCCCTCCATCTCGAACAGCCTGGAATACTGCTTGGTCAGGGCGTTGCGCGGCTCGGTCAGGATCTGCACCAGCGCGGCTTCGTCCAGCTCGCCGAGAGTGGCGACCACCGGCAGGCGGCCGACGAACTCGGGGATCAGGCCGTACTTGATCAGGTCCTCGGGCTCGACGTCGTACAGCACCTCGCCGACGTTGCGCTTGTCTTCCTTGCTCTTCACCTCGGCGGAGAAGCCGATGCCGCCCTTTTCGGAGCGGCTGCGGATCACCTTCTCCAGCCCGGCAAAGGCACCGCCGCAGATGAACAGGATGTTGCGCGTGTCCACCTGGAGGAATTCCTGCTGCGGATGCTTGCGCCCGCCCTGGGGCGGTACCGAGGCCACGGTACCTTCGATCAGTTTGAGCAGCGCCTGCTGCACGCCCTCGCCCGACACGTCGCGGGTGATGGAGGGATTGTCCGACTTGCGGGAAATCTTGTCGATTTCGTCGATGTAGACGATGCCGGTCTGCGCCTTCTCCACATCGTAGTCGCACTTTTGCAGCAGCTTCTGGATGATGTTTTCCACATCCTCGCCGACATAGCCGGCTTCCGTCAGCGTGGTGGCGTCGGCGATGGTGAACGGCACGTTGAGCAGCCGCGCCAGCGTCTCGGCCAGCAGGGTCTTGCCGCTGCCGGTGGGGCCGATGAGCAGGATATTGCTCTTGGCGATCTCGACCTCATCCTTCTTGTGACCGGCATCGAGGCGCTTGTAGTGGTTGTACACGGCCACTGACAGCACCTTCTTGGCCCGCTCCTGGCCGATGACGTACTCGTCGAGGATGGATTTGATTTCACGCGGCGTCGGCAGCTTGCTGCGTCCACCCGAGGCCTGCTCTTCCTGCACCTCTTCGCGGATGATGTCGTTGCACAGCTCGACGCACTCGTCGCAGATGAAGACCGACGGCCCCGCAATGAGCTTGCGCACCTCATGCTGGCTCTTGCCGCAGAAGGAGCAGTAAAGCAGCTTGTCGTTGTCGCCCGTGCTGTTGGAACCTTCGCTCATGGGCTGTCCTCGCGTCTTTCGTTTACCTGTTTACACCATGCAGCGTTTTGGCCCGATTTTCAAGCCGACCGCCTGCCGGGTCGCTACCTATCCGCCGCCCCCTGCGGGAGCGGGCTGCGCGTCAGACGCGTTTTTCCAGCACCTTGTCCACCAGGCCGTAGTCCTGGGAAACCGTGGCGCTCATGAAATTGTCGCGCTCGGTGTCCTGCTGGATGCGCTCCAGCGGCTGCCCGGTGTGATGGGCCAGGATGCCGTTGAGGCGCTCACGGATATAAAGGAGTTCACGGGCATGAATCTCCACATCGGACGCCTGGCCGGAGAAACCGCCCAGGGGCTGGTGGATCATGACGCGTGAATTGGGCAGGCAGTAACGCTTGCCCTGCTCGCCCGCCGCCAGCAGCACCGCCCCCATGCTCGCCGCCTGGCCGATGCACATGGTGCTCACATGGGGCTTGATGAATTGCATGGTGTCGTAAATGGCCATGCCCGCGGTGACGGAGCCGCCGGGGGAGTTGATATAAAGGTGGATGTCCTTGTCCGGGTTTTCCGATTCGAGGAACAGCAACTGCGCCACAATCAGGTTGGCCATGTGGTCCTCGATGGGGCCGACCACGAAGATCACCCGCTCCTTGAGCAGCCGCGAATAGATATCGTAGGCGCGCTCGCCGCGCCCCGTCTGCTCGATCACCATGGGAACCAGTCCCAGGTTGCGGATTTCCTGCATACCGGCCATAGGCCCCTTATCGGTAAACATGCACGTTCCTTTAACTGGCGTGCTTACGCACGGTTCATAAGGTCATTGAAGCCCTGCGGCTTCTCCGTCACCTGCACCTGTCCCAGCACCCACGCCACCACGACTTCTTCCAGCGCCAGGGATTCCACTTCCCCCAGGCGGCGCTTGTCGGCGTAGAACCACTTCACCACCTCTTCCGGCTGGTCATAACCGGCGGCCATCTGTTCGACCTTGCCGCGCAGGACATCGGCATCGACCTTTAGATTGTGGCGCTGCACCAGTTCTGCAAGGAGCAATCCCAGGGTGACGCGCTTTTTGGCCTGCTCCTCGAACATCGCCGGCGAAACGGACCCGCTCTTGTCGGCCGGCAGCTGCATGTTTTCACGCATTTGTTGTGCCAAAGCCTGCGCTTCCTGCATAACAAGTGCCTGGGGAACGGTGATGTTGTTGATTTCCAACAACTTATCCATAACCTGCTGCTTCACGGTGGCGCTCAGGCGCTGCTCCAGTTCACGCTCCATATTGGTGCGAACCTCACCACGCAGGGCATCAATGCCACCTTCCACACCAAACTTGGCGGCAAAGGCGTCGTCCAGTTCCGGCAGCTGGGGCTCTTCCACCTGCTTGATGCTGACCTTGAACTGCACCGGCTTGCCAGCGACGTCCTTATAACCATAGTTGTCCGGGAACTGCAGATCGAGGGTGCGCTCCTCGCCCGCCTTGGCGCCCACCAGGCCGTCCTCGAAGCCGGCGATCATGCGCTTGCCGCCCAGGGTCACGGGGACATTCTCGCCCTTGTTGCCCTGGAACTCGGCGCCATCGATGGTGCCCTTGAAGTCGATGGTGACTCGGTCACCGTCGGCAGCGGCGCGCTCGGCAGCGGTCCAGCCGGCGTTCTGCTTGCGCAGGGTGTCCAGCATGGTATCCACATCGGCATCGGTCACTTCGGCCACCGGCTTCTCGATGGACACCCCGGCCAGGCCGGCCAGCTCGATCTCGGGCATCACTTCGAAGGTGGCCACATACTCCATCCCCTTGCCCTGCTCCAGGCTCTTGGGTTCGAAGGAGGGATAGCCCGCCGGGCGCAGCTTCTCCTGGCTGACGGCCTCGAAGTAGCTGGACTGAATCACGTCGCCCAGCACTTCCTGGCGTACCTGTTCCGCATAGCGCTGCTGCACCATCTTGAACGGGACCTTGCCGGGGCGGAAACCCTTGATGCTGGTGGTGCGGGCCAGCTGACGCAAACGGTTATCCACTTCCGACGCGATGCGCTCTTCGGGAACCTGGACAGTCATGCGGCGCTCGAGGCCGGAAGTCGTCTCAACTGAAACCTGCATTGCAACTCCTTAATTCCAATATTAATTAATCGTAATTGGGAAATTCGGCCGCCCGCTCGCGGGTAGGGCATACGGTGCATCCGGGATATAGCGTCGTGCCAAGCCTGGCTGGTGCGAAAGGAGAGAATCGAACTCTCACGGGTTGCCCCACTGGAACCTAAATCCAGCGCGTCTACCAGTTCCGCCACTTTCGCGAATCGGGCGATTATAACGGTTCCCACCGGCACGACATAGCCCTGATGCGCTGCTGCGGCATCGGAATATGGTCGCGTTGGGATTCAGTGCACAACAAAAACGAGGGAGGGGAAAATGGTGGGCCGTGTAGGATTCGAACCTACGACCAAGAGATTAAGAGTCTCCTGCTCTACCAGCTGAGCTAACGGCCCGTGCGAGGGCGCAGATTAAACCAAATTCATCCGGCGTGATCAAGGGGGCAAATGCAACTGTTACGACGCAAGGGCAAAAAATTCTGCGGCCACGGTCAGCGCCAGCTTGATCCCTGTCAAGGCGGTCGGGACCCCAGCATGGCCATATATAAGACAGGCCTTTACCGTGTGCAACGACAGGCGCTATCCTTTGCACGCATTACCGGTGAGATATCGCACTCCCGCGCTAGGACAAGACACGGCCCCGCGGGGCAGCACCGGAACCGAACAATAATCCGATGGGACAGGAGCAGCTGCCATGCCGCGAATGAACGCTTTCGACCAACTGCTGACCGGGCAATCCCCTGAGTTTTGCGCCCTCATCCGCTCAGCCCAGGTAGTCGCCGCCACCCATGTCACGGCATTGCTGCTGGGAGAAAGCGGCACCGGCAAGGAATTGTTCGCCAGCGCCATCCATCAGGAAAGCCGCCGTGCCCACGGCCCCTTCGTCGCCATCAACTGTGCCGCCCTGCCCGAGGGTCTGGCGGAATCCGAACTGTTCGGCCACCGCAAGGGCGCCTTCACCGGCGCAGTCCGCGAACACGCCGGCCGCATCCGCGCCGCCCACGGCGGCACCCTGTTCCTGGATGAAATCGGCGAACTGCCACTGGCGGTACAGGCCAAGCTGCTGCGTTTCCTGGAGTCCAGCGAGCTGCAGGCCGTGGGCGACACCGAAATCGAACGCGTCGATGTCCGCGTCATCGCCGCCACGCACCATGACCTGCATCAGCGGGTCAAGCAGGGTTTGTTCCGCGCCGATCTCTATTACCGCCTCAATGTGGTTCCGCTGGAACTGCCGTCGCTGCGCTCCCGCTCGGGCGATATCCGCCTGCTGCTGGACACCCTCACGGCGCGCATCGCCGGGCAGCACGAACTGCAGGCGCCGCGCTATCGGCCGCGGGCGCTGAAGGCACTGGAGCAATACCGCTGGCCGGGCAATATCCGCGAGCTGCGCAATTTCGCCGAGCGCATGGTCGTGCTGTTCCCGGGCGGTGATGTCGATTTCGAAAACCTGCCGCATGAAATACGCATTCCGCAGATCGAGGAACCGGCGCTGTTCACCCTGCCCGATTGCGGCATCCGCCTGGAAGAGCTGGAGCAGCAGATGATACGCCAGGCCCTCTACAAGACCCGCGGCAACCGCAGCCATGCCGCCCGCCTGCTGGGGCTCACCCGCGACACTCTGCTTTACCGGCTGAAGAAATACGCCATCGAGTGATACCGCGTCAGCGGCAGAAACGACAAGGGCGGCCATCAGGCCGCCCTTGTCGTTTGTAGCTGCCGTAATCAGTGGCCGCTGTGCATATTGCCGTGATTCATGGGCATCGCCATACCGGCGCGCACTTCAAACGTGGCCGGCAGGCTGCTGCCGTCCTTGAACTTCAGGGTGATCCCCACCTTGTCGCCGGCCTTCAGCACCTGCTTCGGCTTCATCAGCATCAGGTGGTAATCGCCGGGCTTGAACTCCACCTGTCCACCGGCGGGAATCTCGATACTGTTCTGACGGATCATCTTGGCCATACCGTCCGCCATCACCGTACGATGCAGCTGTACTTCGCCGGCCGCAGCGGATTCGGCGCCAACCAACACCAGCGGCTTGGCACCGTGATTTTGCAGCACCATGAACGCACCGAGCGCAGCCGCTGTCGGCGGCGCCTCGCGCACCCACGGATGCATTACCATGGCGCCCATATCGGCGGCACCTGCCAGTGCGGTATAGCTTGCCGCGAACAGAACCATCACCAGCCTGAACATCTTCAACATTACCTATCTCCTTGCTACGTAGAATCAAACCCTAGTTCAACTTGAACTCCATCCCGAAGCTTACCCGCAACGGGCACACCACATCACTGGGCGGTTGCGGCAACGGCAACGCGGCCTGCACGGCCTCTTCCGCCGCCTTGCGCAACACCTCATGCCCATCGTCCAGCACCAAGGCGCTGACCTGGCCGTTTTCATGCAGGAGGAACGACACCTGGATAACGCCCTGCACTCCGCGCCGCCGTGCGGCCCTGGGATAGAATTTGTGCTCCTCGATGTGTGCCAGCAGGCGGCCCAGATAGTGGCTCCGCGCCTGCTCCGCCTCGCGCGGATCCCCGGCCGTTTCCACCGGAGCCGGCGCGGTATCCTCCACCGGCTCCGGCTCGCTCACCGGAATCTTCTCCACCGGCACATTCTTCTTCACCGGACGCGGTTCGGGTTTGGGCTCCGGCGGCTTCGGCTTGGGCTTGGGCGGCTCCGGCGGCTTGGGCTGCGGTTTTACCTCAGGTACGGGTGCGGGCGGCGGCGGCTTCTCCATCACCCGAAAGCTGAGACGGGTCACGCCGGCCTGCTGCCGTGCCGTGCCGTCATCGGCACTGAGCATGATCCTGCCCGGCCAGAACAGTGCCAGATGCAGGCCCAGGGAAACGACGACAGCGCCTGCCCAAATCCCCCGTTCGCGCAGGTTCATTGTTCCTCTGTCACGATATCGACGCCTTCGGCGCCGGCCTTGCGCGCAGCATCAAGCACACCGACCGCCAGCCCCAGTTGTGCCGCACGATCGCCGCGGATGCGCACCACTTTCTCGGCATGCTGCGCGAGTTCGTCGCGCAGACGCGTCTCGAGCTCGGTGATGTCGATGAAATGATCCCGCAGCAGGATGCGCCCCTGGGCGTCCAACGTCACCTGGACGTACTCGTTGTCGTCCGGTTCGCCGCTCTGCGCTATGGGAAGGTCGACTTTGATGCTCTCCTCGCGGACGAAGTGCGAGGTCAGCATGAAGAATACCAGCAGCAGAAAGACGATATCGATCAGCGGAGTCAGGTTGGGCACATGACTCAGGCGGCGGCGCCCTTCAAACTGCATGCACCACCCCCTCGCGGTGATGCACCGGCTCGGCGGCTTCGGCAACATCGCATCCCGGCATCTGCTCCAGCACCACCGAGGCGCAGCTGCGCATGGACTGGGCACGGCGATCGGCCATGCCTTCCAGGAGATGCAGCATCAGCAGGATGGGAATGGCCACCGCCAGGCCCACGCCGGTAGTGAGCATCGCCTCCCAGATCCCGCCCGCCAGCGCCTGCGCGTCCACCCGGCCGCCGGCCTGCTCGATGACCATGAAAGCCTTGATCATGCCGGTGATGGTGCCGAACAACCCCAGCAGCGGCGCGGTATTGCCCAGCACGCCCAGGGTGCGGAAACCCCGCTCCATGCGCTGCAACTCTTCGGAACCGATGCGCGAGGCCACGCGCCCCAAGTCCTTTACACCGGCGGCGCCGGCCTGCAGCATGCCGCGCACGATGGCGGCCTCCGGCCCGCGCAGGCCTTGCAGCACGGAACCGGCTTCGGTGCCGCGCACCACCTCCCGCAGCGTACCTTCGAAATCCCGCGGCGGCCGCCCCAACAGGGCAAAATTGACAAAGCGCTCAATCAACAGCGCCACCGCCACTATTGAATAGCCGAGCAGCACCCAAACGACGACTCCGCCTTTGGCAAAAATATCCTCAACCGTCATGGCCTACTCCGTCACCCTGCCTTTGTTAGCTTTCGCCCCGCCCCTGCGGTTCACGGCACACCGGTTCGTCAGGTTAACCGCAACGGGACAAAATACAAGTCTTGCGCTAGCGACGGTGCCCGGCGTCATGGCTGCCGGGCACCGTGTGCGTAGCATCCCCGCGCTGCGCCGGTTCAGAATTGCAGCGAAACACCCGCGGTCAGCACACGACCGGGATTGACCACCAGCGAGATGTCTTCGTTATTGAATACACCGTCGGGGACATCGCCGGTCCCCGGGCTGGCACCGTCGCTGCTGCCGCGGGCGGTATTGTAGTAATACTCGTTGAACAGGTTGTCGACGCGCAGGAAATACGCGGCCCTGTTGTTGCCGCCGAACCGGTGCTCGTAGCGCGCCAGCACGTTGAACACCGCCCGGCTGCTGATGCGGATGAAGTTCGTCTCGTCGGCGAAGTAGTCGGTATAGGCGTCCACCTCGCCGCTCAGGGTCCAGCCCGGCGCCGGGCGGTAGTTGAGCGAGGTATTGAGGTGGTGTTCCGGCGTGCGCGGGATCACGTTGCCGGTCAGGTCCATGGGCTGGAGGCAATACTGGGTGAGGGGGTTGAGGGTCGAACAGTCCGCGTTATAGGTACGGTAACGGTTGCCCAGCAACAGCATGAAGTTTTTGTAGTCGGTAAATTCTGAGCGCAGGTAGGTGTACGCTACGGTCATCCAGACATCGCGGGACTCGTCACTGCGCAGGGAAAATTCCAGGCCGCGTGAGCGCATGCCGCCGATATTCTGGTACTGCGCCTGTTCGCCGGTGGCCGGGATGCTGTACTGGCCCACCGAGGACATGATGTAGTCATTGCGCTCCAGCTGGAATACCGCCACGTCGTAATCCCAGCCCACGCCCCCGACGGTGCCGGTACCGCGCAGGCCCAGTTCCAGGTTGAGCGACTGCTCCGGCCGCAGATCGGGGTTGCTGGCTGTGTTGCCGGTGGGAGAGATCGTGCCGGCAAACAACTGCTCGATGGACGGGGCGCGGAAACCGGTCGAGGCATTGGCGTAAATATCGGCATTGTCCTTCAACGCGTAGTTTCCGCCCAGACGCCACGAGTTGACATTGAAGCTCTTGTCAATCTGCATGAGATTGAGATAGTCCTCGTAATCCAGTGCAATATGGTCGTAGCGACCGTTGATGGTCGTGGTCAGCCGATCGGCCGGACGGAAACGCAACTCGCCATACATCGCCTGCACCCGTTCCAGCGTCTTGTTGTCGGAGGTGACCGTGCCGGCGTACTTGACGGGCGACATCGGCGACGGACTGGTCTTGAAGTCCACCAGGTATTCCGAGTAGTTGCGGTAGGAGTTGTCACGCAGGTCCACGGCCGCCATCCAGGCCAGGCTCTCGCCCGCGCTGCGGTATTCGCTCTTGATGCCGCGCTGGATCTGTTTGTAGTCGTTGCCGTTGGTATAGGCATCCACATCGGTCACCGGCACACCGGTGGATGTGTAGTTCTGCGGCGCCGAAACGAACTTGGTATGATCGTTGAACTGGTAGGCGTTCAACAGCAGGTTGTCGTTGTCGCTGACGTCGCGGGCGTAGGTGAGGTAGTACTTGCCCAACGCCACGTCGAACATGCGGGCATAGTCGCGACCCTCATAGCTCTGAGGGTCCAGGGCGGCCTGGGTGACGCCCTCCACCGAGCCGTGGCTGTCCTTGTTGCGGTTGGACGCCTCGAAGCCGAAGGTGAGGTCGCTGCTCTCATCCAGATACCACTGCATCTTGCCGTCGGCATATTCGGCCATATAGTCCGACTGATACCAGTAGCCGTCGCTTTCGCGGCGCGACACCTGCAGATGGGCGTTCATCCCGTCGTCCGCATAGCCCGCCCGGGCCAGGTACTTGCGGTAGTCGAAACTGCCGACCTCGGTTTCCAGCCGATAGCCCGCCAGCTTGGCGCCGCGCTTGGTGGTAATGATCACCGCGCCGGACAGGGCGTCGTCGCCGAACAGGTATGACGCGCCGCCCTTGATCACCTTGATGGATTCGATGTTGTCCAGGTCGATGTTCACCGCACCGGTGCGCTCGAACACCGGAACGCCGTCGATCACCACGGCCACACCGGGCTTCTCACCCATATAGCGCTGATTCTCCACGCCGCGGATATGAATCTTCAGGTTGCCGCCACTGGTGAACTCGGAGGTGATGCCGGGCACCGCCTGCAGCACCTGCTGAAGATTCTCCACATGCGACTGATCGACCTTCTCGCCGGAGATGGTGCTGACATTGGAGGGCTCGCCGCGCTTGCTCTCAAAGCGGTCATCGATGGTCGTCGACTCGACCTGTATGACACCCAGACTCTCCGCCAAGGCCACGCCGGTCCAGGCGACGCCACCCAACAACGAGCAGCCAAGCACGGCCGCACTGCGCAAATGATGCATATCTTCACCCCGTAGTTTGTTGTTATCTCTGTTATCGCCTGTTACGCGCTCCATCGTGAACGCATACCCGGCGCCTGCATGTGCGCGATCACTCTTACGGTCATCGCCAGGCCCGGCATTGATCGCGATCAAGCCACTGTTGCGGACCACAGACAGACGTTCGGGATAGCAGATTTCATGCCGACACATAAACCGTTGATACGGCTCACCACGACGATGCACGACCTCATGGCGCCTGAGCCAACCGACACAGGAACGCGGCAAATGCCGCAGCGAATTTATTTTCCGACACAAGAGCACAGAAAATTTTTCACGGCCGTCACACATACAATGACATTTGCGTCATTTCACTCACCGGACAGGTGCTTTGCCGCACCCCTCCGGGAGAGCGTCAGCCGTCCCACTGCAAGTTCAACGGGTTACGCGCTGGCACGCATCATGCTCGCGTTCTGCGCCGTACCTACAGCCGACAACAACAACACCAAGCCCATTGATTATGATCAACGACGACTCTCCTGCTTCGAGCACACAGTTTCCGCCACGCGCCGAATTTATCGGTTCTCCACATTCCACTGGGACATGCACATGAAGCTGACATACAGCCTGCTTGCGGCGTTCATCCTGTGCGCCACACAACCGGCGTTGGCTGCCACGCCTCTGTGGTGGTCGGAAACCATGCCGCACCCCGATCCAGGCGGCGCAACGCGCCACTCGCACGGCGGTCCCGTGGAGATTCGGCGCGGCGTCTATTACAAAAATCTCTGGCTGCGCTCCGGCGACGGGCCGGCCAATTCCAGCCACGTGACGTCCTTCGATGGCGCCATGCCGACGCTGGTCTCGGTGACGGGGGAAGTGCAGGAAATCCAGGGCGGAAACCTGCACGGCACCTACGGCGTGAACTTCGCCATGCCGGACGAAGGCTTTTACAATCTGTACCTCGTCGCGGAATCGGTGAGCGACGGCACGCGGCAGGTCGATGCCGCCAAGTCGGAGGTGCTCAAACACAGCTGCCGGGAGGGCCACGACCACGTCAAGGGCCTCATGGCGCCGCGCCACCTGGACACCATTCCGCTGGAGCTGGTGCGCGAGCGCATGGATGCGGAGAGTTTCCATACCACCCTCGGCTTCGGCGACACCGTTACCTTCCAGGTGCTGCATTTCGGCCGGCCCGTCGCCGGCGCCGAGGTCACCCTGCACACCGCGCGCGGCTGGCGCAATACCGTACGCACCGATGATACCGGTCACGCCAGCTTCATGATGATTCGCGACTACTATCCGCCGTGGCACGAATTCGAGCGCCGCTACCGCCAGGACTACCTGGTCACCGCCGCCTACAGCGTGGACGGGAATGGTGAATCCGCGGGCGTTCCGTACCAATCGACCCGTTACCTGGCCAGTCTCAACGGCAGCTACTATCCGTCGCCCCGGGACTATCGCTCCTATGCCTATGGCCTGTTGCTGGGCGTGTTCGCCCTTACGGTGACCGCCGTCAGCGTCTATTTCTATCGCCGCCGCCGTCAGCGCCGTTTCCACGAGGTACGCTTTGATGAAAAGAATTAGGGACGCCATCAACGGCGTCGACCTGCGGCGCTTCCGCTTCTGGCTGCAGCTGTTCTTTTTTGTGCTGCTGGTATACGGCGGTTACCTGGCGGTGAACCTGGGGCAATATCTGCCCACCTTCTCCTGCGGCTTCAATGACGCCGGCCGCGGCGGCATCTGCTACCTGTTGCCGTTGCAGCACCAGCTGGCCATGTCCTGGCGCACCCTGTTCGGCTGGGCCGGCCTGATGGTGGTGCAGGGCTTTTTGTTCTTCGCCCTGTGGTTCTTCGTGCTGAACAAGGGCTGGTGTGGTTATGTCTGCCCCCTGGGCACCATCCAGGACTGGATCACCAGCCTGCGCACGCGCCTGGGCATCCGCTACTCGCGCTATACCGAAGGCCAGTTCCGCCGCCTCACCCTGATCAAGTACCTGCTGCTGGCACTGATGATCCTGATCCCCCTCGGCATCGGCGGTGCGCTGCTGCCCCACGACATGGGCACACCGTTCTGCGACATCTGCCCCGGCCGCATGATCATCCCCATGTTCACCGGCGACTTCTCCCAACTGACCATCGACTTCTCCACCAAGACCACCACGGTGATGACGGCGCTGGGCCTGCTGGTTACCGGCCTGTTCCTGGGCGGCGCCTTCTTCAAAAAGCGGTTTTTCTGTTTCTTCTGTCCCATGAGCGCCCTGCACTACCTGCTGTCCAAGCCGGCGCTGCTGCGGCTGAAGAAGGACGGCGCCAAGTGCACCCGCTGCGGCGACTGCTACCGGGTATGCGACATGGAAATCCGCGAAATCGCCGACGAGGTCAAGGATCCGCGCATCATGCAGGACGACTGCATCATGTGCCTGAAATGTGTCGCCACCTGCCCGGAACCGGGCGCCCTCAAGGCCACCTTTGCCGGCATCACCCTGTTTGAATCCACCGAGCAGGGCTTCATCAAGCGCATGAACCAAGGACACAACGATGAACAGCACCCCCACTGACGCCGCCGCGCCCGCCTACAACCGCAGCCGCCAGGCGCGCGAGGCCGAGACCCTGCTCGATCGCATCGAGGATGACTTTCCCGACAATCCCCAGGCGATGCGCTACTTCTATGATCTGTTCCGCAACGTCTATTGCCACGGCGAGCCGGTCAGGCACCAGGGCACGCTGGTCGGCACCACCTGTATCCACGCGCCGGAAGAGCTGATCTACGCCTTCGGCGCCACGCCGGTGCGGCTGTGCAACGGTTCCTATCACTACGACCAGATCGGCGCCGACTTCATGCCGGCCAAGTCCTGTCCCCTGGTCAAGGCCACCCTGGGCTCGCTGCACGCCAAGGCCGCCGTGCCCAACACCCAATCGCTGGAGCTGATCGTCAACCCCACCACCTGCGACCAGAAGACCAAGGCCAGCGCAATGATGGAGGCCATGGGCTACAAGGTGCACGATCTGGAACTGCCGCCGGCCAAGGAAAGCGAGGAGGCGCGGCTGTACTGGCAGCGCTCGGTGCGCAGCTTCGCCCTGCGCCTGCGCGAACTGACCGGACGCAAGCTGACCCGCAACAATCTGAAAGCGGCGATGGCCCGCACCGCCCGCGCCCAGGCCGCCTTCCGCACCCTGCACCAGTTGCGCAAAAGTGCGCCCGCGCTGTTCCTCGGCAAGGATGCCTTCCTGGTGACCAACGCCTACTTCTTCGACGACATCGATCGCTGGACCGAGGCGGTGGAGCAACTCAATGCCGAACTGCGGTCGCGGCAAACGGAAGGCTTCCAGGCGGCGCAGAAGCGCGCGCCGCGCATCCTGTTCACCGGTTCACCGCCCATCTTCCCCAATCTCAAGCTGCCGCTGCTCATCGAGGAGGCCGGCGGCGTGGTGGTGGCCGACGAAACCTGCTCCGCCAACCGCATGCTGTACGACATGACCGCGGTGGACGAATGGCTGCTCAACGACATGGTGGACGGCCTCGCCGATCGCTATCTCAAGCCCTGCACCTGCCCCATCTTCACCCGCAACGACGATCGCCAGCGCCGCCTGTTGCAGCTGGCCGCCGACTTCAACGTCGACGGCGTGGTGTACCAGGCCTTTGCCGGCTGCCAGGTCTACGAGATGGAATACCGCAGCATCGCCGACGTCCTTGCCGCCCAGGGCATCCCCATGCTGTACGTGGAAACCGACTACAGCCCCGACGACATGGGCCAGCTGTCCACCCGCATCGAGGCCTTTCTCGAATCGCTCAAGACCCGCAAGAGGAACAAGCAATGAGTTATTTCGCCGGCATCGACATCGGCTCCACCGCCATCAAGGCCGCCGTGGTCGACGAGGACGGCAAACTGGTCGGCACGCGCATCGCCCCCACCGGCAGTTCGTTCCACAAAAATGCCATGGAAACCTTCGAGGCGCTGCTGGCCCAGCACGGCATCGTCCGCGAGGCGGTGAAGTTCATCACCGCCACCGGCTACGGCCGCAAGCTGTTCAAGGAGGCGGACGACTCCATCAGCGAGATCACCGCCAACGCCATCGGCGCCTGCGAGGCGGGCCGCGCCTTCGGCGGCGTGCGTACCATCATCAACATCGGCGGCCAGGACTCCAAGGCGATCCAGATCGACGCCAACGGCAACGTCAGCAATTTCGCGATGAACGACAAATGCGCCGCCGGTACCGGCCGCTTCCTCGACGTGGCGGCGCGCAACCTTGAGATCGATCTGGAGCAGCTGGGCGACTACCACTTCGGCGGCAGCGGCGCGCCGCTCACCATCAACAGCACCTGCGCGGTGTTCGCCGAGTCGGAGATCATCGGCCTGTTGGCCAAGGGGCACGGCAAGGAGGAGATCGTCGCCGGCATCCACTATTCCATTGCGCGCCGCACCGTGCGCCTGGCCAAGCGCGTCGGCATCGAGGACCGCGTCTATTTCGACGGCGGCCCGGCGCTCAACAAGGGGCTGGTGGCGGCATTACAGGACGAGCTGGGCCGTGAACTGGTGATCCCGGAGCAACCGCAGACCACCACCGCCTACGGCGCGGCGGTACTGGCGCGCAGCCAGTATCTGGACGAGTAGCGATGGAGCCCATCGAACAGACCCTGGTCACCCTGCCGCTGGCCATGGCCCTGGGCCTGGTGTTCGGCTTCAGCGCCTGCACCATCAGCTGCCTGCCCTATCTGGGTCCGGTGTTCCTGGCCAGCGAGGGCGGCATCCGCCAGTCCTGGCGCACCGTGCTGCCCTTCTCCCTGGGCCGCCTGTCCAGCTATGCGGGGCTCGGCCTGCTGGCGGGCTTCGCCGGCCAGTACATCGGCAACGGCGCCGGCGCCTCTTCGGTACGCTGGGTCCTGGGCTGTGCCGCCATCATGGTCGGCCTCGCCCTGCTGCTGCGCCAGCGCTCCGGCAGGAGCTGCGCCGCACCGGCACCGGCACAACAGCCGCTGCGACACATGGCCCGTCCCGACGCACCGCAGACGCTGATGCCCGGCGGCCTGTTCCTGATGGGGGCCGGCATGGCGCTGACCCCCTGCGCCCCCCTGGGCACGGTGCTGTTCTCCGCCGCCACCACCGCCAGCGCCGGCCACGGCCTGGCCCTCGGGCTGTCCTTCGGGCTCGGCGCCATCGCACTGCCGGCCCTGGTGTTCGGCGTCGGCGTGGCCTACCTGGGCAGCCGCCTGCGCGAACAGCTGCGCCACTGGCGTCATGGCGTACAGCGTCTCAGCGCGGTGCTGCTCATCGTCGTCGGCAGCGTGAACCTGCTGGCCTGAGCGCGGAATCGCAGGCACAAAAAAGCCCGCGCAAGGCGGGCTTTTTTGTTGCGGTGTTTGGGGTGGACGATGGGACTCGAACCCACGACAGCCGGAATCACAATCCGGGACTCTACCAACTGAGCTACGCCCACCATTGAAACTGCAAATCTTGGCCACGAAGGGCCGCCGGGATTGGCGCGCCCGGCAGGACTCGAACCTGCTACCCTCGGCTTAGAAGGCCGATGCTCTATCCGGATGAGCTACGGGCGCCGGATGGCCGAGTCCGCGTATCCTATCGAAAAACGGTCCATATATCGAGTTGGTCGGGGTAGAGGGATTTGAACCCCCGACATCCTGCTCCCAAAGCAGGCGCGCTACCGGACTGCGCTATACCCCGAGTTCAGGAGCCGGCGCCCACCGTTCCGGGACGCGCGAAGCGGGCGATAATACGCGCCGGCCGCTGGCGAGTCAACGTCCTGCCGCGGCGCGGCGCGTTCGTCGAAACGCGCTGCATTATAGCGGAAAACCCGCCTTCCGCGCGGCGCCAACCTTGGCGAAACCACACCCGGCGTGAGAACATATGCCGCTTCCCCTCCCAGGCAACGGCAAGGTTATGAGCGCGCAGATCATCGACGGCAAGGCCATCGCATCCCGACTCCGCCAGCAGGTCAAGCGACGCGTCGACGAACGCATTGCCCGCGGCCTGCGCGCACCCGGTCTCGCCGTGATCCTGGTGGGCAACGACCCGGCCTCCGAAGTCTACGTGGCGCACAAGCGCAAGGACTGCATCGAGGTGGGCTTCGACTCCCGCGCCTACGATCTGCCCAGCGACACCACGCAGGAGAAGCTGCTCGCCCTCATCGACGAACTGAACGGCGATGCGGCCATCGACGGCATCCTGGTGCAGCTGCCGCTGCCGGCGCACATCGACGCCGAGGAAGTGATCGAGCGCATCCATCCAGACAAGGACGTGGACGGCTTTCATCCCTACAACATCGGCCGCCTGGCCCTGCGCATGCCGGTGCTGCGTCCCTGCACGCCGCGCGGCGTGATGGTGCTGCTGGAAAGCCTGGGCCAGCCGATCAGGGGCATGCATGCCGTGGTGGTGGGCGCGTCCAACATCGTCGGCCGTCCCATGGGCCTGGAATTGCTGCTGGCGGGCTGCACCGTAACCACCTGCCACCGCTTCACCCGCAACAGCGCGGAATTGGTGCGCCAGGCCGACATCGTGGTGGTGGCGGTGGGCAAGCCCGGCCTGGTGAAGGGCGACTGGATCAAGCCCGGCGCCATCGTCATCGACGTGGGCATCAACCGCACCGCCGAAGGCAAGCTCATCGGCGACGTGGAGTTCGAGGCCGCCAGCGAGCGCGCCGGCTGGATCACCCCGGTGCCCGGCGGCGTCGGCCCCATGACCCGCGCCCTGCTGCTGCAGAACACCCTCGACGCCGCCGATCAGCTGCATCGCTAACCGTTGTTTGGCATCATCGGCGGGACCCAGCCAACGAACCCGCCGCCATGGAAATAATCGGTCTCCTGCTCACCACCCTGTTCGCCGTCCTATTCCTGGGCGGCGTGTTCATCTACAACGCCCTGGTGCGCGATCGCAACCGCGTCCTCGCCGCCTGGTCGGACATTTCCGTCCAGCTCAAGCGGCGCCACGACCTGCTGCCCAAACTGGTCGATGCGGTACGGCAATACGCCGCCTATGAACAGGCCACCCTTAGCGCCGTCGTCGAACTGCGCACGCAGAGCGAGCACACCAGCGCGCTGGCCGAGAAAGGACGCCTGGAGATGGCGCTCGGCGCCGGCATGCGCCAATTGCTTGCGGTGGCGGAACAGTATCCGGAACTGAAGGCCAGCCAGAACTTCCTCGCCCTGCAACGCGACATCACCGAGGTGGAAAACCACATTCAATACGCCCGCCGCTACTACAACGGCGCAGTGCGCAACCTCAACACCCGTATCGATTCCTTTCCCGATCTGCTGCTGGCCCGCCTGTTCCGCTACACCCGCCACGAATATTTCGCGCTGGAGTCCGACGCGGAACGCCACGTCCCGGAGCTACGCTGATGCGTCACTGGTTACTGCTGTTGCTGCTCATCGCTGCCGGCGTTCACGCCGACGAACGCATCCTCGACTTTCACAGCGCCATCATCGTCTACAGCGACGGCGGCATGCTGGTGACCGAGACCCTGCGCGTGCGCGCCGAAGGACAGCAGATCCGCCGCGGCATCTACCGCGATTTTCCCACCGACTACCGCGACCATCTCGGCAACCGCTACCGGGTGGCCTTCGATGTGATAGAGGTGCTGCGTGACGGCCGCCGCGAGGACTACCACACGGAACGCCGCAGCAACGGTGTTCGGCTCTATGTAGGCAATGCCGAGCGCCTGCTGCGCACCGGTGAATACACCTACACCCTGAGCTACCGCACCAGCCGCCAACTCGGCTTCTTTGCCGAACACGACGAGCTGTACTGGAACGTCACCGGCAACGGCTGGGGCTTCCCCATCGACCACGCCGGGGCGACGGTGCAGTTGCCGCCCTCGCTGGGCAGCAGCGCCCTCGCCCTGGAGGCCTACACCGGCCCGGCCGGCAGCAGGGGACAGCAGTACCGTGCCGCCCAGCCGGAGCAGGCCATGGCCTGGTTCGAGACCACCCGCCCGCTGGGCGCCGGCGAGGGGCTGACCATCGTGGTGGGCTGGCCCAAGGGCCACGTGCAGGAACCGACGCAGCAGGAGCAGGTCCGCTACCTGCTCGACGACAACCGCGAACTGCTGGTGGCCGGCGGCGGCCTGCTGCTGCTGATCTTCTATTACCTGATGGTGTGGCACCGCGTCGGCCGCGACCCTGCCGCCGGCGTCATCATCCCGCAGTACGAGCCGCCGGCGAAGTTCTCCCCCGCCTCACTGCGCTTCATCCGCCGCATGGGCTACGACCACAAGGCCTTCGCCGCCGCGCTGGTCGGTCTCGCCGTGAAGGGACTGCTGCGCATCGACTACCTGAACGGCCATTACACCGCCCAGCGCGAAAAGGCCCCGGCCACCGACCTGGCGCCGGGTGAGCAGGCCCTGCTCAAGCACCTGTTCGCCTCCTCCGACAGCATCACCTTCAAGCAGGACAATCACCACCGCATCAAGGTCGCCATCGATGCCCACAAGGACGCCCTGCAGCGCAACTACGAGAAGATGTATTTCATCACCAACAGCGCCTGGCTGATCCCCGGCATTCTGTTGTCCCTCGCCACCCTGGTTGTTGCAGCGCTGCAATTGCCGCAGGGCGAAGATGCCTTTGCCGGCGTGTTCATGTTGGTGTGGCTGAGCGGCTGGAGCATCGGTGTGGTGGTGCTGGCCAAGGGTGCCCTGACGGCCTGGCGCCATGCCTTCAGCGGCGGCAGCTACGTCAGCGCCATCGCCGTCACCGCCTTCGCCCTCCCCTTCATGGCCGGCGAGGGCTTCGGCATCTGGGCGCTGCTGCATTTCACCTCCCTGAGCATGGTCGCGATACTGCTGGGCGTCATCGCCCTCAACCTCGTCTTCTACCATCTGCTAAAGGCACCCACCCTGGCCGGCCGCAAGCTGCTGGACCGGATCGAGGGCCTGCACCTCTATCTGGACGTGGCGGAGAAGGACGAGCTGCAACTCAAACATCCGCCGGAAAAAACTCCGCAGCTGTTCGAGCGCCTGCTGCCCTACGCCATGGCGCTGGACGTGGAACAGCGCTGGGCCGAACGCTTTGCCGCGGTCTTCGCCCGCCTCAGCGCCGAGCGGCACGAGTACAGCCCGTCCTGGTACCACGGCAGCCACTTCAGTGGTCGCGACCTGGGCGCCTTTGCCGGCAGCCTCGGCAGCGCCATGAGCAGCGCCATTTCCTCTTCTTCCAGCGCGCCCGGTTCCAGCTCCGGCGGCGGTGGCGGCGGCTCGTCCGGCGGCGGGGGCGGCGGCGGCGGCGGCGGGGGCTGGTAACGCACCTCGATGGTGCAGCTCGGGCGAGGTAAAGAGTCCCTGTTTTTTCTGTTGCCTAGCACGGCCTGCGCGCGCTATTTTTCGCACTTTCCGGGCCGCTGCCCGTCCCGTAACAAGCTGCGCATGAGGCACCTATGCTGCTCTGGTTCGTGATCGCCTATCTGGTCGTTTCCATCGGCCTCGGCCTGTACGCCGCGACGCGCGTGCACAACTCGCGCGACTACTTCGTCGCCGGCCGCCACCTGCCCGTCTTCGTGGTGTTCGCCATGGTCTTCGCCACCTGGTTCGGCGCCGAGACCGTGCTCGGCATCTCCGCCACCTTTCTCACCGACGGCCTCGGCGGCCTGGTATCCGATCCCTTCGGCGCCGCACTGTGCCTGATCCTGTTCGGCCTGTTCTTCGCCCGCCCGCTGTACCGCATGGGCCTGCTCACCATCGGCGACTTCTACCGCCGCCGTTACGACCGCCCGGTGGAAATGATCACCTCCATCTGCATCGCCCTGTCCTACCTGGGCTGGGTGGCGGCGCAGATCACCGCCCTCGGCGTGGTGTTCAACGTACTCACCGAAGGCTACGTCTCGCGCGAGGCGGGTATGGTCATCGGCGCCACCGTGGTGCTGTTCTACACCCTGTTCGGCGGCATGTGGTCGGTGGCCGTCACCACCGCGGTGCAGATGGTGATCATCGTCGTCGGCCTGCTCGTCATCACCTGGATGGTGGCCGACCAGGCCGGCGGCGTGGCCACCGTGGTGGAGCACGCAGCAGCCAGCAACAAATTCGAATTCTGGCCCGCCTTCAGCGCGCCGGAACTGCTGGCCTTCATCGCCGCCTGGATCACCATGGGCTTCGGCTCCATCCCGCAGCAGGACGTGTTCCAGCGCGTCAACTCGGCGCGTACCGAGAACGGCGCCGTGCACGGCACCATCGCCGGCGGCGTGGCCTACCTGCTGTTCGCCGCCGTGCCGCTGTTCCTCGCCTACTCCGCCACGCTCATCGATCCGGAGATGGTGGCGCGGCTGATCGAGGAAGACCCCGAACAGATCCTGCCCAGCCTCATCTACCAGCACCTGCCGCTGTACGCCCAGGTGATTTTCTACGGCGCCCTGCTGTCGGTGATCATGAGTACCGCCAGCGGCACCCTGCTGGCGCCGTCGGCCACCATCGCCGAAAACGTGATCAAGAACCTGCTGCCCTCCATGGACGATCGCCACTTCCTGCGCATGACGCGCATCGTGGTGGTGTGCTTCGCCGTGCTGGTCACGGTCTATGCCCTGAGCACCGGCGATACCATCCACCGCATGGTGGAGAATGCCTACAAGGTCACCCTGGTGTCGGCCTTCGTGCCGCTGCTGGCCGGCATCTACTGGAAGCGCGCCACCACCCAGGGCGCCATGGGAGCCATCGTGCTCGGCATCGGTTCCTGGCTGCTGATGGAAATCTACCTGCCCGAAGGCGACAGCATGTGGCCGCCGCAGCTGGTCGGCCTGCTCTGCGCCGCCGTCGGCATGGTGCTCGGCTCGCTGCTGCCGCAACAGTACGGCCGCGCCGTCGCGGCGGAGGCCTGATCATGGTCACCGACATCCTGCTGGACGATGCCGCGCTCGACCGGCGCTTCGAGCGCATTCTGGCCGATGTCACCCGCCAGGGCTGGTCGGTGCAGCCTGATTTTCTCAGCGCTGAAGACACCGCCATGCTGCGCGCCGAATGCGACATCCGCTGGCGCGGCGGCGACTTCCGCCACGCCGGCGTGGGCCGCGGCGCGGAACTGAAGATCCGCCCCGAGGTGCGCAGCGACCACGTGCACTGGCTCGATCCCGGCGTGCCGGACACGCCGCAGCAGCGGCACTACTTCGCCACCATGGAAGGGCTGCGCCAGGCGCTGAACCGCAACCTGTATCTCGGCCTGTTCGATTTCGAGGCCTTCTTCGCCGTCTACCCGCCGGGCAAGTTCTACCAGAAACACCTGGATCGTTTTCGCGGCAGCGAAGAGCGTTCATTTACCGCGGTGTTCTACCTGAACGACGACTGGAAGGAAGAGGACGGCGGCCAGCTGCGCCTGTACCTGGACGAGGCCGGCAACGGCCCCTGGGTGGACGTGCTGCCGTGCGCCGGCACCTTGGCTGTATTCATCACCGAAGGCCGCTGGCACGAGGTGCTGCCCGCGACGCGGGAGCGCATGAGTTTGACGGGATTTTTCCGCACCCGCTAAAGATTGCATTTCGTAGGATGGGTAGAGCGCAGCGAAACCCATCATGTCGATGACGCAATCGCGATGGGTTTCGCTGCGCTCTACCCATCCTTGTATTGTAACCGAGCAATTGTTGTACTTGGGTTCGCCCGAGAGGAAGGTCGGACGCCGTACCCATCCTG
>PGZL01000066.1 GCA_002840095.1 Gammaproteobacteria bacterium HGW-Gammaproteobacteria-1 | reverse complement strand
TTCGGAGGCGATGGGTTTTGGTTTCCGCTGCGGTTTTCTCGGCATGTTGCACCTTGAAATCGTGCAGGAGCGGCTTGAGCGCGAGTACGATCTCGACCTTGTCACCACCGCACCGACCGTGGTGTATGAGGTGCTGATGACCGATGGCACTGTGCTCAGCCTGGATAACCCGGCCAAATTGCCGCCAGCAAACAAGTTGGTCGAAATCCGCGAGCCGGTCATCCTTGCCACCATCCTCACACCACCCGATTACGTCGGCAATATCATCACCCTTTGCGAAGAAAAACGCGGCGCGCAGCAGGGCATCAATTACCTGGGTAGCCAGGTACAGATAACGTACGAGCTGCCGATGGCCGAGGTGGTGCTCGACTTCTTCGATCGCCTGAAGTCGATCAGTCGCGGTTATGCCTCGCTGGACTACCATCTGCTGCGTTTTGACGCCGGCCCGTTCGTGCGCGTGGATACGCTGATCAATGGCGACCGGGTGGATGCGATGAGCCTGATCGTGCATCGCGCACAGGCTGATCGGCGTGGCCGCGAGATTGCCGAGAAGATGCGTGAGCTGATTCCGCGGCAGATGTTCGATGTTGCCATTCAAGCGGCGGTGGGTTCGCAGATCATCGCGCGCACCACGGTCAAGGCGATGCGCAAGAATGTACTGGCCAAATGCTACGGCGGTGACGCAACACGCAAGAAAAAGCTGCTGGAAAAACAGAAGGCCGGCAAGAAGCGGATGAAGCAGGTCGGCCGGGTATCGATCCCGCAGGAAGCTTTCCTCGCGGTTTTGCAAGTCGACAACAAGTAAGCTGGCCACAACAACCTGCGAGGAAGTGCGCGTGAGAGTGGATTTTGCCCTGATTCTGGTAGTGCTGTCGGCCCTGACCGGCCTGATCTGGTTGGTCGATCATCTGTTTTTTGCCAAGGCGCGGCAACTGCGCGCAACGCAAGCGGTGGCTGGCAACGCAGTAAGTGAGCCGGTCATCGTTGAGTACGCGCGTTCGTTTTTCCCGGTGATTTTAGCCGTTCTGCTGATTCGCTCATTTCTTGGCGAGCCG
>PGZL01000065.1:1139-2196 GCA_002840095.1 Gammaproteobacteria bacterium HGW-Gammaproteobacteria-1 | reverse complement strand
TCGCGGCGCAGTTGCAGCACGAACTGCAGGAAGCTGTCGAAGTCGGGTAACGGCAAGCCCAGGTAGGCGGCAAGGCGGGTGATGCGCTGGTCGATGGCGCTGCGGTTGAACGCCAGCACGTAAGGCATCAGGGTGGCGTTGGTCATGCCGTGGTGGGTGTCGTACAGGGCACCGATCGGGTGCGCGAGCGCATGCATGCCGCCGAGCCCTTTCTGGAAGGCGGTGGCGCCCATCGCAGCGGCGGCCATCATCTGGCCGCGTGCGTCGATGTCGGTGGGCTCGCGCATTACCCGTGGTAATGCGCGGGCGATCAGGCGTATGCCTTCCACCGCGATGCCGTCGGCCATCGGATGAAAGCCCGGCGCGCAGTAAGCTTCCAGGCAATGCGAGAACGCGTCCATGCCGGTTCCGGCGGTGATTTTGGCCGGCATGCCGACGGTGAGTTCAGGGTCGCAGATCACCACCCGCGGCATCATCTTCGGATGGAAGATGATGCGCTTGGTGTGGCTGCGCTCGTCAGTAATCACACCAGCGCGGCCCACTTCCGAGCCGGTGCCGGCGGTAGTGGGTACCGCGATGATCGGAGCGATGCCGTTGGCGTCGGCGCGGGTCCAGTAGTCGCCGATGTCCTCGAAATCCCATACCGGCCGGGTCTGGCCGCTCATGAACGCAATCAGCTTGCCCATGTCCAGTCCGCTGCCGCCACCGAAGGCAACCACGCCATCGTGATTGCCGGCGTGATACGCGGCGAGGCCGTCGAGCAGGTTGGCCTCGACCGGATTGGGCTTGATCTGGGCGAACAGCGCGGCGCCCAGGCCGGCGGCCTGCAATGATTGCAGCGCGGCGGTGGTGATCGGCGCGTTGGCGAGTCCGGCGTCGGTGACCAGCAGCGGGCGCAACATGCCGTGCGTGCGGCAGTGCTCGGGCAGCTCGGAAATGCGGCCGGCGCCGAACTTGATGGGGGTAGGGTAGCTCCAGTTGCCGGTCAGGTTCATGTGGGCGGTGCTCAGAGGTGGTGGCGAAGGTGGAAGGATTTGGGCCGGGTCAGTGTCTCGTA
>PGZL01000065.1:0-1114 GCA_002840095.1 Gammaproteobacteria bacterium HGW-Gammaproteobacteria-1 | reverse complement strand
GTCCAGATCGAGGCGGTGAGGCCGAATGCACTGTCGTTCATCAGCGCGATTGCGTCCGCTTCACTGGCCACCGCCATGATGCCCACCACCGGGCCGAAGCTCTCGTCTTTCATCACCGACATGCCGTGATCGACATCGACCAGCACCTGCGGTGCCAGGTAAGCGCTGCCGGACTGGTCGGCCGCAAAGGTTTTGGTATCAAGCAGCGCTTTGCCGCCCTTGGCGATGGCCTCGGCGATTTGCCCGCGCACGAACTCGGCGGCGGCCGGTTTGACCAGCGGGCCGAGCGTGGTGGCCTCATCGAGCGGATTGCCGAGCGCGTACTGGCGGGTAAGCGCGACGAAGCGTTCGACAAACTCGGGGTAGATCGCGCGATCGACATAGATGCGCTCGATGCCGCAGCAACTCTGCCCGGAATTGAAGTAGGTGCCATCGACCAGATTTTCGACCGCATGCGCGAGGTCGGCATCGCTGCTCCGGCGGCCGCTGCTTCCATCGCCTGGCCGCCCGCCACCGAGCCGGTGAAGTTGACCTGCTGCACCTGGCCCGAGGCGATCACGCGCGCAGCCTGCGCGTGGTCCATCAGCAGGTTCTGGAACAGGCCGGTCGGCAGTCCGGCGCGCTGCGCGGCCTGCGCGAAGCGCTCACCCACCAACAGGGTTTGCGTGGCGTGCTTGAGGATCACCGCGTTGCCGGCCATCAGTGCCGGGATGATCGAGTTCACTGCGGTGAGATACGGGTAATTCCATGGCGCGATCACCAACACGGTGCCCAACGGCTCGCGGCGAATGCTGCGTCGAAAGCCGGCCTTGGCTTCCGGTTCGATCGGCGCCAACGCCTGTGGCGCGATGGCGATCATGTGGCGCGCGCGTTCCTCGAATCCGCGCAGCTCGCCCGCGCCGTAACGTATCGGGCGGCCCATCTGCCAGGCCAGTTCGGGCACGATCTCCTCGCGCATCGCCAGCATCGCATCGACCATGCGCGTACACAGCGTCGCGCGTTCGCTGAGCGCAACGTGTTTCCACTGCTGTTGCGCGACTGTGGCGGCAGCCAGCGCGGCCGCGATCTGCGCATCGCTGGCGCAGTGGCGTTCGGCATAAATGCTGGCGTCGAC
>PGZL01000013.1 GCA_002840095.1 Gammaproteobacteria bacterium HGW-Gammaproteobacteria-1 | reverse complement strand
CAGGATGGGTACGGCGTCCGACCTTCCTCTCGGGCGAACCCAAGTACAACAATTGCTCGGTTACAATACAAGGATGGGTAGAGCGGAGCGAAACCCATCAAGCGGCACGCCCCGAAGGCGATGGGTTTCGCGTTGCTCTACCCATCCTACGACCGGAATCTTAAAGCCGTGCCGCCGCTGAGGTACCCGGCACAACCGATATGACGTTCTAATCGGGAGAGGAATGACATGGTTCTAATCATCGACGCGCTCTACTGGACGGCCACCGCCGCCGTCACCCTGGCCTTCCTCACCGGCCTCGGCCTCCTGCTCGCGCCGACATGGCTGCGGGAACACACCCGTCCACTGGATTTCTGGCATTCCCTGCGGCCTGCCACCGGTCCATTGGAGAAGCCCCGCTACGTCGAGGGGCGCCTGTACCATCATCATCGGCTGCTAGGGTTTCTGCTGGTTTGCGGCGCCGCCTACACCCTGCTGCGCCTCGCCATGGTCGACAGCCAGACCATGCAGGCCGTGCTGCCCACGCACTGGGACAGAGTCCTGCGTGAGATATCCGCCACCAGCGCCTACTGGTTTCTAGGCCTCAGCAACGTTGCGGCCCTGGGCGTAGGCTGCGCGGTATTCTTCCGCCCCAGCCTGCTGAAGACGCTGGAGGCCCGCTCCAACCGCTGGCTCTCCACCCGCCAGGCGGCCAAGCCAATGGACGTCTACCACAGCGGGGCCGACGCCTGGTTGTGGCGGCACTCCCGCGCCACAGGGTTATTCCTGCTGCTCGGCAGCGTCTATATTTGGGGAGTTCTCCTGGCCTACCGCCATGGCGTCCTATGAGGCACCGATTTGTAGGAGCCCACTCCGTGGGCGAATAAACGTCCGGCAGCCCCCATACGCCGAGAGGACTCGGCTCCTACAGGAAATTATCAGGACAACACCAAATATCAACTTTCCATTGAAACACTTACATTCATATGTTAAGAATTAACACGAATTCCACGGAAATATCGCCGTCCCACGGAAGACCCTCGCAGGCTGCGGCCTGGCGCAGGCGGCATAACCCAAGAGGCCGCGGCCTCGACACCAAGCAGGAGTCCTGAACATGAACAAGCAACAGGCTGGTTTCACCCTGATCGAACTGGTCATGGTAATTGTGATTCTGGGTATTTTGGCGGCGACGGCGTTGCCGAAATTTATTGATTTGACCGTCGATGCTGGGAACGCCGCCACCAAGGGCGTAGCAGGCGCAATCGCGTCCGGCACCGCCGTTAACTACGCGGCCAAAGCCGCAGGGAATGCCGGGGGCGTTGCTCTAAATGGCACCAATGCAGCTACTTGTACAACTGCCACTCTCCAGCAGTTTGTATCCGGCATCACCTTGACCGATGGTACAGGCAATACTGCTAATGCCGACACATACAATGTAGCCGCAGGCGTTGGCGCGGACGCCGTTACTTGTGTCGCCAGTCCGGGTGTCGCAACAAAGTGCACCGTTCAGGGCTACAAGGGTGCCGCTTACCAAGCTACGGTGATCTGCACTGGCCCGTAAACAATGCGATTGGTAGTCAACTGGGGCAAAGCCTTATACTGCCGGTAACCAAAAAGGGCGGGAGCTTCTCCCGCCCTTTTTTCTTTATTTCAGTATCGTTGCCACGAAAAATGGGAAGGACCTATGCGACCCGTAAGCCATTTCGCTTTCCATTCTCAGCAGCGATAACAGCTACGATAGCGGCAAACTATCCGTGCGATACTGCCAGTACTCCTTGAGACACTCAGGGTTTACCCTCACCGAATTGGTGACGGTCATCATCATTCTTGGTGTACTGTCTGTCACGGCACTTCCGGTATGGTTCAACCGTACTGACTTCGAAGCGCGTGGCTATTTCGATGAGCTGCGCCAAGCCACACGCTATGCGCAAAAGCTGGCTGTATCAACTAATTGTGATGTCCTGGTAACCATCGCTACGGCTGGCGCGACATCCACCTATAGCCTTGCTTTGCAGGCAGCACCTGCTGGTCACGCACAGTGTGTGGCGACACCTGTCAGCTTGCCCGGCTCACCACCGCCGTATGTTTCACCTGCCGGCGTAACCGTCACCGCAGGCACCGGAACCATCACATTTCATCCTTCCGGCCTGGCTACCATAACCATGGCCAATCCCATCACCGTGAATGGCACCTTGACTATGGTGGTACATACCGCCACCGGCTATGTGCAATGATCCGCAAGCAAATAGGCTTCACGCTCATCGAACTGGTAATCAGCATGGTGATTATCGGTATCGGTGTGGCGGGTATTCTGCAAGTCATGAATCTCACCACTGCCCATAGTGCCGATCCAATGATTCAGCATCAGGCGGTAGCCATCGCCGAAGCCTATCTGGAAGAAATTCTTACCAAAGCATATGACGACCCTGATGCGGAAACGGGTACTTGCGAGGAAGGAGTCCCTCTCGCCTCGCGTTCGGTTTATGACGACGTCAATGACTATGCGTGCATTACTGGAGTGAATGCAGATTTCGGTGCCCGTAACCAGTTTGGTGCCTTGATTCCCGGTTTAGGGGCATACACCGTAACCATTACGGTAGGCGCACCGGCTGCCATTGACGGCATTCTCGCGCGCCAGATTGGCGTGACCGTCACCCATGCGGTCCTCGGCGCCATCACCATCACCGGCTATCGCACCAACTATTGATTACATGAAGCTCATGCCACGCCAACTCCGCGGCTTCACCCTGATCGAGCTGATCATGGTCATCGTGATCACCGGGATCATCGCGTCCGTTGTCGGTGTATTCATCCGCCAGCCCGTGGAGGGCTACATGGATCTGACGCGGCGCGCCGAGCTGGTGGATGCCGCCGAATCGGCGCTGCGACTGATGGCGCGCGAAATACGGCGCGCCCTACCCAACAGTGTGCGCATCAGTGGTGGTGGTACCCAGATTGAGATGATCAATACCGTGCAGGGCGCGCGCTATCGTGGCTCACCTCCCGGCAACCCGGCAAACGTGCTTAACTTTGCAATAGCTGACAATAGCTTCAATGTCTTCGGGCAGCTGCTGCCTACCGGCACGCTCAGTGGACATAATCTTGTCATTTATAACCTGGGCATTGCTGGTGCCGATGCCTATAGCTTTGACCCCGTCATTAGTACAGCAAGTAACATCACTATTACTGACGATAACACCCCACCAACTGCCGGCGAACAAACGATTACCCTGGATGACGTGCCTCATCAGTTCGCCTTCCAGTCACCTCGCCAGCGGGTTTTTCTGGTTGATACCGCTATCGGATATACCTGCAATTTGGGACTCGGGACCCTGACACGCGACACTCACGCGATCGGTGCCGCATTTGCTGCCGGTGCTATGGTTACGCGCCACGTCACTGCCTGTACCTTCACCTATGCTGCCGGTACCGCCGAGCGTGCCGGACTGGTTACGGTCGCACTCACCCTTACCGATCAGGGTGAATCCATAAATCTGCTGCACCAGGTGCATGTGGACAACGTGCCATGACCATGCTCAACGAGCTACAGCGAAAGAGCCGGGGAAGAGTGCAGGGCGGATTTTCGCTGATCAGCGCGCTTTTCCTGCTGGTGGTGCTGTCGGCGCTGGGCGCCTATATGGTCAACATCAGCGGTACCCAGCATTTCACCACCCTGCATGCCTTGCAGGGTGCCAGGGCCTACCATGCCGCGCGCAGCGGGACGGAGTGGGGCATAGCTACAGCATTAGGTATTGCCCTATGCCCGGCGACCCCCAGTACGCTAAGTCCTGGGGGGGGACTCAACACCGGCAATCTGAACGGGTTTAACATCGTCGTGACCCTCGATTCGTGCACCAACCATCAGGAAGGTGGGAGCAGCTACAACATCTATCAAATAACGGCCTTCGCCCAAACCGTCGCCCCTGCCTACGGTGCGCCCGGTTATGCGGCCCGCCGTATTACAGTCACCGTCACCAACGCTCCCCCCGGTTGATCTTCCCCATCACCTCCAACATACTGTTGTTGAAAGTTTCAACAAAGGAGAGGGGTTATGGCTACCGTCAATTTCAGCGTTCCCGACGATGTCAAAGAAGCCTTCAACGCCACCTTCCGCGGCCAGAACAAGAGCGCGGTTATCGCAGAGCTGATGCGTGAGGCGGTCGAGCAGGCACGACGTCGACAACGCAGCCATGAGGCGATCGGGCGCATTCTGGAGCGTCGCCAGCACGCCCCAATCCTGTCGGAGAGCGATCTCCAAAAAGCACGCGAGACCGAACGCCCGTGATCATTGTGGTGGACGCGAGTGTCGCGCTGAAGTGGTTTTTCCGCATGTGGGATGACGAAGCGGATGTTGAGCACGCCCTGGGCCTCCTGGCGGACATCGATGCCGGCCGGGCGCGGATGGTGCAGCCACCACATTTCATCACCGAGATGGGCGCCGTACTCGCCCGGGAAAAGCCGGGGGAGGCACAGGCCGACTTGGCCGACCTCTTGACGGTCGAGTGCAGCTTTGTTGAGGACTATGCGGTTTACTCCACCGCGATCGAGCTTTCGCAACGCTTGCAACATCATCTGTTCGACACGCTTTACCACGCAACCGCCCTACATACTCCTGGCGCCACCCTCGTCACGGCTGATCGACGCTACTACGACAAAGCCCGCGAGATCGGTGGGATAGCCGTGCTTGCCGATTTGCGCGGCTCTACGGAATAGGGCCCGGGCCGGATCATCATGCCTGATGCCGACGACCTCATCCGGCGCTATTGCTCGAAAAAGGATCAGGCCGCCTTTCGCCGCTTCTACCAGCACGAAGCACCCCGCCTGTGGAAATACTTCGTCGCCCGCGGCTGTGATCCCGACACCGCCTATGACCTGCTGAGCGAATCGTTCCTGCGTTTCATCCAAACGGTGTGCAAGAATCCGGCAGCACCCTTGCCGCTGCTCTACCGCATTGCACTGAACCTGCGCATCGACCTGCATCGGCGCGCCCAGCACTGGCCGGTGCGCATGGACCCTGAACTACTGGCGGCTATCCCCGCAACAGAGTCCGACCCGCTGGCAGGGGAGACCGTGCTCAAAGCGATGCAGACCCTGCACGGCGATGAACAGAACCTGCTGCTCATGCGTTACTGGATAGGGCTGACCCACGCCGAGGTTGCCCAAGCGATAGGGCTGCCGGAAGGCACGGTGCGGCGGCAGGCGGCGGCGGCGCTGCACAAGCTGCGTGGGATGCTGGAACCGTGATGGCGGGCCCGGCCCGCCCTATGGCAGCCGCTCATAGGGCGCCCCGTGGGCGCCATTCGCGACACTAATCTGGGCAGGATATGGAATCGGATCGACTGGAACAGGCTATCCACAGCGCGGTCGCAGCTACCACTGCGCCCGACGATGCGCGCCTGGCCGGCATCCTCGCAGGGCTGGAACAGGCGCCGGTCACCCGGTGGGCGCCGCGCCGGACGGCATGGCCCTGGTTGCTGTTGGCGGCGGCAGGCGCAGCGGCAGCAGGCGGTGGGTATTTATACGTGCAGCACGCGCGAGAACGCGCACCTGCGATAGATACACCCGTCATCACCGCGCCCACGGAAACGCCTGTGCCCGCAGCCGTACCGCCTGCATCTCCGCCTGCTGCACCCGAGCCTCACAACGGCGACGATAAGGCACAACGGAATACGGCTATCATCTACCGACAATGAATCCATTCACCCAGGAAACGGGCATCAAATCTGCCGCCAGGGCTGGAGAGAAGCCATGAATTGCACCCGAGGAAATTTTCCGCTGCCCGCCGTTCTGCGTCGCCCGATGTGGCTATTCAGATGCGGGGCGTTTCTTGCGGTTCTGCTTGTTTCCCTTTCCGCGCACGGAGCGATCTCTTGGGTTGGTAGCGGTGCGACGGCTAGCAGTACAGGGTCCAACAACAGAGGCCTTGTCATTCCTGCCATTGCCAATAATGACGTTCTCGTCGCCCATGTCGCAGTCCGGGGTAATCGCACGATCACTGCGCCAGCAGGCTGGACGCTCATCGATCAGGTATATGTTTCAGGCAGCAAAATCACGCAGGGCATCTATTACCGGGTCGGGCTATCCACCGATGGCGGTACAACAGCCACCTGGACGTTCAGTGCCACCGATGACAACGCCGGCGTCATTCGGGCTTACCGGGGCGTCGATACGGTGACGCCGCTAGGTAACGCCGATGGCAATACCGGCGACGATAACGACCTTGTTGCGCCTTCGATATCCACGACTGCGGCCAACGAGTGGTTGTTGGCGTTTTACAGTTCGGCAGATGGCCGGAGCACGCCGTTCACGACCCCTTCCGGCATGACCGAGCGCTACGATTTCGACAATGGAGGGGACAACAACGGACTCGCGCTCGCCGGTGACGACGAGGTGAGGGCCACCGCAGGTGCCACCGGGAGCCGTACGTCCCGGGCCGATCGCACTGATGACTACGTCGCCCAACTCATCGCGCTCAAGCCGCCACCGACCGTTTTGTCCATCGCACGCGCCGACGCCAACCCGAGCGGGGCAGCCAGCGTTTCCTGGACCGTCACCTTCAGCTCCAATGTGTCCGGCGTAAACAGCAACAACTTCGCGCTTATCAACTCCGGTCTCGGCGGAAGTCCCGCCATCACCTCCGTCACCGGCGGCGGCAGCACCTGGACGGTTACGGCGAGTACCGGCACCGGTACAGGCACGCTGGGCCTGAACATGGTCAATACCACCGGCACCAACCCGTCGGTCACCGGCCTGCCGTTCACGGGCGAGGTCTACACCATCCTGCCGGCGGTCACCGCCATCACCCGGGCGGATGCCGACCCGACCGGTGCCTCCAGTGTTTCCTGGACCGTTACCTTCAGTTCCAGTGTGTCGGGGGTGAGCAGCGGCAACTTCGCGCTCGCCAATACCGGCCTGGGCGGTACCCCGGCCATTACCTCCGTCACCGGCAGCGGCACCACCTGGACCGTCACCGCCAGCACGGGCAGCGGGAGCGGTACCTTGGGACTGAACATGACCGGCAGCGGCGGCGTCACGCCGGGTATAGCGGGCCTACCCTTTACCGGCGAGGTCTATACGGTCCAGCGGCCTACCGTCACGTCTTTCACACTCGCCAGCACCGATCCGACCACTGCCAACACCGCCGTTGCCTGGACGATTGTATTCAGCGCCGCCGTGACCGGCGTGGATGCGACGGATTTCGTCCTTGTGGAAGCCGGCGGCGTGACCGGCAGCAGCATCACCACCGTGACGGGCAGTGGTACGACCTGGACCGTCACCGCCGATACCGGCACGTCCGACACCGGTACCCTGGGCCTCAACCTGGTCGACGACGATTCCATCGTCAACGGAGTGGGCACGCCGCTGGGCGGCACGGGTATCGGCAACGGCGACTATACCGGCCCTTACTACACCCTGGAGCCGCCGGCGCCCAACCTGGCCAAGACTGCCAGCGCGGCAGCGGCCGTGGTCGGCGACGTGGTGACTTTCACCATCACCGCGACCAACCCCTACGCCAGCCCGCTGGCCAATGTGGTGCTTACCGACACCCTGCCCGCCGGCATGAGCTACGTGACCCACGTCGCAACGCTGGGTTCGGTGTCCATCGCAGGCCAGATCGTTACCTGGACCATCCCCACCCTGCCCGCCCTCGCCAGTGCGCAGATGACGCTGGCCGTATCACTGTCGCAACAGGGCCCGCTGACCAACACTGTCACCGCACCGGGCGCCACACCGGCCAGCGCCTCCATACTCGTGCTCGCCAGCGCCGTTACGCACTTCCGCATGGATGAACCGGTTGCCTCATGGACCGGCGCCGCGGGCGAAGTCATCGACAGCGGCGGCACGGCACTGCACGGCCGCCGCCTGACCAGCACCAGCCCGACGACCACCAACGTGGTCGATCCGAACCCGACCATAATTTCCCAGCATCCCTCGGTCATCGGCGGCTTCTGTAACGCCGCGTACTTTGATCGCCGCGCCATCGTGGAAGTCGCCGACAGCCCGCGCTTCGACTACACCACGCAGCTTTCCGCCTCGGCATGGATATACCCGACGGCTTATCCGTCCGGTTCCAGCGACCTTTACTCGATACTCTCCAATGACGTGAACTATGAATTCCACATCAACCCGTCGGGTAAGCTCTTTTGGTGGTGGAATGCGTCGACGCTGACCTCCGCCACCACCATTCCTCTGAACCAGTGGACCCATGTCGCCATCACCTTCGATTCCTCGGCAGGGGTACGCCGGCAACGGATCTACATCAACGGCGTGCTGGACGGAAACACCAACAACTGGCAGGGCACCCTGCAACCGAACAACTGCAACTTCTACATCGGCGGCGACATCGCCACGGGTGCCTCATGCAGCATTCTCCCGGCGCGAAATTTCCAGGGCATGATCGACGAGGTAAAGCTGTACAGCTTCGAACTCAGTGCCCCGGAGGTCATTGCCGACATGACGCTGGGACGTTCCTGCTCCGGCACTTTCGATCACGTACGCATTGAACATGACGGCACGGGCTCCATCTGCGCGCCGGAGCGCGTGACGGTGAAGGCCTGCCTCGACTCCGACTGTACGACGCTGTACCCGGGCAACGTGACCGTGAACCTGGCACCCACCGGCTGGGTCGGCGGAAGTACGTTCTCTTTCAGCGGCGGCATTGCGTCGCGTCAGCTTAGCCGGAGTAGTGCCGGTAGCGTCACGCTCGGCACCAACAGTGTCTTGCCCACCCCCGCCGCCGCCACACGCTGCTTCAACGGCGCGACGGAAACCTGTGTGATGACCTTCGCCTCGGCCTCGTGCGCCTTCGATGCCGTGGAGCAGGGCGCCAATCCCCAGACCCCCATCTTCACCAAACTGGCCGGCACCAATTTCAATATCGATGTCCTGGCCCTACTCGATGCCACGACCATCAACTCGTCCTACACCGGCCCGGTGGCGGTCGATCTGGTCGACACCTCCAGCTCCGCCTGTCCTACCGGGGCCGGATTGAACACCGCCACCAACATCACCTTTGCCGCCGGCGATGCCGGGCGCAAGACCGTCACCTTCAATTATCCGGGGGCGGCACGCAATGTCCGTGTGCGTGCGGTGGTCGGTGCATCGGCGCCGGCCTGCTCGACGGATAATTTCGCGATCCGCCCGACCGGCTTTACCGTCACCTCGAGCGACGCCACCAACAACGCCGCCAGCGGCACTCCGGTAATCAAGGCGGGAACGGCGTTCAATCTCGCCGCGGCTGCCATCGCGGGCTATAACGGCACGCCATTGATAGACAACACCAAGGTGAGCGGAACCCCCGTCGCAGGCGCCATCGGCGGCAGCTTTGCCGCCGCTGCGGCGGCGACGGGAATTGCCGGCGGCAACAGCTTCACCTACAGCGAGGTGGGCAACTTCGGCCTGGCGCAGAATGCCGTGTATGACGCCACGTTCACCACGGTGGATCAGCCCGACGACTGCACGGCCGGTTTCTCCAACACCCTGTCCGGCGGCAAGTACGGCTGCTCCTTCGGCAGCGCCGCAGTAACGCAAACCGCAGGCAGCAGCGGGTTCGGGCGTTTCATTCCGGCACGCTTCAACGTCAGCGCCAACACGCCGCTGTTCAATCCGGCGTGTGGTGCCTTCACCTATCTCGGTGAACCGCTGCCCTATCTGACGGCACCGGCGCTCACCGTCACCGCGCTGAATGCCGGCGGCGTCGTTACCAACAACTATGGCGGCGCCTACTGGAAACTCGCTCCGGCACTGGGCGGCCGCAGTTATACCGACAACTCCGGCACCACCTCGACGCTGTCCGTCGCCACCGCCGGAACCCTGGCGTGGACGGATACCGGAAACAGCGACGGCGACGGCGTGGTCACCCTGACGGGCGAGAGCCTCGGCTACAGCAAGCCCACCACGCCCATCGCGCCGTTTGCAGCGAACGTGGACCTGGATTTCTCCGCAGCCTTCCTCACCGACGGCGATGCGGTGTGCTATGACCCGGAGAACGACGCCACCTGCAACACCTACAGCATCGCCTCCATCGCCGGTACCGAACTGCGCTGGGGTCGTGTACGCCTGGGCAATGCCCACGGTTCGGAACTGATTGATTTGAACGTGCCGCTAGTCGCCGAACACTTCGACGGCACGTCGTTCGTCACCAATGCCGCGGACACCTGCACGGCGGGCGTTACGCTGGGGGTCGCCGACGTAGACGCGACCGACGGCCTGACGCCGGCGGACGTGTGCGCCTGGGATATCGGCGCACCCGGCGACTCCGGCATCGGCTGTGCCGCAGCCGGTGCCCCCAACCTGCAATATCAGGCGCCGCCCGATCTGGTCGGGCAGGAAGGCAGTTTCAATCTCTGGTTGCAGGCGCCGGGAGCGGGCAATACCGGCAGCGTGGATATCACGGCGACCGTACCGGCCTGGCTGCAATTCGACTGGACCGGCGCCGGCAACAGCAACCCGACCGCGCGCATCACCTTCGGCATCTTCGGCGGCAGCCCGCGCCACATTTACCTGCGGGAGCGGTATTGAGGTCATGCATGGCGGGCACGGCCTGCCCTATGGATTAGAACGGCGGACCGATGTAATAGGCGTAGGGCGCCCCATGGGCGCCGGTTTTCACAAAGGAGGCAAGGATGCCGAACTATCGCCGCGACTATTCCGGGTGCACTTGGTTCTTCACCGTGGTCACGCACCACCGCATTCCGTTGTTCCGTGATCCCACGGCGCGACTCTGTCTTGGCAACGCCGTCAGAGAATGCCGCTGCCGGTTTCCGTTTGTAATTGATGCCTGGGTGCTGCTGCCCGATCACATGCACGCGGTGTGGACCCTGCCCGAGACGGACAGGGATTATTCGCGGCGCTGGGGTGTGATCAAGCGGAGGTTCACACAGATGCTCCTTGAATGTGGCGGGCATGGCCCGCCCTATTGGCAGAAGCGGTTCTGGGCACACCGCATCGAGGATGAAACGGATTACCGCCATCACGTGGATTACGTCCATATCAATCCGCTGAAGCACGGTTTGACCGACTCGGTTGCGACGTGGCCTTGGTCAACGTTTCACCGTTACGTGACGACCGGTGTTTATCTGCGGGATTGGGGTGGACAAATGGTTTTGCCGCCCGGCGTGGGTGCCGAATAGGGCGCCCCGTGGGCGCCGCCGCGGTATCGGGGCGCAGTTGCGGCGGGCGCGGCCCGCCCTATGGGGGATTAAACAGGCCTACTCTTCGCCGTCACCCATTCCCAGTTCCTTGATCTTGCGGGTCAGGGTGTTGCGCCCCCAGCCGAGGAGGCGGGCGGCTTCCTGGCGGTGACCGCCGGTTTTCTTCAGGGCGGTTTCGATCATGATGCGTTCGAATTCCGGCTCGGCCACGCCGAGCAGGTTTTCATCGCCGCGGCCCAGGCGATGTTCCGCCCAGCGGCGCAGCGGCGCGGTCCAGTCCTCGTCGCTGGAACTCACCTCATGCCGCACCTGCAATTCCGGCGGCAGATCCTCCAGGTGGATCTCCTGGCCCGGCGACATCACGGTAAGCCAGCGGCAGATGTTTTCCAGCTGGCGCACATTGCCGGGCCAATCGAGAGTAGTTAGGTAATCGGCCACCTCGCCGTCGACGCGCTTGGCTTCCACACCCAGCTCGGAGGCTGCCTGCTTGAGGAAATGCTGCATCAGCAGGGGTACATCCTCGCGCCGTTCGCGCAGGGCGGGGATGTGGATGCGGATGACGTTGAGGCGGTGAAACAGGTCTTCGCGGAACAGGCCTTCCTTGACGCGCTTTTCCAGATCCTGGTGGGTGGCGGCGATGATGCGCACGTCCACCTTGACCGGGGCGTGGCCGCCGACGCGATAGAACTCGCCGTCGGCCAGCACGCGCAACAGACGGGTCTGCAGTTCCGCCGGCATGTCGCCGATTTCGTCGAGAAACAGGGTGCCGCCGTTGGCCTGTTCGAATCGGCCCATGCGCTGGCTCTGCGCGCCGGTGAAGGCACCGCGCTCGTGGCCGAACAGTTCCGACTCCAGCAGGTCGCGCGGGATGGCGGCGGTGTTGATGGCGATGAAGGGTTTCGCCGCACGGGGGCTGTGGCGATGCAGGGCGTGGGCGACCAGTTCCTTGCCGGTGCCCGACTCGCCGTTGATCAGCACGGTGATGTTGGAGCGGGACAGGCGGCCAATGGCGCGAAACACTTCCTGCATCGACGGTGCGGCACCGATGATTTCCGGCACCGGGCTGCTCGGCTCCGCACCGTGGCCGCGCTCCTGGTCGATGCGGTGGGCGACGGCACGGCGCGCCAGCTCCACCGCCTCGTCTACGTCGAAAGGCTTGGGCAGATATTCGAACGCACCGCCCTGATAGGCTGACACCGCGCTGTCGAGATCGGAGTGCGCGGTCATGATGATCACCGGGAGCTGCGGCCGGCGTGCGGCAATCTCCGCCAGCAGGTCCAGTCCGCTCATGCCGGGCATGCGGATGTCGGTGATGATGGCGTCGGGCTGGCTGCGCTCAAGGGCGTGCAAGGCGTCGTCGGCATTGTCAAAACTGCGCACGTCCATCTGTGCCTGTTTCAGCGCGCGCTCCAATACCCAGCGGATGGAGCGGTCATCGTCGATGACCCAAATTGTGGCTGTGTTATCCATAGTGATTCATCGCGGTTATGTTTGTGTGGTGGCCGCGCGCGTGCGCGATTCGTTCTTGCCGCCTTCGGGATTGATGGGCAGCAAGACGGTGAACATGGTCTGGCCCGGCTGGCTGTCGCATTCGATCAGGCCGCCGTGCTGATTGATGAGCGACTGGGCGATGGGCAGGCCCAGGCCGGTGCCCTCGGGACGGCCGGTGACCATGGGCAGGAAGATGGCCTCCATCACCTCCGGAGGAATGCCGGGACCGTCGTCGATGACGTCGACGCGTATCACCAGCTTGTGCCGGGTGTGGCCGATGGTGTACTGGCGCAGGGTGCGGGTGCGCAAGGTGATGGTGCCGTGCTCGCCCACCGCCTGCGCGGCGTTGCGCGCCAGGTTGAGAATGGCCTGGATCAGCTGATCCTGGTCGCCCATCAGTTCGGGGATGCTGGGATCGTAATCGCGTTCGAGATGCACGCCCGACGGCACCGCCGTCTGTACCACCTGGCGCACCCGCTCCAGCACTTCGTGGATATTCACCGCCTGGCGCTTGGGCAGGGCGTTGGGTCCCAGCATGCGGTTGACCAGGTTCTGCAGCCGGTCGGCCTCGCTGATGATGATGCGGGTGTATTCCTTCAGCGCCTCGTTGGGCAGCTCACGTTCCAGCAGCTGGGCAGCGCCGCGCAGGCCGCCGAGGGGGTTGTTGATTTCGTGAGCCAGGCCGCGCACCAGCACGCGGGTGGTCGCCGTCTGCGCCAGCAGGCTTTCCTCGCGGGTGATGCGCAGCTGGCGATCGACCTGGGTCATCTCCACCAGCAGTTCACGCCGGCCCGGTTCGATGAGCGGCGTGGCGGTAACATCGACCGTCACCCGCCGGTCGGGACCGAGTTCCAGCACCAGTTCGCGCTCGGTGAAGGGATGGCCGCTCTGCTGGGCCTCGACCAGGGCGGCGACAAACGATTTGCTGGGCAGCAACTGCTGCACGGTACCGGCATGCAGACGCGCCGCGCTGGTGGCGAGCAGCATCTCCGCCGCGGGGTTGAGATAGCGCAGGCGGAGCGTGTCGTCGAACAGCAGCACGGCGGTGTGCAGGTTCTCGATGACGCCCTGATACAGGCTGGGTGGAAGCATGCCCGGTTTTTCCATGTCCAAAGTTAAGCAAGAACCAAACCAGATTCGGCAATAATTCGGCGAATGGCGCCCCCTCCTGCGCACAAAGTTTATTTCTTCTTAAAACATAGGCTTATGGTGTGCCGCAGGACGTATGCCGGCGCCGGCGGCGAACCAGCCGCACCTGGATGGACTTCAGGATAGTTCATGGCGCAGATGTGCGCACCAATATAGTGCACACATCACTGCGCGGGACTGCGGGAAGGGAGAGGAGCCGGGTGGCGGGGAAGAACGCTATTGCGGACGCGGTGCGCGCGGCATCATCGGCGCGGGACCGACCGGCGATGCGCCGTTGGCCGGCGGCTGGGCGTCAAACAGCTTCGAGTACTGCCGCATGTGGAAGGTCACCGGTGCCGAACCCTGGATGGCGTTGCCGCGGCCATCGCGGACCTCGGCCGCCACGGTATGGCTGCCGCGTTCCACGCCGCTCAGGCTGACGTTGGCACCCAGCCCGGCCTCCTTGCCGTCGAGCAGGATCACCAGGCGGTGTCCGTTACGCAGTGCCGGTTCCAACCGCACGCTCACGGTCACGATCCCCCCGCCGTCCTGGAAGGTCTGATCCGCGGTGGGCGCGGTGATGGCCAGCGTACTGTAGGGAGGACCTTGGGGTATGGGCGGCGGCGACTCGGTTACCGCAGGGAGCGGCGGCGGCTCATAGCTTTGCGCCTTGGGCAGGGTGATCTCCTGGGCGCCGGCCGTCGGCTGATCGGTGAATTCCACCGTGCCGTCGGGGCGGGTGACTTTGTAACCCTTGTCCTGGGCAAACGCGCCCGTCGTCGCGAAGGCGAGGGGCAGCAGCAACAGAAAAACGTGTCGTTTCATGGGCGGAAATATAGCAGGGTTACGCTCTTCCCGCCGTCCCTTTGTCGCGCGCGCACTGCGCCGGAAGGTACATGCACATGGTGGTTGGTGCGCGGTGCGCACCCTACCGCAGTGACCGGGGCAAGGAGGCCCACGTAGGTTGCGCGGTGCGCACCAAGGACATTCCAGCGCATAACAATAGGCCCAAAACAAAACGCCCCCTTGCGGGGGCGTTCTGAACAACGTGTTTCCAGTCTCGCTTAGAGGCTGTAGTACATGTCGAACTCGATGGGGTGGGTGGTCATGCGCATGCGCGTGACGTCGTCCATCTTCAGCTTGATGTAGGCATCGATCACGTCGTCGGTGAACACGCCGCCACGGGTCAGGAACTCGCGATCCTTGTCCAGGTAGTCCAGGGCCTGATCCAGGGCATGGCACACGGTCGGGATGGCCTTGGCCTCTTCCGGCGGCAGGTCATACAGATCCTTGTCCATGGCGTCGCCCGGGTGGATCTTGTTGATGATGCCGTCCAGGCCGGCCATCATCAGCGCGGCGAAGGCCAGGTAGGGGTTGGCGCTCGGGTCCGGGAAACGGGTCTCGATGCGGCGGGCCTTCGGGTTCTGCACGTACGGGATACGGATGGAAGCGGAACGGTTGCGGGCGGAGTAGGCCAGCATGACCGGGGCTTCGAAGCCGGGGACCAGACGCTTGTAGCTGTTGGTGCCCGGGTTGGTGATGGCGTTCAGGGCACGGGCGTGCTTGATGATGCCGCCGATGTAGTACAGCGCGGTCTCGGACAGGCCGCCGTACAGGTTGCCGGAGAACAGGTTGGTGCCGCCCTTGGCCAGGGACTGGTGCACGTGCATGCCGGAACCGTTGTCACCGACCATCGGCTTGGGCATGAAGGTGGCGGTCTTGCCATAGGCGTGGGCCACGTTGTGCACCACGTACTTCAGCTTCTGCACTTCGTCGGCCTTCTTCACCAGGGTGTTGAAGGACACGCCGATTTCGCACTGGCCGGCGGTGGCCACTTCGTGGTGGTGCACTTCGACGTTCAGGCCGATCTCTTCCATCGCCAGGCACATGGCGGCGCGGATGTCGTGCAGGGAGTCGACCGGGGGAACCGGGAAGTAACCGCCCTTGATGCCGGGGCGGTGACCCATGTTGCCGTTGGCGTAGACGCGCTCGGAGTTCCAGTCGGCCTCTTCGGAGTCAATCTTGACGAAGCAGCCGGACATGTCGGCGCCCCAGCGGATGTCGTCGAAAATGAAGAATTCAGGCTCGGGACCGAAGAAGGCGGTGTCGGCGATGCCGGTGGACTTGAGGAATTCCTCGGCGCGCTTGGCGATGGAACGCGGGTCGCGCTCGTAGCCCTGCATGGTGGAGGGCTCGACGATGTTGCAGGTGACGTTGACCATCGGCTCGTCGGCGAACGGGTCCAGGTAGGCGGTGCTCGGGTCCGGCATCAGGATCATGTCGGATTCGTTGATGTGCTTCCAGCCGGAGATGGAGGAGCCGTCAAACATCACGCCGTCGGTGAAGGTATCGGCGTCGATGTGGCTGGCCGGGTAGGTCACGTGCTGCTCTTTGCCGATGGTATCGGTGAAGCGGAAGTCGACGAACTTCGCGCCCTTTTCCTTGATCAGATTCAATACATTTTCACCAGACATCTCACTGCCTCCAGGTTAGCGCTCAACGAGTTTGGCCGGTTCCCGGCCGGAATTTTGTGTCCAAATAAGTGCATGAACCATGCCAGCAGGCAAGCGCCTGATTTTAAATATCATAGTTCCTGTACGGACTATGACCTGGCGCCATCACGCACCAACATGGTGCGCACAAATACAAAAACGCACCACTTAGGTGCGTCAGCTGTAATAAACGGTGATGGACTCTATTTCAGCCATCCCGGCCGCCGGCCGCCGTAAAACCTCGGTCAGGTGGCGTCTTTCCGCCTCGTCGCCGACCTGTTCCAGGGGCAGATACACCTCCACGCGCAGCTTCCCATCCAGGTAATGGAGGGTGACGCGGCGTATGTGCTCCGCAGCGGGGCTATCCTGCCAGAAACCCCGCAGCCTCGCCAGCAGCACCTGACGCGAGGGCAGATGGGCGCTCAGCGCGATCTGTTCGTCGTCTTCCGGGTCGATGTGCACCAGCACGTCCTGCACTTCCTCGATTTCGCGTACCACCTTCTGCCGCACCCGCTCGCTGATGTGGTGTCCTTCCGACACGCTGAGCAGGGGATCGACCTGGATGTGCACGTCCACCAGGGCGTCGGCGCCCATGCGCCGGGTGCGCAGGGTGTGCAGTTCGTTGACCCCGTCCACGGACTGGATGACGCGGCGGATGGCCTCCACCCGCTCGGCCTCCAGGGCGGTATCCATTAATTCGTGCACCGCCTGCCAGCCCAGCTCCCAGGCTATCCTGGCAATCATCAGCCCCACGGCGGCGGCGGCGATGGCATCCAGGTAGGGCAGGCCCGCCATGGTGCCGCCGATACCGACGATGACCACGATGGAGGATATGGCGTCGGAACGGTGGTGCCAGGCATTGGCCTTGAGCAGGTTGGAGCGGATGCGCCTGGCCACGCGCAGGGTGTACAGGTACAGCGCCTCCTTGGACACCACCGAAATGGCAGCCATGACCAGGGCCAGCACGCCGGGCTGGGTCAGGCGTTCCGGATGAAACAGGCGCGAGCTCGCGTCATAAATAATGCCGGCGGCCACCAGCAGCAGAACCACGCCCAGGGCCACGGTGAACACCGTTTCGATGCGGCCGTGGCCATAGGGGTGATCCTCGTCGGCGTCACGACTGCCGTGCTTGGCTGCCCATACCACCAGCACGTCGGTCAGCAGATCGGACAGGGAATGCACGCCGTCGGCCACCAGCGCGGGCGAGCTGCCGATGACGCCGATGGCGACCTTGCCGATGGACAGGAACAGGTTCACCACCGCGCCGACGAGGGTGACGTTGCGCGTCGCCTCGTAACGCGCATCGCCCTTGTTGCCTTGCGGCAGGGCGGCATGCTGATGGTTATGTCCCATCGCCCACCTCAATATCGATGATCACCTCATTGCCGTCGCGGCGGGTGGCCAGCACCCTGTGGCCGTTGATGCGGCACCAGGCCGGGATGTCGTTGAGCGCGCCGGGATCGGTGCAGGTCACCTCCAGCACGTCGCCAGGCTGAAGCTCCGCCACCCGGTTCTGGGCACGGATCACCGGCATGGGGCAGAGCAGGCGGCGGGCGTCGAGCTGATAACGGGCCATGAAGGAACCTCACCGCAGAGGCGCAAAGGACGCGATGACAAAACCCAACGCAGAGACGCGGAGGCGCAGAGCATGTAAATGAATGTCCTCTGCGACCTCCGCGCCTCTGCGTCTCTGCGTTGAGTGTTGGAACTTCTTCGTGCCGCCCTGGGGTACGATCTTCCGCATCACAAATGCCATTCCGGCTTGAGTTCGTCCGGCGACAAGGGCGCCACCACCAGTTCGCGGCTCACGCCGTTGAGATCGGTGACCTGCACGGTGACCTGTTCGGCGGTGTGGCCCTTGGAATAGCGCGCGGTGATGCGCGCGGCGAGCACGATGTCCTCCTCGCTTGCCTCGCCGTCCAGCAGCACCAGAGGGCCGGTATGGCTGATCGGGCGCAGGTGGATATAGATCTTGCGGTAGCCTTCGAGGAAGTTGTTCTCACCCTCTTCGCGGCCGACGATCAGCTTGTAGTGCGGCGCCGGCCGGATGTGGCGCCCCACCTTGAGCAGCATGATGTCGTCCATTTCATATTCGCGCTTGCCCCGCGCCTGCCACAGATCCACCAGCTTGCGCGAATAAGCCTCGTCGGTGAGGAAGCAGCAACCGCCCGCCGGGGTCGCGTAGTCGCTGAAGCCGAACTGTGCCGCCAGGGCCATTTGCGGCTTGCGGCTGCGGCCGGAGAAGTCGTATAGCTTTTCTCGGTCCACCCAGCCTTCGCGCTCGGGCAGGGTGGCCGGCAGGTTCTTCGCGCACAGGGGACGCAACAGGCGATCCTGCGCGCCGGACTCGCGCGCCACCACCGGCATGGTGTCCTTGCGCTGCGACATGGGCCGCTGGCCCACCACCTCGCCGGTGATGATGAAATCGAAGCCGTTCTTATCGGCCCACTCCAGCGCCTTGTGCACCATGAATATCTTGCAGTCCAGGCAGGGGTTCATGTTGGCGCCGTAGCCGTGCTTGGGGTTGAGCAGCACATCCTTGTATTCCTCGACGATGTCGATGATGTGCAGCTTGATGCCCAGCTGTTCCGCCACCCACAGGGCGTTGTTGCGCTTGTCCTTGCCCTGGTCCTTCTTGCGGATGGCGTGGGTATGCCCCTCCACACAGAAGCCGGTGTAGAAATTGATGCCCTCGACGTGAATGCCCTGCTCCTGGATGACGCGAACGGCGAGCATGGAATCGAGCCCGCCGGAAACCAGGGCGACGGCCTTGCGCTTAGCTTGAGACATGAAACCTTCGGAGTGGCGGGAAAATGAGCGCCGCATTTTAACCCAAAAGGGCCGCCGCCGCCGCTACGGCGGGACCCACCCCAGGGGCGACACCCCGCCCCGGTCCGGGAAAAGCGCTTACCCGCGCGTCTTCCCGCGCGCTATAATTCGCGACTTTTGTACCGGACGGATTACGGGGATGTCATGAAAAAGACGGCGCGGGATGTATCGACCTTTCAGGGGTTGATCCTGGCTTTGCAGGAGTATTGGGCCGGGCAGGGCTGTGTGATCCTCCAGCCCTACGACATGGAAGTGGGCGCCGGCACCTTTCACCCGGCCACCTTTTTGCGCGCCATCGGCCCGGAGCCCTGGAGCGCCGCTTACGTACAGCCCTCGCGCCGCCCGGCCGACGGCCGCTATGGCGAGAATCCCAACCGCCTGCAGCACTATTACCAGTTCCAGGTGGTGATCAAGCCCTCGCCCCTCGACATCCAGGAACTGTACCTCGGCTCCCTGCGCATGCTGGGCCTGGACCCGCTGGTGCATGACATCCGCTTCGTGGAGGACAACTGGGAGTCGCCCACCCTGGGAGCCTGGGGCCTGGGCTGGGAGATCTGGCTCAACGGCATGGAAGTCACCCAGTTCACCTATTTCCAGCAGGTGGGCGGCCTGGAATGCCGGCCGGTCACCGGCGAAATCACCTACGGCCTGGAGCGCATCGCCATGTATCTCCAGGGCGTGGAAAGCGTGTTCGACCTGGTGTGGACCGACGGTCCCCTGGGCAAGGTCACCTATGGCGACGTGTTCCACCAGAACGAGGTGGAGATGTCCACCTTCAACTTCGAACACGCCGACGTGGACACCCTGTTCAAGCACTTCGATTTCTACGAGGGCGAAAGCCAGCGCCTCATCGACCTCGGCCTGCCGTTGCCGGCCTACGAGATGGTGCTGAAGACCTCCCACACCTTCAACCTGCTCGATGCGCGCAAGGCCATCTCCGTCACTGAACGCCAGCGCTATATCCTGCGCGTGCGCCAGCTGGCCCGCGCCGTGGCCCAGGCCTATTACGACCGCCGCGAGGCGCTGAGCTTCCCGATGCTCGCTGGGAAAAAATGAACTTCAAACCCCTTGCCGCAGAGACGCGGAGGCGCAGAGGAACTGGATGTAAAACCCTCTGCGTCTCTGCGGCAGATTCGGTTTTAACCCGTGTTCAACGAGCTTCGGCGTCGTAAGGGTAAAAAGGACTATCTGATGAGTACGAGACAAGATTTTCTGGTTGAGATCGGCACTGAAGAGCTGCCGCCGAAGGCCCTCAAGCGCCTGATGACCGCCTTCGGCGAAGGCGTCAAGGAAGGCCTGGCCAAGGCCGACCTCACACGTGGCGAGGTGCAGTTCTACGCCACCCCGCGCCGCCTGGCGGTGCTGGTGAAGGAGCTGGCCGTGGCCCAGCCGGATAAGGAAGTGGAGCGCCGCGGCCCGGCGCTGACCGCCGCCTTCGACGGCGAGGGCAACCCCACCCAGGCCGCCAAGGGCTTTGCTGCGTCCTGCGGCGTGGAGGTCGATCAGCTGGACCACCTCAAGACCGACAAGGGCGCCTGGCTGGTGCACCGCTCGCAGCAGCAGGGCCGTCCCACCGCCGAGCTGCTGCCGGAGATCGTGCAAACCTCCCTGGACAAGCTGCCGATCCCCAAGCGCATGCGCTGGGGCAGCCTCGACGCGGAGTTCGTGCGGCCGGTGCACTGGGTGGTGATGCTGTTCGGTACGGACGTCATCGACTGCGAGATCCTTGCCACCCGCAGCGGGCGTGAGACCCGTGGCCATCGCTTCATGAGCCCGGGTCAGCTGTACCTGGGCGAGCCCGCCGCCTACGCGCCGCTGCTGGAGACGGAAGGCAAGGTGGTGGCCGACTTTGCCGCTCGCCGCGAGGCGGTGCGCGCCCAGGTGCTGGAGGCTGCTGCCGCCGTGGGCGGAGAGGCCCTTATCGACGAAGATCTGCTGGACGAGGTGGCCGGTCTGGTGGAATGGCCGGTGGCGGTCACCGGCAAGTTCGAGGAACGCTTCCTGGAGGTGCCGGCCGAGGCGCTGATCTCCACCATGAAGGGTAACCAGAAGTATTTCCCGGTGCAGAATGGCGAAGGCCGACTGCTGCCGTACTTCATCACCCTGAGCAACATCGAAAGCCAGGACCCGCGCCATGTGCGCGAAGGCAACGAGCGCGTGGTGCGCCCGCGCCTCACCGACGCCGATTTCTTCTGGAATCAGGACCGCAAGCAGAAGCTGTCGGCCCACGGTGCCGCGCTGAAGAACGTGGTGTTCCAGAACAAGCTGGGCACCCTGGCCGACAAGAGCGCCCGCGCCGCCAGACTGGCTGCAGTGATTGCCACGCAAATCGGCGGTGACGCCAAGCTGGCCACCCGCGCCGGCGAGCTGTCCAAGTGCGATCTGCTCACCAATATGGTGGGCGAGTTCCCGGAATTGCAGGGCATCATGGGCCGCTATTACGCCGCCCACGACGGCGAGGATGCCGAGGTGGCCGCCGCGCTGGACGAGCAGTACATGCCGCGCTACGCCGGCGACCAGCTGCCGGAAACGCGCACCGGCCAGGCGCTGGCCATCGCCGATCGCCTCGATACTCTGGTGGGCATCTTCGGCATCAAGCAGCCGCCCACCGGCGACAAGGACCCCTTCGCCCTGCGCCGCGCCACCCTGGGCGTGCTGCGCACCATTATTGAAAACGGGCTCGATCTGGATCTGCAGGCCCTGCTGCTGGAGGCCGCCGGCAACTACGCCGCCGTCGGCGTGAAGCTGGAGCCGGACACCGCCGATCAGGTGCTGGAATTCATGCTGGAGCGCCTGCGCGCCTACTATGCCGACAGCGGCGTGGCGCACGATACCTTCGACGCCGTGCTGGCGCAGAGGCCGACCCGGCCGCGGGATTTCGACGCCCGCGTGCGCGCCGTGACCATCTTCCGCAAGCTGCCGGAGGCGGAGGCCCTGGCCGCCGCCAACAAACGCATCGCCAACATACTGCGTCAGGCCGAGGGGAGCGTAACCGGCAGCGTCGACAAGAATCTGCTGGCCGAGGCCGCGGAAAAGGATTTGGCCGAGCAGATCGACGCCATGGCCGGCAAGGTTGCGCCGCTGTTCGCCCAGCGCAACTATACCGAGGCCTTGTGCCAGCTTGCCGGTCTGCGCGGCGTGGTGGATGCGTTTTTCGATCAGGTGATGGTGATGGCCGACGATGCCGCGCTGCGCGCCAACCGCCTTGCCCTGCTGAAGCGCCTGTCCGATCTGTTCCTGCAAGCGGCAGACTTGTCGCGGTTGCAGGGTTGAACATCCGTAGGGTGCGCATCGCGCACCACGTGCGCCGCGCCGCCCGAACAGAAACGGTGCGCGGTGCGCACCCTACAAACAGCGATTTGGGGTGCCCGTGATGACCGACCGCAACACCGACTCCTACGCCGCCATGCTTGCCGCCGTGCAGGCTTTCCACGACAAGCACGACTTCAGGAACAAGGGCGGCGAAGAACTGACCTACCGCATGGCCCTGATGGCCGAAGAGCTGGGCGAGATCGGCGCCGCCATCACCAAGGGCAAGCCGAAGGAGCAGCTGGCGGAGGAGGTGGCCGACCTGTTCATCCTGCTCATCGGCACCGGCATCGCCGCAGACTTCGACCTGAAGCAGGCCTTCTGGATGAAGATGGACAAAATCATGCAGCGCGAGTCGAAGATGGTGAACGGCCGCATCCGCGTGTCCGAGTTCCGGGACTGACCATGGTGAAACTGATCGTCCTCGACCGCGACGGCGTCATCAACCAGGACTCCGACGAATACATCAAGTCACCGGAGGAGTTCATCCCCATTCCCGGCAGCCTGGAAGCCATCGCCCGCCTGACCCAGGCCGGCTGGCGCGTGGTGGTGGTCACCAACCAGTCGGGGGTGGCGCGCGGCTACTACGATCTTGCCACCCTGCAACGCATACACGACAAGCTGCACCGGCTGCTGGCCGGGCTCGGCGGACAGATCGAAGCCATTTTTTACTGTCCGCACGGCCCCGACGATAATTGCGACTGCCGCAAACCCAAATCCGGCCTGTTCCGGGACATCGAAGCCCGCCTGCAGGTTTCCCTGCATGGGGTTCCGGCGGTAGGAGACTCGCTCCGCGACCTGGAGGCGGCTATCGCCGTCGGTGCAGCACCGATACTGGTACGTACCGGCAAGGGGGAGCGCACCCTGGCCAAGGGCAAGGGCCTGGAAGGCGTACCCGTCTTTCCGGATCTGGCCGCCACCGTCGACTCTTTGCTTACCTGAGGCCCTATGCTCTTATTGCGCTCACTGCTGTTCTATTTCGGGGTATTGGTTGCTCTGGTGGTCTATGCGCCGTTCATTCTTGGCGCGATAGTATTGCCGCTGCAGCCACGCTTCCGCGTGGTCACACAATGGACCCGCTTTTCCCTGTGGTGGCTGGAAGTTACCTGCAAGCTCAAATACCGCGTCGAAGGCCGGGAAAACATCCCGCCCGGACCGGCCATCATTCTTGCCAAACACCAGTCGGCCTGGGAGACGCTGGTGTTTCAGCGCATCTTCCCGGCGCAGACCTGGGTGCTCAAGCGTTCCCTGCTGCACATCCCCATCGGCGGCTGGGGGCTGGCCGTGCTGCGCGCCGTCGCCATCGATCGCACGGCCGGACGCAAGGCCTTGCAGCAGGTGGTGGAGCAGGGCACCGATCGCCTCAAGAGGGGGTTGTGGATCGTGATCTTCCCCGAAGGGACGCGCATGGCGCCGGGCGTCCACGGCAAGTACAACATCGGCGGCGCCATGCTGGCGAAGAAGAGCGGCTACCCGGTGGTCCCCGTGGCCCACAATGCCGGCGAGTTCTGGCGCCGCAACAGCATCATCAAACATCCCGGCGTGATCAGCGTGGTGATCGGGCCGGTCATCGATCCGCGGGGAATGGATACCGGGGAGATCAACAGCCGGGTCGAGGCCTGGATTGAGGGCACCATGCCCCGCATCACCACCCTGCCGACCTGAGCGGTGGGGTATCGAGTCCCGCCATCAGTCCGTGATATAGTGGCATAACTCAATTTTTAAGCGCGGCGCTTCAGCCGCACACTCCAACCCGACCGTGGGCAACGGGGCGATTACAGTCCCGGGAGCAGGTTTTTTTTTTTAAACTTCAGGAAGCATCGACATGCACAATCATCGCACTACCATTACGCAGTTCATTATCGAGGAACAGCGCCACATCCCCGGCGCCACCGGCGACTTCACCTCGCTGCTCAACGACGTGGTCACCGCCTGCAAGGTGATCTCCAACCTGGTCAACCACGGCGCCCTGGTGGGCGTGCTGGGCGCGGCCGGTTCCGAGAACGTGCAGGGCGAAGACCAGAAGAAGATGGACGTGATCTCCAACGAGGTGTTCCTCAAGTCCAACGAATGGGCCGGTCACCTGGCCGCCATGGCCTCCGAGGAGATGGAGGATGTCTACCAGATCCCCAGCCAGTATCCGCGCGGCAAGTACCTGATGACCTTCGACCCGCTGGACGGCTCGTCCAACATCGATGTCAACGTCTCCGTCGGCACCATCTTTTCCATCCTGCGCTGCAAAGGCAACTGCGTGAACCCCAGCGCCGAGGACTTCCTGCAGCGCGGCACCGAACAGGTGTGTGCCGGCTATGCCCTGTACGGCCCGTCGACCATGATGGTGCTGACCACCGGCCGCGGCGTGAATGGTTTCACCCTGGACCAGAATATCGGTGAGTTTGTACTTACTCACCCCAACATGACCATTCCCGCTGACACCCGCGAGTTCGCCATCAACGCCTCCAACATGCGTTTCTGGGAAGCCCCGGTGAAGCGTTATGTGGACGAATGCCTGGCCGGCAAGGAAGGCCCGCGCGGCAGCGACTTCAACATGCGTTGGATCGCCTCCATGGTGGCCGAAGTGCACCGCATCCTGACCCGCGGCGGCGTGTTCATGTACCCGCTGGACAGCAAGATGAAGGCCAAGGGCATCGAGGGCAAACTGCGCCTGATGTACGAAGCCAACCCCATGGGCTTCATCGTCGAGCAGGCCGGCGGCGCCGCCATCACCGGCCAGCACCGCATCCTCGACATCCAGCCCAGCAACCTGCACCAGCGCGTGCCGGTGATCCTGGGTTCGAAGAACGAGGTGGAGCTGATCGCCAAGTATCACCAGGAATAGGCGCTATCCGATCCGGCTCCCGAGGCCGGACACAAAAAAGGGGAAGGTGGCAACACCTTCCCCTTTTTCATTGGGCCGGCAGGCCTCGTGTTTACACGTCCAAATTGCTCACGTAGAGCGCGTTGGCCTCGATGAAATCGCGGCGCGGCTCGACGTTGTCGCCCATCAGGGTGGAAAACACCTCGTCGGCGGCGATGGCATCCTCGATGCGCACCTGCAGCAGACGGCGGCCTTCCTGGTTGAGGGTGGTTTCCCACAACTGCTCCGGGTTCATTTCGCCCAGGCCCTTGTAGCGCTGGATCGTCTGACCGCGGCGGGCGTCATCCAGCAGCCATTCCAGCGCCTGGCGGAAGCTGGATACCTCGGTGCGGCGCTCACCGCGCTGCACATAGGCCCCTGCACCAATCAGGCCCTGCAACTCGCCGGCCAGTTTGGCGATGGCCTGGTACTCCGGGGTGGAGACGAAGTCACTGGTATAAAGGTAATCGCTGGACACACCGTGGCGCCATTCGGTCAGCTGCGCCGTTTCCACGGCGCCGTCCGGAGCATAGTCCAGGTGCAGCTCGTAGCGACGCTCGCCGGCGTCGTCGCCGTTGAGCCGGGCCACCAGTTCCTCAAACCAGGGCGCGGTCTTGGCGGCATCGCGGAACTCAAGCTCCGCCAGCGGAAGCATGCTGATCATCTTTTCCAGGATGCGGCCGTTGTAGCGGCGGCCCAGGCGCTGGATGCCACCCATGACCGCCTGATACTGGCGCGCCAGGCCTTCCAGCGCCACCCCGGTCAGCGGCGGAGCATCGGGATCGATAAAAAGACTCGAACTATCAATGGCTTGCTGCAAAAGATTGGCGTTCAGCTCCTGCTCATCCTTGACGTAGCGCTCCTGCTTTCCCTTCTTGACCTTGAACAGGGGCGGCTGGGCGATATAGATGTGGCCGCGCTCGATCAGCTCCGGCATCTGGCGGTAGAAGAAGGTCAGCAGCAGGGTACGGATGTGCGAACCGTCCACGTCGGCATCGGTCATGATGATGATGCGGTGATAGCGCAGCTTGTCCGGGTTGAACTCGTCGCGGCCGATGCCGCAGCCCAAAGCGGTGATCAGGGTTCCGACTTCCGCGGACGACAGCATCTTGTCGAATCGGGCCTTCTCCACATTCAGGATCTTGCCCTTGAGGGGCAGGATGGCCTGTGTGCGGCGATCGCGGCCCTGCTTGGCGGAACCGCCGGCGGAATCACCCTCGACCAGGAACAGTTCGGACAGCGCGGGATCCTTCTCCTGGCAGTCGGCCAGCTTGCCGGGCAGGCCGGCGACATCCAGCGCGCCCTTGCGGCGGGTCATTTCGCGCGCCTTGCGTGCCGCCTCGCGGGCGCGGGCGGCATCGACCACCTTGCCGGCAACGATCTTGGCATCGGCGGGGTTTTCCCACAGGTATTCCTGGAACTTCTCCGCCATCAGGGATTCGACGGCCGTCTTCACCTCGGACGAAACCAGCTTTTCCTTGGTCTGGGAGGAGAACTTGGGATCGCGCACCTTGATGGAAAGCACAGCGGTCAGGCCCTCGCGGGCATCATCGCCGCTGGTGGCCACCTTGGCCTTCTTGGCCAAGCCCTCCTGCTCGATGTACTGGTTGAGCATACGGGTCAGGGCGCTACGCAGGCCGGCCAGGTGGGTGCCGCCGTCGCGCTGGGGGATATTGTTGGTAAAGCAGTAGATATTTTCCTGGTAGGAGTCATTCCACTGCATGGCCACTTCGACACCCACACCGTCACGTTCACCGCTGAAGTAAAACACGGTGCTGTGCAAGGGGGTCTTGTTGCGGTTCAGATGCTCGACGAAGGCGCGGATACCACCCTGGTATTCGAAGGTATCTTCCTTGGCGCTGACTTCGTCCGCCAGATGGATGCGCACACCCGAGTTCAGGAATGACAGTTCGCGCAGGCGCTTGGCCAGGATGTCGTAGTGGAATTCCGTCTGGGTGAAGATCTCGGAGGAGGGTTTGAAGCGCACCTCGGTCCCGGTGCCGGTGGTTTCACCCACCACGGCCAGCGGTGCAACCGGATCGCCCAAACGGTATTCCTGCTGGTGCAGCTTACCGTCACGGCGGATGGTGAGCTTGAGGGTCTCGGACAGGGCGTTGACGACGGATACACCCACGCCGTGCAGCCCGCCCGATACCTTATATGAGTTGTCGTCGAACTTACCGCCCGCATGGAGGATGGTCATGATGACCTGGGCGGCGGAGCACCCTTCTTCGGGGTGGATGTCGACGGGAATGCCGCGGCCGTCGTCCCGCACCGTAACCGACGAATCGCTGTGGATAATGACGTCGATTTGGGTGCAATAGCCGGCCAGTGCTTCGTCGATGGAGTTATCGACCACCTCGAACACCATGTGATGCAGGCCGGTGCCGTCGTCCGTATCGCCGATGTACATGCCCGGGCGTTTGCGGACCGCATCAAGCCCTTTCAGGACCTTGATATTGGAGGAATCGTAAGTTTTCTCGCTCATGCATCAACTCCCTTGTGTGGGCGGCATTATACCACTTCCACTACAACACCATGTTCCACGTGGAACACGGACGCTTCTTCCCATGGTGATGTATCGACGAGGTCGCCGTCCGTAGCGGTAACGAAGCATTGAGCGCCGCTGGCGGCCACCACTTCCATGAGAACCCGGCGCTTGTCCACGTCCAGTTCTGCCGGCAAGTCGTCAAGCAGCAGGGTGCATCGCCTTCCCGTGACCTCCTGCAAATGCTGCATCTGGGCTATCCGCAGTGCACATACCGCCAACTTCTGCTGTCCGCGGGAAAGTGTTTCCGCGGCGTCGAGCAACGACGGGAGTACCAACCTGAAATCTGCCCGGTGGGGGCCGGAGAGGGTGTACCCCAGTGCGCCTTCGCTGTTGCGGTTCTTTTCCAGCGCTTCCAGTAAGGACAGCTCTTTGGGCCAACCCCGGCGAGCGGCCAAACGGGGCGGCTCGTCAGCCAATAGCCTGGCGTAGATGCTGCCGAACACGGGCGTGATCTGCTGGATATAGGATGATCTGAGCTTGGCAACTGTTTCGCCGCTTTCCGAAAGGCCGCGCTCCCATTGCTCCAGTTCGGCCGCACCTGCCCCGTTGCGCAGGGCCGCATTACGCTGCTCAAGAAACCTGCGGTAGCGCTTCCACAGTTCCAAAAATCCATGTTCCACGTGGAACAAGCCCCAGTCCAGGTAAGCCCTGCGCTCCCGGGGCTCACCGGTGAGCAAACTGTGCGATTCGGGCGTAATCAGCTGGAGAGGCAAAATCTCCGCCAGCCGGGAGGCAGACTCCAGCCTTTGGCCATCGACCCGTAGCTGGGTAATATCGGCCGTGGTTTTTTGCACCCCGACCGCATGCTCCACACCTGCGGCCTCTATACGGCCAAAGATAGTCGCGGCGGTTTTGCCTTGCTGGATAAGCTTACGCGCATGAGGCGTACGAAATGAACGGGCCATCCCCAGCAAATGAATTGCTTCAAGTACGGTAGTTTTGCCACTGCCGTTTGCGCCCACCAAAAGATTGAGCGCAGGGGAGGAATCGAAAACGACAGAGGTCAGGTTGCGTAGCCCACTGACCTCGAGATGCTTTAACGCCATGAGGCTACTTTCATGGCCGATCTGAATTACAGCCGCATCGGCATGACCACATAGCGCGACGCCGAATCTCCGGCGCCGTGTATGAGGCAGCTGCTGTTGGCGTCGGTCATGCTCAATACCACCTGGTCCTGCTTCACCACATTGAGTGCATCCAGGACGTAGGACACATTGAAACCTATCTCGAACTCCGAGCCGTCGTACTCCACTTCCACTTCTTCTTCCGCTTCTTCCTGCTCCGGGTTGTTCACGGTGGCCTTAAGCAGGTTGTGCTCGAATTGCAGGCGGATGCCTCGATACTTTTCATTGGAGAGTATCGAAGTGCGCTGCAGCGCCTGGCGCAGCAGGTTTCGATCCGCCGTTACCTGCCGCTCACCCGCCTTGGGTACGACACGGTCATAGTCGGGAAAACGCCCATCCACCAGCTTGGAGGTCATTACGATATCGCCCAGCGCAACGCGGATATGGTTGCTGCTCACCACCAACTCACAGGTTGTCTCGCCGTCGCCCAACAAGCGGCTCAACTCCAGCACGCCCTTGCGCGGGATGATGACCTGTCGCTCTTCACCGGCAACGTCCGGACAGTCGACTTCGCTGATGGCCAGACGGTGGCCGTCGGTGGCCACCGTGCGCAACTGCCCGGTTTTCATCTCCAGCAGCATGCCGTTCAGGTAATAACGCACATCCTGGTTCGCCATGCAGAAATGAGTTTGCTCCAGCAGTCCTTTGAATACGTCCTGCGCCAGAGTAAGCCGAAAGGCTCCGGTTACTCCTTCGGTGGCGGGGTATTCCGTTGCCGGCAGGGTGCTGAGCGAGAAACGGCTCTTGCCTGAACGTATCAGGGCCTTGTCACCGTCCAGTGATACTTCGATCGTCGCCTGATCCGGCAGGGCCCGGCAGATATCGCTGAATTTCCGCGCCGGAACTGTAATTTCACCATCGACACTGTTTTCGACCAGGGCGGTGGCCGTAAGCTCCACTTCCAGGTCGGTACCGGTAAGCGTCAGCTTTCCTTTGTCCACCTGGATCAACACATTGGCCAGGATGGGCAGCGTTTGCCGTTTTTCGACGACTCCACCGACGACCTGTAAGGGTTTGAGCAACGCTTCGCGCGAAATGGTGAATTTCATGTCCTTTGCCCCTACGCTAGTTATTCATTATTTATTTATGTAAACCTGTTGTAACAACTACTATAGCGCCTGAAATCTGTGTATAAGCGCAAATTAACTATAATAATCAATATATTATAAGGGTTGAAACCGTGCCGAATTGCGGTGGGCAACCGTGTATTACCTGTGCATAAACAGTGGCTTTATCCACAGGGGAAAAATCCACAAAGTTACCCACAGCCTGCCCACATCATGTGGACAGCGTTCTCAACAGGTTTGCATAGTCTTCCCCTATGCGTGGTTCGGTTTCCTTCAACTCCTTAATCTTGCGGCAGGCGTGGATGACGGTGGTGTGATCCCGGCCGCCAAAGGCATCGCCTATCTCCGGCAGACTGTGGCTGGTCAGTTCCTTGGCCAGCGACATCGCCAGTTGCCGAGGCCGCGCCACCGAACGGCTGCGGCGTTTGGACAACAGGTCTGCTACGCGGATTTTATAATACTCCGCCACCGTCTTCTGTATGTTTTCTATGGTGACCAGTTTTTCCTGCAGGGCCAGCAGATCGCTCAGCGCTTCCTTGGCGAAATCCAGGGTGATGGGCCGCGCGGTGAAATGGGCGTTGGCGATGACGCGCCGCAGGGCGCCTTCCAGTTCACGGATATTGGAGCGGATGCGCTTGGCGATAAAGAACGCCACTTCCGGCGGCAGGGCCGCGCCGGCCTGCTGCGCCTTGCTCATCAATATGGCAACGCGGGTTTCCAGTTCGGGCGGTTCGATGGCCACGGTCAGGCCCCAGCCGAAACGGGACTTGAGCCGTTCCTCCAGTCCGTCCACTTCCTTGGGATAGCGATCGCAGGTAAGGATGACCTGCTGCTGTCCTTCCAGCAGGGCGTTGAAGGTGTGGAAGAACTCCTCCTGGGAGCGTTCCTTGCCGGCAAAAAACTGGATATCGTCGATAAGCAGCGCATCCACCGAGCGATAGTGACGCTTGAATTCGTTGATCGCGTTGTGTTGCAGCGCTTTCACCATGTCTGCCACAAAACGCTCCGAGTGGAGGTAGACCACGTTGGCCCCGGGGCGTTGCTGCAAAATCATATTGCCGATGGCATGCATCAGGTGGGTCTTGCCGAGACCGACGCCACCATATAAAAACAACGGGTTATAGGCCTGGCCGGGGTTGCCGGCGACCTGCACCGAGGCAGCCCGGGCGAGCTGGTTGGACTTGCCCTCGACGAAGTTTTCGAAGGTGAAATTGCTGTTCAGGTTGTTGCGGCGGGCGCTGCCCGTGGCCCGCGCCGGCGGTTCGCTTACACCGGCGGCCGGCGCGGCGGGAGCGGGGCGGGTGGCATGGGCCGGCGCTTCCACCGGCTTTTTGCGGCTGCCGATTTCCAGAATCAGGCGCAGCCCCCCGTTGCCGCTGATCTGGCGGGCGAAGGTGATGATCTGCTCGCCGTAGCGATCCTTGACCCAATCCAGCACGAAGCGGTTGGGGGCCAGCAGACGCAGGGCGTCGGGCTCCCGTTCCGCGTGCAGGGGACGGATCCAGGTGTTGAACTGTTGGGCCGGCAGCTCGTCTTCCAGACGATCAAGACATTGCTGCCACAGGGGTTCTGCCACGAAAAGCTCTCTTGATACCGGGCGCGAAAGAGGGGGAAGTCTATACCCGAACGGCAAAGTTATCCACACCCCCCGGACAGCTTCAGGGCAGCACCGTTATTGACAACAGAGGTGGATTCACAGTATTTTGCGCCTCTTTTTTCCGTGGCCCGAAACCGGGCCGCGCAGATCACTGAAACCGGACGAGTATTATCATGAAAAGAACCTTTCAACCCAGCGTTCTGAAGCAGAAGCGCACCCATGGTTTCCGTGCCCGCATGGCGACCAAGAACGGCCGCAGGATCCTCAAGGCCCGTCGCGCCAAGGGTCGTGCCCGCCTGACCGTCTGACCGCGCCCGCGTCTTGCACGGCGCGTTTGGCTTTCCGCGCGACCGCCGGCTGTTGCGGCCGGCGGAATTCCAGCGGATCTTCAAGGGGGCGGACTGGCGCGTATCCGGCGCCGTCTTCACCCTGCTGGCAGTGGCCAACACGCTCGATCACCCCAGGCTGGGGGTCGCACTGAGCAAGCGACAGGTCCGACGCGCCGTAGGGCGCAACCGCATCCGGCGCCAGTTGCGCGAAAGCTTCCGTTTGCACCAACACCGCCTGGGCGGTGTCGACATCGTAGTTCTGGGTCGCGCCGGCATCGACCGCATCCCCGTGCAGGAATTGCGCGCCGCCATAGACAGGAGCTGGGAAGAGCTGGCAGAGCGATGCAAAAAATCCTTATCCTGCTCATAGGCGCCTACCGCTACCTCATCAGCCCGTTTCTGGGCAACAATTGCCGTTTCCATCCGACATGTTCCTGTTATGCCCATCAGGCCATCGAGCGCTACGGCGCCTGGCGCGGCGGGTGGATGACATTGCGCCGCCTGGGCCGCTGTCATCCCTGGCATGAAGGTGGATACGATCCGGTTCCCGACGAGAAAGACTAAAGACCCATGGACTTCCAACGCCTGCTGCTCGTAATCGCGCTCTCATTCGTTCTGCTGATGCTCTATCAGGCCTGGCAGAAGGACTACGGTCCGCAGCCGCCGGCGCAGATCGCCGCCAGCCAGGCGCCGGGCGCCGCCGCATCCGCCGACGACCTGCCGTCGACCGCCACCCGCGCCGGTGCCGTACCGGAAATGCGTGAAGGCCTGGCCAGCGCCAGGCGCCTGCATGTCTACACCGATGTATATGCCGTGGAGATCGATACCCAGGGCGGCGACCTGCGTCGCGCCGATCTGATTGAGTACCCGGTCTCCATCGACAAGAAAGACGAACCCACCCGTCTGCTCGACGACAGCGGCAACCTGTTGTTCATCGCCCAGTCCGGCCTGCGCCCGGGCAGTGGTACCGACGCCGCCCAGGTGCCCGATCACTACGCCGTGTACCAGGCCGAGCAGGACGAATACCGCCTCGCCGACGGCCAGGACCAGTTGCAGGTGCGGTTGCAGTGGCGCGACGAAAGCGGCGTCCAGGTGGACAAGGTCTACACCTTCCACCGCGGCAGCTATGTGGTCGACATGGACTACACCGTGCGCAACCAGTCGGCCCAGCCCTGGGCTGCCCATGCCTACTACCAGCTGCAGCGCCAGCGTCCCACCGAGAGCAAGAGTGCCTTCGGCATCTACACCTATACCGGCGGCGTGATCCACGGCAAGGAAGTGAAGTACGAGAAGATCGACTTCGACGCCATGGACAAGAACGCGCTGAGCCGTCCCCTCACCGGCGGCTGGGCCGCCATGATTCAGCACTACTTCGTCGGCGCCTGGATCCCGCCGCAGGATGCCAGCCACGATTACTACAGCCGGTCTCTGGGCGATAACCGCTACCTCCTCGGCATGATCGGCGACGGCAAGGCCGTGGCGCCCGGCGCCGAGGCGACCTTCAAGGCGCGCCTGTACGCCGGCCCCAAGAAGCAGGACCAGCTGGGCGACGTCGCTGAAGGCCTGGCGCTGACCGTCGACTACGGCAAGCTTACCTTTATCGCCGATCCCATCTTCTGGCTGATGAAGCAGATCCACAAGCTGGTGGGCAACTGGGGCTGGTCGATCATTCTGCTGACGCTGCTGATTAAGCTGGCGTTCTACAAGCTGTCCGCCACCAGCTACCGCTCCATGGCCAATATGCGCAAGCTGACCCCGCGCCTGACGGCGCTGAAGGAGCGCTACGGCGACGACCGGCAGAAGATGAACGAAGCGATGATGAAGATGTACAAGGAGGAGAAGATCAATCCGCTGGGCGGCTGTCTTCCCATCCTGGTGCAGATCCCCGTGTTCATCGCCCTGTACTGGGTGCTGCTGGAGAGCGTCGAGCTGCGCCAGGCACCGTGGATCCTGTGGATCAACGATCTGTCCGCCATGGATCCGTATTACGTGCTGCCGATCCTGATGGGTATCAGCATGCTGGCGCAGCATCGTCTCAATCCCACGCCCATGGATCCCATCCAGGCCAAGGTGATGATGGCCCTGCCCATCGTGTTCACGGTGTTTTTCGCCTTCTTCCCGGCGGGACTGGTGCTGTACTGGGTGGTCAACAACGTCCTCTCGGTGACCCAGCAGTGGTTCATCACCCGCTACGTCGTAAAGGCATAGAGCCCGCGCGGGCGTGAGCGCGTGCCGTCGTGAGCATCAGGCCGCCCCGCCCGCACACCTCAGGCATCACCCGCGCCGCTGACACCATTGCCGCCGTCGCCACGCCGTCCGGGCGCGGCGGCGTCGGCATCGTGCGCATTTCCGGCCCCGCCGCCATGGCCATCGCCGAGCGCATGCTCGGACAGTGTCCGCCGCCGCGCCGCGCCGACTACCTGCCCTTCCGCAGCATCGACGGCACCGTACTGGACATGGGCATCGCCCTGTTTTTCGCCGCGCCCCATTCCTTCACCGGCGAGGATGTGCTCGAGCTGCAAGGCCACGGCGGGCCGGTGGTCATGGATCTGCTGCTGGAAACGGCGGTCCAGCTCGGCGCGCGCAACGCCCTGCCGGGCGAATTTTCCCAGCGCGCCTTTCTCAACGACAAACTGGATCTGGCCCAGGCCGAGGCCATTGCCGATCTCATCGACAGCGGTTCGGTGCAGGCGGCGCGCTGCGCCCTGCGCTCCCTGCAAGGCGAGTTTTCCCGGCGCGTACAGGATCTGACCGAGGAACTGATTCAACTGCGCCTCTACGTGGAAGCGGCCATCGACTTTCCGGAAGAGGAGGTGGACTTTCTCGCCGACGGCGTCGTCACGGCGCGGCTCCATGCCCTGCGCGAACAGCTGCGTGCCGTGCAGGAAGCTGCCCGCCAGGGCAGCCTGTTGCGCGAGGGCATGAACGTGGTGCTGGCGGGCCTGCCCAATGCCGGCAAGTCCAGCCTGCTCAATGCCCTGGCCGGGCGCGACAGCGCCATCGTCACCGACATTCCGGGCACCACCCGCGACGTGCTGCGTGAGCAGATCAGCATCGACGGCATGCCGCTGCACATCATCGACACCGCCGGCCTGCGCGACAGCGGCGACGCCATCGAACAGGAAGGGGTGCGCCGCGCCTGGGTCGAGATCGAGCGCGCCGACGGCGTGCTGCTGCTGGTCGACGATCAGACCGGGATCGGCACGGCGGAGCGGGCGATCCTGGCGCGCCTGCCGCAGCGCCTGCCGGTCACCTTCATCCACAACAAGATTGATCTCAGCGGCCGTGCCGCTGCATCGCAACCGGAAGGTGACGAGGTGCACATCTATCTTTCCGCCCGTCACGGCACCGGGCTGGATCTGCTGCGGCGGCACCTCAAGCAAAGCATGGGCTATACCGGCGCCGGCGAGGGCGTCTTCAGCGCGCGCCGCCGCCACCTCGACGCGCTCACCCGGGCCGCCGCCCATCTCGATGCCGGCACCGCACAGCTGGAGCAATACCGGGCCGGCGAACTGCTGGCCGAAGAGCTGCACCTGGCCCAGCAATCCCTGGGCGAGATCACCGGGGTGTTCACCTCAGATGACCTGCTGGGGCGTATTTTCACCAGCTTCTGTATAGGCAAATAACCCTCCTGTGCCCCTGTCGCCCGTCTGCTAGGGTGAAAACTGAAGTGGTGCGTCGGTGTGTGGGAGGTGCAGCCCGGATGGAAGAGGAAGCGGGAAAACTCGGCCGATACGGTATGTACCTCCGTATCGGTGTCCTCTGGCTGGCGCTCACAGCCATCCTGTGCGCGGCGATCATCGCCTTTGATCTGGCGCGGGCCCAGGCCCGTTTTCAGGAGCAGGGCAACGACCTTTTCGACTACGTCAGCAACCGCATCGAGACCAGCACCACCGTACTGGACGGTTTCACCGCCCTGCTCGCCAGCAGCGACGACCCCCGGCACGAAAAAGACCGCGTCAATTTTTACGCCGAACAGATGCTGCGGCGTTACCCGTTTATCTACATGCTCGAAATCGCGATGCAGGTGCCGCGCCATCAACTGGAGGGCTTTGTCGCCGAACAGCGTCAGGCGGGCAGCACCGATTTCCAGGTAAAGGCTTTTGATTTCGTGACCCGCAGGACCTGGGTTCCCCTGACGGACAGTCCGTATTACTACCCCATTGTGTTCATGCGACCGCAACCGCAGGAGTCGCAGGAGATCCTGGGACTGGATATAGGCTCCAACGATTTTTTTCGTCGCGCACTGGCCGCATCGGAACGCCTGCGCCAGCCGGTGGCGTCCCATCCATTCGTGTTGATCGAAGGCGAACGGGCCTACATGATGCACAGCGCGGTGTTGCACACCAACGGCAACTCCGGCCTGCGTTACGGACTGCTGGTCATCAAGGCCGCCAGCCTGCTGCCCGCCGATATACGTCGCACCGGCCGCAGCCTGCGTCTGCATCACGTCGACTTTGCGCCCGGGGATCAGCAGGGGCTGCTGGCGGAGCGCGTGGGCGAGCCCGCAGGGATGGTTGAGTCCTGGCTGTTCCCCCGCTTTACCTACACCCGCACCCTGGACGATCCGGGGCAGCCTTTTGTGTTGCAGGTGGAGCAGCAGCTGGAGTGGTCGGATTTGAACCGGCCCCTGCTCGGCCTCGCCCTGCTGGGCTCCATGTTGTCGTTCATGCTCCTGCTCGGCTATGCGCGGATCCATCACCAGCACGAGCTGCAAAGGCTGGTCGAAGCCGACCGGCTGTTTCAGCTGGCCAATTACGACAGCCTCACCGGGCTGCCCAACCGCAACCTGTTGCAGGATCGCCTGCACCATGCCCAGCAACGGGCCTACCGTCAGGAAATGACCCTGGCGCTGCTGTTCATCGACCTCGACAAGTTCAAAATGATTAACGACACCTTCGGCCACGAGGGCGGCGACGCGCTGCTGTGCATGGCCGCCCAGCGGTTGCAGGAGTGCGTGCGCGAAAGCGATACCCTGGGACGCCTCGGCGGGGACGAGTTCGTGGCCGTGCTGGAGGACTGCAAGCCCGAGGAGCCGGCGCGGGTGGTGCGCAAGATCGAGGAAGCCTTTACACGATCCTTCCGCTTGCAGGATACCGAGGTCCACCTCCAGGCCAGCGTCGGCGTTGCCACCTATCCCGATGACGGCACCGACGTCCGCCAGCTGCTGCGCTATGCCGATGACGAGATGTACGCCCGCAAGCTGCGCCAGCGCAGCGTCGGCTGAGCGGCTAGGTCCGCCCTGAGCGTCCGGGCCGGAACTTCGCCACCGCCGCGTGCAGCCGCGGCAGCGTCGCCGGCGCGGCGGTCCCATAGCGCAGGCCGATGTAGAGCGCGGTGATTTCGTCGATGGCCGGCGCCAGGTCCGGTCGCGCCGCCGCTGCGCGGCGGGCGAAGTGCCATGGACCTTCCTGGGGCGCGCGGCCCAGGCCCACCCGCTCCAGGCGGTGGCAATAGCGCTGGTAAGTCCGCACCACGGGATCCGGCCGGCCCCGTCCGCGCAGAGCCAGCTGCAATGCCACGCCCGCCAGCACCAGGGCGGTGGCGACGGCCATGATGGCCACGGCACCCTGCCAGCCGAAGCGGTCCAGCCCGAGCTTTTGCAGCAGTTCCTTCTGGCGCTGATCGTTGTAGCCCAACACCCACTGGTTCCAGGCATTGTTCAGCGCATCCCAGCCGTAGCGCAGCCGGGCGGTGGCGCGCGCCAGCCAGGCGATGTCGATGTCGAGCAGGGGCGCGGCGGTGGAGCGAAAGCGCTGGACGTCGGTGTCCGCCTCCACCCGTTCCGCCGGGATAACCGCCGTGGGATCGACCCGCACCCAGCCCTGATCCTGCAGCCACACTTCAGCCCAGGCATGGGCGCTGGACTGGCGCACGATGAGGTAGTCGGCCAGCGGATTGCTCTCGCCGCCCTGATAGCCGGTGACCACCCGCGCGGGGATGCCGGCGCCGCGCATCAGGGTGACGAAGGCCGCGGCATAGTGTTCGCAGAAACCGCGCCGGCTGTCGAACAGGAATTGGTCGATGGCATCGTCGCCCAGGGGCGGCGGCTGCCGCGTGTACCAGAACGGCTGGTCGCGGAACAGGGCCAGGGCGGTGCGGACGATCGTCTCCGGCGCCAGCGCAGACCAGCTCCGCGCGAGGTCGCGGCTGCGCGGATTGCTTGCCGGCGGCAATTGCAGCCCAAGCCGCCGCTGTGCCTCTGCCAGGGTGCCGGTGCGGTAAACCGTGTGCGCCGACAGTTCGAATCGCTGCCGGGTGGTGGCCTTGCGCCGCAGCAACAGCTGGAAATCGCCGGTGAGAAAGGTCTTGGCGGGTACGGTGGCCGGCAGGTCCAGGGCGAACAGCCAACCCTCGTCATGCGGTTCCAGGGTCAACGTATAGCGTATGGCCTCGGCAAGCGGCTCATGCTCCGCCGGCTTTCTGAACCAGGACGGCGACGCATCCCGCTGTATGGGGTCCCAGCGTCGCCCGTCGGTGGTCCACAGCACCGGGCCGCGCCAGTACAGCTGGCTCGCCGGCGGCACCGGGCCGTCGAACTGCACGCGGAAGGCGACGGCCTGCGAGTCGGACAGGTCGGTGATGTTGCCCAGGGTCATGTGATCGGAGATGCCGGTGCTGGCGCTGGAGGGGCTTTTCGGCATGCCCCACAGCGGCCCGGGCAGGCGCGGGAACAGCACGAACAGCAGCACCATGATGGGCAGGGACTGTGCCAGCAGCATGCCGGCGCGGCGCAGATAGAAACGGGTATTGTCCGCCGTTCCGGCAGGGTGGTTGAGCGCCATGAGCGCCGCCGTGAGCAGCAACACGGTGAGCAGCAGATAGGTGCCCACGAAGATGGATTGATCGACCAGGAAGCCGCCGGCCACCAGGAAATAGCCCATGAAGACCACCAGCATGGCGTCGCGCAGGGTGCGCAACTCCAGCAGCTTGAGGCAGAGCATCACGCTGAGCAGGGCAAGGCCGGCGTCGGGGCCGAACAGGGTGCGGTAGCCCAGCAGGACCGCGCCCACACCGCCGGCGGTCAGCAGCAGGCGCAACCCCCGCCCGGGCAGGGGCCAGCCGCGCAGGTCGATGGCCAACCGCCAGCCCAGGAGGGCGACGCAGTAGGGGCTGAACCAGGGCGGCAGGCGCAGCAGTTGCGGCAACAGCACCGCCGCCAGCGCACCCAGCAGCCAGAGACGGCCGTGGCGGGGCGGGGTCACGGCTTCTCTCCGTACAAGGCCAGGGCCTCGAGGCAGCGGCGGCGCTGGGCCGGGCCGAAGGCCGGGGCGATGCTCCGGTCCGGCAGGCGCAGGCCATAGGCCAATCCGGCCGCATCCGCTTCCAGCACCCAGCGGCACAGCCGCGCCAGCCGGTCCTCCACCGGGAGTCCCGGCAGCAGCTCCCAGGCCAGCCACAGTTCCTGCGCCTGTTCGCCGGTAAACAGCTTGGTGTGCATGCCCTGTTCCCGCGCCAGGGCCTTCCAGTGCACGTGGCCCAGGGAGTCGCCCGCATGATAGGGGCGCAGCGCCGCGAAGTCGTCGTGGCCCTGGCCCCCGTCGCCGCCGCTGCCTTCCGTACCGGGCTGGGCCGGCGGCAGGCCGCGTTGTGGCGCCGGCGCCGGATAGACCAGGCAGTCCATGGCCAGCTCGAGGGGGGACCAGGCGCGGAACAGGCCCAGCGGGAAGCGCGTTGCCAGGGTAAAGCGCCCCGCCCGGAGACGGCCGCGCTGCGGTGCGGGGCGCAGCAGTTCCACCCAGCGCAGTCCCGCTGCCACATCCGATACCGTTTCCATGCCATCCGGTGCCGTCAGGGCCACCGCCGGGCGTGCCTCGTCGGTGTCATTGTGCAGGCCAATGACGAAGCGGGCCTGCTCGCCGGCAAATACGGCCTGGCAGCGTCCGGCCTCCACGCGCAGGCCCAACAGGTTGCGCCAGGTGTGCAGGATGGAAACCACGCCCAGCCCGGCGAGGAGAAACACCAGGGCGTAGGCCAGGGCGTTGTCGTAGTTGATGGCACCGAGCAGGATGGCGACGAGTACGCCGCCCAGCAGCAGCCCCTGCCGTGTGGGCAGGATGTAGACCCGGCGGCGATCCAGCAGCACCGGGCCGGACTCCGGGCCGATGCCGCGCAGGAAGCGGGCGAGGCTGAAGCGCTGGCGCAGGGTGAGCGGGGCGGCCACGGTGCTGGGCTCCGGCGGCCTAGGGAACGGCCACCTCGTCGAACCACGCCGCCAGGGCCACGCTGCCCCGCGCGCCGTCGGCCTGCACCTGCTGCAGGCGATGGCCGACCACCTGGGGCAGTACCGCCTGCACGTCTTCGGGCAGGGCGTAGTCGCGCCCGGACAGCAGGGCCCAGGCGCGCGCCCCGGCCAACAGCGCGAGCCCGGCGCGCGGCGACAGGCCGGTGAGGAAATGGGGCGAGCGGCGGGAATATTCCAGCAGGGCCTGCACATAGTCGAGCAGCGCCGGGCTGACCGTCACGTTGCGCGCCTGGGTCTGGGCCTGCACCAGCTGTTCCGGGCTCATCACCGGGCGCAGCTCGGTCAGGAGCTCGCGCCGGTCACGCCCGGCGAGGAGGGAGCGCTCCGCCCGTGCGTCCGGGTAGCCCAGTTCGATGCGCATCAGGAAGCGGTCGAGCTGGGACTCCGGCAGGGGGAAGGTGCCGATCTGGTTGGCGGGATTCTGGGTGGCGATGACGAAGAAGGGCTCCGGCAGGGGCCGGGTTTCCCCTTCGCTGGTGACCTGGTGTTCCTCCATGGCCTCCAACAGGGCGCTCTGGGTCTTGGGCGTGGCGCGATTGACCTCGTCGGCCAGGATCAGCTGGGCGAAGATCGGCCCGGGATGAAAGCGGAATTCGCCGGATTCGCGCTCATAGACGGCGACGCCGAGGATATCCGCCGGCAGCAGATCGGAGGTGAACTGGATACGGTTGAAGCGCAGGCCCAGGGTGGTGGCGAGAACGTGGGCCAGGGTGGTCTTGCCGACGCCGGGCAGATCCTCGATGAGCAGATGGCCCCGCGCCAGCAGGCAGGCGAGGGCAAGACGGATGGGGTGCTCCTTGCCGACGATGACCTGCCCGGCCTGGGCGACAACCTGATTCAGTATGGTGTGCATGGGAGTACTTTTCTTTCGTGGTATCGGTTAACTATACCGCCGTCGGGCGGCCCCCGCTCGCTGGCACGGCCGCATAAGGCTGACTATTATTACGGTATAACCGGGCCAGTTCCGGGGGTATGCGGGATGATCGACACTTCCATCACTTCCACGGCAACCGCCACCGCGTCGGGCAGCGCCCTGCGCGAGCAGCAGCTGCGCACGGAAAACGGCGCCCTGGTGCAGCAGAACTCGCAGTTACAGGGAGAGAACCGTGACCTGCGCGCCGAACAGCGCCGGCTGGCGGCGGAGAACGGTGACCTGCAGCGCGAGGTGGGTGATCTGCAACGCGACGTCGTCCGCGCCGATCGCCTCACCAGCGCCGACAGCACCAGCGGCACCCTGCTCGACGTTTACGCCTGAACAACGTCCGCTCTTCAACCATTGGTTTTCCTGCCATCGGGGCCCTGCTGTGCCGGGGGCATAGGCAGGGCGGCCGCTTGGGGCTAAAGTAGTGCGCTCACGCCAAGCGAGCGCTGCCCATGTCGGTCCGCCATCCCATCGTCGCCGTGACCGGTTCTTCCGGTGCCGGCACCACCACGGTCAAACAGGCCTTTGCCGAGATATTCCGGCGCGAAGGCATGAACGCGTTTTTCGTCGACGGCGACAGTTTCCGTCGTTACGACCGCGCCGGCATGAAGGCGGCGGTCGCTGCCGCGGCGGCGGCGGGTCGCCCCATCAGCCATTTCGGCCCCGAGGCCAACCTGTTCGAGCGCCTGGAAGGGCTGTTCCAGGAATACTCCCGCACCGGCGGCGGCCTCTATCGCCATTATCTCGGCAACCGCGACGCGGCCGAACGGCACGGCGGCGAGGAGGGCAGCTTCACCCCCTGGCGGGAAATCTCTCCCGGTTCGGACCTGCTGTTCTATGAAGGGCTGCACGGCGCCTGCATCGAGTCCACCTGGAGCCGGCGCGAGATGAGTCCCTCGCACAACCCCTTGGTGATGAAGCTGCGCCAGCAGCAGCGCGAACGCGGCGATCGCGGCATCGACGTGGCGCGCTGGGTGGACCTGCTCATCGGCGTGGTGCCCAGCATCAACCTGGAGTGGATCCAGAAGATCCACCGCGACTGCGCCGTCAAGGGCTGCTCGGCCGAGGCGGTGACCGCCACCATCCTGCGCCGCCTGCCGGACTATCTCCGTTACATCACGCCGCAGTTTTCCCTCACCGACATCAACTTCCAGCGCGTGCCGCTGGTGGACACCTCCAACCCCTTCATCGCCCGCGACATCCCCACCCCGGCGGAGAGCATGGTGGTGATCCGCTTCCGCGAACCCAGGCGCTATGACTTCCCCGATCTCCAGCGCCGCCTGCCCAATGCCTTCATGTCGCGTCCCAACACCCTGGTGGTGCCAGGCGGCCACATGGGCCACGCCATCGGCGTGATCTGCGCGCCCCTGGTGCAGGAACTCCTGGAGCGCCAACGCAGCGGTGAATGACCCACGCCTCCCGTTCCGTCGCAACCGGCCCTTGCAGGCCATGCTGGCGTGGCTCACCTTTCTCTGGTTGCTAACCGCCTTCGAACCGTTCAACCGCTTTGACTGGCTGCTGGAGAATCTGCTGGTCTTCATTTACGGCGCACTGTTGCTGGCGACCTATCGCCGCTTTCCCTTTTCCAACACCTCCTACGCCCTGTTCACGGTGTTTCTAAGCCTGCATCTCGTCGGCGCCCATTACACCTATGCCGAGACGCCGCTGGGATTCTGGCTGCAGGACGCCTTCGGCCTGACGCGCAACCATTACGATCGCATCGTCCACTTCTCCTTCGGCCTGCTCATCGCCTGGCCGTTCCGCGAGGTGCTGCTGCGCGCCGCCAAGGTACGGGTGGGCTGGTCGTATTTTCTGGCGATCATCGTGGTGCTCGGATTCAGCGGATTTTATGAAGTACTGGAGGCGGCGGTGGCGATGATAGTCAGCCCCGAGCTGGGCGCTGCCTACCTCGGTACCCAGGGCGACATCTGGGATGCGCAGCGCGATACGGGGCTGGCCTTCACCGGGGCCGTCGCCGCCATGGCGGCGGGCTGGTGGCGGCAGCGATAAATGCCTTTGCCACCAAGGGCTTCGGCGGTTCGGCCGGGGTGAAAAAAACACTTGATCAGCAGGACGATTGTTCTAGAATACTGCCCACTTCTTGAGGGTAGCCCGCTCACGGCACGACCGAAACGGCATGAGAATCTATCCAAAGAGAATGAATTTGTCCTGATTCAGAGAGCGCTGGCCGGCAACGGTGGGGCGCCGCTCAAATTCAGATCTCTTGTTAGCTCAGTGTCGGTCGTGTCTCGCCCACCCTTGAGAAGAGGAGCGGAGGCCCGGCCAGGAGGTATGACCATGGTCGATGCCCTGTGTGAAGCCGCGTCCATCGTTTCCGGCGACAAAGCCGACGAACCCCCCGAAGCCGAACGCATCCGCCGCCTGGTCGCCATACACGGCGCCCCGCTGCTGATCCTCGACTGCGAAGCGGTGCGACGACAATACCGTGCCCTTGCCGCGGCCCTGCCCGGCGTCGATTTGCACTATGCCCTCAAGCCCCTGCCGCACCCCGCGGTAGTCACCACCCTGATGCAGGAAGATGCCTGGTTCGACCTCGCCACCAGCGGCGAAGTGGACCTGGTGCGCGACCTCGGCGTCGCCCCGCAACGCTGCATCCACACCCATCCCATCAAGCGCGATCGCGACATCCGCGATGCCCTCGATTTCGGCGTCACCACCTTCGTGGTGGACAACCCGGACGAGCTGCGCAAGTTCGAAAAATACGCCGACCAGGTGGAGCTGCTGCTGCGCGTGTCCTTCCGCAGCCCAGCCGCCAAGGTGGACCTGTCGAAGAAGTTCGGCTGTACCCCGGACGCGGCGCGCGAACTGCTGGTCATGGCGCGCGACCTCGGCATCCGCATCAAGGGCCTGTCCTTCCACGTCGGCTCCCAAGCGGCGGACCCGCGCAAGCATGTCGAGGCGGTCAACGCCTGCGGCGCGATCATCGCCTGGAACAAGGAAGCCGGCCTGCCGCCGCTCACCGTGCTCGACATCGGCGGCGGCTTCCCGGTGGAGTACAACGAGGACGTGCCGCCCATCAACGAATTCTGCCGTCCCATCCGCGAGGCGCTGGCGCAGATCCCGGCCGACGTGCGCCTCATCGCCGAGCCGGGCCGCTTCATCTCCGCCCCGGCGATCACCGCCGTGTCCTCGGTGATGGGCAAGGCCCTGCGCGACGGCCGCTGGTGGTATTACCTGGACGACGGCGTGTACGGTTCCTACAGCGGCCAGATGTTCGATCACGCCAAGTATCCGGTGGACTGCCTGGACTGGGCCGGCGAGCGTTTTCCCAGCGTGCTGGCCGGCCCCACCTGCGACAGCATCGACGTCATCGACGAGGACATCATGCTGCCCGAGCTGAACGAGGGCGACCTTGTCGTCGGCCGCATGATGGGTGCCTACACCTGGGCCAGCGCCACCGAGTTCAACTTCTTCCGCAAGGCGCAGATCGTCGTCGTCAACGAATACGTCGGCGAAGCCTGCGAAGTCGTCCACCTCGTCGGCTAGGACGGATACCGCCGCGCGCCCCGGGCGGCGCGCGGTGGGTTAGGATAGGGGCGAGACTTCCGCCCCGGTCCCCGATGCATGCCCGTTCAGCAGACCAGCCGCCTCCTGCCCTACCGCAGCGACCAGCTGTTCCAGCTGGTGCTCGATATCGAGCACTATCCCGAATTCGTCCCCGGCTACCGCCGCGCCCGCATCGTGCGGCGCGGGGACGATGCCCTCGACGTGGAGCAGACCGTCGGCTTCGGCCCGGCCACCTTCACCTTTCATTCCACCGCGGAATTTCAGGCGCCCGCACGCATATTCATCCGCGCCACCGACGGGCCGTTCCGTCGCCTGGACGTGGAGTGGCGCTTCGTGGAAGAGGCTGGCGGGTGCCGCGTCAGCGCCGAAACCCACTACCAGCTGCACGGCCTGCTGGCGCCGGTGCTGGCCGGCTGGCTGGACTTCCTGGTGCCGCGCCTGCTCGATGCCTTTGCCGCGCGCGCCGCAAAACTCTATGCGGCGGAGGCATGAACCGCCTACTATTCTCAACCACCCCTACCCCGAAGCAAGGAGCCGCGCCATGTTCAACATCCCGTATGCCCCGTCCTTCACCCGCACGTGCAGGAGCGCATTCATCGCCGGCCTGCTGCTGACCGGCCTTGCCGCAGCACCGACGGCCGCCGCCGACTGGTATTTCGGTGCCAATACCGGTCCGATGATGATCGACACGGCCGGTGTCGGCGATCCCACCAACGCCGGCGTCCTGGTCGGACACGAGTGGGGCGTGGTGCTCGGCGACGTGGGCGTGCAGGGCGAGTTCACCACCAGCATCAATAAGGGCGACTACGCCGGCAACGACGTCAGCGTCGATACCCAGGCCGTTTACGGCGTGTTCCGCACCGCCGGTGCCATCTATCTCGTCGCCAAGGCCGGCTTCCTGCACGAGGAAGTCACCATCGGTTCGGTGTCAGCCACCGACAGCGGCAGCTCCCTCGGCGTCGGCGTCGGCTTCAGTCTCGGTGTCGCCCAGCTGGAACTGGAGTACACGCAGATCGAACAGGACATCGGCTACGTCAGCGTAGGCATCAGGTTCTAGGCGCGCAGGAGCGAACCATGGCGCCCTGGCTGTTGCCCGCATTGAAAGCCGTGCTGCCCCACGTGGGCACGATCATTTCAGCGGCGGTGCCGGTGTTCACCCGGCGCCGGGAGGCGGCCGCCGCCGGCCAGGCGTCCTTGCAGCAGCAGCAAATCGAGGAACTGCAGACGGCGGCCGCGCAGAATGCCGTGCATGTGCGGGAACTGGCGGCGCAGTTGCAGGCGACGGTGACGGCCATGGAGCAGGCGGCGACCCTCGCCGAGGCGAAGCTGCGCCGTGTGCTCGTGCTGTGCGGGGTCGCGCTGGCGTTTGCGGTGACGGCCCTGGGCGTGGCACTGGTGTTGTTGAACACCCGCTGAACGACAGGCTGCGTCAGAACAGCCCCAGCTGCACCGCCTGTCCCGGCACCCGGAACTGCTCGCAGTCCAGCGGCGGCGTGTCGTCGAAACCCAGTCGGCGATAGGCGAGGCGGAAGCGGCGGCTGAGCAGGTCGGCATAGTCACCCTCGCCGCGCATGCGTTTGCCGAAGCGGCTGTCGTAGTCCCTGCCGCCGCGGCAGTCGCGCAGACGGTTCAGCACATGCTCCGCCTTGAGTGGCGCATGGACACGCAGCCAGTCCTGAAACATTTCTCCCACCTCATGGGGCAGGCGCAGCAGCACATACCCGGCGTTGAGCGCGCCGGCATCGTGCACCGCTTGCAGAATGGTTTCCAGTTCGTGATCAGTGAGCACCGGGATCAGCGGCGCTATCAGCACGGTGACCGGGATGCCCGCCTCACGCAGGCGGCGGATGGTTTCCAGGCGCCGCTGCGGCGCCGCGGCGCGCGGCTCCAGCGTGCGCGCCAGTGTACGGTCCAGGGTGGTGATGGACAGGGCGACGTGGGCCAGGTTGCGTTGCGCCAGGGGCGCCAGCAGATCGATATCCCGTTCGATGAGCGATGATTTGGTGATCACGCTGAAGGGCTGGCGAAACTCGTCCAGCACTTCGATGACGGCGCGGGTCAGCCCGAGGCCGCGCTCCACCGGCTGGTAGGCGTCGGTGTTGATGCCGAGGGCGATGGGCGCACAGCGGTAGCCCGGCCGGGAGAGCTCGTGGCGCAAAAGTTGCGGGGCATCGGGCTTGTGGAACAGGCGGCTCTCGAAATCCAGCCCCGGCGACAGGCCGAGCCAGGCGTGGGTCGGCCGGGCGAAGCAGTAGACGCAGCCGTGTTCGCAGCCGCGATAGGGATTGATGGAGCGGTCGAAGGGAACGTCGGGCGAGTCGTTGTAGGTGATGACGCTGCGGCTGCTGTCGACGAGCAGCTCGGTGCGCAACGGCGGCGGCGGCTGGTCCAGATTGTCCCAGCCGTCATCGACCGCCTCGCGGCGGTGCGCGGCGTAACGGTTGTCCGGGTTGCCGGTGGCGCCGCGGCCATGGAGCAGTCGGGTGTGGTTTCTGGACATGGCGGTCGTTGAAGTGCTGTGGCGATTATACCCGCCCGCCCTTGAGCCGTGACGCCGCAATGGTTACAGTCTTGCGCTGTCTTCAGCGCCAAACAAGGAAACAGGCCATGCCCATGCCGGAAGAGGAAGAGCGCCGCAGCGCCACGCGTCTGCTGCGCGACGAGAACGTGGTAGTGAAAATCCTCGCCGCGCCGGATCGGCCGGAATTGGTCGGGACCGAGGTGGAATGCTCCACCGTGGACGTATCCGCCACCGGCCTGCGTCTCCTGCTGGAAACGGCCATCGCCGCGGGCAGCCGGCTGGGGCTGGAGGTCGACGTGACGGAACAGGGCGGGCGCTACTTTCTCGGCGGCGAGGTGATGTGGTCGCGCGAAACCGAGGCCGCCGGCATCTACCTCATCGGCGTGCAGCTGCTGGAAGGCAACGGCTTCGAGATGGAAGGCTGGAGCCGGCTGTTTCTCTGAAGCGTTGTGATCGGCTCAGGCGCCCCCATGTCGACCACTATCCGGAAGATACCATCGAGACAGGCCGATGAGCGTACCCAAAATCAACTCCGCCATACCCCTGCGCCGCTACCAGTACGGCGAGTTCATAATCACCGTGCTGGGTGATATCGACAGCCCCGACCCGATCCGCTACCGCTACATCGTGGCGGTGGCTCAGGAGGGCAACCCGCAGCCCGGCCTGTTCATCTCCTCGGAACGCGCAGCGGACGACACGTGCTCCCTGCGCGTGTCCATGGCCGACGGCGCCCAGGTGCTGGAAAGCTCGCCGGCGTTCTGCGACCTCGACCTGCTGATCAAGGAGGCGTTGCAGATCATCGCCAGCATGCTCAACCTGTCCGACGAAGCGCCGCACCGGCTGATGTAGCGCGCCGGGCCCAGGTTCCTGCAAGAGAGCTCATTCCTCGTCGTCGTCGCCGCCGTCCTTGCGCGGTACCGTCTCCGGGTCGGCGGTGATGGGGCGATAGATCTCCAGGCGATCGCCCTCGCTGAGGGTGGCGTCCAGTTTCACCACCTTGCCGAATACGCCCACTTTCTGCTCCTCCAGATTGATCTCGGGAAAGCGGCCGAGTATGCCGGAGCGCTCGATGGCGTAGGCGACGGTGGCGCCGTCGTCGAGGTCGAGATCCTGCCAGAACTGATAGTGCGGTTCGGCGTAGGCGATGCTGATGCGCATGATGTTGCTCCTCTGCGAGGGTCGTATTGATCCCCCTGTCCCTATCCCTAAGAAACGTGCTCCCTGCGTTTCCAACCGACTACATCCAGGTAGTCGGCCCCCTCAGGGGGAGGGGACATAAGGTTGGCGGGTTGCAACCCGCCCTACATTGGGTTGTTCCGTGGTGCTGCGAGTCTCATCTGGTATTCATCATCCTGCGACGGGCTCTGCGTCCGGTGCCGGCTCAGGCTGCACGGCGACGCGGCTGCGCCGCGCGTCGAGCAGGCGCTTGCCCGCCAGCAGAAAGCCGAGAACCAGGAAACCGCCGGGAGGCAGGATCATCAGCAGGAAGCCGTCGTAACCGGGCAGCAGGGTGAGTTCCATGAAATGAAAGGGTTCGCCCAGCAGCAGGGCGGCGTTGGCGAACAGGGTGCCGCTGCCGATGACCTCGCGCACGGCGCCGAGGACGACGAGGCCGAGGGTGAAGCCCAGGCCCATGAACAGGCCGTCGGCGGCGGAAGCCATGACCGGGTTCTTGGAGGCGAAGGATTCGGCACGGCCGAGGATGGCGCAGTTGGTGACGATGAGCGGAATGAAAAGGCCAAGCACCTTGTACAACTCGTGCAGCCAGGCGTTCATCATCATGTCCACCAGGGTGACGATGGCGGCGATGAGCAGCACGAACACCGGGATGCGCACCTCGGGCGTGACCATGCTGCGGAACAGGGCGATGACCATGCCCGAGACCACCATCACCGCGGTGGTGGCGAGGCCCATGCCGAGACCGTTGGTGGCGGTGCCGGTGACGGCGAGCAGCGGGCACAGCGCCAGCATCTGCGCGAACACCACGTTGTTGTCCCACAGGCCGTCGCGGACGATGCGTTTGTAGTCGGTCATGATGAACCCCGGTTGCAAGTTAAAAGTTTCAAGTTGTAAGTGCCCCTCGACCGACGGAGCACTTACAGTCAAAACCTCAGACAAGATGAACAAGATGTTTCAAGATTGACAAGATTGTTATCTTGTTAATCCTGTTTTTTCTTGTTCATCTTGTCCTTGTTTTCATCCTTTGTACTCATGGCCAGCAACTCTTCACGGTGAGTGGCGAACAGGTCGAGACCGTTGCGCACTGCCGTGATCACCGCGCGCGGCGTGATGGTTGCGCCGGTGAACTGATCGAACTGGCCGCCGTCCTTTTTGACCTGCCAGCCGTCGTGGCCCAGCTCGGCGAGGCTGTGGCCTTCGAGGGTGGTGATCCAGCGATCCTTCTTCACCTCGATCTTGTCGCCCAGGCCCGGCGTTTCGTTATGGGCGATGACGCGTGCGCCCAGCACCTTGCCGTCGCGGTCGAGACCGAGCAGGACGACGACGGCGCCGCCGTAGCCCTGGCCGATCATTTCGAAGGCGACGGCGCTGACCGCGCCGCCGCGGGTGGCGCGGAAGAAGGTTTTGCTTTCCGCACCGTCCAGCGCCAGCGCCAGCGGCGCTTGCAGCAGATCGTTGTCGTGCAGCGCCGCGGGGATCACCTGGCTGAGCGAGGCCTTGCGGTCCTCGGCCAGGCGCGCGGCGATGTCATCGCGCGTCTGGACATGGCCCAGGGTGAGCGCGGCGCCGGCCAGCATGGCGAAGCCGCCGAGCAGCGCGGCGGAGTAGCCGAGGCGCTTGCGGTATTCCGGTTCCGGGTTGGTCTTGTGCATTATCTTGAAACCCCTTGTTCACCTGAACACCAAGTCATTGGCACAGAGGCGCGGAGACGCAGAGAGTGTGAATCGCGTTCTTCAATTACTCTGCGCCTCTGCATCTGGGAACTACGTTCCAGACATTTCCAACCGGCTACATCCATGCAGTCGTCAGCGACAGATGTGTTCATTCTTTCTCACGTCCCAGCTGTTCCGGCGCGTAGGTCAGCGGTGTACCGCGGCGGTTGCGGCCGTAGACGCGCGGGCGCAGGTAGTGATCGATGAGCGGGGTGGCGGCGTTCATGATCAGCACGGCGAAGGCGAGGCCCTCGGGGAAGCCGCCCCAGGTGCGGATGACGTAGATCAGCACGCCGCAGCCGGCGCCGAACACCAGCTGGCCGAGACCGGAGCTGGGCGAGGTCACCGGATCGGTGGCGATGAAAAACGCGCCGAGCATCATGCCGCCGGCGAGCACATGCAGCAGCGGGTCCGCGTAGCGCAGCGGATCGATCAGATGCATGACGCCGGCGAGCAGCGCCACGGTACCCAGCATGGCGACCGGGATCTGCCAGGTGATGATGCGGCGCGCCAGCAGGAACAGGCCGCCGAGCAGAAGCAGCAGGGCCGAGGTTTCGCCCAGGCTGCCGGCGGAGAGGCCGAGCAGGTGATCGAGCGGCGCGTAGACATCGGCCAGCGAGACGTCGAGGCCGACGCCGCGCGTCAGCTCGGTCTTGCTGTGGCCGAGCACGGTGGCGCCGGAGAGCGTGTCGATGTCGGCGCCGCCGCCGAAGGTGATGCGCAGGCTTTCGACGATCCCCGGCGCGCCGGCGCTGAACAGCGGCTGCGGCACGGTCCAGCGCGTCATGGCGACGGGGAAGGAGATGAGCAGGGCGACGCGCGCCAGCATCGCCGGGTTGAACAGGTTCTGGCCGATGCCGCCGAACACCTGTTTGCCGAGCACGATGGCGAAGGCGCCGCCCACCACGCCGATCCACCACGGCGCCCAGGGCGGCAGGCTCAGCGCCAGCAGCCAGGCGGTGAGCAGGCCGGAGCCGTCCAGCAGGAACGGGCGCAGCGGCTTGTCGGCGAGGCGCAGCGACAGCGCTTCGGTGAATACGGCGCTGCCGAGGGTGAGCAGGAACAGGAACACTGCCGGCCAGCCGAACTGCCACAGCGCGAACACGGTGGCGGGAACGAGGGCCAGCATCACCTGCGCCATGATGCCGCGCACGCTGCGCTGGCCGTGATAGTGGGGGCCGCTGATGGGGGTGGTCATGGGGTCGCCCTCACGTCGTGGTGCGCGGTGCGCACCCTACGACCGGAGTTTTGGTAGGGTGCGCACCGCGCACCGATTACGCATTCGGCGATCATGCCTCCGCCTCCTGCGCCTTCTTTGCCGCACGTTCGGCCTTGCGCTTGGCCGCCGCCTCGGCCTTGGCCTGTGCCTCCCGTTCCAGGCGCGCCTGCCGCGCCTGCACCAGCTGTTTGGTGTAGTCGGTCTTGCGCTTCTGCTGCGCGCGCGCGGCCAACTCGCCCTTGGCGTAGTTGAAATAGTGGGTGAGCGGCAGGTGCGCCGGGCAGACGTAGGCGCAGGTGCCGCAGGACAGGCAGTCGGACAGGCCGTAATCGACGGCGCCGTCGAGGTCGTTGTTCTGGGCGCGCTTCATCAGCTCCAGCGGCATCAGGCCCACCGGGCAGACGCGCACGCAGGAGCCGCAGCGGATGCAGGGCGAGGCGCTGCCCTCGGGCAGTTCCGGCTTGCTCAGGGCCAGCACGCCGTTGCTGCCCTTGACGATGGGCACCATGGCGTGCGGCAGCACGGTACCCATCATCGGGCCGCCCATGAGCAGGCGTTCCGGTTCGCCGACGTAACCGCAGTGGCGCAGCAGATCGTCCACCAGGGTGCCGATGGGCACCTCCAGGTTGCGCCGATCGCGCACGGCGCCGCCGCTCACCGTGACGATGCGCCGCACCAGCGGGCGGCCGTAACGGATCGCTTCGTGCACCGCGTAGGCGGTGGCGACGTTCTGCACCAGCACGCCCACCTGGGCGGCGAGGCCGCCCGCAGGTACTTCCAGTCCGGTGACGGTCTTGATCAGCTGCTTTTCCGAGCCCATGGGATACAGCGTCGGCACGGCGACCACTTCCAGCTGGCCGTAGCCCTTGGCCGCCTCGCCCATGGCGGCGAGGGCTGCCGATTTGTTGTCCTCGATGGCGATGATGGCGCGGCCCCAGCGGATGCCGTGCAGGATCAGGCGCACGCCGTCGATCACCTCGGCGGCGCGCTCGCGCATCAGGCGGTCGTCGCAGGTGAGGTAGGGCTCGCACTCGCCGCCGTTGATGAGCAGGGTGTGGATGTGTTTGTTGGTGGCGCCGCTCAGCTTCACCGCGGTGGGGAAGGTGGCGCCGCCCATGCCGACGATACCGGCGGCGGCGACGCGTTCGGCGATCAGCTCCGGCGGCATCTCGAACGGATCCTTGGGCAGCGGAAACTCGTCCCACTCATCCTTGCCGTCCGGTTCCAGCACCACCGTGAGGATCGGCAGGCCGGAAGGATGGGGCGCGGTGAAGTCGGTGACGGCGCGCACCCAGCCCGAGGTGGGCGCATGAATCGGCGCCGACAGCGCGCCGCTGGCGCGCGCCAGCAGTTGGCCCTTGAGCACGTGCTGGCCAATCTTCACCGCCGGTTCGGCGGGCACGCCGATGTGCTGCTGCATGGGAATGTACAGCCGTTCCGGCAGCGGCATGGTCTCGATGGCCGCGTCGGCGCTCAACTCCTTGCGGGTGGGCGGATGGATGCCGCCGCGGAAGCGGAACAGTTTCATGTCCGGTTCTCCACAAATGAAAACCGCCGCGGACGACTACATGGATGTAGTCGGTTGGAAATGTCTAGAACGTATTTCCCAGACGCAGAGACGCGGAGGGTATGAGGGCAAACCGGTAGTGGATCCGCATCGGCGCCCATACGCCAGCCATAGCGCGCGGCGGGGGTGAAAAAAGACACGGATTTTCTCCGCGCCTCCGTGTCTCTGCGACAAATGGTTTTCACGCTTGTCATGCCGCCACCAGCTCGGGTTTGGCCCAGCGCCAGGTGCGCAGGGTGGGTGCTTCCTCCACCAGGGCCAGCGCGCCGGTGGGGCAGATCTCGATGCAGGCGCCGCAGCCGGTGCAGGCGCGCTCCATCACCACGTGGATCTGTTTCGGCGCGCCGACGATGGCGTCGGTGGGGCAGGTGCGCAGGCATTTGATGCAGCCGATGCAGATGGTTTCGTCGACGCGCGCCAGTTGCGGGCCGCCGTCCTGCATGCCCGAGGTGTCCACGCTCACGCCGAGGGTGGCGGCCAGCGATTCCACCAGCGCCTTGCCGCCGGGCGGGCACAGGGTCAGCGGCGCCTCGCCGTTGACCACGGCCAATGCAGCAGGCGAGCAGCCGGGGAAGCCGCACTGGCCGCACTGCGAACCGGGCATCAGGGCCTCCACCTGCGCCACGCGCGGATCCACCTCCACCTTGAAGCGGCGCGCGGCGAGACCGAGCAGCCAGCCCAGCGCAAGGCCCAGCACGGTCAGACTCAAGATCGCAGCGAACATGGTCGGTTACCTCTATATGTCTCGCACAACATTCGGTTGCATCTACGGGCGTGCCCTGAAACCGGCTCTATTTCACCGGCAGCCCCGCAAAGCCCATGAACGCCAGCGACAGCAGGCCGGCGACGATGAAGCCGATGGGCGCACCCTTGAACAGCGCCGGCACCGCGGCCAGCGCCAGCCGCTCGCGCATGCCGGCGAACAGCACCATCACCAGGGTGAAGCCGAGGGCGGAGCCGAAGCCGTAGAGCAGGCTGTGCACGAAGCCGTTGTTCTCCTGCACGTTGAGCAGGGCCACGCCGAGCACGGCGCAGTTGGTGGTGATCAGCGGCAGAAAGATGCCCAGGGTCTGGTACAGGGCCGGGCTGGTCTTGCGCACCACCATTTCGGTGAACTGCACCACCGCGGCGATGACCAGGATGAAGGCGAGGATGCGCAGGAAGCCGATGCCCAGCGGTTGCAGCACGAAGTGCTCCAATACCCAGCCGGCGAAGGCGGCAAGGGTAAGCACGAAGGTGGTGGCCAGCCCCATGCCGAGGGCGGAGTCCACCTTGCTGGAGACACCCATGAACGGACACAGGCCGAGGAATTTCACCAGGACCACGTTGTTCACCAGGGCGGTGCCGAGCAGGAGCAGGAGATATTCGGTCACGTTGCACACCTCTTCATCTATGAAGTGGTTTTTGCATCAACCGTGCCACGGTGCGGGAGGCGGCCATGCACCGCGATAACCCCAGTGTTTGCACCGTTTTGTCGTGGGCTTGCACGGTTGTGGTGCAGGAATGCCGCGAATTTTTGTCGTACCGGCCCGTGATGCTACAAGCGTTTGTCGGACATACAACAAAACAAACGCCGTACGCAGGGACGCCGTTCGTACCCTGAGCCCCATATCCCTCTTCGGGCACGCATCCTGCATTGACCCTTACAAGGTTCATATACGGTGCAGCCCATGTCCCAGCCCAGACAGCCCGAATTTCCGCAGGAGGCGCTCGAAGCGGTGGAGCGCTTTCTCAGCGCGCCCGCGCCCGGCGTGCCGCCGGCGGTGTTGCAGCTGCTGGGCACCGCGTTGCACGGCAACCGCCGCCCCGGCCTGATGCCGCGCCTGTTCATGGAGGCGGTGGAGCAGGCGCCGGTGGCCATTTCCATCACCGACACCGCCGCCAACATTCTTTACGCCAATGCCGCCTTCACCCAGGTCACCGGCTATACCCAGGGCGAGGTGGTGGGACACAACGAATCGTCGCTGTCCGATCGCAGCACGCCGCCCATCGTGTACCAGACGCTGTGGGGACGATTGCTGCAACAGAAAAGCTGGAACGGCATGCTGGTCAACCGGCGCAAGAACGGCGAACGCTATGTGGCGGAACTGACCGTGGCGCCGGTGCTGGACAGTGCGGGTACCACCACTCACTACCTGGGCATGCACCGCGACATCACCGAAATGTTCCAGTTGCAGCAGGACCTGCAAAACCAGAAGGAGCTCATCGACTCGGTGGTGGACGTGGCGCCGGTCGTCATCGCGGTGCTCGACGCACAGGGCGAGGCGGTGTTGCAGAACCGCGCCTACCGCCGCCTGCTGTTCGATCTGGGCGGGCGCGATCCCGCGCCCCTGCTGCGCGGCGTCCTGGGCGGCGACACGCTCGCCGCAGGCAGCGGCGAAGACGCGCCGCGGGCGGCGCGCGAACTGCGCCTCGACTTCCCCGACGGCTCCACCCGCTGGTTTGCCTGCCAGGCCAGCGGCTTCCGTGCCCGCGACGGCAGCGCCGACGCCTACTTCACGGCGCGCGAAGTGCCCTACCTGTTGCTGGTGGCGCACGAAGTCACCGAGATCAAGCGCCAGCAGGAAGAGGTGCGCATGAACGCGCTGCGCGCTCTGATGGCCGAGGAGGCGCTGGGCCGCGGCCTGCGCGAAACCCTGAGCGGTGCCCTGCACCAGATGCAGCGCCCGCTCAATCTGCTCAACGCCGCCGTGGGCATGCTGGAGCGGCGCAGCGACGGCGACGATTCCCTGCTGTCGGTCCTGTGCCAGGTGCGTGACGAAGGCCGCGCCGCGCTGGAGACGCTGAGCGCCTGCGTGCCGCAGGAAGTGCAGGAGCCGCTGCTGCCGGTCAATCTCAACCAGCTCATCCACGAGGTATTGCTGGTGAGCACGCCGCGTCTGCTGGCGGAGAGCATCGTCATCGACTGGCAGCCGCAGGCCGATCTGCCGAGCTGCAACGGCCGCGAACGGCGCCTGCGCAATCTGATCAAACAGCTGGTGGACAACGCCATCGAGGCGGTGGCCGATGGCGGCGGCGCGCGGCGCGAACTGCACATCGCCAGCCGCATCGAAGGCGATTTCATCGTCGTGCAGTTCGAGGACAGCGGCCCGGGTATTGCGCCGGATCTGCGCTTCAGGGTGTTCGAACCGTTTTACACCACCAAGGGCGGCAAGCACGCCGGCATGGGCCTGGCGATCGCACAGGATGTGGTCAACCAGCATGCAGGGACGCTGGAGATCGACCCGGCCTACCGGGACGGCTGCCGCATCTGTCTGCGCATCCCCCTCAGCAGCGACAACGCACAGGAGCGGTAATGGTCTCGCGACACGAACCGGTCAATCCCGCCCGCTCGCGCCTCATCGAGCGCGAGCTGGAGGCTTTGTATGAGGTAAGCAAGGTATTGGGCCGTTCGCTCAACCTGCGCACCACCTTGCAGGCGGTGCTGGAAGCGCTGCACCGTCACGGCGGGCTGGAGCGCGGCATGGTGGCGCTGGTGGAACCGGACAGCGGCGAAATGCTGGTGCGCGGCCTGTATACCAGCGAGCAGAGTGCGGTCGACACCGTTCGCTATCGCCCCGGCGAGGGCGTGGTGGGCGCCATCCTCGAAGCGGACAAGATGGTGGTGGTGGAATGCATCGCCGACGAGCCGCGCTTTCTGTCCCGCACCGGGCTGTACGAACCGCACCTGCCCTTCGTCGGCGTGCCGATCCGCATCGGCGACGGCAAGCCGGTGGGCGTGCTGGCGGCCCAGCCCGCCGATCACGTCGACGGCCTGCTGGAGGAGCGTGCCCATTTCATGGAAATGGTGGCCAACCTCATTGCGCAGAGCGTGCGCCTGTCCTGGGAAGTGGAACGCGAGCGACGCGATCTCAAGGACGAGCGCGATCAGTTGCGTCGTACCGTGCGCGGCAACTTCGGCTTCGACAACATGGTGGGGCACACCACGGCCATGCGCCGCGTGTTCGAGATGGTGCGCCAGGTGGCGAAATGGAACACCACCGTACTGGTGCGCGGCGAATCCGGCACCGGCAAGGAACTCATCGCCCAGGCCATCCACTACAACTCGCCGCGCGCCAACGGCGCCTTCGTCAAGCTGAACTGCGCCGCGCTGCCCGACAACCTGCTGGAGTCGGAACTGTTCGGCCACGAAAAGGGTGCCTTCACCGGCGCCGCCGCCCAGCGCAAGGGCCGCTTCGAGCAGGCCCACGGCGGCACCATCTTCCTGGACGAGATCGGCGAAATTTCGCCTACCTTTCAGGCCAAGCTGCTGCGCGTATTGCAGGAGGGCGAATTCGAGCGCGTCGGCAGCAACCAGACCATCAAGGTCGACGTGCGCGTCATCGCCGCCACCAACCGCGATCTGGAATCGGCGGTGGAAAAAGGCGAATTCCGCGAAGACCTGTACTATCGTCTCAACGTCATGCCCATCCAGGTGCCGGCACTGCGCGAGCGCGCCGAAGACATCCCGGCCCTGGCGCAGTTCCTGGTGCAGAAGATTTCGCGGTCACAGGGTCGCGAGCTGACCATCAGCGAAAACGCCGTGCGCCTGCTGATGCGCCACGACTGGCCGGGCAATGTGCGCGAACTGGAAAACTGCCTGGAGCGCGCCGCCATCATGAGCGAGGACGGCACCATCGACCGCGACGTGATCGGCCTTACCGGGCTGGAAGAGCAGCTGCCGCTGTCGCGGCCCGGTGGACAGTCGGTGGATCTCGATTCGCCGGATATGGATGAACGCGAGCGGGTGATCGCAGCGCTGGAACAGTCCGGCTGGGTCCAGGCCAAGGCCGCACGCCTGCTCGACATGACGCCGCGGCAGATCGCCTACCGGATACAGACGCTGAACATTAAAGTTAAACAGTTTTAAAGATGTTCAAGGTTCAACGTTGAACGTTGAAAGAATCCCGGTCACCCTTTTGCTGAACCTTGAACCTTGAACCTTGAACCTTGATGAACCTTGAACCTTGAACCTTGAACCTTGAACCTTGAACCTTGAACCTTGAACCTTGAACCTTGAACCTTGAACCTTGAACCTTGAACCTTGAACCTTTGAAAAAATGCCCCTAATCCCCTGGCCCGCAAACTATCTCCTCGGTAACCCCGGCATGGACAATACCCATGCCGAGTTTGCCGCGCTGGTCAACAGCCTGGCCGTGGCCGAGGGCCGCGAATTCCAGGCGCTGTTTCTGGCCCTGCTCGATCACACCGGCGATCACTTCGGCGCCGAAGAGGCATTGATGGCGGACACGGCATTTCCCTCCCTCGAGGAACACCGCGCCGAGCACCGGCGCATGCTCGGCGATCTGCGCGCCCTGGGACAGCGCGCGGTGCAGGGGAGGATCACCCTGGCGCACAATTACGTCACCGAACATCTCCCCGCCTGGTTCGCCGTGCACGCCGCCACCATGGACAGTGCACTGGCGGCGCATCTGGCGCTGCACGAAAATCAGGTTGTGAATGCAGCCCGATAACAGACCGTGAACCCGGAACCGCAAGAACTGTTCGTCTATGGCACCCTGCGCAAGGGCGGCGCCAACCCCATGCACGACTTTCTCGCCCGCGAGGCGGACTTCGTCGGTGCGGCCACCTGCTGCGGCCTGCTGTACCGGGTGGATTTCTATCCCGGCCTGGTGCCCTCCGCCGCCCCGGACGATCGGGTACACGGCGAGGTCTACCGTCTGCACCGTCCGCCCTTCGCCCTGGCGGAACTGGATCGCTACGAGGCCTGCGGACCGGGTTTTGCCGCGCCCACTGAATACCTGCGCCAGGTGCACACGGTCCGCCTGCACGACGGGCGCGACGTCCCGGCATGGGTATACGTCTACAACCGGCCCGTCGACGGTCTGGAATTGATCCGCTGCGGGGATTTCTTCGCCCGGCCGTGACGCCCGCAGCGGTTCCGTTGGATCGGTGACGGCTTCCGCGTAAAATACCCGGCCCGGTGGTGAGGCGGTCGGCCATGCAGTTCCAACAATCCTTTGACGTGATCGTGGTGGGCGGCGGCCATGCCGGCACCGAGGCGGCCCTGGCCGCCGCGCGTCTGGGCGCCCGCACCCTGCTGCTCACCCACAACATCGAAACCCTGGGCCAGATGAGCTGCAACCCGGCCGTCGGCGGCATCGGCAAGGGCCACCTGGTCAAGGAGATCGACGCCCTCGGCGGCCTGATGGCCCGCGCCATCGACCGCGCCGGCATCCAGTTCCGCATCCTCAACGCCAGCAAGGGGCCGGCGGTGCGCGCCACCCGCGCCCAGGCCGACCGCCAGCTGTACAAGGCCGTGGTGCGCGGCGCGCTGGAAAACCAGCCCAACCTCACCCTGTTCCAGCAGGCGGTGGAAGACCTCATCATCGAGGGTGATCGCGCCGTCGGCGTGGTGACCCAGATGGGGTTGCGCTTCGCTGCCCCGGCCATCGTGCTCACCGTCGGCACCTTCCTCGCCGGGCGCATCCACATCGGCCTGGCCAATTACGAGGGCGGCCGCGCCGGCGACCCGCCGGCCAATGCCCTGTCGCGCCGCCTGCGCGAGCTGCCGGTGAACGTGGCGCGGCTCAAGACCGGCACGCCGCCGCGCCTGGACGGCCGCAGCATCGACTGGTCCGTCCTGCAGGCGCAGCCGGGCGACGACCCGGTACCGGTATTCTCCTTCCTCGGTAGCGCACAGGAACACCCGCGCCAGATCGCCTGCTACATCACCCACACCTCGGAGCGCACCCACGAGATCATCCGCGGCGGCCTGGATCGTTCGCCCATGTATACCGGCGTCATCGAGGGCGTCGGGCCGCGCTACTGCCCGTCCATCGAGGACAAGGTGGTGCGCTTCGCCGACAAGGATCAGCACCAGATCTTCCTGGAACCGGAAGGGCTGACCACCCACGAGGTGTATCCCAACGGCATCTCCACCTCGCTGCCCTTCGACGTGCAATACGCCCTGGTGCGCTCCATCCGCGGCCTGGAACAGGCCCACATCGTGCGCCCCGGCTACGCCATCGAATACGATTTCTTCGACCCGCGCGATCTGCATCCGACCCTGGAGACCAAGCACATCCCCGGTCTGTACTTCGCCGGCCAGATCAACGGCACCACCGGCTACGAGGAGGCGGCGGCCCAGGGCCTGCTCGCCGGCCTCAATGCCGGGCGCCGGGCCCTGGGCCGCGAGGGCTGGTGGCCGCGCCGCGACGAGGCCTACCTGGGCGTGCTGGTGGACGACCTGATCACCCGCGGCACCAGTGAGCCCTACCGCATGTTCACCTCCCGCGCCGAGCACCGCCTGCTGCTGCGCGAGGACAACGCCGACCTGCGCCTCACTGCCATCGGCCGCGACCTGGGCCTGGTGGACGACGCGCGCTGGGCGGCGTTCGAGGCCAAGCGCGAGGCCATACAACGCGAACAGCAGCGCCTGCACGACACCTGGGTGCGGCCCCAGACCGTGCCCGACGAGGAGGCCGGCCGCGTCCTCGGCCAGCCGCTGGGACGCGAGTACCGCCTCGCCGACCTGCTGCGCCGGCCGGACGTCAGTTATGACTCACTCATGAGCCTGGTTGCGGCAGGCGAGGGCGTGGCCGACCCGGCGGTGGCCGAACAGGTGGAGATCCAGGCCAAGTACGCCGGCTACATCGAGCGCCAGCAGACCGAAATCGAACGCCAGCGCCGCCACGAGGACACCCGGCTACCGGAGGACCTGGACTACCGTGAGGTCAGCGGGCTCTCCACCGAGGTGCGCGACAAGCTGTCGCGCCAGCGCCCCGATACCCTGGGGCAGGCGGGGCGTATCCCGGGCATGACCCCGGCGGCGATCTCGCTGTTGCTGATACATCTAAAAAAACGCGAACTGGGGAGAAGAACGGCATGAGAACCGTCATCAAGGGGGGCGCCGCCATCATCCTGTGGGCGGCCGGCAGTACCGTCTGGGCCGCCGGTTTTGCAGTCAGCGACAAGAGCGTGAGCAGCCTGGGCAGCGCCTTTGCCGGCATGGCGGCGCAGACGCAGGACGCTTCCGTGGTCTACACCAACCCGGCAGCCATGCAGCACCTGTCCGGCTCGACCCTGAGCCTGGGCGCGCACTCCATCACGCCCCAGGCGATCTATACCGACCGCGGCTCCAACACCGGCGGCGCCGACCCGGGCGATGCCGGCCGCGCCAAGCTGGCCCCCAACCTGTACTACGTCACCGAACTGTCGCCCGGGACCCGTTTCGGCCTCGGCATCTACGCCCCCTTCGCCCTGGGCCTGGAATACGATAGCCAGTGGCCCGGCCGCTACCGCTCCATCAAGTCCCACCTGACCACCCTCAACATCGCGCCGGCCCTGTCCTGGCAGCTCACCCCGGCCCTGTCCCTCGGCGGCAGCCTGGATTTTCAGTACCTCACGGCGGAGCTGAGTCAGGCGGTGGATTTCGGCGCCATGATCAACCCGGCCCTGGCGGGCACCATGGACGGCAGCCAGACCCTCAGCGGCGACAGCTGGGACACGGGTTACAGCCTGGGCCTGCACTATGCGCCCACCGAGCGCCTGCGCCTGGGCGCGGCCTACCACAGCGATACCCGCCAGAACATCGACGGCACCTCCGACTTCGAGGGCGTGCCCGCGCCCCTGGCCGGGATGTTCACCGACAGCGCCGGCAGCACCCGCGTCCACCTGCCCGAATCCCTCTCCCTCAGCGCCGCCTGGGCCGCCGGCGAACGCCTGACCCTGCTGGCCGATTACACCTGGACCGCCTGGAGCCGCCATCGGGACCTGGTCGTGCACTTCGCCAACGGCCTGCCCGACAGCACCTCCGTCTACAACTGGCATGACGTGGGCTTCTACTCCCTGGGTGCCAGCTACCGCCTGTCGCCAAGCTGGCTGCTGCGCGCCGGCGTGGCCTATGACGAGTCGCCGGTACCCGACGCGGCGCACCGCTCGCCCCTCGGCCCCGACAACGACCGCCGCTGGTATGCCCTGGGTCTCAACTATGCAGCCGGCGCGTCCTTCTCCATCGACGCCGCGCTGGCCTATGTGGACGTGGCCGACGCCGCCATCGACAGCACCGACGCCCTGGGCCACACCCTCACCGGCGAATACAGCCTGAACGGCCGCTTCGTCAGCGTGCAGGCCAACTGGCGCTTTTGAGATGAAAAAAATGGATCCGCAAATGAACGCCAATCAACGCCAATGTAACCCGACGTCTGTTCACGCCAGGCGGACACCCATGTGCGCACATGGGCGTGCATTCGCGGACTGATTCTTTATGACGGCCTACCCGAACACCGATCTGCACCGACGGCTGGCCGACGGCATCGCCGCCCTGGGGCTGGCGCTGGACGGCGCCCAGCAGGAGCAACTGCTCGCTTACCTCGCACTCCTCGTCAAATGGAACAAGGCCTATAACCTGACCGCCATCCGCGACCCCCTGGAGATGGTGACCAAGCACCTGCTCGACTCCCTGGCGGTGCTGCCGCACCTGCACGGCAACCAGGTGCTGGACGTGGGCAGCGGCGCCGGCCTGCCCGGCATTCCCCTGGCCATCGCCGATCCGCAGCGGCAATTCACCCTGCTCGATTCCAACGGCAAGAAGACCCGATTCCTGCTCCAGGCCAAGGGGGAGTTGGGGCTTTCCAAGCTCTCTGTGGTACATTCGCGCCTTGAACAATATCGGCCCGGGCAGCTGTTCGACACCGTCACCGCCCGGGCTTTCGCGTCTCTGGCCGACATGACGGCGGGAACCGCCCCCCTGCTTGCCCCCGGCGGGTCGCTGCTGGCAATGAAGGGCGAGTATCCGCAGGACGAGCTGGACGCGTTGCCGCCGGGGTTTGCGGTGCGCGAGATCATCGCGCTGACGGTGCCGGGACTGGAAGCACAACGTCACCTGGTGCGTATCGCACCCGCCGCCTGAGGCGGGAGGGAGAAACGAGATGGGCCGCATAATTGCCATAGCCAATCAGAAGGGCGGGGTCGGCAAGACCACCACCTGCATCAACCTGGGCGCCTCCCTGGCGGCGACCAAGCGACGCGTGCTGGTCATCGATCTCGACCCGCAGGGCAACGCCACCGTCGGCAGCGGTGTCGACAAGGGCAGCTTCGAGCAGAGCAGCTACGACATGCTGCTGGGCCACGCGCCGGCGGAGCAGGTGATCGTGCGCGCCGAGCAGGCCGGCTACGATCTGGTGCCCACCAACGGCGATCTCACCGCCGCCGAAGTGGAACTGATGAACAGCCCGCAGCGCGAGCGCCGCCTGCGCGAGGCTCTGGCGCCGGTGCGCGAGCGCTACGAATTCATCCTGGTGGACTGCCCGCCCTCGCTCAACATGCTGACGCTGAACGCGCTGGTGGCCGCCGACTCGGTGATGATCCCCATGCAGTGCGAGTACTACGCCATGGAGGGTCTGTCCTCGCTGCTCAACACCATCGAGCAGATCCGCAGCACGGTGAATCCGCAGCTGCAACTGGAAGGCCTGTTGCGCACCATGTTCGACCCGCGCAGCAACCTGTCCAACGACGTTTCCGGCCAGCTGATCCTGCACTTCGGCAACAAGGTGTACCGCACCTCGATCCCGCGCAACATCCGTCTGGCCGAGGCGCCCAGCTACGGCCTGCCGGCCCTGGCCCACGACCGCGCCTCGCGCGGCGCCGTGGCCTACCTGGCCCTGGCGGGCGAAATCCTGCGCCGCGATGAACAGCCGGCAGCGACGGGCTGATTGCTTCTGACAAGATGAACAAGATTGCGCAAGATGAACAAGATGTTTTTATCTTGTGAGTCTTGAAACATCTTGTTCATCTTGTCAGTGGTTGGAATTTTCTAAGGTGCGCATTGCGCACCCTACGAACTCGGAACTGAAAAATGGCAGTGAAGAAGAAGGGTGGTTTGGGTCGCGGGCTGGAGGCGCTGCTGGGCAGCGCGGCGGTGCCGGCGGCCGGCGGCGGTGTCGCGACGGAAACGGGCGGCAACGGCCAGGACGGCGATCTGCGCAACCTGCCGGTGGACATCATCCAGCGCGGCAAGTACCAGCCGCGCATCGACATGCATCCGGACACCCTGGAAGAGCTGGCCGATTCCATCCGCGCCCAGGGCGTGGTGCAGCCCATCGTCGTACGCCCCATCGGTCCCAACCGCTACGAAATCATCGCCGGCGAACGCCGCTGGCGCGCCTCGCAGATGGCCGGGCTGCACGAAATCCCGGCGGTGATCCGCGAGGTGCCGGACAACGCCGCCATCGCCATGGCGCTGATCGAGAACATCCAGCGCGAACAGCTCAACCCCATGGAAGAGGCGCGCGCCCTGCAACGCCTCATAGACGAATTCGAATTGACCCACCAGCAGGCCGCCGAGGCCGTGGGCCGCTCCCGCGTCGCCGTGTCCAACCTGCTGCGCCTGTTGTCCCTCAACGACGACGTCAAGCGCCTGCTGGAAAACGGCGACCTGGAAATGGGCCACGCCCGCGCCATCCTGGCGCTGGAAGGCGCCCGCCAGAGCGAGGCCGCCCGCACCGTCACCGCCAAGGGCCTGTCGGTGCGCGAGACCGAGCGCCTGGTCAAGCACCTCCAGGAAGGCCCCGCCGCCAAGCCCGCCGCCAAGGCCGCCGATCCCGACGTGCGCCGCCTGGAACAGGAACTGGGCCAGAAACTGGGCGCCCAGGTGGCCATCCAGCAGGCCGGCAAGGGCAAGGGAAAACTGGTCATCCAGTACGGCAGCCTGGACGAGCTGGACGGTATCCTGGCCCACATTCGCTGATTCTCAATGTAGGGTGCGCACTGCGCACCTTGCAGCGGTTCAGAAACAGCGGTGCGCGGTGCGCACCCTACGGTGGGAATGGCCCACATCCGTTGATTTTCAATGTAGGGTGCGCACTGCGCACCTTGCAGCGGTTCAGAAACAGCGGTGCGCAGTGCGCACCCTACGGTGGAATTCCCCCAACATTTATCAATAAATACCTCTAATGGTAAGTATTTGGATTTACTTATATAAGAGCGTTTTATTGATATATCATTGACCCTAGTGGCAGCGATATATATACTTCCGCGCCGCTGACAGCACTAAATCGCCCCCCCAGTGCTTGCCCCAAGTTAAAGCGTATTCGACCGATGGACCGAGCACCGGGTGCGGTCAGGAAACCTTTTACACATGAGCACTGCCGACCTGCAGCTACGGCGCACGATGCGCAGATTACTGGTGCTCCAGTTGCTTTTGACGGTTTCTTTGGCAGCGGCGGCCTATGCCTGGGGCGGCGTCCCGGCTTCGCGGGCCGCCCTGTTCGGCGGCGCCGTCGCCATGGCCGGTACCCTGGTGATCCTGTGGTACGGCCGCCGCGCGGAGCGCGCCGGTGCAAACCTGGCGCGCAATGCCAGTCTGATTTACGGCGGTGCCATCGTGCGTTTTGCGACCACGATTACGCTGCTTGCGGTAGGTATCGCGACCCTTCGCCTCCAGCCCCTGTGGCTGTTCGCGGGGTTGAGCGCGGGCCTGCTGGCACACACGGTTTTAACAGCATTGATCCCTGAGACGAGAAAATGGCGAGCGAAACGCTGACTTCGACCGAGTACATCAAGCACCACCTGACCAACCTGACCTATGGCCAGTTTCCCGACGGCCACTGGGGCTTAGCCCACTCCGCCGCCGAGGCGAAGGCCATGGGCTTCTGGGCCATCAACGTCGACTCCATGGCCTGGTCCCTGGTCCTGGGCCTGTTCTTCTTCTTCCTGTTCCGCTCCGTCGCCAAGAAGGTGACCGCCGGCGTGCCGGGCGGGATGCAGAACTTCATCGAGTGGATCATCGAATTCATCGACACCTCGGTGCGCGGCTCCTTCACCGGCAACAACCCGCTGATCGCCCCGCTGGCGCTGACCGTGTTCATGTGGATCTGGCTGATGAACTTCATGGACCTCATCGCCGTCGACCTGCTGCCGCAGCTGTTCGCCCTGTTCGGCGTCCACTTCCTCAAGGTCGTGCCCAGCACCGACCCCAACATCACCTTCGGCATGTCCATCGCCGTGTTCTGGCTGATCCTCTACTACAGCGTCAAGCGCAAGGGCGTCGGCGGCTTCGTCGGCGAGCTGTCGTTGATGCCGTTCCAGGCCAAGAACAAGGTCGTACAGGGCCTGTTCATCCCGGTCAACCTGCTGCTGGAAGGCGTGTCGCTGATCGCCAAGCCTGTCTCCCTGGCGCTGCGACTGTTCGGCAACATGTATGCCGGTGAAATGATCTTCATCCTGATTGCCATCATGTACGGCGCCGGTTGGGCCATGGGCGCCTTCGCCGGTGTACTGCAGCTGGGCTGGGCCATCTTCCACATCCTGATCATCACGTTGCAGGCGTTCATCTTCATGACCCTGACCATCGTGTACATGGACATGGCGCACCAGGAACATCACTGATTTTTTGCCCGACCTTTCAACCTTAAACCTTTAACTTTTACTTCTTAGGAGAGAACCATGGAACTGTCCACCGCACTCGTCTACATCGCCGGCGCTCTGATGCTGTCCTTCGGTGCCCTGGGTGCCGCCATCGGCATCGCCATTCTGGGCGCCCGCTTCCTGGACGGCGCTGCCCGTCAGCCGGAACTGATTCCCCTGCTGCGCACCCAGTTCTTCATCATCATGGGTCTGGTCGACGCCGTGCCGATGATCGCCGTCGGTATCGCGTTCTACGTCCTGTTCGCGGTGGTTGGTGGTTAAGGGATCGTTTCCGCTTAACAGCAATCCTGTAACCAACCCACACCACACGAGGTGCGAACATGAATATTAATGCGACCCTGATTGGTCAGTTCATCGCATTCTTCGTGTTTGTCTGGTTCGTGATGAAGTACGTCTGGCCGCCGCTGATCAACGTACTGAATGAACGCAAGCAGACTATCGCCGATGGCCTGGCAGCCGCCGAGCGCGGCAAGAACCAGCAGGTTCTGGCCGAGCAGCATGCCGCCGAGGTGATACACGAAGCGAAGGGACGGGCCGCCGAGATTCTGGCCAAGGCCGAGAAGCGCGCCAGCGAAATCGTCGAGGAAGCCAAGGACGCCGCCCGTACCGAGGGCGACCGTATCAAGGCTGCCGCCAACGCCGAGATCGAGCAGGAAGTCAGCCGTGCCCGCGAGCAGTTGCGCGGTCAGGTGGTGAGCCTGGCTGTGGTCGGCGCCGGCAAGGTGCTGAAGCGCGAGCTCGACGCCAAGACTCACGACGATCTGCTGCAAGATCTCGTCGCCCAGCTCTAAGGTCACACACCCATGGCTGAGAAGACAACGATCGCACGCCCCTACGCCCAGGCCGTATTCGAGGCTGCCAAAGAACAAGGCAACCTGAAAGGCTGGTCGGAGATGCTGCAACTGGCTGCGGCGGTGGTGAGCCACGAACAGGTGGCAACCGCTGTCGACAGCCCGAGCCTGGACAAGGCGCAGCGCGGCCAGCTGATTATCGACATTTGTGCCGACGCCCTGAACGACGCCGGTAAGAACCTGCTCCGGGTACTGGCCGAAAACGGCCGCCTGGGCCTGCTGCCGGAAATTGCCGCGCTGTACGAAGTGGAGCGCGCCAATGCGGAAAGCCGTGTCACCGCCGAGGTCACCTCGGCGACGCCGCTGTCCGACAGTCAGAAAAAGGCAATTACCGCCGCGCTCACGAAGCGGCTGGGACGCGATGTCGCCCTGGAGTGCAAGGTGGACGAGGCGCTGCTTGGCGGCGCGATCGTTCGGGCCGGCGACATGGTCATCGATGGTTCGGTTACGGGCAAGCTGAACAAGCTGAGCGCCGCTCTGCTGCGCTGACCCGGACTGCTAGAGGACAAAACGAATGCAACTCAATCCTTCTGAAATCAGTGAACTGATTAAACAGCGTATCGCCGGCTTCAAGGCCGAGGTCGAGGCGCGCAACGAAGGTACCGTGGTCAGCCTGACCGACGGTATCGTGCGTATCCACGGCCTGGCCGACGTCATGTCGGGCGAAATGCTGGAATTCCCCGGCGACACCTACGGCCTGGCGCTCAACCTGGAGCGTGATTCCGTCGGTGCCGTTATCCTCGGTGCCTACGAGCACATCTCCGAAGGCGACAAGGTCAAGTGCACCGGTCGCATCATGGAAGTGCCCGTCGGCGAAGCGATGCTGGGCCGCGTGGTTGACGCGCTGGGTATTCCCATCGACGGCAAGGGCCCGATCAACGCCGAAGGCTCCTCTCCCATCGAGAAGATCGCCCCGGGCGTGCTGTGGCGCAAATCCGTTGACCAGCCGCTGCAGACCGGCCTCAAGGCCATCGACGCCATGGTCCCGGTCGGCCGCGGTCAGCGCGAGCTGATCATCGGCGACCGTCAGACCGGCAAGACCGCCGTCGCCGTCGACGCCATCATCAACCAGAAGGGCACCGGCGTTAAGTGCATCTACGTGGCGGTCGGCCAGAAGGCCTCCTCCATCGCCAACGTGGTGCGCAAGCTGGAAGAGCACGACGCCCTGGCCCACACCATCATCGTCGCCGCCACCGCCTCCGACTCCGCCGCGATGCAGTTCATCGCGCCGTACGCCGGTTGCGCCATGGGCGAGTACTTCCGCGACAAGGGCGAAGACGCCCTGGTCGTGTACGACGATCTGACCAAGCAGGCCTGGGCCTACCGTCAGGTTTCCCTGCTGCTGCGCCGTCCGCCCGGCCGTGAAGCCTACCCCGGCGACGTGTTCTACCTGCACTCCCGTCTGCTGGAGCGCGCCGCGCGCGTCAACACCGACTGGGTGGAGAAGCACACCAACGGCGCCGTCAAGGGCAAGACCGGTTCGCTCACCGCGCTGCCGATCATCGAAACCCAGGCCGGTGACGTGTCCGCCTTCGTTCCGACCAACGTGATCTCCATCACCGACGGCCAGATCTTCCTGGAATCCGACCTGTTCAACGCAGGCATCCGCCCGGCCATCAACGCCGGTCTGTCGGTGTCCCGCGTCGGTGGTGCGGCCCAGACCAAGATCATCAAGAAGCTGGGCGGCGGTATCCGTCTGGCCCTGGCCCAGTACCGTGAGCTGGCTGCCTTCGCGCAGTTCGCCTCCGACCTGGACGAGGCCACCCGCAAGCAGATCGATCGTGGCCAGCGCGTTACTGAACTGATGAAGCAGTTCCAGTACTCGCCGCTGTCCGTGGCCCAGATGGCTGTCTCCCTCTACGCCGCCAACCAGGGTTACCTGGACGACGTGGCCGTGAACAAGGTGGTGGACTTCGAAGCCGCGCTGCAGAGCTACATGAAGGCCGAGCAGGGCGAGCTGATGGCCAAGATCAACGAGTCGGGTGACTACAACAGCGACATCGAAAACGCCCTGCGCGACGCCGTCGAGAAGTTCAAGGCGAACAGCACCTGGTAAGCGAGGGTTGAGCAATGGCCAGCGGTAAAGAAATACGCAGCAAGATCAAGAGTGTCCAGAACACTCAGAAGATCACGCGCGCGATGGAAATGGTGGCCGCCAGCAAGATGCGCCGGGCGCAGGATCGCATGGCCGCAACCCGTCCCTATGCGGACCGGATGCGCAACGTGATCCAGCACCTGGCCCACGCCCATGCCGAGTACAAGCATCCGTACATGGTGGAGCGCGAAACAAAGCGCGTCGGCATCATTGCCATCTCCACCGATCGCGGTTTGTGCGGCGGCCTGAACATCAACATGTTCAAGGCGGCCCTCGGCACCATGAAGGAATGGCGCGACAAGAATGTCGACGTGGAGCTGTGCACCATCGGCCAGAAAGCGCAGGGTTTCTTCAGCCGCGTCGGCGGCCGCATCGCAGCCCAGGCTACCCAGCTGGGCGACGCACCGAAGCTGATGGACGTCATCGGCACGGTCAAGGTGATGCTGGATGCCTACGACAGGGGCGAGATTGATCGCATTTACCTGATCTACAACCGCTTCGTCAGCACCATGACGCAGTCCCCGCGGGTCGAGCAGCTGCTGCCGATCAAGGCGGAGGAGCGTGATGAGACGCTGAAGCACCACTGGGACTATCTGTACGAGCCCAATGCCGAAACGGTGCTGGATCAGCTGCTGATGCGTTACGTCGAGTCGCTGGTCTACCAGGGCGTGGTCGAGAACATCGCCTGCGAAATGGCAGCGCGCATGGTGGCGATGAAGGCCGCCTCCGACAACGCCGGCAACCTGATCAGTGAATTGAAGCTCGCTTACAACAAGGCCCGCCAGGCAGCCATTACCCAAGAGCTGTCGGAAATCGTGGCCGGCGCCTCCGCGGTCTAAGCGCGCTAACCGGATTTAAATTTAAGAGGAACTGGAAATGAGTTCTGGAAAGATCGTACAAATCATCGGCGCCGTGGTGGACGTGGAGTTCCCGCGCGATGCCATGCCGAAAATCTATAACGCCCTCAACGTCGCCGACGCGGGCCTCACCCTCGAAGTCCAGCAGCAGCTGGGCGACGGCGTGGTGCGCGGCATCGCCATGGGTTCCACCGACGGCCTGAAGCGCGGCATGAGCGTGTCCGACACCGGCGCGGCCATCTCCGTGCCCGTCGGCCAGGCCACCCTGGGCCGCATCATGGATGTGCTCGGCAACCCCGTGGACGAAGCCGGCCCGGTCAACGCCGAGCTGAAGATGCCGATCCACCGCAAGGCCCCGGCCTACGCGGATCAGGCGGCTTCCGTGGAAATCCTCGAAACCGGCATCAAGGTCATCGACCTGGTCATGCCCATCGCCAAGGGCGGCAAGGTCGGCCTGTTCGGCGGCGCCGGCGTCGGCAAGACCGTTACCCTGATGGAGCTGATCCGCAACATCGCCGTGGAGCACTCGGGCTTCTCCGTGTTCGCCGGCGTCGGTGAGCGTACCCGTGAAGGCAACGACTTCTACCACGAAATGAAGGAAGGCGGCGTTCTCGACAAGGTCGCCCTGGTTTACGGCCAGATGAACGAGCCGCCGGGCAACCGTCTGCGCGTGGCCCTGACCGGCCTGACCATGGCCGAGTACTTCCGTGACGAAGGCCGTGACGTGCTGCTGTTCATCGACAACATCTACCGTTACACCCTGGCCGGTACCGAAGTGTCCGCACTGCTGGGCCGTATGCCGTCCGCGGTAGGTTACCAGCCGACCCTGGCCTCCGAGATGGGCGCACTGCAGGAGCGCATCACCTCCACCAAGACCGGTTCCATCACCTCCTTCCAGGCCGTTTACGTGCCTGCGGATGACTTGACCGACCCGTCCCCGGCCACCACCTTCGCCCATCTGGACGCCACCCTGGTGCTGTCCCGTCAGGTCGCCGAGCTGGGTATCTACCCCGCCGTGGACCCGCTGGATTCCACCTCGCGCCAGTTGGACCCGCTGGTCGTCGGCCAGGAGCACTACTCCGTGGCCCGTGCCGTGCAGTCCACCCTGCAGCGCTACAAGGAACTGCGCGACATCATCGCCATCCTGGGTATGGACGAGCTGTCCGAAGAGGACAAGCTGGCCGTGTCCCGTGCGCGTAAGATCCAGCGCTTCCTGTCGCAGCCCTTCTTCGTCGCCGAAGTGTTCACCGGCGCCCCCGGCAAGTACGTGGGCCTGAAGGACACCATCCGCGGCTTCAAGGGCATCGTCGAGGGCGAGTTCGATCACCTGCCGGAGCAGGCCTTCTACATGGTCGGCACCATCGACGAAGTCGTCGAGAAGGCCAAGAAGGTTTAATCGGCCTGACAGGGGGTTTATGCTATGGCCATGACCATGCATGTAGACGTAGTAAGCGCCGAGACGTCCATCTTCAGCGGTACCGTTGAAGCTGTGTTCGCCCCGGCGAAGGAAGGCGAGGTCGGCATCATGCCGCGCCACAGCCCCTTCCTTGCTCAGCTCAAGCCGGGCCAGGTGCGCGTCGTCAAGCAGGGCGGTGAGGAAGACTTCTTCTATGTCTCCGGCGGCATGCTCGAAGTGCAGCCGCACACCGTTACCGTGCTGGCCGACACCGCACTGCGTGCCCGCGACATGGACGAAGCCGCCGCGATCCAGGCCAAGGAGCGCGCCGAGCAGGCCATGCGCGACCGCACCGGCGAGATGGAGTGGGCCGAGGCCCAGGCCGAACTGGCCCAGGCCATCGCCCAGTTGCAGATGATTCAGCGCATGCGGGAAAAGACCCGGCGCTAAATCAACGGCGGCAGATGAGAACAAAAAAGGGCAGTGTTACACTGCCCTTTTTTTATGGGGGGACAGGGCAATGGCGGAACCGAGGGTCGCCCGCGGCAAGGTGGTCTCCGTGACCTACACCATCCGCGACCAGGCCGACGACAACCTGCTGGAGGCGATCGAAGTGCCGGTCGACTACCTGCACGGCGGCCGGGTCGGACTGTACGAAAAGATCGAGGCGGCCCTGGAGGGCAAGTCCGTGGGTGACGGCGTGGAAGTGCTGCTGACGCCGGAAGACGCCTTCGGCCCGCGCGATCCCGACCTCACCTTTACCGACGTGCTGGAAAACGTGCCGCCGGATTTCCGCCGCCTCGGCGCCCAGGCCGAGTTCAACAACGAGGCGGGCGAAACCGTCACCATGACGGTGACCCACATCGATGCCGGCACCATCACCCTGGACGGCAACCACCCCCTCGCCGGCAAGAACCTGATCTTCGCCGTGCGCGTCGCCGCCATCCGCGATGCTACGCCGCAGGAGATGATGACCGGCGAGGTGGCCGAGGCCCAGGGGCTGCATTGACAAAATAGCTGTAGGGCGGGTTGCAACCCGCCGACCGCATTGCAGTAAATGTAGGATGGGTAGAGCGCAGCGAAACCCATCAGCGGCGGCGGCGCAGCGGGCAGGTATGCACGGTGTCGGATTGAAAGTACGGACAAGTTCATGAGCCAAGCACTGGAAGTCATCATCCTGGCCGCGGGCCAGGGCACGCGGATGAAATCGGCGCTGCCCAAGGTGTTGCACGCCATCGGCGGCGAGCCGATGCTGGCGCGGGTCTACCGCACCGCCCGCCTGCTGGAACCGCAGCAAATCCACATCGTCTACGGCCACGGTGCCGACCGGGTGCGCGAGCAGCTGGGCCATCTCGATGCCGCCTGGGCCTTGCAGGACAAACAGTTGGGCACCGGCCACGCCGTGGCCCAGGCCATGCCTGCGGTGAACGACGAAAGCCGGGTGCTGATCCTTTACGGCGACGTGCCCCTCATCGAGGCCGCCACCCTGGACCGCCTGGTGGACGCCGCCGCCGATGCCCTCGCCGTGCTCACCATCGAACTGGACAATCCCACCGGCTACGGCCGCATGGTGCGCGACCGTGACGGCCGCGTGCAGCGCATCGTCGAACAGAAGGACGCCAGCGAGGCCGAACGCGCCATCCGCGAAGTGAACACCGGCCTGCTCGCCGTGGACGGCGCCCGCCTGCGCAGCTGGCTGGAGCGCCTCGACAACCACAACGTGCAGGGCGAGTACTACCTCACCGACATCATCGCCATGGCGGTGGAAGACGGCGTGGCCATCAACACCGTCAGCGCCCCCGACATTGAACAGGTCTCCGGCATCAACGATCGCCAGCAGCTCGCCGCCCTGGAGCGCGCGCTGCAGCGGCGCCAGGCCGCGCAGCTGATGCTGGCCGGCGTCACCCTGCTCGATCCGGAACGCTTCGATCTGCGCGGCGACCTCTCCGTCGGCCGCGACGTGATCATCGACGTCAACGTGATCATCGAAGGCCGCGTGGTGCTGGGCGACGGCGTCACCATCGGCGCCAACTGCATGCTGAAAGACGTCGAGATCGGCGCCGGCACCGAAGTGAAGCCCATGAGCATCGTCGACAGCGCCGTCATCGGCGCCGGCGCACACATCGGCCCGTTCGCCCGCATCCGTCCGGACACGCGCATCGCCGACGGCGCCCACATCGGCAACTTCGTCGAGGTGAAGAAGAGCGAGATCGGTGCCGGCTCCAAGGTGAACCATCTCAGCTACATCGGCGACACCACCATGGGCGCGAAGGTGAACATCGGCGCCGGCACCATCACCTGCAACTACGACGGCGCCAACAAGCATCGCACCGTGATCGGCGACGGCGTGTTCGTCGGCTCCGACACCCAGCTGGTGGCCCCGGTGACGGTGCACGACAACGCCACCATCGGCGCCGGCTCCACCATCACCAAGGATGCGCCGGCGGGCGAGCTCACCCTGAGCCGCAACAAACAGATGAGCATTGCCGGCTGGAAGCGGCCGACCAAGAAAGGCTAAGCATTAAACGCAAAGACGCAAAGAACGCAAAGGGCGCGAAGATGTTACAGATGTATTTTGCTAGGCACAGAATTCCCTTTGCGGTCTTGGCTAACTTTGCGTCTTTGCGTTTAAGGGGTTAAAAAACGATGTGTGGCATAGTCGGTGGTGTAGCGGAACGTGATGTGGTGCCGATCCTCATCGAGGGTCTGCGTCGTCTCGAATATCGCGGTTACGATTCGGCCGGTGTCGCGGTGCTGGACGAGAACGGCCAGCTGGCGCGCGTGCGCGTGCTGGGCAAGGTGCAGGGCCTGGCCGACGCCATCGCCGCCTCGCCGCTGCGCGGCAGCACCGGCATCGCCCACACCCGCTGGGCCACCCACGGCGTGCCCAGCGAAAACAACGCCCATCCCCACTTCTCGCGCGACGCCGTCGGCATCGTCCACAACGGCATCATCGAAAACCACGAAGCCCTGCGCGCCGCGCAAAAGGCCGCCGGCTACGAGTTCACCTCGCAGACCGACACCGAGGTCATCGTCCACCAGGTGCACAGCCACGCCGGGCGCGGCGTCGACCTGCTCGCCGCGGTGCAGGCCACGGTGAGCGAACTGCACGGCGCCTACGCCCTCGGCGTGGTGAGCATCCACGAGCCCGGCCGCCTCATCGCCGCACGCCGCGGCAGCCCGCTGGTGCTGGGCATCGGCATCGGCGAACACTTCATCGCCTCCGACGTGACGCCCCTGCTGCCGGTGACGCGCCGCTTCGTGTTCCTGGAAGAGGGCGACGTGGCCGACATCCGCCGCGACAGCGTCACCATCTACAACGCCAAGGGCGAGGTGGTCGAGCGCCCGGTGAAGGAAAGCGAGCTGTCCCTCGACGCCGTCGAGCGCGGCGAATTCCGCCATTACATGCTGAAGGAAATCCACGAACAGCCGCAGGCCATCAGCGACACCCTGGAAGGGCGCATCGCCGGCGGCCGCGTGCTGGAGGCCGCCTTCGGCCCCCATGCCGCCGCCGTGTTCGACAAGGTGAAAGCGGTGAAGATCATCGCCTGCGGCACCAGCTTCCATGCTGGCCTGGTGGCGCGCAACTGGTTCGAAGGCGTGGCCGGCGTGCCCTGCGACGTGGAAGTGGCGAGCGAATTCCGTTACCGCCACCCGGTGCCCAATCCCGAGGCCCTGATCATCACCATCTCCCAATCCGGCGAAACCGCCGACACCCTGGCCGCCCTGCGCGCCACCAAGGAGTGGGGCTACGGCCCGTCGCTGGCCATCTGCAACGTGCCGGAAAGCTCCCTGGTGCGCGAGGCCGACCTGGTGCTGATGACCCGCGCCGGCCCCGAGATCGGCGTCGCCTCCACCAAGGCCTTCTCCACCCAGCTGGTCGCCCTGCTGCTGGTGGTCATCGCCCTCGGCCGCCGCCACAAGCTCAGCGCCGAGCGCGAGACTGCCATCGTCGAACAGCTGGAGGCGCTGCCGCGCCACGTGGAAGACGTGCTCGCCCTCAACGACGAGATCCATCGCGTCGCCGAACGCTTCACCGACAAGCACCACGCCCTGTTCCTCGGCCGCGGCGTGCAATACCCGGTGGCCATGGAAGGCGCGCTCAAGCTCAAGGAGATCTCCTACATCCACGCCGAGGCCTATCCCGCCGGTGAACTCAAGCACGGCCCCCTGGCCCTGGTGGACGAGGAGATGCCCGTCATCGCCGTCGCCCCCAACGACGCCCTGCTGGAAAAGCTCAAGTCCAACCTGGAAGAAGTGCGCGCCCGCGGCGGCGAGCTCTACGTCTTCGCCGACCACGGAACTAGTTATGCAGACGATGCCATGCGTAGGCATGACGAATCGGCAGGACGGCCGATTCGCACGCCGGAGGCGCCCGAAGGGGACCGTGCAGGGATGCACGGTATGAACGGCTCCGAGCGCGTCCACGTCACCGTCGTCCCCGCCGCCGGCGGCCACGTCGCGCCCATCATCTTCACCATCCCCCTGCAACTCCTCGCCTACCACGTCGCCGTGCTCAAGGGCACCGACGTCGACCAGCCCCGCAACCTGGCCAAGAGCGTCACCGTGGAGTAAGCGCCCGCTACCTTCAATCACGTTGTGGGGAAAGACCCTCTCCCCACGCCGTGGGGAAGGTCGGGGGAGTGGCTTTCGTAGGAGCGGATCGCATCCGCGACCAACCCCAACACAGGCAGGGAAGACCAGGGTTTCCCGATAGAACGCCGGGCGTACTACCCGGCGCAGTCAGCGGTAACTACTTCCCCGCCGGCACAACCTTCACCCGGTTCACGAACATGATGTTGTTGAAGTCCCGGTTGAGGCTGCCGCTGTGATAGCGGGGCATCATCGACTGCTCCGCGAAGTGGACCGTATCCCCCGCCTTGACCGCCGTGGTCGGCGCCGCCAGCCAAAGCTTGTCCTTGCCCCGCTGCACCTCGATGTAGGTAAAGCCCTGGGTCTCCACCACGCTCATCACCTTGCCCTGCTGGGTCATCTCGGCATTCATGGCGCCCGCAGGCCCGGTCATGGGATGGCCGGCCGGCTTATCGGCCGTGGAGGCCTGGGCGGAAAAGGCAAGGGCGGCCAACAGCGGAAGGGCGATTAGGGATTTCATAAAGGAGTCCTCTGGTTCGTGGGAGAGCGGCTTCAATGAGCGTAGACCGGGAACCGGCCGGCAGCCGCCCGGGGATTATCGGAGCTTTCCGGGGCGGGGAACGAGAATTGGTCGGCGGGTTGGGGTGGTGCCCATGGGGTTGTGGTACGCCACTGATCAGGAGTCGCGGGGGGGGGGGCGAGCGTAAATGAGCCTCAAACCAGCGGTAAGGATCGCATTGGTGAATGTGTCCATCATCCAATGGGCGCCATAGGGCGGCATTTGACAAATGGTGGTGCCAGGGGTGCGTTTACAAACGTAATTGTCATATCATTTGTATGTAAACCGACAGGAAGTCGACCAGGAGCGAAACAATGATCGGGGACCGCCTAAAACAAGCCCGCCAGTCGGCGGGTTTCTCTTTGCGTGCACTCGCGGAACAGACCGACGTCTCGGCCATGGCAATCTCCAAATACGAGCGCGGCGAAATGACCCCTGGGTCGGACGTTTTACTGCGTCTGTCCAAATCCCTGGGCGTGCGGGTGGAGTACTTCTTCCGCCAGGCTACCGTCCGGCTCGAAGCGGTGGAATTCCGCAACCGGGCCTCGCTGAGCAAGGCTGATGAGTGCCGTATCCTGGCCGACGTACAGGATAGGTTGGAGCGCTGGCAGGCCCTGGACGAGATCTTTCCGCCGTCGGAAGAAATGTGCTTTGCGATTCCTGATCAGGTTCCCAAGAAAATCAGAAGTGGTGATGACATTGAGCAGGCAGCCATTGCGGTGCGTGAAGCCTGGGAGTTGGGACACAATCCCATTCCGGGGTTGGTCGATACTTTCGAAGAGCACGGCATCCGCGTCATCGTCACTCCCTACATCGGTGAAGAAAGCTTCGACGGTTTGGCGGGGCGTGCTGGCGATATGCCGGTGATCGCCGTCGGTAGCCATTGGCCGGGCGATCGCCAGCGTTTTACCCTGGCCCATGAACTAGGCCACCTGATCCTGCACGGCCGCCTCGTTGACGGTCTGGACGAAGAGAAGGCCTGCCATCACTTTGCCGGGGCGTTTCTTGCGCCAAAAGATATAGTGATCGAATCCCTTGGTCGCAAACGCCGCTGGATAGAGCCGCGCGAACTGATGCTGCTCAAGCAGGAATTCGGTCTGAGTATGGCCGCCTGGACCTTCCGCGCCCTGGAGCTGGGAGTGCTGGACAAGACCACCCATGGCAAATATTGGGGTTACCTGCGCAAGCACGGTTGGGACAAGAACGAGCCGGGCCCGCGTTATCGGTCGGAAGCCAGCCACCTGTTTGAAAAGCGTGTATACCACGCCCTGGCCGAGGACTGGCTGGGCGAATCCCGCGCGGCGGAGCTGCTGGGAATGCCGCTGGTAGAACTGCGAGCCTGCCGGAACATGGAGTGTCCCGCGGATGCTGCTGATCAGTGACGCCAACATCCTTATCGATATGGCCGACGGCGGCCTGTTGGAAAAGATGTCCCGCCTACCCGAGAAATTTGCGGTTCCGGACGTCCTTTTTCACGTGAAAAAATGGAAGTACGGCTTCCATTGCTTCAATCCACATAAGCCATATAATCGACGCGATCCCATAAAAAATGCCCAATCCGTCCGTCAGCATTAAGGAACAAGGATGCCTATACCCGATTACCAGACCCTAATGCGGCCGCTGCTCGCACGCTTGGCCGATGGAAGCGTTCACGCCCTTTCCGATCTGCTCCAGGAGCTCATAGCCGAATTTGGGTTAAGCCCCGAGGAGATAAAGGAAAAGCTGCCTAGCGGCCGCCAGACGGTGATCAGCAATCGCGTCGGTTGGGCGAAGACCTATCTGGACAAGGCTGGACTGTTGCAGACGCCGAAGCGGGCTCATTACCAAATCACCGACCGTGGTTTGAAGGCCCTGGAAGAGTGTCCCAATGAGATAAGCAATCAGTATCTGCGCAAGTTCGAGGAGTTCCAGCAGTTCACATCGTTGCATACCGAGAATGAGAGCCGGGACCATGAACAGGTTGGGGAGAGCGATACGACTCCAGACGAACAGATAGCAGCCGCATTTCAGGCCCTCAATCGTTCACTGGCAGATGAACTGCTCGATGCCGTCCGTACGGCCAGCGCCACCTTTTTCGAGCAAGTCGTCGTCGACTTGATGCTCGCCATGGGTTACGGCGGTTCCCGCAAGGAGGCTGGCCAGGCGACCCAGGCCACCAACGACGACGGCATCGACGGCATTATCAAGGAGGATCGCCTGGGCCTCGATACCATCTATCTCCAGGCTAAGCGCTGGCAGAACACCGTCCACCGGCCGGAGATCGACAAATTCATCGGTAGCCTGACGCGTAACCGGGCGCGCAAGGGGGTGTTCATCACCACTTCGGAATTCTCCCCGGGTGCTCGTGAAGCGGTGCAGAATCTTGATATGAAAGTGGTGCTTATCGATGGACGGCAGCTCGCCGACTTGATGATTGAGCACAACCTGGGTGTAACTCGCAAAGAAACTTACGAAGTAAAACAGCTCGATGGCGACTATTTCAGCGAAGAGAGCTGATAGCCAGGGTGTGCACCGATTGTTTTGCTAAGGCAATTGCATGATAAAAGAAAACCAAATCGAACAACGCCTAATCGACAGGCTCGTTGATCTCAAATATACCTATCGCCCCGACATCCGCGATAAAGAAACGCTTGAGCAAAACTTCCGTAAGAAGTTCGAGGCCTTGAACCGCGTCCATCTGACGGACGCCGAATTCGCCCGCCTTCGCGACGAAATCATCACTGCCGATGTCTTCACCGCCGCCCAGGCCCTGCGCGAGAAGGGCAAACTCACCCGCGAAGACGGCACCCCATTGGAATACACCCTTGTCAATATCCGCGACTGGTGCAAAAACGATTTCGAAGTCATCAATCAGTTACGCATCAATACCGAAAACAGCTTTCAACGTTACGACGTCATTTTGCTGATCAACGGCCTGCCGCTGGTACAAATCGAGCTGAAAACGCTGCAAATCAGCCCGCGCCGCGCCATGGAGCAGATCGTCGACTACAAAAACGACCCCGGCAACGGCTACAACAATTCGCTGCTCTGCTTCATGCAGTTGTTCATCGTCAGTAACGAAAGCAACACCCTCTATTTTGCCAACAACCGCAAAGAGCACTTCAGCTTCAACGCCGACGAGCGCTTCCTGCCCATCTACCAGTTCGCCGACGAGAAAAACAACAAGATCGCCCATCTGCATGATTTCGCCGACGACTTCCTGGGAAAGTGCAACCTGGGCCGGTTGATCAGCCGTTACATGGTACTGGTGCAGAGCGAGCAGAAGATCCTCGTCATGCGCCCGTACCAGATCTATGCGGTCAAAGCCATCGTGGAATGTATTCACGAGAATCGTGGCAACGGCTATATCTGGCACACTACCGGCAGCGGTAAGACCCTCACCTCGTTCAAGGCCTCCACCCTACTGAAGGGCAACCCCGATATCGAAAAATGTCTCTTTGTGGTGGATCGCAAAGACCTTGACCGCCAGACCCGCGAGGAATTCAATAAATTCCAGGAGGGCTGCGTCGAGCACAACACCAACACCGAAGCCCTGGTGCGCCGCATGTTGTCGGAAAGTCACGACGACAAGGTGATCGTCACCACCATCCAGAAGCTGGGTCTGGCGCTGGACGAGAACAGCAAGCGCAATAAGGCGAAACAGAAGAAAGGCCAACAGACCTACAAGGAGCGTCTGGAACCCCTGCGCGACAAGCGCGTGGTCTTCATCTTCGACGAATGCCACCGCTCCCAGTTCGGCGACAGCCACCAGGCCATCAAGGCGTTCTTCCCCAGGGCGCAACTCTTTGGCTTTACCGGCACGCCGATCTTTGACGATAACGCCACCTATCAGCAGATCGACGGCAATGTCGGCTCTTACAAGACCACCAAAGACATTTTCGAAAAGGAGTTGCACGAATACACCATCTTCGATGCCATCGGCGACAAGAACGTCCTGAGCTTTCACATCGATTATTTCGGCAAGGAGGGCGACAAGAAACCGAAGAAAGGCCAAACCTATCCGGTAGAAGCGATCATCAACGCCATCCTGGAAAAGCACGACAGCGCCACCAACCAGCGCCACTTCAACGCGCTCCTGGCCACCGCCTCGATTAACAGCGCCATCGAGTACTACGAGCAGTTCAAGGCCATCCAGGCGCAAAGACAGGCCGAAGACGAAAATTACGAACCGCTGCACATCGCCTGTGTCTTCTCGCCCCCGGCGGAAGGCAACAAGGATGTGCAGCAGCTACAGGAAGACCTGGAACAGGAAAAGGAAGACAACAAAACAGAGCCGGAGAAAAAGAAGGCCGCTCTCAAGGCCATCATCGCCGACTACAACCAGCAATACGGCACCAACCACACAATCAACGAGTTCGACCTCTACTATCAGGACGTGCAGAAGCGCATCAAGGATCAGAAATACAGCAACGCCGATTACCCGCGCAAGAACAAGATCGACATCACCATCGTGGTGGACATGCTGCTCACCGGCTTCGACTCCAAGTACCTCAACACCCTCTACCTGGACAAGAACCTCAAGCACCACGGCCTGATCCAGGCCCTCTCACGAACCAACCGCGTCCTTAACGATACCAAGCCCTGGGGCAACATCCTCGACTTCCGCTATCAGGAGAGCGAAGTGGATGCCGCCATCAAACTCTTCTCCGGCAAGGATCAGGAGCGGGCGCGGGAGATCTGGCTGGTCGATCCCGCCCCTAAGGTGGTGGAAAAGTACAAAACCGCCGTCGGCAATCTGGAAACCTTCATGAAAGGCAAGGGGCTGGCCTGCGAACCCTCGCAAGTGGTCAATCTCAAGGGTGACACCGCCAAGGCGGAGTTCATCAACCACTTCAAGGAAGTGCAAAAGCTCAAGACCCAATTGGAGCAGTACACCGACCTCGATGAGCAGAGCAGACAGACCATCGAACAGCAACTGCCCACCGACACCCTGCGCGGCTTCAAGGCCATGTACCTCGACACCGCGCTGGAACTCAGGCGCAAACAGGGCAAGGACGATATCGCGGACGAAGTGCAACAACTGGAGTTCGATTTGGTGCTCTTCTCCTCCGCGCTTATCGACTACGACTACATCATGGGACTGATCGCCAAATCGACCCAAAAGGGCGGCAAGCAGAAGATGACCCGCGCCCAACTCATCGAACTGATCAGTGCCAACGCCAACCTGATGGAAGAGCGCGAGGAGATCATCGCCTACATCAACGAACTCCCGGCGGGGCAGGCATTGAATGAAAATGAGATCCGCGCAGGCTATCAGGCCTTCAAGGCGCAAAAGGCCGCCGCTGAACTGGCCGCCATTGCCGCAAGTCATGGCCTGCCAACCGAAACACTGCAAACTTTCGTCGATGCCGTCATGGGCCGCATGATCTTCGACGGCGAACAGCTCACCGACCTGCTGGCCCCGCTGGGGCTGGGCTGGAAAGAGCGACGCGTCGCCGAACTGGCATTGATGGAAGAGCTGGCACCCTATCTGAATAAGCTGGCTGGCGGGCGCGAGATATCGGGGTTGAATGCGTATGAGTAAGCGGGGGAAGAAGGGCTTTGTGCCGGAGTTACGGTTTCCTGAGTTTCGGGATGAGGGAGCTTGGGTAAATAAACCCCTTGGTAAGGTTTTTGTAGAAACGCCCAGGCCGATTGACATGAAAGACGATGAGGAATACTCCCTGGTAACTGTGAAAAGACGCTATGGGGGTGTTATATCTCGTGGTGAATTTAAAGGGGAAGCAATCAAAGTTAAATCTCAGTTTTTACTCGAAGAAAATGACTTTCTTATTTCTAAACGACAAATTGTTCACTGTGCTTGTGGGCTTGTTCCATTAGAGCTAGCTGGTTCGATAGTTTCAAATGAATACTCAGTGCTAAGAGCTCGGGAAGGTAATGATGTTGTTTTTTTGAATTACTTTGCTCAGCAACCGCGTGTTAGTGAATCATTCCTAAAATGCAGCATTGGCATTGTGATAGAAAAAATGCTTTTCAAGCTGAATGACTGGATGAAACAGAAGTTTCAATTTCCTTCTCTTGAAGAACAACAAAAAATCGCCGATTGTCTCACCTCCGCCGACGAGCTGATCACCTTTCAGACCAAAAAACTCGACGCCCTCAAGACCCATAAAAAAGGTCTGATGCAGCAACTCTTCCCCGCCGAAGGCGAAATGGTGTCCAAACTCCGCTTTCCGGGGTTTCGAGAAAAGGGGGCGTGGAGCAAAGAAAAGCTCGGTACGGTTGCCACCCTATACAAGGGCAAAGGAATTTCGAAGGTCGAGATCGTTGCGAATGGAATTCGACCATGTATTCGCTACGGCGAGCTCTATACGATCTATGGGGAGACGATTTACGAAACAGCTTCTCGCACCAACGTTGTTGCCAATGAACTTTTCCTGAGCAAGAAGAATGATGTGATCATTCCAGCATCTGGTGAGACAAAGATAGATATTGCAAAGGCTTCATGTGTGATGCGCGATGATATCGCTCTCGGAAGCGATCTCAACGTTGTTCGCTCAAGCCTAAACGGTGTATTTCTGAGCTACCAATTGAATGGTCCGCTTCGCTGGTCGATAGCAAAAGTTGCTCAAGGTGATACAGTTGTGCATCTCTATCCGACTCAAATAGAGCGGCTTGATGTTCTAATCCCAAGCCCCATCGAACAACAAAAAATCGCAGATTGCCTCACTTCCATCGACGAGTTGATCGCCGACCAAGCAAAAAAAATCGACACGCTCAAGGCCCATAAAAAAGGCCTGATGCAGCAGCTTTTCCCGGCCATGGATGAGGTGGTTGTATGAGCGACAAGCCAAAGGTTTACAATTACAAGAGCCTTCGCAATGTCGTGACACGGCTAAGAGATGATCTGCGCCCAACGGGTAATGGGGGTGTGGACTTTGTTCTTCTCTATGCATATAACGGCACGGGAAAAACGCGGCTATCAATGGAATTCAAAGAGGCGGGGAAGCGCAAGAAAGGCATCAATCGGGACACACTATATTTCAATGCATTCACTGAAGACCTGTTTCATTGGGACAATGATCTGAGCAATGATGCAGAGCGCCACATTAAAATTAATCCGGATTCAAAATTCTTTTCCGTTTTTCAGCAGGCAGCAGCGCTGGAAGATAAGATTTTTGCGTATCTTGAGCGGTATGCGGATTTTAATTTCAAGATCGACTACGCGGATTGGAAAGTGGTGTTTAGCAAGGAAGTGGCAAACCCCAAGTATAGGCCGGGCTCTCAAGAGCCAGAAAATATCATTCAAGACAATATTAAAGTTTCTCGTGGTGAAGAGAATATCTTTATCTGGTGTTTTTTTCTGGCGATATGTGAGATGGCCATTGATGGCGAGCCTACGTATGACTGGGTCAGATATTTCTATATTGACGATCCAATTTCATCGCTCGACGACAACAATGCAATAGCCGTTGCTTGCGACTTGGCTAAGTTGCTCAAGAAAGGGAAGGAGCGAGAGACCCCATTAAAAACGGTAATTTCATCGCATCACGGGCTTTTTTTTAATGTAATGTGTAATGAATTGAAGAAGCAGTCACACAAAAAATATTTTCTGTACAGAAGCCATGGCTCTGATGGGCATTCATTGCAGGCAACTGACGATTCGCCTTTCTTTCATCATGTGGCAATTCTGAGCGAACTGAAAAAGGCAATGAACACTGGCAACCTATATACGCATCATTTTAATTCTCTTCGCAGTATTCTCGAGAAAACGGCAAACTATTTTGGCTCTGATGACATCTCATTCTGCCTAAATCAAGACGACAAAGACCTGCATGCGCGTGCGTTGAACCTGTTAAGTCATGGCGCTTATTCGATTTACGATCCAAAAGAAATGGTTCCGGACAACAAAGAGCTGTTCAAAGATATCTTTACGAACTTTATGGAACGATACGAGTTCGAGTTGCCATAAATATTGCGAAACTTGACGCACTGACGAGCTAACTAATGACTAAAGAACAACTCAGCCAACTCGGCAAGACCCTCTGGGACATCGCCGACCAGTTGCGCGGCGCGATGAACGCCGACGACTTCCGCGACTATATGTTGTCGTTCCTGTTTTTGCGCTACCTCTCCGACAACTACGAAGCGGCGGCGCAGAAGGAACTGGGGCGGGACTATCCCGCGCCGGAGGGTGACGACAAACGCGCACCGCTGGCGATATGGTACGAAGATAATGCTGAGGATGTGGAAGACTTCGAAAAGCAGATGCGCCTCAAGGTGCATTATGTGATCGAGCCGCCCTACCTGTGGAGCAGCATCTACGAGATGGCGCGCACCCAGCACGACGACTTGCTGGATACCTTGTGGAAGGGATTCAAGTACATCGAGGAGAAGTCTTTTGCCAGCACTTTTCAGGGCCTGTTCTCCGAGATCAACCTGCATTCGGAGAAGCTGGGCAAGACGCCCAAGATTCGCAATGAGAAACTCTGCTCGATTATCAAGAAGATCGCCGAGGGCATAGCCAAATTCGGCACCGATACCGATATCCTGGGCGATGCCTACGAATTCCTGATCGGCCAGTTCGCCGCCGGATCGGGCAAAAAGGCGGGTGAGTTCTACACCCCGCAGCAGATCTCCACCATTCTTTCCCGCATCGTCACTCTGGACAGTCAGGAACCCAAAAGCGGCCTAAAGAAAAAGCTGAACAAGGTCTACGACTTCGCTTGCGGCTCTGGCTCGCTGCTACTGAACGTGCGCAAGCAATTAGGCAAGGGCGGCATCGGCAAGATTTACGGCCAGGAAAAGAACATCACCACCTACAACCTGGCGCGCATGAACATGCTTCTGCACGGGGTAAAAGATACCGAGTTCGAGATTCACCACGGCGATTCGCTGCTTAACGACTGGGACATCCTCAACGAGATGAACCCGGCGAAAAAGCTGCAATTCGATGCCGTGGTCGCGAATCCGCCCTTCAGTTACCGCTGGGAACCCAGCGAAGCGCTGGGCGAGGATTTTCGCTTCAAGAACTACGGCCTCGCCCCAAAATCGGCCGCCGACTTCGCCTTCCTATTGCATGGCTTCCACTTTTTGAGCGATAGCGGCGTGATGGCAATCATCCTGCCCCACGGCGTGCTGTTCCGTGGTGGCTCGGAAGCTCGCATCCGCACCAAACTGTTGAAGGACGGCCATATCGACACCGTGATCGGCCTGCCCGCCAACCTGTTCTTCTCCACCGGCATACCGGTCTGCATTCTGGTTCTGAAACGCTGCAAAAAGCCGGATGACGTGCTGTTTATCAATGCTTCAGGCCCAGAGAATTTTGAAAAGGGAAAACGGCAAAATCGGCTGCGGCCCGAGCACATCGACAAGATTGTCTCGACCTACCAATACCGCAAGGAAGACCCGCGCTACTCGCGGCGTGTGTCGATGGAGGAAATCGAGAAGAACGACTACAACCTCAATATCTCGCGTTATGTAAGTACCGCCACGGAAGAGGAGAAGATTGAATTGCAGGCGGTGAATGCTGAGTTAGTTGATCTGGAAGATAAGATCGTCAGCGCTACCCGTCGCCATAATGAATTCTTAAAAGAGCTAGGCTTGGCTCCATTGCCTCTTGGCGCTAAGAAGTGACAACGAGGACATGATGACAATTGGCGACACCTCAGAATGTTATCTTTAAACCGTTTCTTTCTCGGGGATTGTAGTTATGGGAAACCCCCTAATTATTGACAACTGGCTTCTCCAAGACATTGGGGCCGGTCTGGCTAATGGCCTAGATAGGGACACGGCAAGTGAGGTTGTCATTAATCAAGCCGGGGATGCGCACGTCATTCGTGACGTTCCTTCAGCGGGAGTACAGCTCGAAGCACTTCTTAGCCTGCTAGTCGATATTGTGTTTAGAGATTCGTTAATTATCGATTCTTCATTTACCGACTCTTGGGATTCTTACGGAACAATATTCTCTCCATTGGTGGGCTCAGGTCTTATACGAGCACTGCCATTTGCAGCCAAAGACAGGGATATTGGAGAGGCTAGGAAATACCTACTTGGCAGGCTGTGCGTAACTTCAACGCTGATAGAGGAACAAAGAAGGAACGAAGAGAGTTGGGCAAAGGGACTTGGCGCTGCCGATCCCTACATGTCAGCAGTGATTTGGGGCACTGCGGGTATGCTCGCTAGAAGCCATGTATTTGATGCGCCGTATTCAGGTCACCCGTTAAGGAAGCGTGTTATTGAGCAAACTATATTGGCTACTCCGTCAGTGGACATGGTGAAAGAAACAGTGGAGTGGATTAACACCGAGCGGCTTCGGCTATTCGAAACAAGGGCAAGAGCGGAGACGCAGAGAACCGCAAGGCTGACCTTGCCGCCCATCGTAAACGAGATTATTGAAGAAGCGAGAGACGTCCATCAACTGATTCCCATTGCCTATCAAATGCGTGATAAATACGCTGCAATGCGGGAGTGGATGAATACAGTGCAGGCGGCTATGGATAACGAAGATCCAAAGGCAGTCGCTAGATATAAAAAGCTTCTTAGCGCGGTCTCTAGTGACATCGACCGCGCAATGGGTAACACCGATGCAGGAAAAGTATCGCTAACCATCAGCAATGGTTGGCCTAGTATTTCACTCGCTCTAGGCACTATCGATAATATCGTCAAGAAATTTGGTATGCGTTCCATGCTGAATAAACACATATTTTCCGGCCACGGTGATAAGGGCATTAAGAAACTACTCCGAATGTTTGACATAGAGCGAACCAGTGTCGGATTCGAGGCGATGGAGTACATGCGCGGTAAAAAATAGTTACGTATCGCGCTACGGGGGCAGGTCTGACAAGCAACCCAGGGGCCTGCGGGGTCAGAGTAACTTGAAATCTATCTGCCCCGAGCAGCCAGCCGCCGTGGTTATCCGAGCGGACGGTGGCCAGAGTTTCAATTTAACCAGACCCCTCTGGTCGTGAGCAAACAGACCGAGCTGCTCAACGCCATGATGGCGCAAGTACAGTAGACGCCGTGCATAGACAAACAGCACACAAGGAGCTTCCAGTGAGTGACAAATTGCTAATCCTCGGAGCGGGGGTTGATCGAACCGCCGGCATAGATTTTCCGCTTGCCAATACTCTATTGGCTGATGTTACCCGATACCTTGATGGGCCTGGAAAACCCGTTGACGAGGCATTAAGGGCAATGCTCCCCGGGCTGCGCTTCAGCTTCAATAATATGATTGCCAGAGCTGTTGACAAGATTGCGACTAGGGAAACGCATGAACAAAAGGCCATGGTGCAGCGTGTTCACGAGGCTATCGCTCACCTGCCGCCAGAACAGGAACATGTCCGCAAGCATGGAGAACTAATTATTCGCCTGTTCAACAAGCTTGCAGCTATTGCGGAGCAAAGTTATCTCGACGACGAAACGGAGGCACTGATCCGAGAAGTGTTTCCGACGCAGGCAGATGACTGGATCGACAGCGATTCCATCCTTGATATTCACAAGTTGTCACTGTCTGATACGTTCAAGACGGTTCTTAAGCACACCCTGAAAATGGGGCTGAGCGGTGAGCGTCACGAGGTGGCTGCCGCGCTTGGCGCGGATATGCTGAACATTGAGACGTTGTTGATAGAGAAGTTCCTCGGGTTTTATAACGACAAGCCATCCGATATCAGAAACTACCTCTATATCTCATGGTCTCTCTGGGCCTATCTGGTGGCGAAACAAAAAGAAGTGATTTCCGCCCATAACGATAAGACGCTTCCTTTTTACGGCGCTCTTCCAAAAGACATCCGAGCAATCACGCTCAACTACACGGCATTTCTACAACGCCAACTTGGCGACGCAACCGTGTACTTCCACGGAGGTCTATCTGACTATGTCCGAATGGATACCCGTGATTTGCTGCCGATAGAAAACATTTTGGAGTGCGATCCGGCTGACTTCATACGAAATATAATTTCTCCAAATGTCGATGTGGTCCATGAAGACCTACAGAAACAAAAACACGTTATTCCTGCCTTGGTGCCGCCACTACGGCTGAAGCCTATCCTGTCCCATCGCTATATCGAACTTTGGGGGGTGGCCTCCGACTGGGTGAGAGCATCAAGACATATTGTTGTTGTTGGTTATTCATTCAACAACGCTGATGAACACTTCAACGATATTCTTCGCAATCATCCTGATAGAAATATCGACATTGTTGTACCAGAAGCTACATCTGATTATTTCCTCTCCCGAATGGAAAAGATATTTGGTACGGCGGCCAATCAATACACCAAGGTCACGGTCAACGGCCATAACGCGCTAAAAGCAAAAAAGGTTCGGCTGATTGCTGCAACGGCAGAAGAGATTGATATCTCGAAGTTGTTTGGTGTCTGACGAATAACTTCCAGCCACCGATACTGTCAGATCATTAGGATATTCGGGGACGCACAATGGTTTGGGGCTCGCACGGCCTGATGCCTGAAAACAAGGACGCAAAATTAACAACCACAGGAACGTTACATGCACAAAATTGCCCGGATAGCATTTAATTCAAGTGATTGGCGCAGGCCTACGGGTGATGCACGAAAACATGAGGCGGCAAAAACATATAGCCATACGCATGGCTTTGGTCACGAGGAATGGCTGTTTCGATCTGAATGGCAGATCGACGGTTGGCGCTACGCGTTTGTCCAAGGGGTGAACAAAAGTCGAACAAAACTACTCAAGTCTAGCCAACCCTTCCATCTGACACTATTTACAATTCAGCCGGACAAAAGAAGGAGATATGTTGCGACTATCAAGGACGTAGAATGTCTTGACGACACACAAGCGGCCGAGGCTGTTAAGGTTTTTAAGAGAAAAGGATGGCTCAACATCATGATTAGTGAAATCAAGGATGTTGACGGTGACGTTTCTGGTTTGGGTAAGGCGGAATATGTCACCAGCGTCGTGAATGTACGCTTCCGTTCGCGAAATGTTTTTCGATTTACCCCAGAAACCTACGCAATGCCCGGCGATCCAATACTCAATCTGAATCGCTACAGGCTCTTTGACGCCCCCAATATTTGGGGGCAAGATGAGCCATCCGTGGAAACCATCCGGTCTGGGAAAATAGAAAGGAAAGGTTCCAAAGATAAGCCCGGAGCAAAGTCATTTCTGCGGCGCCCAACAGGCGCTGTAGAATGTACCCCTGAGCACGCACGCATGCAAGCGTTGCTCATGGATCAGTTGGAGCGTGAATACCCCGGTTCTAAGATTCTCCGTGAACAGGATTTCATCGATGTAAGTTTAAAAACGAAAGATCAACTTATTCTGTTCGAGATCAAATCTGATTTGAATCCGAGGTCCGTAATTCGCCAAGCTTTGGGGCAATTGCTCGAATATGCCTACCATCCAACTCGGAAGCATCCGCTGCCACCACAACTTGAAATAGTCGGTCGTCAACCTCTCTCGAAAGAGGATGACAAATACTTAGAATACCTTAAGACGGCGTTTTCACTACCGCTCTCTTATCGGGTAGTAAAATTGTAAGCATTGCGTTTTTAACGGGGCGGTCTCATACACGAATTTGTCTGAGTGAAAGCCCAGGGGTTTGTTCTGTAAAGGATATCTTCATATATGGCCATCGAACACGGAATGTGGCGCATCGGCAGCGCGCCGCTCAAGCTCCAGCCGGTCAATATTGAAAACGAAAACCTGCTGGAAGAACTAGTCACCAGGGACATCTCCATCCTCAACGATGGCTGGCTGCTCACCGGTCGCCAGGTGCGTACCAGTTTCGACAAGTTATAGGGGAGGGAGTAGCGCCATGACGGAGCGCAGCAAGCAGCTGATCAGAAACAGCACCGCCGAGTTCCTGATCTTCACCGGCCAAGCCGGCGAGCAGAGTATCGAAGCACGTTACGAGGACGAAACGGTCTGGCTGACGCAAAAGCTCATGGCCGAGCTCTTTGCCGTCGATGTGCGCACGATCAGTGAGCACCTAAAAAACATCTTTTCCAGCGGTGAGCTGGTGGAGCACTCAGTTATCCGGAAATTCCGGAATACTGCCGCCGACGGCAAGAGCTACCTGACCCAGTTCTACAATCTCGACGCCATCATCTCGGTCGGTTACCGGGTCAACTCGGTGCGGGCCACCCAGTTCCGCCAGTGGGCCACCGGGGTGTTGCGCGAGTTCGCCATCAAGGGCTATGTGCTGGACCGGCAGCGCATGGAGAACGGCAGTTTTCTGGGCGAGGACTACTTTGAGCGCCTGCTGGCCGAAATAAGGGAGATCCGCCTCTCTGAGCGCAAGTTCTACCAGAAGATTGCCGACATCTACGCTACGGCGATCGACTACAACCGGGATGCACCGACGACCAAGGCCTTTTTCGCCAAGGTGCAGAATAAATTGCACTATGCCATCCACGGCCACACGGCGGCTGAATTGATCGTCCAGCGCGCCGATAGCCGCAAGCCGCACATGGGCTTGACCTCGTGGGAGCGGGCACCTGACGGCAAGGTCCTCAAGACCGATGTAGGCGTCGCCAAGAACTACCTCGACAAGGCCGAGCTCGAATCGATGGGGCGTATAGTCAACGCCTACTTGGACCTGGCCGAGGACCGTGCCCGGCGCAAGACTCCCATGACCATGGAAGATTGGGCCACGCGCCTGGACACCTTCCTGGAATTTACCGAGCGCGACATTCTACAAGATAGCGGCAACGTATCAGCCGAGATAGCCAAGGCCCATGCCGAAGGCGAATTCGATAAATACCGCATCGTGCAGGACCGGCTGTTTGAAAGCGATTTCGACAAGGTGCTCAAGGAAATCGAACAAAAGGAAGGGCCAGGGAGCGGCCAGGGCTGATCTCTTCGCGAGACAATCAGGGGTGCCTCAGGCCAAAGTTAGATAAAATCTTGGAAATCGAGAATGACTACGGATTTTGTCGTTCATAGGGAGTGACTTCAATGGCAAGGCGCGGCGGATTGGTCGAAGGCGTGTTGGATATCGCAACCAACATCCCGTGGTGGCTGAGCGTTGTCCTTGCAATCGTTATCTATTTCGCGCTTGGTCCGGTCGCCGAGATGGATGTGCCCAAAGCTTCAAATGTAAAGGATGCCGGTGAAGCGGCCGCCACACAAATATACAAAACGGTGGCGGCGATAGGTCAAATTCTGATTCCAGTCCTGTTTCTGATTGGCGCACTCATTTCTGCGATAAAGGGCTGGCTTAAGCTGAACAACTGACGCAAGCGGAAGGACTCGGAATAGCGGGGGACCTGCCACCCTCCTCCCCGCTGGGGCTGAAGCGCGTCTAAGCTTCCTTGGCAATCTTTCGCAGTTCCTTCAGGGACGGGAATAGTTCGCCGACCTCAACGCCCAGGATCCTGGCGATCTGCACGAGATTCAGGGCCGCTACGTTTCTTTCCCCCCGTTCAATCCCGCCGTAGTAGGAACGGCCAAGCCCTGCCTCGGCCGCGAAGGCTTCCTGGGAAAAGCCTTTGGCCTGTCGGACGGTCCGAATCTTTGCGCCCAGCGCTACCAGTAAAGGGTCCTTGCTCATGGGCCCAAAGTAAGCGTACTATCCCGATGGGGCCACGCCCTATGAGGGTCATTTTTCGAGAGGTTGCTTATGGACGAGCACAAGGACGATCCGGCCGGGGAGATGAGGGCGCTTATCGCCCGCTGGGAGCGCTCGCCCGACCCGGATGCTCTATGGATACTCCGCCTGTTGCGGGAGGCCCTGGAGGAGATGGAGCGGAAGCAGGGGCGGCAGGAGGGGGGCACTCAATGAGAAAGCCAGACATCACGGAAGCGACAACATGACGGGCGTCGACGGGCGGGAAGACAGGCGCCCTGTGCGCATGCGGATAGCAGAGAACGTCCGCATCCGGCGCCTGTTGCATAACTGGTCACAGGAAGACCTGGCGCAGGAGGCAGGGCTTGATCGTTCATTTGTGGGCGACATCGAGCGTGCCGAAAGAAACATCAGTATCAAAACCCTGGAAAAGCTGGCCATAGCGTTTGACGTGGAGCCGGTGGATTTGGCCGTAGAGATGGACGCCACAACGCTGGGCGAACGCATCATAGCGACGGTGCGGGAGAATGTGAGCCTTGGTGTGCCGACCAGAGTCAAATAAGGTATGCGGGCGGTAGTCCGCCACTCCGCCCGTGTCCTGTTAGTGGGTCACCGGCAGTCCGCGTGAGCAACTGGGTCCGGGTTAGGAGTTGGCCGAGGGCTCCCGGCAGCCGCGTCCGGCGCTGTGTTAGTTTCAGCAAAACACTATTGTTTTCCTGAAAAAAATGGCGCGCATACATTATGCAAGATATTGAAAGAAGGATGCTTTCACGCATTCATGGGCACGGCGGGGTTTGGGCCTATACCAATACTCTGAACACCCTCGCATGCTTCGACCTGAATCAGGGGCGGGCCGAATAGATCACACTAATCGGATTCGCATGTCGCCTCAGATTCGTAGCCCAGGTAATAGTACCCCCTCCAAATCCCCCGGCCTTTTTCGTTTACCTTGAATGCGACCCCTTCCATCGTAGTGCAATAGTGAAACGTATACTTGGGCATGTCATCAAGCGTGCCAAGCATGCCGATCCCGAGATTAGCCTGCGCGTCAGTATCGATTAAATAGAAGGAGTAACCTTCAGCGACGTTGACCGTTCGTCGATCTTCGAGCAAAGCGAAACACTCTGCGCCGGAATCGGCTTTCCCAAGGACGGTTGCCTTCGCTAGGGATTGCGGATCGTCGAGCAAGATCAGTGTCAAATCGCGATGCTTTTCTATCCCGGGGTTCTTTATCGCAAGGCAATTGCCATGCAGCCACCCAAAGCTCTCATTGGCATGCGCGCCATCCACTGGATGCTGCGCAGGAGAACTCGCGCAGGCGCCAAGGGCGGGGATGAGTAATAGGCAGAGAGCCGTTATAGAGCGGGCTGTGCCCGCCACCACAAGGCGCCCATGGGGCGCCCTATGCCTGGTTACGAACTCGGAACACATATTCAGGTCACGTAGTCGGCGCTATATGTCAAATCAATCAACAAACCCAGAATGGGTTGATCCAGCTTTCAACAGCAATTGTTCGTCGGAGAAGATAGTATTGCTTTCCCATTCAGTCATTCATTCGGCATTTCTTTCCAAAGGCTGCGTTTCCGTGCACTGAGGTTTCGAAATCCCTCCGTTGTCCCCGATAGCGACATCACAGGCCATGTAATGGGATATCTGTCCAGGGCCGCCCAGTGTGATGTCGGCAGTAAATTGAAATACATTTTTACCTATCCGAAAATCACCAAGATATGCGCCCACAAGATCTTCCCTCCTCAGGTCGATCATCTGGTTGTTTATCCGAATCTCACACACGTCCAATCGATCGATCAGTTGGCTCTCAAAACCTTTCGTCAAGGTCTCAAGACGAATGCATGGATAATCGGATACTGGGGAAAACACCACGTACCGAAAGAGAACATCGCCGACCCACTCTGCTTTCACCTCGCGCGCAAGCAGCGATACCGGATATCTTTCGCTGTCAGAGCCGTAAGTCGTACTGCTCATGGCGGCCATCAACAGAATATACGTCGCTATCGTCTTAACCATGATCTGCAAACAGCGCCTTGATCAGCTTGACTTCGGCGGGGTTGTTGGGGGCGCCCTCGCCGACGGCGATGGATAGCGTGGGGGAACTGGATAGATGCGGGATGAACGACACGGCGATCCTCCTTGATGTGTGCGAGCCGGTCCTGATTGTAGGGCGTACAGGGAGCATAAGCATCCTTTTCGGGCGGGGTGTGGAACCTCGGAAGCACACGGCAGTTTTCTGAATAAACCCGAAGGCGTTCAAGCAGGTATGTCGGACTTGCCTTGACACGGCCTTCTGGGGCGGCAGAGCTGGCGATGAGTCCGTCGGAGGTGCATGGTGCGGCCAAGCGTGTGTTGGCGGCCCGTCTGGCGGTGCGTATAGGCGACATAATCCGACCTAATATCAGTGGCTTGGAAGAATTTCTGCTGCATGGAATGCAGTATGTGTTTGTTCCCGATCGAGGCGGACTGACCCGCGGTGTCCCCACGGCGCATGCCGCGCCGCCGATGGACGGTGTCGTGGTTCCCGACGATGAGCCGCCGCCGGTGTGGCCGGACCCGGAGGGCGGGATGAGGGGGATGGCGTTTTCGCCTCTCTACAAGTCGGCGCCCAAGGCGGCGCAGAACGACCCGCTCTTGTATGAGCTGCTGGTGCTGGTGGACGGTCTGCGCGGCGGGCAGGCGCGCGAGCGGGAGTTCGCCCGACAGGAGCTAAGGAAGAGGCTGGAGCACTATGGCAAGGATGCAGAATCCGAATCTTGAGGTTCTGGTGTTGGCCGTCGAGCGTTTGGGTGCTCTGGCGGACGAGATGGTGTTTCTGGGTGGTTGTGCGACAGGCTTGTTGATCACCGATCCTGCGGCACCGCCGATACGCGAGACCCGGGATGTGGACGCCATGACGAATAATGGACGTACCACGGTTTCCGTTTTTCGCGGCCCGATCAGGGCTTTCCGGTTAAGTCGTTTAGCCCCGAATACCGGTCGCGCTGTTTCTTCATCCCCGCCAGAATTGATCCCGCAATAGCTGCGGGGAACCCATCAGGCAGCTGTGCCTCCACGTGGGAAATCACCGGGTCTACCCTATCCATCATTTCGCGGAACAGGCTTCGTGCCGTTTTGACATTGAAGCCCACCTGCTGCGCCGTGCTGATGAAGTGCCGCGGGTAGATGGTGTGCCACAGGTAGTGGCGGTTGTCGCCGCTGAGTGCCATGGCCATTTTTATTTTCCTGGCTTGGAGCTGTTTCTTTGCAATCAACGGGTGGGCCGACATGATGTCGTAGAGCGGCGTCATGCGGAAGCGGCCCTCGGGCTCGATGAATATGCTGAAATTTTTGGCGTGGCCGTCGATGGCGGCGAGCAGCCAGAACAGTACCTGGGCCTTGAAGAACAGCGCCTGATCGGCGCTCGCGTCCCGCGATTGCCGCAAGAGTCGCATGATCGCTTCGATGCCGGGGCCGCCGTCGCTTTCGTACTTGATGTTGGGCGAGGTGCCGAGGGCCTGGCACATGTCCTCCTGGGGCAGGCGCATGATCCAGTCGTCGCCAAGCTTTCGATCGAAGCGCTCCACTACCAGCGCCTTGGTACCGTCGAAGGCGGCCACCTCGGCATGACAAACCGGCAGGCCGAAGGCCGCGGCGATCTTCAGGCACAGCCATTCGTTCTCGCAGCTGTCGCTGAGATCCATCCCGGTGTGTTCAATTTTGCCGATGGGCAGTTTGAGGATGTGGGTGGTCGGCGTCGTTCCCCACGGGCGTTGCCAAGTGTCATCGTGCCGGAGCAGGGCGGTCTTTTCCTGTGCGCCGGCGATGGAAACTCTGAAGTACTCATTTTCCCCGGCATCCATGCCGAGCGGCGCGGTGCGGTAGCTTTGCAGGATGTGCGCGATCTGCGCATCGCTCAGGCCTTCGCCTTCAATGCGGCGCACATCGGGCGGTATTTCGTCCGCCGGCACGATCTGTACGGCACCGACGCAATCCATGCCAATGGCGGCGAGCAGGTCGAAGGGATGCGAGGTCGGCGCCTTGAAGCGGGCCTGGATGCGGTCGCGAATCTGCTTGTTGTCGGGCAGCAGGTTGTCGAAGAAGTTGTAGGCGACCTGGCCGCTGTAAGGTTGATGACGCAGCGGCATGGAGAGGGAGATCGGGCGCGCGCCCGGTGTCGTCAGCCAATCCGGGTGGTAGTCAAACGCCAGGCTGCCCGCGGCGCTCATGCTGAGCTCGCCCACCTGAATGCCGTTCATCCAGACGCCCAGCGTCTTCGCCTTGCTTACCACGGCTCGGCCCACTGGCTGGCGTTTCCGGCGGCCGGGTCTGGTGTGCCTTTGGGCACGACATGCAGCTCCAGGTCCAGTGCTGCGAGCAGGCGGAACAGGGTTTCGAGCCGGACGTTGTCGGGCTTGAGCTCGAACTTGGAGACGGTGTCTTGCCGGACGGAGATTTCTTCGGCGATGGCTGTTTGCGAAACACCGTTTTGCTTGCGCTGGTCCCGGTAGTACTGGGCCAGGTCGTTGGGGGAATGGATAAGCATCGCGGCCCTCTATGCAGAAGTAGATACACGGATAAGCGTGTATATGCCTGTATACACGTTTATCCGTGTACTCGCAATATTACGCGCTTATCCGTGTATAAATAGGTTGACACGCTTTAGCGTGTAGATGGCAATGGCAGGTGAGCTACCGGCCCGGGTAATAGCGGTCAGGCGTGAGGCCCTTGCAGGATCCGCTCCGCTTCGCCGGTCAGCGGGATCAGATGCTCGTGACCGAGCTGCCCGATGTCATCCAGGCCCATGGCGCGTAGATACATCTCCAGTACCTGAGCAGTTGATTGAAAGAACGTCCCGACGCGCTTGGCGCCGGTGTCGACGTCGATGCGGCCGGCGAGTTCGGGGTTTTGGGTGGTGACACCGGTGGGGCAGTTATCGGTGTTGCAGGCGCGGTAGTACTCGCAGCCAAGGGCGAAGAGGGCGGCGGTGGCGAGGGCGCAGACGTCGGCGCCGAGGGCGATGGCCTTGGCGATGTCGGCGGGGGTGCGGATGCCGCCGGTGGCGACGAGGGTGACCGGGCGTTCGGGGTGTTCGTGGTTGTGGCGGTCGATGCGGCGGCGCGCGCGGGGCAGGGCCATGACGATGGGCATGCCGAAGTGGTCGCGGATGGCGGCGGGGGCGGCGCCGGTGCCGCCGCCGAAGCCGTCGAGGGTGATGAAGTCGGGTTCCAGGCTTAGCGCGGCTTCCAGATCGGCATCGACGTCGTTGGCGACGAATTTCACGCCGATGGGTTTGTCCGGATAGCGTTCGCGCAGTTCGAGGATGCGCCGGTGCAGCGCTTCCAGATCGTCGAGATCGGGAAAGCGCGCCGGTGAGATGGCGGCCTCGCCGGGCTTGAGTCCGCGCACCGCAGCGATCTCTTTGGTTACTTTCTTGCCCGGCAGTTCGCCGCCCATGCCTGGTTTGGCCGACTGGCCGATCTTGATCTCGAAGGCGTCGGCGCGCTGTTGTGTCTTCTCGTTCCAGCCGAAGTAGCCGCTGGCCATTTCCAGGATGTAGAGCGCGGCCTCGTCCCGTTCGACGGGCAGCATGCCGCCCTCGCCGGAGGCGATGAGGGTGCCGCCGAGGCGGCTGCCGCGGGCGAGGGATTGCTTGGCGGTGTTGGACAGGGCGCCGAAGGACATGTGCGAGACGTAGGCGGGCAGGGCGAGGTGCAGGGGCCGGCCGGCGCCGCGGCCGATGACGGTGGCGACCGAAACCGGTTCGTCCTTCAGCCTGGGCAGGCGCGCCAGTTGCGCGGCGGAGAGATGGAAGTGATCGAAGTCGACCAGGCGGGACAGCGGCTCGGGTTCCGCGCCCATGGCCACGGTCATGGTCAGCTTGCCCGCGGCTAGCTTGCGAATTTCCTTCTTGCCGCGCGCGTCGTCGGCCCAGCGGCGCACGCGCCCCTGATAGCCGTCGAAGGTGGATTCGGGCAGCGCCTCCACCGCGTCGGCGTCGATCCACACATGGCCCTGTTCCACCTTCACCGGATAGGTGTCGATGCGGTCGTGGGGGTTGTAGGGGGAGATGCCGGTCTTGAGATCGAAGTTCCAGCCGTGCAGCGGACAGACCGCGTCGCCGCCGACGACCTTGCCCCGGGAGAGCTGGCCCTCGTGGTGGGGACAGCGATCCTGCACGGCATAGACCGTGCCCTGATGGAGAAACAGGGCGATGGGCCGGCCCTTCACCCAGCACTCGCTGCCGACGTCCTCTTCCAGGGACGCCGCCGCGCAGACCTGTTGCCAGTCAGCCATATGCCCCCCGCTGTGAAAACCCGATGCCCAGGTTTATTGTTAGCTCCTGGCGGTGCATTAATCCAGAACCGATATCCGCTGTCGAAGGAGTGACCCATGGCCGCACGCTATCTCTCTGCCGTCGATTTGCCCAATCTCTACGACGCCCTGGTCGTCGAGGGCTTCCCCGGCGAAAAACGCATCCTGGTGGAGGGCGATTCCTGGGCCTCCTATCCCTTGCCGACCACCGGCAATCTCGCCTGCTTCGTCGAGGTGCCGGAGGAGATGACGGTGGTGCTGAACCTGGCGTGGATGGGCGACCAGATGATCGAGATGTGCCAGGGCAGGCAGTACGAACTGTTCAAGAAATTGATTCACGACGATCGCTGGGGCTACAAGTGGGACGTGCTGTTCCTGGTGGGCGGCGGCAACGATCTCGTGGGCTGGATCTTCAATGCCGCGATCAGGAATCCGGGCTCGCCTTCCAGCAATCCGGAGGACTACGTCGATCGTGCCGCGCTGGAGGAGAAGCTGGCGGAGTTGAAGAGCTATTTCCAGCGCTACATCGCGCTGCGCGACGAGAGCGCGATCAACCGCGCCACGCCCATTGTGGTGCAGACCTACGACTACGTGGTGCCGCGCGATCAGCCGCCCACCATACTCGGCTTCCCGGTGGCCAAACGCGCCTGGATCCTGCCCAAGTACCAGGAGCGCGGCATCCTCGATCCGGAAATGCAGAAGGCTTCACTGTGGATACTGCTCGACGAGATGGCCGCCATGCTCCAGGGCCTGGCCGCCGAGGCGGACAACTTCCACGTCGCCGACACCCGCGGCACCCTGGCCATCGTGTCGCCCGACTACCGGCGCATCGACGGCGACTGGCGCGATGAAATGCATCCCTCGGCCACGGGCTACAGGAAGCTCACCGGGCGGCACATCAATCCGCTGATACGCTCCCTGGTGCCGTAGGCAGGGCGCGCCTACAACCCCAGGGCCGTGCGCGTGGCCTGGCCGACGATGCCGTCGACGCCCAGCCCCAGGGCGGCCTGCAACGCACGCACCGCGGCTTCGGTGCCCGGGCCGTAGACGCCGTCGACTGCTACCCCGTAGCCGGCGGCCTTGAGCGCCTGCTGCAGGGCGCGCACGTCGTCCCCTTCCAGGTAGGGCGCGGCGAGGCGGAGCAGGCGCGGTGCGCGGTCGTCGGCCCGGGGCGTCGGCCGGGCCGTGAGGCTCCATTCGTCGATGACGACGCCGCGCACGGTGAAGGGCGGGGCCAGATCCCAGCGGTTTTCCGCCATCAGGCTGCGGAAGCCGTCCATGCGGTAGACCGTGTTGTTCAGCAACGGGTTGGGGTGGTTCGCCAGCCAGTCGCGCCGCTCCTCGACATAGCGCCCGACCCAGGCCGCGGCGCCCAGGGCGGCGACATCGCCGTGCCTTGCCGCGGTGCGGTCGCGCATGGTCGGCCACGCGCCGTGGATGAAACTGTCGTAAACCACCCCCACGCCGAGGGCCAGGTCGATGCCGAGTGCGGCCGCCGCCTGTGCGGCGGGGGCCCAGTAGACCCGATCGAAGAACCCGTCCTGCACCGCCTGCATCACCGGATCGCGGCCGGCATCGCGCAACAGGCGGCGCAGCGACGTGTTCTGGTCCAGGCTCAGGTCGCAGTCGGCGAGGCGTGCCAGGTAGCCCGCCAGTTCCTCGGCGTACTCGGCGCCCGCGGCGGCGCAATAGGCCTTGACCAGCAGGTACAGGTTGCCGCTGGCCAGGGTGGTCTGGGAGCGGCCGTAGGTGAGATGGCCGGTGTCGCCGGCCAGCAGGGTGACCCGGCCGTAATCGCCCTGGGGCGTGCCGGTTTCGAAGACGTTGACGATGGCCTGGGCGGCCCGGGCTTGCAGATCGGTGAGCATGACAAAATCCCTTTAGGTCATGGTGCGGGGTGAGGCGGCCCGATAAACGGGAATGGATATCTTATAGCAGGGGAATTCCTCCGCCGCACGGGGCGCTGAAAAATCACCGGTTGCCGGGCGGCCCGGCGCCGTCCATGCTTGCGGTCAGGTCCAGCGGGGAGGCGTCATGAAAAAGCTCAAGCACGAGGCGGAGTTGGTGAAGGCGGCGATCCTGGCCGGGGTTAAGTACGGCGAGGACCGGGGCGCGGTGGAGTTCGAGCCGACCGATTCGGCCGCCGACAAGATTCTGTATCTCTACCGGCTGCTGGTGCACGACAAGCTCATCCAGCCTCTGCCGGAGGACCAGGTGTCGCAGCAGAGCATGCGCCACAAGCTGGCGCTGTGGTACGCGAAGCAGCTGCCGGAGGGGCATCCGCTGTTGAAATAAGGCAGGCCGCGGGGCTTGTTCGGCCCTAATTTGGGTCTTATATTACCCAAATTGGGTCCTTATGAGGCGCCAACGTGAATCCAGTCCCTATCGGTGATGCGCTGTTTACCAAAACGCAGCAACGCGTGCTCGGCCTGCTCTATGGCAATCCGGAGCGGAGTTTTTATGCCAACGAGATCGTGCGCTGGGCGGGCATGGGGCGGGGAGGTGTACGGCGGGAATTGGATCGTCTGGTCCTCGCCGGTCTGCTGGTGACAATGCGTGTTGGCAATCAACTGCGCTTTCAGGCAAATGTCGGGTCTCCCGTCTTCCATGAGCTGCGCAGCCTCGTTGTGAAAACCTTCGGCATGGCCGATGTGCTGAAAGAGGCGTTACGGCCTTGCGCGGCTGACATACGCTTTGCCTTCGTCTATGGTTCGGTGGCGAGTGCAACGGAGCAGCCGGGGAGCGATATAGATCTCATGGTGGTAGGGGTAGCGGCGTTCGAGGTCATAGTAGGTGCTGTGTATCCCTGCCAGCAGGCGCTGGGCCGGGAAATCAACCCCAGCCTGTTTTCACCAGAGGAGTTTGCGCGGAAGATGAACGACAGGAATTCGTTCATTGCGCAGGTGCTGGAAAAGCCGAAGCTAATGATTCTAGGGACGGAAGATGACATTAGAAAACTTGGTGAAAACCCATCAGCTTAAGCCGCACCAAACCAATCCCGACGAAGTAGGGAGGCTGTTGGCGGCGGCCCGCCGCAGCCTGCGCGATGCCCACATCGCAGAATTGAGTGCAACAACGCGCTTTGATGTGGCCTACAAGGCCGTCATGCAGTGTTCCCTGCTTGCAGTCATGGCGGCGGGCTTCCGGCCGTCGACCAGCATGCCCGGTCATCACGCCACAGTGATTCAGACGCTACCGCTAACGCTGGGACTGTCGGCCGAGCGTGTCGTTGTCCTCGATGCATTGCGCAGGAAGCGTAACCTGAATGACTACGCCGGTGACGGCGTGAGCGACGACGAAGCCGCAGCGTGTGTGCGCGCAGCTGAAGCACTGTTGCACGATGTCGAGGTCTGGCTGGCAACGCAGCACAACATGCCCATGTAAAACCAAAGGAAGACGCTCATGGCAAGGATGCCTGGATTGATGATTACAGTGATGCTGCTGTGGGCGGCATCATGTTGCGCGGCCGAGCCACCGGCGCTGATGCTGGCCACCCGCTGGGAGGCGGGCGCCGATCCCGCCGGCTGGTGGATGAGCGAGAAGTACGACGGTGTGCGCGGTTACTGGGACGGGGCGCGCATGCTGACCCGCCAGGGCGAAGCCATCGCCATCCCCGACGCGCTGCGGGCAGCCCTGCCCGATTTTCCCCTCGACGGCGAACTGTGGGCCGGTCACGGCCGTTTCGAGGCCACCATGGCCGCGGTGCGTGACGGCGTGCCGGGGCCGGGGTGGGCGGCGATCCGTTACATGGTGTTCGATGCGCCGGGCCATGGCGGCCCCTTCGAAGCGCGCCTGGCAGCGATCGAGGACTGGCTGCGCGCGCACCCTTCTGCATCGATTCGCGCCGTGGTGCAGAGCCGTTGCGAGGACGAGGCGCAGCTGCGCATCTTCTTGCGCGAGGTGGAAAACCGCGGCGGCGAAGGGGTGATGCTGCGCGCGCCGGGCTCACCCCATGTCGCCGGGCGCAGCGGGTTTCTGCGCAAAGTCAAATCGTTCGATGACGCCGAAGCGACGGTGCTCGGCTACAACCCCGGCGCCGGAAAATTTGTCGGCGTGGTGGGTTCGCTGCGGGTGGCGCTGCCGGATGGCACACGGTTTGCGGTAGGTTCCGGGCTTAGTGATCATGAGCGGCGCAACCCGCCGCCCATAGGCAGCGTGATTACCTTCCGGCATCAGGGCTGGACCGCGCGCGGCCTGCCGCGCTTTCCGGTGTACTGGCGCGTGCGCGAACTGCCGCCCGGCAATGCGCGGCGCGAGTAAGGCACAGTCTTTGTGCATGCGCACCAAAACAGTTGCGAGTGTGGTGCGTGATCCTTTGGATGTGTGACCGGCGGCGCGCTTTATGAAGCGCAGCACAACGATAGCTTGCACGCCTGCCGGGCGCTGGTACGCTTAACGCGTCGACAAAAAGAAACTGGATGAATAATGCAATCGGCGTGGAAGGAAAGCATTTATCTGCAACGCGAACAGCTCGGGCGCCTGCTGCACGAGCCGCTGGCGCGGCTGGCGGAACGTTGCGTGGCGGCGTGGGGTGATCGCGCGCTGCTGGATGACGTGTTGATCGAGCACTTCGCGGAAATCCCCCACTGCGCCAATCTCTATTGCCTCGGCACCGACGGCGTGCAGATCTGCGACAACGTGACGACGAGCGGGCTGGAGCCCGATCACTTCGGCCGCGACCGTTCGCAGCGGCCGTACATGAAGGAGGCGGTGCCATCGTGGGGCTTTCTGCTGTCCGATGCCTATATCGCCCTGAAGAAACACCGCCCTTCCCTGACCGCGTTGCAGATCGTGCGTGACGGTACCCAGGTGCTGGGCTACCTCGGCGCCGATTTCGACCTGCGCGATCTGCCGGTGACCTCGGCGCTGTACGACGAGCCGGGCGAGTGGCGCCAGATCAAGGGCGACCCGTCGATCCGCGGTTCGGTGTTCCAGCAGAGCCGGGTGGAAAGCCCCATGGATCGGATGCTGGATCAGTCGCTGTCGATCCTGGAGGAATTGCTGACGCAGCGCGGCGTGTTCCAGTGCCAAATCCATTTCTCCAGCAGCCAGGCGACCATCTGGACGGTGGACGATCCCTATCGCTACCGCATCCTCGATCAGGAGGCCTTGAGCGATCCGGACATCTGCCTGGTCTATCCGGCGCAGCCCTATCCGGCCAATGCGGTGATCCCCGCATCGGACATCGGCCCCATCCTCGACATCCTGCGCGCCCTGCGCATGGCCGACGAAAACATCTACCTGCGCCTGTCGTCCATCAACATCTTCAACGGCATGATCAGCCTCACCTTTTCCTGCGACGGCACGCACTACATGCGCCACGACGAATTCCTGCGCAAGGACCTCTCCTTCTGGTTCGGATCGTCGGGCTGAAGCCCGGCCCGAAAAAGTCACCGGCCGGCGCTTGTCGCGGCTGACGCGGTGGTGAGCTCTCGGGGCGTCAACTAACCTTAACCGGATAAGGTTTCTTGCCGACTCGGAGTCTCATCATGAGCCACAAATACGAGCAACTGCTGCACTCCATCATGCAAGGTCCGGCCGGGGGGAATATCCACTGGCGCGAGGTGGAGTCGCTGCTGCATCACCTCGGCGCCACCGTGGAACCGGGACACGGCGCGCGCGTGCGCGTGCTGCTGAACGGCGTCGAGGGCACCCTGCACCGGCCCCATCACAGCGGCACCTGCGACAAGAATGAAATCCGCCATTTGCGCGACTTTCTTGCCTCGGCCGGGGTGAGCGAATCCGCCGTCAGCGGCTGAGGCCTGCCGGCAATCCAGCCTCGCAATTGTTTTGCACAAGCCTGCCGCCTGCGCCATCATCGGGCCTCAGGCGGGCGACGTTTGCACGCCGACAGTCCAGATTGCCGGGGAGAGACCATGCTGACCTGTCGTGAAGTGATGCGGCCCACCACCACACCGCTGTATGTGGATGACCCGGTGGCCAAGGCCATCGATTTCGTGCTGACCCGGCACATGGGCCTGGTACCGGTGGTGGACCGGCAGGAACGCTTCGTCGGCTTCCTCTCCGGCGAGCGCCTGATGCGTGCACTGTTGCCCAAACATCTGACCATGGTGCGCGGCCTGGACCGCATGGGCTATCTGCGCGAGTCACAGGAGGAGTTGCGCGAGCGCCTCGACGGGCTGGAGCAGCGTCCCATCGGCGAGGTGATGGACCCGCGTGCCGAGGTGGTCCATCCCGACACGCCATTGATCGAGGCGCAAACCATTCTGGCCGGCACCCAGTTCGTGGTGCCGGTGGTGGACCCGGACAGCGGCAGGCTGCTGGGCGCCATTTCCTTCTTCACCATCCTCGCGCTGCTGCGCGGCGAACCTTCCTGGAGCGAACGGCTGGAAAACGGCCAGGCTGAAGGGACCGGCGCATGACGCACGGCGGCGGCACTGCGCAGGCCGTACTGTTCGGCCTCGATCCCCTGTGGTTGTCCACGGCGATCTTCATCGCCGCCTACGCGGTGCTGCTGAGCGAGCGGGTGCACCGCACCGTGGTGGCGCTGCTGGGCGCGGCGGCCATGGTGATCAGCGGCATCCTCAGCCAGGACCAGGCCATCGCCGGCATCGACTTCAATACCCTGGCCCTGCTGGCGGGCATGATGGTGATCATCGCCGTGACGCGGCGCACCGGCGTGTTCGAGTACATCGCCATCTGGGCGGCGAAGCGGGCGCGCGCCGAGCCCATCGGCATCCTGCTCATCCTGGCGCTGGTGACGGCGGTGTTCTCGGCCCTGCTGGACAATCTCACCACTGTGCTGCTGGTGGTGCCGGTGGCCCTGCTCATCGTCGACAAGCTGAAGGTCTCGCCCTATCCCTATCTGTTCAGCCAGATCCTCGCCGCCAACATCGGCGGCACGGCGACCCTCATCGGCGATCCGCCCAATATCCTCATCGGCTCCGCCACCGGGCTGAGCTTCAACGACTTCCTGCTGCAACTGGGGCCGATCGCCCTGGTGATCCTGGCCCTGGTGCTGCTGCTGTTCTACGGCATCTGGGGCGCCTCGCTGAAAACTACGGCGGAACTGAAGGCGCGCGTCATGCGTTTCGACGAGCGCGGCAGCATCCGCGACGTGCGCCTGCTGCGGCAGTCGCTGGGTGTGCTCGCCCTGGTGATCCTCGGCTTTGTCCTGGGCGAGCACCTCGCCCTCGCGCCGGGCACCACGGCCATGGCCGGCGCCGCGCTGCTGCTGTTGCTCACCGGCCTGGGCCAGGACGAACGCGGCAAGGCCGAGCAGGTGCGCGAGGCCTTGCAGGAGGTGGAGTGGAGCGCGCTGTTCTTCTTCATCGGCCTGTTCGTGATCGTGCACGGCGTGCAGGTGACGGGGCTGCTGGAGTGGCTGGCCGGTGAGCTGATGGGCTTCACCGGCGGCGATCCCATGATCACCGCCTTCACCACGCTGTGGCTGTCCGCCGGGGTATCGGCGGCCATCGACAACATACCCTTCGTCGCCACCATGATCCCGCTGGTGGAAAGCATGGTGCCCGGCCTGGGCGGCGCTGCGGCGGCGGAGCCGGTGTGGTGGTCGCTGGCGCTGGGCGCCTGCCTGGGCGGCAACGGCACCCTGGTGGGCGCCGCCGCCAACGTGATGGTGGCGGGCCTGTCGGAACGTGCCGGCACGCCCATCAGTTTCGCCCGCTTCCTGCTCATCGGCATGCCGGTGATGATCGCCAGCGTGGCGCTGGCCAATGTGTACATCTATCTGCGGCATTTCCTGTAGCGGGCTGCCGGTAGGGTGCGCATTGCGCACCAAAGACCTTGTGCATCGACGTAGCCGGGTGCCTTGCGTTTCGATGCAGCGGTGCGCGGCGCGCACCCTACGAAAGCGGTAGGCGCTGCATGCGGGAATCATCCGGGTAGGGTGCGCATTGCGCACCGAAAGCCGTGTCGATCGGTGTAGGCGTGTGACGGCGGCAAGTGCCTTGCGTTTCGACGCAACGGTGCGCGGTGCGCACCCTACGAAAACAGCCAGAGTGGTGGGAGCCCGATTCATCGGGCGCAGCGGCGCCGGACAGGCCGCATCGCCCGGCGTAGCCGGACTCCCACAGAGTCAGTAATACCCCAGTTCCTGCGCGATGGACGACAGCAGGGAGCGGCCGCCGTCGAGGCTGTTGTACATGCCGTGGCGATGGTCGATCCACCACTTGGCGTCGATTTGGTTTTCCAGGTATTCGATGGATCTGCGCACGCCCTGCTGCATCGTGTGCCAGTGGTCCGGGTCTTCCTCTTCCGCCTGTGCACTGACCTGGTCCATCCACTTCAGTACCTTGTCGATGGCGCCGAAGGCGTTGAGGCGTACGGTCTCGGCCCAGGCCACCTGCTTGTCGGAGCCTTCCAGCGGCGGCAGGCCGCGCTGCTGCGCCTGGACGCGCGCCTGTTCGCTCTTCTGCCTTTGTTCCTTGCGCTGTTCCTCCACCTGGCACAGGCGGCAGCTGCCTTCGCCCAGTTGCTGTACGCGGTCGGGCCAGGTGAAGTCGTCGTCGCCGTAAAAGGGATAGAGCACGGTGTGGCCGCAGGCATGGCGGATGATCTTGAGGTCGAACAATTCGCGCGATTCGCCGTTGCCCTGGTTGTGGCCGATGAGGGTGCACGGGATGTTCTGTTCGGTGCACCAGTGGGCGAAGTCGAGATGGGTGTCCGATTCGTAGATGCGGCGGATGACGACATGGGGAAACTGTTGCGCCAGCACCGCGGCCTTGAATTCGGCGGCGGGCTTGAAGTCGTTGGCCGGGCGCATCCACAGGCCGTCGTAGCCGATCTGCCACTGGCGCAGCCAGGCCAGGGTCTGCTCGCGCACCGCCGCGCTGCGGCCGGTGAGCAGGATCACGGGAATGCCTTCGGCGCGCGCCTGGTTGAGGCGGTCGATGAGGGGCAGGTTGGGCATGTCGTCGCCGCAGGCTTCGAGGAAGCGGTCCCAGTGTTTCACCCCCTCCTCGTTGTAGAGGTGGTGCAGGCGGTGCTCGATGAGGGCGAGTACGCCGTCGAGTCCGCAGATCACGATTTCCTGTTGGTCGGCCATCGCCGACTATTGTGCACCAGCCGGCCGCCGCGCGCCTACGCGGCGCCGTCGTCGGGAAACAGCGCCAGGTAGGCGGCGTGGCTGGCATAGGCCAGCACCGGCAGCACCACGGCCAGCAGCGGCAGCGCGACGACCAGGGTGAGCAGGGTGGCAACGGCCAGGGTCAGCGCCCAGCGCAGCATCAGCAGCGGGTGGCGGAACACGGTGGCGACGCTGCGGCTGACGGCGGCGACGAAGCCGAGGCGACGGTGCAGGATCAGCGGAATGGAGAACACCGCCACGGCGTAGCTCATGGCGGCCAGGCCCAGGCCGAGGAGACCGCCATAGAACAGATAGGCGAACAGCGGCCGGCGCAGGGCCGGGTCGGTGAACAGCGCGTAATCGAAGGGGACGCTGCGCCGGCCGAAATACATGCCGTAGATGATCAGGGCGTCGGTGATCCAGATGAGGTAGCCGAGGCCGAGGAGGAAGGTGAGAAACCAGATGCCCGGCGTGCCCTCGCCGATGCCGAGCAGCAGGTCCGCAAAGCGCGGCGTACGGCCCTGGCGCAACAGGCGCGCGGCGCGCTGGTAGCCGGTGACCAGGATGGGCGCGACCACCACGAAGCCGCCGAAGAGGGGAAATACCAGCAGGCCGAGATCGCGGCGCAGCAGCGCCCACACGGCGAGGGCGCCGAAGAGCACGAAGATCAGGCTGAAGGCGCTGCTGATCGCGGCGGTGGCGCGGTAGTCGCGCCAGCCGGCGGCCAGCCAGCGGCGCACCGTCGGCGCGGCCGTGTCCTTCACTTGCTGCATGGCGCTGTGTTCCTCCGACGGCGCCGCGGCGCCCGTCCCCTCAGTGTGATCCATGGCCCGTCCTTGTCCAGCGCGGCGGCGTGGTACGCTTGTATCTGAGCCGCGCGGCCGCGCGGCGATTTCAACCGCAAGAATCCTGACATGGCCCTTACCGCTACCATCTTCAAGACCGAGCTGCAGATCGCCGACATGGATCGGGGCTACTACGCCGACCACAGCCTGACCCTCGCGCGCCACCCCTCGGAAACCGACGAGCGCATGATGGTGCGGCTGCTGGCCTTCGCCCTCAACGCGAGCGAAAGCCTGCAATTCACCAAGGGCGTGTGTGCCGACGACGAGCCGCAGCTGTGGGAGCGCAGCCTGAGCGACGAAATCCTGCTGTGGATCGAGGTGGGCATGCCCGACGAGCGGCGCCTGCGCAAGGCCTGCAACCGCGCACGCCAGGTGCTGCTGTATGCCTACGGCGGCCGCACCGCGGAGCAGTGGTGGGAGCGCACGGCGCCGGAGCTGCGCCGCTTCGACAATTTGCAGGTGTTCAGCCTGCCGCAGGAGGCGACGCGGGCCCTGACCGGGCTGGTGAGCCGCACCATGCAGCTGCAATGCACGGTGCAGGAAGGCCAGGTGTGGCTGGGCAATGCCGATGCCACGGTGCTGATCGAACCGCAGCGCTGGATGGGCGCGGCCTGAGCATGTTGTCGATCTCGCGCCAGGTGGAGATCCCGGACGAGGAGATCGAACTCAGCGCCATCCGCGCGCAGGGCGCGGGCGGCCAGAACGTCAACAAGGTATCCAGCGCGGTGCACCTGCGCTTCGACATCCGCGCCTCGTCGCTGCCGGATTTCTACAAGGAGCGCCTGCTGGCGCTGTCCGATCAGCGCATCACCGCCGAGGGCGTGGTGGTGATCAAGTCGCAGGAACATCGCAGTCTGGAAAAGAATCGCGCGGCGGCCCTGGCGCGCCTGCAGGGGCTGATCCGCGAGGCGGGCGTGGTGCAGAAAAAACGCCGCCCCACCAAGCCGACGCGCGGCTCGCAGCAACGGCGCGTCGACGAAAAGAAACAGCGCGGGCGCAACAAGGCGTTGCGCCGGACGGTAGTGGACTGAACCGTGAGCCGCTTCGCCGCCATCGACTTCGAAACGGCCAGTTACCGCGGCGACAGCGCCTGCGCCCTGGGCGTGACGGTGGTGGAGGACGGCCGCATCGTGCAGCAGTTGTATGAACTGATCCGCCCGCCCGCGCGGCAGTTTTCCTTCACCCACATCCACGGCCTCAGCTGGAGCGACGTCAAGGACGCCGCGCTGTTCGACGCGGTGTGGGCCGCCATGGCGCCGGTGCTGGCGGAGGTGGAGTTTCTCGCCGCGCACAACGCACCCTTCGACAAGGGCGTGCTCAACGCCTGCTGCGCCACCTACGGCCTGCCGCCGCCGGCGCAGCCCTTCGTCTGCACCGTGCGGCTGGCGCGGGCGCAGTGGGACATCCGCCCGACCAAGCTGCCCGACGTGTGCCGCTATCTCGGCATCGACCTGAGCCACCATCAGGCCGACTCCGATGCCGAGGCCTGCGCCCGCATCGTCATTGCCGCCGAGCAGGCCGGCTGGCGTCATGCGGAACCAGGGACAAGATAAGTCCTTGTACTCTCGCCAGGACGCCAAGTACGCCAAGAAAACACGGCCATGGATTGCCTTGGCGAGCTTGGCGTCCTTGGCGAGAGAAGATTTCTTCCCTCCGTGTCCACGCAATTCCGTGTGGCCGCTTAATGAGCTCCGCCCGGAGTGAAAACTGGTGCCATGGCCGCCTCCCACAAGCTCTCTCCTGCCGGCCGGTTGATCTTCGGCGCGCTATTTGTCCTGGCCGGCCTGTTCCCGGCGCTGGCGGCTTTCGACATCGGGCCGCTGCACGCCGCGGACATCCACGGCCCGCCCTGGCTGGGGCTGGCCGGCGGCGGTGTGTTCATCGCCGCGGGCATGGCGGTGCTGGTGGGCGACGCCGTGCCGGCGCTGAAGAACGTGTTCGCCCTGCTGGTGCTGGCCGGGCTGGCGGCCCTGGGCAACTGGATCGCCTTCGGCGCGGGCGAGCGGGCCTGTGCCGGGACGATGACCTTTCTCTGGTTTGCGGCGGACAGCGGCTATGCCGGAGTGGCCTGCCGCGTGCCCTTCGGCCTGGGGGCGGTGATCGTCGATGCCTTTCTGATCCTGGCTGCGGTCATGCTGTTGCAGCAGGCCCTGGGCGGTGCACCCCAACTGGCGCGCACGACGAAGGCGGCGCAGGGTCTGCTGCTGCTGACTCTGTCGCCTCTTTTGCTGCTGGTGCTGGTGATGGCGCTGCTGCCGGTGGCGCTGGGCGTTCTATGGCAGCGCCTGCGCAGCGGCCGCTGGCCGCGCAACGAGGAATTCATCCGCCGCCGCCGCTAATACTCAGAGAAAAGATACAAGAGGAAAGATACAAGGGCAGGAACTCGCTGCACTCGTCCTCTTGTATCTGGTTTCTAAGGCAGCACCGGCACGCCGATGAGCCACTGGTGCAGGCCGAACAGAAAGGCCAGGTAGATTCCCGTGCCGCCCGCCACGGCGATGAGGTCGTTGAGTTTCCAGGCGGGAAGCATGGGCTGCGGCCGCGGCGTGCGCCGGATCAGCGACAGGCGATCCACTGCCGCCCAGGTGAGGAAGGAGCCGAACAGCACCACGTCCGCCAGGTTGCCGTTGGCGAGCAGGTGGGCGACGGCCCACAGCAGGACGGCGAGCAGCATGGGATGGCGCGCGGCATGCTGGATGCGGCCGGGGAAGTAGGTGGCGATGAGCAGGGGAAACACCGGCAGCATCACCAGCAGCGCCACATGGCGCGTCCACACCGGCGGCGCATACAGCGGCAGCGCCACCTGCCGCGCCATGGCGTAGCCCCAGATGATCAGGGCCAGTCCCGCCAGCGAGACCAGCGAGTAAAGGCCCTGCCACAGCGGCTCGCCCAGGCGGGCGGCCATGCGGTTGCGCCATTCCTCGTCGATGATGGACACCGAGTGTGCGGCGAAAAACAGCAGCAGGCCGATGACGAACATGAGCATCGCGGCATCCCTCCCTCGTTGTTGTGGTTCGGAAAAATGTAGCACGTTCCCGCCGACCCGCCGTGGGTCGGACACAGGCCGGACAGAGCGACAGCGGTGTCCGGCACGCCTTGCCCGATACCGCTGCGCTTTATCGGGCCTACGGGAATCCGCGGGGGAATGCGGGGGTGTACTACGCGCCGATGACGCGGTCGTAGATCAGGAAGCCGGCGACGTAGGTGCCGATGGCGGAGCCGAAGCTGGCCAGGAAAAACACCAGCAGGGTGCGCGAGACACGGTTCTTCCACCAGCCGCGCCAGTGGGTGACGTCGTGGCGCAGGTTGTTGAAGTCGGCCACGCGCGGCTTGCGGAAATACAGCTCCACCGCGCCGGCCACCATGCCGGCGCCGATCATGGGATTGAGCGAGGTCCACGGCGCAGCGAGAAAGGCGGTGAGCACCGTGACCGGATGGCCGGCGGCGATGAGCGCGCCCAGCGCCGACAGCACGCCGTTGATGAGCAGCCAGTCCCATACCATGGCCCAGCCCAGTTCCGGGCTGCGGCTGAAGCCGATGACGAAGCCGGCGAGGATTATGGCGACGATCAGCCAGGGGATGAGTTTCGGCCAGCGCGCCGCCGGCGGGCGTTGCTCCAGCCGCTGCACCACCGCCTTGGGATCGGCGCAGGCGCTGCCGCTTTCCAGGTGGGCGGCAATGCCCTTGAGGTGGCCGGCGCCGATGACGGCGAGGACGTTCCTATGGCCGCCGTCCTGCGCCTCCTCGCACAGTCGCGCCGCCATGTATTCGTCGCGCTCGGCGATGAGCGGCTGATACAGCACGGTGTTGCGATCGGCGAATTCGGCGAAGGTGGTTTCCAGCAGGTCGCCTTCCTTGAGCCGTTCGATCTCCTGTTCGCTCACCTGCTCGCGCGACAGCACGCTGCCCAGCAGGCCGCCGACGATGCCCAGGCGCTGCCACCAGGGCACGTTGCGGTAGACGCGGCGCAGGGTGGTGCCGACGTCGCGATCGATGAGGAGCACCGGCAACCCCCGTTGCAGCGCCCCTTCCATCGCCGTGCGCATCTCTTCGCCGGGGCGCACGTTGAACTGCTCGGCCAGTCGCTGCTGGTAGGCGCCCAGCGCCAGGCTCGCCGCCATCATGGTGGTGCGGCCCTGGCGGAACACCTGGTACAGATCGGTCTGGCCCCACACGTCGGGATTGACCAGGGCCTGGTGCCGCGCCGGGCACAGCTCCACCGCTACCGCATCGAAGGCGCCGGTTGCCAGCAGGGCGTTCACGTCCTCGGCGCTGGCGCGCGAGACATGGGCGGTGCCGAGCAGGGTGTAGGAGGTGCCGTCGCGGCTAAGGGTGTGCAGGGGGCCGCTGGTACGGATCGATTCTTCGGACATGAATGGAGTTCGTTGGCGATGGAAGCGTGATTATCCCCGCTAGGGGAGGACATGACAAAACAAGTTCAAGGTTCAAAGTTGAAGAAATGCGGGGCACACTCTTGCTTGAACCTTGAACCTTGAACCTTGAACCTTGAACCTTGAACCTTGAACCTTGAACCTTGAACCTTGAACCTTGAACCTTGAACCTTGAACCTTGAACCGAACCCATGCTCCCCGCGATCATCGCCGTCCTGTTCCTCGCCCTGACCCTGCTCCCCGCGCTGTGGGCCCGGGCGGTGCTGCGCCGTTACGGCGGCGAGCGCCGCGACTATCCCGGCAGCGGCGGCGAACTGGCGCGGCACCTGCTGGATCGCCACGGCCTGCACCACGTGGCGGTGGAAAGCACGGCACAGGGCGATCACTACGACCCGGCGGACAAGGCCGTGCGGCTGTCGGCGGAGAATTTCGGCGGCCGCTCGCTCACCGCGGTGACGGTGGCCGCGCACGAGGTGGGACATGCCCTGCAGGACCATGCCGGCTACGCGCCCCTGGCCTGGCGCACGCGCCTGGTACGTGTCGCCCAGGGCGCGGAGAAGGCCGGTGCGGCGCTGATGCTGTTGCTGCCGGTGCTGACCCTGGCGACGCGCGCGCCGTCCGCCGGCCTGGTGGTGTTTCTCGCGGGGCTGGCCAGTTTCGGCGGAGCCATCCTGGTCCACCTCGTCACCCTGCCGGTGGAACTGGACGCCAGCTATCGCCGCGCCCTGCCGCTGCTGGCCAATGGATACCTTCCGCAGGTGGACCTGCGTCCGGCGCGGCAGATCCTCACCGCCTGTGCCTTCACCTACGTCGCCGCCTCGCTGTTCAGCGTGTTGAACCTGTGGCGCTGGCTGGCGATCTTGCGGCGCTGACCCTCAGCCCAGATTCCACAGACCCAGGGCGCTGACCAGCGCCAGCCCGGCGCCCACCACGCGCTTGAAGCGTGCATCGTTGGCGAGGATGGCGTCGTGGGCCTTGAGGCCCAGCCAGTGGCCGACGGCGGCGACGGGGATCAGCGCCAGGGCGGCGAGGAAATGCAACTCGACGCCGAGGGCGACGAAGGTCGCCATCTTGATGCTCACCAGGATGAACCACAGCACGAACAGGGTGTTGCGCAGCTGCTCCCTGGCGACGTGGCGCATGTACACCGCCACCATCAGCGGCGCGCCGGTGAGCGAGGTGCCGGCGATGTAGCCGCCGAGGATCAGCAGGACGCGATCCACCGCCGCGTGATTGCTTTGTATCGCCCGTCCCGCCAGCCACATGAGACCGTAGAACAGGCTGATGGAATAGATGAACAGGTTGAGCCAGTAGGCGGGCAGGTTCACCAGCCCCAGCACGCCGACCATGGCGGCGGGAATGATGAACAGCGCGGAGCGGCGCAGGTAGCCCCAGTCGACGTTGTGCAGGCGCGTGCCCAGGGTCAGGCCGGAGAAGAACAGCAGGTGCACGCCGATGATGGGCAGCCACAGCAGCGGCTGGCCGTCCACGAACAGCAGCAGGGGCAGGCCCAGGGCCGCGCCGCCGAATCCTAGCCCCGAGCGCACGAAGCCGGTCCACAGGAACAGCAGGGCGACGAGCAGGGTCTGGGCGGGATCGAAATGCAGCAGCACGACAGCGGTTCCATGGGGCGGGGTGCGTACTATACACCGCACCATGGGGCGGATTTATGCGCTACAGTGAAACGCAGCGGCCATCGGTGGAGAAGCGATGCAACTCAGCGAACATGAACGGACCTGCCTGGAATCCCTGGCGCTGCATCCCGACGGCGTAGGGCAGGGCTGCGGCAGCGCCACGCTCGACGACCTGGTGGCGCGCGGCCTGCTGGAGCGCCAGGCCGCGCTGCCCCTGCCGGGCATGGCATGGCACTACCATTATCGCCTGACCGACGCCGGACGGCGGGCCCTCGCGCCGGCGCCCTGACCGCTCAGGATGCGGCGGGCTTTTGCAGTCGCTTGAGAAACACCTTCATCTCCTTCGCCGCCTGGATATCCCCCTTTTCCCCCGCACTGCGTATGCCGGCCTCATAGGCGGCGACGGCTTCATCGTTGCGTCCGGCGGCGGCGAGGGCCTTGCCCAGCAGCTTGTGGCTGGCGGAGTGGGCGGGGTCGTGACGCAGGGCGGCGCGCAGGTGCTCCACGGCGCGCCCGTACTCGCCCTGTTGCAGGCAGGCGTTGCCGAGGCCGAAGCGCAGCATCAGGTTGTCCTGGCCGGCGGCCAGCAGTTTTTCCAGTATGGAGACGTCCATGGACAGGACATGGGGCCTGTCGGTTGCCGCGGCAAGGTACGGCAAAACCCTATTGGCGCAGAGACGCGGAGACGCGGAGTTGGCGGGGCGGATGCATCATCGGCCCCCAACGATGCCGTTCAGCCGCACGCTTCAGGTGTTCGCAAAATAATCTCCGCGCCTCTGCGCCAGCAGGGTTTTCAAACCATCGGCCGCTGGGCCACCAGCCAGGCCTCGTCGCGCAGGCCGCGGGCGGTGTCGCCCAGGGTGTCTTCCTCGCGGTAGGCGACGACCTCCAGTTCGGCGAACAGGTACAGCAGCTCGTTGCGCGCCAGGCGGAAGGCCGGGTTGGACGGGCCGCCGGGATGAACCTGACTGCGGGTGTAGGTCTGGTAATAGAGCAGGCCGCCGGGCTTGAGGGCCGCCGTGATGGCGGGGCAGAGGCTGCGCTCCAGGTAGCGGCCGACCACGATGACGTCGAAGTGATTTTCCGCGGGCGGGTGGCGCGGCAGGTCGCGCACCTCGGCACGCAGGGGCAGGTCGTGGCCCTGGGCATGGTGGTTGAGCTTGCCCACGGCGACGGTGGAGATGTCCCAGGCCACGGTGTCGAGGCCGCGCGCCGCCAGCAGCAGGGCATTGGCGCCCAGGCCGCAGGCCAGATCGAGTGCGGCACCGTGCGTCGGCAGCAGGTGGGCATAATCGCTCAGCACCTGCACCGGGCGGCTGTCCCCGACCTGGGCGTCGAGGTAGCGGCGGTTCCATTTATCGGCGTCGGACACTTTTTGGTTTCGAGTTTCGAGTTTCGAGTTTCGAGTTTCGAGTTTCGAGTTTCGAGTTTCGAGTTTCGAGTTTCGAGTTTCGAGTTGCGGTTATTCGAAACTCGAAACCCGCAACTCGAAACTGCCGTTTTCTATTTCCGCCAGAACATGGGCGACAGCAACGCCAGGACGGTGAAGATCTCCAGGCGGCCCAGCAGCATGGCGAAGGTGCAGATCCAGGTGGCGGCGTCGTTGAGCGGGGCGAAGCTGGTGCCCACTGCGCCCAGGCCGGGACCGAGGTTGTTGATGGCGGAGGCCACGGCGCCGAAGGCGGTGACCTGATCGACGCCGGTGGCCATCACCAGCAGCATGAGGAAGGCGAACACCGCGATATACAGGGCGAAGAAGCCCCACACCGCGTCGATGACGCGCTCGGGCAGGGCGCGGCCGCCCAGCTTGATGGGGCGGATGATGCTGGGGTGGATCAGGCGCCACAGCTCGCGCGAGCCCTCCTTGGCCAGGATGATGATGCGGATGACTTTCATGCCGCCCGAGGTGGAGCCGGCGCAGCCGCCGATGAAGCTGGAGAAGATCAGCAGCACCGGCAGGAACAGCGGCCAGACCGAGAAGTCGGCGGTGCCGAAACCGGTGGAGGAAATTACCGTAACGACCTGGAATGCCGCATAACGCAATGCGGTGCTCGGCGCGGTATAGGCGCCGGTCGCATAGAGGGTCGCCGCGATGATGAAAATCAGGACGGCGACAATGGCCAGGAACACGGCCGTTTGCGTGTCATGCCGATAGGGATTTGCACTGCGCAGGCGTAGCACCACGAAATGGACGTTGAAGCTGATGCTGCCGAGCAGCATGAAGGTGATGGCGATACCCTCTATGGTCGCGCTGTCGAAGTGGGCGATGCTGGCATCGTGGGTGGAGAAGCCTCCGGTGGAAACAGTACTGAAGCTGTGGGCGATGGCGTCGAAGACCGACATGCCGGCGGCCCAGTAGGCCAGGGCGCAGGCGATGGTGAAGCCTACGTAGATGCCCCACAGGGTACGGGCCGTCTGCGCGATGCGCGGGGTGATCTTTTCGTCCTTCATGGGGCCCGCCGTCTCGGCGCGGAACAGTTGCATGCCGCCGACGCCCAGCATGGGCAGGATGGCGATGGCCAGCACCACCACGCCTGCGCCGCCCAGCCATTGCAGCTGCTGGCGGTACATGAGGATCGACGGCGGCATGGTGTCCAGGCCGGAGAGCACCGTGGCGCCGGTGGTGGTGAAGGCCGACACCGCCTCGAAGGCGGCGTCGGTGATGGAGATGTGCAGGCCGAGCACCAGCGGCAGCGCGGCGGTGAGGCCGAGCACGCTCCAGAACAGCGTCACCACCACGAAGGCTTCGCGGGTACGCAGGTTGCCGGTTTGGCCCCGGCCCGGTAGCCAGAAGGTCAGTCCCAGCAGTACAAGCAGGCCCTGGCTGAGCAGGAAGTTGCCGAGCTGGCCGTCGTTGGTGAACCAGGCGATGGCCGCGGGGGGAAACAGCGTGGCGGCAAAGATGACAAGGAAAATGCCGAGCAGGCGCGCGATCAGGGGCAGGCGCATGGCGGCGGCCTAGAGGAAGGTCACGCCGACCTGGAACAGGCGTTCCACTTCGGCGATGCGCTTCTTGTCCACCACGAACAGGATCACGTGGTCCTCCGCCTCGATCACCGTGTCGTGGTGGGCGATGAGCACCTCGCTGTCGCGCACGATGGCACCGATGGTGGTGCCGTGCGGCAGCTTGATGGCCTCGACGGCACGCCCCACCACCTTGGACGAGTTTTTGTCGCCGTGGGCCACGGCCTCGATGGCCTCCGCCGCGCCACGGCGCAGCGAATGCACCGCGGCCACGTCGCCGCGGCGAACGTGGGTGAGCAGCGAGCCGATGGTGGCCTGCTGCGGCGAGATGGCCACGTCGATTTCGCCGCTCTCCACCAAGTCCACGTAGGCGGCGCGGTTGATCAGCGTCATCACCTTGCGCGCGCCGAGACGCTTGGCCAGCATCGACGACAGGATGTTGGCCTCGTCGTCGTTGGTGAGGGCGCAGAACACGTCGGTTTCCTCGATGTTCTCCGCCAGCAGCAGGTCGGCGTCGGCGGCGTCGCCCTGCAACACGATGGTGCGCGACAGTTCTTCCGAGACGGCGCGGGCGCGCGCCGGGTTGTGATCGATGAGCTTGACCTGGTAATCGTTTTCCAGCGCGGCGGCGAGGCGTTTGCCGATGTTGCCGCCGCCGGCGATGATGACGTGGCGCGCGGGTTTTTCCTGGCGGCGCAGCTCGCTCATCACGGCGCGGATGTCCTTCTTGGCGGCGATGAAGAACACTTCGTCGTCGGCCTCGATGACGGTGGTGCCTTCCGGGATGATGGGGCGGTTGCGGCGGTAGATGGCGGCGACGCGGGTATCGATGTTGGGCATATGCTGGCGCAGCTTCTGCAGTTCCTGTCCCACCAGCGGCCCGCCGTAATAGGCCTTGATGGCCACCAGCTGTACCTTGCCCTCGGCGAAATTGAGCACCTGCAAGGCGCCGGGATACTCGATCAGGCGGTGGATGTAGTCGGTGACCAGCTGTTCGGGGCTGATCAATACGTCGATGGGTATGGACTCGGGGCCGAACAGCTGCGGGTGGACCAGGTATTCGAGGGCGCGGACGCGGGCGATTTTTGTAGGTGTGCGGAACAGGGAATAGGCCACCTGGCAGGCGACCATGTTGGTCTCGTCGGAGTTGGTGACGGCGATCAGCATGTCGGCGTCCTCGGCGCCGGCACGCAGCAACACCTCCGGATGGGAGGCCTCGCCGGTCACGGTGCGCAGGTCGAGGCGGTCCTGCAATGCCTGCAACCGTTGCGGGTCCGTGTCGACGACGGTGATGTCGTTGGCTTCGCTGGCGAGGTTGTTGGCGAGGGAGGAACCCACCTGGCCGGCACCGAGGATGATGATCTTCATGGCCGAGAGTCCGCTGTGCGTTGGGCGCGAATTGTAGTTGAGGCTTAGAAGCAGATACAAGTTACAAGTGGCAAGATACAAGGGGAGGAGCGCGCTGTGCGCACGGCTATTCGGATTCAAAACAGCACGAGCGCAGCGAGTTCACTCCCTTGTATCTTGCCACTTGTAACTTGTATCTGCCCTAACCTCGGCTCTTGGTATCAATACCCAAGGATTTCAGTTTCCGGTACAGATGGGTGCGTTCAATGCCGGAGTGCTGGGCCACCTGGTTGATGTTGCCGTCCAGGCGGGCGAGCAGCTCGATGAAGTAGTTGCGCTCGAAGTTCTCGCGCGCCTCGCGCAGCGGCAATTCGACGTCCGCGGCGGCGGCCGCCGGTGCCGCGGTGCGCGCGGCGCCCAGCGCCGCCTCCACCTCGCCGGCATCGATGTCGCCGCCGCGGCCGACGATGAGCAGGCGCTGCACCAGGTTGCGCAGCTCGCGCACGTTGCCCGGCCAGGGATAGTTGCGCAGGCGGTTCTGCGCCGCCACGGTAAAGGCGCGGTAGGGCAGCTTTTCCTGGCCGACGAAGTGATCGATGTAGAAGGCGATGAGGTCGCTGACGTCCTCGCTGTGCTCGCGCAGCGGCGGGACGGTCAGCGGCACCACGTTGAGATGATAGTAGAGGTCGTTGCGGAACTGGCCGTCGCGCACGCGCTGCGCCAGATCATGGTGGGTGGCGGCGATGACGCGCACGTCCACCCTGACCGGCTCGGTGCCGCCGACGCGGTGGTAGCTGCGGGTTTCCAGGGCGCCCAGCAGGCGCGCCTGGGTGGCGTTGTCCATGTCGGCGATGTCGTCGAGGAACAGGGTGCCGCCGTTGGCTTGCTCCAGCAGGCCGTAGTGCACCTTGTCGCCTTCCTCGCTGCCGAACAGCTCCACCGCGGCGTTGTCGCCCAGCAGCGAGGCGACGCCGACGTCGACGAAGGGGCCGTCGCGGCGCGGACTGGTGGTGTGCAGGTAGCGCGCCATCACGCCCTTGCCGGCGCCCGGCTCGCCGTTGATCAACACGGTGGTGTCGTGCTGCGCCACGCGCCGGATCTGCTCGCGCAGCTGCTGCATCGGCGCGCTGCGGCCGACCGGTTCGCCCACCGGCTGCGCCAGCCGCTTCAGGCCGGCATTCTCACGGTGCAGGTTGTAGGCCTCCAGGGCGCGCTCCACGGTGACCAGCAGCTTGGCCAGGGACAGCGGTTTTTCGATGAAGTCATAGGCGCCGAGGCGGGTGGCCTCCACCGCGGTTTCCACCGTGCCGTGGCCCGACATCATGATCACCGGCGAGGTGAGCGGGCCTTCCTCGGTCCACTCCTTGAGCAGGGAGATGCCGTCCACGTCGGGCATCCAGATGTCGAGCAGCACCAGGTCGGGACGGCGCGTGCGGCGTGCCTTGCGCGCGGCGGCGGCGTTCTCCGCCGTGTCCACCTCGTAGCCCTCGTCGCGCAGGATGTCTTGCAGCAGCGAACGGATGTCCGGCTCGTCGTCCACCACCAGGATGTAGCCATGCGCCATCGTTTGCGTTCCTCAGTGTGAATCAGGGGTTGGAGCAGAGATACAAGATACGAGTGACAAGATACAAGGGAATGAATTCGCTGCGCTCATGCTGTTTTGAATTCAAACCACCGTGCGCGCAGCGCACACCTTCCCTTGTATCTTTCCTCTTTACTCTTGTATCTGATTTCTAGTCCCCAGCCCCTCTCCTTTAGCCTTTACCGGCAAGCGAATGATAATGCACGCGCCGCCTTCGGGCATGTTCTCCACCCACAGCATGCCGCCGTGCTCCTCCACGATCTTCTTGACGATGGCGAGGCCGAGCCCGGTGCCCTTGGGCTTGCTGGTGACGTAGGGCTCGAACAGGTTGGCCAGCATCTCCTCGGGTATGCCGGGGCCGTCGTCGCACACGCCCAGCTCGACGAAGCGGCAGCCGGTTTCCTCGGCGCAACGGGTGGTGATGCGGATATGGGCGCCGTCGCGGCCGCAGGCCTCCAGCGCGTTCTTGATCAGGTTGTGCAAGACCTGGCGCAAGCGGCCGGCATCAGCCTGGATGGCCGGGGTGCGCGGGTCCAGCTGCAGGTCGAAGGTGACCGGGCGGTGTTCGGTGCGGTACAGCTCCACCACCTCGCTGATGACGCGGTTCATGCCCACCATGTCCAGGCGGATTTGCGGTGGGCGGGCGTAATCGGAGAAGGCCTTCACCATCTCCTTCATGGCCTCCACCTGCTGCACGATGGTGTGGGTGGAGCGGTCCAGCACCTCGGCATCTTCCGCCGGCATGGTGGCGAGGTATTTGTGGCGCAGCCGTTCGGCGGAGAGCTGGATCGGCGTGAGCGGGTTCTTGATCTCGTGGGCCAGGCGCCGCGCCACTTCGCCCCAGGCGGCGTCGCGCTGTGCCTGGATCAGGGCGGTGATGTCGTCGAATACGATGACGTGGCCGCCGCTGCGCGACACCGCGAGCCGGGTGGCGGGGGTGGAGTCTGACGGGAGCTGCTGCGTCGAAGTGAAGTCCGGTCGGGCCGGTTGCATCTGTTCCCCCAAAGGGCCTTCCTGCCCGGCTTGCTCACTGCCCGGCAGCAGGGCGCCGCGGCACATGAGCACCTGGCGGCCCTTCTGGCCGAACAGCACCAGTTCGGCACGCCACTCCGGCTCGGCCGGGGTCAGGTGCGGCAGCAGGGCCTCGACGAACTGGTCCAGGGCCGGGTGGCGGCCCGGCAGTTCCTGCAGGAGCCGGCCTACGGCGTCGTCCAGGGCGGTGCCCAGGATCTGGCCGGCGGCGGCGTTGACGGTGTGCACCACGCCGTCGCCGTCCAGGGTGAGCACGCCGGAGGACAGGCGGCCCAGCACCGCCTCCAGATAGGTGCGCTGCTCCTCGGCCTGGCGCTGGCTGTGACGTGCCGCCTGCTGGCTCTGGGCGATCTTGTAGGTCATTTCGTTGAAGGAGCGCACCAGAAAGCCCAGCTCGTCGCGGCCGGGCAGGGGCAGGCGCTTGTCGTAATCGCCCGCCGCCACGGCGCGGGTGCCCTCGGCAAGATCGCGGATCGGCGCCACCAGGCGCCGCGCCGAGAAGAAGGCGGCCCACACCGCGGTGAGCAGGGACAGCAGCAGGATCAGCGACAGGGTGAGGGTGAAGCTGTACTTGAGCGGCTGGCGCAGAAAGGCCAGTTCCTTGTATTGGGAAAAGGCCTCCTGCACCGAGTCGGCCAGCAGGCTGAGGCGTTCCGCCACCGGGAACAGGGCGTGCAGCACGCGCGGTTCGGCGCCGGGCTCCAGGACCGGCAGGTTGACGGCGACGCGCACGTGCATGCCCACGTCGCCCAGAGGCTCCAGCCGGGCGTAATCCAGGCCCTGGCGCAGCTGCTGCAGCACCGCCTCGCTGGGCATGGTCGGCACGATGGCACTGGGGTCCATGCTGGCGCTGACGATGGCGCGGCCGCGCAGGGTGAGCAGGGTCATCTCCGCCGCCTCGCTGTTCTGGCGCAGCTCGTTGAGCTTCAGCGCAGCGGCGCTGTCCGGCACCGGTCCCAGTTCGTTGGCGGCCTGGCGGGTCTGGCGCAGCAGTTCGCGCAGGCGGCCGTCGAGGGAGGAGCGGCCCAGCTCCAGGGCGTCCTCCAGGGATTTTTCCACCCGCAGGTCGAACCAGCTGTCGATGCCGCGATGGAGGAATTGCAGCGAGAAGTAATACACCACCGACACCGGCGCCAGGGCCAGCAGCACGAACATCACCACCAGGCGCAGGGTCAGGCGCGAGCCGGGCGCGTGTTCGCGGTACTGGTGCAGCAGGTGGATCAGGTGGCGACCGATGAGGGCCAGCAGCAGCAGCAGGGCCAGGATGTTCACCACCAGCAGCAGCGAATAGAGCCGGCCGAACAGGGCGGTGTTCTGGGTGGCGCCGCTGATCAGGTAGAACGAGGCCAGCAGCAGCACGAACAGCAGTGCCACCGGCCGCGGTCCGGAGGTGAGGCGTCTCAGGGCGTCAAGGAACATGTGAACCATTCACTGGACAGGCGCCAGGCGGGAGTGACGTAGGCCACCGGCCGCAGCGGCGCCGGCAGGGCCTCGATGTCCAGGGCGGTGCGCAGTTGCACCCGGTATTCCTGGTCCGGCTCGACGCGGCCGGCGTCCAGCAGCGGGTATCCGTCCACGGCGCCCAGCGCCAGCAGCGCCAGGTTGAGAGTGTGGTAGATGGTGAGCTTGTCGCTGTTCAGATCGCGCAGCAGGTACTGATCGGAAAAGGCGTGGTAGGTGAGCTGGTGGCGCAGCTCCCGCTGGACCACGGTCTCGTTGGGCCACCAGCGCCGCAGGCGCTGCACCTCAACTTCCAGCCGCAGGGTGAGGGGGACGCCGTTGTTGAGGGCTTCGAGCACCTCGCCGCTGAATTGGTAGTCGATGCGGGCATTGAGCTGGTAGGTGTCGTTTTCCAGCTGGGTGGCGGCGGAGCTGACCTCGAAACCGTCGGCATGGGCGGCCGCCGCGCACAGCCCGAAGGCGAGCGCGCACAGCAGCCGGCGCCAGCCGGCGGGCCGTGAGTCATGCCTTGCCGAGAGCTGCGTAATAAAAGCCATCCATTCCATTCTCGCCGGGCAGGATCTGCCGCCCCGCCGCCGCCGCCAGGCCCCAGGCGGCGGAAATGGGGAGTTCGCGTGCCTGCGCCTCGTTGCGCAGGAATGCCGTCACCTGCCCGGCATTTTCCGCCGTGAGTATGGAGCAGGTGGCGTAGACAAGGATACCGCCCGGCGCCAGCAAGGGCCACAGCGCCCGCAGCAGACGCCCCTGCTGCAGGTTGAGCGCCGCAATGTCTTCGGCGCGGCGCAGCGATTTGATATCGGGATGACGGCGGATGACGCCGCTGCCGGAGCAGGGGGCGTCGAGCAGGATGCGATCGTAGGGGCGGCCGTCCCACCAGGCGGCCGGGTCGCCGGCGTCGCCGGCACACAGCTCCGCCGTGAGCCCCAGCCGCGTCAGGTTTTCCTGCACCCGCGCCAGCCGCTCCGCGTCGCTGTCCAGGGCCAGCAGCTCGACCTCGGGGCAGGCTTCCAGGATGTGGCCGGTCTTGCCGCCGGGGGCGGCGCAGGCGTCCAGTACCCGCTGCCCCGGCGCCAGCTGCAACAGGCCGGCGGCCAGTTGCGCCGCGGCGTCCTGCACCGAGACGTCGCCGTCAGCGAAACCCGGCAGCCGTTCCACCGCCACCGGCGTCTCCAGGGTCAGCGCGTCGGGGGCGTGGGGCGGGGCGGCAGCGGGGAGCCCGGCCTGTTGCAGCCGCTCCAGGTATTGCTCGCGGCTGCCGCGCAGGCGGTTGACGCGCAGGGTCATGGGCGGGCGGGCGTTGTTGGCGGCGGCGATGTCGCGCCAGTGTTCCGGCCAGTCCTGTTGCAGCCGCGCCAGCAGCCAGGCGGGGTGGGCCAGGGCGGCGGTTTCGCCGGCGTCCACGGCGGCGAGCAGTTCCTCCTGCTCCCGTTGCAGCCGGCGCAGTACGCCGTTGAGCAGGCCGCGTGCCCAGTCCTTGCCCAGGCGCGCGGTGGCATCGACGGTGAGGGAAACGGCGGCGTGGACCGGCACGTTGAGGTAGAGCAGCTGGTACAGCCCGGTCAGCAGCAGGGCGTGCACGTCGCGGTCGCGGGCGCGCAGCGGCTTGTCCAGCAACTTGTCCGCCAGGGCCTCCAGGCGCGGTGCCCAGCGCAGGGTGCCGTAGCACAGCTCCTGCGCCAGTCCGCGCTCGGCGGGGGGCAGGGCGGCCAGGGCCGGAGGCAGGGCGGCGGCGAGGGAGCGTCCCTCCTCCAGCACCAGGGTGATGACCCTGGCCGCGGCGCTGCGGGCGTCGTCTTTCTTGCTCTTAGCCATTGCCGAGGGTCACCGCGTCGAGGGTGTGGGCATTGAGGAAGTCCGCGGCAGCCAGGGGCTTGCCGCCGGGCAGCTGCACCCGCAGCAGGCGCAGCAGGCCGTGGCCGGTGGCCACGTCGATGCCGTCCCGTCCGCTGCGTACCACGCGGCCGGGGGCGGCGTTGCCGGGTTCATCCAGGGCTACCGCCTCCCATACGCGCAGCACCTCCTCGCCCAGCCTGGCCTGGGCCACCGGCCAGGGATTGAAGGCGCGTACCTGGCGCGACAGTTCCACGGCGCTGCGCGCCCAGTCCATGGCGGCCTCGGCCTTGTCGAGCTTTTTGGCGTAGTTGGCCAGGGCGTCGTCCTGCGCCTCGCCGCGCAGGGTACCGGCCTGGAGCTGATCGAGGGCGGTGAGGATCGCCTCGGCGCCGAGGGTGGCGAGGCGGTCGTGCAGGGTGGCTGCGGTGTCGGTGTCGCCGATCGGCGTGCTGACCTTGTGCAGCATGGCGCCGGTGTCCAGGCCCACGTCCATCTGCATGATGGTGATGCCGGTTTCGCTGTCGCCGGCGAGGATGGCGCGCTGGATGGGCGCGGCGCCGCGCCAGCGCGGCAGGAGGGAGCCATGGATGTTGAGACAGCCGTGGCGCGGCATCTCCAGCACGGCCTTGGGCAGCAGCAGGCCGTAGGCGGCGACGACCATCACGTCGGCGTTGAGCGCCGCCAGCTCCTGTTGCGCGGAGGCATCCTTTAGGGACAGCGGCTGGTGGACCGGCACGCCATGTTCCAGGGCCAGGGCCTTGACCGGGCCGGGCGTAAGTTTGCGGCCGCGCCCGGCCGGGCGATCGGGCTGGGTATAGGCGGCGATGACCCGGTGGCGCGAGGCCAGCAGCGCCTTGAGGGCCACGGCGGCAAACTCCGGCGTGCCGGCAAAAACAATATTCAGGGGTGACATACAGAAATCCTCGCCGCGGAGGCGCAGAGACGCAGAGAATTGTACAGTCCGGAGTGGGGTCGCTGCCTGGTCAAGCAGTTTGCCGCTCCTGCAACAATAGCTCTGTGCCTCCGCGTCTCTGCGTCAGGTTTTTATGGGTTTACAGCGTCTGGCGGCGCATTTTTTCCAGCTTCTTGCGGATGCGCTCGCGCTTCAGGCTGGAGAGATAGTCCACGAACAGCTTGCCCTCCAGGTGATCCATTTCGTGCTGGATGCACACCGCCAGCAGGCCGTCGGCGTCCAGTTCGAAGGGCTGGCCGTCACGGTTGAGGGCGCGTACCTGCACCCGCTCGGCCCGTTCCACCGTCTCATAGACGCCGGGCACCGACAGGCAGCCCTCGTCCATCTGCTCCACGCCGTCGCGGGAGAGGATCTCGGGGTTGATGAACACCCGCGGATCATTCCTTTCTTCCGACACGTCGATGACGATGACCCGCTGGTGTTCATTCACCTGGGTGGCGGCCAGGCCGATGCCGGGCGCGTCGTACATGGTGTCGAACATGTCGTCCACCAGGCGGCGGATTTTGTCGTCCACGTGGGTCACCGGCGCGGCACGGGTGCGCAGGCGCGGATCGGGGAAATGAAGGATGCTGAGGATGGCCATGGCGGTTTTCCGTGACAAACCTATAGTAATTGCGCAAGACTTGCTGCTAAAGTAATGATGATACTAGGTTCTGGCTCCCAGGACGACCCGCAAACCGATACCGCGGGTAGGGGTCAGGCCGGAGAAACCGTTCCCGCCGGGACGGGCAAAGAATTCGACACAAACCTCTACGGGACGCCCATGGAAAAGAATCCGCTCCGTATCTCCCGACTGCTTTCCTCCCTGGCAGCGGCAGTCATTGTCGTCGGTTGTGCCAGTGCACCGCAACAGCCGGTTCCCGAGCCGCAACCCGAACCCGTGGCCGCCCCCGCGCCGGCTCCGCTGGAGATAAAGCCCGATGCCCCGCAGCGCTATGTGGTGGTCAAGGGCGATACCCTGTGGGATATTTCCTCGCGCTTCCTGAGCGACCCGTGGCGCTGGCCCGAGTTGTGGGACAGCAACCCGCAGATTGCCAATCCGCACCTGATCTATCCCGGCGATGTCCTGATCCTTGCCTATAAGGATGGACGCCCGATCATTCAAATTCACCGTGGCGGCGTCATCAGCACCACCGCGCCGGGCATTCCCGAGCAGCGCCTGTCGCCAAAGGTGCGGGTGGAAGGCCTGGACCGTGCCATTCCCACCATCCCCATCACCGCCATCCGCCCGTTCCTGACCCGGCCGCGGGTGGTGACCGAAAAGGAACTGGAGGCGGCGCCCTATATTCTGTCCACCGCCGACAAGCACCTGATCGCCGGTCCCGGCCACCGCGTCTATGTACGCGGACTGAGTGATGCGGATGTGATCGACTATGTGGTGGTGCGCCCCGGCGATGTCTACCGCAACCCGGAAAACCCGGACGAAATCCTTGGTTACGAGGCCATACACGTGGGCGACGTGCGGCTGAAGGAATTTGCCGACGTTTCCACCCTGCAGATCGAAAAGGCGACCCGCGAGATACTCAACGGTGACCGCCTCCTGCCGGCCAACGATATCCTGCCCGACACCAGCTTCATCCCGCGGGCGCCCAAGGACAAGGTGAAGGGGAAGATCATCGCCGTGCCCGGCGGCGTCTCCCTCATCGGCCAGTACCAGGTGGTGACCATCAGCATGGGCCAGCGCGAAGGCATGGAGCCGGGCCACGTCCTGGCCATCTATCAGGCCGGTGAAACAATCCGTGATCGGCAGCGCGACAACGAGTGGGTGAAGATGCCGGATGAGCACGCCGGCAACCTGATGGTGTTCCGCACTTTCGAGCGTGTCAGCTACGGGCTGGTGATGAAGGCGACCCGTACCATGCACGTGATGGACGTCGTTACCAATCCCTGATTTAGGGGCACCTGAAAGCCGGACAAACGGCGCCTGCGGGCGCCGTTTGTATTTGGGCTTCGGGTATACTGCGGCCTGGCTATAGGGACATGGCTGAACGACGATGACCACACGCGACGAACTCCACTATTGGCTGGCCCTGTTGCACCTGCCCGGTGTCGGACCCGTGCGGGTGCGCGAACTGCTGGCAAACTACGGCAGTCCGCAGGGACTGTTCGAACACGGGGCGCGCGACGGCGTGCTGGAGCCCGATCTGCGCGCCGCATTGCGCGAGCCGGCGTGGGAGGCCGTGGAGAACGATCTGGCCTGGGTCGGCGGCCAGCGCCGCATACTCACCCTGGCCGATCCCTCATATCCCCCGCTGTTGGCGCAAATCAGCGACGCGCCGCCGTTGCTGTTCGTGCACGGCGATACCGAGGCCCTGGTGCAGCCGCAACTGGCCATCGTCGGCAGCCGCAATCCGACGCCGCTGGGTGAGGAAACGGCGCAGCAGTTCGCCAAGGCGCTGGCCGGGGCCGGGCTCACCATCACCAGCGGGCTGGCGCTGGGCATCGACGCGGCGGCCCATCGCGGCGCACTGGCCGGCAAGGGGCAGACCGTCGCCGTGTTCGGCACCGGTCCGGACCGAATCTACCCGGCGCGGCACCACGATCTCGCCCATGCCATCGTCGACGGCGGCGGTGCGCTGGTGAGCGAGTACCCGCCGGGCACCGCGCCGCTGCCGGGACACTTCCCGCGCCGCAACCGCATCATCAGTGGCCTGGCTTTGGGTACGCTGGTGGTGGAGGCTGCGCTGCGCAGCGGATCGCTGCTCACCGCCAGGAGCGCCTCGGAGCAGGGGCGCGAGGTGTTCGCCATCCCCGGTTCCATCCACAATCCACTGGCGCGCGGTTGCCACCGCCTGATCCGTGACGGAGCCAAGCTGGTGGAGACGGCGCAGGACGTACTGGAGGAACTGGCGCCGCAACTGCGCGCCGTACTGGCGGAAGAAACCGCGTCATCGATAAGTGAATTCGCGCTCGACGCGGACTATCGCCGTCTGCTCGAATGCCTGGATTTCGCGCCCACGGCCGTGGACATCCTGGTGGAACGCAGCGGATTGACGGCCGATGCTGTTTCCTCCATGCTGTTATTACTGGAACTTGAGGGTTATGTGGCCTCCGCGGCGGGCGGGGGTTATGCCCGAACCAGCAAAGAGAGCCTCTGAATGAAGCAAAACGTGTTTGACGTCCTTATGTATCTGTTCGAGAACTATATGGATGATGACACCGAGTTCGACGAAGATCAGGACGCTTTGAAAGAGGTGCTGCTGGAGGCGGGTTTCAGGCAGAACGAAATCCGCAAGGCATTCGACTGGCTCGAAGGCCTGGCCGACCTGCAGGACGATGCGCCGCCGCCGGCGGTGCCGTCCGGCTCCATCCGTCTCTATTCGGAGCCGGAACTGGAGAAGATCAACACCGAATGCCGCGGCTTCATCCTGTTCATGGAACAGATGGGCGTGCTCGACTCCGCCACGCGGGAGATGGTGATCGATCGGGTCATGGCGCTGGAAGAGGACGAGGTGGATCTGGAGCAGCTCAAGTGGGTGATCCTGATGGTCCTGTTCAACCAGCCCGGCCGTGAGGCTGCATTTGCGTGGATGGAAGATCTGGTCCTGGATGAGACGGCGGGCGTGCTGCACTGAGCGCGACGCCCCATCCGACACAAGGTATGCCCGCGTAACGCGGGCATTGTTTTTTAGAGCGTCGGCACGATGTGATGCATTGCCGACATCGTAGGACGGGCTCCAAGGGAGCGGTATGAGCAAGCACCTCGTCATCGTTGAATCACCGGCCAAGGCCAAGACCATCAAGAAATACCTGGGCAAGGATTTCGAGGTGCTGGCCTCCTATGGCCATGTGCGCGACCTGCTGCCCAAGGAAGGGGCCGTGGACCCCGGCCATGGTTTCGCGATGAAGTACCAGCTCATCGACAAGAACGAAAAACACGTCGATGCCATCGCCAAGGCGCTGAAAAAGGCCGACAGCCTCTATCTGGCGACTGACCCGGATCGCGAAGGCGAAGCCATCTCCTGGCACCTGCTGGAAATCCTGAAGGAGCGCGACCTGCTCAAGGACAAGCAGGTCGCGCGCGTGGTGTTCCACGAAATCACCAAGAAGGCGATTCAGGAAGCCGCCGAAAATCCGCGCGAGTTGGCCATGGACCTGGTCAACGCACAGCAGGCGCGCCGTGCCCTTGATTACCTGGTGGGCTTCAACCTGTCGCCGCTGTTGTGGAAGAAGATCCGTCGCGGTCTTTCCGCCGGCCGCGTGCAGAGCCCGGCGCTGCGCCTGATCGTCGAACGCGAGCTGGAGATCGAGGCATTCACGGCGCGCGAGTATTGGACCATCGAGGCCGATACCGTGGCGGCCAAACAGGCGTTCAACGCCAAGCTGACCTTCCTCAAAGGGGAGAAGCTGACGCAGTTCTCCATCACCGACAGCAAGGGTGCCAAGGCTGCGGAAAAGACCCTGACCAAGGCCGCCGGCGGCAAGCTGGTGGTGAGCAAGGTGGAAAAGAAACAGCGCAAGCGCAATCCCACCGCGCCGTTCACCACGTCGACCCTGCAGCAGGAGGCCTCGCGCAAGCTGGGTTTCACCGCGCAGCGCACCATGCGTACCGCGCAGCAGCTATATGAAGGTATCGACATCGGCGGCGAAACCGTCGGTCTGATCTCCTACATGCGTACCGACTCCGTCAACCTGGCGCAGGAAGCGCTGGATGAGATCCGCGACTACATCGCCCAGCGTTTCGGCGCCGACAACGTGCCGAAGGAACCGCGCGTTTACAAGACCAAATCGAAGAATGCCCAGGAGGCGCATGAAGCGGTGCGCCCCACCTCCGTGCTGCGCGAGCCCGATACGCTGAAGGATCATCTCACCAAGGAACAGCACAAGCTGTATGAGCTGATCTGGAAGCGCACCCTCGCCTGCCAGATGGTGCACGCCACCATCGATACGGTGGCGGTGGATCTGTCCGCCGGCGAAGGCAATACCTTCCGTGCCAACGGCTCCACCGTGGTCCATCCCGGCTTCATGGCGGTGTACGAAGAGAGCGTGGATGACGCCAAGAAGGATGACGACGAGGACAACCGCCTGTTGCCGCCGTTGCAGGAAGGGGAAACCGTCGAGCTCAAGGCAATCCGTACCGAACAGCACTTCACCGAGCCGCCGCCGCGCTATTCCGAAGCCAGCCTGGTCAAGGCGCTGGAAGAGTACGGCATCGGCCGTCCTTCCACCTATGCGTCGATCATCTCCACCTTGCAGCAGCGCGAATACGTGGAGATGGACAAGAAGCGCTTCATCCCTACCGACGTCGGCCGCATCGTCAACAAGTTCCTCACCGAACATTTCACCAAGTACGTCGACTACGACTTCACCGCCCGTCTCGAAGACGAGCTGGACGAAGTGTCGCGCGGCGAAAAGGACTGGGTGCCGGTGATGGACGAGTTCTGGGGGCCGTTCAAGGAGCTGGTGGAGACAAAGGAAAAGGACGTCAGCCGCAAGGACGTCACCCAGGAAGCGCTGGACGAGGCCTGTCCCAAGTGCGGCAAGCCGCTGTCCATCCGTCTCGGCCGGCGCGGCCGCTTCATCGGCTGCAGCGGCTATCCGGAGTGCGACTACACGCGCAACCTGAACGAAACCGCCGAACAGAAGGAAGAGGCGCCGCCGGAGATCGTCGAGGGCCGCACCTGTCCCAAGTGCGACTCGCCGCTAATCATCCGCCAGGGCCGCTACGGCAAGTTCATCGGCTGTTCCGCCTACCCCAAGTGCAAGTTCATCGAGCCGCTGGAAAAGCCGGCCGACACCGGCGTCACCTGTCCCGAATGCAAGAAGGGTTCGCTGGTGCAACGCAAGTCGCGCTACGGCAAGCTGTTCTACTCGTGCAATACCTATCCGGACTGCAAGTACGCCGTGTGGAATCCGCCCATCAACGAACCCTGCCCCCAGTGCGGCTGGCCGATCCTCACCCTCAAGACCACCAAGCGCCGCGGCACCGAAAAGGTCTGCCCGCAGAAGGAATGCGGCTACACCGAGCAGGTGGCGCCGCCGGGCGGGGCGGAAGAAAGCGAAGAATAAAGCAGGGCCGTAAAGAACTTCAGACCCCTAACGCAGAGGCGCAGAGACGCAGAGAAGACCAAGGCCAGGATGATATTTCCTCTGCGACCTCCGCGTCTCTGCGCCTCTGCGTTGGTTTTTTAGAATCATAAGTTGTGCAGGCGCGCAGCATAAGAACTCCTGACGTGAGTACGGCGGAAGATTGCGGTAAATTCGTGCGGAAATTTCAACCGAGGTATGCTCCATGTCCCAGCCGTTTGTTGCCATCCTGATGGGGTCCGATTCCGACCTGCCCACCATGCAGGCCACCTTCGAGGTGCTGAAGTCTTTCGGCATCCGCTACGAAGTGCGCGTGCATTCCGCCCACCGCACGCCGGAGGCCACCCACAGCTACGTGAAGGACGCCGAACTGCGCGGCTGCCAGGCTTTCATCTGTGCCGCCGGCCTCGCCGCCCATCTGGCCGGTGCGGTATCGGCCATCACCGTGCGCCCGGTCATCGGGGTGCCCATGGACGGCGGTCCGCTCCAGGGCCAGGACGCGCTGTTGTCCACCGTACAGATGCCGGCCGGCATTCCGGTGGCCACCGTCGCCATCGGCAAGACCGGCGCCAAGAATGCGGGCTATCTGGCCGCGCAGATCATGGCGGTGTCCGACGCGGCACTGGCGCAGAAACTGCGCGACGAGCGCAAGGCCAACGCCGACAAGATTCTTGCGCGCAATGCCGAGGTGCAAAAAGAACTCGGCCTGGCCTGACGGCAACCAACCTGCCGCGGAGGCGCAGAGATATGCAGCGATTTGTACATCGATACAACTCCGCGCCTCTGCGTCCGGGAAATATGTTCCAGAGATTTCCAACCGACTACGTCCCTGTAATCGTCTGCGGCAAAGATGTCGAATTTCAAGCTGCGTGAAGCGGTGCGCGCCTTACTTGGCGGCGGTATCGTCGCCTATCCCACCGAGGCGGTGTACGGCCTGGGTTGCGACCCCCTCAATCCTGATGCGGTGCTGCGCTTGCTGGCGCTGAAGCGCCGGTCGGTGGACAAGGGACTGATCCTGGTCGCCGCCGATTTTTCCCAGCTTGAACCCTATCTGCTGCCCCTCGATGTCGCACTGGAGCGGCAGGTCGTCGCCAGCTGGCCCGGCCCGGTGACCTGGCTGCTGCCGGTGCGGCCCGAGGTGCCGGGCTGGCTGCGCGGTTCGCACGACACCCTCGCGGTCCGTGTCAGTGCCCATCCCGTGGTGCGTGCCTTGTGTGCAGCCTATGGTGGCCCCATAGTTTCCACCAGTGCCAATCCTGCCGACCGGCGGCCGGCACGCAACGCGCTTACCGTACAACGCATGTTCGGCGGCGGCGTGGATTTCATACTCCACGCGCCGTTGGGCGGACTGGAGCGCCCCACCCAGATTCGCGACGGCCGCAGCGGCCGCATCATCCGCGCCGGCCAGTGAGCCCGCGCCCGAGGTAGTCCCGATGACACAGCCCGATATCGCCGGCGTGGAGCACTATCTGCGCAGCCTGCAGGATCGTCTCTGTACTGCGTTGGAGCAGGAGGATGGCAAGGGTGTGTTTCGCGAGGACGCCTGGCAGCGGTCGGCCGGCGGCGGCGGGCGTACGCGCGTACTGACCGAAGGCGCGGTATTCGAACAGGCGGGGATCAATTTCTCCCACGTAACGGGTGACAACCTGCCGCCGTCGGCGACGGCCGCGCGCCCGGAGCTGGCAGGACGCAGCTGGCAGGCCATGGGGGTGTCGCTGGTGCTGCACCCTCACAATCCTTATGTGCCCACTTCGCACATGAACGTGCGCTTCTTCGTCGCGGAGAAACCGGGCGAACCTGCCCTGTGGTGGTTCGGCGGCGGCTACGATCTCACGCCCTATTACGGCTTCGAGGAAGATGCGGTGCATTGGCATAGCAGCGCACGCGATGTCTGCATGCCCTACGGTGCGGAGGTTTATCCGCGCTACAAGCAATGGTGCGACGAGTATTTCTTTCTCAGGCACCGCAACGAGGCGCGCGGCATCGGCGGCATTTTCTTCGACGACCTCAACACCTGGGATTTTGCGCGTTGTTTCGCCTTCATGCAGAGCATCGGCGACAGCTACGCCGGCGCCTACCTGCCCATCGTGCAGCGGCGCAAGAACATGTCTTACGGCGAGCGGGAGCGCGATTTCCAGCTCTATCGTCGCGGCCGTTACGTCGAATTCAACCTGGTCTGGGATCGCGGCACGCTGTTCGGCCTGCAATCGGGCGGGCGCACCGAGTCCATCCTGATGTCGCTGCCGCCGTTGGTGAAGTGGCGCTACGACTGGCATCCGCAGCCGGGCAGCGCCGAGGCGGAGCTGTATGAGCGCTTCCTGCCGCCGCGTGACTGGCTGGCCTAGGTTTTTAACGCGGGATGAACACCAAAACCCGCCGCAGAGACGCGGAGGCGCAGAGGACCAGCAATCTCGTTCTCTGCGCCTCCGCGTCTCTGCGACATTCGGATTATCACGGCGTTCCTGGCACCTATCGGTGGACAAGCTGCTTTTTCTTCACCCGCGGTTGAGCATGAAGTCGGCGACCTTGCGGAAGGCCGCCTCCAGTTCGTCGCGCAGGGCGGCGTCGGCCACCGTATCCTCCAGGGCGCGGTGCATGCACAGCATCCACTGATCCCGCGCCGCGCCGTCGATGGGGAACGGCATGTGGCGCTGGCGCAGGCGTGGGTGGCCGTGTTTCTCCACATAAAGCGGCGGGCCGCCGGTCCAGCCGGAGAGAAAATCGAACAGCTTGGCCTCCGAGCCCTTGAGGTTGCGCGCGTGCATGGCACGGATCTCCGCCGTCTCCGGCAGGGTATCCATCAGCTCATAGAAGCGGGTGACCAGGGCGCGGATGCCAACCTCGCCGCCCAGGCGTTGGTAGTGTGTAGTGTCCATGGCGGCCATCCTAGCGCAAAGCGCGCCAAGGCCGCATTGCGTTTTCACAACCCGTTCCGGGTCATTTGTTACAATCGGCCCATGGATGTCTCCGACCTGCTTGAACACCTCAATCCGGCCCAGCGCGAAGCGGTCTGCGCAGCGCCGGGCAACCTGCTGATCCTGGCCGGCGCCGGCTGCGGCAAGACCCGCGTGCTGACCCACCGCATCGCCTGGCTGATCCGCGCCGAGAACGTCTCGCCCTGGTCGATACTCGCGGTCACCTTCACCAACAAGGCGGCGCACGAAATGCGCGGCCGCATCGAGGCCCTGTTGCAGGCGCCCATCGGCGGCATGTGGGTGGGCACCTTTCACGGCCTGGCCCACCGCCTGCTGCGCGCCCACTGGCGTGAGGCGGGCCTGCCGCAGTCATTCCAGATCATGGACGGCGAGGATCAGCTGCGCCTGGTCAAGCGCCTGATGCGCGAGGCCAACGTCGACGACGCGCGCTGGCCGCCGCGCCAAGTGGTGGGCTTCATCAATGCGCGCAAGGACGAGGGCGTGCGTCCGGCCGCGGTGGAGCACTACGGCGATCCCTATCTGCGCATGATGGTTCAGCTGTACCAGGCCTACGAAGAGGCCTGCCAGCGCAGCGGCCAGGTGGACTTCGCCGAGCTGTTGCTGCGCGCCCACGAGCTGTTTGCCAAACGTCCCGATGTGTTGCAGCACTACCGCGAACGTTTCCGCCACATCCTGGTGGATGAATTCCAGGACACCAACGCCATCCAGTATGCCTGGCTGCGCCAGATCGCCGGCGACAGCGGCAAGGTGTTTGCGGTGGGCGATGACGATCAGTCCATCTACGGCTGGCGCGGCGCCAAGGTGGAGAACCTGCACCAGTTCCGCAAGGATTTGAGCGACGTGCAGCTGATCCGCCTGGAGCAGAACTACCGCTCCACCGCCACCATACTTTCCGCCGCCAATGCCCTCATCGATCACAACGAGGATCGCCTCGGCAAGGAACTGTGGACCGAGGGCGAGAAGGGCGAGCCGATCCGCCTGTACGGCGCCTTCAACGAACTGGAAGAGGCGCGCTTCGTGGTCGAGCAGATCCGCCTGTGGGTCAACGAGGGCAACCGGCGCGACGAGGCGGCGCTGCTGTATCGTTCCAACGCCCAGTCGCGCGTGCTGGAAGAGGCGCTGATGCAGGCACAGATGCCCTACCGCATCTACGGCGGCCTGCGTTTCTTTGAACGGCAGGAAATCAAGGATGCACTGGCCTACCTGCGCCTGGTGGCCAACCGCCATGACGACGCGTCCTTCGAGCGCGCAGTAAACACGCCGACGCGCGGTATCGGTGAGCGCACCGTGCAGGCGGTGCGCGAGCATGCCCGCGCCTTCAGCCTGTCACTGTGGCGTGCGGCACAGGAGATCATCGAGCGCAACATGCTGGCGGCACGTGCCGCCAATGCGCTCAAGGCCTTTCTCGATCTCATCGAGACACTGGCCGCCGACATCGCGGCACTGGAACTGCACGAGCAGGCGCAGCACGTGGTGCAGCTCAGCGGGCTGATCGAACACTACCGCAAGGAAAAGGGCGAAAAAGGCCAGGCGCGCATCGAGAACCTGGAGGAACTGGTCAACGCCGCGCGCCAGTTCGAGTTCAGCGAAGAAGAGCACGGCGACATGCGTCCCCTCGATGCCTTCCTCGCCCACGCCGCCCTGGAGTCGGGCGAGGGGCAGGCCGACGAATGGGAAGACGCGGTGCAGCTGATGACACTGCACTCGGCCAAGGGCCTGGAGTTTCCCCTGGTGTTTCTCTGCGGCATGGAAGAAGGACTGTTTCCCCACCAGCGCTCCATGGACGAGCCGGGGCGCCTGGAAGAGGAACGGCGCCTGGCCTACGTGGGCATGACCCGCGCCATGCGCAGGCTGTTTCTCACCTATGCCGAGGTGCGTCGTCTCTACGGCGAGGAACATTACACGCGGCCCTCGCGTTTCATCCGCGAGGTGCCGGCGGAATTCATCGAGGAGGTGCGCCTGCGCGGCGGCGTCAGCCAGCCGGCCTTTCACGGCGGCAGCAAGGGCAGCGCCGCCCCGGAAGGCATGCGCCTCGGCCAGCGCGTGATGCACCCGAAGTTCGGCGAAGGCGTGCTGCTGGCCTACGAAGGGCAGGGCGCGCAGGCGCGCGTGCAGGTCAATTTCACCCATGTGGGCAGCAAGTGGCTGGTGCTGGCCTATGCCAATCTGGAAGCGGTTTGACTAAGCAACAACGCGAGGGACACAGCAATGAAACGTCGTGACTTCATCAAGGGTGCGGGCGCCGGTGCGGTGGCTGCGGGTGCGGCGCTGGCGGCGCCGGGGGTGCAGGCCAAGGCGCAACACAAGTGGAAGATGGTGACCACCTGGCCGAAGAACTTTCCCGGCATGGGCACAGGCGCCAATCACCTGGCCAAGCTCATCGAGGAGATGAGCGGCGGGCGCATCGAGGTGAAGGTGTACGGCGCGGGCGAGCTGGTGCCGGCCTTCGAGATCTTCGATGCGGTGTCGCGCGGTACGGCGGAGATGGGGCACGGCGCGGCCTATTACTGGAAGGGCAAGAGCGAGGCGGCGCAGTTCTTTGCCGCGGTGCCCTTCGGCATGACGGCACAGGAGATGAATGCCTGGCTGTATCACGGCGGCGGCATGGCACTGTGGGAGGAAACATATAAGCCCTTTGGCTTGATTCCCACGGCAGCGATCAATACCGGCGTGCAGATGGGTGGCTGGTTCAACAAGGAGATCAAGAGCGTCGATGACCTGAAGGGGCTCAAGATGCGTATCCCCGGCCTCGGCGGCGAAGTGCTGAAGCGCCTGGGCGGCACGCCGGTGAACCTGCCCGGCGGCGAAATCTTCCAGGCCCTGCAATCGGGCAACATCGATGCCACGGAATGGGTCGGCCCCTACAATGATCTCGCCTTCGGCCTGTACAAGGCGGCCAAGTTCTATTACTACCCCGGCTGGCACGAGCCCGGCACGGTGCTGGAGTGCTTCATCAACGAGCAGGCCTTTGCCGCCCTGCCCAAGGACTTGCAGACCATCGTGCTTACGGCCTGCAAGGCGGCCAACATGGACGGCCTGTCCGAGTACACCGCGCGCAACAACGAGGCGCTGCATACCCTGGTGGGCAAGCACAAGGTGCAATTGAAGAAATTCCCCGATGACGTGCTGCGACGGCTCAAGTCGGTGTCCGACGAGGTGGTGGCGGAGATTGCGGCCAAGGACCCGATGTCGAAAAAGGTGTACGAGTCCTTCGTCCGTTTCCGCGATCAGGTGGTGGCCTGGCACGATGTGTCGGAGCGGGCCTTCCTCAACGCACGCGCCGGCTGAGTTCCATCGGCTGTTTCCGTGGGCCGGGTTTGTGCCCGGCCCACGGACTATAGTTGCAGTATCAGGCCCACCCGCCGGAGGCCATTATGCGTACTGCACTTATTTCCCTGCTGTTGTTGCTGCCATTACCCGTTGTCGCCGAAGCGCGCTACACCACGCCGCCCTACGAGCCGCCGCAGGTGGTGTACGACTTCTATCTCGACAATCCCGCCAAGATGGGCGCGGCGCTGTACTGGATCCGTGCCCTGCTCAATCCCCTGTCGGAAGAGCCTTACGGCTTCGCGCCGGAGATGATGTCGATCAAGGTGGTGATTCACGGCACCGAGCTGGTGACCGTGGCACGCAAGAACTACGAAAAGTATCGCGACGAGGTGGAGCGCATGCGTTACTACGCCGCGCTGGGCGTGGAGTTCAAGGTCTGCGCTCTGGCCGCGGAGGAGTATCACTACACCGCGGCCGATTTCCACGAGTTCATCGAGATCGTGCCCTCGGCCTTCACCGAGCTGGTGCACTGGCAGATGCAGGGGTATGCCCTGATCACGCCCCAGGTGCCGGAGCGCAACCACACCATCGACGATATTCGCTGACGGTGCCGGAGGTGTGCGATCAATTTCTCTCGCTGATTGCGCGATCGATCTCGCCGCACAGTTGCACCAGGTGCGTGGTGTCCTGTGGCAGTTCGGCAAAGCTGTGTTCGGCCAGCGGCTGGATGTCGCAGGCGCCGGGCAGCGGGGCGCCTGCGTCCAGCAGTGCGCGCATGCGCGCCAGAAACACCCATTGCAGCCATTGCTGGAACTGCAGGGTGTCGTAGCAGAAGGGCGCGCTGCTGGCGAGCGCTTGCGGGTTGGGCGCGATCTCCTCCCACAGTCCGCTGCGGCGCATTTCCGCTTCGATGGAATGCAGCAGGTCGGTGATGCGCTGGCGTCGGGTGTCGGTGGTCATGGGGTATAGCGTATGGCGGTGATGTAATAGTGAGCTTTGCCCTTGGGCAGCATGATTTCCACTTCGTCGTCCAGATTCTTCTTCATCAATGCGCGCGCCAGCGGCGCATCCATGCTGATCCAGCCCTGTTCGGCATCGAACTCGTCCGGGCCGACGATGCGCCAGGTGTGCTCCGCGCCGTCGTCATCCTCCAGCGTCACCCAGGCGCCGAAATAGACCCGCGACGGATCGCTGGGCGCGGCGCTCACCACGGTCAGTTCCGGCAGGCGCTTTTGCAGATAGCGGATGCGCCGATCGATCTCGCGCAATTCCTTCTTGCGGTAGATGTATTCGGCGTTCTCCGAACGATCGCCCTCGGCGGCGGCGGCGGACAGCGCCTTGACCACGTCGGCACGCCGCCGCCACAGTGCCTGCAACTCCTCCTGCAGGCGCTGGTAGCCGGCCGCGGTGATATACAGCGAGCTGGGCGGCTGCGGTGGGCGGTATCTTCCCATGGCCGGACTAGCGTCCGTACACCACGCCCGGTAGCCAGGTGGCCAGGGTCGGCCACCACGCCAGCAGGCCCAGCATCAGCAGTTGGATGATGATGAAGGGAATCACGCCGCGATAGATCTGTACCGTGCTCAGTTCCGGCGGCGCGACGCCGCGCAGATAGAACAGGGCGAAGCCGAAGGGCGGGGTGAGGAAGGAGGTTTGCAGGTTGATGGCGATCATCACGCCCAGCCACACCGGATCGAGGCCCATGGCCAGCAGGATGGGGGCGACGATGGGCACCACCACGAAGGTGATCTCGATGAAGTCGAGAATGAAACCGAGCAGGAACATCACCAGCATCACCACCAGCATGGCGCCGATCACGCCGCCGGGCAGATCGGACAGCAGGCGTTCGATCAGCTCGTCGCCGCCGTAGCCGCGAAACACCAGCGAAAACAGCGAGGCGCCGACGAAAATCAGAAACACCATGGCGGTGATTTGGGTGGTGCTGCGCATCACCTCGTTGAGCATGGGCAGGGCCAGCTGACGCTGGCCGCCGGCCAGCAGGATGGCGCCGATGGCGCCCACCGCCGCCGCCTCGGTGGGCGTGGCGATACCGCCGAGGATGGAACCCAGTACCGCCAGGATCAGCAGCAGCGGCGGCAGCAGCACCTTGAACAGGCGCTCGGCCAGGGCACGGCCGCGCAGGGCGCGATCCTCCGGCGGCAGGGCCGGCATGGCCGCCGGTTGCAGTATCGCGACGCCGACCAGGTAGATCGCATACAGCAGCACCAGCACCAGCCCCGGGATCAGGGCGCCGGCAAACAGGTCGCCCACCGATATCGTTTCCGGCGAGAAGATGCCCATGTCCAGCTGCGCCTGCTGATAGGCGGAGGACAGCACGTCGCCGAGCAGGATCAGGATGATGGAGGGCGGAATGATCTGTCCCAGGGTACCCGAGGCGCAGATGGCGCCGGCGGCAAGACTGGGGCTGTAGCCGCGCTTGAGCATGGTGGGCAGGGACAGCAGGCCCATGGTGACCACGGTGGCGCCGACGATACCGGTGCTGGCGGCGAGCAGCATCCCCACCACGATGACCGACAGGCCCAGGCCGCCGCGCAGCGGGCCGAACAGCGCCGCCATGGTGTCGAGCAGGTTCTCCGCCACCTTCGACCGTTCCAGCATCACCCCCATGAACACGAACAGCGGCACGGCGATGAGGGTCTCGTTGGTCATGATGCCGTACAGGCGGTTGGGGAAGGCCTCCAGCAGGCTGGCGTCGAACACCTCCGCCGCCGCGCCGCCCAGGGCGAAGATCAGGGCGGTGCCTGCCAGGCTGAGGGCCACCGGATAGCCGGCCAGCAGCACCAGGCAGACGGCGAGGAACAGCAGCAGCGGCAGCCACTCGGCCATCACACTTCCACCTTGGCGTCGTGGGCCGGCGCGTCTTCCGCATGACCCAGCAGCACCAGCAGGCTGCGCAGCGCCTGGCTGACGCCCTGCAACAGCAGCAGCAGGGCCATGGCCGGAATGATGCCCTTCAGCAGGTAGACCAGGGGCAGGCCGCCGGCATCGCGCGAGCCCTCCCACAGGGACCAGGAGGCGGCCACGTAGTCCCAGCTGATCCACAGGATGAACACGCACACCGGCAGCAGCAGCAGCAGGGCGCCCAGCAGGTCGACCCAGGCTTGGCCGCGCGGGGCAAGGCGACGGTAGAAGATGTCCACGCGCACGTGGCCGTCGTGGCGCAGGGTGTAGGCGGCGCCCAGCATGAACACCAGGGCGTGCAGGTAGGTGATGGATTCCTGTACGGCGATCCAGCCCAGGTCGAAGGCATAGCGCAGCAGGACGACGGCACCGGTCACCAGCACCATGGCCAGCGTCAGCCAGGCGACCAGCCGCCCGGTCCATTCGTTCAGGCCGTCGATGAATGCGGCAATCTGTTCCAGTTGCTGCTGCATGGGCGTGTGTCGGGTGGGAGAAAACAGCGGGCCATTGTACGGAAGCGCCCTTCGCGGCGCCAACAGCCGCTGGATTTGTAGGAATATTCCTATATCAGCGCCGGCTGTTATGCACAGCGGGTCAGATTGATGCGACGGGCGGTAAAAGTGAGTGTCCGCTTGCGCCGCAGGGCGCATGAATGACGCTAATGTATTGAATAAAAAGCACTATTTCAAAACGGTTAAAGTGTGACCGATTTAAGACCGGGTCAGTAGTGATGCGCTCTTGCACCGACTGTCACCACTTCATGCACAGACTTATCCACAGGTTTTGTGGATAAAGAACGGAAGGAATTCGGGCGTTGCAACCGGATCAGGGACTTACCAGCGAAACAGGATCCAGCGGTTGATGTTGGGCGGATCCAGCTCGTTGCGGCGGGTGTCGAAGCTGCCGTCGCCGTCGCTGTCGATGAGGTAATAGGGATAACCGCGGTTGGGCGTGATCTTGACCATGTAGAGGCGGCCGTTGCTGCGGTATTCCTCCACCGTGGCGTCGCCGCGGCTGCGGATGGTGACCTCCGGCTGCAGCTCCTCAGCCTCTTCGATGGCGGCCTCGTCGGGCAGCGGCGGCGGCGGCAGCGGCTCCGGCTTTTCCTGGGCCAGGGCGGGGCAGGCGAGCAGCAGGGCGGCGGCAAGCAGGATCGGGCGCATGGGGCGGCTCACAGGTCGAGGAGGATTTCCCGCTCTTCGGCGGAGGGTTCGAAACCACGGTGTTCGTAGTGGTTGAAGATAGCATTGACCACGTCCTGGGGGTGGTCCAGCACCTGGAACAGATCCAGGTCTTCCGGGCTGATGGTCTTCTCCGCCACCAGGGTGTCGCGGAACCAGTCGATGAGCCCGTTCCAGAACGGGCTGTGCACCAGGATGATGGGGATGCGGCGGGTTTTGCCGGTCTGCACCAGGGTGAGGATCTCCGCCAGTTCGTCCAGGGTGCCGAAGCCGCCGGGCATCACCACATAGGCGGCGGCATACTTCACGAACATCACCTTGCGCGAGAAGAAGTGGCGGAAGGACAGGCGGATGTCCTGGTAGGGGTTGCCGGCCTGCTCATGGGGCAGTTGGATGTTGAGGCCCACCGAGGGCGACTTGCCGGCAAAGGCGCCCTTGTTGGCTGCCTCCATGATGCCGGGTCCGCCGCCGCTCACCACCGAGAAGCCGGCGTCGGACAGGGCGCGGGCGATATCCTCGGTGAGCGTGTAATAGGGGTTGTCGGGCGCAAAGCGGGCCGAGCCGAAGATGGATACCGAAGGGCTGATGCGCGCCAGGCGTTCGAAGCCTTCGACGAATTCCGCCATGATCTGGAAGATCTTCCACGACTCGCGGCTGAGCGCGGAGTCGTCGATGGGGGTCATGCCCGGATGATGGGATTTGTGATCGTCGCTCATGGAAGTGTCGCGCGGGTAACGGCAAAGCGGCTATTGTAGTCGCAATCCCCAATCTACAGACAACAATTCACCCATGTCCGATACAAAGCGCAAACCGCTGGTCCTGGTGGACGGCTCCTCCTATCTCTACCGTGCCTTTCACGCCCTGCCGGCCCTGACCAACTCCCGCGGCGAGCCCACCGGGGCGGTCTACGGCGTGGTCAACATGCTGCGCCGCCTGCTCAACGATTATGACCCGACGCACGTGGCGGTGGTGTTCGACGCCAAGGGCAAGACCTTCCGCGACGAGCTCTATGCCGAGTACAAGGCCCATCGTCCGCCCATGCCGGCGGAGCTGGCGGGCCAGATCGCACCGCTGCACGACATCGTGCGCGCCATGGGCCTGCCGCTGCTGATGGTCGAGGGCGTGGAGGCGGACGACGTCATCGGCACCCTGGCGCGGCAGGCCGCCGCCGCCGGGATGCCGGTGCTCATCTCCACCGGCGACAAGGACATGGCCCAGCTGGTGGACGGCCACGTCACCCTGGTCAACACCATGACCGACACCGTGCTGGACCCGGCCGGGGTGGAGGAGAAATTCGGCGTGCCGCCGGAGCGCATCGTCGACTACCTCGCCCTCATCGGCGACACCAGCGACAACGTGCCCGGGGTGCCCAAGGTGGGACCGAAGACGGCGGTAAAATGGTTGCAGGAATACGGCTCGCTGGATGCCATCGTCGCCCATGCGGATGCCATCAAGGGCAAGATTGGCGACAACTTGCGGGAAAGCCTCGGCTTCCTGCCGCTGTCGCGCCGCCTGGTGACCATCAAGTGCGATGTGCCGCTGGAACAGCGTCCGCAGGACTTGCGGCGCAGCGCACCCGACACCGCCGCCCTGCGTGAGTGGTACGGGCGCATGGAGTTCAAGACCTGGCTGGGCGACCTGCTGGAGGGGAAGGAGGCCCCGGAAGCGCCGCAGACACCGGAGGCTTCGGCCGTGGAACGGCAGTACGACACCGTGCTGACCACGGCACAGCTGGATGCCTGGCTGGAACGCCTGGCCGCCGCCGACCTGTTTGCCTTCGATACGGAGACCACCAGCCTGGACTATATGGAGGCGGAGATCGTCGGTGTGTCCTTTGCGGTGATCCCGGGGCAGGCCGCCTATGTGCCCCTGGCGCACGACTATCCCGGCGCCCCCGATCAGCTTGACCGCAGCGCGGTGCTGGAACGGCTGCGCCCCTTGCTGGAAGACCAGGCCGTCCCCAAGCTGGGGCAGAACCTCAAATACGACATGAGCGTGCTGGCCAACCACGACATCACCCTGCGCGGCATCGCCCATGACTCCATGTTGCAGTCCTATGTGCTGGACTCCACCGCCACCCGCCACGACATGGATTCCCTGGCCCTCAAATACCTGGGGCGCAAGACCATCAGCTTCGAGGAGGTGGCGGGCAAGGGCGCCAAACAGCTCACCTTCAACCAGGTGCCCCTGGAGCAGGCGGCGGAATATGCCGCCGAAGACGCGGACATCACCCTGCAACTGCACCAGACCCTGTGGCCGCGGGTCGCCGCGGAGCCGGCGCTGAAGCGGGTATATGAGGAGATCGAACTGCCCCTGGTGCCGATCCTCTCGCGCATGGAGCGCACCGGCGTGCTGGTGGATGTGGCCATGCTCCGGCGCCAGAGCGGCGAACTGGCCCTGCGCATGAACGAAATTGAGCAGGCGGCCTACAAGGTGGCGGAAGGCCCGTTCAACCTGGGCTCGCCCAAGCAGATCCAGGAGATCCTGTTCGAGCGCCTGCAATTGCCGGTACTGAAGAAGACCCCCAAGGGCCAGCCCTCCACGGCGGAGGAGGTGTTGCAGGAGCTGGCCCTGGACGGCTACGACCTACCGCGCCTGATCCTGGACCACCGCGGCATGGCCAAGCTCAAGTCCACCTATACGGATCGCCTGCCCGAGCAGGTGGACCGACGCAGCGGCCGGGTGCACACCTCCTATCAGCAGGCAGTGGCCGCCACTGGCCGCCTGTCGTCCACCGACCCCAACCTGCAGAACATCCCGGTGCGCACCGCCGAGGGCCGCCGCATCCGCCAGGCCTTCATCGCCCCGCCCGGCTACAAATTACTGGCCGCCGACTATTCGCAGATCGAACTGCGCATCATGGCACACCTCTCCGGTGACGAGGGATTGCTCAAGGCCTTCGCCGCCGGCGAAGACATTCACCGCGCCACCGCCGCCGAGGTGTTCGGCGTCACACCGGAGGCAGTGGATGCCGACATGCGCCGCTCCGCCAAGGCCATCAACTTCGGCCTGATCTACGGCATGTCCGCCTTCGGGCTGGCGCGCCAGCTGGGTATCGATCGCGCCGCGGCGCAGACCTATGTCGACCGTTATTTCGAGCGCTACCCCGGCGTGCGCCGCTACATGGACGAGACCCGCGAGCGGGCGCGCGAGCAGGGCTACGTGGAAACGGTGTTCGGCCGCCGCCTCTACGTGCCGGACATCAAGGCCAGCAACGCCCAGCGCCGCCAGTACGCCGAACGCACCGCCATCAACGCGCCCATGCAGGGCACCGCCGCCGATATCATCAAGCGCGCCATGCTGGCCGTGGATCCCTGGCAGCAGGACACGGCGGGCAAGGTGCGCATGATCATGCAGGTGCACGACGAACTGGTGTTCGAGGTGGCGGAGGATTACGTGGACAAGGCCAGGGTGGAGATTCCGCGCCTGATGGCGGGCGCTGCGGACCTCAAGGTGCCGCTGTTGGTGGAGGCTGGGGTGGGCAACAACTGGGACGAGGCCCACTGAATTTTGCGGGGCGCATCGCGTTCCATCAACTTCCCGCTGCACAGGGTGCATGCTCGAAGCGCAGGACGTGGATAAGCAGAAGAGATGTGTGGTGGTGGGATGGCGTCTATTGGATTGTTCCCACATGGACGGTTGACAAGCTGCTGGCAAGTGGAGATGCCATGGACGAAAAATCCAGATATGTCCTTCAATCGGCCATCGCAGTAGCAGCCGTAGTCGTTGTTGTCCCGCTGCTGGTTGTCGCCCTGGATTGGCGTTCCCCGCTATCGCCTGACTGGCGTTATGGCCTGCTCGGCGGCTTATTGTCTGCGACGGCTGTTTTCGTCTGGATTGGCGTGTTTCTGGCTCTCGGGCGGAGCCGTTGGCTGCAGTGGTCCGGCAGGTTTGTTGCAGTGGTAGCCTTGGCTGCTTTTGCAGCGTTCGTAATGCGAGAAGGTCGATTCCAGTGGATGCGATATCAGGTTCTCTCTGCCGACCCATTGGAGTTAGAGGCAATAGGAAACCACATTGTTGTCGGATATACCGATCTTGATGAGTTGCGAACCCTTCTCGAAAAACGGGCTGTAGGTGGTGTATTCATCACCGCGCGGAATGTACGCGGCAAAACCATGGACATGGTTGCCGCCGAAATTGCCGAACTGAAAAAATTGAGGCAGTTGTCAGGAGCGGAGTTGGTCCAGTTATGGATAGCAGCCGACCAGGAGGGTGGTTTCGTTTCGAGACTGTCGCCGCCGTTGACACAGCTTCCGCCTCTCGCATCGATCGTCTCTGCCAATGCTGATCTGGCACAGCGCACCGAGGCGATCGCGAATTATGCCCGCATTCACGCCACTGAACTCAGTCAGATCGGGGTGAATCTCAACCTTGCGCCGGTGGTTGACGTAAATCATGGCGTTATCAATCCGGCTGACAAGTATTCGCGCATCTACAGTCGGGCCATTGCAGATGATCCGGTACAGATTGCGGAAGTGGCCAGTATCTATTGTGGTGAACTGCTGCGCGCAGGGATTCACTGCACCGCAAAGCACTTTCCGGGTATCGGTCGCGTATATAACGACACGCATCAGGAAAATGCAGCATTGACTACCTCTATGGCGGAGCTTCTACGGACCGACTGGATTCCATTCCAAGAGTTGGCAAAGAATCCTGGTGTTGCCATCATGCTTTCCCACGTGCATCTTGCCACCGTCGATCCGGAAAATCCGGTTTCAATCTCGGCATCGGTTGTCACGGATGTGTTACGTAAACAATGGCTGTTTGATGGCATATTGATCACCGACGATTTCACGATGGCTGGGCTGTATTATCTCGACGGCGGTATGGGAAAGGCAGCGGTGAGCGCACTTGGCGCGGGTGTCGATCTCATCCTCGTCAGCTACGAGCCCGAGCAGTGCTATCCGCTTATTTACCAGTTATTGGAGGCCAAGAGAGAAGGGCGCCTGGATTTGGCGCGCCTTGAATCGAGCCGGTCGCGCCTGATGCGACAGTATGTCTTGGATTTTATGACGAATCAGGATTGAACCCGGAATGGATGCCGTCTGAAGCGTGCCAAATTTAGGGCGTCGGTGAATACGCCTGTCTCGTTTTCTTTCCGGATAGGAAGGAGGCCGGCTGCGATAAGTCGTCTGCAGCTGCACAGCCCACTGCCGTTTACCGGGCGAGGTGGTGACCGACAGAGGTGTCTATTGGTCAGACTAATCTACTCATTAATATATTTAATGGTGCAATTGGCGGATTGCAGAACTTTTCCGGAACGGCCCAGTCTCATCTTGCAAGCGCACTGCGCTTTCCCACTCTTCTCTCCCTGGTGGGAACAACGGCCCGGCTTGCTCCCCCTAAGCCGGGCGACTTGATAGACCCCGGCCGCCTACCCCCCTTTTTTGGCGCCGGGGTTTTTTTTGTCCCCGTGAAGCCGGCGTCAGCCTGCCGGTTGCAGCGGATCGGCAGGCGCCGGCTCAGCGCCGTCATAGCCGAACCACCGGTCCAGCAGCGCCCGCGCCTCGTCCACGCCCTGGCCGTTGTGGGCCGAGAACAGCTGTACCGAGGCCTCCGGATAGTCGGCCAGAAAGCGCTTCACCTGTTGCAGGGCGGCGGAGGCCGGGCCGCGTTTGAACTTGTCCGCCTTGGTCAGCAGCACGTGCACCGGCATGTTGCGGTGACGACACCATTGCAGCATGACCTGGTCGAACTCGGTGAGGGGATGGCGTACGTCCATCAGCAGGATCAGGCCGCGCAGGCAGTCACGGGTGTTGAAGTATTGCTCCAGGGTTTTGCGCCAGTGCTCCTTCATGGCCGGCGGCACCTTGGCATAGCCATAGCCCGGCAGGTCGGCCAGGCGATGGCCCTCACCCAGGCCGAACAGGTTGATCTGCTGGGTGCGCCCCGGCGTCTTGCTGGTGCGCGCCAGGCCCTTGATGGCGGTAATGGTGTTGAGCGCGCTGGATTTGCCGGCATTGGAGCGGCCGGCAAAGGCCACCTCGATGCCGTTGTCCGCCGGTAGCTGGCGCAGGTGCTGGGCACCGAGCAGGAACTGGGCCTGGCGATAATGATTGACGGGATTCATCGGTAAATAGGGTCGTTTTGTGGGGTTGCGGTGGGATCGGCGCGTGTTTTCGGCCGTTGCTGTTGACCAGCGAATCCTAATATTGGTATATAGCCCTGTCTTTCAGGATGGGTCGGACAATGTTGGCATTATTGTACGCCGACCCGCATAATTAATCGCTTTATTGAATTGATTTCGAGTTAGGAGCCCGCTAAATGAACAAGTTCCTGGTTGCCTGCGCCGCTGGCGCAATGATGGTATCCGTTTCAGCCGTAGCCGCAGACGGCAAGGCCGTGTATGACAAGGCCTGCGTAGCCTGCCACGCTTCCGGCGCTGCCGGCGCTCCCCGCATTGGTGACAAGGCTGCCTGGGCTCCCCGTATCGCCCAGGGTATGGACAAGCTGTACGGCGTGGCCGTGAACGGCAAGCCGGGCACCGCAATGCTGCCGAAGGGCACCTGCGCCGCCTGCACCGAGCCGGATCTGAAGGCTGCCGTGGACTACATGGTCTCCCAGAGCAAGTAATCACTCCAAGTTGGGTAATTTAATGAACAGACTAGCGATTGCAGCCCTGCTGCTGGGTGCCCTCGGTTCCGCTCACGCGGCCGGCAGCGCCAGCGCAGGCCAGGGCAAAGCCGCTGTGTGCTCCGCCTGCCACGGCATGGACGGTAACAGCGTTGTTCCCATCTGGCCGAGCCTGGCCGGCCAGTCCGAGCAGTTCATCAGCAAGCAGCTGATGGACTTCAAGTCCGGCGCCCGCAAGGACGACACCATGACCGCCATGGCCGCCCCCCTGAGCGATCAGGACGTGGCCGATCTGGCAGCCTGGTTCGCCAGCCAGAAGCGCGTTGTCGCTTCCGCCAACGCCGAAAAGGCCGCTCCGGGCGAGAAGCTGTACCGTGCCGGTGATGCCGCCAACGGCGTTGCCGCCTGTATGGCCTGCCACGGTCCCAATGGTGCCGGCAATCCGGCAGCGAAGTTCCCCGCCCTGGCCGGTCAGCATCCGACCTATACCGCGAAGGCGCTGAAGGACTTCCGTGCGGGTACGCGCAGCAACGACCCGGCCAGCATGATGCGTGACGTTGCCGGCAAGATGAGCGACGCGCAGATCGATGCAGTGGCGGAGTACATCGCCGGCCTGCACTGATCGCTGGCAGCAGCACCAGTTGTAGTGTGTACGAAGAAGGGCGGCCCCAGGGCCGCCCTTCTTCGTTTTGGGCGCGGTGAGACCGGCGCCGGCCGTGATATTATCGGCCGGCACAGCGCAACTTCCGCCGTTTCTGCGGCTCAAACACCACACAATAATCATCAGGGGCAGGGCTCAGTTGAACGACAAGACATCACCCGTGCGGACCCGGCGCGGCACGGGCGCCATCGCACTCGAGTTCCTGGGCTCCATGAATCTCGCCATCACCCTGCTGGTGGTGATTGCCATTGCCTCGGTCATCGGCACGGTGCTGAAGCAGAACGAGCCCTACACCAACTACGTCATGAAATTCGGCCCGTTCTGGTTCGAGGTGTTCAAGTCGCTGGGCCTGTTCGATATCTACGGCGCGGCCTGGTTTCTGGTGCTGCTGGGATTCCTGCTGGTTTCCACCTCCATTTGCGTCTGGCGCAATACGCCGCACATCCTGCGCGACATGCGCCATTCCCGACTCGACGTGCAGGAGAAGTCCCTGCGCAGCTTCCACCTCAAGGCGGAATGGGATTCCACCCAGGCGCTAGGTGACGCAACGGCGCACGCCGAATCCCTGTTGGGTGCGCGCGGCTACCGTGTGCGCAAGCGCGCCCAGGACGGGCAGGCCACCGTGGCGGCGATGAAAGGCGGGTTGGGGCGTCTCGGCTACATCCTGTCGCACGCCTCCATCGTGGTGATCTGTATCGGCGGTCTCATCGACGGCAACCTGCCGCTCAAGCTGAAGGAACTGGGCGGCGAACTGCGTGCCGAGACCCGCGACATCCCTGCCAGCGAGGTGCCGGCAGAGAGCGTCCTCGGTACCGACAACCTGTCGTTCCGCGGCAGCATCAGCATTCCCGAGGGCGCCAGCGCCAAGGTGGTCTACCTGGCGCTGCGTGACGGTTACCTGATCCAGCAGCTGCCGTTCTCCATCGAACTGGAACAGTTCCGTATCGAACACTATCCCTCGGGCATGCCGAAGTCGTTCGAGAGTGATCTGATCATTCACGACGACGAGCTGAAGGAGCCGTTGCGGCAGACCATCAAGGTCAACCATCCCCTGCTCTACAAGGGCTACGCCATTTACCAGTCCAGTTTCGGCGACGGCGGTTCGGAACTGAAGACCCGCGCCTGGTCGCTGGACATGCCGCAACAGGAGCCGCTGGAGCTGGACAGCGGCGTGAACCGCTTCCGGCGCCTGATGACCACCCGCGGCGAACGCACGCTGGAATTTACCGACTTCAAGCTCTACAACATCTTCCCCGTCGGCGAAGACGACACCAGCGGCAAGAAATTCCACAACTACGGACCGAGCATGGTGTTCAAGTTGCGCAATCCTGCCGGCGAGGCGCTGGAGTACGTCAACTACATGCTGCCTGTGGAACTGGAGGGGCGGCGCTTTTTCATGAGCGGCATGCGCGCCACGCCCGGTGAAGAGTACCGTTATCTCTACATTCCGGCGGATGCCGCGGGTACGCCGCAGCGTTTCATGCGCGTGCTGGCCGCCGTGCACGATGCGGCGCGCGTGCGCCGGGTGATCGAGGCCCAGATTGGCGACACCCTGAGCGCCGACAAGGCGGGCAAGGATGTACGCAGCACGATGATCGATTCCATCGGCAAGCTGGTGGTGCTGTTCGTGGAAGAGGGGATTGAGGGCGTAGCCAGGCAGGCCGAGGCGAGCCTGCCCCCCGAGCAGCGCCAGGAAGCGATCAATTCGTACGTGAACGTGTTGCAGGGCGTGCTGGGTGCAGTGTACGTGGAACTGTTGCGTGACGAAGGCGTCAATCTGGAGCAGGGTGTGAGCGAGGAGGACAGCCGGTTCTTCGACGACACCCTCAATACCCTGTCCATGCTGGTGGCATACGGCTCGCCGTTCTACCTGCAGCTGGCCGAGTTCAAGCACATCGAGGCCAGCGGCCTGCAGATTTCACGCGCCCCCGGCAAGGATATTGTGTATCTCGGATGCGCTATGCTGATGGCCGGCGTATTCATGATGTTCTACATGCACCAGCGCCGTATCTGGGTGCGGCTGGAACAACGGGATGGCGGCACGGCGTTGCTGTTTGCCGGCAGCGGCCACCGTAACCGCCTGGAGTTCGAGCGCGAATTCCGTGCCCTGCAGGCGGAACTGGAACAGGCGGTGCCGCCGCATCCGGCTTCAGCCTGACCGGCGCTCTGTTGCAACGATATTGAAGAGGTGGCAGTGATGTCCGTATCGACCGATTATCTGGAACAGAACTTCAAGCGCCCGCCGCTGCTCAAGCGCCTGGGCTGGTTCGACTGGCTGTTTGCGGCCCTGGCCGCGGCCGGTGCGGCGTACGCCCACACCTATTACGCCGTACTGATGGACGGTTACGAAGTCGGTATTCTGTACGGCACGACGGCCAGCCTCATCTGGCTGGGTTGGTCCTGGAAGCCGGCGCGGCAGCTGAGTCTGGCCGTCGCCCTGCTCAGCCTCTCCGCCGTCGGACTGTACGGCGATGATCTGGCGCGCGGCGAAACCAGTTTCTTCCTCAAGTTCCTGGTCAGCAGCCAGTCGGCGATCATGTGGATGAGCGCACTCTACGTGATGGCCACCTTCGCCTATTTCTTCGGCATGTTCGCCCGTTCCGATTTTTCCAACCGTGTCGGCAGCGCCCTGACTTGGTCCGCCACCGCCATGGGCCTCGCCGGCCTGATGGTGCGCTGGCGCGAATCCTATCTGATCAGTCATGACGTCGGTCATATCCCGGTCAGCAACCTGTACGAGGTGTTCATCCTGTTCGCGGTAATCACTGCGCTGATGTACCTGTTCTACGAAGGTCGCTACAAGAGCCGCCAGCTGGGCGGTTTCGTGCTCACCGTGATCTCCGCTGCCGTGGCGTTTCTGCTGTGGTATGCCTATGCCCGCGGCGCGCACGAGATCCAGCCGCTGGTGCCGGCCCTGCAGAGCTACTGGATGAAGATACACGTGCCGGCCAATTTCGTCGGTTACGGCGGCTTTGCCCTGGCGGCGATGGTGGCCGTGGCCTATCTGCTGGTGGAGCGCCGTCCCGCGGGCATGCTGGCCAGCCGCCTGCCCAGCCTGGAGCAGATGGACGATGTGATGTACAAGGCCATCGCCCTGGGATTTGCCTTCTTCACCGTGGCCACGGTGCTGGGCGCCATGTGGGCGGCCGAGGCTTGGGGTGGGTACTGGTCGTGGGATCCCAAGGAGACCTGGGCGCTCATCGTCTGGCTCAACTATGCCGCCTGGCTGCACCTGCGCCTGACCAAGGGCTGGCGCGGCCGCCCGCTGGCGTGGTGGTCCGTCGCCGGCCTGTTCATCACCCTGTTCGCCTTCATCGGGGTGAACATGTTCCTCTCGGGCCTGCACTCCTACGGTACGCTTTAACGGCAGATACAAACGTCAGATACAAGAGTAAAGAGCAAAGATACAAGGGAATGAGTGCGCTGACACGCACGCTGTTTTTAACTTGTATCTTGTAACTTTTCTCTTGTATCTATTTCTTCCCGCCGTACACGTAACGCGAAAACGTGGCCACATCCTGGCTTACCCGTCGGAACAGGTGGTCGAGGTTGATGACCGCGTGTTCCAGCAGGTTGACGGCGATGAAGGGGTGTTCCACCCGCAGCCGCTGGTAGCGGGTGCGGGACAGGCGCAGCAGGCGGGTGTCGGCCGATTTCGCCAGCAGCCGCACCGAGCGCGGCTCGCGGTCGAAGAAGGACATTTCGCCCACCAGTTCGCCTTCCTTGATGCCGCCGATTTCCACCGACTGGCCGTCCGCCTCGTAGATCAGTGCCACTTCACCCTTGATCATGAAGTACAGCGCCTCGCCCACCTCGCCGATGTCGGCGATGATGGCGTTCTTCTTGAACGTGACCAGTTCGGTGAATTCCAGCAGGATCTGCACCTCGCGCAGGGTGAGCGACTCGCACAGGTACTGCTGGCTCAGGAACTCGGTCAGGTTTATGGTATTGTCCGCAGACATGGCAACTCCCCGGTTTAGCCTGTGTCATAGCATAGAACGCCGGGTACCGGCGGGGAAGGCGCGCCCCACCGCCAGCCTGTAGCCGTGCCGCGGTCGTGAGGTATAGTTACAACACCACCAGGCGGCCCGTCCGCCCTCTCGAGCAGGAGTCAAAACGATGAAAAAGTACGTCGCCCGGGTCGTCCTGGCGCTGTTGCTGCCGCTGGCGGCGCTGACCGCCCATGCCGCGGACGAGATTTATGAAGGTTTCCAGTACGCCCGTCTGGAGACGCCGGTGGAGCCGGCGCCCAGCGCCGCCGGCAAGGTCGAGGTGGTGGAGCTGTTCTGGTACGGCTGCGGCCACTGCAACAGTTTCGAGCCCTTCCTGCACGAATGGCTGCAGCGCAAGCCGGCCCATGTGGAATTCATCCGCATTCCGGCCATATTCAGCAGCGCGCTGTGGCGCCTCCATGCCCGCGCCTACTATACCGCCGAGGTGCTGGGCGTGGTCGACAAGATTCATGCCCCCATGTTCCATGCCATCCACGAGCAGAAGCGCACCCTGAATACCGAGCAGCAGCTGGCGACCTTCTTTGCCGAATTCGGGGTCGAGGAGAAGAAGTTCCTGGATACCTTCAAGTCGTTTGCCGTGGACGTGAAGGTGAACCGGGCCGAGCGCCTGACCCAGCGCTACGGCATCAGCGGTGTTCCTGCCATGGTCGTGGCCGGCAAGTTCCGCACCGACGGCCCCATGGCGCAGAGCTACCAGGGCATGCTCGATGTGGTGGACCATCTGGTCGCCCGTGAGCATCAGGCAGCCAGCACGGCCGCCATCAGCAAGTAGACATCATGAAGGCGGCGCAACTGTTCGTCCGGTGCCTGGAAAACGAGGGCATCGAATACATCTTCGGCATCCCCGGCGAGGAAAACCTCGACCTGATGGATGCCTTGCAGGATTCGCCCATCAAGTTCATTACCACGCGCCACGAACAGGGCGCCGCCTTCATGGCCGACGTCTACGGCCGCCTCACCGGGCGCGCCGGCGTCTGCCTCGCCACCCTCGGTCCCGGCGCCACCAACCTGATCACCGGTGTGGCGGACGCCAACATGGACCACGCGCCGCTGGTGGCCATCGCCGGCCAGGCGGCAACCACGCGGCTGCACAAGGAATCGCACCAGGTACTGGACCTGGAACTGATGTTCCATCCCATCACCAAGTATTCCTCGCGCCTGCTGACGCCCAACGTGATCCCCGAAGTGGTGCGCAAAGCGTTCAAGCTGGCGCAGACCGAGAAAACCGGCGCGACGTTTATCGAATTCCCGGAAAACATCGCCAAGTACGAAGTGGATGAGGAACCGCTGCCGGTCAAGAATCCATCCCAGCCGGAACCGTCGGCCGATCGCGTGAACTACGCGGCGGAGCTGATCTCCAATGCCAAGGCGCCATTGATCCTTGCCGGCAACGGCGTGGTGCGCGCCAAGGCCTGGCAGCAACTGACCGATTTCGCCGAACGGCTCAATATCCCGGTGGCCAACACCTTCATGGCCAAGGGCGTGATACCGTTCGGCAAGAATCCGCTGGCCCTGGGCAGCGTCGGTCTGCAGGCTCGCGATTACGTCACCTGCGGCTTCGACACCGCCGACGTCATCATCTGCGTCGGCTACGACCTGGTGGAATACCATCCCTACCTGTGGCACCCGACCCGTGACCGCATCATCGTGCACGTGGACAGCACGCCGGCGGAAGTGGATGCCTATTATCCGGTGGCGGTGGGTGTGGTGGGCGACATCAAGCACTCGCTGGTACGCGTCGGCGAGATGGCCACGCCGCACCAGGGGCATCGCATGCGCCCGCTGCGCGACGCGCTGGTGGAAGAGATGGCCGGCTGCCGCAACGACGACAGCTTCCCGGTCAAGCCGCAGAAGATCATCTGGGATCTGCGTACTGCGCTGGACATGGAAGATACCGTCATCTGCGATGTGGGCGCGCACAAGATGTGGATGGCGCGCATGTTCCGCTGCGAGTATCCCAATACCTGCATCATTTCCAACGGTTTTGCCAGCATGGGCATCGCCTTGCCCGGCGCCATCGCCGCCAAACTGGCCTATCCTGATCGCAAGGTGGTGGCGGTGACCGGTGATGCCGGCTTCCTGATGAACAGCCAGGAAATCGAAACGGCAATGCGCCTGGGGCTGTCGCTGGTGGTATTGATCTGGAGCGACAACGGTTACGGCCTGATCAAGTGGAAGCAGTTGAACCAGTTCGGCCGTGCTTCCAATGTGGACTTCACCAATCCCGATTTCATCAAGTATGCCGAATCCTTTGGCGCCAAGGGCTATCGCATCGAGCGCGTGGCCGATCTGCTGCCGACCCTGCAGCAGGCGCTGGCCGACAATACCGTGAGCATCATCGACTGTCCGGTGGACTATGGTGAAAACCTCAAGCTTACCGCCAAGCTCGGCGAAATGGTCTGCCCCATCTGAGGCGGCCATGACGGAGCCTCTCCTGGACGCGGATCTGCAGCCGCCCGGGCGCCGTCTGCGCCTGCTCAGCTACAACGTGCAGATGGGTATCAGCAGCAGCCGCCCGCATCATTACGTCACCAACATCTGGAAGCATCTGCTGCCGGCCAGCTGCCGCTTCCGCAACCTGGATCGCGTCGCCCAGCTCATCGCCGACTTCGACATCGTCGCGTTGCAGGAGCTGGACGCGGGCTCGCACCGCACCGGCTACGTCCACATGACGGAGTATCTGGCGCAAAAGGCGGGCTTTCCCTTCTGGCATCATCAGCTCAACCGCGACCTCGGCCAGCTGGCGCAGCACGGCAACGGCCTGTTGTCGCGCACCTTGCCCAGCGAGGTCACCGAACACCGCCTGCCCGGCATGGTGCCCGGACGCGGCGCCCTGCTGGTGCGCTACGGTCACGGCGAGACCGCGCTGGTGGTGATGCTGATCCATCTGGCCCTGGGCCAGCGTTCACGCCTGCTGCAGCTCGATTTCATCAGCGAGCTGCTGAGCGACTATCGCCATACCATTCTGATGGGCGACATGAACTGCGCTCCGGGCAGCGCGGAAATGAACCGCCTGTTCCAGCGGACGCGGCTGTGCGAGCCGACGGATGAAAAGTGCACCTTTCCAAGCTGGCGCCCGAACCGCAGCATCGACCACATCCTGGTGACGCCGGAACTGTCCGTGTCGAGTTGCCATGTGGTCAACCACGCCTGTTCGGACCATTTGCCTGTGGCAATGGAACTCATTCTGCCGGAGGACGTGCATCTGCCGTCCTAGGGACCAGGGTGGTGCGAGCCGGGCGGCAGCGTAGCGAATAGACAGGGAGAAACCATGGCGGAGGACGAGCGCATAACGCGCGAGATGGAGCAGTGGCGCGGCAAGTATTACGACGGCGTGGCGCAGCTCGATCGCAGGGAAAAGGAATGGCGGCAGACGGAAAACGTGCTGCGTCAGTGCATTTCGCGCCTGACCCTGGCGGCGGACGACAGCGACAAAGGACTTAACGAGCAGCTGGATCGGCTGCGCAACGCCATCCGCAAGAACAGCAGCAGCGCGGATCTGGAAGTCCTGATCCAGTCCCTTTCCGATCATCTGATGCGGCTGGATCAGCAGCGGCGCAGCCGCCGCATGCCGGTCGCTCCCCTGGACGTGTTGCGCCGCCTCGCCGGCGGCATCACCTTTCCGCGCGGACTCGGCCACAAGGCCAAGGCCTATGGCAAGGCGCTCGATGCAGCCGCCCCCGACAGCGATTTCCAGCCCCATCTGCAAGAATTGATCACCCTCATCGGCGAGGCCTTCGACTGGCTGGCCGGGCAGGGCGGTGGGGAAGAGGCTCCGGCGGCCGGCAAGGGTTTGCTGGGCCGGTTGTTAAGGCGCGATGAGGCACCCTCGGTGGAGGCCGCGCCGGCAGCACCGGCCGCGCGCACGGCGGACGACGGTGTGGCGCTGGCAAAGAGCCTGCTGGGCCAGTTGCTGACCTCGGTGGTCGCGCCGTCGGAAGCGGGGATGGCCGGGATTACGGGTGCGCTGCGTGCTGCACACCGGGCCGAGGAGTTGCAGCGGGTGACTGCCGATTTGGCGGGAATGCTGGCGCAGCTGGAGCCCGCTGCACCGCCCGCTTCCATTCCGGTATCGCCGCAGGAAGTGCTGTTGCAGCTGCTGGAGCGGCTGGGTGTTCCGTCCGAACTGCATGACCAGGTCGAGGCCATCAAGACGGCCCTGACCGTGCCCCTGCGCGACAGCGATCTGGAGCCGATGCTGGGGCGCATCGCCGAACTGATTACCGCCATGCGCACCCGCGTGCAGAGCGAAAAGGCGGAGATCGAATCCTTCCTCCAGCAGCTCACCGAAAATCTGCGTGAGCTGGACAACAATCTGCAAAGCGCGGTGGCTGCGCACCGCGACACGGTAGAGGATGGCCGCGCCCTGGTGCAGGTGCAGGTGCAGGGCATCGAGGAGTCGGTGCAGCGGGCGCAGAATCTGGATCAGCTGAAGCACGTGGTGCAGGACCGCGTCGACACCATCCGCCGTCACATGGACGTGTTTCGCCGCTCCGAGGACGAACGCATCGAGCGCGCCGAGCGGGAGGTGGAGAAACTCAATGACCGCCTGCGCCGGCTGGAGGCTGAATCCGAATCGCTGCGCGGACGCATCCAGCAGGAACGCAACCTGGCGCTGATCGATCCGCTGACCGAAATCAACAACCGCCTCGCCTACAACGAACGCATCGCCCAGGAATACGCCCGCTGGAAGCGCTACCAGGCGCCGCTGGTGTTCACCGTGTGGGACGTGGACAACTTCAAGAAGATCAACGACACCTACGGCCACCAGGCCGGTGACAAGGTGCTCAAGGTGGTGGCGAAACTGCTGACCAGCCAGGTGCGGGAGACCGACTTCGTCGCCCGCTACGGCGGCGAGGAGTTCGTCATCCTGTTGCCGGAAACGGAGCTGGCGCACGCCCGCACGGTGGCGGAGAAGATCCGCATGGCGGTGGAAAAGTGCGAGTTCCACTACCGCAACGAGCGTGTGCTGATCACCATCTCCTGCGGCCTGGCGGTGTTTGCCGGCGACGACGAACCGGACAGCGTGTTTGCCCGCGCCGACGCCGCCATGTACCGCGCCAAGGCCGCCGGCCGCAACTGCTGCCGCGCCGCCGGCGACGCCTGAACAACCCTCCATCCTCACCAGGGGAAAAGCCAAACACCTGCCGCAGAGACGCGGAGACGCAGAGGGGAAAAATCCTTCTCTGCGCCTCCGCGTCTCTGCGTCAAGTGTTGGAAGTTCTTTGTACCTTTGGGGTGAACGCGCCTTTCGCCGTGGCAGCGTGCCGTCGTGGCGCCTATTCTTGTGCGATACCAATAATCCCCTGGAGGAAAATCACATGAAACGTATGCTCGGCTTCCTGCTGTTGGCGTTGTTCGGTGTTCAGGCCCACGCCGCCGTGGTCGGCGAGGAGGTCGAGTACCGCGCCGGCGATACCGTCATGAAGGGCTATCTGGCCTACGACGATGCGGTAAAGGGCCAGCGTCCCGGCGTGCTGGTGGTGCACGAGTGGTGGGGGCACAACGAATACGCCCGTATGCGCGCCCGCATGCTGGCGCGCCTGGGCTACACCGCCCTGGCGGTGGACATGTACGGCGACGGCAAGACCGCCGATCATCCCGACGACGCCGGCAAGTTCGCCACCGCGGTGAACAGCGACATGGAGCAGCGCCGCGAGCGCTTCCTCGCCGCCAAGGCGGTGCTGGAACGGCATCCCACGGTGGCGCCCCATGCCACCGCCGCCATCGGCTACTGCTTCGGCGGCGGCGTGGTGCTGGCCATGGCCCGGGACGGCGTGGACCTCAAGGGGGTGGCCAGCTTCCACGGCGCCATCGCCAGCAAGAAGCTGGCCGAGCCGGGCAAGGTCAAGGCCCGGGTGCTGGTGCTGAACGGCGCCGCCGACCCCATGGTCTCCGAACAGCAGATCGAGGTGTTCCACCAGGAAATGTCCGCCGCCGGCGTCGACTACCGCTTCGTCAGCTACCCGGGGGCGAAGCACGCCTTTACCAATCCCGATGCCGACGCCTACGGCCAGCGCTTCCGCATGCCGCTGGCCTATAACGCCGAGGCGGACGCCAAGTCGTGGGCCGAGCTGGAGACCTTTCTGCACGACATCTTCGGCCGCTGACCGCGCAAAGAACGCCGGAAACGTCTAACCCTCGACACAGAGGCGCAGAGAGCATGAACGAGTACCCTCCGGGTCTCTGCGTCTCAGCGACGGGTTTATGACTTCGCGTCGCGGGTTCCTGCGCCTCGGCGGCGGCCTGCTCGGCCTGGCGGCGCTGGGGCCGGCAAGGGCCACGGCGGTGGCGGAGAAGCCCATCCCGTCGTCCGGCGAGACGCTGCCGGTGATCGGCATGGGCAGCTGGCTCACCTTCGACGTGGGCAGGCTACCCGGCGAACGGGAGCAGCGCACGCAGGTGCTGGAGATCTTCTTCGCCCTCGGCGGCCGGCTGATCGATTCCTCCCCCATGTACGGCCGTGCCGAAGAGGTCATCGGCGAGGGCCTGACCCGCCTGGGGCGGCCGTCGCAGCTGTTCGCGGCGAGCAAGGTGTGGACGCCGGGCCGCTGGCTGGGGGCGCATCAGATGGAGGCCTCGCGGCGGCTGTGGGGCGTGGCCCGGTTCGACCTGATGCAGGTGCACAACCTGCTGGATTGGGAGGCCCACCTGGAGACCTTGCAGGAATGGAAGGCGGTCGGGCGCATCCGCTATCTGGGTGTCACCACCTCCCATGGCCGCCGCCATGCCGAGCTGGAGCGCATCATGCGCAGCCGTGCGCTGGACTTCGTGCAACTTACCTACAACGTGCGGGATCGCGAGGCGGAGGCGCGCCTGCTGCCCCTGGCGCAGGAGCGCGGCATCGCGGTCATCGCCAACCGGCCCTTCGATGGCGGCGGGCTGTTCCCTGCCGTACGCGGCAAGGCGCTGCCGCCGTGGGCGGCGGAGGCAGGCTGCGCCAACTGGGCCCAGTTTTTCCTGCGCTCTGCAGTGTCACACCCCGCCGTCACCTGTGCCATTCCGGCTACCTCCCGGGTGGCCCATATGGAGGAGAACATGGGGGGTGCCCAGTCCCCCTTGCCGGAGCCGGCGTTGCGTGAGCGCATGCTGCGCCATTTCCTGAGCCTGTGATTTGTCAAAATAATACTTGACCACCCAGCAAGGTATTTGCTTTAATAACCAACAACGTTACTCAGGTATGAGGGCGCCGGGTTACGGCGGCCTTTGCAGTCTTAGATCAACTATATGGAGGGTGAATCCTATGCAACTGCCAGATCGCGACGGTGACGGTTACCTCACGAACATGAACATCTGGACCCCGGAAATCGGACGTGCCATGGCCGAGGCCGACGGCATCGAGCTGGACGACACGAAGTGGGAACAGATCCTGAAGGCCCGCGAGTATTACGAGGAGTTCGGTTCGGTTCCGCCGATCCGCAAGTTCTCCAAGTACCTTGAAGCGGACCAGAAGGAAATGTTCAAGCTGTGGCTGACCGGCCCGATGAAGCCGATCACCAAGTACGGCGGCCTGCCCAAGCCCACCGGTTGCGTCTGATATCCGGACGGAGCAAGCAGTCCCGGGCCCGGGGGGGAACCCCCCGGGCCTTTTTTATGGCCCGAACCGCAGGGCGAATCCGGGCCAGGGGCCGTCGGCCTCCAGCCGCGCCCGCACGGCGGCCGGATCGAAGGGTCCGTAGGCGGTGGAGCGGTCCCACAGGTACAGCTGCCGCGCCGCCGGGTCGAGGCGGAAGCGACCGCCGCCGCGCACCGCCAGGCCGGCGTCGTCCCATTCCAGCCGGTCGCCGCCGATCCAGCGGTGGCGGATGCCGTGGTTGCCGAGAAACTGCGCCACCATCTGGTTGTGGTATTTGTGCTGGGCGGCGGCGGCAAACAGCAGGTACTCGTTGTCGCGCCAGGAGAGATGGACGAACTTCCCTTCGACCGGCAGGGCGGCGGTGCGGAAATCCGGGGTGGTGATGACGGGGGCCATGGAGGAATCATAGCAGCGGCCGATGGCAGTCCGTCACCATCGGCATCTGCTAACATCGCTGTCCATGGACAGGCCGCCGACGGGGCGGCCGCGGCGCAGAGGGGCGGGAGATTTCATGGCCAAAAGCATCGATATCGGGTGGCGCGGTTTCCTGCTGCGCTTCGTCGCCGGCCTGGTGCTGGTATTTTCCACCTACAACCCGGAAGGCTACTCCTACTTCCACTGGGTCAAGCACAACTTCCCTGCGGTCACCGCCTTCGAGGCCTTCGTCGGCGTCGCCCTCGTCGTCGGCTGGGCCATCTACATTCGCGCCGCCCTGCGCTCCCTCGGCGCGGTGGGCCTGGTGCTGGCCACCGCCTTCTTCGGCACCCTGCTGTGGCTGGTGGTGGACATGGGCCTCATCGCCGCCGACAACGTCCGCGTCATCACCTACCTGATCCTGACCCTGCTGGCGCTGGTGATCAGTACCGGCCTGTCGTGGTCCCACGTGCGCCGCCGCCTCAGCGGCCAGATGGATACCGACGACGTGTAGTCATTCCCCCAGGTGCCGCGCCTGCCGCGCCGGCACACCCTTCTCCGTGCGCCGCGCCGCCGCCTGCACCTGTTGCAGGTGGCCGTGCAGGAAGTCGGGGCAACCCTTGGCGCCGAAGGCCGCGCAGTCGCGGGCCAGCGCCGTCATCACCGCTTCCTCGTCCACCGCAAACACCTCGCACAGCGCCCGGTGCAGCAGCTGGAACAGCCGCGGCAGGGCGATGCGGTGCGTCTGCCCGGTGGTGGCGTACAGCCAGTCGGACAGGCTCAGGAAGCGGCCGAAGGCGTCGTCCCCCAGCAGCAGCGGCAGGGCATGGGCGAAGCGTCCCGAGTTGGCGATCATGTCCCAGTAGCGGGCAAAGCGGGTCAGGCGCTGCATGGTGGCGAAGTCGAGCTGCGCGTTGGCCAGCAGGGTGTAGGGCGGCTGCGGGTCGTAGCGCATGGCGAACTCCGCCGTGTGGCGCGCGATGGGCGCACCGCGCAGGCGTTTCAGCAGGCCCACCTGGATTTCGTGCGGGCGCTGTGCCCACAGACGGTTGAAGCCGGCGGCGAAACTCTCCAGTGCTTCGCCGGGCAGGCCGATGATCAGATCGGCGTGCAGATGGGCGTGACTGTGCTCGCGCAGCCAGCGCAGATTCTCTTCCGTCGCGGCGTTGTCCTGCCTGCGGCTGAGCAGCTGCTGCACTTCCGCGTTGAAGCTTTGTATCCCCACCTCCAGTTGCAGCGTGCCGGGCGGGAACTGCGCCAGCAGTTCCTTCAGGCCGTCGGGCAGGTGATCGGGAATGACCTCGAAGTGCAGGAACAGATCGTCGCTCAGCCGATCGAGAAAGAATTGCAGGATGCGGCGGCTCGCCTTGACGTTGAGATTGAAGGTGCGATCGACGAACTTGAAGTGGCGCACGCCGCGCGCGTGCAGCCGCTCCATGGCGGCGAGAAAGCGATCCAGGTCGAAGGGCCAGGCGGTCTTGTCCAGGGCGGAGAGGCAGAACTCGCACTTGAACGGGCAGCCGCGCGAGGCCTCCACGTAGATCAGGCGCCGGGCGACGTCCTCGTCGGTGTATTCGTCGTAGGGCAGGGCAATCTGCTCCAGCGGCGGTGGTTCCGCCTGGATGACCCGCTGTGCGGGGCGGCTGCCGGCGAGCAGTTCGCGGCACAGTGCGGCGAAGGCGAGATCACCCGGCCCGGCGATCACATAGTCGGCCGCGGCGACGATGTCCTGCTGCTCCTGTTCATAGCTTACCTCGGGACCGCCGAGGACGACGATCACCTCCGGTGCCACCGCCTTCAATACCTGCACCAGCTGCAAGGTTTCGCGCGCATTCCAGATGTAGACCGCGAGGCCGATGATGAGTGGCCGTTGCGCCAGCAGTTGTTCGGCGATCTCGGTGCTGCGCTGGTCCCAGACGAATTCCAGCAGCTGCGTGCGTGGCCGCAGCTCACCCATGTTGGCGAGCAGATAGCGCAGGCCCAGCGCGGCGTGCTGGTATTTGGCGTTCAGGGTGGCGAGTACGATGTCGGTCATGATCGGGATCAATGTGGCGCAGGCCATTCTACGCTACGTTAGCGGCGCTTTTCGTCCCGCCGGAAAGTCGTGTTACAGTCGGACGCCCCCGGCGCGGAAAAGACCACAAAAATCATAGGTGTCGGGAGCCACTGCAAGAACAACACAGATATCCAGTGAGGAGGAGTCCATGGAGTTTTTCGCCACCACTGCGGTGCGCCTGCGCGCCGAAGACCTGCAACGCCACCTGCGCATCGATAATCTGCCGCAATGGTGCGCCTCGATCGACAAGGTGCTGTCCCATGAGGGCGATCGCGGTGACATCTATTGCGTGTGGGGCGAGATGCGCGTGCGTCGCGACGTGATCCGCGACGGCGTGCGCTTCATGCTGCCCGCCTGCATCAATGCCGTGCAATGGACCGTCACCGCCGAAGGCTCCGGCGGCGTCACCGTGCACTGCACCAGCAACCGGCCCGATCATGAGGCCGATTTCGTCGAATCCCTCGAACAGTTCGTGGCCGACTGGAAAAGCGGCCTGGAAAACGGCCTGCAACGCAGCGCGCCCGATGTGGCGCGGGAGGACTGCGACTGCGGCATGTGGATGGCCTGAGTCCGCGGTCCGTCTCACAGTCCGCGCAGGTGCGGCGGACGCAGATCCAGCCGCCCCGCCAGGGCCTGTGCGACAGACGCCAGCAGGCGTGCCCGATCCTTCGGTAGAGTGCCCTCCAGCGCCAGCGCATTGGAGGCGTGGTTGGAGCGGAACAGCAGTGGCCGCGGCGGCTCGAGGCCCTCAATGAGCCGCTGCTGTTCGCCCAGCAGGGCGAAGTCGTCAGGCATCACAAAGGGCGTACCGAACTTGCGGCCGAATTCGTCGCGTATGCCTGCATCCAGGTACAGCTGCAAGGTGGAAAGCTGGGTTACCGGCGCGCGGTTCAGCAGCGCGACGGTACCGTCGATGTGCTCCTGCCAGCAGTCCTTCCCGCCCAGGCCGAGTATCACCGTTGCCGACACCTTCATGCCGGCGTCGGCGGCGCGGTGCAGCGCCTCGGCGATGCCGTGCGTCGTGGCCCCCTTGGTGATCTTTTTCAGGATCAGCGGCGCGCCGGACTCGATGCCGACGTAGAGCAGGCTGAGCCTGTGCGCACGCAGCTGCGCCAGCTCGGCGGCCGTCTTGCGGCGGATGTTGGCGGGCGTGGCGTAACAGGACACCCGGGCGAGGCGGGGAAAGGCCGCCGCCAGCCTGTGCAGCAAGGCCAGCAGGTGCGGCGTGGGCAGGGCCAGGGCGTCGCCGTCGGCGAGAAACACGCGGCGCGCATCCGGCCAGTCGCGGGCGGCGGCGTCGATGTCGGCGTATACCGCCTCCAGCGGACGCGCACTGTAACGCTTGTCCCGGTACATGGCGCAGAAGCTGCACTGGTTGTAGCTGCAGCCCAGGGTGGCCTGGATGATCAGGTTGTCCCGTTCGCCCGGCGGGCGGTAGAGCGGCAGGTCGTAGTCGAAGGGCATGTGGGTGCGGGTATCCGTCGGTACGCCCATTGAACCACAGCGGCGGACGCTTGCCACCTGTGACGTATACCCCCGCGCGGCCTAAGGTGCTATGGTGCGCGCAGCCCCTGAATTCCCGCTATTTCAACGGCTTATGCGCCCATAAAAGAATGCCTGAGGTGTAGATCATGCAGTGCGGCCCGCGCGAAATCGTCACTCCGTTCCGTCCCATTCCGCTGGAAGTGCCCGAGGGCATGAAGCCCAACGAGTTCTTCAACAGCACGGAGAACCTCAACGACCTGGTGCACAACAACGGCCTGCTGCTCAATCCCGAAAACCTGCTGCTGTACCGCAAGGCGCTGGGTCACAGCACCGAGTTCGACACCTCCATCATCTACAACACCTCGCAGACGATCCTCAATCCCCTCGGCCGCCCGGTGCGCCGCACCCAGGTGCCGGAGCACGTGCGCCACGTGTGGAACCGCATGAACCAGGTCATCATCGACTACATGCTGGAACAGTACCCGGACCCGCAGCAGCACCTGGTGCTGGCCGGCGAGGCCAGCCTCGATGCCACCTGGCCGCTCACCTCGCCGGGCGTTCCCAGCATCCGCATGCTGCACAACCACTTCATCGTCTTCCCGATGGATGAACTGCGCAACGCCCAGCTGGCCGAGCCCAATAATCCCAATCTAACCGACGGCGGCCAGCATTCGCTGTTCGAAAAACACATGCACGGCGTGTACCGCGAATTCATCTGCAAGGCCTTGCATCTGGAGGTGCTGCGGCCGGTGAGCGACGACTCGGCGCGCATCGACCTGACCGGTTATCCGCAGGGACTGCCCAGCTGGGAGGTGCCCGGCGGCGCCGCCGCCTTGCAGGACGTGCGCTTCTGGCACGAATACGATTTGGTGCTGAAGGGCTTTCTCGATTTCTACCGCACCTTCTTCTCGCAGGTGTCCAGCCGCAACGCGCCCATGCTGCCGGACCTGTATTTTCCCGCGCCGGTGGAGAGCGTGCTGCTGTTCGACAACGACTTTCTCAAGACCGCGAAGATGGTGCGCGACCGCTGCATCAAGGACCCGGCCTACGCCAATGCCATCCGCTGGCAGCCGGCCTTCAAGCAGCTCATCTACCGCAACGAGCAGGGCAAGCTCATCGTCACCATTTCGCAGAACTCCATCGGTAACGCCATCACCGAACTGTTAGGCGTAGTGGTCAAGCGCGTGCCCGACGCCGCGGCCTACGAACAGCGTGAGCCGCAGTTGATCGAACGATTGCTGGAGGTGCGCCGCCGCCTGATCGAGGCCGACCTCGGCGAGGGCATCGCAACGGAGTATTGGCCGGCTTGAGTATTCCGGCCAGGCGCAAAGGAATTCAAAACAAAAACATCTGTCGCAGAGACGCGGAGAACGCAGAGCTTACGAATGGATTTTCTCTGCGTCTCCGCGGCAGATACGATGCTTGGTGGATGCGCTGCGCTTATCTACCCTACGGAACTTGAGTATTCCGGCCAGGCGCAGAGGAATTCAAAACAAAAACATCCGTCGCGGAGACGCGGAGAACGCAGAGCTTACGAATATATTTTCTCTGCGCCTCCGCGTCTGGGAAATATGTTCCAGACATTTCCAACCGACTACATCCATGTAGTCGTCTGCGTCAGGTGTTGGACGCTTACCCTACGGAACGGCCCTCAGCGGCGTTGCTTCAGCGGTTGCAGCAGGTAGGCGAGGCCGTTGCGCTTGATCTCCAGGGCCAGTGCCAGCAGGCGGCCGAGGTCTCCTGCGGGAAAGCCCTTGGCCTCGAACCAGAGCAGGTAGGCCTCGGGCAGGTCGATGAGCGGACGGCCACGGTACTTGCCGAAGGGCATCGCCAGGGTGGCGAGGGTGTGCAGATCCTCTTTTTCGAACACGGCGCCTATTTGTGCCACGGCATTTTCGAGGGCGGAAACACCAGCCGCGCGCCGCTGAACAGATGGCGTTGTTCGGGCAGGGCATGATGGCGGTAGCTGCGGCGGCGCTGGATGCGCTGGCTGTGCAGGCTGCCGCCGCGCAGGCTGTGATGACCGGCATCGAAATCCCGCGTCGCCGCTTCGGCCTCGGCCGGTGCCTGATAGCCGGTATAGTGGTGGAACGGATTGGCGCACCATTCCCACACCCGGCCGTAATCGGCGATGGCCTGGGTGCGCGCCGCCACTTCCCATTGATACTCGTGTTGCAGCACCGCACCGGCCAGCTTGCCGCCGAGGGAGGACACCCAGGCGGCGTAGGCCTGCGCCTCATGCAGGCTGATGCCGTTGACGGCATCATCGGCCAGCAGATCGAAGGGACCGTTGAGGCCGACGCCGTACCACAGCCCCTGCGCATCACGGCGCCAGTGATGGGGATGGGGGGCGTGTTGCGCGCGCCATTGCCAGCCGGCCTCGTTCCACCACGTCTGCGTCTCGTAGCCGCCGGCCTCGATGAAGCCCAGCCAGGCGCCGTTGCTGATCGGCCGGCTGTCGATGCGGTAGGCGTGCAACTCCACCATCTGCGGCGGCAGTTCGTTGTCCAGCGCCGCCGGATCGTCCTTGGCGCCGACACGGTAATGGCCCTGTTGCACGTCGGCGTGTTCCTGCGACGGCGGCGTGGCGGCCAGCGGCGTGGCCACGCGGTAGTCGTTGTCCTGTTGCAGGCGCCGTTCGGTGAGCTGCGCCAGCATCTGCTCGCACAGCTGCGCCTGCTGTTGCAGCAGCAACGGCAGCAGACGTTCCTCCTGCACCAGCGGATGGGCCGGCAGCAATGCCGGGTTGGCCAGCAGCATGGTGTTCTGATCCTGCAATTCCAGCGCCCAGTTGAGCAGGTGTTCGCGCGGCGGCAGCTGTTGCAGCAGCGCCGCGTCGGGTTCGACACCGGCGCCGAACAGGGGGCGCACCCGCGCCGTCATGTCGGCATCCTGTTGCACCACCTCGCGCAGCCAGTAGGTTTCCAGGTACACCGCGCGGCCGAGCAGCCAGGCCAGGGGAGGCAGTTGCGGATGATGGCGGCGGTAGCAGTCGGCCTCGGGCACGGAGTCGATGAGGTGGCTCATCATCTGGTGCAGGACGCTCAGTTGGCCGAGCAGTTCATGGTGTTTCATGGCGGTGTTCTTCGGCTTGTTCAGGGAAGGCGCCATGGTAACGGAAAAATTTCCGCAATTAGGAAAATTGCGATTTCACGCGCTTAGCGGCAGCGGCGAGTGGCCCGGTCCCGGCTTGTCGCTGCGCGGGTCCAGCGGCGGCAGGCCGTGGGCGGCGCGCGCCCTGTTGCAGCGTTCGTTGGGTTGGCCGTCCTCCTCCCACGGCTCCAGTTCGCGGCAGGGCGAGGAGCGGCCTGCATAGATGGTGCAGCTCACGGTCTCGCCGATGTGGCCGTCGAGGGCGACGCAGCGCACCGGCGCATGCAGGGTGCCGCGCATGGCGGCGCGGGTGGGATTGAGCGGGACGGTGAGTTCGGGCGGTACGGTGCCGCCGAGGAAGGGATCCGCCTCGGTCCAGTAGAACGACACACGATAATGGGCGCAACACGCGCCGCACCGCAGACAGGGATTGTCCACGGCTAGCCTCCTGACAAGAAGACCCGGGGGGAAGGGCGCGCGGATTATAGCGCCGGGATTTACCGGCGGGGAGAGGGGCGCGGGGTATTTTTTAGCGGCCGTGGCGGCGTCCGGACGTAAGGCCTGTGCCCAATGGCGGGCACCCGATTCCGCTGGGCAGGATGGACGGGGAACGGGCCGGGGAATTTATGCGCTAGAATGGCCGGCCCGATTCGCGGTGTGATGTCATGAGTGAGCAGGAACAGGAATTGCGGGCCAAGCTCAACAGCGAGACGGCCCAAATCGGCTGGCCCGAGCTGGAGCGCCATTTCGCCCGCGGTGTGGTGGTGGCGGTGGCGCCGGGCATGGACCTGATCGACGTGGCCCATGCCATGGCCCGCGACGACAGCGCGGCGCTGGCTGCCTGGATGCAGGCGGGGCAGGTGACGCGTGCCGACGCGGAGCAGGCCCGCGACTGGCATGCGCGCCAGGCGGTGTTCTGGGCGGTGGTGGTGGCGCCCTGGGTGGTGATCCAGGAAGTGCAGCCGCGGCTGGACTCCTGAACTGTTCAATTCCCTGAGAGAGTGCTGACGATGGATTCGATGGACGAAGACGATAGCGTATACGACGAGGCAGCACGGGAAGCGGTGGAGCTGGGCAACCGCATCGCCAACGACGATCCCGAGGCCGACATCTGGGATGTCGCCGACGGCCTGCTGGCCGGCGCCATCCAGTACTGGCTGTTCTCCCGCCAGCCCTGCGGCGATCCGCGCTGTGAGGACTGCGCGCCGCTCAGCACTGCCGAGGCGCGCCTGGCCGAGCTGTTGCAGACCACCGAGGAGCTGGCCTCCGGCAGCGAATATTTCCACTCCCCCACCGACAGCAACGTGGGCAGGGCCTAAAACCAGATACAAGATACAAGTTGCAAGATACAAGTGGAGGAGTGCGCTGCGCGCACGGTTGTTTGAATTCAGAAACAGCACGAGCGCAGCGAGTTCATTCCCTTGTATCTTTTCACTTGTATCTTGTATCTGCCCTAAAGATCCAGAGGCCTGACCGGCGCCTCCAGCCAGCTCGAGTCGTTACGCCAGTCGAAGGCGGGGTCATCCACGAACAGTTCCACCTCGTTGCCGTCGGGATCGCTGAGGTAGAGGCTCTGGCTGACGGTGTGATCGGACATCCCTTCGATCTCGACATCCGCCGCTTCCAGCCGCGCCTTGACCGCGCGCAGCTCAGCGAGGGAATCGCCCATCTTCCAGCCGACGTGGTACAGGCCGAGGCGGCGGCCGGCCAGCGGCCCGGGGGCGTCGCCCTGTTCGATGAGCAGCAATTCGTGATGGCTGCGCCCGCCGCTCAGCACGGCGGCGCGGCCGTTGAAGACGGTACCGACTTCATGCAGTCCGACCACCTTGCAATAGAAGTCGAGCGACTGCTTGAGATTGCGTACGTAGAGCACGATGTGACCGAGTTCCGGCATGGCGTGTCTCCTTTGCGTGACGATAGCTGAGAGTTTAGTCCGCGGCGCGCGCTGCGCTGCCCCTGGGGAGGAATCGAGCGATGAAACTGGCGACACGGGTATGGACGGGTATTGCGGCGGCGGTCCTGCTCTCCGCCTGCACCTGGGTGGAGCCCACGGCGCAGGGCGAGAAGGTGCGCGTGCTGAGCGCGGCGGAAGTGACCAAGTGCAAGAAGGTGGGGCAGACCACCGTATCACTGCTGGCCAAGCTGGCCGGCATCGAACGCAATGCGCAGAAGGTGCAGGACGAACTCAACGTCCTGGCGCGCAACAGCGCGGTGGAACTGGACGGCGATACCGTGGTGCCGGTGAGTGCAGTGGAAGACGGCAGGCAGACCTTTGCGGTCTACCGCTGCGTTCCGCGCTAAAGATCAATGTAGGTTGGGTTAGGCGCGGGGTTTGCGCCGTAACCCAACAACCGCCCGCATCCGGTTTGTTGGGTTACGCGATGAGGCCGCTAACCCAACCTTGTATTGTAACCGAGCAATTGTTGTACTTGGGTTCGCCCGAGAGGAAGGTCGGACGCCGTACCCATCCTGGAGCTCGTCGCTCGCATTGTAGATAG
>PGZL01000023.1:9197-9870 GCA_002840095.1 Gammaproteobacteria bacterium HGW-Gammaproteobacteria-1 | reverse complement strand
TGATCGCTTTATTTCTCATTGCGCAACTCCTTATGTATTCGTGGTGACGACAGTGGTAGGCAATCAGGAAACAGCGCGCTGGTACCGGATGCAAGCAAAGCCATCCGCCACGCTGTCTCGTTATTACAAGTGCCACCACCAGGCAAAACCTCTCAGTGCAGCGAAGGCTATCGTTCAGAAACTGTTGTCATTGGCAGTCACTTTGCGAAGCGCACAAGCTCATGCGGCGCGCTACTCGCCCACAGCCACCCGCTGCCAATGCACCCAGCCGGCCCAATGAAACGGATGGCGGAAGGCGCGGCTGGCGCGCAGGGCGCGGCGGGCTTCGGCCAGGGCCTGCGCCGGGTCGGGGCGGTCGCCTCCGGCCGCCAGGGCGCGGTAGAACGCCGGCACCCACACCGCGCTGGCGGTGTCGCTGACCGGCCATTGGGCGGCGATGGTGTCGTGCGCACCGGCGCGGCTGACGGCGGCGGCAAAATCCAGCGCCGCATGGGCGGCAGCGCCGTCGCTTTGCGCAAGCTGGCAGGCATTGAGCACCACCAGATCGGCGGCGACACCGTGCTCGAACAAATCCGCCCAACTCAAGAACTGCGGATCGTTGCTGCCGTCTTGCGGATTGAGCCACAGGCCCGATGCCAGCAGACGATCACTCTGGGTTCTGCCATGCGCCGAC
>PGZL01000023.1:0-9164 GCA_002840095.1 Gammaproteobacteria bacterium HGW-Gammaproteobacteria-1 | reverse complement strand
CAGTGCCTGTATCTGGCGATTTGGCGAGTCGCGTTGAATCAAGGCCGGTTCGAAGGCGGCAGCGCTGAGCGTGGGCAGCCCATTGGCTGCGACATCGCCCTGCGCGGCAAGCAACACCGCAATGCGTTCGGCTGCGGCGCGGCGCGGCTCGGACTCAGCGGCAAGGCGCAGCAATACCACCTCACTCGCCTCCGCCAGCGGCGCCGCCGCTGGTTGCCAGTACAACACCGGCCACGGGATGGCAGCGACCAGACGGCCACCGATCAACTGCAAGCGTTGTGGCGGCGCCTGCCCACCCAAGCCGCTGAACACCAACTCCGACAACGCACGCGCCTGCGCGTCGATCTTTGCCAGATCACCATCCGGACGTGCCAGCAAGTCTCGCAGTAGCGCCAATTGCTGGCGCAAGGCCTGCGCATCGAGGCTGTCCAGACGCGGCGCGGCATCGGCATCGATCCACAGCCGCAGCAGGCGCTGGCGGCCACGCAGCAAGGCCAGCAACGGCTGGCCGGGCCGGGCGATGGCGCGCAATGCCGCCGCGCTCAACTCGCGTTCGGCCATTGCCGTGTCGCGGCCATCGCCGGCGCGGGCGAGGCTGTCGAGCAGTGCGAAATGGATGGCGTTCGCGCCGGGCTTGCGGCCTGTGTCAACGGCATTGTCGGCCAACAGCAGCGCGGAGAGGGCCGCATCCAGCGCGGGGCTGGCGGCGCTGGCGGGCGCGCCAGTGGCAAGCGCAGCGTCGGAATCGAGCAACCAGGGCGTGAGCCATGGCAGCCATTGCTCGCTGCCGGTGTTGCCGGCATCGCGTTCCCGCGCCAGCAGATCGATAGCCGTCTGCCGCAACGGGGTGATGGCCGCGCGCAGTGTGTGCGCGAGCACGGCATTGCCGGTTCGCCGCGACAGCGCCAGCAACGCGCGCGCATGGGTACGCAACGCGGCATGTGCCTGGCCGCGTCGGCCCGCGCGCCAATCGGCCTCGGCCAGCAAGCGCGTGCGCTCAAGCTGCTCGCTCAAGCTCAGGTTCGTACGCATGCCGCGCAGCAGGTTCGCCGTACGCTCGAACTGCCCGGCGTGCAGGGCGAGTTCGGCGCCAATCAGCCGGCGCGCGTTGCCATCGGCATCGTTGCGCGATGTGGCCACGGATGCAGCGGCCAGCGCATTGCCGGCAGCGTCAACGCGACCCGCTTGCAACAACAAACGGGCCTTGAGCAACTGCGCGGTTGCCACCTCCTCTGGCATGCCCAGTTCTTGAAACGCGGCCAGTGATGGCTCGATGCGCGCCAGACCGGCATCGGCGTCACCGTCGCTCAGTTCGATTCGCGCCAACAACAGTTGTGCCGCGGCCACCCGCGCCGGTGCGTGACGCGCATCGAGCAGGGTCAACGCCCGCTCGACCGCCGCCCTGGCATCGCCCGGCGCGTGCAATTCAATGAGCAGGGCCGCCAGCCGCAGCAACGTGTTCGCTTGCCAGCGCGGTTCGGACGCAGCGGAGAACCGTTCCTGCGCCTGTTGCAAGCGGTGCATCGCTTCGCCGACATCGCCCTGATCGCGCGCCAGTCCGGCCAGCGCGAAGTGCGCGCGACCCTGCACGGTCAACGCCTGCGCGCCCTGCGCCAAGGCCAGGCTGTCGAGCAACAGCTTGCGTGCTCCATCGGCGTTGCCGCGCGCAACCTCGACTGCCGCGAAGTCGATACCAACCGAAGCCAGCTCCAGGGTTTCGTTCAGTGCATCGAGCCTGGCACTGGTCCATGCGTAACAGGCGGTGGCGGCATCGAGATGGTGCAGATAATGCAGCGCCAAGCAACGGGCGTTTTCCAGCCGCACACCGAAATAGTGGCTGCCATCCGGCGTATCAGCCGCGGTGCGGGCAATGCCGGGCACACGCGCGTACTGCGCGCTGCGATTGAGGTCCTCGGCCACGCCAACGCGGGCGGCGCTGGCGCGCTCGGCGTCGCCGCTGTCCTGCCAGGCCTGCGCGGCGCGTTCAAACGCGGCACTGGCGTCGGCGGCACGGCCGGCCAGCAGCAGGCTCTGGGCGGCCAGATGTTCGGCCAATGCCCGGCTGCGCGAATCGAAAGCGTCATCCTTGACGGCGGCCAGCAAGGCATCGGGAAAATCATCGCGCAGACTGCCGACCCCACCGGTAAGACGCGCGGCGAGTGCGCTGGCGCGCTCGAACCAGCGCCACAGGCGCTCGCCGGTTTGCGGGTTGCAATGCCAATGCCATTCGAGCGCACCGGCGCCACCGCCGGGGCGCAGGCGACTGATGTCGATCGCCATCGGATGCTGCACCCGCAACAGCGTTACGCCATAACGCGGCGGAGTCTGCACCGTGCGCTGCGGCGCATCGCTATGCACGGTCAGATCCTGGCCGGCCTCGCGCAATTCCAGCAGCGCACCGGCGGGAATGCTCGCTGGCAGCACGAGATGCAGGGTATCGGATGCCATCGGCAACGGCACACGTTGCGCCGGTGCAGCGATGCAATCCGGCGGCATGGTCAAAGCCACTTGCGCTGCCGGCGCACTCAACGACGCCGCCAAACCGAGCACCAACAGCCATTGCCGTACGCTGAACTGGATCGCGGCGATACGCCGCGCCATCAGCCCAGCCGGCGAGGCATCGTCAGCATCATCGCGCAACCGGTGTGGTGCAGCTGGCAGGGTGGCGAGGGGTTGCAACATCGGCGCATGGCCGCGTCAGCGCTCGACCGGCTCATGGCCGCCACCGGTGTCGGTTTGCAACCCCGGCCCCTCGCTTCCTGCGGTGGGCGCGACGCGGCTTGCCGCTGCGCCGGGCAGGGGTGATGCCGACGTGCGCGCACGCAGACAGCTCGCATCGGTGTCGGGGTTCATGCACAGGGTGTTCGGCCCCGGCAGGTGCGCGGCAAGACAGGTGGTATCGCTCTTGTCGAACACCTCGACCAGATAGGATTTGTAGCCGTTCACGGCTTGCAGATAGACATAAAAATCGTGCGAATCCAGCGCGCGACCGTTGGCGGTCACGTTGCTGCTCTTGAGCCAGACCGTTTCGCGTGCGCCATGCGGGTTGCGGATGGCGGTGAGCCGACCCTTGATCTTGCCAAGGCTGGTGTTCTCGATCTTGAACACTAAGTCAGCGCCGGTTTTGGCGATCCGCAAGCGGCTGCCGTTGCCATCGTGATCGACGATCGCAACCGGCCGGCAGATGGCGCCCTGGTCCACCACATGCTGCGATTTCAGGATCACCGGGCAGCGGGTGATCCAGAACTCGCTACCCGGTTTGAGCGCCTGGATGCGCGTCGTCGTGGCGCCGCCACTGGCGGCCGGCTCGCTGCGCAGCAATTTGCGCGGCGCACTGACCTGCGCGGCGTCCATGCGGACGAATGGCGTGCCGGCATCGTAAAAGCAACGTGGTGTCGGCTGCTCCAGCGGATCGGATAGCTGCGCGAGTTTTTGCGGCAGCGCTTGCACCTGTGGCCCGCGCACCTGGCCGACCGCGAATTGCGCGGTAGTTGCCAACAGCAACGCGGTTGTCAGCGTGCATAGCGATGATGTCTTGCTCATGTTGTGCCCCTCAGTGATCAGCGGGTATATCCAGCGTGCGCGAAGTGACCGCGCCGCCACGGCGGTATTCGATGCGCGGCGCGGGCGACTTGCCCACCGCCGCACGCGGCAACAGGAAACTGGCAAAGCCGTCGGGCGACACCTTCAGTGCCAGCGGTGCCTGCCCGGCCAGATACAGGGTGACGTGCTCGGCATCCGGCGGCAGCCCCACGTCCACCAGAACATGGCTGCTTGCGGCCGCGCCAGGGTAGACCAGCGGCGGGCTGTCCACGCCGCGCAGGGTGTCGAACACCACCCGCTCCGGACTGGCGATGATCTGTGCCCGCTGCCCACCAGCACCGATCGAGAGCGGGCCGGCCAGCAGCAAACCCAGCCCGCAGGCCGCGACCACGCTGGCTGCCCAGGCCATGGCTGGCCCGCGCGGCTTTTTGCTTGCGCCGCCACCGAAGCCTGACCGGAACGGCGATACACCGCCGTGCCCGGATGGCGCCGCTGCCGCCAACGCCAGTCCGTCGCGCAGGTCGTTGTCGGCCTCGAGCACGGCAATCAGATGCGGCTTGTCGAGTAGGTACATCTCGAACCACTCCGCTTCGGATTCGGACAGCTTGCGCTCCAGATAGCGTTGCAGCCAGGCGCGCTCCAGCCAGTCCGATAGGGGATGATTATTCGGCAAGCGATTCACCGTTGATTCCTCAAAATAAAGCTGTGACCGGCACCCCTGTACAGGGATACCAGTGCCGTGACTGGGCGGTTTGTCCCACTACGCGTTGGCAATTCCACGCTCGAGCAGCAATTCCTTCATCCGCGTGCGGGCACGGTGCAGCACGCGGTGAAAGTGGTCGGGATCGATCGCCAAGGCAGTACAAACCGTGTCGCGATCCTCTTCCTTGAGGTAATAGCGCCGCAATACCTCACGGTCGCGCTCCACGCTGAGTTCGGCCAACACGCGGTGTACGCTGCCGCGCAACTGCTCGCGGCGGGCGTGGCGGTCGGGTTGATCGGGATCGGGCAAATCGTCGGGAGACGGCGGATTGCTGTCGTTCTCGCCGCGTCGGCCGCGCTTGCGATACTCGGCGGTGACCACGAACACCACGGTGCTGCGCACGTAGGCCGGCAACGTGGCGGCATCGTGCAATGCGTTGTCACGCAAGCGCGTGATGAGCGTATGCAATACGTCCTGAACCAGGTCATCGATGATCGGATCGGCCGGGCGGGCGTGGCGGCGAACCAAGGCGCGCACACCCGCCTGAAACGCCAACACAAACTCGGTTTCGGCGGACGGGTCGCCGGCAGCAATGCGCGCGACCAAGGCGACATGATCGACGGAGACTTGGCCGATGGCCTGTGCGTTTAGCTGCATGCATCCCCCTTGCTGCGCGCGCCGATCCAGCAGAACCGATCAACGTGCCGGATGATAACCGTCATTTGTGCAGGGAACCTGATAAATCGGATCAAACGCTGTGTACAAACGCCAATTCGATCAATACAGCATCTCGCCCAGGTCCATGCTCGAAAGATGTTTCAACCGCGAATTGCCATAGCCGCCAGCCATTGCCGCAGCGGCGCGATGCGCCCACCAAGGCCCAGCAGCGGGCCGCGCAGCAGCGTCGGCAACAGCGCGTCGTTGGAGAACGCGCGATTGATCGCTTCGAAGCTGTAGGCGGCCAGCGTGTTCTCGCTGCGCCGCTGGCGCTGGTACTGCGCCAGACGATGTGCCGCGCCAATATCGCGGTTGCCGGCTTTCGCCAGCAACCCACGCAGTGCCGCCACATCACGCAGCCCGAGATTCACGCCCTGCCCGGCCAGCGGATGCACCGCATGCGCGGCGTCACCGGCGAGCAGCACGCGGCCGACGACATATTCGCGCGCCAGTTGCCGACGCAGCGGGAAGCTTGCCCGCGTCGAAACCGCCTGCACCTCGCCGAGGCGCGCGTCGAAGCTGCGGGTGAGTTCACGACAAAAATCCGCCGGATCGAGCGCCGCAAGGCGTTGCGCCGCGTGCTCGGGCAGCGTCCACACGATCGAGCTGACATGACCGGGCGCCGACTCGGGCAGGGCGTCGTGCCGGCACGGCAGGAACGCCAGCGGGCCGCTCGGCAAAAAGCGTTGCCATGCGGTGTCCTGATGCGGCAATGCGGTGCGCACGTAGGCCACCAGCGCACGCTGCTGGTAATCATGCACAGCGCAAGCGATGCCGAGTTGCTCGCGCACCCGCGATGCCGCACCATCGGCGGCTACCGCCAAGGGCGCCGACAACTGCACACCGCTGCTCAGGCTTACGCTCACCCGGTCCGCGTCGTTTTGCAATGCGGCCAGTCGATCCGGGCAATGGCGGCGCACGTTCGCTTCGTGGCCAAGTGCCTGCCACAAGCGATCCACCAGCAGCGCATTTTCCACGATCCAGCCCAGGCAATCGCGACCCAACTCGTCGGCATCGAACGCCAGTTCGCCGCCCGCTGCGGCATCCCACACCCGCATCCGGCGGTAGACCTGTGCGCGTGCCGACAGCACCTTGGGCCAGACAGCCAGCGATTGCAGCAGTGCGGCGTTGTCCGGTGCGAAGGCGAACACCCGCAGGTCTGCTGAACCCGGCTGCCACGGCGCCGGCTCATGCGCTTCGACCAATGCCACCCGGCGACCATCGCGGGCCAAGGCCAACGCCGCGCTGGCGCCGACCACGCCGGCACCAATCACGATCACATCGAAGGATTCGGCGCGGCTCATGCCGGCCGCGCCAGTGCCGGCACCCAACCACGGTAGCCCATCGCACCACTGACCAGCGGCGCCTTGAGCCCGGGCAGATGCTCCAGCGCCAGAAACCCGAGCGAGCGCAGCAGGTGCATCGAAAAACCGGGATTGGCGGTAATCCGCGCCAGACCATCGCTGAATGCCAGCGTGCGCTCGCGATCTTCGCGGCGGCGCTCGCGGTAAAGCGCCAAGCGCTGCGCCTCGCCCGGATCACCGCCATCGGTCAGCAATTCAGCCAGACACAGCGCATCGCGCAGGCCAAGATTGAAACCCTGCGCACCGACCGGATGGATGGTTTGCGCGGCATTGCCAATCAGCAGCGCACGTGGCGCCACACACTGTTTCGCCAGCACCCGCCGGATCGGATAAGCGACGCGCTTGCCGACACGGGTAAAACGCCCAGCACGGCTACCGAAGCGCTGTTGCAGCAAGGCCAGATACTCAGCGTCCGACAGTGCCGCCACCGCATCGGCCTGTTCGCGCGCCACCCCCATTACGCTGCCGTACAAGCCATCCGGGCGCGGCAGCAGCGCCAGCGGGCCGCTGTCGGTAAAGCGCTCGAATGCCTGGCCATCGGTGGCGCGGTTGGTCGCCACCGCCGACACCATCAGCGTTTGCTGGTAATCGGTAACATCCTCGCCAATCCCGAGCGCCGAGCGCACGAAACTCTGGCTGCCATCGGCACCCACCAGCAACCGCGCGCTGAGCGTGCACTCGCTACCGTCGCGCTGCACCCGCAAGCGCCAGTGATCCTCGTCGTAATCCAGCGCCTGCACCTGCGCCGGGCAGTAACGGGTCAATGCCGGAAGCGCGCACACCGCCGCTTCCAGCGCCTGGCCGAGGTCGCGCGCCACCACCACGCCGCCAAAACGCTCGCGGCCGTAATCACTGGCGTTGAGCCGTACCGCACCAAAATCGCCGGCGCGCGTGACATGAATGCGCTGCACCGGCGCCGGCGGCTGCCGCAAGTGGGCGAGCACGGCCAAGCGGGTAAGCGCATTGAGGCTGGCATCGGCAAGCACCAGATTGCGCTCATCGAAGCTTGGTCGCGCCTGCGCGCCATCATCGGCCGCCACCGCCTCGACTAGCGCCACATTAAAACCGCTGCCATCCAGGGCGCAAGCCAGCCCGGCTCCGACCAGACCTCCGCCGATGATCACGATGTCGTGTTGCATGCTTGCCCACCTCGGAGATCGCGCTGCTCGGCCCAATTACCAGCGCCACTGTCGGCCGCGTTGCTGCGGGTTACGGCTTTTGCCACTGCCCTGCGGTATGCTAACCAGCGATGACAGCCATTCGCCATGGATCGTAACAACGATGATAGAGCATAAGCCCACATCCCCGAACCGCAGTCCGCTGAAGCTTGGCACCGCAGTGCTGGCAGGCATCATTTTGCTTGCCGCACTGAGCCGCCTTTTGCCGCATCCGCCGAACTTTTCTCCGATACAGGCAATGGCGTTGTTCGGTGGTGCGTGGTTTGCCAGGCGCCCTATTTTGATTATTTTGCCAGCGCCGGTTTCTGGCTGGTGTACGTGGCGATGGCGGCATGCACGGTGCTTGGCTTTGCCCTGCGTGGCCGCGCCAATGCACCACGGGTGTTGGGTTATGCGCTCGGCAGCTCGCTGGTGTTTTTCGTGATCACCAACTTCGGCGCGTGGCTGGCCGACATCGCCAGCGCAACACCGTTGTACGCGCCAACGCTGAACGGGTTACTGGCCGCTTACGTTGCCGGTATTCCGTTCCTGCAAAACACCATTGCCGGCGCGCTGGCGTTCAGCGCCCTGCTGTTTGGGGGCTTTGCCTTGTTGCGCCGGCGCCTGCCGGCACTTCGCGCACAAACCGCCTGACCGGGTTTTGTGGGCAACCGCCTTTCAAAAATCTACACCCGCACCGGTGACGATGGCACGACCGGCCTCGGCGATGGCTCGCGCGTGGCCAAGGATTGCGCACGGGTCGATGCTTACGGCACTGTCGATGAGCTCAATTCGCTGATCGGTGTGGTGCTGGCCTGCAACCTGCCCGAACTGGTACGCACGTTGCTGGTCGGGGTGCAGCACCAGTTGTTCGATCTGGGTGGAGAGTTGTGTATCCCTGGCCACGCGGCCATCCACGATGCCGACATCGACCACCTTGAACAGCGACTCGATGCGTTCAATGCCGATTTGCCGGCGCTCAAGGATTTCATCCTGCCGGGCGGCGGCATGGCAGCCGCGCAATGCCATGTGGCGCGCACCGTGTGCCGCCGCGCCGAACGCCTGCTGGTAAGTCTGGCGCGGCTGGAACCGGTACGGCCGCAAGCGATCCGTTTTCTCAACCGGCTTTCCGATCTGCTGTTCGTGATCGCCCGCGTGCTGGCACGCGACAGCGGCGCAGGCGAAGTGCTGTGGCAGCACGACCGGCGACCGGGGCGATGAACGGCGTCCGCCAAGCGCCAGTCAGTAATCACGCCATCGTTGCCTGAACCCGTGCTGCGCATTTTCAGCCATCCGTCCTGCCTCGCCCACGACCCCGGTCCCGGTCATCCCGAATGCCCGGAGCGATTGATTGCAGTCGCCGAAGCGCTGCGCGCCGGGCTGCCGCAGCTGGCCTGGCTCGAGGCACCACAAGCGTTGCGTAGCCAGCTCGCGCGCGTACACGATGCCGAGCTGATTGCGCTGGTGCTCGACCAGCACAGCGCCGGCCTGCGCCGGCTGGATGCCGATACCGTGATGGGTGAGTATTCCGCCGATGCCGCGCTGCGTGCTTGCGGTGCCAGTATCTGCGCGGTCGATGCAATTATGGCCGGCGACATCGAACGCGCCTTTTGTGCGGTGCGGCCACCCGGCCACCATGCCACTGCCAACATCGCGATGGGCTTTTGCCTGTTCAACGCG
>PGZL01000064.1 GCA_002840095.1 Gammaproteobacteria bacterium HGW-Gammaproteobacteria-1 | reverse complement strand
CCTGGTGCGCCACGGCATTGCGGTGATCGCGGTGGTCGGCAACGACGCCGGCTGGACCCAGATCGCGCGCGAGCAGGTCAAGATGCTCGGCGATGACGTCGGCACGGTGTTGGCGCGCAGCGATTACGATCAGGTGGCCACTGCCTTAGGCGGCGTGGGCCTGCAGATCCACAGCATGGCGCAAATGCCCCAAACCCTGGCCCGTGCCCGCGAGATCGCACGCAGCGGCAAACCGGTGCTGATCAACGTGTGGCTGGCAGAGAGCACCTTCCGCGAGGGTTCGCTGTCGATGTGAATATGCTGTGATCTGGCACAATCGCACTAATCTCATCAGGAAACCCTGCCCATGTCCGTTGCCGATATTGTTCGCCTTGACAGCGCCTGCGTGCTTGACGAACGCACCGAAGTGGCCGCCGAAAAACGCATCGACGGCGACCCGGTGCAATGGCTGCACAACGCCTATTCCGATCCCGGCAAGACCTTTCATGTCGGCATCTGGGAAGGCGGCGCGGCCCGCTGGCGGGTGACCTACACCGAACACGAGTTTTGCCATATCCTCGCGGGGCGCCTGCGCCTGATCGATGCCCATGGCAGCGCAGTGGAGTTCGGCGCCGGCGACAGTTTCGTCATTCCAGCCGGTTTCAACGGCATTTGGGAGTCGCTTGAGCGCACCCGCAAGATTTATGTGATCTACGAGCCCAGTGCCGCTGCGTAAGTGCAAGCCGCGCGTGACGGCAACCGGCGTGGGCGGCTACAATCAACGAGTTTGCCCGCCCTGAAGGAACTGCCCGTGACCGATCCCGAGCTGAAGTACCGCCGTGTTCTGCTCAAATTGTCCGGCGAGGCGCTGATGGGTGCGGCAGACTACGGCATCGATCCGGTGGTAATCGGGCGACTGGCGCGGGAAATCCTCGAAGCCAGCCGCGCCGGGGTACAGGTTGGCGTGGTCATCGGTGGCGGCAACATCTTTCGCGGTGCCGGTCTCGCCGCTGCCGGCATGGACCGGGTCACCGGCGACAACATGGGCATGCTGGCGACGGTGATCAACGCGCTGGCGATGCAGGATGCGCTGGAAAAGCTCGGC
>PGZL01000002.1:354371-355912 GCA_002840095.1 Gammaproteobacteria bacterium HGW-Gammaproteobacteria-1 | reverse complement strand
ATATGAACTCTTGGGCGGTATCAGCCTGTTATCCCCGGAGTACCTTTTATCCGTTGAGCGATGGCCCTTCCATACAGAACCACCGGATCACTAAGACCTGCTTTCGCACCTGCTCGACGTGTCTGTCTCGCAGTTAAGCACCCTTATGCCTTTGCACTCATTGCGCGATGTCCGACCGCGCTGAGGGTACCTTCGTGCTCCTCCGTTACTCTTTGGGAGGAGACCGCCCCAGTCAAACTGCCCACCATGCACTGTCTCCGATCCGGATAACGGACCTAGGTTAGAACCTCGAACATGTCAGGGTGGTATTTCAAGGTCGGCTCCACCAGAACTGGCGTCCTGGTTTCAAAGCCTCCCACCTATCCTACACAAACATGTTCAAAGTTCAGTGCAAAGCTACAGTAAAGGTTCACGGGGTCTTTCCGTCTAGCCGCGGGAAAACGGCATCTTCACCGCTATTTCAATTTCACTGACCATTCGTGCAGGTCGGAACTTACCCGACAAGGAATTTCGCTACCTTAGGACCGTTATAGTTACGGCCGCCGTTTACCGGGGCTTCGATCAAGAGCTTCGCTTGCGCTGACCCCATCAATTAACCTTCCGGCACCGGGCAGGCGTCACACCCTATACGTCCACTTTCGTGTTTGCAGAGTGCTGTGTTTTTAATAAACAGTCGCAGCGGCCTGGTCACTGCAACCCTCTTCTGCTCCGGCCGCAGGGCCTTCACATACAAAGGGCACACCTTCTCCCGAAGTTACGGTGCTATTTTGCCTAGTTCCTTCACCCGAGTTCTCTCAAGCGCCTTGGGATACTCACCCTGTCCACCTGTGTCGGTTTCGAGTACGGTCTTGCGTTACCTGAAGCTTAGAGGATTTTCTTGGAAGCATGGCATCAATCACTTCGCTGCCGTAGCAGCTCGTCATCACACCTCAGGATTGTGCTCCCGGATTTGCCTAAGAGCACTCCCTACATGCTTAAACCAGGACTACCAACACCTGGCTGACCTAACCTTCTCCGTCCCCCCATCGCAGTAACGCGAGGTACAGGAATATTAACCTGTTTCCCATCGACTACACTTTTCAGTCTCGCCTTAGGGGCCGACTAACCCTGCGCCGATTAACGTTGCGCAGGAAACCTTGGACTTTCGGCGTGCGGGTTTTTCACCCGCATTATCGTTACTCATGTCAGCATTCGCACTTCCGATACCTCCAGCATGCCTTACAGCACACCTTCGCAGGCGTACGGAACGCTCCCCTACCGCGTATGCTTAACGCATACACCCGCAGCTTCGGTACACAACTTGAGCCCCGTTAAATCTTCCGCGCGGGCCGACTCGACCAGTGAGCTATTACGCTTTCTTTAAAGGATGGCTGCTTCTAAGCCAACCTCCTGGCTGTCTAAGCCTTCCCACATCGTTTTCCACTAAGCTGTGATTTTGGGACCTTAGCTGGCGGTCTGGGTTGTTTCCCTCTTCACGACGGACGTTAGCACCCGCCGTGTGTCTCCCATGCTCGAACTTCCCGGTATTCGGAGTTTGCAAC
>PGZL01000002.1:31871-349371 GCA_002840095.1 Gammaproteobacteria bacterium HGW-Gammaproteobacteria-1 | reverse complement strand
TCCCTCCCGCAGGAAGAAACGGCGCAGGTTCCGGACTCCTCCTGGCAGGAGGTCAGCGTACGGCCCGGCGACACCCTCTCGGCAATCTTCGACCGGCTCAAGCTCAGCCCGCGTGAACTGTATGCGCTGATGGAGTCGGATCGCAAGATGACCGCTACCCTGCGCCAGATTCTGCCCGGCCAGACGCTGCGCTTCCAGCTTGACGCCGAACGGCAGCTGAACGCCCTGCACTACCGCATCGACCCGCTGACCACCCTGGCGGTCGAGCGGACCAACGATGGTTTCAGCGCGCGCCACATCACACGGCAGGTTGAGAACCGCCTCGCCTACAGCAGCACCACCATCGAAACGTCGCTGTTTGCCGCCGGCCAGCGGGCCGGGCTGTCCGACGGGCTGATCATGGAGCTGGCCACGATCTTCGGCTGGGACATCGACTTTGCCCTGGACATCCGCAGCGGCGACAGCTTCACGGTCCTGTACGAGCAGGACTATCTCGACGGCGAACACATGCGCGACGGCAACATCCTGGCAGCGGAGTTCATCAACCAGGGACAGACCTACCGCGCGATTCGTTATACCGATCCGCAGGACAACAGCAACTTCTACACCCCCGATGGCCTGTCCATGCGCAAGGCCTTCCTGCGCTCGCCGGTGGACTTCAATCGTATCAGTTCCGGCTTCCAGCCCGAACGCTTCCATCCGGTGCTCGGCGTCAAGCGGCCCCACCGTGGCGTGGACTACGCAGCGGCGATAGGCACGCCGATCAAGGCCTCAGGTGACGGCAGGATCGAGTTCGTCGGCCGCAAGGGGGGCTACGGCAAGACAGTGATCCTGCAGCACGGCGGTGCGTACCGCACGCTCTACGCCCACATGTCCCGTTTCCGCCCCGGCCTCGGCGCCGGCGCCCGGGTCAAGCAGGGACAAATCATCGGCTATGTCGGACGGACCGGCGTGGCCACCGGCCCGCACCTGCACTATGAATTCCTGGTCAACGGCGTGCACCGCAACCCTCTGACGGTCAAGCTGCCCACTGCCGCACCGATCCCCACGCAATTCCGCGAGTCCTTCCAGCAGCAGGCCCAGATGCGACTGGCGCAGCTGGAGGCCGTGAAGCAGACCATCCTGGCCATGAACGCCCGCTAGCGGCCGCACCCACGCAACGAAGCCCTGCGGTGGCCGCCTCCCTTTACATCGGTCTGATGTCCGGCACCAGCCTTGATGGTGTCGATGCCCTGCTGGTCGACTTCGCTGCGGAGCAGCCGCGGATCCGTGCCGCCTGCCACACCCCATACCCGCCGGAACTGCGCGCAGAACTGCTGGAGCTGAGTCATGCCAGCCACCCCGAGCTGCACCGCCTGGCGCAACTGGACGTGATGCTGGGCGAGCTATATGCCGCCGGCGTGCGCCGGCTGCTGGACGAGGCAGGCGCTGCCGCGGCGGACATCAGAGCCATCGGCAGCCACGGCCAGACCGTGCGTCACCATCCCCACGGCCCCCATCCCTACACCCTGCAGCTGGGTGATCCCAACATCATCGCTGAGCGCACCGGCATCACTACCGTGGCCGACTTCCGCCGGCGCGACATCGCGGCCGGCGGGCAGGGCGCGCCGCTGGTACCGGCCTTTCACGCCGCCCTGTTCCGGCACCCCGATCACGCGCGCGTCATCCTCAATCTGGGAGGCATCGCCAACATCACCGTGCTGCCGCACCAGGCGCAGGTCCCGGTCACCGGGTTCGACACCGGGCCGGGCAACGCCCTGCTCGACGGCTGGTCCGCCCGCCATTGCGGTACCCCCTATGACGCCGCGGGGCGATGGGCCGGCGGCGGCACATCGTCGCCGCGCCTGTTGCAGCGCCTGCTGGACGAACCCTATTTCGCGCTGCCGCCACCGAAGAGTACCGGGCGTGAGCTGTTCAATCTGGCCTGGCTCGATGCCCGGCTCGACGGCACGGAAACGCCGCAGGATGTGCAGGCCACCCTGCTGGAACTGACGGCGGCGAGCGTGGCACGGGCGGTTGCGGAATATGCGGCAGGGGCAAGGGAAGTGTTGGCATGCGGCGGCGGGGTATACAACAGTGCGCTCATGGCGCGACTCGCCGTGCTCCTCGGGCCGCGCGCGCTACTCAGTACGGCAGAACTCGGCGTGGACCCGCAGGCGGTGGAGGCCATGGCGTTTGCCTGGCTGGCGCGGGAAACCCTGGCCGGCAGGCCCGGCAACCTTCCCGCGGTCACCGGCGCCGCACACCCGGTGATGCTGGGCGGTATATACCGCGGCCGTCTCTAGCGAAACAGAGGACTGGAAAACAAAAGGGGCCGTACGGCCCCTTTTGTTTAACGCCTATCGATCAGGACATAGTCCCGCAGCGGCTCGCCGCTGTAGACCTGGGTGGGACGGAAGATGCGGTTGTCCGCCAGTTGCTCGCGCCAGTGGGCCAGCCAGCCCGCGGAACGGGCGACGGCGAAGATCGAGGTGAACTGATCGGAGGGGATGCCCATCTCGGCATAAAGGATGCCGGAATAGAAGTCGACGTTGGGATACACGCCCTTGGCCCCCAGTCGTTCGGAGGCGGCCTCTTCCAGCGCCAGGGCGGTCTCGAACTCGGCACTGACGCCGCGTTCCCGCGCCAGCTTCTCCACCAGTTTCTGCAGGATGTTGGCGCGCGGGTCCTTCACCTTGTATTCGCGGTGACCGAAGCCCCACACCTTTTCCTTGGCCGCCAGTTTCTGCTCCAGCCAGGGCTTAACCTTGTCCGGCGAGCCGATCTGCTTGAGCATGCTCACCACCTTCTGATTGGCGCCGCCGTGCAAGGGGCCGGACAGGGTGCCGATGGCGGCAGCGACCACGCCGTAGGGGCTGGCCAGGGTGGAACCCGCAACCAGGGCGGCGAAGGTGGAGGCGTTGATGGTGTGCTCTGCATGGAGCACGAGGCAGGTGTCCATGATGTCCGCCAACAGCGGATCCGGCTCTTCGCCATTGAACATGTACAGCAGGTTTTCGGCGAAATTGAGGTCGCAGCGCGGGGCGATGGGGTCGTAGCCGTTGCGGATGTGCTCCCACATGGTGAGCAGCACCGGCATGCGCGCGATGATCTTCACCGTCATGTTGTGGATATAGTTGAGGTCGTCGCACAACTGGGCGTCGGTAAGGCATTCGTTGCTGGGGTAGAACATGCCCAGGCTGGCCACCGCGGTCTGCAACAGCTCCATCGGATGGCCGGTGGTGGGCAGATGCTTCATCATTTCGCGGATGTTGTACTTCACCCGCCGGTTGCGCCGCAGATGGTCGTCGAACTCGGTCAGCTCGGCGGGAGTGGGCAGGCGCCCGTCCAGCAGCAGCAGGGTGGTTTCCTCGAAGGAGCTGTGCTCGGCCAGTTGCTCGATGGGATAGCCACGATAGGCCAGAACCCCCTTCTCACCATCGATGAAGGAGATATTGGAACGGGTGGCAGGAACGCCCTCAAGTCCCGGCAGATATTCGCTCATCCTGTCCTCCGAGCACTGAAACAAAGGGGCATAAGGATACCAGATATGCCCCTGGCGCGAAGCCCCGCCGCTGGCGGCGGATAAGGTGTTGAAAACAAAAAGCCCCGGTACCGCATGGCGGTCCGGGGCTGATATTTGGCCGTAGCGGTATCAGGTCGAGAAGGAGGAACCGCAACCGCAGGTGGTGGTCGCATTGGGATTGCGAATCACGAACTGCGCACCCTCCAGGCCTTCGGTGTAATCGATTTCGGCGCCGACCAGGTACTGGTAGCTCATCGGGTCGATGAGCAGGGTCACGCCATTCTTTTCCACCGTGGTGTCGCCGTCGTTGATGGCTTCATCGAAGGTGAAGCCGTACTGGAAGCCGGAGCAGCCGCCGCCGGTCACGAACACCCGCAGCTTCAGGTTGCTGTTGCCTTCCTCCTCGATCAGCGACTTCACCTTGCCGGCGGCGCTATCGGTAAAAATTAGTGGGCTCTCAACATCGCTCATCGTCTATCTCCAAAGCAGTCGGATGGGTCCAAGTGCACCCATTATCGTTATCCCTAGTTATTTAGTCAAGAATCACCCAGCGCGGGTTCCCTCGCAGCCAGCGGCTGGGCCGGCGCCGGCGTGTCGACCGCCCCCTCGCCCCGGTGCACCAGGTTGCCGTTGACCTCGGCGCCGCGCGCCATCTCGATAATCTTGTAATAAACATTGCCCTTGACCCGGGCCTGGGGCGCCAGCTCGATGTGGTTGGAGGCATAGACATCCCCCACCACGCAGCCGTTCAGCACCACATTGGGCACCCGCACGTCGCCTTCGACCAGTCCCCGCTCGGACACGCTCAGTACGGACCCGCTGTCCTGGTCGGCGATGACGTTGCCCTTGAGCGTGCCGTCCACGTGCAGCCCGCCGCTGAACACCACGTCGCCGCGGATCTCCGTGTTCTGACCGATCAGCGTATCAATCTTGGCGCTCTTGGTCGTTGATTTCGTTTTTCCGAACATATTCTGTCACGCCTCCTCTACCGGCCATTCGACGATCTTTTCGACCTTGTCGGCGTTGCCGCCGGTCGGGTCGACTTTCACCACCACCCGCAACGGAATAAAGCCGGCCGGCAGCGTCAGATCCCCTTCGAAATTCTGAAAATACTTGAAATTGAAACTGAAGAACTTGATGGCCTCTGCATTGACCTCATGCATCAGCAGGGTCTTGTTCTGCCCATCCTGCAATCCTTCGACCTCGAAACTGGCCCGGCCTCGAGCCAACCTATCACTTTTCAGCACCTGGGTTAACACCAGCTTGTAGCGGAAACCGTTTTCCACTCCGTTGGGGGCAATGTCAAACGCCTCCACCCGCAGTCCCTGCTGGGCGTCCTTGGGGGAAACGATGCCGCGGTAGAAAGCCAGCTCGCTCTTGTATTCCGAGATATCCGCCTGCAGTCCGCCTACCGTCGATTCCAGCGCCTTGTAGGCCTGGCGGTCGATCTGGATGCTGCGTTCCAGCACAGCCTTCTCTTCGCGCAGGGTGACGATCTCCTGCATCAGCTCGGCATTCCGCTGACTCAGCTGCGTCTGCTGCTGCTGGGCGGTGAGGGTGTCAAAGCCGGCGCGGCTGCGGCCGTATTCGAACAGTCCCCAGCCGGACAGCACCGTGGCCAGCGCCAGACCGGCGGCCAGCGCCCGGTTGCGCCAGGGCCGGTGCGACGTAACGACGAGGCGGCTCATGGCAGCACGGCAATCTGATCGATACCGGCGGACTCCGCGCAGCCGAACATGATGTTCATGTTCTGCACCGCCTGGCCGGCGGCGCCCTTGACCAGATTGTCGATCACCGACAGCACCACCACCGTATCGCCGCCCTGCGGCCGGTGCACCGCCAGGCGGCACATGTTGCTGCCGCGCACGGAGCGGGTTTCGGGGAAGGCGCCGGCCGGCATCACGTCGACGAAGGGTTCGTCGGCGTAGCGCTGCTCGAACAGGGCCTGCAAATCCGTAGCCGGGTTTTCCAGCCTGGCGTAAAGCGTGGCGTGGATGCCGCGCACCATGGGCAGCAGGTGCGGCACGAAGGTCAGTCCCACCGGCGAATGCGCCACATGGTTGAGGTTCTGGCTGATTTCCGGCAGATGGCGATGGCCCTTGACCGCGTAGGCCTTGAAGCTGCCTTCCACCTCGGAATAGAGAATGCCCAGTTCCGCCTTGCGCCCGGCGCCGCTGACGCCGGATTTGGCGTCGGCCACCAGTCCGGCATTGGACACCACGCCCGCTTCCAGCAGGGGCAGGAAGCCCAGGGTGACGGCAGTGACGTAGCAGCCGGGATTGGCCAGCAGGCACGCCCCCTTGATGGCCTCACGGTTCATTTCCGGCAGGCCGTACACGGCCTGGGCCACCAGGTCCGGGCATGCATGGGTCATGCCGTACCACTTCTCCCACAGGGCGATGTCGGGGATGCGGAAGTCCGCGGCCAAATCGATCACGCGCACGCCGGCCTCGAGCAGTTCCCGCGCCATGTGCATGGCGGTGCCGTTGGGGGTGGCAAAAAACACCACGTCGCAGGACTTCAGGGCACCCATGTCGGGGGCGGAAAAGCGCAGGTCCACGCGGCCGCGCAGGTTGGGGAACATGTCGGCCACCGGCATGCCGTCATCGGAGCGCGAGGTGATGACTTTCAGCTCCACGTCCGGGTGACTGGCCAGCAGCCGCAACAACTCGACGCCGGTATAGCCTGTGCCGCCAACGATGCCTGCCTTGATCATGACTGGTCCTGTCCGCATGGATGAAGGGGGGCATGATAAGACCACGGGGCCGAAAGAAAAAGTGCCGCGGTCACTGAACGGCGATCGAGGCCGCCGGCCCGACAGCGGCCCTGTGCTATAGTCGCAGCGCCACGGGTGCGTGAACAGAGCGCACCGGATGGAGTCGAACCGACCAGGCCCCCATCAGAACAGCCGATTCCGCCATGAAAAGCAAAGACCTGATCATCGCCGCCTTCGCCGTGGCCCTGCTGGGCCTGCTGGGCTATCTCTGGTTCAGTCCCGCCGGCCTCAAGCCCGCACCGGCGGTGGCCGTCGCCACCCTCGACGGCGGCCAGGTCAATATAGACCAGTACCGCGGCAAGCCGCTGCTGGTCACCTTCTGGGCCACCACCTGTCCCGGCTGCGTCGCCGAGATCCCCCATTTCAGCGAGTTGTACCGCGAATTGGGGCCCAAGGGCTTCAACCTCGTCGCCATCGCCATGGCCTACGATCCGCCGGAACAGGTGCGCTTCATGGCCAGGCAGCGCGCCATGCCCTATACCGTGGCGCTGGACAGCGACGGCGCCGCCGCCCGCGCCTTCGGCGACGTGAAGCTCACCCCCACCACCTTCCTCATCGACCCCGAGGGCCGCATCGTGCAGCAAAAGCTGGGCGAGGTGGACACGGCGCAGCTGCGCCGCAAGATCGTGGAGATGCTCTGATCATGCTGTGGGTAAAGGCCTTTCACATCATCGCCGTGGTGACCTGGTTCGCGGCGCTGTTCTACCTGCCGCGGCTGTTCGTCTACCACGCCATGGCCTCTGACCAGGAGGGCATCGAACGCTTCAAGGTGATGGAGCGCAAGCTGTACCGCGGCATCATGACCCCCAGCGCCATCGTCGTGTTGCTGCTCGGTTCCTGGATGCTGTGGGACTACGCCTGGCTGGCCTACAAGCACATGGGCTGGCTGCACCTGAAGCTCACCCTGGTGGCCATCCTGTACGGCTATCACTGGTACTGCGGCCGCCTGCTCAAGGACTTCGCCGCCGACCGCAACACCCGCAGCCACGTGTTCTACCGCTGGTTCAACGAATTCCCGGTGCTGATCCTCATCGCCGTGGTGCTCCTGGCGGTGGTCAAACCGTTCTAATCTCCAAAAAATCAGGCCCGGACGAACCGGGCCTGATGTCTTCTATCCTTCCCGCAAACTTAATCGAACGGCTTCGGCGCCGGGGTCTTGTCGGTGGACGGCGGCAGGATCGGCATCATGAACGCCGGCTGATCACCGGTCAGGGTCTTGAGGAAGGCCACGATCTGGGCGTTCTCCTCCTTGGTGAACTTCTTGCCCAACTGGATGCGACCCATGATCTCCACTGCCTCGGTCAGGGTCTCGGCTTCACCGTCGTGGAAGTACGGGTAGGTCATTTCCACGTTGCGCAGGGTCGGCACCTTGAACTTGAAGCGGTCCGCATCCTTGCCGGTCACGCCGCTCAGGCCCTCGGCAGGACTCTTGGCCTTGTACGGCTCGACCACGCCCATCTTCTGGAAGGAGGAACCACCCACCGCCGGGCCGTTGTGGCAGGCGACGCAGCCGCTGTTCTTGAACAGGTTGTAACCGGCCAGTTCCTTGGCGGTCAGGGCATCCTTGTTGCCCAGCAGCCACTGGTCGAAGCGGGAGTTGGGGGTCACCAGGGTCTTCTCGAACTCGGCAATGGCCTGGGTCACTTCGTCGATGGTGATCTTGTCGGTGCCGAACACCTGCTTGAACTCGATCACGTACTGCGGGATGGACTCCAGCACGTCGATGGCCAGGGTGTGGGTGAAGGCCATCTCGCCGGGATTGGCAATGGGGCCGCCGGCCTGGGCCTTGAGGTCCGGCGCGCGGCCATCCCAGAACTGGGCCACGTTCATGCTGGAATTGAGCACCGTAGGCGCGTTGATAGGACCCTGCTGCCAGTTGTGGCCGATGGAGGTCTTCAGGTTGTCGGTGCCGCCCATGCTCAGGTTGTGGCAGGAATTGCAGGAGATGAAGCCCGACTTGGACAGACGCGGATCGAAATACAGCTTCTTGCCCAGTTCCACCTGGGCCAGGTTGATGGCCTGCACCGGGCGGATCGGGTCGATGGGTTCCTTGCTGGCCGCGTAAACACCCGCAGCGCCGCCCAGCAGGGCGATGGAAGAGATGGCGACGGTGACTAACTTCCTTTTCATGGCAATACCCCTTCTGTTTTTGGTGAAGACTTAAACTTGATCTAAGAGTTAGACCAAGTCTATGTTGGGATTTGCCGATAAGGAAAGTCCTATGGGGCCCGAGGTGTTGACATGGATCAACAAGAGCTCAAATAAAAGGGACCGGGCGGGAAAGCCCCATCCATTGCCCCTTACCAGACCCAGAACTGTACCGCCCACAAGACCGGCACGGGCACCATGGCCGCCACCAGGAACACGGTGATCCATCCCCCCCGCACGCCGTGCTTCTGCGCCATGCCCCGCGCCAGCCACAGGCTCCAGCCCAAACCCGCCGTGAGCAGGCCCATGCGCGCGTAGGCTGCCCAGTCCAGCATGATGCCCTCGCCCTGCAACTGCCCGGTGGTGAGCAGGGACAGACCGACGAAGACCGAAATCCCGGCCAGGGGAATCAACGCGTGGCTCAGGCGCAGGGCGTGGTCCTGCGCGCTTCCCGGCAGCAGGCGCCCCGCCAGGTGCAGCATTCCCCAGATCCAGCCGCCCACCAGCAGCGCCTGGGCGCCGATGTAGCCCAGCAGCAGCAGGCCGTCCAGCCAGCTGAAGGTGTCGTTGGCCTGGGGATAGTGGGTGAGCAGCCACCACGGCGCGTCGTCCTGCAACAGGAAGAAACTGTCCCGATCCACCAGCCACCCGGCGGCACGCTGCTTGAGGGCCACGAACCAGGGCGAGGCCGACCACTGGAAGGCGCCGAAGGCCACGCCCAGCATGCCGAACACCAGCAGGCGCGCCTCCCAGGGCCGCGTCTGCTGTGTGGAGTCCAGAACTTCGCGTCCCGGCAACCGCGCCGCCAGCGTCACCGCGCCGCGGTGGCCGGCGCAGCGGCCGCACATATGGCATTCGCTGGTGCCGGTCATGCGCCGGATGTCGATGAGCGGGGCGCAATCCACCGGGGTATGCAGAACTTGCGGCGCCCGGTCCCAGGTGGCGCGATCGACCTGGAAGTGCACCGGCGCCAGGCGCGCGAGCAGGGCGAACACGCCGCTCACCGGGCACAGGTGGCGGCACCACACCCGCTTGCCGCGGCCATAGATCAGCCCCACCGCCATCGCCGCCACGGTGGAGCCGCCCAGCACCAGCAGGGCCGCCTTGGGATATTCGTACACGCTCACCAACTGGCCGTAGACGGTGGTGAGCACGAAGGCGACGAAGGGCCAGCCGCCCCACTTCATCCAACGCGGCACCGGCCGCCCCAGGCCGAAGCCGCTGGCCCATTCACTCAGGGTGCCCTCCGGGCAGAACACCCCGCACCACACCCGCCCCAGCACGAACATGGACAGGATCACGAAGGGCCACCAGATGCCCCAGAACAGGAACTGGGCGAACAGCACCAGATCGTCGAACAGGCGCGCATCGGGCGGCGGCAGGTCCATGACCGCCGGCACCGTCACAAGTACCAGATAGAACACCACCACGGCCCACTGGATGCCCAGGATCCAGCGGCGCCGGCGCGCCATCGCCTCCCCCAGGCGGGACAGCCAGGGAGCACGGGGCGCGGCGGTCAGCGGCAGGACGCAGGTCTCATGGTTCATTGCATCAACCCCGGGTCATAAAAGGAAAGGAGGCCCGCACGCTGCGCCGGCCGTAGCGGGCGACGACGCGCGCCTGCCACTGCATGCTGCCCGTGGCGCACAGGGGCAGCACGGCCTCGCCGACATAGACGCCGCCGCCAGCTGGGGCGAGCACCGTGCGATGAAAGGCCTCGGGAACATCCACGCCCTGGAAATCCACCACCAGTTCCGCAGGCAAGGCGCCATCCAGCTGCGCCGCCACCGCCAGCGGGCTCAGGCAGTGCAGCGGCTGCGGTCCCAGGGCCAGGCCCAGGCGGCCGTCATGCCAGGATGCCGCGCAGGACGATTCGTGCAGGGCGCAATCGGTCACCGGGGCCAGCAGCAGATCGCGGGGCCAAGTCACCCAGCGGATCAGGGCCGTCATCAGCACCGCCCCGGCCAGGACACCGATGGCCGCGGCCCACAGGTCCAGCTCGCGTGCGGTCATGCCGGCCGTCGCGTCAGCCACCGGCCGCAACCGCCACGACAGGGCTCGGCCGCGGCCACAGCACGAACAGCCAGTAGGCCGCGACCACCAGCAGCAGCAACAGCGACGGCCGTGCCCGGTAACCGGCAAACGTGGCCAGGACATTGCCCAGGCCCGCGCCGTCGTCCAGCAGGAAGGCGCTGTCCCACAGCGGGTCGATCAGCACCGGCAGGGCCTCCAGGCCGATGAGCTGCTCCACCCCCGCCACCAGCAGGCCGCAGGCCAGTACCAGCAGCAGCACGCTGCTGGCACGGAAGAAGGTGGCATAGCTGAAATACCTCAGGCCGCGGGACAGCAGCGCCGCGGTAGCCAGCGCCAGGACCACGCCGAGCGCCGCCCCCAGCCACAGCCCGCTGCCGCCGTTGAAGCTGAGGCCGTAGAGAAAGATCGCCGTCTCCGCGCCCTCGCGCGCCACGGCGATGGCCACCAGGACAGCGATGCCGAGGGCGCCGCCGCGGCTGAAGGCCGCATCCGCCCCGGCGGTGAGCTGCCGCTTCATATTGCGGCCGTGGCGCATCATCCACAGCACCATATGGGTGATCAGTGCGCTCGCCGCCAGCACCATGCCGGCCTGGAAATACTCCAGCGCCGCGCCGGCCAGCTCGTCCTGCACCAGGGTCATGGCGGCGGCCAGCAGGCCGGCCAGCAGCAACCCGGCGGCCACGCCGCCGGACAGGATCCAGCGGCCGCGGCGCTGCTCACCCTGCACCTTGAGCCAGACCCACAGAATGCCGATGACCAGCAGCGCCTCCACGCTCTCGCGCCAGACGATGAACAGTGCGTTGCCCATGGCGATCACTCCACAATGATCCGGCCCTGGCCGGTGTCCGGATGAAACTCGTCGAAATAGCGGTAGCTGCCCGGCTTGAGCGGGGCGATCACCACGAAGGATTTCGCCCCCGGCGCCAGCACCTTTTCCTTGCGCAGCTCGATGCTCTCGAACTCGATGGCATCCGTACCCTCATTTCTCACCACGATCTTGAAGCGCTGCCCGGCGGGCACGCGCAGCGTGTCCGGGATCAGCAGGCCGTCCCGCGCCACCAGCTCATAGGTAGGCAGTTCGGCGGCCTGCACCGGCACGCCGCCCAACACCAGCCATAGAGCCAATGCGCCTATCACAGTTACCCGCAACAAATCTTTCATCATCGAATCCTCAAGCAATAACTCTCGCCAAGACGCCAAGAGCGCCAAGGAAACCGGAAGTGTTTTTCTTTTCTTGGTGTGCTCTGCGTCTTGGCGAGATCAATGATTTCCTCATCCATCAACCACGCCGACCCACGGCGCCAGCGCCCCGCGTTCACCCGCCGGCATGCCGGCCAGGCTCTCCAGGGTCTCGCTCAGACGGCGGCAGGCACCGCCCAGCGCATCATCGTCGCCGCCGCGCTCGGCCAGCGCCGCCAGCAACACGCAGGCGATGGCGCCGGAACGGGAACAGCCGGCCAGCACGAACTTGTTCAGGTGATCCACCGCGCCGCTCAGCAGGCGCTGGGTATGCATATCGTCGACAGCCATGGCCTTGCTCCTCACAAAAGCGCGGGGCGCGCACGCCCCGCCAAGGTACCGATCAGAAGTTCACCGCCGCGCGCACGCCGGCAAACCAGTGGTCCTTGGCGCTGCCGTCGCCGGCCGGGTTGCGCACCCACTGGATGTCCGGCGTCACCGCCAGCTGGGCGTTCAGGCGCCAGCGGTAGAACAGCTCCACCAGTTCCTCAGCCTTGTCGCGCCCCGGATTGGCCGCCTTGTATTCGTCACTGGGACTGAGCCAACCCGCCGCCACACCGACGGCATCGCCGGCCCGCTCCCAGTAGCTGCCGCCGAACTCGGCGCCCAGGGTGAGGGCCCGGTCGAACTTGACCGTGCCGCCGGTCGAAACGCCGTAACGGCCGAACACGGTGACGGCGTCGCCGAAGCGCTGATCGGCCGACACGCCCCAGCCGGTGTGGTGCTCGCTCACCAGGCCGTCGTTGAACTCGCTGGCCTGGCCGTTGCTCCAGCCGTAGAGGCGGTAGTTGCCGTCCAGGCCGCCGAAGAACTTGCGACCGGTCTCCAGCTGGGCGATGACGAAGGGGGCGTTGAAGCTGTCGTTGAACGCAGCGCCCTCGCCGGCGGCGAACACGCCCACCGACACCGCCCACCACTCCGGCGCGCCGGTTTCGTTGTGGTAGGACAGGCGCGCACCGGGGGTGAAGCCGTAGTCGTCCACGCCCACGTCGCCGCCGGCGTCGAGCAGCGGGTTGTGGACGAAGGCACTGTTCATGAAGCGCATGGTTTCGTCGTCAGCGATGCTGTTCTGATCGAAGAACAGGAAGGGGTCCATCTTGCCGATGTTGAATTCCAGGTGTTCACGTGGCTCGCGGGCGCTGCCCTCGCCGCCGATGGGCACGTCGAGCTGGTACCAGGCCTGGGCCAGGACCGCGGTGCTGTCCGACGGCGGCCCGCTGATCTGAAAGGTGGTGGCATTGGACGAGGTGAAGCCGTCCTGCAAATCCAGCATGCCGCCACCCTGACCCAGGCGGAACTGGCCGAACAGGCTGCCGCTGGCGCGGCCGATGTCGCCGCCGGGCAGGGTGACCACCACGTCGGCGCGGTAATTGAGGTGGCTTTCGCCCTCGCCGCTCACCGTGGTGTCCTTGCTGGCGTTCTGCCCCACCATCACCATGCCGAAGCTGGCAGTCACGCCCTCCAGTGCATCGATGGTACGGGCCTGCTTTTGCAGGCTCAGGGTACGGAACTCCACATCCTTCAGGCGCATCACCAGCTCGGGCTCCTTCTCCGACAGGCGCTCGCTCTCCAGCGCCTCGTCGACGCCGTGCTGGCGCCGCTCCAGTTCCTCGATGCGCTTGAGCAGTTCGTCGACGCTGGGGGCCGCCGCCGCTGTGCCGCTGGCGGCGGCCAGGGCCAGGGCCAGTACCGTTCGCTTCAGACGGGAATTCATCAGTAGCCCCCCTTCTTGCCGATGCCGGCGTAGGTGAACTCGTATTCCACGCTGAACGGCTTGAACCAGGGGCGCACGCCGGTGAGGCGGTCGGTGTGGCGGCCAAAGTGGGCCATGGGGTTGGCGGTGGGCGCGGCGATGTCGTATTTGACGGTGTACTTGCCGGGGCCGGACAGCTTGACGTTGTCACCGTAGTGCGGCCCGTCGCTGGCCACCATGGGCATCATGTCGCCGCGAATGGTCTCGCCGCCCTTCTTGGTGATTTCGTACTTGATCACCAGGTAGGGCATCCAGTCGCCCTCGGCGAAGCCGTTGGGATTGTCGGCCAGGGCATGGATGTCGGCTTCGATGTGGATGTCCGACTCGGCCGGGACGCGCATCATGCCATCCGGCTCCATGACCACCGGCTGAAGATAGACCGCGGCGATCTCCATGCCGTGGCGCTGCTGCGGGTAGCCTATGGGATACTCGGCGGACAGCGCCGGTGCCGCCAGGGCGGCGAGGACTACTACGGATGCGAGTTTCAGGTAATTCATCAAATCTATCCCCCTGCGTTGTGTATGGGCATCAAGCCCGGCCATTCATTCGTGTTACGAATGAGAATGGTTTGCATTTAACGATCGGGAGACCGGCTTGTCAAGCCTTTGCGGGGCGAAACTGCACGGATACGGGGCGAACCCGGTGCAAGGGGCGCCCGCCCGCCCCGCCTTGGGATAGAATCGCCCTTCGATTGAAGCAACGGGATTGCCCATGGACCTGCGCGAAGACCTGGTGCGCCATTACCGCTGGCTGCGCCACTACGGCATCAACGATTCCCACAGCGGCAATGCCTCGGTGCGAGACGGCGACACGGTATGGGTCACGCCCACCGGCTGCTGCGCCGACCTGCTGGAGGCGGAACACCTGGTGCGCTGCCATATGGACGGCGAGTGCGGCGAGCGCGCCTCGCTGGATGCACCGCTGCATCTGGAGGTCTACCGCCGCAACCCCAGGGCACGCGCGGTGCTTCACAGCCACGGCGCCCATACCGTGGCGCTGACCATGAACGGCCAGGACTACCTGCCGCCCGACTTCGAGGGCCAGCTCTATTTCCCGCGCGTGCCGGTGATTACCATCCCCTACAGCAACTACGTTGCCGAGGCGCCGGTGAAAGTGGCGAAGATGCTGGCGGAATACCCCATCGCCGTGGTGCGCGGCCACGGCGTCTACGCCTGTGCCGAAACGCTCAACCTGGCCTACAAATGGACCTGCTCGCTGGAACTCTCGGCCAAGACCACCCACATCGCCCACATGGCGGGCACGCTGAAGCAAACATAAAAATCTGCCGCAGAGACGCAGAGGCGCGGAGATGTTTATGGCCATGGGATCCAGCCGATTGCGTGTCTCCACAAGAAATTCAGCGCCTCTGCCTTCAGGAACTCTGCGCCTCTGCGACTCTGCGACAATTCTTTGAAGTTAAGGAACAGACCATGACCCAATACGACATTCCGGTGGTGATGACCTTCGCCGGCAACGACCCCACCGGCGGCGCCGGCATCCAGGCCGACATCGAGGCCATCGCCTCCATGGGCGGCCAGGCGGCGCCGGTGATCACCGCGCTGACGGTGCAGGACACGCGCAACGTGATCCGCTTCGAGCCGGTGTCCGCCCTGCTGCTGATCGAGCAGGCCCGCGCCGTGCTGGAGGACATGCCCATCGCCTGCTTCAAGCTCGGCATGCTCGGCAGCGTGGAGAACGTCGAGGCGATCCACACCATTCTGAGCGACTACCCCAACATTCCCGTGGTCACCGATCCGATCCTGCGCGCCGGCGGCGGCAGCGAACTGGCCGACGAGGAACTCATCGACGCCATGACCGAGCTGCTGCTGCCGCTCACCACCGTACTCACCCCCAACAGCCAGGAGGCGCGCCGCCTGGCGCCCGAGGCCGACACCCTGGACGCCTGTGGCCAGGAGCTGCTCGCCGCCGGCTGCGAGCTGGTGCTGATCACCGGGGCCCATGAAAACACCGCCACCGTGGACAACACGCTGTACGGCAACATGCGCAAGCTGGAAACCTTTTCCTGGGAGCGCCTGCCGCACAGCTATCACGGCTCCGGCTGCACCCTGGCCTCCGCCATCGCCGGCCTGCTCGGCCAGGGACTGGAACCCTTCACCGCCATTCATGAGGCGCAGGAATACACCTGGGAAGCCCTGAAAAGCGGTTACCGCATCGGCATGGGCCAGCACCTGCCCAACCGGATGTTCTGGGCGCGCAACGAAGGGGACGAGTAATGACCGCCGTCGTGCCGCGCGGCCTCTATGCCCTCACCGACGCCGGGCTCATCGGCGAGGACAGGCTGATCCCGGCGGTGGCCGCCGCCATCGACGGCGGCGCGGTGATGCTGCAATACCGCGACAAGAGCGGCGACGCCGGCAAGCGCCTGTGGGAGGCGCAGGATCTGGCGCACCTGTGCCGCGCCCTGCGCGTTCCGCTGATCATCAACGACGACGTGGAGCTGGCCCTGGCGGTCGGCGCCGCCGGCGTGCACCTGGGCCGGGACGACGGCGACGTCGGCCAGGCACGGGCGACGCTGGGCACGGACGCCATCATCGGCGTGTCCTGCTATGACCGGCTGGAACTGGCTCTCGCAGCACAGCAGGCCGGCGCCGACTACGTCGCCTTCGGCGCCTTCTTCAGCTCCAGCGTCAAACCGGACGCCGTGCGCGCCACGCCCGAGCTACTGCGCCAGACCAGGGCGCAGCTGCGTGTCCCCGTGGTTGCCATCGGCGGCATCACCGCGGACAATGGCGCGCTGCTGGTCGAGGCCGGCGCCGATCTGCTGGCCGTCATCAGCGACGTATTCGGCCACAGCGACATCCGCGCCGCCGCACAGCGTATTTCTGCGCTGTTCGACAAGGTTTAAAGATAAAACCATTTCGCCGCCGGGGCGCGGAGGCGCAGAGAATTCAATTCAATGTTCTCCGCGCCTCGGCGTCTCTGCGACAGGGTTGAAGTTCTTGACCCCGTTGTGTTGAACGAATTTTCCTTTGTTAAATTTGGAAAGGTACCGCCATGCCCCACTCGCACGAACTCTTTGTCGCCGCCCAGCAGCACATTCCCGGCGGCGTGAACTCCCCGGTGCGCGCCTTCAAGGGCGTGGGCGGCGAGCCGCTGTTCTTCAAGAAGGCGCAGGGCGCCTACCTGTGGTCCGAGAGCGACATGCAGTACATCGACTACGTCGCTTCCTGGGGCCCGGCCATCGCCGGCCACGCGCACCCGGCGGTGATCAAGGCGGTACAGGACACCGCCGCCAACGGCCTGTCCTTCGGCGCGCCCACGGTGCTGGAAACGCAAATGGCCGATCGCCTGTGCCAGCTGGTGCCGTCGATGGAAATGGTGCGCATGGTGTCCAGCGGCACCGAGGCCACCATGTCCGCCATCCGCCTGGCGCGCGGCTACACCGGCCGCGACAAGATCGTGAAGTTCGAGGGCTGCTATCACGGCCACTCCGACTCGCTGCTGGTGAAGGCCGGCTCCGGCATGCTCACCCTGGGCGTGCCCAGCAGCCCCGGCGTGCCCGCCTCCCTGGCCGAGCACACCCTCACCCTGCCCTACAACGACGCCGCCGCGGTGCGCGAGGTCTTCAAGACCGACGGCTTCCACATCGCCTGCATCATCGTCGAGCCGGTGGCCGGCAACATGAACTGCATCCCGCCCGTCCCCGGTTTTCTGGAGACCCTGCGCGCGGTGTGCGACGAATACGGCGCCGTGCTGATCTTCGACGAGGTGATGACCGGCTTCCGGGTTGCCCTGGGCGGCGCCCAGGCCCACTACCACATCAAGCCCGACCTCACCACCCTGGGCAAGGTGGTCGGCGGCGGCATGCCGGTGGGCGCCTTCGGCGGCAAGCGCGAGGTGATGGAAAAGATCGCCCCCCTCGGCCCGGTGTACCAGGCCGGCACCCTGTCGGGCAATCCGGTGGCCATGGCCGCGGGCCTCACCACCCTGGAGATCGTCAGCCAGCCCGGCTTTTACGACGAGCTGGGCAAGAAGACCGAATACCTGGTCAAGGGCATCATGGCCGAAGCCAAAAGGGCCGGTATCCCCATGAGCGAGAACCACGTCGGCGGCATGTTCGGCCTGTTCTTCACCGAAGAGGCCAAGATCACCAGCTACGCCCAGGCGGTGGCCAGGTGCAATGCCGATCGCTTCAAGCTGTTCTTCCACGGCATGCTGAAGGAAGGGGTCTACCTGGCGCCGTCCGCCTTCGAGGCCGGCTTCGTGTCCGCCGCCCACACCACCGCCGACCTCGACGCCACCATCGCGGCGGCGGGCAGGGTGTTGGCGACGTTGTAGCAGACAAATCTATCCGCCAATGAACGCAAATGGACGCGAATAAATGCGCAACATTTGCGTTTATTGGCGTTCATTCGCGGACTGATTCTTTTTCCCTTATGCGTTATCAAATCATCCCCGTCACCGCCTTTCAGCAGAACTGTTCCCTCGTCTGGGACGAACAGACCCTGCGCGGCGCGCTGGTCGATCCGGGTGGCGACGAGGAGCGGCTGCTGGCGGCGGCGCAGCAGGCGGGCGTCACGCTGGAAAAGGTGCTGCTCACCCACGGTCATATCGATCACGCCGGTGCCGCGCGCACCCTGGCCGATCGCCTCGGCATCCCGTTGGAGGGGCCGCAGGAGGAGGACGCCTTCTGGCTGCAAAAGCTGCCCGATCAGGCGGAGATGTTCGGCTTTCCCCCGACGGCCGCCTTTCTGCCCGATCGCTGGCTGCACGACGGCGAGCACGTAATGGTCGGCACCCTGGCCCTGGAAGTGATTCACTGCCCCGGCCACACCCCGGGCCACGTGGTGTTCTACCAGCGCGAGGCGCAGCTCGCCTTCGTCGGCGACGTGTTGTTCCGGGGCTCCATCGGCCGCAGCGACTTTCCGCGCGGCGATCACGACACCCTCATCGCCTCCATCCGCCGGCGCCTGTTCCCGCTGGGCGATGCCGTGACCTTCGTGCCGGGACACGGCCCGACCTCCACGCTCGGCCGCGAACGCCTGAGCAATCCCTACGTGGCGGACTGACAGGCCCGCAGTACCTGACTTAGAATAGGGTTTTACAGGGAACACCGCCTCACAGGCTCGATGACAACGGAATGAATACCCCGACCAACACGCTACAGCGCACGCCGCCGCCGCACACTGCCGCCGTGGACGCGGCGCTGGTGGACATGTTCCACCGCCGCGCCCCGACACCGATACTCACCCTCAACATTCTGTTTGGCGGGCTGCTGGTTCTGCTGTGGTGGGGCCGCCTCGATCCCCAGCCCATGCTGGCCTGGTTCGGCGCCATCACCCTCGTCACCCTCGCCAACATCCTCCGCCACCGCCGCTACGAGGCCGCCCGGGACCGCGACATCACCGCCACGCGCTGGAGCCGCTCCTTCGTCCATGGCTCCACCGCCGCCGGCCTCATGTGGGGCGTCGGCGGCGTCCTGTTCTACAACCCGGCGGAGCCGCTGCTCAGTGCCGTGATTCTGCTGCTGATCTGCGGCATCACCGCCGGCGTGGCGGCCTCGCAGGCCTCGCTGTGGGCCAGCCTGGTGCTGTTTGCCCTCGCCGCCATCCTGCCGCCGGCCCTTGCCATACTGTTCATCGGCGATCCCATCCACATGGTGGTCAGTGGGCTGCTGGCGTTCTATTTCGTGTTCATCCTCACCGTGGGCGAGATCAATCACCGCACCATGCTCGACACCATCCGCCTGCAGTTCGAGAACAGCCAGCTGTTGCAGGACGTCAGGGAGCGGGAACAGCATTTCCGCTCCCTGGTGGAAAACGCGCCGGACATGCTGGTGGCGGTGGCGGCGGACGGCCAACTGCTGTTCCACAGCCCCTCCACCGAAACCCTGCTCGGCTACACGGGCAAACAACTGGCGGGGCTCGCGGTCTTCGATCTGATCCATCCCGACGATCAGCCGGGCATCCGCGATAATCTGAGGCAGCTGCTGGCCGCCAGCAGCGTCGGCGTCAACGTCAGCGTCAGTGCGGAAAGCCGCTGGCGCCACAGCAGCGGCGAATGGCGGCTGCTGCAATGCGTGGCACGCCGTATCGGCGACAGCGAACCCGCGGCGCTGGTGGTCAACGCCCGCGACATTACCGAACGCAGCGCCATGGAGGACGAGCTGCGTCAGACGCGCGACGCCGCCGAGCGGGCCAGCCGCATCAAGAGCCAGTTCCTCGCCACCATGAGCCACGAGATCCGCACCCCGATGCACGCCATCCTCGGCATGGCCGAGCTGCTGCAGCAAAGCCCGCTGAGCGGCGCCCAGCAGGGTTATGTCCGGACCTTCCAGACCGCCGGTCGCCACCTGCTCAACCTCCTCGACGACATCCTGGACTTCTCGCGCATCGAGGCCGGCGGCCTGCAACTGGCCGATCGGGTCTTCCATCTGGGGCATCTGCTGGATGAGGTGCTCGGGCTGCTCGGCGCCCAGGCGGCGGCGAAAGGACTGCTGCTGCGGGTCGAGGTCGCCCCCGGGCTGGCCCTGTGGCGCAGCGGCGACGCCCAGCGCCTGCGCCAGATACTCGTCAACCTGATCGGCAACGCCATCAAGTTCACCCACCACGGCGACGTCCTGCTCACGGTGGCCGAGGCGGACGGCGCCGACATGCTGCGCTTCAGCGTCAGCGACACCGGCATAGGCATCCCCCAGGAGCAGCTCGCCGGCCTGTTCGCGCCGTTCAGCCAGCTCGATGCCGGGCAGACGCGGCAGCAGGGCGGCACCGGCCTGGGGCTGTCCATCTGCCGCCGTCTGATCGATGCCATGGGGGGGAGAATTGCGGTGGAAAGCGAGCCGGGGCAGGGCAGCCGCTTCAGCTTCACTGTCCGCCTGCCGCAGGGCGATGTCGCCGCTGCGGCGACCGAGGTCCTGCCGGCGGCCTGCACCGACCTGCCGCCGGCACACCTGCTGGTGGCCGACGACTCGGCCATGAACCGGCTGGTCATCAAGGAGTTCCTGGGTGATACGCCCTGCCGCATCACCTTTGCCGAAGACGGCGCGGAAGCGGTGACCCTGTACACGCAGCACCACTTCGACGCCGTGCTGATGGACATCCAGATGCCGCAGCTGGACGGCTGGAGCGCCACCCGGCGCATCCGCGCCTGGGAGGCGGAACACGCCCGCCCGCCGGCGCCCATCGTGGCCCTCACCGCCAGCGCGCTGGAGGAGGATCGCCGCTCCTCCCTCGCCGCCGGCTGCACCACCTTCGTCGCCAAGCCGCTGGGCCGGACCCAGCTGCTGAGCCTGTTGCAGCAGCTGCTGGCCGCCGGCGCGGCCTGAACCGCCCCGGCGACCGGCCGATTATTTGGCCTTGGCGCTGCGGCTGACCATCTCGCTCATCAATTCGTCGTAATAGGCCTTGGCGCCGCCCTTGAGGAAGTAGTAGGACGCGACGTTTTCCGACTCCAGGTAGTACTGCAGCCAGCGCACCTGGCCGCCGGTGGCATCGTAAATCAGCAGGGTCTTGCCCTCCGCCCGGGCCTGTTCCACGTAACGCTTGAGGGCCGTATTGTCCAGCGGCACCGAGTGCTGGCGCATGGGAAACAGGGTGGTGCCCTCCTGCTGGTAGCGGTCGCGCACGTCGAGAATGATGGCCGAATCGCCGATGCGCTTCTCGAACTCAGCCACGCCGAGAGTGTGCGCCTTCAGCTTGTCCTTGCCGATCAGGCTGGCGGGATCGACCGGTGATTTGCCCAACAGCACCGAGTCGTCCGGATAGGCCTTGACCCAGTCGAAGATGCCGACATCGAAAGTGAAGACGTCGCTCACCCCGGCATTCTGCGCGTCGAGGGTGGCCTCGTAGGATTTCATGCAGGTGCGGCCGTTGCAGTAAAACACGATGGGGTGGCTGGAGCCGGCCCGCAGCGCCTTGATCTCGTCGATAAAGCCGCCGTCCCCGTACACCACGTTGGTGGCGCCCTTGATATGCAGCGTGTCGTATTCATAGCGCGAACGGGCGTCGACGACGATGACGTTGGGATGCATGGCCTTGAGCTGCTCCAGCTCCACCCATTTCACCGTCGGAAAGCGGGTACGTCCCGGCATGTCGTCCGCGGCCCACGCCGACCCACCCGCAAGCACAGCCAGTGCCAGCCACAAAGCCGCCCAGTTGCGTCCGGTCAATCCACTCAGCATAAATTTCATACCATTCTCCTTGCTTTGCCACGTCCGGCTTCCGCCGCGCGGCCCCCTGCTTGGTTGTTGTTGTCGATACGGTAACACGGCACATCCGGCCCTTTCCGCCGCCTGGTTACCTGGGATTCCGCAGCCACTGATTTTATCCCAGTCCGCATCCCACGGGACACTATGCACCCTGCCTGTGACGAAAGGCGTGCATCGGTTCACACCCGGCGCCCCACGCCGCCATTACGCAGCGGGCCGGTGGGATAACTTTGTCATTGAAGTTTCACCGATCCGTAGCACAATAACCGGCGTAGACTATCCTCAGTGAAGATTCATTACGCGCCAGCATCGGTCAGGGAGCACATCATGGCAGAAAACAAAAAATCAACCACCACCAGCAAGAAAACCACCGCCGGCAAGGATGCAAAACCCAAGGCCGCCCCCAAAACCACCCCCGCCAAAAAGGCCGCGCCGAAGGCCGCAGCCCCGAAGGCCTCCGTCCCCAAAGCCGCTGCTCCGAAAAACAGCGCACCGCGTGCCAAAAAGGCCGCGCCGGCAAACATCAACGAGGAATCGCGCCTGCACATGATCCGGGAGGCGGCGTATTACCGCGCCCTGCACCGCGGTTTCGGCGGCGGCGCCGAGGCAGAGGACTGGTGTGCCGCGGAACGCGAAATCGACGTAATGCTGGGGAAACTGACTGGATAAATCCAAGTTTCGAGTTACGAGTTTCAGGTTTCGAAGCGCCCCGAAACTCGTAACTGAAAACGCCGCGCCCGCGCGGCGTTTTTTATTTGGCCGCCGCCAGCGCCTGCTCGATGTCGGCGATGATGTCGTCGATGTGCTCGATGCCGATGGACAGGCGCACCATGTCCGCCGACACGCCGGCCGCCTTCAACTCGTCGTCGTTGAGCTGGCGGTGGGTGGTGGTGGCCGGATGGCAGGCCAGGGACTTGGCGTCGCCGATGTTCACCAGGCGCACGATGAGCTGGAGGGCATCGATGAACCGCGCGCCCGCCTCGCGCCCGCCGTCGATGCCGAAGGACAGGATGCCGGAGGCGTTGCCGCCGCGCATGTACTTCTGCACCAGCGGGTAGTCGGGGGAATCGGGCAGGCCCGGATAGTTGACCCAGCGCACCTGCGGGTGTTGCTTCAGCATCCGCGCCACCCTGAGAGCGTTGGCGCCGTGGCGCTCCATGCGCAGGGCCAGGGTCTCGATGCCCTGCAGGATGAGAAAGGCGTTGAACGGCGACAGGGCCGCGCCCATGTTGCGCAGCGGCACCACACGGGCCCGGCCGATGAAGGCGGCGGGTCCGAAGGCATCGGTGTAAACCACGCCGTGATAGGACGGGTCCGGGGTGTTGAGCATGGGGAAGCGCCCGGCGTTGGCCTTCCAGTCGAACTTGCCCGAATCGATGATGATGCCGGCGATGGAATTGCCGTGGCCGCCCATGTACTTGGTCAGGGCATGGACCACGATGTCGGCGCCGTGCTCGATGGGGCGGCACAGATAGGGCGAGGGCACGGTGTTGTCCACTACCAGCGGCACGCCCCTGGCGTGGGCCGCCTCAGCCAGGCGGCCGAGATCCACCACATTGGCGGCAGGGTTGCCGATGGACTCGCAGTACACCATCTTGGTCCTGTCGTCGATGAGCGCGGCCAGGGCGTCGATGTCGTCGTGGGCGGCGAAACGCACCTCGATCCCCATGCGCGGCAGGGTGTGGGCGAACAGGTTGTAGGTGCCGCCGTACAGGCGCGTGGTCGCCACAATGTTGTCGCCCACCTCGCACAGGGTCTGCACGGTATAGGTGATGGCCGCCATGCCCGAGGCCACCGCCAGTCCCGCCACGCCGCCTTCCATTGCCGCCACGCGCTGCTCCAGCACGGCGGTGGTGGGATTCATGATACGGGTGTAGATGTTGCCCGGCACCTTCAGGTCGAACAGGTCGGCACCGTGCTGGGTGTCGTCGAAGGCATAGGAGGTGGTCTGATAAATGGGCACCGCCACCGCCTTGGTGGTCGGTTCCGGGGAATAGCCGCCGTGGATGGCGATGGTTTCCAGTTTCACGCAGTGACTCCTCTTGTCTTGTTATTTGGGTGTTGATGCAGGGAGCAGACTCAAATTGCAGACGGCACGAGCGTAGCGAGTTCGTCCCCTTGTATCTTGCAACTTGTCACTTGTATCTCTGTTCCGGCAGTGTGCCTTCCGCTCCTGCGCCCCGCAACCCGATAGAATAATTCGATGGACTTCGGCCTGCTCGACATACTGCTGCACTGGATACGCGCCAACCCGGCCTGGGCCGGCGTGGCGATCATGTGCGTCGCCTTCGGCGAATCGCTGGCGCTGGTGGGGCTGTTCCTGCCCGGCGCGGTGCTGATGTTCGGCGTCGGCGCCCTGGTGGGCGCGGGGGTGCTGCCGCTGTGGCCGACCCTGGCCTGGGCGGCGGCGGGCGCCATCGCCGGCGACGGGGTCAGTTTCTGGCTGGGGCGTCACTTCCACCAGCGCATCCGCGTGATGTGGCCACTGCGCCGCCATCCGGAGCTGCTGGCGCGCTCGGTGGATTTCTTCCACCGCCACGGCGGCAAGAGCGTCCTGCTCGGCCGCTTCATCGGCCCGATCCGGCCGGTGATCCCGGTGGTGGCCGGCATGCTCGACATGCCGCCGCGACGCTTTGTCGCCGTCAACGTGGTTTCCGGCCTGCTGTGGGCACCGGTATACGTGCTGCCCGGCATGGTGTTTGCCGCCTCCCTGGGTCTGGCCGCCGAGGTGGCGACGCGGCTGGCCATGCTGCTCGGCACCCTGCTGCTGCTGCTGATCCTGGTGCTGTGGCTGACGCGCCGCCTGTTCAACCTCTATCACCGCCATGCCCACCGCCTGCTGCGCTACGGCCTGGACTGGGCCGGGCGCCACCCGCGCCTGGGCCATCTCCCCGCCGCCCTGCTCGACCCGGCCCACCCCGAGGCCCGCGGCCTGACCCTGCTCGGCCTGCTGCTGCTGTTGGCCGGCGCCACCCTGCTGTGGGCCCTGCAGGCGCTGGGCGGCAGCGCCCTGCCCGATCTGGACCTGGCGGTGCGACAGCTGTTGCAGGCCTGGCACACTCCCTGGGCCGATCGGCTGCTGCTGTCCCTCGCCGCCTTCGGCGCCGCCACCACGCTACTGCCGCTGTTCGCCACCGTGCTGCTGTGGCTGATCTGGCGCCGCCACTGGCAGGCGGCGGGCCACTGGCTGGCGGCCCTGCTCTTCGCCGCCCTGTTCAGCCTGCTGCGGCTGCTGCCGCCGGCCGCGGGAACGGCGGCCCAGCCCATGCTGTTCGCCGCCGTGCTGTACGGCTTCCTGGCGGTGCTCCTGGGCCGTGAGGTGCGCGAGCGCTGGCGCTGGCTGGCCTACGGCAGCACCGCCCTGCTGCTCAGCCTGCTCGGCTTCGCCCAGCTCTATCTGGATACCCAGCCCCTGTCGGAGGTGGTGATCGGGCTGTCCCTGGGCCTGCTGTGGTCGACCCTGCTCGGCATCGCCTGGCTGCGCCATCCGTCGGGCCGGCCGGCGGCACGGCCGCTGCTGGGCGTGGCCCTGGTGAGCATACTGGCGGCGGGCGTATGGCACTGGACCTACCAGTACAACACCGAGCTGAGCCGCCGCGTGGCCTTACCGGCGGTGGTCGATCTCGACGCCGCGCAATGGCTGCAACAGGACTGGGCCGCCCTGCCTGCCGAACGCGGCGACGTGCGCCACCGCCGCAACCAGCCGATCACGCTGCAATACGCCGGCGGGCTGCCGGCGCTGCAACAGGCGCTGGAGACCCGCGGCTGGCGGCAGCCGGTCACCCTCGACGCAGTGAGCTGGCTGCAATGGCTCAACCTCGCCGCCGCTGCGGCGGAACTGCCGGTACTGCCGCAGGTACACGAAGGACAGCACCAGCAACTGCTGCTGATCAAACCCGAGGCCGACGGCCGGCGCCTGCGCGTGCTGCGCCTGTGGCCCAGCGGCCGACGCCTGCGGCCGGGCGGTACTCCGCTGTGGATCGGCAACGCCGCCTGGCTGGAGGCGCAGCGCGTGCTGGGCACCTTCACCGTGCCGCGCACGCTGGAGGATTTCGTTGCGCCGCTGGACTCGCTGCGGGGTGATCTGGAAGCAGTGGGGTGGACGGTGGATGAACGGCGGCGGGGCGACGGCAGGGAGGTGGTGCTGTTGCGGCGGCGATGACGGCGGCCTGCCCGACGACCGTCAGCTTGCGGTGTAGTCGCCGCTCTCGACGATCGCCCGCAGCCGCTCCAGCCGCGCCAGCGGTTCGTCCATTTGCAGCAGGTATTGCTTCAGCTCCAGCTTGAGGGGCAGGAATTCGGTGAGGCGGGCGCCGAGCCAGCCGGCGTCGTCGTAGCGGGGTTGCAGTTTGGCATAGGGGAAATCGAGCTGCTCGAGGATGCCCTGCAGCACCCGGACCAGGGGCAGGCAGTCGTCCGGCACGGCGCAGACGGGCTCCACCGCCAGCAGTTCCACCTCGGCGCGGACGAGCTGGTCCGGCTGCACGGCGCTGGAGAGGATGCGGAAGCGCTGTTCGCCGTTGACGGTGATGCCGAGCAGGCCGTCGTCGCGGCGGTCGAACCAGCTGATGTGCACCAGGGTGCCGACCTCGTAGGTGCTGGCAGCCGCCCCCACCTCCTTGCCGTCGCGGATGAGGCAAATGCCGAAGCCGCTGCCCCGGCGCATGCAGTCGCTCACCATGTCCAGGTAGCGCGCCTCGAACACGCGCAGCGCCAGGACGCCGCCGGGGAACAGTACAGTATGCAGGGGAAACAAGGGTAGGTTCAGCCTGCTCATCATCCGCTCCTAGTCGCCCCAGCGCGGGGCCAGCTCCTGCGGCAGTTGCAGATGGTCGAGTATGCGCGCCACCACGAAGTCAACCAAATCGGACACCTGCCCGGGCCGGTGATAGAAGCCGGGGCTGGCCGGCATGATGGTGACGCCGAGGCGGGCCAGGGTGAGCATGTGTTCCAGGTGGATGGCCGACAGCGGCATTTCGCGCGGCACCACGATGAGCTGGCGCCGCTCCTTGAGCATGACGTCGGCGGCGCGTTCGATGAGGTTGTTGCTGGCCCCGGTGGCGATGGCCGACAGGGTACCGGTGGAGCAGGGGCACACCACCATCGCCCGCGGCGCACTGGAACCGCTGGCCACCGGCGCCAGCCACTGGTCCTTGCCGAAGACCTGCAGCTGTCCCGGCGCGGCCTTGAACATGCCGCTGAAGAAGGCCTGCATCTCCTCCGGCCGTCCCGGCACCTTCAAATCGGTTTCCGTCGCCAGCACCACCTGCGCCGGACTCGACACCATCAGATACACCTGCTGTCCCGCCTCGATGAGGCACTGCAACAGCCGCAGGCCGTAGGGCGCGCCGGAGGCACCGGTCATGGCCAGACTGATGGCGTCGCGGCTCATCGGATCCAAAACCCCATGTCGCAGACGACTACATGGATGTAGTCGGTTGGAAATGTCCGGAACATATTTCCCAGGCGCAGAGACGCAGAGATAAACGATTCGCTCACACCCGTGGTCTCGAATGGCTGCGGGTTGACCGACGGAACGCTCGCGCGATATTTAACCGTTATTAACATTCTCTGCGCCTCTGCGCCTCTGCGGCAGGTGTTGATTGTTCCAAGGCTGCCAGCAGCTTGGCGTGGATGCCGCCGAAGCCGCCGTTGCTCATCACCAATACGTGATCGCCGGGGCGGGCAGCGGCGCGGACGGCGGCGACGATGGCATCTATATCAGCGTAGACGACGCCCCGCTCTCCCAGAGATGCGGCTGCGGCCGCCAGATCCCAACCCAGATCGGCGGGGTGGTAGAGAAGGACCAGGTCCGCCGCGGCCAGGGACGGCGCCAGGGTGTCGCGGTGCACGCCGAGGCGCATGGTGTTGGAGCGCGGCTCCAGCACCGCCAGGATGCGGGCGCTGCCGACGCGGCGGCGCAGGCCGGCCAGGGTGGTTTCGATGGCCGTGGGATGGTGGGCGAAATCGTCGTACACCGCCACCCCGCCGGCGACGCCGCGCAGTTCCAGCCGGCGCCGCACGCTGCGGAATTCCCCCAGGGCGGCGCAGGCCTGGGCGGCGGGCACCCCGGCGTGGCGCGCCGCGCCGATGGCGGCGAGGGCGTTGTTGACGTTGTGCTGCCCCAGCAGCCCCCAGTGCACCGCCCCTTGGGAAACGCCGTTCCAGAACACCTCGAAGCGGCTGCCGTCGGCGGCCTGCAAACCTGCGCTCCAGCCCTGGCCGCCCCCGAATGCCTCCACCGGCGTCCAGCAGCCCATCTTCAGCACCCGCTCCAGGGCGGCATCCTGCGCCGGCGCCAGGATCAGCCCCTCGCCCGGCACGGTACGCACCAGGTGATGGAACTGCCGCTCGATGGCGGCGAGGTCGGGAAAGATGTCGGCGTGGTCAAATTCGAGATTGTTGAGGATGGCCGTGCGCGGCCGGTAATGGACGAACTTGGAGCGCTTGTCGAAGAAAGCGGTGTCGTACTCGTCGGCCTCCACCACGAAGAACGGCGTCTCGCCGGCGCGGGCCGACAGGCCGAAATTGTGCGGCACGCCGCCGATGAGAAAACCCGGTGCCATGCCGGCGTATTCCAGTATCCAGGCCAGCATGGACGCGGTGGTGGTCTTGCCGTGGGTGCCGGCGACGGCGAGCACCCATTTCTCGTGCAGCACGTGTTCCGCCAGCCATTGCGGCCCGGAGGTATAGGGGATGTTGCGGTTCAGCACGTGCTCCACCGCCGGGTTGCCGCGCGACAGGGCATTGCCGATCACCACCATGTCGGTGTGGGCGGGGATCCCCTCCGGCGCATAGCCCTCGGTCAGGGTGATGCCCGCGGCGGCGAGCTGCTCGCTCATGGGCGGGTACACCCCGGCATCCTGTCCCGACACCGAATGCCCGGCCGCCCGCGCCAGCAGCGCGATGCCGCCCATGAAGGTGCCGCAGATACCGAGTATGTGTACGTGCATAACTTCGCCTTGCTTTAACCGGATACAAGAGGAAAGAGAAAAGATACAAGGGAAGGAGTGCACTGCGCGCACGGTGGTTTGAACTCATAACAGCACCAGCGCAGCGAGTTCATTCCCTTGCATCTTGTCACTTGTATCTTGTCTCTCTGTTTCAGACCACCAGCCCCAGCACGCTATAGGCCATGATGGTGTATCCCAGGGCAAACAGCAGGGCCATGCCCTGGCTGACCTGCAGGGCGGCGCGGAATATGTGCACCGTCACCACCACGCTCCAGACGATGGCCAGCAGGGAAAGCAGGGACGGCAGCACGCGGGCATCGTTGCTCTCCACCGTATAGAACCAGGCCGTCGGCAGCAGCGCCAGCAGGCCGAGCAGTATTTCGCTACCCGCCAGCGCCGTCGCCGTCTGCTGCACACGCTCGGCTTTGCCGTGCACCAGCAACAGGGCCTGCACCACACCGACCAGCAATGCCGTGCCTATCGCCGCCGCCACCAGGGCCTGCGGCAGCGGCAGCGTGAACAGGGCGAACACCACCCCCAGCGCCGCATGCATCACCAGGGTCAGCGTGAGCAGAAAGCGCGATGCCGGCAGATGCTGGGGCCCGGCACGCAGCAGGCAGATATCCATAAAAATCTTGAGCAGTCGATTCATTGCATGAGCGTCCGGTGCCGCAACGGCGTCGCCCATGATACCTTTCGCGCCGATACGGCAGCAATGCAACCTTTTCACCGTATACTTGCCACTGTTCATTCAGGATCAGCCGCCGCCATGTCCGTACCCTACATCGACAATCACGCCGACCTCGCCGCCTATTGCGCCCAACTGCGCAAACACAGCTGGTTCGCCCTCGACACCGAGTTCATGCGGGAGAAGAGCTATTACCCACAACTGTGCCTGATCCAGATCGCCACCGCGGACGAGGACAGCGCCGTCTGCATCGACCCCTTCGGTATCGACGACCTCGGCCCGCTGCTGGACCTGCTGTACGACCCGAGCATCCTCAAGGTGCTGCACGCGGCACGGCAGGACCTGGAAATCTTTCACGTCATGCGCGGCACGCCGCCGACGCCGGTGTTCGACACCCAGCTCGCCGCCACCCTGCTCGGCCACGGCGATCAGATAGGCTACGGCGCCCTGGTCAAGGAAACCCTCGGCGTGGAACTGGAAAAGGCGCACAGCCGCGCCGACTGGAGCCTGCGTCCGCTGACGCCGGAACAGTTGGACTACGCCGCCGACGACGTGCGCTACCTGGTCAAGGTCTATTTGAGCCAGCGCGCGGCGCTGGAACAGAACGGTCGCCTGCCCTGGCTGGCCGACGACTTCGCCGCCCTGTCCGATCCGCGCACCTACGACAGCCCGCCGCTGGAAGCCTGGCGCCGCATCAAGGGGGTGAATTTCCTCAAGGGCGTGCAGTTGGCGGTACTGCAGCAGATTGCCGCCTGGCGCGAACAAACGGCGCAGGATTCCGACCGGCCGCGGCGCTGGGTGCTGAAAGACGAAGTGATGTTCGACATGGCCAAGCTGATGCCGGACAGCGTCGACAAGCTGGCCCGCATCCGCGGCCTGGAAAAGGGCACGGTGGAGCGCCATGGCCGGCTGCTGCTCGACTTGATCAGGCAGGGCCGCCAGCAGCCGGCGACTGCGTGGCCGCAACTGGAGCCGGTGCTGCGCCTGGCACCGGAACAGGAAGCGGTGGCCGACGCCATGATGGCCCTGGTGCGCCTGCGTGCCATAGAGCACCAGGTGAGCGTCCCGACGCTGGCGCCACGGCGCGAGGTGGAGCGCCTGCTCAGCGGCGACGAGACGGCGGCACTGCGCCACGGCTGGCGCGCCCAGCTCATCGGCCACGACCTGGAGCGTCTGCTGCGGGGCGAATTGCAGCTGCGCGTGCGGCAGGACCGCCTCGAAGCAGTGGAAAATACCGGGGCTGCCACCGGTTGATGCGGCAGGGCGCCGCCGCCGGTCTTGCGAAACTCGACACTCGACACTCGACACTCGAAACTATAGTCAGACGCCATGCAGGCCCCGCTCCCCCGCAACCGCAAACGCTTTCCCTGGCGCAGCGGCAACCGCTTCGAACTGCTGGTCGACGGCGGGCATTTCTTTCCGGCGATGCTGACCTCCATCAAGGCGGCGCGGCACTATGTGCTGCTGGAGATGTACCTGTTCAAGTCCGGTGCCATCGCCGATGAGTTCATCGCGGCCTTCGCCGCCGCCGCCACGCGCGGCGTGCAGGTCTACCTGCTGCTGGATGACTTCGGCGCGCGCGAGCTGAACAACAGTGATCGCCGCCGCCTGCTCGATGCCGGCGTCCGGCTCACTTTCTACAATCCGCTGCATTACGGCAAGCTGCGCCGCAACCTGTGGCGCGACCATCGCAAGCTGCTGCTGGTGGACGGCGACATCGCCTATACCGGCGGCGCCGGCATCACCGACGACTTCTCCCCCACCCTGCCGCTGCACTGGCACGACGTGATGCTCGCCGTGCGCGGTCCCTGCGTTGCCGACTGGCAGCAGAGTTTTGCCCAGGTGTGGGGCATCACCCGGGGCAACGAACACGACATGCTCCCTGCCCCGGCAACGCCAGGCCAGCCGCAAGGCCCCGCGCCCTACCCCTCGCACGCGCCCGGCCATAGCGCCGGTCGCGTCACCCTCAACGAACCGATCCGCATGGAGATCAAACGCTCGCTGCTCACCCGCCTGCGCGGCGCCGAGCGGCGCATCTGGATCGCCAGCGCCTACTTCATTCCGTCGTGGAAGATACGCCGCGCCCTGTACCAGGCGGCGCGCCAGGGCTGCGACGTGCGCCTGCTGCTGCCGGGACCGCACACCGATCATCCCGGCGTGCGCCACGCCGCCCGGCGCTATTACACCAGGCTGCTGGCCGCCGGGGTGCGCATCTTCGAATACCAGCCCCGTTTCCTGCACGCCAAGATCCTGCTGTGCGACACTTGGCTTTCCATCGGTTCCAGCAACGTCGACCGCTGGAATTTCAGCTGGAATCTGGAGGCCAATCAGGAGGTCGAGGACCATGGCCTGGCCGAACAGGTCGCCGCCCTGTTCGAAGCCGACTTCACCCAAAGCCTCGAAGTCCTGCCCGGCGCCTGGCGCCGACGCGCCTGGTACCGGCGCGCCCTGGAGCGGTTCTGGGGCATCATCGAACTGTGGCTGGAGCGGCTGAGCCAGCGCCGCCCGTAGGGCGCGCCGCGGGGGCAGTTACAAGTGACAAGTTGCAAGTGACAAGTAAAAAGCAGCTTGCCAGGCGCCGCAGCCAACTTGTAACTTGCTACTTGTCACTTGCCACTTGTAACTTGCCGTTATGAAAATCTGCCTCGTATCCGACAGTCACGACAACCGTTCCCTGCTCACCGCCGCCGTGGGCGAGGCCAAGGAGCTGGGTGCCCAGGCGGTATGGCACTGCGGCGATGTGGTGGCACCCACCGCGCTGCGGCCCTTGCAGCAGTTCGGCCTGCCGGTACACGTGATCCACGGCAACAACATGGGCGACACCTACGCCATGTTCATGCTGGCGCAGGAGCCCGACAGCGTGATCTTCTATCACGGCCAGGACGCCGGCCTGGAACAGGGCGGCAAACGCATATTCCTGGTGCACTATCCCCACTATGCCCATGCCCTCGCCGTCACCGGCGACTGGGACATCGTCTGCTGCGGCCACGATCACCGCCCTGCCATCAAGACCATCGACACCATCAAGGGCGGCAGCACCCTGCTGCTCAATCCCGGCACCGTGGCCGGCGTCGGCCCGCGCGCCAGCTACATCTTCGGCGATCTGGAAACGATGGAGTTTGAAATCCGCGACGTGCCGGGCGGGAAGAAGTAAAAGTCAAAAGCCTTCAACGCAAAGACGCAAAGTCCGCAAAGAGCGCAAAGAAGACGAACCCCAACGGTGTAGGCGGGTAAACGCAGCACATCCACCCGACGTTCCTCTCCGAGCACCGCTATCGCCCGATAAATCGGGCTCCCACAAGAACTCTTTGCGACCTTTGCGTTCTTTGCGTCTTTGCGTTTAACGTCTTGCGCCTTACAACGAAGGCTTGCCTTCGTCGGCATAGGTTTTCTCGTGCAGGGCCTGGTGTTCGATGCAGCGCCGCGCCGCCGGGTAGGCCTGCAGGCGGGCGTAGGGGATGTCGATGCCGCAATCCTCGCAGCGGCCGTAGCCGCCGGTACTGATGCGTTCCAGCGCCGCTTCCGCCTCGCGCAGTTCGATGATCAGGCGGCCCATGACCGCCACGTTGACGTCGGTGAGCAGGTCGGCCACCGACTCCTCGCCTGCGTCGTGCACCTGACCTGCCAGTTCGCTGTACTGTTCCCGATCGGTGGTCAGCAGATGCTCGCGGATCTCGCCGCGCAGGCGCGTGCGCTCGGAGCTCAGCAGCTGCCGGAGGCTGTTCAGTTGTGCGTCGTTCAGAGTGGACATGATGTTCCTTTGTGGACGGTGTTTTTGGCCGGGATAGGCCGGCAATGGGCGGGCGCCCGGAGGTTCAGTAGCCGGCGGTGTTCTTTTCCACCCAGCGGTGGCCGGACTGCAACTGTTCTTTTTTCCAGAACGGGGCGTTGGACTTGAGGTCTTCCATGATGTGGCGGCAGGCCTCGAAGGCATCCTTGCGGTGCGCCGACCAGACCGCCACCAGCACGATGGGATCGGCCGGGTGGAGTTCGCCGACGCGGTGCACCACCAGGGTGTCGAGCAGGTCCCAGCGATCGGCTGCGGCAGTACAAATCTTTGCCAGGTGTTTTTCGGTCATCCCCGGATAGTGTTCCAGGGTCATGGCGCTGATCGCATCGCCTTCGTTGAGATCGCGCATGCTGCCCACGAATACCGCGGCAGCCCCCGCCGCGCCGTGCAGCGCAGTTTGCGCCTGTTCGTAGTCCGCCACCTCACGCCAGGGGTCCAGCGCCGCGGCGCGCACCTCGATCTTCACTTCAGCCTCCGGTCACCGGCGGAAAAAAGGCCACCTCGTCACCGTCGTGCACGGTGGCGTTCTGGCCCGAATACTCCATGTTGATCGCCACCAGTACGTTGCCCGGCATGGCCTTGCCGCCCGAGGCCTGCAACCAGACATCGGCCGCCGTCGCCACCTCGCCGATTTCCACCGTGGCGCCGTCGCACCCCAATTGCTCTTTCAGGCTGGCAAAGAATTTCACCGCGACCGTCATGGTTCTTTGTCCCCGTTCATTTGCGCCGCTATCTGTCCAGAGCCTATCATGGTTGCCCTGACGAACCAATCGCCCCCAGTAGGCATGGCATCATGAGCGAACTGACCCATTTCAACCCCGCCGGGGCCGCCCACATGGTCGACGTCGGCGCCAAGTCCGTCACCGCCCGCGTCGCCGTGGCCGAAGGGCGCATCACCATGGAGCCGGCCACGCTGGCGCTGGTCCGGCAGGGCAGCGCCAAAAAGGGCGACGTGCTCGGCGTGGCCCGCATCGCCGGCATCATGGGGGCAAAAAAAACCGCCGAACTGATCCCGCTGTGCCACCCCATCGCCCTCACCCACGTCGACATCGAGTTCGATCTGGATGAGGCACGCAACGCCGTGCACTGCCGCGCCACCTGCGAAACCGCCGGCCAGACCGGCGTCGAAATGGAGGCGTTGACCGCGGTGCAGGTAGCGCTGCTCACGGTCTATGACATGTGCAAGGCGGTGGACCGCGGCATGACCATAGAGGCCGTGCGCCTGCTGGAAAAAAAGGGCGGCAAATCCGGCCACTGGCGCCGCGACGACGTCTCCACCTGAGTATAGGGAAACGCAATGAACGAAAAAGAATTCGGCCCCGGCTTCTGGCTCGGCAACGGCATCCTCGCCCTGGCCATGATCATGCTGCTGTTCATGGGCTCCATGTGGGAAACCTTCGGCGTGCTGGCCATGGTGCTGTGGGCGGCCGTGGTCGGCCTCGGCGTGTATCTGATCCTGCAGGGACAGGGGCCGTCGTCGAAATAGCGACGCCCGCGGCCGCCACCGCCCACCCCATGGCGGCTGTTCCGTTTCTGTACTAAACCCTTCCGGTATCCGTTCCGTCCGCATGGACTGCGTTCACCGGGAGGTGGGTCATGAAAGTCCTTATCGTCTACTACTCCATGTACGGCCATGTCCAGCGCCTCGCCGAGGCGGTGGCCGCAGGGGTGCGCGAGGTGGCGGGGGCCGAGGCAGTGTTGCGCCGGGTCCCGGAAACGCTGCCCGGCGAGGTGCTGGAAAAGATGGGCGCCACCCTGGCGCAGGAGAAACAGGCGTCGGTGCCCATCTGCACCATGGAGGAACTGGGCCAGGCGGACGCGGTAATCTTCGGCACACCCACCCGCTTCGGCAACATGTGCGGCCAGATGCGGCAGTTTCTCGACGCCACCGGGCAGCTGTGGGTCAGCGGCGCCCTCATCGGCAAGGTGGGCAGCGTGTTCACCGCCAGCGCCACCCAGCACGGCGGCCAGGAATCGACCATTCTCAGCTTTCACACCACGCTGCTGCACCAGGGCATGGTGATCGTCGGCCTGCCCTACAGTTTTCAGGGGCAAATGAGCATGGATGAAATCACCGGCTGCTCGCCCTACGGCGCGTCCACCATCGCAGGGGGCAAGGGCGAACGCCTGCCCAGCGACAACGAACTGGCCGGCGCGCGCTTTCAGGGGCGCCACGTCGCCACCATCGCAGCCAAACTCAGCGGCTGATGCACCACGCAGGGGCGGCGCGGCCCGCGCGCGCCCCGTTATCGCCCACGTATCCCGCAACGTTGCCGGTAAAACCGCGGACCTGCGGCTGGCCCGGCTTTTGCTCGGTATCCGCCATCGCCCCCCGATGGAGAGCACCGATGAATACCACACGTCCGGTACTGAACAACGAACTGTCCCGCGAACGCGTCCGCCTGATGCTGATGATGCGGCGCCTGGTGCGCGAGGAATTCGGCGTCACCGTCCTGCTCAGCGACGACAATTCCCTTGAGGAATTGCTGGCCTTCGCCGATCGCGCGCGCAGTACATTGTTGCGGCAGATGGGCCGGGAACTGGAGGCGCTGGCCACCGCGGCGGCGGAACCGGCGCCGGCCGAAACGGCCTCCCTGCTCTACCGCGGCGCGCCGGTCCATGCCCCGGCGCCTGCGACCGAGGTCAGACCGGCGGACGTGCGGCGCATCTATCGTGGTCAGGTGGTGGGATAGATATCGCCCCCCACTGCCGCGCCTGCCAGGTCTGATGCATTGCGGGTACACTGACCGTTATGCATGACCACGTCCATCATCATCACGCTCACCCGCACCGTCACGCGCTCGGCTTCGCGCTGCTGCTGACCCTGGGCTATGCGGCGGTGGAAGCCGGCGTGGGCCTGTGGTCCGGTTCCCTGGCCCTGCTGGGCGACGCCGGCCACATGGTTACCGACGCCAGCGCCCTGGGCATCGCCGCGCTGGCCGCGCGGCTGGCCCTGCAACCGCCTTCGCCGCGCCATTCCTACGGCCTGGGGCGTATCGAGGTGCTGGCGGCACTGCTCAACGCACTGGTGATGCTGGGGGTGGTGGCGTTCATCGCCGGGGAGGCGCTGGAGCGGCTGCAGACGCCGGCGCCGGTGCAGGGCGTGGCGGTGATGGTCACGGCGGCCATCGGCCTGCTCATCAACGGCAGCGTGGCCTGGGTGCTGACCCACGGCGAGGCGACGCTCAACGTGCGCGCCGCGCTGCTGCATGTGATGGGCGATCTGCTCGGTTCAGTGGCGGCGCTGGCGGCCGGCGCGGTGATCTGGCTCACCGGCTGGACGCCCATCGATCCGCTGCTGGCCCTGGTGATCTGCGTGCTGATCCTCTACTCCACCCTCAATATCCTGCGCGAGGCGCTGCACGTGATGATGGAAGGGGTACCGCTGCACATGGAACTGGCGGACGTCGGCCGGGCCATGGCGGCGGTCGAACAGATACGCTCGGTACACGACCTGCACATCTGGACCCTGGGCTCGGGCCGCATCGCCCTCTCCGCCCACGTCGTGCTGCATCGGCTGAGCGACTGGGAACAGCTGCTGCCGCAACTGGAGCGGCTGCTGCTTGAACGCTACGGCATCGACCACGTCACCCTGCAGCCGGAACTCACGGCACAGCACGTGTTGCGGCAGATGCCTTATAAAAAGAAAGACTAGTTTCGAGTTTCGAGTTTCGAGTTTCGAAGTTTCGAGTTTCGAGTTTCGAGTTTCGAGTTTCGAGTTTCGAGTTTCGAGTTTCGAGTTTCGAGTTTCGAGTTTCGAGTTTCGACAAGATTGTGTCGTGGCCTTTCGAAACTTCAAACCCGAAACTCGAAACTGTTGTTAATCACTCAATCCTGCACACCTCGTCAAACTCCAGCCGCGGCCCGCGCGGATACAGCTTGCTGCGATCGCCGTAGCCCAGGGCGCAGATGAACAGCGACTTCACCTTGCCGTCGGGGAAGAACTCGGCGTCCAAAGCCCCATGATCGAAGCCGGACATGGGGCCGCAATCCAGGCCCAGGCTGCGCGCGGCCAGGATGAAATAGCCGCCCTGCAAGGCGGTGTTGAGGGTGACGCTGGTGGTGATTTTCTCGGGCTTGCCGACATACCAGGAGCGGGCGTCGGTGTGGGGAAACAACCGCGGCAGCTTTTCGTAGAACTCCAGATCCATGCCGACGATGGCCACTGCCGGCGCCGACATGGATTTGTCCACATTGCCCTCGGCCAGGCAGGGCTTGAGCCGTGCCTTGGCCGCCGCGCTCTGCACGAAGACGATGCGTGCCGGGCAGGCGTTGGCGGCGGTCGGTCCCCACTTCATCAACTCGTACAGCTGGCGCAGCTGTGCCTCGCTCACCGGGCGCTCCTGCCAGTGGCTGAAACTGCGTGCATCGCGAAACAGCGTGTCCAGGGCCGCGTCGTCCAGGGCTTGATTCATGATCCGTTCCTTCTGTCGGGGCGGCCGCCGGCGCGGCCGCGAACAAGAATGCCTGCGAGTGTAGCGATTGCGCCGGCTCGACACGAGGGGCGCGGCTGCGCATACTCGCGCCGATGAAACCGGTTTCCCCGCCTCGTGATCAAGCCGAACTGCTGCAACGCGCGCGCCGCCTGGCCGGGTTGTCCCTGGGCGATCTGGCGCGCGAACTGGGTGAGCCCGTGCCCGCCGATTTCCGCCGTCACAAGGGCTGGGTCGGCCAGCTCATCGAACGCGCCCTCGGCGCCACCGCCGCCTCGCTCGCTGCCCCTGACTTTGAGGCCATAGGCGTGGAACTCAAGACCCTGCCGGTGGATAGGCGCGGCCTGCCGCGCGAATCCACCTACGTCTGTACCGTGCCGCTGGAAGCCATCGCGGAGGACTGGGAGAACAGCTGGCTGCGGCGCAAGCTGGCCTGTGTACTGTGGGTGCCGGTGCAGGCGGAGAAAACCATCGCCGTGGCCGAGCGGCGCATCGGCAGCGCCCTGCTGTGGAGTCCCTCGGCCGGGGAGGAGGCGCTGCTGCGCCGCGACTGGGAGGAGCTGACCGAACGCATCCTGCTCGGCGAACTGGAACAGATCAGCGCCCGCCACGGCGAAGTGCTGCAAATCCGCCCCAAGGCCGCCGACAGCCGCGCCCTGCGCCATGCCGTGGGGCCGGACGGCGAGCGCGTGCTCACCAACCCGCGCGGCTACTACCTGCGTGCCGCCTTCACCGCCGCCATCCTGCGGCGCCACTTCGTGCTGCCGGGGTAAAGCCGCGGGCGCACCGCTCAGTTCACGATCAGATGCTGGCCGAAACGGGAGTAGATGCGGGAATCGAGATAGCGGTTATAGACCGACCGGCCGTCGCCTTCGAAGCCGGTGAACTCGACACCGACGCGGAAGCAGCGCGCGCTGCCGTCATACACCGTGTGGGCTACCCGCACCTGGGCCGAGATCCGCACGAACTCGTCGGTCTCGGCGTCGATGACGCTGAAGAACACCCTGAGCGTATCGCCCGCATCGGCGTTGTATTCGCTGAGCAACTGCATGCCGCCGAGGGACATGTCAAAGGTCCAGACGTACAGCACCTCACCGCTGGAGAGCGTAACGCCGACCTTGTGACGTATCTTGATGCGGGGGCTGGCGCGTCTTTCCTGCATGGTTCCAACAATGGTTCATGGCACGTCCGCACAACTGCCGGCGGCAGCGGGGGTGGAGGTGTCCCGGAGATACGCCTGATGATCGCGTAATGGGATTGATATCACAAGGGACTTTGCCGCCGTGCGGGAGGCCGAGGCGCAGTGCGGGTCAAAGCGGCGCGACGCGCAGCATGAAGTCCTTCACCAACTCCCAGGACTGGTTGGAAAAGGCCTCGCTGTAGCGCTCGCTGCCGGGATTGGCGAAACCGTGGCCCGCATCGAAGGTATGGGTCTCCACCGCCTTGCCCGCGGCAAGCATGGCCTTGTTGAAACTTTCCATCTTGTCCGGCCAGGTGCGCTCCTGCTGCGCATAGATGGCCAGCACCGGGCCACCCAATTCGCGCAACGCCTCGACGTCGGTCACCATGCGGCAATAGAACAGCACGGCGGAATTGACCACCTCCGGATCGAGCAGCGCCGCCAGCAGGGCCTGCCGGCCGCCCAGCGACCAGCCCAGGGTGGTGACCTTGCGGCCGCCGTCCTTCAGGTACTCCAGCGCCGCCAGCAGCTTGTTGTCGGCGCTGTCCTGATCCAGGTTGCGCATCAGCTCCCCGGCCTGCTCGGCATTGCTGGCCTTTTCGCCGTCGTACAGGTCGATGACCATTGCCTTGTAGCCCAGCGCCGCCAGGCGATCCGCCCATTGCTGGTTGTACTTCAGCACCCCCCACCAGTCGTGAATGATCAGCACGGCGTGGCGCGCACTGTCGGGACCGGTCACATAGGTCTCGACCTCGTTGCCATCGTGAGTTTTCAACACCATCATCGCCATAACAGACACCACTGGAGTTGGTACGTACATCCCTGCAGCATGGTTTCGCCTCCGGATCATCCCGTACCGCCGGCGGCGCCTATTGTAGCCATGTCGTTGCCCGAGTCCACGCAAACTTTAGGCGGAGTGCCCAGCACGGCTCGGGCCGGAAGGGAGCGCCATGGTCCTATTGTAGCGACGCCGCGCGGCGAAACCATCCCCGGCCGCTATCCCTCCCTGCCCAGCCGCGGGCAACGCCGCGAACTATACTTTCCCAGCCGGTTACCGGCTGTTCGTCAACAAGGAGTGTGTCAAATGAAACGTATATCCCTACTCGCAATCGCCCTACTCGCCCTGGCCGCCGGCACTGCCGGCGCCGCGGGAGGAGGCATGGGCGATGGAGCCGCCATGAGTGCGTCCGGCGGCGACGGCAAGATGATGAAGGAGCAGGATCGCGACCAGGAACGCTACCACGGGATGGAGGCGGAGAAGGACAAGAAGAAAGCCAAGGCCAAAGGCAAAGACGACGATGCCATGGGCGGCGACATGACCCGTGACCAGGACCGTGACAAGGATCAGGACCGCGATATGGAGCGTGACAAGGACCAGGACCGCATGGGCAAGTAAGCATCAGGCGGGCGGCGACGAGCCGCCCGCCCTCCCCCTTCGCCCCGGCCGCGTGGAAACGGGGACCGCTGGCCGTTCATTCCTCGTGACTGATGTTGCGCACGATATAGCCGCCTGACTTTTCGTCCCGCTCCATCTGCAGCAACTGCCGCGCCGCCATTTCCTCCAGCAGTTTGCTGAAGGAACGAAAACCGTAGTAGGACTCGTTGAAGCCGGGCTTGCGCCGCTTCAGCGCCTGCTTGACCATCGATCCCCAAATGGTCTCCTCCTCGCCGCGTTCGGCGAACAGGGCCTCCACCGTTTCGGTCACCAGGTCGAAGGCCTCCTGCGCCTTGTCTTCCTCGTCACGCGCCGCGCCCTTGGTCTCGGAGGTTTTTTTTGTGGCAGCCTTCTTGCGGCTGCGGGTCTTTTTCTTTTCCTGCTCGCGCACCAGGTCGTCGTAGAAAATAAACTCGTCGCAATTGGCGATCAGCAGATCGGAGGTGGACTTCTTCACGCCGACGCCGATGACCACCTTGTTGTTCTCACGCAGCTTGGACACCAGGGGCGAGAAATCCGAATCGCCGCTGATGATGACGAAGGTGTCGACGTGGGACTTGGTGTAACAGAGGTCGAGGGCATCCACCACCATGCGGATGTCGGCGGAGTTCTTGCCGGACTGGCGCACGTGGGGAATTTCGATCAGCTCGAACGACGCCTCGTGCATGGGCGCCTTGAACTCCTTGTAGCGGTCCCAGTCGCAATAGGCCTTCTTCACCACGATGCTGCCCTTGAGCAGCAGCTTCTCCAGCACCTTGCCGATGTCGAACCGATCGTACTTCGCATCGCGCACGCCCAGGGCGACGTTTTCGAAATCGCAGAACAGGGCCATGCTCTGGGTGCTGTTGATATTCGCCATGCGACCGCTCCTTAGTGTCAGTCCTGATAATGCAGCGCCAACCAGACCGTGGGCTGCTGCGTCGTGGTCCACTCCACGCGGTGACGGGTACCGGCGCGGATATTCACATAATCGCCCGGGCGCAGCACCAGGACGTCATTCTCGCCTTCGATGCGCAGCCCGGCGCTGCCGGTCAGCAGCAATACCCACTCGTGCTCGGATTGTTCATACCAGAAATCGTCGGGGGATGCCTGGCCGTGGGAGACGATGCGCTCCAGCCGCGTCGAGCGCGCCTGCACCAGGGTTTCGAATATTTCGTCCGGCAACTGTGCCGGGATGTTGCCAAACAGATTATGTACGTCCATTACGCCTTCCCGCTCCTCTTGTCTGCTCATTGTAGGCGGCGGAAAAAGAAAAAGCCGACCCTGAGGCCGGCTTTTTCAGTACAGCACCTGCGCCTTACTTGGTTTCGGCGGCAGCCGGAGCCTGCTCGGCGGGAGCCGCGGCCTGTTCCGTGGCAGTGGCCGGCGCCTGTTCCATGGCGGTGGTGGCCGGAGCCTGTTCAGCGGGAGCGGCCTGCTGAACGGCCGGAGCCGCGGGAGCCTGCGCGGCTTCTTCTTTTTTGCCGCAACCGTAAACAGTCAGGGCCAGGATCGCAGCCAGGGTGATGGCAACGTTACGCATATTCTTCGTCTACCTCGATTACAGAGCAATGAAAGGGTGCATCGTTCTTGGGGGTAGCCTGCGTACAGCTCAGGCCGCGCGCATTGTCAGAGAAGTCGGGGAGCGGGGCCATCGAATTACGGCAAAATTCAGGATATATATTTTTTCACTTGTAATTCATGATGTTGAGAAAACACCCTCTTGCCGGGCACGCGGAAAGGCGCTAGGCATCCTGCGGCGGAAGTTTATGGTGTGGTTTTCCCGGCATCCGGTGTCGCTTGTCAAGCAGCCCTAGGCGGTATCGAGGCAGAAGAAGCGGCGGATCTTGCGCAGCATTTCCGATTCGCGCTGCGCTGCCGGCGGCAGGTGCGCCTGCGCATCCAGGGCCTGGCGCGCGCTGTCCAGGCCGCCGCGCCGCCCGGCGATGACGTGGGAGATGCCCTCGGCGATGGCCGGGCGCGACTGGATGATGCTTTCGAACGAGACCTTGTCCAGGCGGTAGCACTCCACGTCGCTGTGGGCGATGACCGTCGCCGTGCGCGGCTCGCCGGTCATCAGGCCCATTTCACCGAAAAAGCCCGGCCCGTGCGTCGCGTCAATCATCCCCAGCGGCCGGCGGCGGCCGTCCGCCTCCAGCACCACCTCCGCCTCGCCCTCGGTGACGATGTACAACCAGTGCGCCACCGCGCCCTGCTGGGTCATCACGTCGCCGCGCACGAAGGGCGTGTACTTGAGCCGCTCGGCCACCAGTTGCAGTTCGTCGCCGGTCAGCGGCCGGAACAGGTCCACCTGGTGCAGAAATTCCAGCCGTTTCTGGATCTCGCGGCTGCGCCGCAACTCGTCGTGCTTGATGCCTTCCTTTTCCACATGTACGTAGTGCTCCGGCACCGACGGCGCAATCCCGGCCCTTTGCAGCGCGGCATATACGTGCAGGCGCACGGCGGAGTCGGTGGGGTCGTCCACGGCCAGGTCGGTGAGCCAGTAGCGCACGGCGAAACGCGCGGCGCTCTCGGCGAAATCCATCATCACGCAGTTGGGTGCCGGGCTGCGCGCCACGCGCGGGATGTCCGCCTTGTTCAGGGCGCGTTCCACCACGTCGATGACGCGCGCCGGCGGCACGCCGTAGGCGACGTTGAACCAGACCCACCGCCGCCACTGCTCCGGCTGCCCCTGGCGCCGTCCCAGCACCGTGAACTTGCCCTTCATCAGCTGGCTGTTGGGGATGACCACGGTCTCCCAGTTGCGGGTTTCCACCGCAGTGGAGCGCCAGCGGATATCGACCACGCGCCCGGTGACGTCGTCCACCTTGATCCAGTCGCCCACCTGCAGCGAATCGTCCAGTTGCAGCGCGATGCCGCCGAGGATATTGCCCAGGGTGTCCTGCATGGAAAAGGCGATCACCGCGGTGATCACCGCCGAGGTGGCGACGATGCCGGACAGGTCGAGCCCGGCATAGCGCAACCGCACCAGCCCCCACACCACATAGCCGGCGATCACCGCCATGTCCTCGAGGATGCGCGGCGGCACCAGACGCGCCAAGGGCAACAGCCAGCGGAACAGCAGCAGGCCGGTCAGGTGAATCACCGCCATGCCTTCGACCAGCAGGAACAGTTCGCGCGATGATGCCGCCGCCGTGGCATAACCTCCGGCCAGCAGCAGCGCACTGAATACCAGGCCGGCGAGGCTGGCGACAAACAGCAGCGCGGTGTTGAAGAGGGAACGGCGCGCCCCGGGCACGGCCCGCAGCAACACCAGGGCCATCACGATCACTGCCGGCAACAGATAGCCCAGGCCCTCGTGTCCGGCATATTCCGCCATCGCGCCCCAGTCCCAATCCATGCCGCCGCCCTCCGCCTCGTTGTGTATCTGTTATAACCCAGCCGGCGGCTGCTAGGATAGTTGCAAGTCCCGAAGGAGCGTGATGGCAATGAGCGAACTACAGACAGTCCAGGCCTGGTTGCCCAGCCCCCACCCCGGCGCGCTGGAGGCGAGCATCGTCAACGGCGTGGAATGGCTGCGCCTCATCGTCGAAACCACCGGCGCCCTGGTCATCGCCCTCGGCATCGTCTTCGCGGTGCACGGCTTCGGCAGGGCGCTGTTGTCGAGTCGGCAGGCGGACTACACCGCCGTACGCCTGACCTTCGCCCGCTACCTGAGCCTGGCGCTGGAGTTCCAGCTGGGCGCCGACATCCTGTCCACCGCCATCGCCCCCAGCTGGGATCAAATCGGCAAACTGGGCGCCATCGCGGTGATCCGTACCGCGCTCAATTTCTTCCTGCAACACGAAATCCGCGAAGCACAGAGCGGGCTGCGCGGCGAACAGGGCAACTGAATTCCCGAATCCCAACCGGAGTCACCATGGCACGCATCAAGATATACAGCACCGGCACCTGCCCCATCTGCGACAAGACCAAGACCCTGCTCAGCAAGTGGGGCATCGCCTACGACGAGGCGCGCATAGATCTCGACCGCGGCCTGTTGCAGGAATTCTCCCGCGTCACCAACGGCGCCCGCACCGTGCCGCAGATCACCCTCGACGAGCGCTGGATCGGCGGCTTCAACGAGCTGACCGAGATGCACATGGAAGGTGAACTGGACGAACTGATGCCCGAGTAGGGCGGAGCGCCGCGATGAACCCGGTCGATTGGAACAGCACCTACGCCGCGCTCTGGCGCCATCACCTGCAGGCCCTGCGCCCGGTGCGCCGGCTCGATCCCATCCGCCTGCACCAGCTGGTCGGCATCGAGCGGCAAAAGGCGGAACTGGTGCGCAACACCGAACGCTTTCTCGCCGGCCTGCCCGCCAACCATGCCCTCCTGTGGGGCGCGCGCGGCACCGGCAAGTCCTCGCTGCTCAAGGCCCTGCTCAACGAATACGCGGCACGTGGCCTGCGCCTGGTCGAGGTGGATCGGGCCGACCTGCTGTACCTGCCGGAGATCGTCGACGCCATCGGCGAGCAGCCGCAGCGCTTTGTGATTTTTTGCGACGACCTGTCGTTCGAGGCGGGGGAGCGCAACTACAAGGCGCTGAAGACGGTGCTGGAGGGCTCGGTCGAACTGCCGCCGGACAACGTGCTCATCTACGCCACCTCCAACCGCCGTCACCTGGTGCCGGAATACATGGAGGACAACCGCGCCAGCGGCCTGGTGGAAGGCGAGCTGCACTATGCCGACGCCGTCGAGGAAAAAATCTCCCTGTCCGATCGCTTCGGCCTCTGGCTCTCGTTCTACCCCTCCAACCAGGAAGACTACCTGGCCCTGGTCGACAGCTACTTTCCCGACTATGCCGGCGATCGCGCCGGGCTGCATGCCGAGGCGCTGCGCTTTGCGCAAAGCCGCGGTGGCGCCCGCAGCGGCCGCACCGCCCGGCAGTTCTACAACACCTATAGCGAGCGCGACGGCGGTTAGAAGCCCGGCGATGTACCGCTAGGTGGCCACCCGATTGCGCCCCTGAGCCTTGGCCCGGTAGAGGGCGGCGTCCGCCGCGTTGAGCAGGAAGGCGCTGTCCATGTCGCCGTGCATCTCGGCCACGCCCACGGACACCGTCACCGGCGGCAGAGCCGTGCCGTCATCGTCGTCCACCGTGACGCCGCCCACCGCCGTGCGCAGGCGTTCGGCGATCTCCAGCGCCTCCTCCAGCGCCGTGGTGGGCAGCACGATCACGAACTCCTCGCCGCCGAAACGGGCGGCCGTATCGTTGGGACGCAGGCTGGCTTGCAGGGCGTGGGCCGTGGCGGTGAGCAACCTGTCGCCGGCCAGGTGGCCGAAACGGTCGTTGAAGCCCTTGAAGTGATCGAGATCGGCCATCAGCAGCGACAGGGCCTCGCCGTCGCGGCGCGCCCGCTCCATCAGGCGGTCCAGCGTATTCTGCAGCCAGCGGCGGTTGTGTAGGCCGGTCAGGGCGTCGACCATGGCATGCTGCTCCCACATACGCTTCGCTTCGATGGCGCCGACGATGAGGTGATCGTCGGAGCGCAGGCGCTTGGCGAGTACATGCAGCAGGTTGCGGGCCACACCCGGCGCGTTGTTGATCAGGCGCCACAGGGTTTCCTGATCGATCACCAGCAGCCGCGTCGGCACCGCCGCCACCACGTAGGCGGAGGTGACGCGGTTGTCGATGATGGACAGCTCGCCGACGCACTCGCCCGGCTCCAGGGTGACCAGCGGCGTCGCATCGACGGCCTGCAGGTGTACCTGCAACTGGCCGGAAATGATCAGATAGAGATACTGGTTGGTGCGATTGGGTTCGAGCAGAACCTCGCCCACCGCCAGATCCAGCTCGCCCATGGTGTCGGTGTAGCCTTCCACCGCATCGACGGCGACGCCGGCAAACAGCTGCAGCGTCGGCAACAGCTCCTTGTCGCGGAACTCCAGCAACGGACGTCCGCCTATGTGGACCTGGCGCATGGGGCGGGCCTCCTTCATGTCCTGCTCTTGCCGCGCTCCCGGCGTGCCGTTTCCGGCCGGTTTTTCTCTTCCTTGCTGAAGTTGAAGCGCCCGAACAGGACGCAGCCCTTCATGCCCGGATCGCAGGGCAGTTCCCTCACCCGCAGGCACACGCCGTTCGATTCGTGTGGACAACCCCAACCGCTCATCATCCGTCTCCACCTGCCGCCGTGTGGCGGCACGTTGGTATAGAGTTTAGGTCTCCAGTGTCTCCGGCGGTGCGACCTTGAGCACCTCTTCGATGGTGGTGACGCCGTTGGCCACCTTTTGTGCGCCGTTCAGGCGCAGGGGGCGCATGCCGTCACTGATGGCCTGGCGCCGCAACCGGGCGATATCACAGTCGGCGGTGACCAGCGCCTTGAGGGCGGGCGTCATTTCCAGCATTTCATACACGCCGACGCGACCGCGGTAGCCGGTCTGGCGACATTCCAGGCAACCTACCGGACGGCTGACGCCGGCCGGCCGGTTGACCTTCCACGGCGCCACCAGCGACTGCCACAGATCATCGTCCAGCGGCGCCGTTTCCTTGCAGTGGGGACACAGCGTACGCACCAGGCGCTGGCCGAGCACGCCGAGCACGGTGGCCTTGATCAGATAGGGCGGCACGCCGATCTCCAGCAGGCGGGTGATGGCGGAGGACGCGTCGTTGGTATGCAAGGTGGAAAACACCAGGTGGCCGGTAAGGGCCGCCTGCACCGCCATCTCCGCCGTTTCCCGATCGCGGATCTCGCCCACCATGATGATGTCCGGGTCCTGGCGCAGCAGGGTGCGCACGCCGCTGGCGAAGTCGAGGCCGATGTTGTGCTGTACCTGCATCTGGTTGAAGCTGGGCTCCACCAGTTCGACGGGGTCCTCGATGGTGCAGATGTTCACCTCGGGGGTGGCCAGTTCCTTGAGCGTGGTGTAGAGCGTGGTGGTCTTGCCCGAACCGGTGGGGCCGGTGACCAGGATGATGCCCGTCGGTTCGTTGATCAGCCGCGTCCACAGCTGGGTTTCGCTGCTGCTGAATCCCAGCGCCTGATAGTCCTTCACCAGCACGTCCGGATCGAAGATGCGCATCACCAGTTTTTCGCCGAAGGCCGTGGGCATGGTGGAAAGGCGCAGCTCCACTTCATTGCCCTGCGCGCTGCGCGTCTTGAGGCGGCCGTCCTGCGGCCGGCGCTTCTCCGACACGTCCATGCGGCCGAGGATCTTGATGCGCGAGGTCACCGCCGTCGCCACCGAAACCGGGATCTGATACACCATGTGCATCACACCGTCGATGCGGAAGCGGATGTTGGTCTGCTCGCGGCGCGGTTCGATGTGGATGTCGCTGGCGCGCTGGGCATAGGCGTACTGCAGCAGCCAGTCGACGATGCTGACGATGTGCTGATCATCCGCCTCCAGCTTGCCGGCGCGGCCCAGTTCCATCAGCTGTTCCAGGTTCTGCACGCCGGAACGCTCGCCCTGGCGGTTGTCGTCGCTGGCGGCGCGCACCGAATGGGACAGGGTGTAGAACTCGATCAGGTAGCGGCTGATCTGCTCCGGGTCGACCAGCACGCGGACGATGCGCTTGCCCAGGATACGCGTCAGTTCGCGCTCCCACTCGCGCACCGCCGGTTCGGCGGTGGCGACGACCACCTCGTCGGGCCGCACTTCCAGGGCAAGGATATTGAAGCGGCGCGCGTAGGCATAGGACATCACCGCCGTAATCGCCGGCACGTCCACCTTGAGCGGATCGATGCGGGCGGAATCCAGCCCGGACTTGCCCGCCAGCCACTCGGTCAGCAGGGGCAGGTCCAGCACCCGTTGCGGTGCGCGGGCGTCGGGCCACTTGTGCTGGGCGATGGTAATCAGCGGATGCTGCTGCCGCGCCATGGCCGGCGCCACCGCCTTCAGAGTGTTGCCGCGCTCGGCATCCAGCAGCCCGTCGGCCACCAACTGATCCAGGACGCGCCCCAATTGCAGGGGCTGATCGTGCAGTACGCTCTTTGCCATGTCTGCTCGCTAACGCTTGGTGAAAATCAGGAAATAGTTGCTGCGCAGCATATCCGGTCCTGCGCCCGGTTCGAACCCGGCGGCGGTGATCTCCGCCACCACCTGTGCCTCGCCGGCGCGCACGTGACCCATCACCCAGGAGGAGCTGACGCCCGCCTCGCGGCGGAAATCGATGACGATCAGGCGACCGCCGGGGCGCAGCGCCTGCCGCAGCGAGGCCAGCATGGCCTGCGGCTGCTCAAAGTGGTGGTAGGTATCGCAGACGAAGGCCAGGTCGACGGAGTCCGGCGCCAGGCGGGCCGAGCGCTGATCGCCCGGCACCGTGACGACGTTATCCAGCCCTTCCGCCTCCGCCCGCGCCGCGATGCCGGCGAGGAATTCGGGTGCGATGTCCACCGCATACACCCGCCCTGCGGCCCCCACCTCGCGGGCGAACAGCAGGGTGAACAGGCCGCTGCCGGCGCCTATGTCGGCCACCGCCATGCCGGGGCGCACCCCGCTGGCGGCGACGATCTCCACACGCCGCGCATACACTTCGCGTCCCGGCTGCTCGAAGGTGTCACGCCACTGCTCGAAGTCCGGGCTGAGGTAATGGCGGTTGATGCCGGGGGCGACGCTCTCCTCCGCCTGCGCCTCCGCCAGCGCGGTCAGCGCCGCCAGCAGCCAGAGCATCCGGAACAGGTTTTGGAACAAGCGCCGCATCGACCGCCCTCAGGCAAATTCACCCAGTGGACGATAGCAGAACACGTAGGCACCCTGCCCTATGTCCACCACCAGCGCACCGCCACGGGCGGCCGCATAGTCCACGTATCCCGGCGTATCGCAGCCGCGGTGGCATTCGCTGACCCCTGCGGGCGATTCCACGCCGCGCCCCCGATCAAACCACGATAGCAGCAGCGGCTCCTCCACCCGTTCCGCCGCAACGGCGTCGGCCAGGCGCTTGGCCTGGGCGAAGTCCGCCACCTCTTCTCCCGCCGTTATCCGTATCCACTCCACTCGCCTTTCCCCGTCTTTGACTTGCCGGTGTCGACAGCTATGCTTAGTTATATCCAGAGCGAATCACTAAAGTATTAACGCCCCACCCACCTCTGCTTACGGAGGACGCTGTCATGAAACACATCGAACTTACCATCCGCGGGCTACCGGTCGATTATCAGATAGCCAATGCCATCGCCCGTTCCGTGGCCCGGCAGCTGGAATCCGACCCCACCCTCGTCGCCTGGCACGACGGGCCGGAAGGGCGCATGTCGCCGGTCATCGAAGGGGCCGACGTCCAGAGCCGGTGGCAGGACTACGGCGAGTCCCACGGCGGCGATTTCGCCGTCAGCGTCAACGGCGACTATGACTTCATCTTCGCCGACAGCTCGCGCTACGAAACCCTGGAGAACAGCCCCTACGTCGCACTGCGCGACAGCCAGGGCCATGAGTTTCTCTGCCTGGCCGAGCACCTGCGCGACCCCAAGAATCCGCGCAACGAGGCCTGCTTCCCGCTGGAAAGCAATGAAGGCTACGGCGGGCTGCACGAAGGATAAGGCAGATAAAAGATACAAGAGGAAAGATACAAGGGAGTGAACTCGCTGCGCGAGTGCTGCTTAAAATGGAAACAGCGGTACGCGCAGAGCACGTCTTCCCTTGTATCTTGTCTCTTTACTCTTGTATCTACTCTTGTATCTCTCGCCCGAGTGCCGCCTGTACGCAGCGCAGCATGCCGTAGCCGTAACGCCCCTCGAACATCTCATACACCGGCTTGAGCCGCTTGCCACTGTCCTGCGCCAGCAGCGCATCGGTAAGCGCCGCCAGTTCCGCCTCGGCCAGGGGCACCGCATCGTGCAACTCCACCCAGCCACGGGCAATGGCCGAGGCCAGGTGGCCGTGGACGGTATCCGGCGTCAGGCCGCGCTGGCGGGCGATGGCCGCCGCATCCATGCCCAGGCGGAACAGCTGCACCGTCTCCTCCACCGTATCGCCCCGCGCCTCGTCCTCGCCGCCGTGCTGCTGCAATACCTCGAGAAAGGCCTCGCCGTAGGCCTCCAGCTTGCGCGCACCGACGCCGGACACCTCGGCCAGGGCCGCCAGGGTCGCCGGCCGCGCCGCCATCATCTCCATCAGGGTGGCATCATGGAAGATCATGTAGGGCGCCACGCCCTGTTCCTCGGCCAGCTCGCGCCGCTTGCCGCGCAGCGCATCCCACAGCGCCTGTTCCGCCGTCGCCACCGCGGCGCCGCCCTTGCGCCGGCTGCGCGACGTCTTGGCCGGCGTGCTGTCGCGGCGCAGCATCACCGTCTCCTCGCCCCGCAGCACCGGGCGGCAGCGTTCGGTGAGGCGCAACGCACCGTGCCCTTCCAGGTCCACCGCCAGGAGGCCGCGAGCGATGAGCTGGCGGAACACGCCGCGCCATTCGTTGACGCTCAGTTCCTGGCCGATGCCGAACACCGACAGCTGCTCGTGACCGAAGCGGCGCATGCGCTCGTCGTCCTTGCCCAGCAGCACATCGATGAGATAGTTGACGCCGAAACGCTGACCGGTGCGGTGTACGCAGGACAGCGCCTTTTGCGCCGCCTGGGTGGCGTCCCAGGTCACCGGCGTTTCCAGGCAGGTGTCGCAGTTGCCGCAGGGCTGTTCCATCACGTCGCCGAAATAGCGCAGCAGCGCCTGGCGGCGGCAGGAGGTGAGTTCGCACAGGCCGAGCATGGCGTCCAGCTTGTGGTGCTCGACGCGCTTGTGCGTCTCGTCGGCCTCGGACTGCGCCAGCATCTGGCGCAGGGTGATCACGTCCTGCAGGCCGTAGGCCATCCAGGCGTCGGCGGGCAGGCCGTCGCGCCCGGCGCGGCCGGTCTCCTGGTAATAGGCCTCCACGCTCTTGGGCAGGTTTAGATGGGCGACGAAGCGCACGTCGGGCTTGTCGATGCCCATGCCGAAGGCGATGGTGGCGACGACGATGACGCCCTCTTCACGCAGAAAACGCTCCTGGTGACGGCGCCGTGTTTCGGCGGGCAGGCCGGCATGATAGGGCAGTGCCGTAAGCCCCTGCTCCGCGAGCCACTGCGCCACCTCCTCCACCCGCTTGCGCGACAGGCAATAGACGATGCCGGCCTCGCCGTCGTGCTCGCTGCGGATGAAGCGCAGCAGCTGGTCGCGCGCATTGCTGCCGCGCTCGACGATGCGGTAACGGATGTTGGGCCGATCGAAGCCGTTGAGGAACACCCGCGCCTGCTCCAGTTGCAGGCGCGCGATGATTTCACGCCGCGTCGGCTCGTCGGCGGTGGCGGTGAGGGCGATGCGCGGCACCTGAGGAAAGCGCTGGTGCAGCACGGAAAGCTGGATGTATTCGGGACGGAAATCGTGGCCCCACTGCGATACGCAATGGGCCTCGTCGATGGCGAACAGCGCCAGCGGCGCGCGCTCCAGCAGGTCGAGAAAGCGCCCGGTCAGCAGGCGCTCCGGCGCCACGTACAGCAGATCGAGTCCGCCGCCCAGCAGAGCCTCCTCCACGGCGCGCGCCTCCGCCGCGCCGAGGGTGGAGTTGAGAAAGGCGGCCCGCACGCCGAACTGGCGCAATGCCGCCACCTGATCCTGCATCAGCGCGATCAGCGGCGACACCACGATGCCGACGCCGGCGCGCACGATGGACGGGATCTGGTAGCACAGCGACTTGCCGCCGCCGGTAGGCATCAGGACCAGCGCGTCGCCGCCCTGGATCACGGTGGCGATCACTTGGTCCTGGGGCGGACGAAAGGACTCATAACCGAAAACGGTGCGCAGCACCTGCAACGCCTGTTGCTCCATGGCCATGCCTCTCACAGGGTTACGGATGGAAAACACAGAGCGCAGATGTTACCACCGGAACATAGGCTGGTGCCGCCCGCGACCACCCGAGGCCTACGCCAGCCCCAAACCTCAGACCGTCCCATGGTTTCTCCCGCCAGGCCGCAAGGGCGTCAAGAAAACCATGTTTCCTTCCGTCTTGGCGTGCCTGGCGAGAGTTCGCGACATTCGCGTGGACAAAAAAAAAGCCCAGGAGGCCCTGGGCTTAGAAAATAGGGGATGACATAACTAAAACCACAGGAGGTCCCACCACACGCCTGTCATCCCCTGGAGGAGTCATTACGATGTTATATATTGCACACACCGTACCAACTTCGGGGTGACCGCCAAGAACACACATAACATGTTGTTCTTACGGAAGAAGCGCCGACACGGCAGGAGGAGTCTGGGGACCGGGCGGCGGCATCTTACCGCCACATTCGTCATACGCCCCATGACACAATGCCAAATTTGACATACACCCGGCCTGGAAGGGGGTTAGCGGACCTCTCCACCGGGCAGGCGCCACAGACGACGCAGGCCGTGCCACAACCCCCAGAGAAACAGCAACGGCAGCAGCACCGTCTGCACCAGAAACACCACGATCAGATTCACCACCTGCTCGCTCACATTGGCGGCGGCCCGCTCGTAACGTTGCAGATAGTTGCCCACGTCCACGGCGGACACCGCCGACTGGTAGAGACGCCGTGCCCGCTCCACCAGGCCGACGTCCTCCGCCGCCGGCGCCGCCTGTTCCGCGCCCTCGTTGATTTGCCCGATGTCCACCGTGACCTGCACGATGCGCTGCGACGAGGCGGCATAGCGGTCCTCCAGAAAGGCGTCGTAAAACAGCTCCCCGGTCAGGGCCAGCAGCGGCACGGAGAACCGCAGCACCAGCAGCACCACCGCCGTACGCAGCAGCAGGGTGCGCCACTCCGCGGCCCGCGGCAGCCAGAGCAACAGCAGGGCGCCCAGCCAGACCACGCCCAGAAATGCCGTGTATCCGTTCGAGGCGAACAGCTCCAGCAACAGGCGCTGCAGGCCGAGCACGGTGGCACTGGCCAGCATCACCGTGGAAAACTGCTCCACCAGATCATTGACCGGGTCGAGCACCTGGCCGGGGGTGAAATTGACGCCTACGCCTGCCGGTTCCAGGGCGATCTCCGTGCCCTGGGCGACGGAGATCACGGCATTCAGGCCGCGCGCCACGGCGAAGGTCACCAGTGCCCGCTTGAAGCCGCGCTCGGTATACTCGTAGCCTGCCCGATCGGCCAGGCCGCTCGCCGCGACGGCCAGCAGCAGCAGGACGGTCAGGGTGACCGCCAGTTTGATTCGCATCCTGTCCATGCCTAATCCTCCGAACTGGGCACAGCATACCGCCACAACCCGCTCACCGCACCGCACGGAAAACACCATGGAAATGAAATTTCACCAGCTCCGCCCGGGACAGCGCTTCCAGTGGCAGGGGGAGACCTTCGAAAAGCTCAATCCCCTGCTGGCGCGCAGCACCGAAAGCGGTACCCAGCGCATGGTGCCGCGCTCCACGCCGGTCAGCGTCCTGGCGGACGGCACCGCCGCGCCGCCGCCCGCGGCCACGCGGCAGGTACCGGACATCCAGGCCATCGGGCGGGCATTCGAGGATTACCACCGCAGCAGCCTCTATTGGCTGGAACGGTCGGACGGCACGGCGGAGGCCATGGCCCAGGCGCATCAGGCACTGGCAACGGCGCGGGAAAGATTTCTGGCGGTGCTGGAAGGGGAAGGAAAAACAGCATCGGCGTTTCCGGACGGAAACGCCGACTGAGGCGGGATCAGCGGCGGCCGCCCTTGCCGCCGCGACCCTTGGTCTTGGGCTGCTCTTCGGTCACCTTGAGCGCCTTGCCCTTGTACTGGGTGCCGTTCAGGCCGGCGATGGCGGCGCGGGTTTCGTGTCCTTCCATGTCGACCAGGGCGAAGCCGCGGCAGTTGCCGCTGAACACATCCATAGCAATCTTGATACCGCGCACCGTGCCGAACTGGGAGAACAGTTCGCGCACGTCGTCCTCACGGGTTTCCGGGGCGAGATTGCCGACAAACATCGTTTTCATGGGTAGCCTCCAGGTTAAGTGGTGCACACGGGCCACGGCTCGGCGAGCGGCTGTAGTCCGCGAAAAATCCGGGACAGAGGGAACGTCACGGCGGGAGCGCTCCGGCCGCTAAGCACCAGAGCCCCTGTCTTTATAATCAAATGGTTAGCGGTGGAACCTATGCGGGCACCTGCCGCAACAGCCATGACGGCAGTGGGCGGGGCAGACTTCGCCCCGAAGGAGTGCGCGGACATGAAGAATAATGGGCCCCGCGCAAACTGTCGCGACAGGCTAACACACTCGCCCCACCTTCCCCAATGTTTCCATGAAGTTGCCTCAAGAATTTCTTGCCGTTCGCGGAAAGAAGGGGGTATAGTGCTGCGCAGCTGCAGATTGTGGCAGTGGTAGTTTAGGTCGTTCTCCTCTGTGATACCTCCCGAACACCCTCATTTCATGACCTGCACGCACCACCCTAATTAATTGTTTTTGAGGTAAAGAGTAATGGCTACCGGCACTGTGAAATGGTTCAACGAGTCCAAGGGTTTCGGCTTCATCACCCAGGATAACGGCGGCGCGGACGTGTTCGTCCACTTCTCCGCCATCTCTGGCTCCGGCTTCAAGACCCTGGCCGAAGGCCAGAAGGTCTCCTTCGACCTGCAGAACGGCCCCAAGGGTCCGCAGGCGAGCAACGTCGTCGCCCAGTAAGCCAGAACCGTTTCACGTTCTGACCGAAGAACCCCGCCCCTGGCGGGGTTCTTCGTTTTCGGGGGTATAAAAATACTGTAGGAGCGAATCGTATTCGCGAAGCGGCGTTCGGGCGGTGCCCGAAAGGTCGCGAATACGATTCGCTCCTACCCACCGTGTGGTGGCATCACGGCAGCAGTTGCGTCACCCGGAAGCGGCCGTCGTCGGCCAGGGTGACGACGCGGGCATAATGCCGTCGCGCCACCTTCTCGATGGGCAGGAAGGCATTGGTTACGAACACCGCCTGGCCGCCCCTGGCGGTGAGGCGGCGCGCCGCGGCCACGAAGCGCTCCGTCAGATCGTGCTCGACACCGAAGCCCTGGTGGAAGGGCGGATTGCACAGCACCAGATCGAACGCGTCCCCGATACCGTCGCCACAGTCGGCGGCCAGCACCTCGCCCGCGATACCGTGGGCGGCAAAATTGGCACGGCAGGCCAGTACCGCGGCGGCATTGTTGTCGCAGGCCACCACCTGTTGCGGCCGCAGCTTCAGCCAGGCCTGCACCGACAGGTAACCGTAGCCGCAGCCGAGGTCGCAGACACGGGCCGGCGTGCACGACGGCAGATGCGCCACCAGCAGGGCGCTGCCCGCGTCCACCTGGTCCCAGCCGTACAGCCCCGGCTTGGTGAGATAGTGCAGGGAACCGTCTTCTATCGCGGGACGCAGCCGGGAGTAATCGCGCTCCTCCAGCGCCGCGCCGACGGCCGCACCGCGCTGCACCACCGCCAGATACTGGTGGCCCAGCTTTTTGAGTTCGAGCGTACCGCCCAGCCGCGCCGCCGCATTGCGGGCGTAGGTCTTGATGCCCTGCTGCTTGGCGCCGGACAGCAGCAGCCTGCCACCGGGGGCCAGCAGCTCGGCGGCGGCATTGATGACGTGGTGGACCACCGGCTTTTCCTTGGCCAGGCGAAAAAACACGGCGTCCAGGCTGGCGGCGGGCCAGGGGGCGAAATCGAAGTCGGAAAACCGGGCCGCCCAGCCCGCCGCACGCATCCCGTCGCTGACGTCGACGCGGTTGGACAGCACCGCCACCGCCGTGTTGGGCAGCGGCATGCCGGCGCCGCCGCCGTGCTCGCCCAGCACCCACAGCGCCGGCGCCCGCTGGGCATGGACCAGGGGAAACAGCAGGGCCAGCGCACCGTCCTGGCTCATCGCAGCGCCTCCACTTCATCCTCGCGCAGGGCGCGGTATTCTCCCGGCGCCAGCGCCGGGTCGAGGACGACGCCGCCGATGGCCTCGCGGTGCAGGGCGGTCACGTGGTTGCCCAGGGCGGCGAACATGCGCTTGACCTGGTGATAGCGCCCCTCCTGCACCGTGACGCGCGCCACGGTGGGTGCAAGGATCTCCAGCCGCGCCGGCAGCGTCGCCCTGTCCTCGCCCTTGAGCATCAGGCCGGCGGCGAAGCGCTCCACCGCCGACGCCGCCAGGGCTTCGGCCAGGGTGGCGCAATAGACCTTGTCGCGGTGGCGGCGCGGGGCGGTAATGCCGTGCGACCACTGGCCGTCGTCGGTGAGCAGCACCAGGCCGGTGGTGTCGCGGTCCAGGCGCCCCACCGGGTGCAGCAGTTCGCGCCGCGGCTCGTCCAGCAGGCCCAGCACGGTGAGGTGGCCGCCGTCACTGGTGGAACACACCACGTCCAGCGGCTTGTTGAGCATGAAATAGCGCAGTCCCGGCAGGGCGAGCACCGCCCCTTCCAGCTCGACCCGGCCGCCGGCCGGCACATGCAGGTCGGCCGACTTGACCACGATACCGTCGACGCTGACCGCGCCGCGCCGCAGCAGCGTGCGCACGGCCGCCCGCGACAGTCCCGCCGCCTGGCTGACATAGCGATCCAGTCGCATACCGGCCGCACCACTCATCAAAAAATCCTCTCTCTCCACCTTTCCCGCGGTGCGGGACAGGCCTGTCGTTGGCGCCGGCATTCTAGCACCGCACAAACTTGACTATTCCTCTCGACATTCCTATAGCTTAGGTATCCCTTGGCCCAAGGGCGCCACGCGCGCCGGGAGGCTGCCATGAACAGACGTCTCTATTTCCTGTTTCCCGACGCGGTGCACGCCCGTCATGCGGTGGACACCCTGCTGGACGGTACCGGCGTCGACGCCCGCCATATCCACGCCATCGCCCAGCGCGAGGGCCGCATGTCCCGCCTGCCCCATCCCACCGGGCGGCAGCAGCACGACTCCGCCGCACGCATCGAATCGCTGCTGTGGAACGGCAACCTGCTGCTGTTCGGCGTGGCCCTGCTGGTGCTGATTGCCGCCATCGTCATGGAGTCGGCCGGCTGGGCCCTGGCGGCCCTGGTGGTCATGGGCACAACCTTCGTCGCCGGTTTCCTGTTCACCTACCGCATCCCCCACGTCCACCTGGATGAGTTCCGCGACGCCCTGGCGCACGGCGAGGTGCTGGTGATGGTGGACGTGCCGTCCGCCGGGGTCAAAAAGGTGGAGGATTACATCCACCGCCGCTATCCGGAAGCGGTACCGGGCGGCGCCAGCTGGACCATGGGTGCCTTCGGGCTATAGGCCGGACCATGGAGCACACGGTCACCCTGCTGCTGAGCGAGTTCGTCACCCACGACGTCAAGCGCTTCATCTTCACGCGTCCGGACGGCTTCGACTTCGTCCCCGGCCAGGGCGTGGAGCTGGCCATCGACGAACCGCAATGGCGCAGCCAGGGCCATCCCTTCACCCCCACCTCCCTGGCCGGGGACGGGGTGCTGGAATTCACCATCAAGGGGTACCCGGAGCACCACGGCGTGACCGAAAAACTGCACGCCCTCAAGCCGGGCGCCAGGGTGCTGATGTCGGAGCCCTTCGGCGCCATCCACTACCAGGGGCCGGGCACATTCATCGCCGCCGGCGCCGGCATCACCCCGTTCATGGCCATCCTGCGTATGCTCGCGGCCGAGGGTAAGCTGGAAGGGCACAGCCTGATTTTCAGCAACAAGACCCCCGCCGACATCATTTGCGGCCAGGAACTGCACCACTACCTGGGGGAACGCTGTCTGCTGCTGTGCACCCGCGAAACCGACTGCAACTGCCGCGGCGGCGGCCGCATCGACATCGACTTCCTGCGCCGCCAGATCGACGACTTCAGCCGGCATTTCTACGTCTGCGGCCCGCCGCCCTTCGTCAATTCCATCACGGCGGCGCTGATCGAGCTGGGCGCCGTGCCGGACGGGCTGGTGTTCGAAAAATAGCGCTGCCGGCCCCCCAGCCTATTGACAGCGCCGCGGCTTTGCCGAAAATGCGCGACATTCACATTTCGAACCCAGCGCGAGAGACCAAATGTCCGACAACACCCTGTGGTACGGCTACCTCGAAGCCGGCGAGCGCAGCTCCGCCGTGGCCATGGACAACCGCCTCAACACCGGCGACCCCACCACCGTCTACCTCTTCAACCTGCAGCGCGGCGAGATCATCGAATACAAGCGCGCCATCGTCGAACCCAAGTTGCGCGAACTGAAGGGCAAGGAGCAGGAACTGGAAGGGGAGTTGAAGAACGCCTACCGCAAGGCACGCAACGGCTTCACCCCGCGCGGCGCCAAGGTCGCCAGCGTCCCCGAGAAGGGCCGTCCCGCCGCCGCCGCCAAAACCGCCGCCATGGCCACCGATTTCGGCGGCGACGACTACGAAGAAGAAGCCTTCGTCGATGACGCCGGCGGCGACGACGAAGACGACAGCGAATAAGATTCAAGCCGCGCCGGCACGGCGGCGCGCCAATCCCGCCCTGTAGTTCAAGCCCCCCGGCAACGGTTGCCCGCGCAACCGCAGCCGGGGCGGCGGCGTCACGCCTTGCGGTAAACCTCGGCCCCGCCCTTGACGAACTCCACCGCCTTTTCCTCCATGCCCTGGGCGGCGTAGTCGCGCACCTCCTGCGAGATCTTCATGGAGCAGAACTGCGGCCCGCACATGGAGCAGAAGTGCGCCACCTTGTGCGACTCGTGCGGCAGGGTGGCGTCGTGGAATTCGCGGGCCCGGTCCGGGTCGAGGGCCAGGGCGAACTGGTCGTGCCAGCGGAACTCGAAGCGTGCCTTGGACATGGCGTTGTCCGGCAGCTGCGCACCGGGAAAGCCCTTGGCCAGGTCGGCGGCATGGGCGGCGATGCGGTAGGTGATGATGCCCTCGCGCACATCCTGCTTGTTGGGCAGGCCCAGATGCTCCTTGGGCGTGACGTAGCAGAGCATGGCGGTGCCGTACCAGCCGATCTGCGCGGCGCCGATGCCGGAGGCGAAGTGGTCGTAACCGGCGGCGATGTCGGTGACCAGGGGGCCGAGGGTGTAGAACGGCGCCTCGAAGCAGTCGGCCAGTTCCTTGGTGACGTTCTCCTCGATCATCTGCATCGGCACGTGGCCGGGGCCTTCGATCATCACCTGGCAGTCGTGGGCCCAGGCGCGCTGGGTCAGCTCGCCCAGGGTCTCCAGCTCGGCGAACTGGGCGGCGTCGTTGGCATCCATCAGCGAGCCTGGGCGCAGGCCGTCGCCCAGGGAGAAGGCCACGTCGTAGGCCTTCATGATTTCGCAGATGTCGTCGAAATGGGTGTAGAGGAAATTTTCCTGGTGGTGCGCCAGGCACCACTTGGCCAGGATCGAGCCGCCGCGCGAGACGATGCCGGTGACGCGGCTGGCGGTGAGCGGCACGTAGCGCAGCAGCACGCCGGCGTGGATGGTGAAGTAGTCGACGCCCTGCTCGGCCTGTTCGATCAGCGTGTCGCGGAAGATCTCCCAGGTGAGGTCCTCGGCCTTGCCGTTGACCTTTTCCAGAGCCTGGTAGATGGGCACGGTGCCGATGGGCACCGGCGAGTTGCGCAGGATCCACTCGCGCGTCTCGTGGATGTTCTTGCCGGTGGACAGATCCATCAGGGTGTCGCCGCCCCAGCGGCAGGACCACACCAGCTTCTCCACCTCTTCGGCTATGCTTGAGGTCACCGCCGAGTTGCCGATGTTGGTGTTGATCTTCACGCGGAAGTTGCGGCCGATGATCATCGGCTCCAGTTCCGGGTGGTTGATGTTGCAGGGGATGATGGCGCGGCCCGCCGCCACCTCACTGCGCACGAACTCCGGCGTGATCAGCTCGGGGAGGTTGGCGCCGTAGCCGTTGCCGCGATGCTGGCGCAGCAGCGGCTCGTAACGGGCGTCGGCGCGCATGGCCTCCAGCATGCAGTTCTCGCGGATGGCGATGTATTCCATCTCCGGCGTGATGATGCCCCGGCGTGCGTAGTGCATCTGGCTGACGTTCTGCCCGGCCTTGGCGCGGCGTGGCGTGCGGATGTGCTCGAAGCGCAGGCTGGCCAGCTGGGCATCGTCCTGGCGCGCGCGGCCGTAGTCGGAGGTGGGGCCGGAGAGCAGTTCGGTGTCGCCGCGCTCCTCGATCCAGCGCTGGCGCAGCGGGGCCAGCCCCTGGGTCAGGTCGATGCGGGCCGAGGGATCGGTATAGGGGCCGGAGGTGTCGTAAACGTAAACCGGCGGGTTCTCCTCCGTGCCGTTCTGGGTCTGGGTGGCGTCCTGTTCGATGCGGCGCATGCCGACCCGGAGGTCCGGCCGCGAACCCGGTACGTAGATCTTTGCGGACTTGGGAAAGGGACGCGTCACCTCTTCGGACAGGCGGGCGGTCTCTTGCAGGAATTCCTGGGGAATGGCGCTCATGGGATATGTCCTCGCGGTGGGGGCGGCGGGACATCAGGAAGGAGCGCAGGCGCACCGCTTCCCTACGCCGGCACGACCCGGATCAGGTTCCAAGGGTCTGTCTCAGCCCGGCAGTCGGGCACCCCTAGCAGTAAGGGCTAAAAATATCGGATCGGTGTCCCAGTTGCAAGGTAAGTCTTTGCCTTCCTTAATATATTCGCTATAAAACTTAATGTTTTCAGCACTCGCTCCGCTTGTCCGCCACAGGTGAAAGGCGTAACCTTCGGCTGACCAATCGGTCAGTCGAAATCCAGGAATTACACCACGCGAAGGAGTCAGTATGGTCGACATGAATCTGGAACAGGCCCGTCACAACATGATCGTGCAGCAGATCCGCCCCTGGGAGGTGATGGACGATCAGGTGCTCGACCTCATCATGCGCACGCCGCGCGAAGACTTCGTGCCGCCCCAATACCGCAACCTGGCCTTTACCGACATGGAGATCCCCCTGGGACATGGGCAGATGATGATGCCGCCGCGGCTGGAGGCGCGCATGCTGCAGGCGCTGGCGGTGGAACCGGATGAAAGCGTCCTGGAAATCGGCACCGGCAGCGGCTACGTCACCGCCCTGCTGGCGCAGCTGGCGCGCCATGTCTACAGCGTGGAAATCGTGCCGCAGCTGAAGCAGGCGGCGGAACGCGCCCTGGCCGCCCGCGGTCTGGGCAACGTCACCCTGGACGAAGGCGACGCCGCCGCCGGCTGGCCGCGCCACGGCAGCTATGATGTCATTGCCGTCACCGGCTCGGTGCCCATGCTGACGCCGGACTTGCAGCAGGGCCTCAACGTGGGCGGACGCCTGTTCGTGGTGGTAGGCGAGGCGCCGGCCATGGAGGCGCTGCTGATCGCCCGTCTGGGCGAAAACGAATGGTCGCACGAAAGCCTGTTCGAAACCGTGCTGCCGCCGTTGCAGAATGCGCCGCAGGCGCGGCATTTCGTACTTTGACTTGATCCGCCGCGGGCGGAACCTCATTATTAGCGTTTTCTTATATACCCCATTGCGAGGGATACCATGTCCAACTCCGTAGCACGAATGCTCGCCCTGGCCCTGGCGCTCGGCACCGCCGCCGCCCAGGCCGAAGACCTGCGCGACGTCTATCGCCTGGCCCAGGAGAGCGACCCGCAGTTGCGCGCCGCCGAAGCCGGCCACCGCGCCGCCCTCGAGGCGCGCCCGCAGAGCCGTGCCGCGCTGCTGCCCAATGTGAGTTTCTCGGCGCAGACACAGTGGAACCAGGTCGAGATCAAGAAGCCCGTAGCCCTGGACAAGGATTACAACACCTCCAGCTACGCCCTGAGCCTGCGCCAGGCGGTCTATCACCACGACTACTATGTGCAGCTGCGCCAGGCCGACGCCGGCATCGCCCAGGCCGATGCCCAGTACGGCAGCGCCCGCCAGGGCCTGATCGTCCGTGTGGCCGAAACCTACTTCAATCTGCTCGCCGCCGAGGACAACCTGCGCTTCGCCCAGGCGGAAAAGACCGCCATCGCCCAGCAGTTGCGCCAGACCCAGCAGCGCTTCGAGGTCGGCCTGTCCGCCATCACCGACGTGCACGAGGCCCAGGCCGGCTACGACGCCGCCGTGGCGCAGGAGATCGTGGCGCAGAACCAGCTGCAAAACGCCCGCGAAGTGCTGCGCGAGATCACCGGCCGCGACCATGCCGCGATCACCCCGCTGGCCGGCGAGATTCCGCTGCAAAGCCCCGACCCGGCCAGCATCGATCAGTGGGTGGAAACGGCACTGCAACAGAACCTGCAACTGCTCGCCGCCGAAGCCGCCACCCAGGTCGCGCGCGAGGAGATGAACCGCCGCCAGGCCGGCCACTATCCGACCCTGGACATCGTCGCCAGCCACAACTGGTCCGACACCACCAAGTCGGCCACCGTGTCCGCCAGCGAAAGCAACAGCAACATCATCGGCCTGCAGCTCAACGTACCGCTCTACGCCGGCGGCGGCGTGAGCGCCAGCACCCGTGAGGCGACCCATCTCTACACCCAGGCCCAGGAAGGCATGGAGCAGACCCGCCGTTCCACCGTGCGCCAGACCCGCGACGCCTATCTCGGCGTCACCGCCGGCATCAGCACGGTGCAGGCCCGGCGCCAGGCGGTGTCGTCCGCCAGGACCGCCCTGGAAGCGACCCAGGCCGGCTTCGACGTGGGTACCCGCACCGCCGTGGAAGTGCTCAATTCGCAGCGCGAGCTGTTCCGCACCCAGCGCGACTATGCCCGGGCCCGCTACGACTACGCCCTGTCGACCCTGCGCCTGAAGCAGGCCGCCGGGATCCTGGCCGAGGCCGACGTGGATCACATCAACACCTGGCTGAAGTGATGCCGCAGGCGGCCTCCCTGCTCTGCGCCGCCGCAACCAGCCAGCTGGTCGTCATCGACGTCCAGGCGCGGCTGGCGGCGGCCATGGCGCAGGCGGCGCGCGAGCGCGTGCTGAAAAACACCGGCGTCCTGTTGCAGGCGGCGCGCCTGCTGCAGCTGCCGGTGGTCGTCACCGAGCAGTATCCCAAGGGCCTCGGCAATACCGAAGCCGCCCTGGCGCAGCATTTTCCCGACGGACTCGGCGTGGTGTGCAAGACCTGCTTCGCCTCCACCGGCGCGGCCGGCTTCAACACCGCCCTCGATGCCCATCCGGGCCGCCATCAGGTCATCCTCAGCGGCATGGAAGCCCATGTCTGCGTGCTGCAAACGGCCATGGAACTGCTCGGCCGCGGTTATCAGGTCTTTGTGGTGGAGGATGCGGTCAGTTCGCGCGACGACGCCAACCGGCACAACGCCCTGGCGCGCCTGCGCCAGGCCGGCGCCACCGTCACCAATACGGAATCGGTGCTGTTCGAATGGCTGCGCGACGCTGCTCACCCCCAGTTCAAGGCCATTACCGCACTGATTAAATAAGCCAGATACAAGAGCAAAGAAGAAAGATACAAGAGGAGGTGTGCGCTGTGCGCACGGTTGCTTGAATTCAAAATCAGCACGAGCGCAGCGAGTTCATTCCCTTGTATCTTGTAACTTGTATCTTGTATCTCTGTTCGACATCCCTGCGCTAAGATTCCCAACCACCATGAGCCTGTCCCCCTTTCCCGAAGCCGCCCCTGATTTCAACGACCCCATCGGGCTGCTGCGCGCCTGCCACGAACGCATCCTGCAACACTGCGCCACCCTGGAACGGCTGGTGGAACACCTGCGCGCCCAGGGCGTCGACGCCGAGGCGCGCAGCGCCGCCGGCAAGATTCACCACTACTTCAGTACCGCCGGCCAACACCACCACCAGGACGAGGAGCAGGATCTGTTTCCGCGCCTGGCACGCCAGTCGCTGAAACTGGCCGATCTGGTGCACCGCCTGCGCCAGGACCACGCGCAGATGGAGACCCTGTGGCGGCAGTTGGAGCCGCAGCTGGCCCGTCCCGCGCAGATCACCGATCTCGACGCCTTCACCGCGCTGGTGGCCGATTTCGCCGCCATCTATCGCAGCCATATCGCCCGCGAGAACGAGGAACTGCTGGAAATGGCGCGGCATATTCTCGGCAGCGGGGAACTCAAGGCCCTGGGCCAGAAAATGGCCGAACGGCGCGGCGCCCGTCCGCCCGCGTTCTGAGGGCGGCCCGCCGTGGCATAATGCCCGCCGGCTGCCATCATGAGCGACGACACACCATCCCTCCGCCCCTTCCTCGCCCCCCGCCACTGGCCCATGTGGTTGGGGCTGGGCCTGCTGCGCCTGTGCGCGCTGCTGCCCTATCCGGCCCTGCTGCTGCTGGGCGGCGGCCTCGGCCGCCTGATGTACCGGCTCATCCCCAAACGCCGCCACATCGCCCGCACCAACCTGCGCCTGTGCTTTCCCGAACTGGATGAGACGGCACGGGAGAAACTGGTGCGCGCCACTTTCCGTGCCGCCGCCATTTCGGTGTTCGAAAACGCGCTGTCCTGGTGGGGCGGCGAGCGGCGCCTGCGCCGGCTGTACCGCATCGAGGGCCTGGAAAACTATGCTGCCGCCCGGGCACAGGGAAAGGGCGTGATCCTGCTCGGCGGCCATTACACCACCCTGGAGATCAGCGGCCGCTTCCTCGCCTTCCACATCGACGGCCTGCAACCCATCTACAAGCGCGCCCACAATCCGCTGTACGAAGCTGTCATGGTGCGGCAGCGCCGCCGGCTGTTCGACGACCTGCTGCAAAGCACCGACATGCGCACCATCGTGCGCAACGTCAAGGCGGGCAAGACCGTGTGGTACGCCCCGGATCAGGACTTCGGCCGTGAGCGCTCGGTGTTCGCCCCCTTCTTCGGCGTGGCCACGGCGACGCTCACCACCACGGCGCGGCTGGCGCGGCTCACCGGGGCGCCGGTGCTGCCCTACGTTTCCGAGCGCCTGCCCGGCGCGCAGGGCTACCGCATCGCCCTGCTGCCCGCGCTGGAGGGCTTCCCCGGCGGCGACGACCTGGCCGACGCCACCCGCGTCAACGCGGTGCTGGAACAGCAGGTGCGCGCCATGCCGGAGCAGTACCTGTGGATCCACCGCCGCTTCAAGACCCGCCCCGAAGGCGAGCCGGACCTGTACCGCTGATGACTTCGGCCGACGCCTCCCTCGCCCGTTACCGCCTGCTGCTGGGGTTGCTCACACCGCTGCTGCTCGGCTACACCCTGTGGCAGGCATTGCGCGAACGCTCCTGGCGCTACCTGCGCGAGCGCTGCGGCCTCTACCGCACCGCCGCAGCACCGTCACCGGTCTGGCTGCATGCCGCCTCGGTGGGCGAACTCAACGCAGCCCTGCCCCTCATCGCCGCATTGCGCGCCCGCCAGCCGCAACTGCCGCTGCTGCTGACCACCGCCACCGCCAGCAGCGCCGCGCTCGCCGCCCGGCGCCTGCCCGCCGACGTGCCCCATGTATTCCTGCCGCTGGACTGGCGCGGTGCGGTAAGGCGTTTTTTCGATCACTACCGGCCACGCTGCGCCCTGATCATGGAAACCGAACTGTGGCCCAACCTGTTCGCGGCCAGCGCGGCGCGCGCCATCCCGCTCATCATCGTCAACGGCCGCCTGTCCCTGCGCACCCGCAACGCGCCGCGCTGGCTGTGCCGCCAGTACCGCTGCGCCCTGGGCCGGGTCGATGCAGTGCTGGCCCGCTCCGAGGCCGACCGTGCCGGTTTCATTGCTCTCGGTGCGGCGGCGGCACGGGTACAGGTGGTGGGCAACATCAAATTCAGCGCCGATGTCCAGGCCGCCAGCGCGAACATTTCCCTGCCGCGCCCCTACGTGCTGGCCGCCTCCACCCGCGACGGCGAGGAGGCCCTGCTGCTGCAGGCCTGGCAGCAGGCGGAACACGGCGGCCGGCTGCTGGTGATCGTGCCGCGCCACCCACGCCGGGTGCAGGAAATCCTGCGTGACCTGGCCCTGCCGCCGCCGCACATCGCCGTGCGCAGCCGCGGCCAGGACGTCACTGCGCAGACCCGCGTCTACCTCGCCGACACCTTCGGCGAACTGACCGGCTTCATGGCCGGGGCGGAGCTGGTGTTCATGGGCGGGTCACTGGTACCCAGGGGCGGACAGAACGTGCTGGAGGCCGCCCACCTGGGCAAGGCCCTGGTGTTCGGTCCCCACATGGACAACTTCGCCGACGAATGCCGGCTGCTGCTGGAACACGGCGGCGCCGTGCAGGTGGAGGACGTACGTGCGTTGAGCACGGTATTCACCGCGCTGCTGGCGCAGCCGGAACACCGCGCCGCGCTGGGCACGGCGGCGCAACAACTGGTGGAGCGGCGCCGCGACATGGCCACGCGCTATGCGGTGGCGCTGGAGGAGTGGTGCCATCAGGATGGGACCGCGGCTACAAACATCGACACCCGGCGCAGGGACGCAGAGGCGCAGAGCAGGTAATGGACTTACTCTGCGCCTCCGCGTCTCTGCGTCGAGGATTGGAAGTTCCGTGCCTTACTGGCCGTTGCCGTCACCGTACCCCGCCAGCAGAAAATGCCAGTCGGCATCGGTGAAGGCGATGTCCAGGCTTTCGTTGTAGAGCTTGCGCAGGGAGCGCAGCAGCCGCGCCAGATTGTGCCGCTGCCAGCGTCCCGGTGCACGCAGGCGGCCGCGATCAAAATCGATGAGGAATACTTCCTCGCCGGCCAGCAGGATGTTGTGGGCATTGAGGTCGGCGTGGTCCACGCCGGCGGCGTGGAAACGGCGGATGCAGGCGCCTATCGCCTGCCATTGCGCCTCCGGCAGCGGACCGTCGTGCAGCACCTGCGCCAGGGAGCGGGCCTCAGGGATGCGCACGGTGATCAGGTCGGCGCTGTAAAGCAGTCCCTCGCGCTCCACCCGCGCCGCCACCGGCCGCGGCACCGGCAAGCCCAGGCGATACAGCTCCGCCGTCAGGCGCCATTCGCGCCAGGCCCGGGTGCGCTCCAGCCCGACCCACAGGTAGCGGTCGCGCACCAGCCGTCCCGGCAGTCCGCCGCGCCGGTAGTGGCGCAGCACGTACTCGTAGCTGCCGTCGCCGACGAAGGCCGTCTCGCCGCGCCCCTGCGCACTGCCCAGAAACTGGCCGCGGCGGCGCCAGGCGGCCGGCTCAAACAATGCCGGCTCCGCGTGGATCGGCAGTTCGGCATCATATAGGATGTGGCTTTCGCCGTTCTGGGTCTCAATAGGTTGCATGTCTTCTCTACCGCTCACATCGCCGCCGGAAAGTCTTTGCATCCTGCGCCTGTCCGCCATCGGCGACATCAGCCATACCCTGCCGGTGGTGCGTACGCTGCAGGCCCGCTGGCCTGACACGCGCCTCACCTGGATCATCGGCAAGACCGAACACGCCCTGGTGGGCGACATCCCGGGCATCGACTTTATCATCTTTGACAAAAAGCGGGGATGGCGCGCCTACCTGGATGTGCGGCGACAGCTGCGCGGCCGCCGCTTCGACGTGCTGCTGCACATGCAGATGGCCCTGCGCGCCAGCCTCATCAGCCTGTTCATCGACGCCCCCATCAAGCTCGGCTTCGACCGCGCCCGCGCCAAGGACGGCCAGTGGCTGTTCACCAATGCGCAGATCGCGCCGCGCCAGCGCGAACACGTGCTCGACAGCCTGTTCGGTTTCAGCGCCGCACTGGGCGTGACCGAGCGCCGGCTGCGCTGGGACATCCCCATACCGGAAGCCGCACGCCGCTACGCCGAACAACTGCTGCCCGGCGCTCAGCCCACCCTGATCATCAGCCCCTGCTCCAGCCAGGCCCACCGCAACTGGACGGCGGAAGGGTATGCGGCCGTCGCCGACTACGCCGTCGAACGGCACGGCATGCGCGTACTGCTGACCGGCGGCGGGAGTGCCCTGGAGCGCGAGATGGGCAATGCCATCGAACAACTCATGCGCCACCACCCGCTCAACGTCATCGGTGCAACCAATCTGAAACAATTGCTGGCGCTGCTGTCCCGCGCCGCGGCACTGCTCGCACCCGACGCCGGGCCCGCCCACCTGGCCACTGCCGTCGGTACACCGGTCATCGGGCTGTATGCCTGTACCAATCCGGACCGGGCCCGCCCCTACCTGAGTGAAGGTCTGGTGGTGAACAAATATCCGGAATCGGTGCAGGTCCACTATGGTAAACTGCCGGGCCAATTACCATGGGGTACGCGGGTACGCGACCGTGGTGCGATGTCCCTGATAGCCGTTACCGACGTAACCGCAATACTGGATCGATTGTTGGCAAACGACCCGAGATGAGACTCTGGATAGGCAAGAACACCTGGGTGTCGCGCCGGGCTTTGCGGCAGGCAGCCAGCCTGGAGCTCGATCAGATCCGCAGCGTTGCGGTAATCAAACACGGCGCTCTGGGCGACATGGTGCTCACCCGCCCCATGTTGCGCACGCTGCGCGACGCACTGCCGCAGGCCAGGCTGACATTGAGCGTGGTCAGCCACTACCAGGCCGGAATCCCCGAGGAACTGGTCGACCATGTGCATGTGGCCCAGGGCAATGACCGCAAGGCAAGCCCAGGGGAAATCTTCCGCAGCTTTCGCTCCCTGGGAACACACGACATCCTTTTCGATATCACGGCCTCCAGCCGTTCGTTCTGGATTACCCGCCTTAACCGGGCGCGCATGAAGATAGGCTATCGGCATCGCGGATTGGAACGCCTGCTGTACGACGTTGCCATCCCGCGCGCAGAGTACCGTTTCGAGGCCGAGACCTTTCTGGAGCAGGCCCACATCCTCGGCTTTAATTACGACTGGCCATTGCGCTACGGCCAGACCGTTGCACCGCTGTCGCGGCAAAAACCCTACATCGTCTATTTTCCCACGGCATCGGCCGACTACAAGTGCTGGCCGGGTGAGCGCTATGCGCAGTTGATCGACTCGATGAGCCGGCGTTGGCCCGCCTACGAGCACATCCTGCTGGCCGGACTGGCCCCGTGGGAACAGGAACGCTGCCGCACCATTGCCGCGCAATTGTCGCCACGTGACAACGTCATCCACCAGCAGGGTGATAACGACACACCACGCCTGCTCGCAGGCGCTTCACTGGTGATTGCCAACGACACCGGCATCCGCAATCTCTCCATTGCCCTGGAGCGCCCCACGGTCGGCGTGTTCTTTTACGCGCAGTACCGCGGCCTGCCCAATTGCGGCGCACAACCCTTCGGCTATTTTCCCCGCAACCAGGAACACGCCATCGCCTTCCGGCCCGACGGCGGAGTTCCTGAGGTTGCCGAGGTGGAAAGCTATGCCGAGCGGATACTCAACTACCTGCAACAGCGCCCATTGTCGGCGCCGCACCACCCGACTTAAGTTTTCAGCCAAGGAACAGACACCATGAAGATTGCCGTCATCGGAACCGGATACGTCGGTTTGGTCACCGGAACCTGCTTCGCAGAAATGGGGCATGAGGTCACCTGTGTCGACATCGACCAGCGGAAGATCGAAAACCTCAAACAGGGAGTCCTGCCGATCTATGAGCCGGGCCTCGACGAGATGGTCGCCGAGAATGTGCGCGAAGGACGCCTCCATTTCACCACTTCGCTGCAAGAGGCCGCCCGGAGCGCCAATGTATTCTTCATTGCCGTCGGCACGCCGCCGGGCGAAGACGGTTCGGCCGATCTGCAGTATGTGCTGGCCGTAGCCCGCGAGTTGGGCCAATACATGACCGCTGACTACAACGTGGTAGTGGACAAATCCACCGTCCCGGTCGGTACCGCCGACAAGGTGCGCGCCACGGTACAGCAGGCCCTGGAGCAGCGCGGGGCGAAGCTGTCCTTCGACGTGGTCAGCAACCCCGAATTCCTCAAGGAAGGCGCCGCCATCGACGACTTCATGCGTCCCGACCGCGTTGTCATCGGCACCGACACCGAGCGCGCCACCAAGGTGATGCATGACCTCTATGCCCCCTTCATGCGCAACCACGAGGTGATTATCACCATGGGCGTGCGCGAGGCGGAGATGACCAAGTACACCGCCAACGCCATGCTGGCCACCAAGATTTCCTTCATGAACGAGATCGCCGCCCTGTGCGAACGGCTCGACGTGGACGTGGAGCAGGTGCGCCTCGGCATCGGTTCAGATCAGCGCATCGGCTATCACTTCATCTATCCGGGCTGCGGCTACGGCGGCTCCTGCTTCCCCAAGGACGTCAAGGCGCTTCTGCGGATGGCGCAGGAAAGCGGCCTCGACGCCTGGGTGCTGGACGCCGTGGAACGGCGCAACGACAACCAGAAGTTGCGCCTGGCGGAAAAGATCTTCGCCCATTTCGGCAGCGACCTCAGCGGCAAGACCTTCGCTCTGTGGGGCCTGGCCTTCAAGCCCGGTACCGATGACATGCGCGAGGCGCCTTCGCTGGTGCTCATCGAGCAGCTCATCGCCGCCGGCGCCACCATTCATGCCCACGACCCGGTTGCCATCGAAACCGCAACCCGCGAGATGAAGCAGGGCTGGATCGACGACGGCCGTGTCCGCTTCTTCGAGCACCAGTACGACGCGCTGCACGGCGCCGACGCCATGGTGCTGGTGACCGAGTGGAAACCGTTCCGTAATCCGGATTTCCCGCGCATCAAGCAGGCACTCAAGCAACAGGTGATCATCGATGGTCGCAACCAGTATGATCCTGCCCAGATGCAGGAACTCGGATTTGATTACTTCGGCATTGGTCGTGGCCTGGTAGGAGGCTGAAAATATGTACTCACTGCGTAAACGCGTTCTCGTCACCGGCGGCGCCGGCTTTCTCGGTTCACACCTGTGCGAGCGTTTGCTGAACGAGGGCCACGACGTCATCTGCCTCGATAATTTCTTCACCGGTACCCGCGACAACGTGCTGCATCTTCTCGATAACCCCCATTTCGAGATACTGCGCCACGACGTCACGCAGCCACTGCATACCGAAGTGGACGAAATCTACAACCTCGCCTGCCCCGCATCGCCGCCGCACTATCAGGCCGACCCGGTGCAGACGACCAAGACCAGCGTCATGGGCGCCCTGAACATGCTCGGCCTCGCCCGGCGCTGCAAGGCCAAAATCATGCAGGCGTCGACCAGCGAGGTATACGGCGATCCGGAAATTCACCCGCAACCGGAGAGCTATTGGGGCAACGTGAATCCCATCGGCTTCCGCTCCTGTTACGACGAGGGCAAGCGCTGCGCGGAGACGCTGTTCTTCGACTATCACCGCCAGCACAAGCTGCGCATCAAGGTGGCCCGCATCTTCAATACCTACGGCCCGCGCATGCATCCCAATGACGGACGGGTAGTCTCCAACTTTATCGTCCAGGCCCTGCGCGGCGAGGATATTACCGTCTATGGCGACGGCCTGCAGACCCGTTCTTTCTGCTACGTCGACGACCTGATCGAGGCCTTCGTGCGGCTGATGGACTCGCCCGACGACTTTACCGGCCCGGTCAACACCGGCAATCCGGGCGAATTCACCATGCTGGAGCTGGCCGAAAGGATAATCGGATTGACGGGTTCAAAGTCCAAGCTGGTGCACAAGCCGCTGCCGCACGACGACCCGAAGCAGCGCCAGCCGGACATCACCCTGGCGCGTCAAGCTCTCGGCTGGGAGCCGAAGATCCGTCTGGAAGAGGGCTTGAAACCGACTATCGCGTATTTCGACAACTTTCTTAAGACACATTCCTAGGCATTTACGCCCGCCCTACTTACCGGCCCCCTCACCGGGCCGGTAAATACCATCCTCGGCCCATACCTGTCCGGCCTCCTGCTTGCGACGGATGTACTCCTGATTGGTCGGGTCATTGTGCTTGCGGGTCGGGTGGTCCAGGTGGAATACGCAACCGCGCCCCAACAGACTGCGTCCCACGACACCCACGGCACGCAGGCGCCAATCGATATCAGTGTCCTCGATCAGCCCATACGTGGTCGCGGCAGCATCGAAACCATTTATCTTGAGCAGGTCCTCACGCCACATCGCCATATTGGCCCCCAGCAACGCGCGGCTCTTGCGACTCCACAGGTGGGCCAGCGGCCACGGCAGATGCAGCCCAAGTTCGGCATAACGCACCTGTCCGCGCAATCCCAACCACAGCAGACTGGCGCGCTGAAACAGCGTCTCGATACGGCGGGTTCCGGCGATGAGTTGGGTCGTCACCTCGCCGCCGAGATTGACCCGCCGCCCCGCGACAAAACAACCTCGTCGCGCGACCGCCCGGTGATCGGCGACAAAGTTCGGCTCGGGTATGCAATCGTTATCGATAAAAATAATGTAGTCCGCAGAAGATGCACGCAGTGCCTTGTTCAGGATAAGATTCTTGCGAAACCCATTGTCTTCATGCCACAGATGGCTGATTGCCAGTCCACGGTTGACATAGTGTTGGATGACTTGTGCGATCTCCGGCCCGGAGCCGTCATCGGCGATGGTAATGGTGAACCCTTTGTCGTTTTGCAACAAAAAGCCCTCCAGCGCCAGCGCGAGAAACTCTGGCTTGTTGTAATTTGCGATAATAACTTCGATATTCATAATCACGTAATTGATTGGACTCATCTGTCTATAGAACAATGGCACGACTACGACCGCACCGGATACTGTTAGTCAGGAACGACAAGCTGGGCGACTTTATGCTCGCTTGGCCGGCCTTTGCCGTGGTCAAGCTCAGTCTTCCCGACACACGCATCGCGGCCCTGGTGCCGGCATACACCGAAGCTATGGCCCGGTTATGTCCGTGGATCGATGACATTGTTATCGATCCGGGTCCAGGGGCAGGCCGTAGTGCGCTGCACCGTGCACTGGAAACTTTCGACGCCGATGTCCTGCTGACCTTGTTCTCGACCACTCGGGTCGGCTTCGCTGGCTGGGCTATCGGCATATCATACCGACTCGCCCCCGCCACGAAGTTTATACAACTTTTCTACAACCACAGACTTAGACAGCGCCGCTCGCGCTCGGAAAAACCCGAGTGGGAATACAACGTCGATCTGGTACGGCGCTTTCTCGCCGATCACGGCATCGCCGAGGCACCGCTGCCGCAACCACCCTACCTGCGCTTTCCAACCGGGGAAACTGTCGCCCTGAAACAGACGTTCTGTCATGACAACGGCATCGATCCCCGCGCGCGACTGGTGTTGATCCATCCCGGCAGCGGCGGCTCGGCCAGCAACCTGTCGCTGGAACAGTTTGCGGCCCTGGCTGCAGCCTTACGCTCGCCGCAACCGCTGCATTTCGTCATCGGCTGCGGGCCGGGCGAGGACTTCAAGGCGGAGACGCTGGCGGCGCTGCTCGGCCCGCTGCCGCACACCATCCTGCGTGCCGGCGGCATGGCCGACTATGCCCGCCACATCGCCTGCATGGATCTGTTCATCAGCGGCTCCACCGGTCCGCTGCATGTGGCCGGCGCGCTGGATGTGCCGACGGCGGCGTTCTATCCGCGCCGCCGTTCCGCCACCCCGCTGCGCTGGCAGACGCTCAACTCGCCGCAACGCCGTCTCGCCTTCACGCCGCCGGACACGGCCGCGGAGTCCGCCATGGACGCCATCAACGTGGAAAACGCCGCGGCCGTCATCGGCCGGCAATTTCTGTCCGCCTGAGCTATACCCCATCCAGCAGGATATCGGCCAGCCGCCGGTAGTGCTGCTCCTCGGCAAACAAATCGTCGGCCCGCGCCTTGCCGGCGGCGGCCAGCTGCTGGCGCAAGGCATCGTTGCGCGCCAGATGCTCCAGCTGGCGCGCCAGGTGCACCGCATCTTCCGGTGTGAACAACAGGCCGCTGACGCCGTCCTCGATGATCTCCGGCACACCGCCGGCATGGGTACCGATAACGGCCACGCCGCAGCGCATGGCCTCGGCCAGGACCAGGCCGAAGGTCTCCATGCGCGTCGCCAGGACGATGGCATCGAAGGCCGGCATGATATCCATCGGTGAGCGGTGCGGACCATACAGCACCACCGCCTCGCCCAACCCGCGCTCTTCCACTTCGCGCCGCAGCCGCTGCTGATAGGGTTCGTCCATGGCCGGGCCGATGAGCGTGGCGTGGGCCGGGATGCCGGCGGCGCGCAGATGCTGCACCGCCTCGATGAGCAGGTGCTGCCCCTTCTGCTCTTCCATGCGGCCGACCAGGCCGACGGCAAACACCCGCTCGGGGATGTTCAGCGAGTGACGCAGGACGCGGCGTTCCGCCGCGCTCATGGCGGTCGGCGCCGGGACGCCGTAATACAGGCGCTGTACCCGCGCCGGCGGCAGCGGCAACAGCTGCCGCGCCTGCTGCAGCAGCTTGTCGGTGATGGTGAGATAGAGATCGATCTGGCGGTAGAGAAAACGGTGATAGGCATCGCTCTTGCGGCGGGTCAGCGCCATCTGCCGCGTGTACACCAGACGCACCGGGCGCCGCGCCCAGCGCTTGGCCAGCACCGCCAGCAGCAGGTCGTGGCCCCAATGCATGTGCACCACGTCCACCCCGGCACGATCGATCAGCCGCGCCAGGCGCCAGGCGGCCAGCAGCGGCAGCGCACGGCTGCGGCGCGGCAGCGCGACATGGGCCAGGCCCTGCTCGCCCAGGCGCTGCTGCAGCATGGTGCCGGGGCGCACCACGGCCATGACGTCGTGGCCCTGCCGCTGCAACGCGGCAGTGCTGCGCAGGGCATACAATTCCAGACCGCCAACGCCGTCAGACGTGCACAGTTCCAGTATTTTCACAGCCGGGCCCGTCCTGGTTTGCGCTGATGCAGCAGCACCTTGGCGTACTTGACGAAGGCGTGCATGAAGGAAAGCGTGGCGACGATGAAGCCGGCCAGGCCGTCGAGAAAACCGCGCTTGATGAAGTACAGGCGGATGAAGGTCCATAGGCCGTGGCTCAGCGGCGACAGCAGCGACACCTTTTTGCCCTTGGCGATGATCTCGCGCGCGCCGATCTCGGTGAAGTTGTCGATGGTGCGCAGGTGTTCAGAAATGCTGCTGAACGAGTAGTGCTGGATGTCACCGGCGAGATCGCTCACCTGAATGCCCTCATCCAGCACTATGCGGTCATGGGGATTGGTGCCACCCCAGCGGGCATGATGTTTGTTGAACAGGCGCACCTTGCGGTCGGGATACCAGCAGTGGTTGAGCCAGCGATAGACATAAAAGGTCTTGCGCGCCATACGGTAGGCACGCGCCCCGTCCAGGCCGTCCTTCGCCGCCAGTATCGCCGCGCGCAACTCCGGCGACAGGCGCTCGTCGCAGTCCAGGCTCAGGATCCAGTCGTGGGCCGCGTGGCTCACCGCCAGGTTCTTCTGCTCCACGTGGCCGAGGAATTTCTGGTGGTAGATCCTGTCGGTGTAGCGGGCGGCGATCTCCAGGGTGCGGTCGGTGCTCAGCGAATCGACCACTATGATCTCGTCCGCGATGCCCTCCAGGCTGCGCAGGCAGTCCTCGATCTTCAACTCTTCGTTGAAGGAGATGATGCAGGCGGAGATTTTAGCCATGACGTCCCTGCTCCCACAGGTGGTTCAGCGCGGCCAGCACCTGCGGCGGTTCGATGCCGGTCAGGCAACGCATGTGGCCCAGCGGACAGTCCCGTTTGAAGCAGGGGCTGCACTCCAGGGCAAGATAAAGCACCTGTGCCTGTGCCGACAACGGCGGGGTGTAGGCCGGCGTCGACGAACCGTACAGTGCCACCAGCGGGATCCCGCAGGCGGCCGCCACGTGCATCAGTCCCGAATCGTTGCTAACCGCCGCGCCGGCCAGCGACAGCAGGTCCACCACATCTTCCAGCTGCGTCCGGCCGCACAGATTGATCACACCCGGCGCGGCGGCGGCGATGGCCGCGCCGTCCCCCTGCTCCCTGGCCGATCCCAGCACCCACACTTGGCGCCCCGCCGCGATCAGTTCCCGCGCCAGCGCCGCGTAATGCTCCAGCGGCCAGCGCTTGGCCGGGCCGTATTCGGCGCCGGGCATGAAGGCCACCACCGGGCGCTGCATATCGAGCCCCAGCTGCACCAGCAGACGCTCGCGGTTTGCGGCATCGACCGCGAGGTGGGGCAGCGGAATGTCATAGGGCGGCGGAACGTCGCCGGCCAGGCCGAGAGAGACATAACGGTCGACCACGCGCGGCAACCGCTGCTTGTCCAGCATGCGCATGTCGTTGATCAGGCCGTAGCGCATTTCGCCGCGGTAACCGGTGCGGCGCGGAATGCCGGCAAAGAACGGGATCAGGGCGGCCTTGAACGAGCGCGGCAGGACGATGGCCTGATCGTATCCCTCGCTGCGCAGGCCGCGGCCGATGCGCCAGCGCTGCAACAGGCCGAAGCGGCCGTGCCCCACCGGCAGCCCGATGGCGCGGCGCACCTCGCGCATGCGCGAGAGCAGCGGCAGGGACCACTGCGGCGCAACCACGTCCACCTCGGCGCCGCGTGCGGTCAGCGTCATGAACAGGGCCTGCGCCATCACCATGTCGCCTACCCAGGCCGGGCCGATGACCAGTACGCGCACTAGTGTCCGCCTGACAAAGAAAATGAAAACAGCCCAACGCAGAGGCGCGGAGGCGCAGAGATATTACAGGCAAAAAATCTATTGGCTATCATAGTTATCGTTCCGGCACCGATAGTCCACACTTGAAAGCTCTGCGCCCTCTGCGTCTCTGCGCCCCCGCGTTGAATTTGGTGTTACCCCGCGCCGATGCGACGCACAATATCGACATTGTCGCGCAGGTGTTCCGGATTGATGGTACCGACGATCATGCTGCTGACGCCGGGGTGGTCGAAGACGAAGCGCATGGCATCCTCCACGCCGCCGCCGCCGGCGGCGGCATCGGCATGACCGGAGAGCAGGCCCTTCTTCACCAGTACTCCCTTGTTCAATTCGTGGGCCCGGGCGATGACCGGCAGGTCATGGGTGTCGCGCGGATTGCAGGTGGCCATCACCACGTCGCAGTGCTCCACCACCCACAGCCCGCCCTCGGCAGTCTTGGTGGACATGCCGTAGGCACGCAGCTTGCCTTCCTGCTTCATGCGCTCCAGTTCGCCCAGTGCGCCTTCGTTATGGATGATGCGCATGTCGTCGCCGTCGGAATGGATCAGCACGATATCCACGCAGTCGCGGCCCAGCCGCTGCAGCGAGCGTTCCACGCTCATGCGGGTATGGGCCGCGGAGAAGTCGAAGCACGACGCACAGTTTTCGAAGATCTCGCCCACCTTGGTGACGATCTTCCAATCCTGATCACGGCGCAGCAACTGGCCGAGGCGTTCCTCGCTGTTGCCGTAGGCCGGTGCGGTATCGATGAGGTTGATGCCGAGGTCCCAGGCCAAGTCCAGCAGCTTGCGCACCGCATCATCGTCGGGAATCACAAAGCCGCGCGGATACTTCACCTGCTGATCGCGGCCGAACTTCACCGTGCCGAGTCCCAGCGGACTGACCCGCAGGCCGGTTGATCCCAGCGCCCTCAATTCCATCGTGCCTCCTCCTGCCAAGGCAGCAGCGCATAGCCCGGGAACGGCCACGCCGGCACATCGGCGGACGACGCGCCGGGCGCCAGGCCCGACGCGCGCAGCATTTCGGTAATCCGCGTCGCCAGACGCGGCGCAAAGGCCAGCTTGGTGGGCCAGGCGGTGATTACGCAACCGCGCTCGTCGGCATAGACATCGTCCGGGCGACGGCCGTCGCCCATGCGCGGCTCGGCGCGATCGATGTCCAGGGTGGCGAACTCGCACTGCGAGAAATCGAACCAGGGCAGCAGGGCGTTCAGTTCCCGGCGTGCCGCAGCCAGCTGTTCCTCGTCGCTGCGGCGCACGCCTTCCTCCGCCAGATCGCCGCCCAGATACCACACCGTGCGGCCCTGCAAATCGAAGTGGGTGCTGATGGTGATGCGCGGATTGGTGCTGGCGCCGAGGCAGTGGGCGTACACGCCCTGCGGCAGCTCACCGCGCACCATGACCATTTTCAACGGCCGGGTCTGCATCTGCGGCGCATCGCGTCCCAACAGTTGCAGCAGCGCGGCATTGCCCTTGCCCGCCGCAAGCACCAGACGACGCGTCGCAATGCGGATCTGTTGCCCACCGTCTTCCAGCGTCAATGCCACGCCGTCGCCTGCCGTCACCGGACTCACCACCGTTCCACGCCAGATGGCATCGCGATACGGTTCGGCCAAGGCCTGCACCAGGGACGCCGTATCCAGCACCGGCTCTTCCAGCCGGTACACCTGGCCGCGGAAATCGGGGTGATGAAACACGGCGGGATAATCCTTGGCATCGAGCGGCGCGACACGGCTACGCATCATCCGGCTGGCGAAGAAGCCCGCCATGCGCGAGGTGATGCCGGCGGTGGACCACAGGTACTGGTGATCGGACATCAGGCGCACGGCATGCAGATCGATTTCGCCGTGCCCTTCGAGGCAGGCACGCCATAGCGGCGGCATGGCGGCGATGGCCTCGCTGGAGCCGCTCACCGCGCCGGTGAGGGCGTATTTGGTGCCGCCGTGGATGATGCCCTGGGCATAGCGCGTCTGGCCGGCGCCGAGGGCGGAGGATTCGATGAGCAGGGCGCGATAGCCCTGCCGGCGCAGCCGTGCCAGCAGCCACAGGCCGGCGACGCCACCGCCGCAGATCACCACATCGGCGTGGAACTCGGTTCGTTCGCTCATCCGTGCAACCCACAACACAAACAGATATCTCTCGCCAAGACGCCAAGGGCGCCAAGCAGGCAAAGAGAATCTGACTTCTTTGCGTGCTTCGCGTCTTGGCGAGAGTCAATCAAAGCAGTTATGGGGTTCACTCGCTTTTCGCCGTGGCGCGGATCGCCTTGATCAGGCCGGTGGTGGAACAGTTGTCCACGTAGTCCATCACCAGCACCTGGCCGCCGGCCTCGCGCACGCAGTCGCCGCCGGGGATGTTGGCCGGGTTGTTGTCGCCGCCCTTGACCAGGATGTCGGGCAGCACCTTGCAGATCAGGCGCGTCGGCGTGTCCTCGTAGAAGGGCACCACCCAGTCGACGCAGCCCAGCGCCGCCAGCACGAACATGCGCCGCTCCATGGTGTTGACCGGACGTTCCTCGCCCTTGAGGCGCTTCACCGAGGCGTCGTCGTTCACCGCCACGATGAGGCGGTCGCCGAGGCGGCGCGCCTGCTGCAGATAGGTGACGTGACCGGCGTGCAGAATGTCGAAGCAGCCGTTGGTCATCACCACCGTTTCGCCGTGGGCCTTGGCCTCGCGCACCAGCGCCGCCAGGTGATCCTCGTCGACCATGCCCAACTCCATTTCGTTCTGGTCGCGCAGCGCCTTGCCCAATTCCTGCACCGTGACGGTGGCGGTGCCCAGCTTGCCCACCACCACGCCGGCGGCGACATTGGACAAGGCGGTGGCGTCGGCCAGGTCCTGCCCGGCGGCCAGGGCGGCGGCGAGGGTGGAGAGCACGGTGTCGCCGGCGCCGGTGACGTCGAACACCTCGCGCGCACGGGTCGGCAGATGCAGCGGTTCGTGGCCGTTGCGCAGCAGGGTCATGCCGCGCTCGCTGCGGGTGATGAGCAGCGCCTCAAGGTCCAGGTCACGGCGCAGTTGCTCGCCCCTGGCCACCAGGTCGTCCTCGCCGTGGCAACGGCCCACCACCGCCTCGAATTCAGTCAGGTTGGGAGTGATCAGCGTGGCGCCGCGATACTTCTCGAAGTCGGTACCCTTGGGATCGATCAGCACCGGCTTGCCGGCGGCGCGGGCCGCGCTGATCAATTCGCGCACGGCACGCAGGGTGCCCTTGCCGTAATCGGACAGCACCACCGCACCGGCGGCGCCCAGCTCTGCCTGGAACAGCGCAATCAGGCCCTGCGGATCGTGTCCCTGAAAACCGTCCTCGAAATCGCAGCGGATCAGCTGCTGATGGCGGCTGATCACGCGCAGCTTGGTGATGGTGGAGTATTTTTCCAGCCGCTCGAAATGGCACTCGACGCCTTCGCTTTCCAGCCGGTGGCGCAACACGTCCGCCGCCTCGTCCTGGCCGGTGAGGCCGACGACGGCTGCGCGGCCGCCCAGGGCGGCGATGTTGAGCGCGACGTTGCCCGCGCCGCCCGGCCGCTCTTCCGCCTCGCCCACGTGCACCACCGGCACCGGCGCCTCGGGGGAGATGCGCGAGGTGTCGCCATGCCAGTAGCGGTCCAGCATCAGATCGCCGACGACGAGGACGCGGCTGGAGGAAAAATCGGGAATGTGCAGTTTCATTTAAGACCAGGGGCTAGGGGCTAGGGGGGCTAGGGACAAGAAATGCTCAATGGCCGGCCTTGCCGCCCTTGAGTACGTAGCGTGCGCCACAGTACGGACAGCGCGCCTCGCCACTCTCCTCGATGGGCAGATAGACGCGGGGATGCAGGTTCCACAGGCTGGAGCTGTCCATGGGGCAATGCACGGGCAGATCCGCCGCCGTCACTTCGTAGTAGCGCTGGGTGCCGCCGTTCTTGCCGGTTGCCGCTGCATTGCTCATGGGTTGCCTCCGTTCTTTGGTTCATCGGTGCGCAATGCGCACCCTACCATGCATTCGCCAGCGCGTAGGGTGCGCGCTGCGCACCGCCTATCGCTTTTTACTTCACGTAGGCGAGCCAGTCCTCGTTCTCCGCCCGGCGGCCATGCACCTGATCGAAATACATGGTCTGCAGGCGCTCGGTGATCGGGCCGCGCGAGCCGCTGCCGATGGCGCGGCCGTCCACTTCGCGGATCGGGGTCACTTCGGCGGCGGTGCCGGTGAAGAAGGCCTCGTCGGCGATATACACCTCGTCGCGGGTGATGCGCTTTTCCTTGATGGTCAGGCCGATTTCGGCGGCGAGACGGAAGATGGTGTCGCGGGTGATGCCGTCCAGGGCCGAGGTCAGGTCCGGGGTGTAGATCACGCCGTTGCGCACGATGAAGATGTTCTCGCCGGAACCTTCCGCCACGTAGCCTTCGTTGTCCAGCAGCATCGCCTCGTCCACGCCGCAGGACAGCGCCTCACGCAGGGCCAGCATGGAGTTCATGTAGTTGCCGTTGGCCTTGGCCTTGCACATGGTGATGTTGACGTGGTGGCGGGTGAACGACGAGGTGCGCACGCGGATGCCCTTCTCCATACCCTCGGCGCCGAGGTAGGCGCCCCAGGTCCAGGCGGCGACCATCACGTGCACCTTGAGGTTGTCGGCACGCAGGCCCATGCCTTCGGAACCGTAGAAGCACATCGGGCGGATGTAGGCCGATTCCAGGTTGTTCTCGCGCACCACGGCGCGCTGCGCCTCATTGAGGGTGTCCTTGTCGTAGGGCATCGGCATCATCAGGATGTGCGCCGAGCGGAACAGGCGATCGGTATGTTCCTTGAGGCGGAAGATGGCGGTACCCTTTTCGGTCTTGTAGGCGCGCACGCCCTCGAACACGCCCATGCCATAGTGCAGGGTATGGGTCAGCACGTGGGTCTTGGCCTCGCGCCAGGGCACCATTTCACCATCCAGCCAGATCACGCCGTCGCGGTCAGACATCGACATCAAACATTCTCCTCAATACGAAATTCGTTAACCGTGCGCCGCCGGCGGCGGCGGTGCAAAAATTCATTCCATCAACTCGCGCCAGATGCGCAATACCTGCGCACGCAAGGCGTCGAACTCGGCGCCCTCCACCAGCGCCGGCTGCTCCTGCAGGGTCAGCCGGTGCACCTGGGCACGGTAGGCGCGGTAGGCATCGGCAAGCAGCTCGGCGTCGGCCGGCGGCAGCCGGCCGGCCTGGGCCAGGCGTTCGAGCAGGCGGATATTGTCGGTGAAATCAAGCAGCGCGGGGTGTTCGTGCGCCCACGCCAAGACGCCATATTGCACCATAAATTCTATGTCCGCGATACCACCGGGGTCCTGTTTCAAATCGAACTTTTCCGCCCCGCCCTTCGCCAGCTGGCCGCGCATGCGCTCGCGCATTTCGCGTACTTCCTGGCGCAGCTTGTCGTGCTCGCGCGGCCGGCTGAGGATGGCGCGGCGGATCTGCTCGAAGGTCTCGATCACCGCCGGGTCGCCGGCCACGCCGCGGGCGCGCACCAGGGCCTGGTGCTCCCAGGTCCAGGCCTCGTTGCCCTGATAGGTGGCGAAGGCGTCCAGGCCGGACACCAGCAGGCCGGAGGCGCCGCTGGGACGCAGCCGGGTATCCACTTCGTACAGCACGCCGGCCGGGGTGCGGGTGCCGAGGATGTGGATGATGCGCTGGGCCATGCGGGCGTAGAACACCGCGTTGTCCACCGGCTTGTCGCCGTCGGTCATGCGGCCTTCGCTTTCGTTGCTGTGCAGGAACACGATGTCGAGATCGGAGCCGTAGCCCAGTTCGATGCCGCCCAGCTTGCCGTAGGCGATGATGGCGAAACCGGTATCGCAGGCGCGACCTTCGCCGCAGGCGGGGCGGCCGTGGCGGCCTATCATGTGGCGCCAGGCCAGGGTCAGGGACTCGTCCAGCAGCACCTCGGCCAGCTCGGTGAGGTGATCGCTCACCACCATCAGCGGCACCGCCTCCATCACGTCGGCGGCGGCCACGCGCAGGGTGTTGGCCTGCTTGAACTGGCGCAGCGCATCCATCTGCGCCTCCTGGTCTTCGGCCGTCACGTACATCATGCGTTGGCGCAGTTCGTTGGACAGCTGCTTGCGCCGCGGCGGCGCGTACAGCGAACGCGGGTCGAGCAGTTCGTCCAGCAGCAGCGGATACAGCGCCAGCTGCGAGGCAATCCAGGGCGAGGCGGCGCACAGCCGCACCAGCTGCGACAGGGCCATGGGATTTTCCACCAGCAGGGCCAGGTAGGAACTGCGCCGGGCGATGGTCTCCACCAGATGCAAAAGGCGCGTCAGGGTGAGATCGGGCTGCCCACCCTGCCCCACCGCGCCCAGCAACAGGGGGATCAGCTGGTTCATGCGCGTGCGCCCCTGATTGCTCAGGCTGAGGAAGGCGCGGCCCTGGCGCACCTGTTGCACCAGGCGATAGACCTCGGCGGTGTCGCCGTAACCGGCCTGGGCCAGGGAGTGGCAGGCCTGTTCCTGATCCAGGTTGCCCTGCCACACGCCGGTGAGGTCGAGGCTGTCGGACGCGGCGTGCTCGGTCTGCGGCGCGGCGAACACCTGCTCGAAATGCTCATGCACCCGGCGCATGTGATCGCGCAGCACCGTCTCGAAGGACGCCCAGTCTTCATAGCCCATGCTCCAGGCCAGACGCAGGCGGCCGGTTTCGTCCTCGGGCAGGTCGTGGGTCTGGCGATCCTGGTATTCCTGGATGCGGTGTTCGGTGTTGCGCAGAAAGGTATAGGACCCGGTCAGCTCGTCCACCACGAAGTCGGGCAGCCAGCCGAAGCCGCGCAGGGCCTCCAGCACGGTGAGGATGCGCCGCACCTGCAGGGTCGGCTCGCGGCCGCCGCGGATCAGCTGAAAGGCCTGGCCGATGAACTCCACCTCGCGGATGCCGCCGGCGCCCAGCTTGACGTTGTCGTCCATGCCCTTGCGCTGCACCTCGCGGCCGATCATCGCCTTCATCTCGCGCAGCGACTGGAAGGCGCCGTAGTCCACGTAGCGGCGGTAGACGAAGGGCTTGAGCATGGCCATCAGTTCATTGCCGGCCGCCCGGTCGCCCGCCACCACCCGCGCCTTGATCATGGCGTAGCGCTCCCACTCGCGGCCGTGCACCTGGTAGTAGTCCTCCATGGCATCGAAGGACAGGGCCAGGGCGGAGGACTCGCCGAAGGGACGCAGGCGGGTGTCGACCCGGAATACATAGCCCTCGGCGGTGGTGTTGCTGAGCACATTACCGAGACGCTGGCCGAGGCGGATGAAGAACTCCTGGTTGGTGATGCTGCGTGGCCCGTCGCGGGTCTCGCCGTCCTCGGGGTAGGCGAAGATCAGGTCCACGTCGGAGGAGAAATTGAGTTCGTGGGCGCCCAGCTTGCCCATGCCCAGGACCACCAGGCGCTGTGCCACACCATCAGGGTTGCTGGGCGTACCCCATTGCGCGCACTGCCAGGCATACAGGCGTTCCAGGGACAGGTCGATGCAGGCGTCGGCCAGGGCCGAGAGGTCGGTCACCACCTCGTTCAGTTCGCAGTGCCCGGCCAGGTCGCGCCAGGCGATGCGCACCATTTCACGGCGACGGTAGCGGCGCAGCCGCTCACCCAGCTGGGCCTCGCCGGTGACGCCGTCGAGCAGGGCGGCTAGATGCTGCCGGTAACGGTCCGCGGCATAGCTTTGGCGCAGGTCGCCGCTGTCGTGCAGCTCCTGCAACATCTCGGGATGGCGCACGCAGGCATCGGTGATGAATTCGCTGCAGGCCCACACCCGCGCCAGTTCGGTGAGAAATGCCGGCGGCAGGGCCGTGGCGGGGGCGGCTTCGAACAGGCTGTGCCACTGTCGCGCGACTCGCTCCTGCAAGGGCAGGGGAAGGGCGCTCAGGGCGGCGGCAAAGAGGGGTTCGGAAGTCACGATGGGTCCGGCCTGGGGGACGAAACGGGATTGTATCAGTCCCTCCGCTCCGCGCGGCACGGGCGAAAAAAAACCGGGATTCAACCGGTAATCAGGTCGGCCGAATCCCAGCCCAAGGTGGGGGAAAGGAGGATCCCCACAACATCGCGCGGCCCGCGAACTGGGGCACGGGCCGCACGCCCAAGTCAGGAACAAGACAAAGACCACACAAGGCGAGGTGTTAAGAGCCAGACGCTTTGCCTAGGTTGTCCGGAGGGTTAAGATGGGTGCCGGTCCATTTTTATTCCGGCCGCCGGCGATGGAATATTTTGCCCGCGGAATCATCTTAATCAGTAGGGCGCGACAGACGCCGCACAACAAAAACAACAATACCCGAGCGTACGTGGAGGAGAACATGGGAATACTGGGGATGTTTTGCCGCTCGCACGATTTCAACAATCGTCTCGAGCAGAACCGCAAGCGGCTGTACCGGGTGGCCTATTCCTGGTGTCACAACACCCACCTGGCCGACGACCTGGTGCAGGAAACCATGCTGCAGGCGATGAAGAGCGCCGCCAGCCTGCGCTCCTTCGAGGCCATGGACAGCTGGCTGTTCAGCATTCTCACCAACTGCTGGCGCGGCCATCTGCGCAGCCGCCGCGACCTGCAGGAGTTCGACGAAAACGAGTTCCAGAGCGATTCCAGCCCGGAGCGAGAAAACCAGCAGATGCAGACGGTGCACCGGGTACGCGATGCGGTGGCGCGGTTGCCGCAGGGCCAGCGCGAGGTGCTCACCCTGGTCGACCTGGAGGGATTCAGCTATGCCGAGGTGGCGGAAATCCTGACCATCCCCATCGGCACGGTGATGAGCCGCCTGTGCCGGGCCCGTCAGGCGCTGAAGGAAAAACTCATCGACGCGGCCCCGGCCGCCCCACACAAAGAAGCGATGCTGGTGAGGGTCAAATGACTAGTCAACACATCTCCGATGAACAGTTGCATGCCTTCGTCGACGGCCAGCTCGGCCCCGAGGAGCAGGAGCAGATCTTCGCGGAGCTCAAGCACGACGAGAACATGAGCCGCAAGGTGTGCGAAATCCGCCGCATGCGCGACATGGTGCGTTACGCCTATGCCGAGCCGCCGGCCGCGCCCGCGCGCCCGGCACCGCGCCGCCGCTGGCGCATCACCGATGCCGCCGCCGCCTCCGTGCTATTGGCGGTGGGTGCCCTGGCCGGCTGGTTCGCCAACGGACCGCAGGCCGAGAAAACGGCGCTGCCGGAGCAGGCCGCCTACCAGCGCCAGGACCTGGATGCCTTCCAGACGGTGCAGCTGCTCTCCGCCCAGGGCATGCAGCAGAACGTGATCCTGCACGTCACCACCAACGATGCCGGCAAGCTGCGTTACGCCCTGGACGAAGTGGAGACCCTGCTCAGCAGCTACCGCGAGCGCGGCCTGCCCATCAAGCTGGAAGTGGTGGCCAACGGCGAGGGCCTGGCCCTGCTGCGTTCCGGGGTATCGCCCTATCCGCAGCGCACCCAGGAGCTGATCAGCAATTACGACAACCTGACCATAATGGCCTGCGCCAACACCATGCGCTGGCTGGAGGAACAGGGCATCGACACCCGCCTGCTGCCCAATGTGAGCACCACCAAGTCCGCCCTGGAGCGGGTGGTGGATCGGCTGCAGGAAGGCTGGCTGTACGTAAAAGTCTGAAAGGCAGATACAAGTTTCAAGATACAAGTCGCAAGTTAAAAAACAGAAAGCCCCGCCGGTGTGTGCCGAGCGGGGCTTTTTGTTTCTAGGAAAGTACTTTCAAAATTCAAAAATGAATTTGTCCCGCTATTTCGGTTGTCAACCTTGAGCCTTGAGCCTTGAGCCTTGAGCCTTGAGCCTTGAGCCTTGAGCCTTGAGCCTTGAGCCTTGAACCTTGAACCTTGAACCTTGAACCTTGAGCCTTGAACCTTGAGCCTTGAACCTTGAATCGATGACCCACTCCGCTCGCAAAGTTCCCCAATAAAAAAGCCCCACCGGTTTCCCGGCGGGGCTTTTTCAGGCGCGGAGCGCGGTGGGCTTACATCATGCCCATGCCGCCCATGCCACCCATACCGCCCATGTCACCCATGTCCGGGCCGCCCTTATCGTCCTTCGGCAGCTCGGCCACCATGGCCTCGGTGGTGATCATCAGGCCAGCGATGGACGCGGCGTTCTGCAGCGCGGAACGGGTCACCTTGGTGGGATCCAGGATGCCCATCTCGATCATGTCGCCGAAGTCGCCGTTGGCGGCGTTGTAGCCGAAGTTGCCCTTGCCTTCCTTCACCTTGTTGACGATGACGGACGGCTCTTCGCCGGCGTTGGCGACGATCTGGCGCAGCGGCTCTTCCATGGCGCGGCGGGCGATGCTGATGCCCACGTCCTGCTCATGGTTGTCACCCTTCAGGCCCTTGATGGCGTCCAGGGCACGGATCAGGGCAACGCCGCCGCCGGGAACCACGCCTTCTTCCACTGCGGCGCGGGTGGCGTGCAGGGCGTCTTCGACGCGGGCCTTCTTCTCCTTCATTTCCACTTCGGTGGCGGCACCGACCTTGATCACGGCCACGCCGCCGGCCAGCTTGGCCATGCGTTCCTGCAGCTTCTCGCGGTCGTAGTCGGAGGTGGTCTCTTCCATCTGGGCGCGGATCTGCTCGACGCGGGCCTTGATGTCGGCGGCCTTGCCGGCGCCGTCGATGACGGTGGTGTTTTCCTTGGCCACCACGATCTTCTTGGCGGTGCCCAGGTCGTCCAGGGTCGCCTTCTCCAGGGACAGGCCGACCTCTTCGGAAATCACCTGGCCGCCGGTGAGGATGGCGATGTCCTGCAGCATGGCCTTGCGGCGGTCACCGAAGCCCGGTGCCTTCACGGCGGCGACCTTGACGATGCCGCGGATGGTGTTGACCACCAGGGTGGCCAGGGCCTCGCCTTCCACGTCCTCGGCGATGATCAGCAGCGGCTTGCCGGACTTGGCGACGCCTTCCAGCACCGGCAGCAGCTCGCGGATGTTGGAGATCTTCTTGTCGTGGATCAGGATGAAGGGGTTGTCCAGCTCGGCGGTCATGGTCTGCTGGTTGTTGACGAAGTACGGCGACAGGTAGCCGCGGTCGAACTGCATGCCTTCCACCACGTCCAGCTCGTTGTCGAAGCCGGAGCCGTCTTCCACGGTGATGACGCCTTCCTTGCCCACCTTGTCCATGGCGTCGGCGATGATCTTGCCGATGGAGTCGTCGGAGTTGGCGGAGATGGTGCCGACCTGGGCGATGGCCTTGCTGTCGGTGCAGGGCTTGGACATGCTCTTCAGCGCCTCGACGGCGGCGATGACCGCCTTGTCGATGCCGCGCTTCAGGTCCATGGGGTTCATGCCGGCGGTGACCGACTTCATACCCTCGATGCAGATGGACTGGGCCAGCACGGTGGCTGTGGTGGTGCCGTCACCGGCGATGTCGGAGGTCTTGGAGGACACTTCCTTCACCATCTGCGCGCCCATGTTCTCGAACTTGTCCTTCAGCTCGATTTCCTTGGCGACGGAGACGCCGTCCTTGGTGATGGTGGGGGCGCCGAAGGACTTCTCCAGCACCACGTTGCGGCCCTTGGGACCCAGGGTGACCTTGACCGCATTGGCCAGGACGTTCACGCCGCGCAGCATGCCGTGGCGGGCAACATCGCCGAACTTGACTTCTTTTGCACTCATCTTGTGTCGTTCCTTTATTGATTCGTTGGCTTCAGGGTGAGGCGGAGAGGCTTAGCCTTCGATCACGCCCATCAGGTCTTCTTCGCGCATGACCAGCAGGGTCTCGCTGTCGACCTTGACCTCGGTACCGGCGTATTTGCCGAACAGCACGCGGTCACCCACCTTCACGTCCAGGGCACGGACTTCGCCGTTATCCAGGATCTTGCCCTTGCCTACGGCCAGCACTTCACCCTGGACGGGCTTCTCGGTGGCGGAATCGGGGATGACGATGCCACCGGCGGTGGTGCGTTCCTCTTCCTTGCGACGAACGATCACGCGATCATGCAGGGGACGAATCTTCATTCTCAATTACCCTCTTAAGCTGATGATTTTTATTTAAAACACCGGCGCCGGGGGCGCTCGGTGCGGAAACGCGCGGCGAGTGCCGTTAGCACTCACCGCAGGTGAGTGCTAATAATAATGGCGAGTTGGGGAGAGTCAAGGGGCGGGCCGCCATTAAAGCTGGTGGCAGCCCCTGTCGATTTGATGGCCGGTTAACGGCAAAGCCGACTCAGTAGTTGTAGTCCATCCCCCGCCCCGCCAGGAACACCCGGCCGTAGACGCTGGTGTCGGCGACGATCCCTGACACGCCGCCGTAGCGATGGTCGTCGTCGTCGATGCGGGTCCAGGTGATGCCCTCGTCGTCGGATCGATAAACCCCGTCTGTGCCGTTGATGGTGCCGATCAGGTAGACGGCCGCCGAGTAGCTGGAGCCATTGGCAGGCTTACCCAATGCCACCTTGATGGCGCCATGGAAACTCGTGTATTCCGCCCCTACCGTTGCCATGGCATCCAGCCTGGTCCAGGTGAGTCCGGAGTCGACGGAATGCCACAGGTTGTCCGCATCGGCCAGCCAGATATCGCCCTCGGTGTAGGGGTTGACCGCCAGATCAGTGACGCTGAAGCCGTTGGGAAGCCAGGTCTGCGCACTGGCGGTGTAGGTGTGCCCGCCATCGGTCGAATAGTAGATTCTTCCATTCGTGGGGAAAGCCCAGCGATCCCACCAGTTACCCCCATTGTCGTAGGCATAGACCTTGAGCGGGTTCTTGCGGTCGGCGGCGATGTGATAGGACCCATTCGGGGCCGGGAGATCGGTGGCATTCCAGGTGGTTCCGTTGTCGGTGGTGTAATACGGAACCTGACCGGCGATCGCCCAGATCACGTTGGCACCGTCGGCGGTCACCGCCACGCCGGAGCCGTCACCGGAAGCCGATGCGGTCGGCGGCAGGGTCGGGAATATCGTCCAGGTGACGCCGGAGTCGGAGGACCAGGCACCATCGGAGGTGCTGCCAAAGGTTCCTACGGCGGCGATGAAGGCCGGGTTGTTCCAGGCCATGTCGATGCCGGTGCCATTGCCGTCCCCCAAGGGTGGCGACCGGGTCGCCCCGGTCGTCAGGGAGGTATGGACATAGAGACCGGTGTCGCCGTGCGCACTGGCCAGCAGGTAGGAAGCACCCGGGGGCGGCACCGCCATGTCGAGATTCACCATCTCCTCGATGCCGGTGACGTCGAAGGTCCAGTGTGGCGTATCCGTCGAGAAGGCCTCGCTGGTCGACCAGACGCCGCCGCCGAACACATAGGAGACATGATCCGGATTGAAGGGATCGATATCCAGGTCGTCGATCCAGCCCCAGTAACTCGGGTGGAACTCACCAGTGGTTCCGCTTGCGTCGTGATAGTTCGTGGTTCCGTCAAGGTCGCCCGAGCGGCCGATCTCGCTCCAGGTCTGCCCGCCGTCGGCGGAGCGCATGGCGATCTGAACATAGCCGGCACTCCCCCAGGTGCCGGGGACGCCAAAGACGATTTTAGTCGTCGCGCCGCTGCCATGAACCGACAGGCCGCCGATGCCGCCGTAGTAGCCGCCTTCACCGGACGCGATCAGTTTGGTCCAAGTCGTGCCACCGTCGAACTTGTAAAGCATCGACGGTGCAGAACTACCCGGCCCCGAGCTGGAGCTGAAAGGCACATAGAGCATGCCGTCGTCGGCCCGGGCCAGGTGCGGAATATGAAGATTGCCTGTGATGGCCGTCGTCACGGCGGCGGGAATCGCGATCCCGGTCCAGCTGGCGCCGCCGTCGGTCGACTTGTAGAGGTAGAACCCGAGGCCCGCGAGGCCCTTGTAGTCGGGGGCGACGCCGACGTAAATGGTCTGGGTGGCGCTACCCGAGGGCGTGAAGCCCGTCGTCGGCACCGTGACGTCGAACACCACGAATTCCACGCCGACGGGACTGCCCCCGTTGGAGTCGGTGATGTCGGTGGCGTTCATTACATAGGGAGAGAACGAGGTGACCTGATTCCAGTTCAAGCCGTAATCCGCGCTCTTCCACAGCCCCGCCGTGCGTGAGGCATAGAACAGCGTCGAGGGGAGATTGGGGTCAACCATCAGCCGTTCGCCGATCCCCCGGCCCTGGTTGTTCGAGCCGACCGGAAAGGGTAGATCGACGTGGGTCCAGGTGTTGCCCCGGTCCGACGAGTAAGAGAAGCGGCCGTTGCCGCTAGTCACGTACTGGCTCGTCGTCATGTAGACCTTGTCGGCATCGGTCGGATCGACGGCCATGCTCTCGGCGCCCTGGTGGCGGCCTTCCGGACGGGAAAAGCCATCGGTGAGCGCCGTCCATTTGGATGCGCCGCCGTCCCAGCGGTACACACCGGCCATATCCGTCCGGGCATAGCGCAGGTTGGCCACGGTCGGGTGGTAAATGACGCCGGGGACGTAACCGCCGCCGCCCATCTTGACGTTGGCCCAACCGGTGGCGGGAGCCACAGATGCCTGGGGGCTGGGAGCGGGAGAACTGCCGCCCGCTCCACCGCCACCACAGGCACTCAACAGCACCGCAGCAGACAACACGCACGCAAAGAACAAACCAATGCGACCCGAAAGTCTCATAGACGGAGATCCTGGAAGTCCGATTTTCGAGACGGCCTGGTCTTGGAAAATGCGGGGTTGACGGGAAAGGCAACAATATAAGGATATTATTAACAACAAATACCCTTACCATCAACAGGGCCGATATCAGTCGTCTTCCCGGGTGTACTGCCCTTCCAGGGTGGCCGGGCCGGAGCGGCGCCCGGGGGTGGGGCCGGAAGCCGGACCGGACGGGGGCCGGGGAAAGCCGCGGCGCAGCACCGCGACGATCAGGGCCTGGCGCAGCGGCGGGACCAGCCCGAGCAGTCCCAGGACGTCGGTAACAAAACCCGGCAGCAGCAGCATCAGCCCCGAAACCAGGATCACCAGCCCCTCCAGCATGGCCACCGTGGGCGTCTCGCCCCGCTGCACCATGGCCTGTACCCGGTTCAGCACGGCGAGGCCCTGATGCCGCAGCAGCAGGGTGCCCAGTACGGCGGTGAAGACCACCAGGGCGATGGTCGGGATCGCGCCGATCACGCCGCCCACCTGGATCAACAGATAGATCTCGGCGACGGGCAGCAACAGCAGCAACAGGAATAAAAAGCGGAGCAGGGGCATCTTTATATCTCGACGGGGATGTTGGACCTGAAAGGTGACCGGGATGGCTCCGGTTTGTCAGCACGGGGAAAATACTGCGTTTCCTTAGGACCACAACGGCTTAACACCGTTCCGATTATGCCTGATGATGCGCCGCGGCGGCGAATCCGATATCTTGCACCGATGCAGCACTACCTCGTTTTCTGCACCTGTCCCGACCTCGACTGCGCCCGCGATCTGGCGCAGCGCCTGGTGCGTGACCGGCTCGCGGCCTGCGTCAACATCGTGCCCACGGTCCACTCGGTCTATGAGTGGCAGGGCGAGTTGCAGCAGGACACGGAGTGCCTGCTCCAGATCAAGACCCGCGCCGAACGCTACGCCGCGCTGGAACAGACCCTGCGCCGCCACCACCCGTATGAACTGCCGGAGATCATCGCTGTCCCACTGAGCGCGGGTCTGCCTGCCTATCTCGACTGGATAAACCACCAAACGGAAAACAACGAATGAGAACTGCGCTGAAGCTATGGTTTGCCCTGCTGGTCCTGACCCTGTCCGCCGTGACGGTGGCGGCGGAAGACGACGACCTGCTGCCGCCGGAGCAGGCCTTCCAGCTCAAGGTCACCGCCCTCGACGCCGCCACCGTGCGCGCCGAGTGGAACATCGCGCCGGGCTACTATTTATATAAGGAGCGCTTCAGCTTCAGCACCAAGACCGACGGCATCAACCTCGGCGCGCCGGTTTTCCCCGCCGGCAAGGTCAAGCAGGACGAGTTCTTCGGCCAGGTGGAAATCTTCCACGGCCGTATCACGGTCGACATCCCGGTTATCCGCGGCGCCGCCGCACCCGCCAGCTTCGATCTGACCGTCGGTTCCCAGGGCTGCGCCGAGATCGGCGTGTGCTACCCGCCGCAGCGCACCACGATACAAATCAGCCTGCCGACGCGCGCCGCCGCCGTTCCCGCCGCGGCCCCCGCCAAATCCCTGGCCCAGTTGCAGCAGCCCCAGGGCGGCGCCTTCCAGGATGACGAGGTGCTGGACCCGGATGTGGCCTTCCGCTTCGATGCCGACGTCGCACAGGATGCGGTCACCCTGCGCTGGCAGATCGCCCCCCACCATTACCTCTATCGGGACAAGTTCTCCTTCCAGCTCAAGGACGGCAGCGCCGTCACTCTCGGCGCCTATACCGTGCCGGCCGGCGAGGAGAAGAACGACGAATTCTTCGGCCGCATCTTCGTCTTCCACGACGGCATGGAAGTGCGCATCCCCTTGCAGCGCTCCGGCAGCGGCCCGGCCACCCTGCTGGTGAGCTATCAGGGCTGCGCCGAGCTGACCGGTATCTGCTATCCGCCCATCCGCAAGGAAATCAGTCTGGTTCCGGGCGCCGCCGCTGTGAGCGCGGCCACCGCCCCGGCGGCAGCGGCAACCTCCACGCCCGCGCCGCAATCGGAGCAGGATTCCCTGGCCGCCGCCCTGGCCGGCGACAACCGCCTGGTCACCGTGCTCACCTTCTTCGGCCTCGGCCTGCTGCTGGCCTTCACCCCCTGCGTGTTCCCGATGATCCCCATCCTGTCCAGCATCATCGTCGGCCAGGGCGCGGGCCTCACCACCCGCAAGGCCTTCGTCATGTCCCTGGTCTACGTGCTGGCCATGGCGCTGACCTACGCGATCGCAGGCATGCTGGCGGGGCTGTTCGGTGCCAACCTGCAGGCGGCGTTCCAGAACGTATGGGTGCTCGGCAGCTTCAGCGTGGTGTTCGTGCTGCTGGCCCTGTCCATGTTCGGCTTCTATGAATTGCAGCTGCCCTCGGCCCTGCAGACCAAGCTGAGCGAAATCTCCAACAAGCAGCAGGGCGGCAGCCTCATCGGCGTGGCCATCATGGGCCTGCTGTCGGCCCTCATCGTCGGCCCCTGTGTGGCGCCGCCGCTGATGGGCGCGATCATATATATCGGCCAGACCGGCGACGCGGTGTTGGGCTTCGTCGCCCTGTTTGCCCTGTCTCTGGGCATGGGCGCGCCGCTGCTGCTCATCGGCACCTCGGCGGGCAAGCTGCTGCCGCGCGCCGGCGGCTGGATGAATGCCATCAAGGCGGTATTCGGCGTGATGCTGCTGGCGGTGGCGCTGTGGATGCTGGAACGCATCCTGCCCGCCTTCGTCACCATGCTGGCCTGGGCCCTGCTCGTCATCATCTCCGCCATCTACATGGGCGCCCTGGAGCCGCTGAAGGAAGGCAGTTCGGGCTGGCGCAAGCTGTGGAAGGGGCTGGGACTGGCCCTGCTGATCCACGGCGCGCTGCTGCTCATCGGCGCCGGCGCCGGCGGCAACGACCCGCTGCAACCGCTGCGCGGCGTCGGCTTCGGCGGCGGCATCGGTGCGGCGCAGGCGGCTAGGCTGGAGTTCCGCAAGATCAAGACGGTGGCCGACATGGAGCGGGAGGTGGCGGCGGCCGCCGCTCAGGGCAAGCCGGTGATGCTGGACTTCTATGCCGACTGGTGCGTCTCCTGCAAGGAATTCGACAAGTACACCTTTTCCGATCCGGGCGTGATCCAGGCGCTATCGGGCGCGATCCTGCTCAAGGCCGACGTCACCGCCAACGACGACGCCGACCAGGCCATGCTGCGCCACTTCAAGCTCATCGGCCCGCCCAGCCTGCTGTTCTTCGGCGCCGACGGCAAGGAACGCCCGTCCTTCCGCATCGTCGGCTTCACCGGGCCGGAAGAGTTCCGCGCCCACGTCGAGCGGGCGCTGCGTTAGCCCAATGGCGGATTGCGACAGGATGAACAAGATGACGCAAGATTCACACGACAAAAACATCTTGTTCATCCTGTAAACATCTTGTTCATCTTGTCCGACTTTATTCTTCAAGAGACAACCACTCATGCACCGTCTGTTGCCCATCCTGGCCCTGGGGGCCGCCCTGCTCGTCGCCGGTTGCGGCCCGGAAACCAATGCCGTGCCGGCCGCGCCCGCGCCCCAGGCCACGGCAGCCATTGCGTTCAACTTCCCCGATCTGGACGGCAAGCCGCGGCAACTGACCGAGTGGCAGGGACAGGTGGTGCTGCTCAACTTCTGGGCCCCCTGGTGCCCGCCCTGCCGCAAGGAGATGCCGGCGCTGATGGAGTTGCAGGAAAAGCATGCCGCCCGCGGCTTCACCGTGGTCGGCATCACCATCGACACCCGCGACAACGCCCAGGTCTTCGCCGACAGCCTGGGCATCAACTTCCCCATCCTCATCGGCGAGGAAGGCGGCCTGGAACTGGCGCAGACCCTGGGCAACAAGGTGGGAGCCCTGCCCTACACCGTAATCCTCGACCGCCAGGGGCGCGTCGCCTATACCCACCGCAGCGAGATCACCCTGGACCAGGCCGAGCAGGCGGTATTGCCCCTGCTGTAGGCGCCGCGGGGGGCCGGATGATGTTTCTTGTGCACCGCGTCACAGCTTCATATAGGCGAATCTTGCCCGGAACTGCGGTGAACTTGCGTTAACTCCCGTTTCGTAGACAAACCCCTCCGGCTCGTGCACAATCTCACGCCGTATCCCGTCCGAACTACGCGCCACCTTGCTGTATCCTGTGGAATCTGCGGACAAACGACGGTGAACAGGCGGGAAAATCATAATAAGCACCCCGCCACCGCCCCCAAGGAAGCGCCATGGCTAAGCTGCTGGTATTGAACGGTCCCAACCTGAACCTGCTGGGTACGCGCGAACCCGGGCACTACGGCCATGCCACCCTGGCGGAGATCGACAGCCGTCTGCAGCAACAGGCGACGACGGCGGGCCACACCCTTGAATGTTTCCAGAGCAACGCCGAACACGAACTGGTGCAGCGGGTGCACCGGGCGCGGGACGAGGGCATCGCCTTCATCATCATCAACCCGGCCGCCTACACCCACACCAGCGTGGCGCTGCGCGATGCCCTGGCGGGAGTTGCCATCCCGTTCATCGAGGTGCATCTGTCCAACGTGCATGCGCGCGAGCCGTTCCGCAAGCACTCCTATTTCTCCGACCTGGCCCGCGGCGTCATCAGCGGTCTGGGACCGATGGTTTATGAACTGGCGCTCACTGCCGCGCTGCAACAGATTTCTGCGAACAATAACTGAACAGGACCAAAACACAATGGATATTCGCAAGGTCAAGAAACTCATCGAGCTGCTGGAAGAATCCGGCGTCGCCGAGATCGAGATCCACGAAGGCGAGGAGTCGGTACGCATCAGCCGCTACAGCCAGAACGCCGCACCGGCCGTGGCCATCGCCGCCCCCGCCCCTGCCCCGGTCGCAGCCCCCGCCGCCGCACCGGTGGCCGAGAAGAAGGAAGAGATCAGCGGCCATGCCGTGACCTCCCCCATCGTCGGCGCCTTCTACCGTTCGCCCTCGCCCCAGGCCAAGTCCTTCGTCGAGGTGGGCTCCCGCGTCAACGTCGGCGACACCCTGTGCATCATCGAAGCAATGAAGATCATGAACCAGATCGAGGCGGACAAGGCCGGCGTGGTCAAGGCCATCCTGGTCGAGAACGGCCAGCCGGTGGAATTCGGCCAGCCGCTGTTCATCATTGAATAAAACTCCCTGTAGCCGAACGCGAGCAACCCACCTCCTATGTTCGACAAAATAGTCATTGCCAATCGCGGCGAAATTGCGCTGCGCATCCTGCGCGCCTGCCGTGAAATGGGCATCAAGACCGTGGCGGTGCACTCCACCGCCGATCGTGATCTCAAGCATGTGCGCCTGGCCGACGAATCGGTATGCATCGGCCCGCCGCCCTCCAACCAGAGCTATCTCAACGTCCCGGCGCTGATCAGCGCGGCCGAGGTCACCGATGCCCAGGCCATCCACCCCGGCTACGGTTTCCTGTCCGAGAATGCCGACTTCGCCGAGCGCGTGGAGCAGAGCGGCTTCGCCTTCATCGGGCCGCGCGCCGAAACCATCCGCCTGATGGGCGACAAGGTGTCTGCCAAGGATGCAATGATCAAATCCGGCGTGCCCACGGTGCCCGGCTCCGGCGGCGCCCTGCCTGACGATCCGGACGAATGCATCCGCATCGGCCGCGAGGTGGGTTATCCCGTCATCATCAAGGCCGCCGGCGGCGGCGGCGGCCGCGGTATGCGCGTGGTGCACTCCGAGGCCTCCCTGCTCAACTCCATTTCGCTGACCCGCGCCGAAGCCGGCTCCGCCTTCAACAACGACATGGTGTACATGGAGAAGTACCTGGAGAATCCGCGCCACGTGGAGATCCAGGTGCTGGCCGACACCCACGGCAACGCCATCTACCTGGGTGAGCGCGACTGCTCCATGCAGCGCCGCCACCAGAAGGTGATCGAAGAGGCCCCGGCCCCCGGCATCACCGAAGAGCAGCGCAAGCGCATCGGCGAACGTTGCGCCCGTGCCTGCCAGGAGATCAGCTACCGCGGCGCCGGCACCTTCGAGTTCCTGTACGAAAACGGCGAGTTCTATTTCATCGAAATGAACACCCGCGTGCAGGTGGAGCACCCGGTGACCGAGCTGATCACCGGCGTGGACATCGTCAAGGAGCAGATCCGCATCGCCGCCGGCCTGCCGCTCTCCTACAAGCAGAGCGACATCACCCTGCGCGGCCACGCCATCGAATGCCGCATCAATGCCGAGGACCCGGCCACCTTCATGCCCTGTCCCGGCACCATCAACCAGGTGCATTTTGCCGGCGGCCCCGGCATCCGCATCGACAGCCACATCTACAACGGCTACAAGGTGCCGCCCTATTACGACTCGATGATCGGCAAGCTCATCGCCTGGGGCGAGGATCGCGACTCGGCCCTGGCGCGCATGCGCACGGCATTGGGCGAGATGTTCATCGACGGCATCAAGACCAACATCCCGCTGCACCAGGATCTGTTGCGTGACACCGCCTTCCAGGCCGGCGGCACCAACATCCATTACCTGGAAAAGAAGCTTAAGCTTTAAACCGGCACGAACGCGCCGTCATCTGTGGACAAAAGGCCGCTACCGTGAGGTAGCGGCCTTTTTCTTTGCTGAGGAGAAATCGTACAGATTTTGACCAAAATCAATATTACAATTGCGTGAATTTGCAACAATGCCTCCCCTCCCTACCGAAACCGCGGAGACCACGCCCATGAACGACACCGCAGCAAGCCCGCGGCCGGCCTCGAGTTCCAGCCTCATCGACTGGAGCGACGACCTCAGCGTCGGCATCCAGGAGATCGATGATCAGCACCAGTTCCTGGTGGATCTGCTCAACAAGCTGCACCGCGCCATCCACCAGCGCCAGGGCAAGGCCGCCGCCCAGGCCATCCTGGTGGAGCTGGTGGACTACACCAAGATTCACTTCGCGGTGGAAGAGAGCCTGATGCGCATCCTCGGCTACCCCTCCTACGACGATCACAAGGAACAGCACGACCACCTCATCGCCGAAATCCACGACCTGCAGGAAAAGCTGGAGAGCGGCAAAAAGTCGATCACCTTCGAACTGCTGCATTTTCTGCGCATCTGGCTCACCAAGCACATCATGGAAGAGGATCAGCAGTACGGCCCCTTCTTCCTCTCCCGCGGCGCCGTCGCCACCAGCGAAAAGAAATCCATCGCCGGGCGCCTGTGGAGTTCGCTGTTCGGCTGATCCCCGTTCTCCCGCCGCAGTGAATTGCTCGCTGCGCGGCCACTGGAGGCAGGCGGGCGCGGATGCGGTATCATGCGGCCTTGCCCATTGCCGCCTCCCGAACCATGCCCTGGCTTCAACTCATATTCGAAACCGATGAAGCAAATGCCCCCGCCCTCGCCGAGCTGCTGAGCGAGCAAGGGGCCGTCGCCGTCACCCTGGAGGACGACGCCGACCAGCCGCTGTACGAGCCGCCGCCGGGCGCCACGCCGCTGTGGCAGGCCACCCGGGTCGTCGCCCTGTTCGAGGCCGATCACGACATCCCCGCCGCCGTCGCCGCCGTCACCGCGGGCTGGGCGCCGCGCGAGTTGCCGGCCTGGCGCCTGGAACAGCTGGAGGATCGCGACTGGAGCCGGGAATGGATGGACACCTACAAGCCCATGCGTTTCGGCGAACGGCTGTGGATCGTACCCAGCTGGACCGAGGCGCCGGAACCCACTGCGGTCAACATCCTGCTCGATCCCGGCCTGGCCTTCGGCACCGGCACCCATCCCACCACGCGCCTGTGCCTGGAGTGGCTGGACAGTCATTCCACCGCGCAGCAGCAGGTGATCGACTACGGCTGCGGTTCCGGCATCCTCGCCATCGCCGCCGCCCTGCTGGGGGCGCAGCACGTCTGGGCGGTGGACAACGATCCCCAGGCCCTCACCGCCACCCGCGACAACGCCGGGCGCAACGCGGTCACACCGCTCATCGCCACCGCCCTGCCCGAGGCGCTGCCGCCGTGCCGCAGCGACGTGCTGATCGCCAACATCCTCGCCGGCCCGCTCGTCTCCCTGGCGCCGCGCTTCGCCGATCTGGTCCGCCCCGGGGGGGATATCGTGCTGTCCGGCATCCTGCCCGATCAGGCGCAGCAGGTGCGGGACGCCTACCTGCCCTGGTTCGACATGGACCCGGCGGTGGAGCACGACGGCTGGGTGCGCTTGGAAGGGCGCAGGAAATAGATTAACTTCGCCTAGCATTCGATCATCGCAACCTACGGCCACCTGCCATTCATGTATACCCAGTGCCCCGCATGCAGCACCTACTTCCGCATCACCCCGGCGCAGCTGGACGCCGCCGGGGGCAAGGTGCGCTGCGGTGAATGTCACAGCGTTTTTTACGCACCCGACCGGCTGACCGAAACCCTCCCCGCCGCTCCGCCGCAGGACGCCGTCCATGACGAGCCGCACGCGGACGAGCCCGATTACGAGGAGCTGTTGCGGGAGCCCGCCGTGGAGGAGCCTTCCCCCGGGGAAGCGGCCGCGGTCGAGCCGCCGCCCCGCGAGGCCCTGCCCCCGTCCGCACCCGAGCCGGCAGCGGACGACGACGGCGACGACCTGGCCATCGATCTGGACGAACTGTTCGGTAACGAGGAGGACACCGCGCCGCCCGCCATGGACTCCGCCGCCGTGTCGGAAATCCCCGCCGCGCCGCTGCCCGCCGCAGACACCTACGGCGAGGAGGACATCGAGGCCCTGCTCAAGCACACGCCCGCCGCGACCGCAGACCAGGGGGAATTCGAGCTGCCCTGGGACAACGCGCCGGGCGAGGCGGTGCCGGACACGCCGCTGCCCGCGGACGTCGATCTGGCCTCCCTGGACATCGACGCGGCGCCTGACGCCCTGAACGACTTCGACCTGCCGGACCCGCAACTGACCACCGCCCACAGTGTCGCTCCCACGCCTGCCGCGCCGCTGCCGCCCCTGCCGGCCATGCTGCTGGAGGAGACGGAGGCGCCTCCCCGCCGCGGTGTGCTGGCCGGCCTGCTGTGGACCCTCGGCAGCCTGCTCCTGCTCTCCGCCCTGGCGCTGCAATACGTCTATCTCAACCGCGCGGTCCTGGTGTACAAGGCCGAACTGCGCCCCTTGCTGGAACTCATGTGCGGCTACACCGCCTGCACCCTGCCGCCGCGGCGCGACCTGGCGGCGCTCACCCTCATCGAGCGCGACATCCGCTCGCACGACCGGGTACAAGGGGCGCTGACCATCAGCGCCACGCTGCAAAACCGCGCCCCCTACGCCCAACCCTATCCGGTGGTGGAGGTGGTGATGCGCGATCTCGGCGGCAAGGCGGTGGCCGCCCGCCGCTTCCTGCCGCAGGAATACCTGCCGGACGGCACCCCCGCCGCGCCGCTGGCCTCCCAGGCCACCGCACAACTGGTGCTGGACGTGGTCGATCCCGGCGCCGACGCCGTGGGTTTCGAATTCACCTTCCACTAGGCGCGCTCACGCGCGCCGGATCCAAGACGCAAGGTGTGCGCGCTGCGCGCGCAAGTAATTGATCTGGCGCCCGGTGACATATTCGTCGTGTCTTTTGCCCCGCTCCTCGTACCTTCTTGGCCTTTCCTGGGGTATGATTCGCGGTTCCCGCATTTCCAGCCCCGCGCCGCCCATGCAGATCGGACCCTACAAACTGGCCAACAACCTGGTGCTCGCCCCCATGGCGGGAGTCACCGACAGGCCGTTCCGCCAGCTGTGCAAGCAGCTGGGCGCCGGCATGGCCGTATCCGAGATGGTGTCGTCCAATTCCCTGCTGTGGGGCAGCGAAAAAACCAGGCGCCGCGCCGACCACGACGGCGAGGTGGAACCGCGCAACGTGCAGATCATGGGGGCCGATCCGCAGCTGATGGCCGACGCCGCCCGCTACAACGTGGACAACGGCGCCCAGATCATCGACATCAACATGGGCTGCCCGGCCAAGAAGGTGTGCAACGTCTCCGCCGGTTCGGCCCTGCTGCGCGACGAAGAGCTGGTTACCCGCATCCTGGAAGCGGTGGTCGGCGCCGTGCCCGAGGTGCCGGTGACCCTCAAGTTCCGCACCGGCTGGGACCGCGAGCACAAAAACGGCGTCACCATCGCCCGTATCGCCGAAGCAACCGGCATCCAGTCCCTGGCCATTCACGGCCGCACCCGCGCCGACGGCTACTCCGGCGAGGCCGAATACGACACCATTGCCGCCATCAAGGCCAGCGTCGCCATCCCGGTCATCGCCAACGGCGACATCACCACGCCGCAAAAGGCCCGGCAGGTACTGGAGCACACCGGCGCCGACGGCCTGATGATCGGCCGCGCCGCCCAGGGCCGTCCCTGGATCTTCCGCGACATCAACCACTACCTCGCCACCGGCGAGCTGCTGCCGGAGCCTTCGGCGCAGGACGTGCGCGACATCCTGCTCGGCCACCTGAACAACCTCTACGCCTTCTACGGCGAATACACCGGCGTGCGCATGGCACGCAAACACATCTCCTGGTACAGCAAGGGCCAGCGCCACGGCGCCGCCTTCCGCCAGGAGGTCAACCGCGTCGAAGGCGCGGACCGGCAACTACAAATGGTCAGGGATTTCTTCGACCGCATAATCAACGGGGAGGATTTGGCGGCATGAACAGCGTCAGCGCCACGGCCCGCGCCATACCGCTCAACGGCATGGTACGCAACGCCCTGCAGCAATATTTCCAGGATCTGAACGGCCACGAACCCAACGACCTCTACCAGCTGCTGCTGGCCGAAGTGGAACGCCCGCTGCTGGAAGCGGTGATGCACTACGCCCAGGGCAACCAGACCCGCGCCGCCCAGGCCCTCGGCATCAACCGCGGCACCCTGCGCAAGAAACTCAAGCAGTACGGTTTGGATAACTGAGAAAACAACACCTGCCGCGGAGACGCGGAGGCGCAGAGAAAAACCTCTTCAATGTTGTCTCTGCGCCTCCGCGTCTCTGCGACAGATCTTTTGAGGAATAAAACATGAACAAGATTCAGCGGGCGCTGCTCAGCGTCTCCGACAAGACCGGCATCGTGGAGTTCGCCCAGGCCCTGGTGGCGCAGGGCGTGGAACTGCTGTCCACCGGCGGCACCTGCAAACTGCTGGCGCAGAACGGCGTGCCGGTCATCGAGGTGTCCGATCACACCGGTTTTCCCGAGATGATGGACGGCCGCGTCAAGACCCTGCACCCGAAGATCCATGGCGGCATCCTTGGCCGCCGCGGCACCGACGACGCGGTGATGGCGCAGCACGGCATCACGCCCATCGACCTCATCGTGGTGAACCTGTACCCCTTCGAGCAGACTGTGGCCAAGCCCGACTGCACGCTGGAGGACGCCGTCGAGAACATCGACATCGGCGGCCCCACCATGCTGCGCGCCGCCGCCAAGAACCATAAGGACGTCACCGTGGTCGTCGATGCCGCCGACTACGCCACCGTGCTGGACGAAATGCAGCAGACCGGCGGCGCCACCACCCATGCCACCCGCTTCTCCCTGGCCATCAAGGTGTACGAGCACACCGCGCGCTACGACGGCGCCATCGCCAACTATTTCGGCCGCATCACCGGTGCCGAAAAGACCGAGTTCCCGCGCACCATCAACCTGCAATACCGCAAGGTGCAGGAGATGCGCTACGGCGAGAACCCGCACCAGAAGGCGGCCTTCTACACCGAACACACCCCAGAGGCCGGCAACGTCGCCAGTGCGCGCCAGTTGCAGGGCAAGGAACTGTCCTACAACAACATCGCCGACACCGACGCCGCGCTGGAATGCGTCAAGCAGTTCCCGGAAGGCCCCGCCTGCGTCATCGTCAAGCACGCCAACCCCTGCGGCGTGGCCATCGGCGGCAACCTGCTGGAAGCCTACGAACGCGCCTACCAGACCGACCCGGAATCGGCCTTCGGCGGCATCATCGCCTTCAACGGCGAGCTGGACGGCGACACCGCCAAGGTGATCGTCGAGCGCCAGTTCGTGGAAGTAATCATCGCGCCCAGGGTTTCCGCCGCCGCCGTCGAGGCCGTCGCCGCCAAGAAGAACGTGCGCCTGCTGGAGTGCGGCCAGTGGCCGGCGACCGCCGCCCAGCGCCTGGACTTCAAGCGCGTCACCGGCGGCCTGCTGCTGCAGGACGCCGACCTGCTGCTGTCCGGCGAGATCAAGGTGGTGAGCAAGCGCCAACCCACCGCCCAGGAGATGGAAGACCTGCTGTTCGCCTGGCGCGTGGCCAAGTACGTCAAGTCCAACGCCATCGTCTACGGCAAGGGGCAAATGACCATCGGTGTCGGCGCCGGCCAGATGAGCCGCGTCAATTCCGCCCGCATCGCCGGCATCAAGGCCGAGCACGCCGGGCTGGAGGTCCAGGGCTCGGTGATGGCCTCGGACGCCTTCTTCCCCTTCCGTGACGGCATCGACTCCGCCGCCAAGGCGGGCATCGCCGCGGTAATCCAGCCGGGCGGTTCCATGCGCGACGAGGAAGTCATCGCCGCCGCCGACGAGCACGGCATGGCCATGGTGTTCACCGGCATGCGCCACTTCCGCCACTGACGCCGGCGCGCCCCTCCCCGCCTATAGAAAAGGCCGGCATTGCCGGCCTTTTTTTATGCGCTAATCCCCGCCAGGGGCCTGGAATACGTGATCCAGCTCACACTTTCACGTAAGGGTTTTTGTTATTCAAGCCATCAGGGCGTTACGCCGTACGCGTTCACGCCTTCCAGCCCGCCCACCCGGGCCCATAACAATAAGCACCACCGGAGGAGCAGCCCCATGTTTTACTTTGTCTGGGATTCGAGCCTGGAAACGGGCATCGACATCATCGACTCACAGCACAAGCGCATCGTCGACTACATCAACCAGCTGCACGACGCCATCACCGACAGGAGCACGGCGAAAACCGAGCAGGTCCTCAACCAGCTGATCGACTATACCGTCACTCATTTCACTTTCGAGGAAAGCCTGCAGGAAAAAGCCGGTTACAAGCATGTGGATGCGCACCGCAAGGTGCACGAGGCCTTCACCGCCCGTATCACCGACTACAAGGTCCGCTTCGAGCGCGGCGAGGACATTTCCAAGAAGCTGCTGTCCGATCTGCGCATCTGGCTGACCAACCACATCAAGCAGGAAGACCGCGACTACACCGCCACCGTCAAGGCCCACCTCAGCGGTGACCACGACAAGGGCTGGTTGTCCAAGACCCTGAGCCGCATGTTCGGCGGTTGAGGCAGATACAAGAGCAAAGATAAAAGATACAAGGGGGAATAGGAGCGAATCGTATTCGCGCGGGGGCATGCCCCGCGCTATGTCGCGGATACGATCCGCTCCTACAACAAGGTCCGGCCTACTCCCCGCAGCGCCGCTCCGCCGCCGGCATGCCCGCCGACTTCTCGATACGGAAGTGATCGCTCACCTCACCGTAGGCGTTGATGAAATAGGCATCGAGTCCTTCCCCGGCGACATCGATCACCATCGAGCCCAGCTCGCGCCGGACCACCGCATGGGCCGGGTGATCGAGGGGGCCGTGGTCCAGGTTGGCGGTGGAGCCGACCACCGCGTAGACCGTACCGGCATGGGGCACGCGCCCCGCCGGCTTGATGTAGGGGGCGGCGTTGCCGCCGCCGCCGTCCACGATCATCTCCGGCCGTAGGGTCGCCGCACTGCCGTAATGGCAGGCCAGCAGATGGCTGCGCTCGTAGACGTGACTGTGCCCGCTCAGCACCAGATCGACGCCTCCCGCCTCCAGCACCGGCAGGAACTGCTCGCGCATGTCCACCATGCGTCCCCAGCTGTCGCGCCAGCGGTCGGAGTCATGGGAACCGCGGGTGTAGGGAGGATGGTGGAACAGGGCGATGGTCCAGGGCTGGCGGTTGGCCGCCAGGTCGTGCTGCAACCAGCGCAGCATCGGGCCGTAGCCGCCCAGGTTGCTGGACTCCGAATCCAGCACCACCACGTGGACGCTGCCGTAGTCGAAGGAAAAGTAGCGTCGGCTGTCCGAGGCCACGCCGCCCGCCTCGCCGGCTGCGGGAAAGGAAAACACCTTGAAGAAGGTCCAGCGCCGGGCGTCGTGGTTGCCGTAGACCGGCAGGTAGGGAATGTTGCGCAGCAGGTCGGCGTAGGGCTCGAACAGCGCCGCCTGGAATTCGCGCGCCTTGCCCGAGGTGTAGGCATTGTCGCCGGTGGTCAGCCACAGATCGAGGGGCGGCCGCTGCGGGCGCGGGTGGGCGGCGGTCCATTGCAGCATGGCATCGCGCACCGAGCGCGAACCCTCGTGCCACCAGCCCGGATCGCCCTGCACCCAGAAGCGCACCGGCGCGGCGCTGCCGGCGGGCGGCGCGGTGACGAACCAGTAGTCCGGTCCGCCGCGATACACGCCACTCCCGCTGCCGACGGTATAGTAGTAGCGCGTGGCCGGCGTCAGGCCCGTCAGGCGGATCTCGTGCGATACCCGCGCGGTCTCCTCCCGCGCCTCCCGCTCCAGCCGCGCCGGGTCGCTGCCGTAACGCACCACCCCGACCTCGTTCCCGCCGCTCTGCCAGCGCAGGGTGATCCCCTCGCTGCTGACCACCTGCAGATAGGGTTCGCGCGCCCCGTCGTACCCGCTCTGCCAGGCCACCTGGACCAGCCGCCCGCTGCCCACCACGGCCAGCAGCACCAGCAGACCGAGCAGCAGACGCCTGCTCCAGCGCAGCAACAGGGGGACGGACAAAATGGGCATGGGAACTCCTGGGGACGGTAACGGGTCATTAACCGGGACTGCGGCCGCCCTATGGTACAATGCCGCGCCCTGTTTGACCCGCGTCGCCCCGCACACAGACCCATGCACAAACTGCCCCGCCTGCCGCGCTTTCTCGCCCTCGCCACGCTGCTGTTCACCGGCGCGTTCACTCTTTTGCGGCTGGGCTTCTGGCTGTATTTCGACAACCCCGCCGATCCGCTGCCGGGCGGTGAGCTGCTGACGGCACTCTACCTCGGCCTCAAGTTCGACCTGCGCCTCGCCCTGTTGCTGCTGCTGCCGCTGTTCCTGCTCGCCTGGCTGCCCTGGCTCAATCCGCTGCGCGGTACCCTGGCCCGCCGCCTCTGGACGGGCTACCTGGCGCTGGGCGGCATGGCGGCGCTGCTGGTCTACATGATCGACTTCGGCCACTACGCCTATCTGCAGACCCGCCTCGACGTCGGCGCCCTGCGCTTCCTGAAGAACCTGGACATCTCTCTGCAGATGGTCTGGGAAAGCTACCCGGTGGTGCCCCTGGCCCTGGCCCTGACCGCCGGTACCGCCCTGCTCGCCTGGGTGGTGGCACGCCTGACCGGACACTGCGCCGCCGTACCGGCGCCGCAGCTGGGATGGAAAGGCCGCACCGTCACCGTGCTGGTCACGGCCACCCTGCTGCTGGGCGGCCTGTTCGGCAGGTTGGCTTCCTATCCGCTGCGCTGGAGCGACGCCTTCTTCGGCAGCCATGCCTTCGCCGCCCAGGTCACCTTCAATCCGATCCTGTATTTCACCGACTCCGTGCGCAACGGCGGCGGCGTGGTGTACGACGCGGAAAAAGTGCGCGCGCACTACGCCGAAATGGCCGCCTGGCTCGGTGTCGACGCGCCGAACCCGGACACGCTGGACTTCCGCCGCCGCCACGTTCCCGCCGCCGCACCGGCCCGGCCGCCCAACGTGGTCATCGTGATCCTGGAGTCCTTTGCCAGCTACAAATCGGGCCTGTCGGGCAATCCCCTCGACCCGACGCCGCACATCGACGCCCTGGCGCGCAACGGCTACTACTTCGAGAACTTCTACACCCCGCAGACCGGCACCGCCCGTTCGGTGTTCTGCGCCATCACCGGCATCCCCGACGTGGAAACCCACGGCACCTCGACGCGCAATCCGCGCATCGTCGACCAGCACACCCTGTTCAACAGCTTCGACGGCTACGGGAAGTTCTACTTCCTCGGCGGCAGCGCCAGCTGGGGCAATATCCGCGGCCTGCTCACCAACAACATCGCCGGGCTGAACCTCTATGAGGAAGGCAGCTACAGCGCGCCCAACGTGGACGTCTGGGGCGTCTCCGATCTGGACCTGTTCCGCGAGGCGGACCAGGTGCTGCGCACGCAGCAACAGCCCTTCGTCGCGGTGATCCAGACCTCGGGCAACCACCGCCCCTACACCATCCCGGACGACAATGCCGGTTTCGAGTTGCAGCATCCCGGTCACGACGAACTGCACCGCTCCGGCTTCCAGTCGGAAGAGGAATACAACTCCTACCGCTTCATGGATCACAGCGTCGGCCGGTTCATGGCCCTGGCGCAGGAGGCTGGCTATGGCGACAACACCCTGTTCGCCTTCTTCGGCGACCACGGCATCACCGGTTTCGCCGGCGATCACGCCGGCAAGGCCGAAACCCAGCTCGACCTGGGCAGCAACCGCGTGCCCTTCATCATCTACGGCCCCGGCCTGCTGCCCGAGCCGCGCCGCTTCAGCCGCACGGCGGGCGAAGCGGACGTGATGGCGACCCTGGCCGCCCTCGCCGGCCGGCCCTACGTCAACACCACCCTGGGACGCAACCTGCTGGACGACGCCCTGCCCGGCGAACACTACGCCTTCAAGATCATGCAGGTCTCGCCGCCGCGCATCGGCCTCATCGGCGCGGAATACTATTTCCAGATGGCCGCCGACGGCAGCAACAAACAGCTGCACCGCATCCACGGCGACAACCCGCGCGACAACCTCGTCGAGCAGCTGCCCGACCTCGCCGCGCAGCTGGAACGCATGACCCGCGGCTACCACGAAACCGCCAAGTACATGCTGTATCACAACAAGCCAGTGGCTAGGGACTAGGGACTAGGGAAGAACGTAGGGTGGATAAGCGCAGCGCATCCACCGGGAACAGAGATACAAGTTTCAAGATGCAAGTGGATGAACTCGCTGCGCTCGTAATGTTTGCAATACAAACAACCGTGCGCGCAGCGCACTCCTCCCCTTGCATCTTGTATCTTCGCTCTTGTATCTGACTTTTGAACAGCGGCAGAACAACAAAGGCACGCAGATGAACGTATTGGTAATCGGCAGCGGCGGGCGCGAACACGCCCTGGCCTGGAAGGCGGCGCAGTCGCCGCGCGTGAGCAAGGTATTCGTCGCCCCCGGCAACGCCGGCACGGCGCGCGAGGCCAAGCTGGAGAACGTCGCCCTCAAGGTGGAGGACATTCCCGCCCTGGTGGCCTTCGCCCGCGACAACGACGTGGCGCTGACCATCGTCGGTCCCGAGGTCCCGCTGGTGCTGGGCGTGGTCGACGCCTTCGAAGCGGCCGGCCTGCGCTGCTTCGGCCCCAGTAAAGCGGCCGCCCAGTTGGAAGGCTCCAAGGCCTTCACCAAGGATTTCCTCGCCCGCCACCGCATTCCCACCGCCGCCTACGGCAACTTCACCGACATGGACGCGGCGCTGGCCTACGTGCGGCAACAGGGCGCGCCCATCGTGATCAAGGCCGACGGCCTCGCCGCCGGCAAGGGCGTCATCGTCGCCATGACCCTGGACGAGGCGGAGGCGGCGGTGCGCGACATGCTGTCGGGCAACACCTTCGGCGAGGCCGGCCACCGCGTGGTAATCGAGGAATTCCTTGAGGGCGAGGAGGCCAGCTTCATCGTCATGGTGGACGGTGAGCACATCCTGCCCATGGCCACCAGCCAGGACCACAAACGGGTCGGCGACGGCGACAGCGGCCCCAACACCGGCGGCATGGGCGCCTATTCGCCCGCCCCGGTGGTCACCGCCGAGGTCCATGCGCGCGTCATGCGCGAGGTCATCGAGCCCACGGTGCGCGGCATGGCGGCGGAAGGCCATCCCTACACCGGCTTCCTCTACGCCGGCCTGATGATCGACCCCGACGGCGCGCCCAAGGTCATCGAATACAACTGCCGCTTCGGCGACCCGGAGACCCAGCCCATCATGCTGCGCCTCCAGTCCGACCTGGTGTCCCTGTGCGAGGCGGCCCTGGATCGCCGCCTGCACCAGGTCGACGCCCAATGGGACAGCCGCGCCGCGGTGGGCGTGGTCCTGGCCGCCGGCGGCTATCCCGGCGACTACCGCAAGGGCGACGTGATCAGCGGCCTGGACGAGGCCGTGGCCCACGATGCCAAGGTGTTCCATGCCGGCACCGCCGGCCGGGACGGCCAGGTCGTCACCGCCGGCGGCCGCGTGCTGTGCGCCACCGCCCTGGGCGCAAGCGTCGGCGAGGCCCAGGCCCGCGCCTACGAGCTGGCCGGCAAAATCCGCTGGGACGGCCTGTTCTATCGCCGGGATATCGCCTGGCGCGCCATCCGCCGCGAACAGGGGGAAATCTGACCCCGGGGCGGCACAACTGGCCTTCCCCCCCCTGATTTGCGTATCATGCGAAAACCTGTGTGCGCGCAATCGCAGAAACAGCGGCATAAGAATTCAATCAACACAAAACCAAAGAATCATTTTTTATCTTTTAAGGAGCACACGAAATGTCCGAGAAGCATCCAGTGATCGCGGTCACCGGTTCATCCGGTGCCGGCACGACCACGGTCAAGAACGCCTTCGAACACATCTTCATCCGCGAGAGCATCAAGCCGCTGGTGGTTGAAGGCGATTCCTTCCACCGCTACGACCGCGCCGCCATGAAAAAGGCACTGGAAGAGTTCGCCAAGAAGGGCAAGAACCTGTCCCACTTCGGTCCCGACGCCAACCATTTCGACCTGCTGGCCGAGACCTTCGCCACCTACGGCCGCACCGGCAAGTGCAAGCGCCGCTACTACATCCACAGCGACGCCGAAGCGGTCGAGCACAACGCCCGCCTCAACTCCAGCTACAAGGCCGGCGAGTTCACCCCCTGGGAAACCATCAGCGACAAGACCGACCTGCTGTTCTATGAAGGGCTGCACGGCGGCGTGGTGGACGGCAAGGTGGACGTGGCCGCCAACACCGACCTGCTGATCGGCGTGGTGCCCATCGTCAACCTGGAGTGGATCCAGAAGATCTTCCGCGACAACGCCCAGCGCGGCTACTCCGCCGAGGCCATCGTCGACACCATCCTACGCCGCATGCCGGACTACGTGCACTACATCACGCCGCAGTTCTCCCGCACCGACATCAACTTCCAGCGCGTGCCGACGGTCGACACCTCCAACCCGTTCATCGCCCGCGACATCCCGACGCCGGACGAGAGCTTCGTGGTGATCCGCTTCCGCGACCCGGCCAAGTTCAACGTCGACTTCCCCTACCTGCTGAACATGATCCCCAACTCGTTCATGTCGCGCCGCAATTCCATCGTGGTGCCCGGCGGCAAGATGGGTTTCGCCATGGAACTGATCCTCGCCCCGATCATCCACGGCATGATCGAACGCAGCCGCAAGGCCAAGAACAGCAAGACCAAGGCCGCAAAGTAATCGGCAGCAACCGCTGTAATGCAAAAGGCCCGCGCAAGCGGGCCTTTTGCATTCTACGATACTTGCAACACCAAACCAGATACAGTGAAAGTGTGCGCTGCGCGCATGATTGTTTTAACTCAACCCGCCTTGCCAGCCTTCGTGGGAAGCCCGGCTATGCGGCGGAGACTGCCCGCGCACCGCTATCGCCCGATAAATCGGGCTCCCACAACGGCATTCAAAAACAACACGAGCGTAGCGAGCTCATCCACTTGTATCTTGTATCTCTGTCCCGCTACAGATGATACCCGAACGCCTCGTGGAAGCGCGCCTTGAACTGGTCGAAGGTGAAGTGGTGGTTCTGCGTGCCGTGGTGCTCGATCTTGATGGCGCCCATGAGCGAGGCGACGCGGCCGGTGGTTTCCCAGTCCATGTCGTTCATCAGGCCGTAGATCAGGCCGGCGCGGTAGGCATCGCCGCAGCCGGTGGGGTCGTGCAGTTCGCGCACCGGGGCGGCGGGCACTTCGATGCGGTGCTGTTTGGTGTAGATGTGCGAACCCTCGGCGCCCTTGGTGACGATCAGCGCCTCGACGCGCTCGGCGATTTCGTGCGGGGTCAGGCCGGTGCGATCCTCCAGCAACTGCGCTTCGTAGTCGTTCACCGCCACCCAGGTGGCCTGATCGATGAAGCGCTTGAGGTCCTCGCCGTCGAACATGGGCAGACCCTGGCCCGGATCGAAAATGAAGGGGATGCCGCCCTCGGCGAACTGGGTGGCGTGCTCGATCATGCCGTCGCGGCCGTCGGGTGCAACGATGCCGAGAGTGACGTCCTTGGCATGCTCCACGCTGTTCTCATGGGCGAAACTCATGGCGCCGGGGTGGAAGGCGGTGATCTGGTTGGCGTCCTGATCGGTGGTAATGAAGGCCTGCGCGGTATAGGTATTGTCCACCACCTTGATGTGGCGCGTATCGATGCGGCACTGCTCCAGCCAGGCGGCATAGGGTTCGAAATCACGGCCCACGGTGGCCATGGGCAGCGGCTTGCCGCCGAGCAGCTTCAGGTTGTAGGCGATGTTGCCGGCACAGCCGCCGAACTCGCGCCGCAGGTCCGGCACCAGGAACGACACATTCAGGATGTGCACCTGATCGGGCAGGATGTGGTTCTTGAAGCGATCGTGAAACACCATGATGGTGTCGTAGGCGATGGAGCCGCAAATGAGTGCTGACATGGTTCGTGTTCCGGGTTATTGACAGGACAGCGCCTACTTAACCAATTAGCCGCCCGGAACGCAAGCCGCAATTCATTGCTCCAGCACTACGTTTGACCAGTCCACCACCGCGCCACTGTAAATCCCGTCAACCTCGATCAGCTGGCCGGGCAAGACCCGATCAAAAAACGTCACGGCATCGACCGCGCTGCCGTCCAGTTCGAACACCAGGCTGCCGGTCACTGCGACCGGTACGCCCAGTACGGTGAAGGAGCTGCGATCGGCTGTGACACTGTCCAGCTTACCCTGCAGCTGTACCGCCGCCGCGTCGCCCGTCTCTATCTTGGTGGCCAGCACATCGGCCGCGCCGCCGGTGATCATGCGACCGCGCACCTTGACCGGCACACCGTCGGCCAATACCAGCGGGGCGGCGATGGTGGTCAGTGCATCGTCCACGCTCACCACCAGTCCACCGAGTCCGAGCAGGGTGAAGGTCTGCGCGACGCCGTCGTAGGTACCGATTACCGCCTCGATCTCCACCGCATCCTTGAAGGTGATTTCACCGGCGTAGAGGCGGCCATCCATACCCAGGGTACCCTCGGCCTCCACCGTCACCCCGCCCACCACGTCGGCAGCCAGGCCGCCGCTGTATTGCGTGTTGGCGTCCACCACCACCCGCTGTCCCGCCAGCACGAATTCACCGGCCACCGGGGCTGCGCTCACCACGCCCTCCACTTCGGCCTCTTCGTCGGTATCGCCGCCCAGTTCCGGATTTTTGATTTCCGGAGCTGCGGACATTACGATGTGGACAGTGGTGCCGGCAACGCCCGCCACTGCCACATAGCTGCCCTCCAGCGCCGGCGACAGGCCGTAGCCGACCGGCGGCTGCACGATGGTGGCGCCGTTGATGGTGAAGTTGAAGCTGCCGGTGTCCACCGCGGTCACCACACCGTCCATTTCCAGCTCGCCATGGGACAGCAGCTGCCTGGCGTAGCTCGCATGCAGCTGGCCGCTGACCAAGCCGAAACCGCTCACCTCCACCCAGTCGCCGGGCGCCGGCGTCCAGCTCACTGGGTCCAGGCGCGTGAAACCGCTGATGGCATCGATCACCACCGTTTGCCCCAATACCGTCATGCTGGTGACGACGGCAGGTGCGCCGGTCTGCGTGGTCAGCGCCGTGATCGGCCCCACCAGAGTGCGGCTGTAGGACACGCTGTCCGCCTGGCCCGTCGCGCCGTTGTGTGTGCCGCTCACGGTTACCACCATGCCTTCCCTGAGCACAGTGCCGCCCGCGGTCCCCGTCGTGTCGATTTGCGTGCTGCCGTCGGCAAGAGTGAGCAGGGCGCCGGTGGTGTCGTACTCGACGCCGTTGACCCAGATGCTGCCGATGCTGCTGACCGTGCCGCGGCTCACCACCGCCACCATGCCGGTGCCGCCGGTTCCGCCACCGGCCGTGGTGGTGTTGCAGCCGTCCATGACCGCCAGCAGCAGTAGACCCAATGCAAATGCGATGAGACGCCGCGTATTCATGTCGCTACTCCTTGGGCACGTCATCCTCGAAGTAATAGATGCCTATGCCCGCCTGTTTACGGCCGCTGCCGCCTGCGTCGGGGTTGATATCCCGATCGTGCTGCGCGAGCCAGAGATCCATCTCTTCAATTAATTCCTGCGATTTCCGCCGCGACAGCGCGCGGAACTCCGTCAACGCCTCCTGCGGCAGGTTGTCGTATGCCACCTTGCGCTGGAAGCGGGGATCGTCATTGCCGTGGTGCAGGTTGTGGTCGATGGTCGCGATCAGCAGCGCGACATCGGAACCGAGAATGTGCAGTTTGTCCTCGGCGCCGTCCTGGGGTACATAGGCCCGTTCCAGTAGACGAACCTGGAGGTCTTCACCTACCGTCACCGCCCCCACCCGCACCAGTTCATCCAGCACGGCGCGGGCCGGCATGTCGCCGCTGTAGCGCCGCACCAGTTCGAGAAAGCCTCCCGTGCCCTCCATGGGCAACACGGCAGGTACACCTCCCGCTGCAGCGTGATCGCGCACCCAGCCCGCGACCACGCGCGCGGCCCGGTTGTAACGCCGTTCGACCACGGCATCACCGGGTGCCTCCAGGGCCTGCTGGCGGACGACTTCCTTGCGGGTCAGGCCGGTCAGGACGGCGACGCGGGAAATGGTCTGTTTGCGCGCAGGAATGGCGAAGTCCTTTTCCGCCACCTCGACGAACACGCCTTTGGCCAGGTCGGCAAAGGTGCCGTAGGAAAAACCATTGCGCAGCAACACCCGCACCAGCGGGCGCAGGATGCGCAGCACGGCGGAACTCAATGCCTTGTTGGGATGGGTGTCCATCGCGTCATGTTACATCACGTCAGGGAAACGGGCGGCTCGCCGTCGAGCCGCCCCCCCGCACTCAGTACACGGTCGCGGCGCTCGCCGTGAACGTGCTGCCGTCCCAGGTGCCGCTGATTTCCAGCGTCATGTCCAGGGCGGGCGTTATGCCCAGACCGGCGAGCCCGGCGACGTCGATGCCCGCCACCTGCACCGGCATCTCCGACGTGACCTTGGCCTCCAGCACCACACCGGCGCCCGGATCCTCCCGGGTCAGCTTGATGGCCTCCCACTGGCCGGCGCCGCCGATGGCCACCTCCGCTTCCACCCGATCGCCGATCTGCAGATCCGTGATATCGAAATAATGCTCCGGCGCGACGCTGACGTTGTCGTTTAACAGGGTGCCGGCGCCGATGACGATATCCCGGCCCATGACGGTGATGGTGCCTGCGGTCAGGTCCACCGCCTCGATGATGGATTTGATCTCCACGTCGCTGCTGCGCCCCACCTCGATCTCCTTCACCAGCCACTGGGCGCCGGTGAACTCCGCCTCCAGGCGGATGAAAGTTCCGACCGTGAGGTCGGCCAGCGTCAGACCGTCGCGCATGGCATCGGCGCGCACGTCCATCAACTGGCCGTTCACCCCGATGGTGCCGGCTGGAACGTCTATGGCCATCACCACGCCCTGCATCTGCAGGTCATCGCCCTCGGAGCCGCCGATTCCGATATCGCCGTCGTCCTCCATCTCCACGTCGGTGGCGGCAAAGGTATGGGTGCCGTCGCCGTTGTCGGTGGGCGCTGCATCGCCTTTGACTTCGACGTACAGGCCATCGGCCAGGTTGCCCGGCACCCGTGCGGCGCCGCTGTAGTCCACGATCAGATTGCCGATGCGGAAGGTGACGGCATTCAGGCCGGCCACCGTCCCCTTGACCTCCAGGACGTCGCCGGGCAGCAGGCCGGCCTGCTTGATTTCGATGCGCGACGCGTAAATCGTGCCGCCGCCGTCGGTATAGCCGCTGATCTCGGCAATGCAGTTCAGCGGTATCGTATCCAGCGTGATCCCCGGAACATCGCTCTCGAACAGGGTCAGCTCATTTACCTGCACGGCCTGCCCCATCACGTTGAGCGTACCGCTCCCGTTGCTCAGACTGACGGCCAGCACCACGCCTTCCACCACGTCGGCATAGGTGATGCTGTCGGCCGTTCCCGTCACACCGTCGGCGCTATTGCTGCCGTGCAGGGTGACCAGCATCCCGGGCTGCAACTGCAGCTCATCGCCCGGCACGTCATCCATATACACACTGGCGCCTGCGGTGTCGTACTCGATGCCGTTCACGTAAACGCTGCCGAAACCGGTGATTACCCCGCTGATCGTCATACCCGCCGGGGTGGCGCTGCTGCCGCCGCCGGAGCAGGCCAGCAGGCCCCAAACGCTGCAGGCGGCCAACACCGCCATCGCCACATGTGTCCGCTTCATGGTCCCGTCCTCCCTTCATGTGCCCCTGCCCCGACGGACACCAGGTGTCACGTCGGGTCGCTGTAATTGGGAATATTTTCCCAACATGTGCGTAAGCCTAGGCCAGACCTGCGCGGGGGCAAGGAGGTTCTTCACCCCAGTAGGACGTAGGCAACAAAAAAGGGCCTCGCGGCCCTTTTTTGTTGAAAAACATTGTGTTGGATTGAATTCAGAGACGTTCCCACAGTACGCAGGCCCATACCACGGCCACGTTCAGCAGGGCCATGAACACCGCGGCGGAGCCGATGTCCTTGGCGCGGCCGGCCAGGGTGTGGTGCTCGACGCCGACGCGATCGACCACGGCCTCCACCGCCGAGTTGATCAGCTCGATGATCAGCACCAGCAGCAGGCTGCCCACCAGCAGGGCGCGTTCGATGCCGTTGCCGCCCAGCCACAGCGCGGCGGGCAGCATCACCACCATGGCGAACAGCTCCAGGCGGAAGGCCTCCTCGAACTGCCAGGCGGCCTTCAGTCCCTGCATCGAGTACCCGAAGGCCTTGAAGACGTGATTCAGACCCTTGTGATCGGGCTTGTTGATCTGTGCCATCGCGTGCGCTCTGCCTTATCCCTTTTTCCAGGCCAAATCCAGCTCGCGTGCCGCCTTGACGTCGTCGAGGCGCTTCACCGGCAGGGTGTGCGGTGCGCCGGTGACCACGTCCGGCGTCTGCTGCGCCTCCTCGCGGATCTTCGCCAGCACGTCCACGAAGGCATCCAGCGTCTCCTTGCTCTCGGTCTCGGTGGGCTCGATGAGCAGGCACTCGGGCACCAGCAGCGGGAAGTAGGTGGTGGGCGCGTGGAAACCGTAGTCGAGCAGGCGCTTGGCGAAATCGCGTGCGGTGGTGCCCCACTCCTTGGCTTCCTTCTTCAGGGTGATGATGAACTCATGGGTGGCGCGGCGCTCGGGGAAGGCCGGCTCGAAGCCGACGGCCTTGAGGCGGGCCATGAGGTAATTGGCGTTGAGGGTGGCGTAGTCGGCCACGCGCTCCATGCCCTCGCGGCCGATCATGCGGGCATAGATGTAGGCGCGCAGCAAGATGCCGGTGTTGCCGGAATGGGCCGACAGGCGGCCGATGGATTGCGGGCAGTCCTTTTCCTCCAGCCAGCGGTAGCTGTGGCCGTCGTAACCCACCATGGGGATGGGCAGGAAGGGCAGCAGGCGCTGGCCCACCACCACCGGGCCGGCGCCGGGACCGCCGCCGCCGTGGGGCGTGGAGAAGGTCTTGTGCAGGTTGAGGTGCACCACGTCGAAACCCATGTCGCCCGGCTTCACCTTGCCCAGGATGGCATTGAGGTTGGCGCCGTCGTAATACAGCAGGCCGCCGGCGTCGTGGACGATCTGGGCGATCTCCTTGATGCGCCGCTCGAACACGCCGAGGGTGGAGGGATTGGTGAGCATGATGCCGGCGGTGTGCGGCCCGACCGCGGCCTTCAGCGCATCCATGTCCACGTCGCCGTTGTCGTCGGTGGGGATCTCGCGCGCCTCGTAGCCGCACATCACCGCCGTCGCCGGATTGGTGCCGTGGGCCGCGTCCGGCACCAGGATCTCGGTGCGGGCGCTGTCGCCGCGCGCATCGTGATAGGCGCGGATCATCGCCACGCCGGCGAACTCGCCCTGGGCGCCGGCCGCCGGCGTCAGCGAACAGCCCTTCATGCCGGTGACGTCCTTGAGGATCTCCTGCAGGTCGTACAGGCAGGCCAGCACGCCCTGGCCGTGGGTGGCGGTGGGCGCCTGCGGATGCCGTCCCACCAGGCCGGGCAGCATCGCCAGCGTGTTGCAGCCGCGCGGGTTGTACTTCATGGTGCAGGAGCCGAGCGGATAGAACTGGGTGTCGATGGAAAAGTTCTTCTGCGACAGGCGGGTGTAATGGCGCACCGCCTCCAGTTCGGACACCTCCGGCAGTTGCGGCCGGTCCTTGCGGCGGAAACGGTCGGGAATGCCGTCATAGGCCGGCTGCGCACCGGGATTCTGCGCCGCGTTGACGCGGCCGCTGCGGGAGTGTTCGAAGATCAGCATACGCTAGTCGCTTCAGTAGGTTTCGGTTAGCGGAGGGCCGCGAGGGCCTTATCGTAATCGGGTTCTTCGCCGATTTCGGGCACCTGCTGCGTGTACAGCACCTTGTCGTTTTCATCCAGCACTACCACGGCACGGGCACAGATGCCGGCCAGCGGGCCGTCCTGGATCAGCACGCCGTAATCCTTGGCGAAATTCTTGTCGCGCATCATCGACAGGCTGATGACGTTGTCCAGATGTTCGCCGGTGCAGAAGCGCGACTGGGCGAAGGGCAGATCGGCGGACACGATCAGCACCACCACCTTGTCACCCAGCTTCTTCGCCGCATCGTTGAACTTGCGGGTGGAGGTGGCGCAGACGCCGGTATCCAGGCTGGGCACGATGTTGAGCAGCTTCTTCCTGCCCTTGAAATCGGCCAGGGAGACGTCGGCCAAATCGCCGCCGGTGAGTTTGAAGGCCGGCGCCTGGGCACCAACCGCGGGCAGCTCGCCGCTGGTGTGGATGGTGTTGCCATGCAGGGTGATGGTCGCCATTTTTTTCACCTCGTATCCGTGTCGTGTGGAGCCTTGAAGTGTAGCCCTGGAATCAGATGGTGCCTTCCTTGGGCACCAGGCGGCTGCATATCGGGCCGTCCTTGCGCCGCGACAGGATGCGCTCCAGATGCTGGGCGTAGCGTTCGATGTCCGCCTCGCTGCGGGTCTCGGTGGCGCACACCAGGATCGCGTTGCCCAGCTCGGGATAATCGGCGGAAAGATCGTAGCCGCCGAGGATGTCCTGCACCGCCAGTGCGCGCAGCACTTCGCCGGCGGGCTGGTTGATGCGCAGCACCACCTCGTGGAAATAGGGCGAGGAAAACACCTGCTCGACGCACTCGATGTGGGTCAGCCGCTCCACCAGGGCGCGGGTATTGGCATGGCAGGCATGGGCCACCCGCGCCAGTCCTTCGGCGCCGACCAGCGCCATGTAGATGGTGGCGGCGGTGACCATCAGTCCCTGATTGGAACAGATGTTGGAGGTGGCCTTGGCGCGGCGGATGTGCTGCTCGCGCGCCTGCAGGGTCAGGGTGAAACCCTCGCGGCCGTCGAGGTCGACGGTGCGGCCGACGATGCGGCCCGGCATCTGCCGCACGTGTTCCTGCTTGCAGGTGATGAAGCCGAAATACGGCCCGCCGGAAGACAGCGGCGCGCCCAGCGGCTGGCCTTCGCCCACGGCGATGTCGGCACCGTTGCGGCCCCACTGTCCCGGCGGCGTCAATACCGCCATCACGGTGGGATTCACCAGGCCGATGGCCAGGGCGTTGTTGTCGTGGGCCCAGTCGGTCAGCGCATCCACCTCTTCCAGCACGCCGAAGAAATTGGGCTGCGGGATCACCAGCGCGGCAAACTCCTCGCCGGCATAGCGCTTGAGATACTCCGGCTCGATGTTGCCGCTGCCCGAGTAATCCAGCTCCACCAGCTCGATGCCCTGGTTGCGCACGATGGTCTGCACCACCTTGCGGTAGAGCGGATGCACGGTGGCGGGCATCAGGATGCGGCGGCTCTTGGACTTGCGGTTGGCACGCACCGCCATCAGCACCGCTTCGGCCAGCGCCGAGGCCCCGTCGTAGAGCGAGGCATTGGATACGTCCATGCCGGTGAGGCTGGACATCATGCTCTGGTATTCGTACAGCAGCTGCAGCGTGCCCTGGCTCGCCTCCGCCTGGTAGGGCGTATAGGCGGAGTAGAACTCGCCGCGACCGGCGATCTCCCATACCGCGGCGGGGATGTGATGGTCGTAGGCGCCGGCGCCGATGAAGCACAGCGGCATGCCGTCCTGCGCCGCGCGCTGATGCATCAGCCGCGTCACCGCCATTTCGTTCATGCCGGGCGGCACGCCCTCGAGCCCTCTGGCGCGCAGCGCCGCGGGAATCTCGTCGAACAGCGCCTCGATGCTGTCGGCACCGACGGCCGCCAGCATGGCCTTCACATCATCTTCGGTATGCGGAATGAACGGCATATACACACCCTTAACATCTGCCGCAGAGACGCGGAGGCGCGGAGAAAAGAACCAGAAAGGAATCCGCGAATGAACGCGAAAAACGCAAATAGGTGCGCGTGCTCACCATGGCATTTATTCGCGTCCATTTGCGTTTATTTGCGGACCCCATCTTTTCTCAGCGTCTTTGCGTCTCTGCGTCTCTGCGGCGGTTTTTGATTAGTGGCTTTCTTCCGCCACCACTGCGGCATAGGCGGCGGCATCGAGCAGGCCGTTCAGGTCGGCGGCATTGGCCGGCTTCATCTTGAACAGCCAGCCGTCGCCGTAGGAGTCCTTGTTGACCAGCTCGGGGCTGTCGGCCAGCGCATCGTTGCCGCCGATCACCTCACCGGCGATGGGCGCGTACACGTCGGAGGCGGCCTTCACCGACTCGACCACGGCGCAATCCTGATCGCTCTTCAGGGTGCGGCCCACTTCGGGCAGCTCCACGAAGACCATGTCGCCCAGCAGCTCCTGGGCATGCTCGGTGATGCCCACGGTCACGGTGCCGTCGCTCTCGGCGCGCACCCACTCATGAGTCTTGGTGTATTTCAGTTCTGCCGGTACGTTGCTCATTGTTTTTTCTCCTTAACGAAGTTTTTTGCCTAGGGGCGAATTCCATCAATCTATGCACGACTGGCCGTTGCGTACGAAGGGCGGCTTGACCACCCGCGCCTTGAGCCGCTTGCCGCGTATGTCCACCTCGCATTCGCTCACGCTGCCCGCCGGCACGCGCGCCAGGGCGACGGAACGGCCGAGGCTGGGCGAGAAGGTGCCGGAGGTGATTTCGCCCTCGCCCTGCGCGGTGTAGACCTTCTGGTGGCTGCGCAATACGCCCTTGTCTTCCAGCACCAGGCCGATCAGCTGCATCGGCACACCGGCGCCGCGCTGCTGCTCCAGCACCGGCCGGCCGACGAAACTGCGATCCAGCGGCTCCCAGGCCACGGTCCAGGTCAGGCCGGAAACCAGCGGCGTGGTGTCCTCGTCCATGTCCTGGCCGTACAGATTCATGCCCGCCTCCAGGCGCAGCGTGTCGCGCGCACCGAGGCCGCAGGGCTTCACGTCCTGTGCATACAGGGCGTTCCACAATTCCTCCGCCTGATCGGCCGGCACCATGATTTCGTAGCCGTCCTCGCCGGTATAGCCGGTGCGGGCAATGAACAGCAGCCCCGCCTCCACCGCGGCAAAACGCGGCAGCTGCGGCGCGGCGCCGATGCGGTCACCCAGGGCGGCCTGCGCCTTGGCGCGGGCATTGGGGCCCTGCACGGCGATCATCGCCAGCTCCTCCTGCACGTCCACCTCGACATCGAAGGACGGCGCATGGCGCCGCAGCCAGGCGATGTCCTTGTTGCGGGTGCCGGCATTGACCACCATGCGGTACCAGGACGGGTCCATATAGTAAACGATCAGGTCGTCGATCACCCCGCCGCGCTCGTTCAGCATGCAGCTGTAGATGGCCTTGCCCGGCACCGTCAGCCGCGCCACGTCGTTGGCCAGCAGGTAACGCAGGAAATCCACCGCCCGGGAGCCGCGCAGGTCCACCACGCACATATGCGACACGTCGAACATGCCCGCGTCGCGCCGCACCTGATGGTGCTCCTCGATCTGCGAACCGTAGTGGATCGGCATGTCCCAGCCGGCAAAATCCACAATCTTGGCGCCCAATGCCACATGGGCCTCGTACAACGGCGTTCTGTTACCCAATCGTCTTCTCCCGATTAACAAACATCCGTCGCAGAGGCGCAGAGACACAGAGGTTTATGATCAATTTCCAACTCTCTGCGTCTCCGCGGCTCTGCGACGAGTCTTGGCTTCTACTCTTCCGCGTGATAGGAGCTGCGCACCAGCGGGCCGGACTTCACCCAGGCAAAGCCCAGCGCCTGCGCCTCGCGGGCGTAGGCGGCGAAGGTGTCCGGGTGGACGTATTCCTTCACCGGCAGGTGCTGGCGGGTGGGGCGCAGGTATTGGCCCAGGGCCAGCCGCGCCACGCCGGCGCTGCGCAGGTCGCGCATCACCGCCACCACCTCGTCGAAGGCCTCGCCCAACCCCAGCATCAGGGCCGACTTGGCCTCGACGCCGGGACGCGCCGCCGCCAGTTCCAGCAGGCGCAGCGTCCGTTCGTATTTGGCGCCCTTGCGCACGCTGCGGTAGAGCGACGGCACCGTCTCCACGTTGTGGCCCCAGACGAAGGCCGGGGCCGCGGCGCACAGGGCCTCCACGGCCTGTTCCTGGCAGCCGCGGAAGTCCGGCGTCAACACCTCCAGGCCCATGGACGGGCGCCGCGCCCGCAGTTCGCGCAGGGTGGCGGCGAAGATGCCGGCGCCGCCGTCGGGCAGCTCGTCGCGGTTCACCGAGGTGAGCACCACGTAATCCAGCCCCATCTGCGCCACCGCCTCGGCCACCCGGCGCGGCTCCTCCAGGTCGACCGTGCCGGGGCGGCCGGTCTTCACCGCGCAAAAGCCGCAGGCCCGGGTGCAGGTATCGCCCAGCAGCATGATGCTGGCGGTGCCGCGGCTCCAGCACTCGCCGCGGTTGGGGCAGCGCGCCTCCTCGCACACCGTGTGCAGGGCGTTGCCGTGCAGGCGCTGCGCGGTGGCCGCGTAATCCCCCTCCGCCAGCGACTGGCGCACCCACGCCGGCATGCGCCCGACGTTGGGCTGCGCCGAGTGGTCGAACACGGGAATGACGGTGCTGCTGCGATTCATGGATATCCAGGTTACCGGTAACTTCCAACACTCGTCGCAGAGACGCGGAGGCACAGAGACCAATCACTCCATCACCTCGGCGTCTCCGCGCCTCTGCGGCAGGTCTTTGCCGTTCGTGCCGCCCGGAAACGAAAAAAGGGGCGACGCAAGGCCCCAGCCTTGCGTCGCCCCTCTGTCCTTTGCACCTGAGAGCTTGACCCCTTCGGTGGACTGTCATGCAGTCTCTCTCCAGAGCCGACCGGAGTATCGCGGTCCTTTTGCCTGAGCGAGTATCCGGGCGGTTTGCGCCTTCGGCGGCAGGCCTGGTGCCTGCTCTCTCCCACGGTTCCAGGGTCGGTGCGGAACTATAACCCGGAACCGGGATTGAAGGCGAGAGGAGGCGCGCTGCCGGTGCCGGGCGCGCCCTCAAAACTACTCTAAGCCATTGGTTTTAAACGGCACCAGACCGGAGTGTCGTGGAGGAAAAAGCGGCCGCCGCCGCCCTAGGGGGTCGTCAGGCCCTCGCGTATGGCGTATCGCACCAGCCCCACCAGGCCATCGACCTTCAGCTTGCCCATAATCTGGGCCCGGTGTTTTTCCACCGTCCGCCCACTCATGTTCAGCAGCCGCCCCACCTGATCGTTGCTATTTCCCTCGACGACCAACTGCAGTATCTCCCGTTCCCTGGACGTCAGGGCCGGTACGCCGCCAGTCGCGTCCTCCCGGTCGGCTTTGTGCAAAAAGCCGTGTACCACGACATTCGCTATACCCGGACTCAGGTAGATCTGCCCGCGCTCCACCACGACCCGCAGGGCATGAACCAGCTCATCAAAGGCACACTCCTTCAGCAGATAGCCTGAGGCACCCTCGCGGAGTATGCCCTGCACCAGATGCCTGTGGGCGTGCATCGACAGGGCGATCACTTTGGGCGCCCTATTCTCGGCCAGGATGTGCCGGGTGGCGTCAATGCCATTCAGCCTGGGCATGGTGATGTCCATCACCACGATATCCGGTCGCAGTTGCCTGACCAGCGCGATCCCTTCCCGGCCGTCGTCCGCCTCCCCGATCACGAACATATCCGGCTGCTGCTCCAGCAGGCTGCGTATGCCCTCGCGTATGATGCGGTGGTCGTCGATCAGGATGATGTTCATGGCAACGCGCTCCCCCCTCAGGCCCGGGCGGCGACGGGGACCGACAGAGTGACATGGGTGCCACGCCCCGGCGCGGAGGCGATCGCGTAGGTGCCGCTCAGCAGTGCCAGCCGCTCCTTGAGGATGAACAGCCCCAGGCCGGACCGGCCCGCAGCCGTATGCCGCGACACCGTCGCGGTATCGAATCCGATGCCGTCGTCCCTGACCTCGATCACCACGTCGCCGGGCGCCGTGCGCAAATTGATCTCCACATGATGCGCGGCCGCATGCTTCACCACGTTGACCAGGGTTTCCTCCAGCGCCTTGTAGAGAATCAGGCGCACGTCCTCCCCCATCTGAGCCGGCGGATCCGCCAGACTCATGCTGACCTCGATGTTGACGGTTTCCAGAATATCGTTGGCCATCCACTCCACGGCTGACGGAAAAGAGACGCCGCTGAAAAACGGCGAGTTCAACCGCCCGATGAGATTGCGCGAATAATTGATCGATTCCTTTACCAGCATCCGGATGTTGTCCATGCGTGCCTTGTCCGCCTCACCGGGGCACGACGTGCGCAGCATGCCGAGCTGATTGCTCACCACGGCCAGCGTGTGACCGAGATTGTCGTGCAACTCGGCGGCAACGCGGTGCCGCTCCCGCTCGGTCACGATCGACATTTCGGCGGACATGGCCCGCAGCTGCCTTTGATTTTCGAGAAACTGCTGTTCGACCAGATTGCGTGCGGCCAACTCGTTTTGCAGCTGGTTCGTGCGCTGCGTGATGCGTTGTTCCAGCTCCAGATTCAGCCTTTGCAGCGCGCCTTCGGCCTGCCGCCTCCGGTTCAACTCGTTGGAGGCGTCCGTGTAGAGGCGCCAGAACACCCACATCATCGACACCAGCAGCGTCAGCGCGGCCGCCGCCGCGGCATGACGGAAGGAGGCGTGTTCAAACACCCCTACATCGGTGTAAATGATCTCCGCCAGGTCCTCGAACACCAGGAACGCGGCACAGCCAACCGACAGCACCGCAATCAGGGCAATTTTGCGTGCCATGCCTTGCTGGACGCTGTTGTTCATGACAATACCTTCATTCGCGATGGCCCAGTGCAAGTAAAGCCCCCGCCCCCACCACGATCAATCCGCTGCCGGGGGGTATTTACCCCATGCCGCAGCCTGCATCAACGGAGATGCACGTACTGCCCGCCGTCGTTTCCCATACTCCAGTGACGGGTGAAATGTTTACCCTGAACCCAAGGATGCTCATCGAAGGCGATGGCGGCATGGCATTGGCGGGAACGTAGATTCGAGCGCAGGATCCGCCGTCAGAGATCCCACTCGGCGCAGAGGACGGCGCCGCCGGCGGGGGACGCCTGCGTGGCAAAAGTGCCGCCGGACATCAGGATGCGTTCGCGGGCGATGGACAGGTCCGGCTCCAGGGGCACCGCCAGGGACATGGTGGGATCGGTGATTTCCAGCCGCAACATTCCGTCGGACTCCTTCAGCGTCACCTGTATCGTCCGCGCGACGTTGTGCCGGGTCATGGCCGCCAGCGCCTCCTGCACCACGCGGTACACGATTACCCGCAATGGTTTTGGAATCCGTTCCTCGCCGACGCTGACCTGCGCCTCGACGGCAAGGTCCGGATAGATCTCCGACAGCTGGCGCGACAGCCAGCCGAGGGTGGCGCCGATGCCGAGGTCGTCGAGACTGGGCGGGCGCAACTGCGTCGCCATGGTACGCACCTCCTGGATGGCGCCCTGCACCGTTTTTACCAACGGCCCCAGTCCAGTGTTGCGCGGCTCGCCGTCGATGACCGCCGTCTGCACGGCGATCTCCAGCTGGAACTTGATGGCGGCCAGGGTCTGGGCGATGCCCTCGTGCAGTTCGAAGGCCACCCGCTTGCGTTCCGTCTCCTGTGCGTCGAGCAGCTGGGCCGAGAGCAACTCCAGGGTCTTGTTGCGATCGGCGATGGTGAGCTGCTGGCGGGCAATGATGTTGCCGGCACGATGCACCACGGTGAGCAGCAGGGCGTACAACAGGAGAAAAATGATGCCGGTGCCGGCGACGATGAGCAGCTCCATGCGGGAAATGTCATGCACCAGCGGATTGACGTCGGTATAGATCTCGAACACGCCCAGCGGCGTACCGGCAGTCCCCTCGTCCACCGGCACGTAGGTCTGGATCAGGTTGTCCTCTTCGGTGTCCTGATCGAAATAGTTGAAGGTGTCGCGGTAGATCAGCTTGCTGGCGATCTCCCCGCGCAGCGCCTGGATGAAAGCCGGGTTGTCACTCTGATCGCGGCCGATCTGGCTGCGCTTGGTGGAGAACGCCACGGTACCGTCGCGGCAGTAAACCTTGATGCGCACCACGCCGGTGGCGCGCAGCACGATATTGAGCGCCGCCTCCAGCGCATCCACTTCGGGGGTGGCGGCGCGCGCGCCGTCGTTGGCGCGGCGCAGATAGTCACTCAGCCGGTCGTGCACCGAATTCAGCGCCGTCTGCGCCAGGGCGATGTTCTGCCGCTCGCCCAAATCCACCAGGGCCGCAATGGCGGTCTGGCGATGCAGCAGGGTCACCAGCACCGCCGCGGCGACAATGCCCAGCAGGCTGGTGATGGAGAAGAACGGCAACAGCTTGAACGACGCGTGTCTGGGCATGTCCCGTCCTCTTCCGGTTCAAGGGGGTGGCGTGCGCGCCAACCCGGGCAGATCGCCGGCCAGCCCCATGCCGCGGCGCACGAAGAAATTCTTCACCGGGCCGAGCCGATCGGCCAGCGCCAGCCCGGCGCTGCGCAACCGGGCCAGCGGCGCCGCATCGTTGCTGAACACACGCTTGAAGCCGTCCATCGCCGCCAGCATGGCGATGTTGTCGCCCTTGCGCCAGCGTTCGTAGCGGCGCAGCAGCGGCAGGCTGCCCACGTCCCGGCGCCCCGCGCCCAGCAGCACCTCGGCCAGCGCCGCCGCGTCCAGCACGCCGATGTTCAGTCCCTGCCCGGCCAGCGGGTGCAGGGTGTGGGCGGCATTGCCGGCGAGGGCCAGGCGCGGCCGCACATAGGCGTCGGCATGCTGCAGGCGCAGCGGATAGGCACCGCGCGGACCGACCGACTCCATCCGTCCCAGGGCATCGCCAAAGGCGAGCTGCAACTCGTCGAGGAATTGCGACGCCGGCATGTGACACAGGGCCTCGGCCCGCTCATGGCCGGTGGACCAGACGATGGAACTGTAACCGCCGGGCAGCGGCAGAAAGGCCAGCGGGCCGCTGGGCAGGAAGCGCTGCCAGGCGGCATCCTGGTGATGTTGCGAGGTTTTCATCGTGGCCACCACCGCACTCTGATCATAGGCCCAGCCGGTGGTGTCGATGCCTGCCTGCTCGCGCACCCAGGAGGTGGTGCCGTCGGTACCGACCAGCAACTTCGCCTCGACGGTGCGGCCATCGGCCAGGAACAGCTGCGCCGCATCCTCTCCCAGCTGCATGCCGGTGGCGCCGGCGGGGCAGAGAAAATCGATGTTGCCGAAACTGCCCATGCGATCCAGCAGTGCCGCCAGGATCACGCGGTTCTCGACGATGTGGCCCAGATCCGGCTCGCCCAGTTCGGTGCAGTCGAAATGAATGGAACCGCTGCCCAGCGCATCCCACACGTGCATGGCCTGGTAGGGCTGCACCCGCCGCTCCAGCATGCCGTCCCAGGCACCGACGGCGGCAAAGACATTCTGCGTGGCACGGGTGATGGCGCTGACGCGGATGTCGAAATCGCCGGCCGGAAAGTGGCGCGGCGCGGCCACCGGTTCCACCACCGCCACACGCAGTTTCGAACCACCCAGGGCACAGGCCAGCGTGGCACCGACCATGCCGCCGCCGATGATCGCAACGTCATACGTTGCAGTTTCGAGTTTCGGGTTTCGGGTTTCGGTCTGATGGTCCATGCGTTACGACTCCCCGCTGCCTGTGGTTTTCGAAACTCGAAACTCGAAACTCGTAACTGCGGGCGGCGGCGTCACCGCCAGCCCGCAGGCCAAGCGCGGCAGATGGCCGACCAGCCCCATGGACTGCCGCGCCAGCAGATGCTTGAGCGGCGGCAGGGCGTCCAGGGCCAGCAGGCCGAGGTTGCGCGCCAGTTTCAGCGGCGGCAGGTTGTTGGAGTAGGTGCGCACCAGGCCGTCGGTAAAAGCGGCGGTGCGCAGATAATCGGGACGGCGCCAGGCGGCATAGTCCTTGAGCACCGCCAGGCGGCCGATGTCGGCGCCGCGCCCCACGGCGCCGGCGATCACCTGGGCCAGTGCCGCCACGTCGCGCAGGCCGAGATTGAAGCCCTGGCCGGCCACCGGGTGGATGGCGTGGGCGGCGTTGCCGATGTAGGCGATGCGCTCGCCCGCCGCCTCGCGCACGAAGCGCAGGGCCAGCGGATAGGCATGCCGCTCCGAGGCGCGCACGAAACGCCCGGCCCGGTAACCGAAACGTTGTTGCAGCCGCCGCAGGAACTCCGCATCGTCCAGCGCCAGCATCTCATCCACCTGACCGTCGCGCACCGTCCACACCAGCGACCAGCGTCGGCCATGCAGCGCAGCATCGCCATCGGCCGGCGGATCGCAGGGCAGCAGGGCCAGCGGGCCGGTGTCGGTGAAACGCTCATAGGCGGTGTTGCCGTGGGGACGATCGGTGGTGACGGTGGCGATCACCGCGGTCTGGCCATAGCCCAGTTCCCAGGTCGGCGCGCCTACCTGCTCGCGCACGGTGGAACGCCCGCCGTCGGCCGCCACCAACAGGCGCGCGCGCAGGTTACGCACTGCGCCGCCATGGCTGAGCTGGATGTCGGCCGCGTCGCCGGCCACCTGCACGGCAGCCAGCTCGGCGGGGCACAACAGTTCGACATTGGGACACTGCGCCAGCGCCGCGGTGAGCGCCGCGCCGATGACGCGTCCCTCCGCCACGTAACCGAGGGCGGCCACATTCTCTTCTGCCGCCTCCAGCCGCGCGCTGCCGAAACCGCCGCGCTCGGACACGTGAATGTGCTCGATGGCGGTGACGCCGCGCGCCGCCAGCGCCGGCCATACGCCCATGGCCTGCAATATGCGCTGCGAGCCGGCCGCCAGGGCGATGGCGCGGGCATCGAAGGCGGGCTGCGCCGCCGACTCGAACGGCACCGCCTCCACCAGGGCGATGGACAACGGCAACTCCTTCAGCGCCAGCGCCAGGCTGGCGCCGGCCATGCCGCCGCCGATGATGGCAATGTCGTAAGTCATAGTTGCAAGTTACAAGTGACAAGTCGCAAGTGACAAGAGGGTTTTCTTGCAACTTGCCACTTGTAACTTGTCACTTTCCTCCCCCCATCCACGCCTCAATCTCATCGGCATCCTTGATCGCATCCCGGGTCAGCACCTCATGGCCCGATTTCGTGACCAGCACGTCGTCCTCGATGCGGATGCCGATGTTGTGCCATTTCTTGGCCACACCCTTGCCCGGGCTGATGTACAGGCCCGGCTCGATGGTGAGCACCATGCCCGGCTCCAGCACGCGCCACTCCTCGCCCACCTTGTATTCGCCCACGTCATGCACATCCATGCCCAGCCAGTGGCCGGTGCGGTGCATATAGAACCTGCGGTAGGCCTGATCCTTGATCAACTGGCTCACCCGTCCCTTGAGCAGGCCCAGCTTCACCAGTCCCTGGGTCAGCACCTTCACCGCCGCCTCATGGGGCTGGTTCCAGTGATTGCCCGGCCGGACCTGTTCGATGGCGGCATGATTGGCCTCCAGCACGAGGTCGTACAGCGCACGCTGTTCGGGCGAGAACTTGCCGTTGACCGGGAAGGTACGGGTGATGTCGGCGGCGTAATAGTCGTATTCGCAGCCGGCGTCGATGAGCACCAGATCACCGTCGCGCAGTTCATCGCTGTTTTCGGTGTAGTGCAGGATGCAGCCGTTGGCGCCGCCGCCGACGATGGAGTTGTAGGAGGGGAAGCGCGCGCCGTGCATCATGAACTCGTGCAGGATATCCGCCTCCAGCTGGTATTCCTGCACGCCGGGGCGGCAGGCGCGCATGGCCCGCAGATGGGCCTGGCTGGATATTTTCGCCGCCTTGCGCATCGCCGCGGCCTCGGCGGCGCTCTTGTACAGGCGCATGTCGTGCAGCAGGTGATCCAGGGCCACGAACTCGCCCGGCGTGTGCACGCCGGCGCGCGACTTCTTGCGCAAGGCGTTGATCCAGTCCATCACCTGGCGATCGAAATCGCGGTGCGCGCCCATGGTGTAGTAGACCCGATCCTTGTTCTCCAGCAGGCCCGGCAGGATTTCATCAATATCCGCCATGGGAAAGGCGTCGTCGGCGCCGTACAGTTCCTGCGCGCCCTCCAGCCCGGCGCGGCGGCCGTGCCAGGTTTCCATCTCCGGATCCTTCTCGCGGCAGAACAGCAGGAACTCGCCATGGGCGCGGCCGGGGATCAGCACCGCCACCGCTTCGGGTTCGGGAAAGCCGGTCAGGTAGTAAAAGTCGCTGTCGGCGCGAAAGTGGTATTCGGTGTCGCGGCTGCGGATACGCTCCTGCGCCGTAGGCAGGATGGCGATGGCGTCCGTGCCCATGGCCTGCATCAGGCGTTTGCGTCGTTTGGCAAATTCGGTCCGGTTCATGTCAGTGCAGGGTCGGTTCCATCTGGGGTGCGGCGCGGGTGGGATTCAGCTCCTCATTCACCAGCAACACCGCCGTGCGCACATATTCCAGCAACTCCGAGTAGGCGGTTTCGTCCTCCTCATCGTCCCCCACGTCGTAACTTCCGGCACGGGACAGCTGCACCAGATCGCGCAAGGCTTCACCGCTGTCACCGGGCAACTTGGCCACATCCTTCAGGCCGCCGAGACTCATGCCGAGCAGAAAGCCCTGGCACCATTCCCCCAGCGCCTCCACCCGCTGCGCCAGCGGCTCGTCGTCCGCAGGCAGCAGGGGCTGGAAGTCCAGCATCGGATCATTGAGCTGGGCCACCACGGCCTGACGCAGGCCTTCCAGCGTGTCGCCCGCCTCCTGGGCCAGGACATCGCCTGCCGCCAGATCGGGCGCCACATGGCCCAGCCACTGCTCGCGCGTCAGGCTCTTGCCGGCAACCAGCAGGCCGGCGAGCATGCCGTGACATTCGGTGACGCCCATCTCGACCCCGAGGCGGCGCAGGGCAGCGTCCACGAGGGCGATGGCGTCATTGGGGTTTTCACTCATGATCTCTCCGGGGGAAGTACGGGCAGTGCCGAAGATCGTAGCACCGACACCGTAGCGGCAACACCCCGCATACTGTGCAAGATTGACCGCTCAGGGTCGCCGCTCTATAGTGGATTCGCTTTTGCGGCCGCCGGCCGCGCCCAAACTCACGGACCCAACACCGCCTGTCGACCATGAAGGACGAACTGGACATCAGCCTGCTGGAACGCCGCGTGGATGAACTCATCCGTGCCGTGGACCGGCTGCGCGACGAAAACCTGTCCCTGCGGGAGCAGCAATCGTCGCTGCTGAGCGAGCGCGCCAGGCTGCTGGAAAAAACCGAGTTGGCGCGCACGCGGGTAGAGGCGATGATTCACCGCATCAAGGCGATGGAGCAGGGCTGAGATGGCCACCAAGGACATACTCCAGGTACCGGTGCGTATCCTGGACAAGGAATACACCATCGCCTGTCCGGCGGAGGAACGCGACGGGCTGATCGAATCGGCACGCGTCCTCAACGACAAGATGCGCGATATCCGCAGCAGCGGCAAGGTCATCGGCAGCGAGCGCATCGCCGTGCTCGCAGCGCTGAATATTACTCACGAGCTGCTGCAGCAAAGGCAACAGGGAAGCGGCTATACTGGTGACACGGGACGGCGTCTGCGCCGCCTGCAGGAGCGCATCGAAAGCGCCCTGGAGAGCGAAGACCGCCAGCTCAAGCTGTAGTCCCGAAAAATTTTCCTGCAGCATCCACGAGTCAGATATGGGTGCCCCCTGCAGGGTTCGTTAGTCGCTGGGGATTTCTTGAGCCGATAATCACACCCCCGGGGTTGCTGCGACGGTGTTGTGTGCATGTCCGTGCTGCGGAAAGCCTGATGCATCGACCGGCCTCCCCACTTGAGCCAATGGGTTCAAGGAGCAACAGCGACGACGGCCCAGGCGGAGGGCACCCTCTTTATTGTCCGCCGCAAGACATGAGCGCGTGAGATGGTCACAACAACGCCCGATACCTTCTCTCCCAGCCTTGCCCCCACCCCGTCCGTTCCCCCTACATCCCGCGACGACATCCGCCGCCAGATGCGCCGCCGGCGCCGGGCACTGTCGCGCGCAGAGGCCCGCCAGGCCGCCCGCGCCCTGGCGCGGCAACTGGGCAACTCCACGCTGTTCCTGCGCAGCCGGCACATCGCCTTTTACCTCGCCAACGACGGCGAGATGGACCTGATGCCGCTCATCGAGCGCGCCTGGGCCATGGGCAAGCACTGCTACCTGCCGGTACTCAGCCCCACGTTTCACAACCGTCTCTGGTTTGCCCGCTTCCTGCCTGATACCGCACTGGCCCCGAACCGCTTCCGCATTCCCGAACCCCTGGGCCGCGGCCATGAACTGCGCCCGGCCTGGAGCATCGACCTGATGCTGACGCCGCTGGTGGCCTTCGACGGCATCGGCAACCGCCTCGGCATGGGCGGCGGTTTCTATGATCGCACCCTCGCCTACCTGCTGCGGCGCGATTGCTGGCACAAACCCGAACTCATGGGCATCGCCTACGAATTCCAGCGGCAGGACCGGCTGCCCCACGCCCCCTGGGACGTCCCGCTGCACGGCGTGGCCACCGACCAGGCCCTGCACCGTTTCGGGAAATAGGCGTCGGCCTGAGCCACGCCCATAAAAAAACCCGCCGGGCGGCGGGTTTTCTTTTTCTGGCTACTCGCGGATTATTTGTTCTTGTTGGCCTCGACCACGGTTGGCGCCTGCGAATCGCGCATCATCGCCTGCGTTATGCCGGTAAAGAGGACCCCCATCACTATCAGGGCAGCAAGCACCACGAGCATATCGGGTTTGCGTCGTCTCATCCTGACCTCCATTACCACTTACGACCGCCGCAGCGGTTTTCGCATCGCTGCGATGGACCTATATAACGCATGGTTATTTGTCATACAAGGGGGCTGGGTCACAAAATCGTCACTTTCGCCTTTCTTTTTCCACCTTTCGCTACTATATCGCCCGTTTCCCGGCGCCAAGGATACAAAACATGAATTACTGGCTGATGAAATCCGAGCCCGATGTCTTCGGGATCGACCACCTCGCCGCCCGCCCCGGCCGGACCGAGCACTGGGACGGGGTGCGCAACTACCAGGCCCGCAACATGCTGCGCGACCAGATGCAGGAGGGGGATCGGGTGTTCTTCTATCACTCCAACTGCAAGGAACCGGGCATCGTCGGCATCGCCGAAATCGCCCGCGCCGGCTATCCCGACCATACCGCCTGGGATCCCGAGAGCAAGTACTACGACCCCAAGAGCGACCCCGCCAACCCGCGCTGGTACATGGTGGACGTGCGCCTGGTGCGCAAGCTGAAGCGCAACATCACCCTGGAAGAACTGAAGCAGCGGCCGGAACTGGCCGACATGGCCCTGGTGCGCCGCGGCAACCGCCTGTCGGTGATGCCGGTCAGCCCGGCGGAGTGGGAAGCGATTCTGGCGTTGGAATGATCACAAGCCAACGCAGGTTAGAAAAACCCATCTGCCGCAGAGACGCGGAGACACAGAGGATCGGACGCGAGCAGACTTGCAGTGTTTACTCTGCGCCTCCGCGGCTCTGCGACAAGGATGTGGAAGTTAATTGCGCCTAGCGCAAGAACAAGGCGTACGCCGGGTTGTCGCTCTCTTCCCAGTACGGATAGCCGATCTGGGCGAGGAAGCCCTGGAACTTGGCCTCGTCCTGCGCCGGCACCTGGATGCCGCAGAGGATGCGGCCATAGTCGGCGCCGTGGTTGCGGTAGTGAAACAGGCTGATGTTCCAGTGCTGCCCCATGTGATCGAGAAAGCGCAGCAGGGCGCCGGGGCGCTCGGGGAACTCGAAACGCAGCAGGCGCTCGTCGGGCAGTCCGCCGGTGTGGCCGCCGACCATGTAGCGCACGTGCAGCTTGGCGATTTCGTTGTCGGTCATGTCGAGCAGCGGATAACCCTGGTCGCGCAGCAAGGCCACCAGCTCCTCCTTGTCGCGGGCGCCGTCGCGCATCTCCACGCCGACGAAGATGTGCGCCTCGGCGGCATCGGCGTAGCGGTAGTTGAACTCGGTAATGGCGCGCTGGCCCAGCAGCTCACAGAAACGGCGGAAGCTGCCCGGCCGTTCGGGGATGGTCACCGCGAACAGCGCCTCGCGCTGCTCGCCCAGCTCCGCGCGTTCGGCCACGTGGCGCAGCCGGTCGAAATTCATGTTGGCGCCGGAATTGATGGCCACCAGGGTCCGGTCGCGCACGCTCTCGCGCTGCAGATAGCGCTTCATCCCGGCCACCGCCAGGGCACCGGCCGGTTCGACGATGGCGCGGGTGTCCTCGAAGATATCCTTGATGGCCGCGCACACCTCGTCGGTGGACACCAGCACGACTTCGTCCACCCACTGCCGCGCGATGCGGAACGGCTCCTCGCCCACCTGCCGCACGGCCACGCCGTCGACGAAGATCCCCACCTGGTCCAGCACCACCCGCGCATCCGCCTTGAGCGCGTCGTGCATGCTGGCCGCATCGTCGGGCTCGACGCCGATCACCTTGATTTCCGGCCGCAGGTATTTGATATACGCCGCCACCCCGGCGATGAGACCGCCGCCGCCCACCGGCACGAACACCGCATGCAGGTCATCGGCGGAATACTGGCGCAGGATTTCCATGGCCACGGTGCCCTGGCCGGCGATCACGTCCTCGTCGTCATAGGGATGGATGAAGGTGCGGCCCTGTTCGTCCGCCAGGCGGCGGGCATGGGTATAGGCGTCGTCGTAGGCGTTGCCGTGCAGCTCGATACGGGCGCCGCGCCGGCGCACAGCCTGCACCTTGATCTCGGGCGTAGTGCGCGGCATGACGATCAGCGCATCCAGTCCCAGCTTCTGCGCCGCCAGGGCCACGCCCTGGGCATGGTTGCCGGCGGAGGCGGCGATGACGCCGCGGGCCCGCGCCTCGTCGGACAACAGGGCAATCTTGTTGTAGGCACCGCGCAGCTTGAACGAGAAAACCGGCTGCAAATCCTCGCGCTTGAGCAGCACCTTGTTGCCCAGGCGGCGCGACAGGCCGGGGGCGGCCGCCAGCGGGGTTTCGCGGGCAACGTCGTAAACCCGGGCCTGCAGTATCTTTTTGGCGTAATGTTCAAGCATCCGGCTACGATACCAGTTATCAGGCCACGGTGTCAGCGGACGCGCTTGGCGTATAATCGGGGGCCATCAATAAATTCCGCCCGTCAACGGCCAACACCTGCCGCAGACGACTACATGGATGTAGTCGGTTGGAAATGTCCGGAACGTATTTCCCAGACGCGGAGTCGCAGAGGTGGATCAGGTGTCCATTTCTCTGCGTCTCCGCGCCTCTGTGACAAGGGTTTTGCGGTTTTTGCGGCGGATGAATAAGCACAAGCAAATATCTCGGAGAGCACAATGACGCAAGACGAAATGAAGAAGGCGGTCGCCAAGGCCGCCCTGGAGCATGTGGTGCCGGACACCATCATCGGCATCGGCACCGGTTCCACCGCCAACCACTTCATCGACTTCCTGGCGGAGATCAAACACAAGGTCGCGGGCACCGTGGCCAGCTCGGTGGCCAGCGCCGAGCGCCTGAAGAAGCACGGCATCCCGGTGCTGGACCTGAACGAGGTCAGCGAAATCTCCGTCTACGTGGACGGCGCCGACGAGACCAACCGCCGCATGCACCTGGTCAAAGGCGGGGGCGGCGCCCTGACGCGGGAGAAGATCGTGGCCGCGGCCAGCGGGAAATTCGTCTGCATCATCGACGAAACCAAGATCGTGGACGTGCTGGGCAAGTTCCCCCTGCCGGTGGAGGTCATCCCCATGGCGCGCAGCTACGTTGCCCGCGAGCTGGTCAAGCTGGGCGGCAACCCGGTGTACCGCGACGGCTTCGTCACCGACAACGGCAACGTGATCCTCGACGTGCACGGCCTGGCCATCCAGGAGCCCACCGAGCTGGAAGCCCGCCTCAACAACATCGTCGGCGTGGTCACCAACGGCCTGTTCGCCCTGCGCCCGGCCGACGTGGTGCTGGTCGGCACGCCGAACGGCGTCGAAACGCTGTAAACCTCCTTTACCGCAGAGGCGCGGAGACGCAGAGAATTTTTTCCTCAATGTTCTCTGCGTCTCCGCGCCTCTGCGGCAAGGGGTTGATGTGCGTTAGCGGTGAGTTTGGCGCTACACTCGGTGACATAGCGGCGACAAGGGATCAGGCGTGGACATAGCAACCCTGTTGGGACTCATCGGCGGCATCGCCATCATCTTTGCCGCCATCATGACCGGCTCCGATCTGACCATCTTCATCAACCTGCCCGGCTTGATGATAGTCATCGGCGGCGCCTCCGCCGCCACCTTGATCAAGTTTCCCCTCAGCCATTGCCTAAGCGCCTTGCGGGTGGCGTTCAAGGCCTTTCGCGACGAACTGGAAAAGCCCGTCGACCTCATCCGCCAGGCCAATGAGCTGTCCGCCGTGGTGCGCAAGAACGGCGTGCTGGCCCTGGACGGCCACCCGGTGTCCAACGACTTCCTGGCCAAGGGCATCCAACTGGCGGTGGACGGCCTGTCACCCGAGTTCGTGCGCAAGGCGCTGCACGAGGACATGGAACAGTCCATGGAACGGCACGAGGTGGGCCAGCGCATCTTCCGCGCCATCGGCGAATCGGCACCGGCCTTCGGCATGATCGGCACCCTGGTCGGCCTGGTGCAGATGCTGGCCAACCTGCAGGAACCCTCCAGCATCGGCCCGGCCATGGCGGTCGCCCTGCTCACCACGCTGTACGGTGCCCTCATCGCCAACCTGGTGGCGCTGCCCATCGCCGACAAGCTGGAGCTGCGCGGCATGCAGGAGCGGGTGAACAAGCTGCTCATCATCGAAACCATGAGCTGCATCCAGCAGGGGCAGAACCCGCGCCTGATGGACGAGGTGCTGGAAGCCTACATTCCGCGCCACGAACGGGAGCGGCTCAACGCCCTGCTGGAGGCCGACAAGGCCCGCAGTGAACCGGAGGAAGGCGGCGGCTAGCCGCCCCAGTCGGCATGGCGGACAAACAGAACCGCGGCGGAGCCCCCTCCTGGATGGTCACCTTCGCCGATCTGATGGCCCTGCTCACCACCTTTTTCGTGCTGCTGCTGTCGGTCTCGCAAGTCGACGCCCAGCGTTACAAGCAGATCGCCGGCTCGCTGGAGCGCGCCTTCGGCATCCAATGGCTGGAACAGCGCAGCGAGTCGCCGGGGCATGAAGTGCTGATGGAAGGCAAACCGCAGGGGATGGTCGACCTCCCGGCCATGGCGCCGCCGGCGGCGCCGGAGGACGCGGAGGAGCCGGCCGAAGACGTGAACCTGCAGCAATTCCGCCTGAAGTTGCAGGAAGACATCCGCCAGGAACGCCTGGAGGTCGGCCGCAACAGCGAAGGCGAACTGCTGATCAGCTTCCGCCACGAGGCGGCCTTCGAATCGGGCAGCGACATCCTGCTGCCTGACTTCCATCAGGTCATCGACCGCATCGGCAACCTGATCGCCACCACCCGGGGCACGGTCATCGTCGCCGGCCACACCGACGACCGGCCCATCAGCACGCCGCGCTTTCGCTCCAACTGGGATCTGTCCACGGCCCGCGCCGTCTCGGTGGTGCACCGCCTGCTGGAGCTGCACACCGTGGAAGGCACGCGGCTCATCGCCGAAGGCTTCGGCGATACCCGGCCGCTGCTGCCCAATGACAGCGAGGCCAGCCGCGCCCGCAACCGCCGCGTGGAAATTCGTATCAAGGACCGGGATGTGACAGGAGTATCGCCATGAGCCCAGCGACCCCGGGCGCCCCGCAGCCGGAGCGCCGCAAGTTTTTCCGCATCGATGACGACATCTATCTGGAGTACCGCCGGCTCGACGAGGAGGACTACCAGCAGCGCCTCACTCAGCCGCCCGGCGCCCGCCAGGACAGCGCCGGCCTGGCACTGCAGCTGCACAGTCTGACCACCCAGTCGAGCAATATCCTGTCGCAGATCCGCAAGCGCGACCCGGACATCGGCCAGTACCTGGCCATCATCGATCGCAAGCTGGAGCTGCTCACCCGGGCCCTGCTAGGCAGTCAGCTCGGCAACATCAGCGGTCCCAACACCCACGTCAACCTGAGCGGCAACGGCATCGCCTTTTTAAGCGGCGAGGCGCTGGAACGGGACTGCAAACTGGAACTGCGCCTGATGCTGTTTCCCGGCAATACCGTGGTCAACAGCCTGGGAAGGGTTATTCACTGCCTGAGCGGCCGCAGCGGCGCCGCGCTGCCCTACCGCATCGGCGTCGAGTTCACCCACCTCGCGGAAATCGCCCGCGACGCCCTGGTACGGCACACCCTGGAGTTGCAGTCGGCGCGACTGAGACAACAGAAGGAGCAGAGAAAAGATACAAGATGAAAGATGCAAGGGAATGAGCGCTGCGCGCGCCGTTTCTTGTATCTTGTAACTTTCCTCTTGTATCTGCCTGATCAGAAATTCGGCTTGACCGGCGCGTCCTTGTACATCTGCACGCTGGCCATGATCTCGGCCTTGGCCTCGGCCACGCCTGCCCAGCCCTGCACGCGCACCCATTTGCCCTCGTCCAGATCCTTGTAGTGCTCGAAGAAGTGGGCGATCTGCTCCAGCAGGGCCGGCGACACGTCGCCGATGTCCTGCACCTGGCGGAAGATGCGGCACAGCTTGTCGATGGGCACCGCCAGTATCTTGGCGTCGTCGCCCGACTCGTCGGTCATCTTCAGCACGCCCACCGGACGGCAGCGAATCACCGAACCGGGGATCAGCGGCACCGGGGTCACCACCAGCACGTCCACCGGGTCGCCGTCGTTGGACAGGGTGTGCGGCACGTAGCCGTAGTTGCAGGGATAGTGCATGGCGGTGTTCATGAAGCGGTCCACGAACATGGCGCCGGTCTCCTTGTCCACCTCGTACTTCACCGGATCGGAATGGGCCGGAATCTCGATGATGACGTTGATGTCGTTGGGAAGGTCCTTGCCGGAGTTGACGCGGTCCAGATTCATGGGGGAAAGCCTCTTGCGGAATGCCAAAAAGAAAAGGCCGGCATTATATACCGGCCTTATAAGCAGATAAAAGATTCAAGGGAAAAGATACAAGGGGTGGTTTTCCCCTTGTATCTTGAATCCTTGCTCTTTTCTCTTACAGCAGGGGCACGATCAGCAGTGCCACGATGTTGATGATCTTGATCAGCGGGTTCACCGCCGGGCCGGCGGTGTCCTTGTAGGGATCACCCACGGTGTCGCCGGTAACCGCGGCCTTGTGAGCCTCGGAACCCTTGCCGCCGAAGTTGCCTTCCTCGATGTACTTCTTGGCGTTATCCCAGGCGCCGCCGCCGGTGGTCATGGAGATGGCCACGAAGATGCCGGTGACGATGGTACCCACCAGCACGCCGCCCAGCGCCTGCGCGCCGAGAGTCAGGCCGACGATCACCGGCACGGCGACCGGCAGCAACGACGGGATGATCATCTCCTTGATGGCGGCCTTGGTCAGCATGTCGACGCAGGTGCCGTACTCCGGCTTGGCCGTGCCTTCCATGATGCCGGGGATGTCCTTGAACTGGCGGCGCACTTCCACCACCACCGAACCGGCCGCGCGACCCACCGCCTCCATGCCCATGGCAGCGAACAGGTAAGGCACCATGCCGCCGATGAACAGGCCGATGATGACCATGTGGTTGGACAGGTCGAAGCTCAGGATTTCGCTGCCGGCACCGGAAAGCGCGTGGGTGTAGTCGGCGAACAGCACCAGCGCAGCCAGACCGGCGGAACCGATGGCATAGCCCTTGGTCACGGCCTTGGTGGTGTTGCCCACCGCATCCAGCGGGTCGGTGATGTTGCGGACCTTCTCGTCCAGACCGGCCATTTCGGCGATGCCGCCGGCGTTGTCGGTGATCGGGCCGTAGGCGTCCAGAGCCACGATGATGCCCGCCATGGACAGCATCGAGGTGGCGGCGATGGCGATGCCGTACAGGCCGCCCAGGGTGTAGGCCGCCCAGATGGCCAGACACACGGCCAGCACCGGAGCGGCCGTGGACTTCATCGACACGCCGAGGCCGGCGATCACGTTGGTGCCGTGGCCGGTGGTGGAAGCCTGGGCGATGTGACGCACCGGGCTGAACTCGGTGGCGGTGTAGTACTCGGTGATCCACACCATGGCCGCGGTCAGCGCCAGGCCGATCAGCGAGGCCAGGTACAGGTTCATGGACGAAACCATCTTGTCACCGATCTGCACGCCCTCGCCCAGGATGTAGGTGGTCACCGGGTAGAAGGCGATCACCGCCAGCACGCCGGAGACGATCAGGCCGCGATACAGGGCGTTCATGATCTTGCCGCCTTCGCGCGCCTTGACGAAGAAGGTGCCGACGATGGAGGCAATGATGGAAACGCCGCCCAGCACCAGCGGATAGATCACCGCCTCGGGGGAACCGGTGATCATCAGGCCGCCCAGCACCATGGTGGCGATGATGGTCACGGCATAGGTCTCGAACAGGTCGGCGGCCATGCCGGCGCAGTCGCCCACGTTGTCGCCCACGTTGTCGGCGATGACCGCCGGGTTGCGCGGGTCGTCCTCGGGGATACCGGCCTCGACCTTGCCCACCAGGTCGGCACCGACGTCGGCGCCCTTGGTGAAGATGCCGCCGCCGAGACGGGCGAAGATGGAGATCAGCGAGCTGCCGAAGGCCAGGCCCACCAGGGCATGGGTCGCTTCGGTGGCGCTGGCGCCCATGCCGGTGAGGACGGCGAAGTAGCCGGCCACGCCGAGCAGGCCCAGACCGACCACCAGCAGGCCGGTGATGGCGCCGCCCTTGAAGGCGACGTTGAGGGCGGCATTGAGGCCTTCGCTGGCCGCCTGCGCGGTACGGACGTTGGCGCGCACCGACACGTTCATGCCGATGTAGCCGGTGACGCCGGACAGCACGGCACCGAGGGCGAAGCCGACCGCGGTCTGCCAGCCGAGGGCGGCGAAGATGACCACGAACAGAACCACACCGACGATGCTGATGGTGGTGTACTGCCGATTCAGATAGGCCTGGGCGCCTTCCTGCACGGCCGCGGCGATTTCCCGCATGCGGTCATTGCCGGTGGGCTTGCCCAGTATCCAGCTGATGGATACGGCACCATATACCAGTGCCGCCACGGCACAGGCCAATGCAAACCACAATCCACTACTCATACTCGCTTCCTCCTGTATTGGTGAATTTCTTCTTTACCGGAAACTGATTAATCGCAATTACGCCCCATAAAGCACAAAGGGGAGCTAACGCTCCCCTTTGTCTCATTACTTCTTCAACTCGTAAGTTGTTTTCAGCTTTTTCGCCACCGCGACGTTCTTCAGCGTCACGTACTGCGGCAACCCGTTCTTGTACGGCGGGTAGTCCTCGCCCTTCATCAGCGGCGCCAGGTACTCGCGGCACTTCTCGGTAATGCCGAAGCCGTCCTTGGTGATGAAGTTCTTGGGCATCATCTTCTCGACGTTGGCCACCTTGGACAGCGGGGCCATGCCCACCTTCCACTTATAAGGAGCGCTGGAGACCCGGTCGATGGTCGGCATGACCGAGTTGTGACCCTTGAGGGCGAACTCCACCGCCGCCTTGCCCATGGCATAGGCCTGGTCCACGTCGCTCTTGGAGGCGATGTGGCGGGCGGCGCGCTGCAGGTAGTCGGCCACGCCCCAGTGGAACTTGTGGCCCAGGGCCTCCTTGACCATGTTGGCGACCACCGGCGCGGCACCGCCCAGCTGGGCGTGGCCGAAGGCGTCGCGGGTGCCCTGCTCGGCCAGGAACTTGCCGTCGGGCCAGTGACAGCCCTCGGACACCACCACGGTGCAGTAGCCGAACTTCTTCACCATGGCGTCGACCTTGGCCAGGAACTTCTTCTGGTCGAACTCCACCTCGGGGAACAGCACGACGATGGGCAGTTCCTGGTCCTTGGTGGAGGCCATGGCGCCGGCGGCGGCGATCCAGCCGGCGTGGCGGCCCATCACCTCCAGCACGAACACCTTGGTGGAGGTGGCGCACATGGAGCGCACATCATAGGTCGCCTCCAGGGTGGAGACGGCGATGTACTTGGCCACCGAGCCGAAGCCGGGGCAGTTGTCGGTGATGGGCAGGTCGTTGTCCACGGTCTTGGGCACGTGGATGGCCTGGACCGGATAGCCCATGCTCTCGGACAGCTGGGACACCTTGTAGCAGGTGTCGGCCGAGTCGCCGCCGCCGTTATAGAAGAAGTAACCGATGTTGTGGGCCTTGAACACCTCGATCAGGCGCTCGTACTCGGCCTTGTTGGCCTCCAGGCTCTTCAGCTTGAAGCGGCAGGAGCCGAAGGCGCCGGACGGGGTGTGGCGCAGGGCGGCGATGGCCTTGGCCGATTCCTTGGAGGTGTCGATGAGGTCTTCGGTCAGGGCGCCGATGATGCCGTTGCGGCCGGCGTAGACCTTGCCGATCTTGTCCTTGTGCTTGCGGGCGGTCTCGATGACGCCGCAGGCAGAGGCATTGATGACGGCGGTCACGCCGCCGGACTGGGCATAGAAGGCATTCTTTTTCTTTGCCATGGTGCTTGGTTGCTCCCGTTCGATAGTGAAATTAGCGGTCTTGTTTTGCCGTTTGCTTCGCCTCGTGGTCCGCCTGCACCTGCAGCAGGGTGACCGTGCACTCGGCCAGATTGTCGAACTCGTCTATGCCGGTGCCGAATTGCTGGTGTACCCGGTAGAAGAACTGGGCGCGGTAGCGCCGGTCCCCCACCTTGGAAATTACGAAGTTGGCGCCGTCCTCGCGCCAGAACAGAACCGGACAGGGGGTAAGGGTGCTGGAATGGGGGTCGAGACGCAACTCGACGTCGCCCTGTTCGATCTCGATCTCGCGCCCGTAACGCTCCCGGAGTGTGTCATGGACGGTCCACAATTCGGACTCGGTAAAATCAGGAATGGAATTCATCGATCACCAACGGCCGCGGTTGCGCATTTTTTGTATCAATTTCACCCGGATACATTGACTTGAGTATAAAACTGCGATTAGCTTAATCGCATGCTACTTGTAAAGGTAATGCATTTTGTATATGTGGCTATGGAAAAAACTTAATAATCGCGCGTAACAGCCGTTTAAGTCACCTGACGGAGAGGGATACATGAGAATCGTATTGTTGGGGGCGCCCGGATCGGGCAAGGGTACACAAGCCAAACTGCTGGTCGACAAATACCACGTTCCGCAAATTTCCACCGGTGATCTGTTGCGTGCCGCCGTGGCCGCCAACTCCCCCCTCGGCCAGCGGGCCAAGGCGGCGATGGAGGCTGGCCAGCTGGTGTCCGACGACATCGTCCTCGGCATCATCGAGGAGCGCCTGTCGCAGCCGGACGCCAAGCGGGGGTTCATCCTCGACGGCTTCCCGCGCAACATCCCCCAGGCCGAAGCCTTGGACGGCATGCTGGCCAAGCTGGGGATGCCCATCGAGTCCGCCCTGCTCATCGATGTCGACTTCGACATCCTGCTGCAGCGTCTGACCGGCCGCCGCACCTGCGAGTCCTGCGGCCAGATGTACAACATCTATACCACGCCACCCCGTCTGGAGGATCGCTGCGACAAGTGCGGCGGCAACCTGCGCCACCGCGCCGACGACAATGAGGAAACCATCGGTAACCGCCTGCGTGTTTACGAAGCGCAGACGGCTCCGCTCATTGAGTACTTCCGTCGGCAAGGGAAACTCCATACAATCAACGGTATCGGTGAGATCGACGAGATCTTCGATGCGATTAACGGAACCTTGAAAACCTCAACCAAGCACAAGGGGGAAAAAACCATGGAAGCTGAACAGAACGAGGCCAACAAACCGGCACCCGCCGAGGCCGCCACCAAGAAACCCGCGGCCCGCAAAAAAGCTGCAAAAAAGGCCGCCCCCAAGAAAAAGGCTGCTGCCAAGAAGGCCGCGCCGAAGAAGAAAGCTGCTGCTAAGAAGGCAGTAGCCAAGAAGAAGGCTGCTCCGAAAAAGAAGGTCGCCGCCAAGAAAAAGGCCGTCAAGAAGGCTGTAGCCAAGAAGAAGGCCGCGCCGAAGAAGAAGGTCGCCGCCAAGAAGAAGGCCGTCAAAAAGGCTGTAGCCAAGAAGAAGGCCGCACCGAAGAAGAAGGCTGTAGCCAAGAAGAAGGCCGTAGCCAAAAAGAAGGCTGCCCCGAAGAAAAAGGCCGTAGCCAAGAAGAAGGCTGCCCCGAAGAAGAAGGCCGTAGCCAAGAAGAAGGCCGCGCCGAAGAAGAAGGCCGTAGCCAAGAAGAAGGCTGCCCCGAAGAAGAAGGCCGTAGCCAAGAAGGCTGCCCCGAAGAAGAAGGCAGCTGCCAAGAAGAAGGCCGCCAAGAAGAAATAAGCCTTCTGGCAGTCGGTACTAAAGAAACGGCCACCCTCGGGTGGCCGTTTTTTTTGGTATCGCCAGGAGCGGACGCAGGGCAGCGTGGCGGGTCCGGCGACCGCTTTATATAGGAGAGCGGAAGCAAGGGGGCCCGGCGACGCCGGCCCCCGAGGGGAACATGGTGAGCCGCTGGATCAGCGGTAGTTGGGATCGACCCAGCAGCGGGGCAGTGCCTCGCCGGAGGGGAACATCAAATCCGACTTGGCGAAGTTGGCCGGATCCTGCATCTCCTCGCCGGCGTGGAACCGGCCCGCCAGCTTGTTGCGATAGGGGTCGACGAGAGACTTCATATCGAGGACCTCCACCAGATCGCCACTGGGCACGTGCTTGAGGTACATGGCTGCTCCTTTATATTTGCTTGGACCTTGTCATCGCCATTGCTCGCGGCTGCAGCGCGGCACTAGAAGGCGCCCATTTCCAGGTCGGCGGTAATGCTCTCCAGGCCGGTGCGGGCACAACGCTCGTCCTGCTCGCCGCTGGGCGCACCGCTGACGCCGACGCCGCCGAGGATCATGCCGCCCGCGGTAATGGGCAGGCCGCCGGCGCTGAACACCAGCCCTTCCACCTTACCCACCGAGAACGGTGCCGTAAAGCGGTTCTCCATGGCCGAGGTGGCACTGTTGAATGAAAGGGCGGTATAGGCTTTTTGCCTGCTGATGAGCAGGGTGAGGTCCGGTGCCAGCACGTCGCGCAGCACCACCTGAGGGTGGCCGCCGCGGTCCATTACGGTGACGGCGATCTGCACGCCTTCCTTGCGGCACTGAGCGATGGTGGCCTGGGCCAGCTTGAGCGCCATCTCCATGGACAGGCGCTTGATGTTGACGATGGGCGCGGCGTCCTCGGCCGACGCAGGGGCGGCGGCGCCCAGGGCCAGGGCGCCCGCCAGGGTGATGCCGAACAGCTTGTTCTTGTTCATGGTCTCCTCCTGTTAAAGGCAGATACAAGTTACAAGATACAAGATACAAGTGAGCGGTGCTGTGTTCCTTTCCCCGCAGCCCCCCGCACGTAGGGTGCGCGCACCGTTGCCGCCGGGTAATCAAGGCACGGTGCGCAGTGCGCACCCTACAGCAGCACCCGTTCGATGCCGCCGCGCTGCACCTGATCGATGAAACCGCGCTGCCAGTCCTCGCCGTGCAGCCGGCGCACCAGTTCCACCACGATGTAACCCGCCTCGGCCCCGGTGTCGTCGCGGTAGCGCGACAGCCCCTGCTGGCAGGCGGGGCAGGAGGTGAGGATCTTGACCTCGCCGCCGCTGCGCTCCTGCCCGGTGAGCTGGCGGATGCCCTTGTGCAGTTCCTCTTCCTTGCGGAAGCGCACCTGGCTGGCGATGTCCGGCCGGCTGATGGCAAAGGTGCCCGCCTCGCCGCAGCAGCGATCGGACAGCAGCACGTCCTGTCCCAGCAGGGTAGAGGCCACCTTCACCGGGTTGTGGCGCTTCATCGGCGTGTGGCAGGGGTCGTGGTAGAGGAACTTCTGCCCCGGGACACCTTCCAGCTTTACGCCCTTCTCCATCAGGTACTCGTGGATGTCGAGCAGGCGGCAGCCGGGGAAGATGTCGCTGAAGCGGTAGCCCAGCAGCTGGTCCATGCAGGTGCCGCAGGAGACGATGACCGTCTTGATGTCCATGTAATTGAGGGTATTGGCCACGCGGTGGAACAGCACCTGGTTGTCGGTGGAGATGCGCTTGCCACGCGCCTCGTCGCCGGCCGAGGTCTGGGGGTAGCCGCAGCACAGATAGCCCGGCGGCAGCACCACCTGGGCGCCGCTGTGATAGAGCATGGCCAGGGTCGCCATGCCCACTTCCGAAAACAGGCGTTCGGAACCGCAGCCGGGGAAATAAAACACCGCCTCGGCGTCCTCGCCCGTCCGCGCCGGGTCGCGCAGGATGGGCACGGTCTTGGCGTCCTCCACCCCAAGCAGGGCGCGCATGGGCTGGGCCGGTATGCCGGCCGGCATGGGTTTCTTGACGAAGTTGACCACCTGGGCGCGCACCGTCATCGGCCCGGTGGTGCCCTGCGGACGGCCGCGGCCGAGCAGGCCGAAGCGCTTGAACAGGCGGTAGCCGAGACGCTGGCCGGCATAGCCCCACTGGATCAGCGCGGTGCGCATCAGCTTGATGGTGCGCGGGTCGGTGACGTTGAGAAAGGCCATGGACAGGGCGGTGCCGACGCTGCGCCGCTTCTGGCCGCGGGCGCGCAGGATGTTGCGCATCAGGATCGACACGTCGCCGAAGTCGATGTTGACCGGACAGGGATTGGCGCATTTGTGGCACACGGTGCAGTGGTCGGCCACGTCGTTCATTTCGTCGAAGTGGCGCACCGAGATGCCGCGCCGGGTCTGCTCCTCGTAGAGGAAGGCCTCGATGATCAGACCGGTGCCGAGGATCTTGTTGCGCGGCGAATACAGCAGGTTGGCGCGCGGCACGTGGGTGTTGCACACCGGCTTGCACTTGCCGCAGCGCAGGCAGTCCTTGACCATGGTGTTGAGCTGGTCCAGCTCGCTCGCCTCCAGGATCAGGGCCTCCTGCTGCAACAGGCGCAAGGACGGGGTGTAGGCGTTGGCCAGGCCGGAACCGGCCAGCAGCTTGCCGCGGTTGAAGCGCCCCTCCGGGTCCACCGCCTGCTTGTAGCCGGCGAAGGCCGCCACCGTGTCGTCGTGCAGGAACTGGAACTTGGTGATGCCGATGCCGTGCTCGCCGGAAATGACGCCGCCCAGGGATTCGGCCAGGGCCATGATGCGCTCCACCACCCGCTCCGCCTCCTGCAACATGGCGTAGTCGTTGGAGTGCACCGGGATGTTGGTGTGCACGTTGCCGTCGCCGGCGTGCATGTGGGTGGCGACGAACAGGCGGCTGGCGCGGATGCGTCCGTGGATGGCGTCGAGGCGCTCGCGCACCGCGGCCATGTCGCGGCCGGAGAAGATCTCCTTCAGCGGCCGCTCCACCTCGCGGCGGTAGGAGATGCGCAGCTCGCGCCGCTGCATCAGGTTGAACAGAGTGTCACCCTCCTGCACCTTGGGCAGCAGTTCGCTGCCCACCAGGGCCGGGTGGCTGGCGGCCGGCGCGTCGGGCTGGGCCAGGATCGCCTGCCAGCGCCCCTGCACCGCCAGCAGCAGTTCGCGCGCGGCCTGCTTCTTGCCGTCGACGATGGCGTCGTTCTCGGCGCTGGCCTCGTAGTCGGCGGCCTGCTCCAGCTCCGGCAGATCACCGGCCAGATACTCCAGCACGGCGTCGATCATGCGCAGCTTGTTCTGGGTCGACTGCTCGATGTTGATGCGCTCGATACCCTCGCTGTACTCGCCCAGTTTCTCCAGCGGGATCACCACGTCCTCGTTGATCTTGAAGGCATTGGTGTGGGCGGCGATGGCGGCGGTGCGGGCTCGGTCGTGCCAGAAACGGTGGCGCGCCTCCGGGCTCACCGCGATGAAGCCCTCGGCCTCGCGCACATTGGCCATGCGCACCACCATGGAGGCGGCCTCGGCCACGGCGTTCTCGTCGTCGCCGGCGATGTCCGCCAGCAGCACCATCTTGGGCAGCTCCTTGCGCGGCGCCTTGGTGGAATACTTCACCGCGCGCACGTAGCGCTCGTCCAGGTGTTCCAGGCCGGCCAGCACCACGCCGGGCAGGCCGTCCAGGTAATCCTTGGTCTCGACGATGGCGGGCACGGCCTTGCGCAGGTCGGCGCCGAAAAACTCCAGGCACACGGTGCGGAGGTGCGCCGGCATGCGGTGCACCACGAAACGCGACGAGGTGATGAGGCCGTCGCAGCCCTCCTTCTGCACGCCGGGCAGGCCACCGAGGAACTTGTTGGTGACGTCCTTGCCCAGGCCGCTCTTGCGCAGCTCGCTGCCGGGGATGCGCAGCACCTGCGCCTCGCCCACCGGCGTCCTGCCGTCCGGCTCGAAGCGGGACACGCGGAACTCGGCATACTCCTGTTCGTGGATCTTGCCCAGGTTGTGGTTGAGGCGCTCCACCTCGATCCAGTCGGCGTCGGGAGTGACCATGCGCCACCAGGCCAGGTTGTCCAGGGTGGTGCCCCACAGCACCGCCTTCTTGCCGCCGGCGTTCATGGCGATATTGCCGCCGATGCAGGAGGCGTCCTGCGAGGTGGGGTCCACGGCGAACACATAGCCCGCCGCCTCGGCGCGCTCCGCCACGCGGCGCGTCACCACGCCGGCCTCGACGAACAGGGTGGGCACCTTGCCGTCCACCCCGGGCAGTTCACTCAGCTCCACCTCGTCCATGCGCAGCAGCTTCTCGGTGTTGATCACCGCCGAGTCGGCATGGAGCGGCACGGCGCCGCCGGTATAGCCGGTGCCGCCGCCGCGCGGGATCACCGTCAGGCCCAGTTCGATGCAGGCCTTCACCACCCCCGCCACTTCACGCTCGGTGTCGGGCGTGACCACCACGAAGGGATATTCCACGCGCCAGTCGGAGGCGTCGGTGACATGGGACACGCGGGCCAGGCCGTCGAACTGGATGTTGTCCTTGCGCGTGACGCGGGCCAGGCGGCGCTGCACCTGGCGGCGGCGCTCGGCCTGGTTGGACAGCCAGCTTTCGAATTCGCGCACCGCGGCACGGGCGGCATCGGCCAGTTGCAGGGCCAGTTCGTTGCCGCCGGCGCGGGCGACGATCTGATCCAGGCGGTGATGCAGGGCGTGGGCCAGGGAGTCCCAGCGCTTGCTGTTCTCGATCAGATCGTCCTGGATGAAGGGGTTGCGGGTGATGACCCACATGTCGCCCAGCACCTCGAACAGCATGCGGGCGGAACGGCCGGTGACGCGCTCGGCGCGCAGCCGGTTCAGGACCTCCCACATCTCCGCGCCGAGGAAGCGGATGATGATCTCGCGGTCGGAAAAGGAGGTGTAGTTATAGGGGATTTCGCGTATGCGGGCGGGGGTATCGCTGCTCATCGGGATCGGCCGTGGGTAAGCTCAGGCAAGGGCAGGATTGTACCACGGGGGGGCTAAGCCAAGAACCGAGTCAACCCCAGGATGTAGGAGCGAATCGTATTCGCGATCTGCGCGTGCCCAGGTTCGGACAGCTATCGCGGATACGCTCCGCTCCTACGGAAAATCTATAGGTCAGAAACGCCCGACCTTGACCAGACGCTTGCTCCAGTAGTCGTTGGACAGCGAGGCGTATTCCACTTTCTTGCCGCTGGAGGGGGCGTGAACGAAGCGGCCGTTGCCCAGGTAGATGCCGACATGGGACGGCTTGCCGTCGATGTGGAAGAACAACAGGTCGCCCGGCGCCCTTTGCGCATAGGGCACCGTCCGGCTGCCGGAATACTGCGCCCCCGTGCTGCGCGGCACCGTGCGCCCGGCCTGGGTATAGGAGTAATGCACCAGGCCGCTGCAATCGAAGCCGCGCGGGGTATTGCCGCCGTAACGATAGGGCTTGCCCACCATCTGTTGCGCCACCGCCACCACCCGCGGTGTCGCCGCCGCCGGAGCGGACCGTGCCGGCGGCCGGTCGATGGGTTCCAGCGAACCGCAGCCCACCAGCGCGAGCAGCGCCGCGCCCAGCATGGCGCCCATCATGGTCCTGGAAGCGTTAGGCAATTGCATGATGCCGATTATGGCCGCGACAGTTCGCCTTCGGCCACTTTTTTGCCGCCGGAATAGATGGCGATACGGTTGCCGTCGCGCATCAGTTCCATGCACGCCTTGTTGCCGGCCAACTTACCGCTGAGCCACTCGCGGCAATACTGCCCGCTGTCGCTCACCCACCAGCGCGCCGCCGCGCCGCCCTTGTCCGCCAGGGTACCGTCGGCACGGAACTCCAGGGTATAGGCCGACTGGGTACGCAGGTAGATGCCGTTCAGCGTGGCGCCGCTGAGCAGGGCCTCCACCTCGGCCTTGTCGTGCAGGTAATCCTCGGCGGCGGCGCTGCTGGCCAGCAGGGCCAGGGCCATCAGGGTCAACAGGCGGATCATGGGGCGTCCTCGTGGTTGCCGGTGTTGGGGGGAGGATAGCGCATTGTGGGGGTGGGCTCACCAGTGGGGCTTATTGGGATGGGTTGGAAAGATTGGGTTTGTGCGCTGCGTGCGCTGATTTAGGCAGGGGATTCCGTCCCCCTACTATGGGTTCGTTGCGCTGGCGCGCGGTTTTATTGGGTCGGGGTTCCGCCCCCGTACGACGTGTTACTTTTCTTTGTTCGGCCAAAGAAAACTAACGAAAAGAAAGGCCGCCCCGATGTCTCGCCCTGCGGGTTCCCTGCGTTGCTCGCTCAAAACGGGGTTTCGCCGACAGGACGTCCTTGTCCTGACGGCGAAAGACGCGCCATCCATGGCGCGCCCCCTGACGGGCCTGTCCGTTTTGAGCTGTGCTACTCGGCGAGCCATAGGGGATTTGATACCGGCTCGCCTGTCGGCATCGCGCTGCACGGTGTGCGCGCAGCGCACACATCTTTTGTTTTGGGTTTTGATTTTGGTTTTTGGGTTTACCCCCCGTCTGCCGCGCCGAGCATCGCAGCCCGAATCGGATTAAGCCCGAAGGGGACCCGCCAGGGATGGCGGGGCCTCGCCTTCGCGCCAGGACGGCGCGTAGGCGAGCGCCGATTCGGGCGAGAAGCGCAGGGTACCCGAAGGGCGCGGGAGTCGGGCCGCCTTTCTTTGGTTACTTTTCTTTGGCCGTGCAAAGAAAAGTAACCCGCGCGCGGGGCGGCTCCCCGCATCAAAATCAATCCGCGCGACAGCGCACCACAACAACAAAGTCAAACAGCGCTGCGCGCTATCCCCGCTTCAAACTCCCCAACACCACCTTCTGCGGCTTCAGCCACCCCATCACATGCATCTCGCAACGCTTGCAGTCGAACTCCAGGCGCAGGTTCTCGCCGGCGCTGATCAGTGTCATGGGATCGGGCTTGATGCCCTTCACCTGCTTGGGACAGAGATTGAAACTGTAGCGCACGCAGTGCTTGGTGATCATCAGCGACACCTCGCCGCGCTCCCGGTTGGCCTCGTAGGCCTCCTCGATGAGGCGCACGCCGTGACGGGTGTAGAAATCGCGGGCACGCTGATTGTAGACATTGCCCAGATAGCTCAGCTCGGCCTGCGGATAGGCCAGCGGCGGCGTCACTGCGGCGGCACGTTCGGGGCGGCGATAGGCCGCGCGACGTGCCGCCTCCAGTTTTTCCACTGTCTCGCGGCGCAGGGCGTTCAGCGCGCCGACGGGGACAAACCAGGGTGCTGACAGTTGCAGCGTAATGTCCCCGGCCACGAACAGCGTGTTGCCCAGCTTGCCCAGTTGTTCGCGCAGGGTAGCCTCGGCGCGGGCCGCGTTCTGCGCCGGCTCATGGGCCTGGGTCAGTTCAGCCGTGGCGCTGATCCCCTCCTCGTCGGTAAGGCTCAGGGCGAAACCCTGCACGGTCTCCGCAAACACCATCTGCACGCGGATGCGGCGCTCGGCGGATTTTTTCTCCAGCTGACGCTCGAACTCCTGGTCGCGGTTGCGGTACAGGGTGGCCCCCACGGCGGGCAGCCGGTCCTTTTCCGCCGGGAACAGGCGGCGACCGTCGACGCGGTTGATGCGCGCGCCCACCAGCTCGTGTTCGGCGTCGTACCAGGTCAGGCCGTCGCCGTTATGTAGCTCCGCCTCGGTCTCCACCTCGAACCAGTCCGGGCCGACGCGTGTTGCCGTGCCAATGGGTTCGCCGGCGAACTTGGGGCTGTCCGCCGCCAGCAGATCCTGGTGCCGCTCCTGCGTGAAGTAGTCGGTGAAACCGCGGTTGAAGCTCTTCTCCGGCTGCGGCTGGAAGAAGAAGGTGCAGCGCCCGGCGGAGGCAGCATGGTAGTGCGGCACCTCGTCGATGATCTCGTCCAGCAGGGTGCGGTAGTGGGCGGTGATGTTCTTGACGTAGGACAGATCCTTCAGCCGCCCCTCGATCTTGAACGAACTGATGCCGGCCTCGGCCAGGGCGCGCAGGTTGGCGCTCTGGTTGTTGTCCTTGGGCGACAGCACATGGCGGTCGCGCACCACGATCTCGCCTGTGCTGTCGGCGACGGAAAACGGCAGGCGGCACATCTGCGAGCATTCACCGCGGTTGGCGCTGCGCCCGGTCTGGGCATGGCTGACGTAGCACTGGCCGCTGTAACTGACGCACAGCGCGCCGTGCACGAAGAATTCCAGCTCCGCGGTGGTGGCCGCGGCGATCTCGGCTATCTGCCTGAGCGACAGCTCACGGGCCAGCACCACGCGGGAGAAGCCCACCTGCTCCAGAAAGCGTGCCTTGGCGGGGGTACGGTTATCGGCCTGGGTGCTGGCATGCAGGGCGATGGGCGGCAGGTCCAGCTCCAGCAGTCCCATGTCCTGGATGATCAGCGCGTCGGCGCCGGCCTCGTATACCTGCCAGGCGACTCTGCGCGCCTCGTCCAGTTCTTCATCCTTCAGAATGGTGTTGAGCGCGACGAATACCTGGGCCGAATATCGATGGGCGTGGGCGGCCAGCTGCTCGATGTCGGCAATGGTGTTGCCCGCCGCGGCGCGCGCACCGAAGGCCGGGCCGCCGATGTAGACCGCGTCGGCGCCATGATTGATCGCCTCCATGCCGAACTCGGCGTTCTTGGCCGGGGCGAGCAATTCGAGACGGAGACGCGCTGGATTCATTTCGGATGTGAAGAAAGGATGAGGTACGGGCTAGGTGTGGCACGGTACGCCAAGTGCGAAGTGGAGTATAAGACAAGCGCCGCCCCATGTCCCGGCGCGCCTCTCCAGCCGCTATAATGCCCCTCTTTTTCTCCGGCATTAGACCGCATGAGCAAAGCCCGCACCGGCGCCGACATCGAGCGCCTCGATACCTGGCACAAATACCGCAACGGCCTGTGCAGCGACTGCCGCGCCAGCTGCTGCACGCTGCCGGCGGAGGCACGCATGAGCGATCTGGTGCGCATGGGGGTGGTGGACGCCTTCGAGGCGGAAGAACCGCTCAAGCCCATTGCCAGGCGGCTGGAAAAGGCCGGCATCATCGAACACTTCAATTTCCGCAACGAACTGTTCACCCTGGCGCGCCGGGCCAATGGCGACTGCGTCTATCTCGATGCCGCGACGCGCCGCTGTACCATCTACCAACGCCGCCCCGACACCTGTCGCAACCATCCTCGCATCGGCCCGCGGCCGGGATATTGCGCCTACGTGCCGCTAGGCTAGGGCGCCCGCGCTACTGACGCCCCTGCTCCACCTCGGCCTGCAGGGCCTCCAGGCAAGCCCGGCAGAGGCAGTCGTCATAGCGCGCAGCAATGTATTCCAGCTGCATCGACGTCAGGACCACCGCCTGGCACTGGCACAGCAGCACCGTCCCGCTTTTGCATTCGAACTCCGCCCCGCAGCGGGGGCATTGCTTGTGTTCGTGCCGGGGCATCGCGGTTACGGCGTGTCGATGATGAAGTCTTCCAGATCGTCCGGGTCCGGCACGGCCGCCAGGGGCAGCGCATAGGCGCGCACCGATATTCCGGCGGCATGCACGCTGTCGGGGTCACCGCTGCGCAGCGGGTGCCACGGCGGCAGAGGTCGTCCCGCGCGGCGCAACCGGTAGGCACAGGTGCCCGGCAGGTAATCCAGCGCCGCCAGGTTGTCCGGCGTGATGACTGAGCACTCCGGCTCCACCCGCGCCCGTTCCGCATAGGCGGTGCAGCGACAGCTCTCGATGTCGAGGCGGGAACAGGCGATGCGGGTGTAATACACCGCGCCGTCATCCTCATCTTCCAGCTTGTGCAGACAGCAGCGGCCACAGCCGTCGCACAATTGCTCCCACTCCTCGACGGTGAGCTGTTGGAGAGGGCGTTGCCAGAAGGGAGGTGAATTCATGCCGTCATTCTACCTTGTCTGCCGGAACGGGTCAGGAAACACGCAGGAAGATCGGCAACGCCACACAAAGAAAGCTGCGCCCGCCTGCATTCCGCCGGGCCGCCCTTGCTAGAATAGGCGCATGCAACTGACGGAGGTGCCGCCATGAGCGCCCTTTGGACCCTCGCCTTTCTTATCGTGCTGTCCGGTTTTTTTGCCTTGGCCGAAATGGCCCTGGCCTCGTCGCGCCGTTCCCGGCTGACGCAAATGGCGGAGGAAGGCGACACGCGCGCCAGCGCCGCCATCGCCATCAAGGATCACCCCAGCCGCCTGCTGGCCGCCACCCAGACCGGCATCACCGCCGCCGCCCTGCTCATGGGTATCTACGGCGAGTCGGCGCTCTCGGCATCCATCGAAAAGGCCATCGCCGCCGGCATTCCCTTCCTGTCCGGCTGGAGCACCGGCATCGCCTTCACCGTCACCATCATCATCGTCACCGCGGTGTCGATCGTGCTGGGCGAGATCGTGCCCAAGCGCATCGCCATCGCCCACCCCGAGCGCGTCGCCGCCTTCTGCGCGCCGTCCATGTCGATATTCATCCGCCTGCTCTCCCCCGCCATCCACTTTCTGTCCTGGTCTGCCGACCGGGTGCTGGCGCTGTTGCCGATCCGCTCGGCGCCCGCCGTAACCAGCGTCGAGGATATTCTCGCCTACATCGACGAAGGGGAGCGCTCCGGCACCATCGCCCCGGAGGAAAGCCAGCTGGTGGGCAACGTGCTGCGCCTGGACGACCGCCATCTCGCCGCCATCATGACGCCCATCGCCGACGTGGCCTGGCTCAATCTCACCGCGCCGCGCGAGGACAACCTGCGCGTACTGCGCGACGCGCCGCACTCGCAGCTGCCGGTGTGCAAGGGCGATCTGCAGCAGGTCATCGGTATTGCCGAAAGCCACGACATCCTGCAGGCAGCCATCGCCGGCAACATCGACTTCGCCGAAATCCCGCTGGCACAGCCGCTTTATGTACCGGCCACACTGACCCTGTTCGAACTGTTGCGCACCTTCCGCCAGCAGAAAACCACCATCGCCCTGATAGTCAGCGAATTCGGCCATACCGAGGGCATCGTCACGGTCGACGATCTGATGCTCTCCCTGGTCGGCGACATGATGCCGTTGGCGGACAACCCGGAAGACGCGCTCGCCGTACGCCGCGCCGACGGTTCCTGGCTGCTCGACGGTCTGCTGGCCATTGATGAAATGAAGGACAAGCTGGAGATCGGCAGCGTGCTGCACGAGGAGCTGGGAAATTTCCACACCGTCGGCGGCTTCGTGCTCGCCTCCCTCGGCCGCATTCCGCGCAAGGCCGAGCGTTTCTCCTGGTCAGGCTGGGATTTCGAGGTGGTGGACGTGGATCGCAACCGCGTCGACCAGGTGCTGGCCACGCGGCAGGTTGATTCCCCCGTTGCAGAGGAGTGATCCACGGCGCTGATAGGTTGCGCTGCACCGCTCCCGCGCATCCATGCACGTCGCTCTACCCATCTGCACGGGAGTTATTTTTCCCGGGCCACATCGTGGATGGGTAGAGCCCAGCGCAACCCATCGTTCGCATCCACTGCTACTTCGCGCTCACCCGCAGCACCTGGGTACCGGCGATGAGGTCGTGCACGCAGCGACGATCCTTGCGGAAGATGAACAGTATGTCCACCATGGGCAGAAACTGTCCGGCGACCGGGATCAGTCCTACCACGCTGATCGGCAGGTAGCGCTTGAGCAGGATGGTTTTCAGGTCCGGCTTGTCGCCGTTCAGATCGGCGATGCGGATCTTGAGCATCCACTTGCCGATGGTCTGGCCGTATTTTTTGAGCAGAACGAAATGCAGCGCCATGAACACCAGGAAGCCGAAAATGGTTGCGTTCAGCGTCAGCATGAACGGCGGCTGTTCGCCCCGCTGGGTATAGTCGAAGGTACCCATCAGGAACATCACCGGCAGCACCAGCGCCAGCGAAATAATACCGTCGATCATGGCGGCCGCCAGCCGCTGGCCGCGTCCCGCCAGCGCCGGCGTCGGGTCGTTGACCGCCGCCACATCGGAGTTGGGGGCCTGATAGGGATTGAACTCGGACATGAAACACCTCCTTGGTTGATGAAATCCTGAAACAGCATTCTCCAACTGCATCCGCAGCGGCATGGTGGACCAGCAACGCCCCCCAGATCGGGTCAAGAGACCACCAGGTTGCGTCCTTTTTCCTTGGCGGTGTAGAGCGCCTGATCGGCCCGGCGGATGACCTGCTCCAGCGCCTCGCCCGGCAGCCCTTCGGCGACACCGATGCTGGTGGTGACCGTGAGCGGGCCGCTGCCGGTTTCCACCACCAGTTCGGCGATGGCGCTGCGCAGCCGTTCCCCCTGCGCCAGTGCCTGCGGCAGGCGTGTGTTGCCCATCAGCAGCAGGAACTCCTCGCCGCCGAAGCGCCCCGGCAGGCACTCTGCCGACAACTGCCGCGCCATAACCGTCGCCACCGCGCGCAGCACGTTGTCGCCGGCGAGATGGCCGTAGGTGTCGTTGATCAGCTTGAAGCGATCCAGATCGATCATCAGCACTGCATAGGGCGTGCCGCGCCCACGGCCTTCATCCAGTACGTGCGTGGCATGACGCAGCAGGGCACCACGGTTGAACAGGCCGGTCAGGCTGTCGCGCGTGGCCTGGCGATGGATCAGCAGCAGCAGGTGCAGCTGAAAGCCCTGCGCCAGCAACGCAAAACCGATGAACAGCAACAGCACCCACAGCAGGCCGAGCACACCGCGGTCACCCAAGTGGCCGAACCAGGCATGGACGCCGATCACCACCGCGCCGACCAGGAGTTGCAATGCCGCGCTCTCGAGCAGGGTCAGCGGCAACAGGGCCAGGATGGCCACCAGCAGCAGGGGCAACGCGGTATAGCCGATGAGCGAGGGCGTCGTGAACGTCGCGCCGGCCAGCCCCTCCACCGCCAGATAAAACGCCAGGGTAATCAGCAGCAGTGCGGCCACGCGCACCCGCGCCGCGGCCAGCGTCGGCCGTGCCGGCAGCAGCGCCAGTATCAGCAGCGCGAGTCCCGCCACCGCCCGCAGCGCCATCATCGACCCGAGGATTTCGTCCGGGAGCAGCCAGCGGTCGATGGGGATCCACACCGGCGAGGCCAGGCCGAACAGCGCCGCGAACAGGCGCACACGCACGATGAGCAATTCGCTGCGGTAGTGATTGAAGTCGTGGCTGTGATCGCGCGAACCCACGCAATCCAGAAACGCAGACCGAACCCCCTGCCAGAACTGTGCGCTAAGCATACCGCCCTCGATGCATCGAGCTGAAAGAACAGGTTATGTTGCCGCGGGTGCAGGCATACCCCATGCCCACACTGCCACCCGCTTATGCGTAAACCGAATCCTTTCCCGCACGTTGTGAGAAACGGACCTACAATACGCGAGGCTATATCCCCCTACAAGCCGGCCGGCCTGCGCCCGGCTCGCCGCGGCTTACCGCAATTATTCGCGGCGCCGCATCAGACCTGCTGGATACCCGCCACATACCAGTCGCCCTCCGGGCGGTCCCAGGCATGCACCACGTGCCACAACTCGGCGAATTCCTGAGGCTCACCGTCCCGCTCCTCCTTGATGCCGCCGAAGAAGCGGATGGTGGCCACCGCCTGATCGCCATCGCGCTGCACCCCGACCAGCTCGGCGTCGAGGTAACCCACATCGGTGTAGTGGGTTTCGCTGCCGCGGGCCAGGCGTTCGGCCTGCAATTCGGCGAACAGCTCGGGGGTGGTGTAGGTGGCGATGTCCTTCATGTCGCCCTTGTCCCAGGCCGCCTGCAGCCGGATGAAGTGCACGCGCGCGCCCTTGAGGAAGCCCTCGCCGTTGAACCAGGCCGGGACAGCGCCGGCGCCGCTGCCTGCCGGCGTATAGGCTGGTGCGACATTGCCGTCGCCGAATCCGCCGGCAAACGCAGGGCCACCGGCCGGCTGCGCCACGGCGTGCGGGCGCATGGCGCGGAACAGCGTCATGGCCCCGAACACCAGCGCGGCGATCAGCAGGAAATCCAGGAGTTGCAAGCCCTCGAAGCCGTCACCGAACAGCATGGAGGCGATCAGACCGCCGGCCACCAGCCCGGCCAGGGGACCCAGCCAGCGGCTGGCGCCACTCTGGCGCGGTGCCGCCGCAGCGGTCTGAGCGGCGGCACTCTGCCGCGGCGTCGCCGCCGGCGCCGGTGCGCTGCGCTGGGGCGCGCTGTACTGTTTGCCCATGTTGCCGCCGAATCCAAGCCGCTTGGCCTCGGTGGCAGGTGGCAGGGTCAACAGCAGGACAGCGGCAAAAAGCAGGGGGAAGACGGCGACAAGACGACGCATGAATGCTCCGGTGGTGTTGGGAAAAGGCAGGCATTCTAGCAGTTCACGCTGGCCGCATGATGACAGCCGGGATGACAACCAACGTCATCGTGGGTCGGGCTTCAGCCCGACGACGACGGCCGGGCTGGCGATCTTGTCGGGCTGAAGCCCGACCCACAGTGAAGGTAACTACTCGACCCTGAAAACCTTATCAGTCCACAAATGAACGCGAATGGACGCAATTAAAGTGAACCTGAACACATCAATGAATCTCGCCAAGACGCCAAGCGCGCAAAGAAATCCGCAAGAAAGGTAGTGGGGTCTTTAAATTTGCGTCCATTCGCGTTCATTTGCGGACTCCATTGCCGTTAGGATGAATCGGCTTGCATCTAAAGTCTGGACAGGCGAGTGGTTACCAGTGAAGTTAAATATCGCCCTGCCGCGACGCGAAGCTGTCGCGCAGAAAGGCCGCCAGCAGCGGCGCCTCCCGGGCGACATCGCCGTAATCGTCATGGCTGCCGGGGATGATCTTCAGCTGTACCGGCGCCGCGCCGCGCGCCGCATAGATGGTGTGGGCCTCGGCGACCGGCACGGTCCTGTCGTCGGCGCCATGAACCAGCAACGTCGGGCAACGGATTTGGCGGATGGTCGTGAGCGGCGCGATAGCGTCGAAGCGATGGCCGATGACGTGCTGCACGTAACGCAGGATGTACCAGCCCAGCGGCCAATACGGGATGTGCTGCGATGCCAGCAGCCGGCGCATCATGTCGCGCGGATGGGAAAACGCCGCGATACTGACCACCGCCGCCACATCCGCGCGCCGGGACGCGGCCAGCAGCGCCGCCGCGCCGCCCACCGAGTGGCCGACCACGGCGATACGGCGCGGATCGACCTCCGCCTGCTGACGCAACCAGTCGAGGGCATGCTCCAGGTCCTCGGCAAAGCGCGGCATCGAGGCAAAGCTGTCTTCGTCGCTGCGCCCATGGCAGCGCGCGTCGAACAGCAATACCGCAAACCCCGCCTGCGACAGCGAAGGCGCCAGCGGCAGCAGCGTCTCCGCACTGCCGCCCCAGCCATGCAGCAACACCACCGCCGGGACCGGCGGCGCCCCCGTCCCCGGCACAAACCAGCCATGGAGCCGCAGCCCGTTCGCCGTCGCGATGCGCACTTCACGATAGACCAGGCCGAGAACGGCGGGCGTGCCTGTCCCGACCAGGCGCCGCGGCGCCAGCCCACGATGCACCAGGTAGTGAAAGCCGGCCGCCGCAAGCACCACCGCGCCGGCGACTGCCAGATAGCTCAACAATGACATGAACATCGGACTCGGTACCTGCTCCGGGCAGTGGATCGGCGCCTACCGGCCCGGCCCCGTGGCACTGCGGCAGGCGCCTGCTACGCTTTGCGATATCGAAGAACCGGAACCAGAAGGAACCTGCCATGACCGAACTGAAACACAGCGAACCGACCCCCTACGACACCGCCAAGCGCTACTTCACCGCGGCCATGGAGCATATGCTCGCCGCCGGCCGCAGCGTGGGCGAGTTCAGCGAATTCGCCATGGAGCGCTTCGGCGAAAACACACGCCCCCATCTCAACCGTTTCATGGTGGAGGTGCGTGAGGGCAGCGTCAAGGTCAAGGGACTCACCCGCTCGGCGCTGGCGGCGATGGCCGGCCAGCACGTATCCCCCGCCCAGCGCGAGGCGATGATCCGCGAAGCGGCCTACTACCATGCCGAGCGCCGTGGTTTCCAAGGCGGCTCAAACGAGGAAGACTGGCGCGCCGCTGAACAGGAGATCAACGCCCGCCTGGCCGCCGAGGCCGGTCTGGTGGAGAAAGGCCGCCGCTGGCTCGCCACCGCTGCCGGTGCGGCGGAGCTGGAACTGGGCAACGTCAAGCAGGCCGTCAGCCAGTGGATCGAGGCGCGCCGGGCCAACACTGGGGCGGGCGACGCACCCGCGGCTGCAGGCGGTGTCACGGAAAAACCGGCGCAACCCGCAGAGCCCGCACCACCGGCCAAGCGCGCCGCAAAATCCGCAAAACCGTCGGAACCGACGGCCAAGCCGGCCGCAAAACCGCGCAAACCGGCGACGCGCAAGCCGGTCAAGCATTAACGCGAACGCGCATCGCGTTCGCCTCGCCAGGGACGCAATCCCGCCCGAACGACGAACCGCGGACTCACTTCGCGCCGGCGCAACAGCTGCGCCGGCGCATCACCCAAACCGTCGCTGCGCTGGCCACCAGCATGGCGGCAACGAGCACCGGCCACAGCAGCGGCACCAGCTCCCAGCCTACCGCCACCACCATCACCTCGCCGCCGCCCGTTGAGGTCGCCAGCGCGTACTGCTCGATGAGCGAATGGCTGTAATAAACGAACAGGCCGAACAACGCCGCATAGATGGCCATGCACATGGGACTTTTCTCCGTGGGTCGGGTCAGGCGCTTTTCCCCTGGCCCTAAATGAAGGTGGCCAAACATAGGGCGCCCCAAGGGCGCCGTGTCACGGCGGGCACGGCCCGCCCTATAAACTGCCGAATATACAGTGGACGCCAATCAGGGACACCTGTTCAGTCCTTTTTGAACAGTGCGGCGAGCGCATTGGTGTCCGCGGCGGGCGCACCCGAAACGCGCTTTGCAGCAAATTCTTCCTCGATATTGTCCCGGTAATAGCTCCAGGCCACGCCCGATGTACTGAGCCGCCGCCAGACTTCCTCGCCTACCCCAGTGTATTGCAGCGTAGTACCGTCCTCGAGCTGCACCTGCAACAACCGGTCCCGTGGATCATAACCAATGGCGCGCAGCTTGCCGGAATTGATCAGTTTCATTTCCATGACAAAGTCTCACATATGCCTTTCAATGGCAGGGTTGTCGGCGCCGTGAGGCGCGGCCAAAAAACAAAGGCCGCGAATCAGCCCAGACCCAAACCAAGCCGAAGCCAGTCCTTACGCATCATCGCGCGGTGGCGAGAGAATGCGTGACGCCTTGCTCCCCATCATCAGGACGACTCCGGCAGGTTCATTTCAGACAGGTCCGATATGCGCGTTCTTACAGAATGCGGGAACCGCGCATCCAGCGAAATTTGCGGCCAAAGCGATAGTTGCCACCCTCAACGGAAAGCACCATGGTCTCGCCGGGGAACTCGATTTCATTGAGGATGTGCCGCTGGACTTCGGCACGCCGGCGCTTGACGCGCAAGGTGAAGCCGACGGTAAAGCCGAGTACATAGAACGCACGCTCCGGGTAGTGCTGAACCCGCTTGCGGACGAAATACACTTTGCGCAGGCCGGGAACCGTCTTGAGTTGTGCCTGCAATGCAGCCAGCTCCTCTTCACCCAGGCCGTGGCGCTCATACTTGTCCTTGAGCAGGATCTGGGAGCGCTCCTGGGCGGCAAGCCTATCGCTCTCGGCGCGCTCCACCATTTGGGTATGCCAGCGTTGCGCCTCCTCCTCACGGCCGCTGCGCCAATGGTAGTCCCGCAGCGCCTCCGCACCGGGAACGATGGCGTCGGCATCCTGCTCCATGGCGAACTGCACCAACGCCGCACCACGCTCGTCATCCCGGCCCAGCCAGCGCACGCCGAGGGCGTAGGAAACCACGGCGTCGTCCGGGGCGCGCTGTTGCAGCGCCTCGAACAGAGGCAAGGCGGCGTCGGCGCCCGCCCCGTAGCGTTCGGTCAGCATGGCGCGATCGTAGGCCTCCTGCAGGCTGGCCTCTTCGCCGGCGGCGAGTTTCTGCTCCAACTGCGCCAGGGATTCCCGTCCCTCTTTCACCTCTTCGTAGCGCTGTCTCCAACCCGCCTCCGTGGCCGCGGTCCAGTCACGATCGAACTGCGCCGTAATCGGTTCCAGCGATGGGCCCAGCAGATGTTCGGCGGATTTTCCCGGCTCCGGGGGCGCATAGCGAGGCGCTTCGCCGAAGGCCGTCAGCCGATCCTTGAGGCTCGGATGGGTATCGCTCAGGCCGGTCGGCTGCTGCATGGCCCGCTCGACCCACTGCTTGATGGTGTCGAGGGGAACCGCGCCGGCAAGATGGCCGTGCATTTCATTGTAGGGCGCAAAGGACGGTTGCGGTATCTCGTCGGCCTGACGGTAGATTTGCGGCCAGAACTGCTCGTTCAGATAGTTGCCGACTACGTAGGCCGCGGTCAGGGCCTCGGCCGCGACGACCTTGCTGGTGGCGCGCACCGAGGCGGCGTCGGCCTCATATTCATTGGCCCGCGCCAACGGGAAGGAATAGGCGTTGAAATAGGGCGCGAACCAGTTCAGAAACGGCGTGAACAGAAAACTGCCCTTGTACCCCTCCTCCCCGAACAGCCCCATCAACTGACTCCAGCGCAGACGCTGGCGGTAGAGCCAGCTGGAGAGACGACCGTGCCCCTTGGCCAGATGGCCGAATTCGTGGGCCAGGACGGCGGCGAACTGGCCGACGGAGAGCATCTTCATCAGGGGCAGACCGATCAGCAGGTAGTTGCGATACCAGCCGAAGACACCCAGTTGCGGCCGCTGTGCCACGGCGGCATTGAAATCATCCGTGATCAACACGCGGTGAAAGTGTGGTGCCCGAGCCCTCTTGCGCAGGGTGTCAATCAGACGAAACAGCTCTGGAGCATCCTTGCGCTTGAGACGAATACCCTGCGGCGGCGGCAGCTTTACCCACAGCGATTTCATCACCACCCAGAGAAAAATACCGACGGGGATAATGAGCTTCAGGGCCAGCGCCTTGAGGAAAACAACGGAAACAAGAGAGGCAAGAAACAGCGCCAGAAGCAGCAGCAATATGAACGCCATGTAGGCATTACCGAACATCGCCAGCAGCAATACCCGCAGCCGGTACAATGCCGGCCGGCGCCGTGCCGACTGCTCCAGCCTGTCCACCAGAACCGCAAACTGTTCTTCGGTCATTTGTCAGCCCCAGACCAATGCAAGGCGCCGCATCGGTGCTCTATTCACAGAAAGGGGATAGCGTAGCAAAATCCCCCTGCCGGGGGCCTTCAGCTTCGGCAACACGTTCTGCGGCACGGTTTGCGACGTGCCCTTGACTGGGCACTGGTCACTGTCATCACAACCGGCGCCATCCGGGATGGCCTACCGCACGGCGTAGCTCAGTGGAACAAGCTGTGACGCTGGCAATCCCCAAGCATGCTTCGCCATGATTTCGCTCTCCTGTGTGGCGGCAATGTGACCGCATTCTCAAGAGGGTAAAAACTCAACGGGCACGACAATGGTCAGCGGCTCGACCGGGCGACTGCCAAAATCAAACTGCCTGATGCGCGCCACCAGGCTCACTTCCAGGGATTTGTCATTGAGTTCACTGGACTTCACACGCACATCAGAGACCTGCCCGGACGGCAGGATGGTAATTTCCAGTACGATCTTGCCCTGCAAGCCCGGATTGGAACGACGCGCACGCCGGTAGATGGAATGCAGAATACTCTTGTGCTTGTCCATGACATAGGCCACGTCTGCCTCCGAACGCAGGTTGTCGCCACGTTCCATGCCTTGCCTACCCGAGGCACCGAATTCACTGCCGGCGGTACCGATTTGACCTTTGCTGGCCAGCAGTTGCCGCGCAACCTGCCTTTGCCCCTCGTCGAGTTGGCTGCGGCCAACGTCACCATCACGGACATCCTGCTTTACACCACCGCTTCCCTGCGCACCGCGTGATGTCAGGATATCGGTGTTCACCGCCGCCACGCTCTGGCTGTCGCCCGACTTACTAAGGCGGCCGTTGGTCATGGATTGCACGCTGACCGTATCAATCAGGTCCGACAGATCTCTGCTCAACGCCAGCAAGCCGCTGTCCTCGGCTTTCTGCCGCGCCTTAACTTCTATGTTAGTCAGTGGTTTGCGTTCTTCCTGGGGCTTGCGCTCAAACTTGGGCTCTGGACGGGGCGGCGGTGCTTTCGGCTCCGGCTTCGGCGCCTCCACCACCTTTGGCTTCGGCCGTTCGGTGATGAATTTGGCAACTCGTTCCGGCACCTCTACACGCGCGGCCCGCTCTTTCTTCGGCAACGGGATGCTCGACAGAACAATCCCGGCGAACAGGAAAGCCGTTATGACCAACGCCAGAAATACACGGAATCTACGCTCGTCCCTGGCGTCTGGGCGCCACGCAAACGCAACCTGCTCGTAGGTAGGCACGTGCATCAGGCTAGCCCTTACCTTTGGCCTGCTGATAGGCCGCAAAGGCAATATTTGTATAACGCGCCTGCCGACAGGTTGTGAGGACCTTGTTCATAAGCGCATAGGGGATCGTTTCGTCACTCATGATCGTGACTGCACGCGCCTGCTGCGCTTCCTTGCCGTCACCCAAGCTTCGGCCAGACTGGAATTTGAGTTCATCGAGGAGCTGTCCGATGATCGGCTCGGAAGAAGCCAACACCTCAGACACGCCCGCCACCCTGCGCCCGCCGACGAGCACACTGTCCCGGGTGACCGCAATCACGAGCGTCTCCTCGGGCACTTTGGTCGCCACCGTGGTCGGCAGTTTCATGTCCTTGCTGCTTGGCAGCTGCTGAGCGCTGGTATTGACCAGCAGAAAGAACACCAGAATCGTAAAGATATCCATTAATGAAACGACATTCAGGCCGGAGCTTCCGTGCAGCTCCTTAAAGTGCTGCATGCGTTGCTTGCGACCGGTAAGCTTTTTGCCCTGCTTGATCATGGCGTTCCACCTGTAGCTGCCGATGACTCTGTGCCGCCGTCAATCTGTGCGGACAAGCCGGCATCGCCCAGTGATATATCGGGAAACAATTCGACGGTCTCAACACTCAGTCCATCCACGACCTCGGCACTACGCACACGATCCATGGCCTGAATCAGTGTTTTGTACTCCACCGCCGGCTCCACCAGAATGGTTATGCCGCGCTCATCCGGGAAACGGCGTTTTATTTCCACCAGTACATCACTGAATCCGCGCCAGCTCGTCACGCCGGCGGTCCGCTCGAACCGCTTTATCAGTCCCAGATTGGCATCCTGGATATCAAAACTCTGTTCGCGCAAAACCAGCTCGAGCGACAGCTTAACGTCATCATTCACCTGCTGCTTGTCATCCAGGCCGGGCAGGTTCAGCTCCAGCACCGTCATGCGTGAAAATACCGCCGTAATCAGCAGGAACGGGACCAGGATCACCATCAGGTTCATAAAGGCCGTGATATTCAGCTCCTCGGCCTCTTTGAGATATTCCTTGCTGTGGTTATGCATCGTATCGGGGCCGCCTAGTCGTTAATCATCATGTTCAGTGATTTGACCGCGGCCTTTTCCAGACTATCGACCAGACGCGAGGTCTTGGTAACAAGATAGGAATGCACAAGCAACAGGGGAATAGCGGTCATCAGCCCGAAGGCTGTGGTGTTCATGGCCACCGAGATACTCGCGGACAACAACTCGGCTTTCTCGGCAGGATCAGCATTTGCGACTGCGGTAAACGCCTGGATCAAACCGACAATGGTCCCAAGCAGACCCAGCAGCGTCGCAATATTGGCGAACGTGGAAAGATAGTGTGTGCGCTGCACCAGGTGAGGCATGGCATCCAACATACCCTCCTCCATCGCCGCCTCCACTATTTCCCGGCGCTTGTTGGCGCTATGTCGCGCAAAACCATAGCTCAGGATGGATGACAATGGCGACTTGGTATTTTCAACCAACTGCAGTGCGCGCATGAAGTCACGCGCCTTGAGCATGGGCACCAGTTGCGACCACAGCCGATTGGTCGCACCAGTAGTACGACTCAAATAGAAAAGCCGCTCCAGTGCAATCGCCGCACCGGCAGCGAACACGATCAATATCGGATACATAAACAGTCCACCGGACTGAAACAGTTCAACAAGTTTCATGGCTAGTCTCTCGCTAAATGCAGGTTGTTTATTCAATGGCAAATAGATGGTGTGTTTATTACTCGCTTTCTTCTGTCGACTTGAAATACGCCAGCACCCGCGCCAGCACATTGCTCTCATGGCCGGCTTGCGTCCCTGGCGTCATATTCGTCTCGCTTTCGACTTCCCCCAGAATATCACCACGCAATTTTCGGTACTCCTCAAACGCGAGGTGTCCGCAGTAATAGTCCTCGTTCAATGCCCGCAGCAGTCCCGAATATTTCTCGATCGGCATCGCAATTACCTGACCAACTCTCGCACCACGCGAAAACCGGTACGCTTGTCTGCCTGACCAGTGTGCGCTGACATGGCAGCTACGTCGCACCGCTCCATAGGGTCATCAAACGAACCGCCAACTGCGAGCAGGCTACGGCTTTGGTCATAGACCCACTCCCGGGCATTACCCAGGTAGTTGACCAGACCCCAGCTGTTCTGCATGCCGGTATTCATTCGCACCAGTGCTCCGCCCTTCTCGATGCCGCGACTGTTCAGCTGACAGTTGCGATTCGGGTCGTGTGACTGGCTGGTGGCATTGGCGGCGTACATCCATTCGACACGGGAAGGCAGACGATACTTCTGCTGTGTCGTACTACTCAGCCATCGGATATAGCCATTAGCCTGACTGAGCGTGACATTGACGATCGGCAACGACTCATCCTGTCCGGCAACCGGACCGCAGGCGCCCGACACTCTGCAGTAGTGATTGAACTCGCGCACCGAAACCTCGTATTTTCCGATGGCAAAGTCCGAAATCCCCTTGCCCCCGGGGATCACGACCAACGTGGGTCCGGAGCCGCCATCCGCCAATTTATCCTGGCACACCGCCCGATCACCCCGCGCGCCAAGTCCGGCAATCGATCGGTCGCAGACATCACGCGGCGTGATGTTAATCGCGGCGATAAACCGATTATTGTTGAAAATACGCAAGGCATAGTTTTTCGCCTCCAGCGCCCGTTCCGGCTGGCTCTTTCCGACACGGGAGATACACTCGGAAAGCTTGACGATGATATTACTTTCCAATTTTGCGTAGCGCTGCGCATCGGTGGCACGCAACTTGTCAACGGCAACTCCGAAACCGCGCATATTGAGTTGCCCCTGACACTGCAACTGCTGATTAACGTTGCGCAGCGCCAGGTCGAACAGGTCATTACGGCGTTCCTCGACTTTGATCTGCGCGTCACGAACCTCAGTTACACGCTGACGCTCCGCCCGCGCCGCACTCTGCCGTTCCGCTTCCTGTCGTTCCAGCTCCGCAAGTTGCTGTTTCTGTTCGCCTATCCATTTAGGATCGTCCGTATAGTGCGCGGCATTATTCAGAATTTCGCCGGCACGGGAAAAACTCTTCGCCTGCAGGAGTTCCAGGAATTTTTTCTGATACAGGCTATAAATAGCCTCCCGCATCGTGACGAGCCACGTATCCTGCCGCTCTCCCAGCAAGGTCCGCAAGCCGTTCACCTCATCCCTCAAGCTGCTTTCCCAGTCCGGTGAAAAACGCGAGTCGGCCACCAGCTTTTCTATCTTTTCCCTGAACAGGTCATAACGAATCTTGAATTCGATTTCATCCAGTTGAATTTCGGCTGCCGGTGGCGGCGGGCGGGCATTGTCCAGCACGAAATAGACAGTTGAGCTTGCCGTGGCCAGTACGGCCAATACAAACCACAAAGCGAGTGAGCGGCGTTTGGGTTGAATTAACTGATAAAATTCCTCGACCGAGGCGAGACGGTCCTCGCGCCGGAACGCCAGGGATTTTTCAATCGCCTTCCATTGCCGTGCTTTAATGCCGGATATTTTTGCGGGCTTCATCCGGCTCTTGAATGCTTCATCGGCCGGCATGCGCTTATAGGGGTGCTCGCCGGTCAGCATCTCGTAGGCAATACACCCAAGCGCAAAGAGATCGTCGCGGATATCCGGCTCCTTGCCCAACAGCATCTCCAGGCTGGCGTATGCCGGCGTGAGGGCGCCGAGGCTCCCTGCATCGAACACGGTACGATCCTGATGCTTTCCGGTCTGTCGATCGACACTGGCTACCGCACGCGCAATACCAAAGTCAAAAATCTTGGCGTGGCCGGCATCCGTGATAAAGATATTTCCGGGTTTGAAATCCGAATGCACGATTTTCTCTGCGTGCGCATATATCAATGCGGAGCAAAGGCCGTTGAGAATGTTCCAGACATCGTCACGGGGCAGGCCGGTACTGCTGTATTGCTTGATTATTTGATCCAGCGGCCGCCCTTCCATGTATTCCATGGTCATGAAGACGGTGTCACCGTCCCGGTCAAAATCGTATACCTTCACGACGTTGGGGTGGGCGAGCCGCTGCGTCTTGCGGGATTCGCGCTGCAAGGCAATGAACGACTCAGGATGCGATTTGAACTCGTCGCTCAAAACCTTGATAGCCACGTGTGGCTCGCGATCATGTGCCTCGACCTTCAGCTTGTCGGTAGCCTTGTATACGACTCCCATTCCGCCCACGCCGATGACTTTCTCCAGCACAAAACGGCCCTTGAGAACCGTGTCCTCCTGTACTGCCCCCACTTGCTGTTCGCGACCGACACTGGCCGGCCTCGCCTGCTCGCGCACCCTGGTCTGGTTGGGGCTGCCCTGTGCGGCAGGTGGCGCCTGCCGCATGCGCGTGGCATCTGTGCCGGCGGACGGTTGGCGCGGAACCTGCCCTGGGGTGCGCGCGGCCACGCCTGCCGACTTGATACGCGTGGCATCAGCGGGCTGTTCCTGCGCAACAGGATTGCCCCGAGCCTGGCCGGTGCTTTGCGCAGGTGCAGCGGGACGTGAGACTGTATGATCACTGCCTGATTCGGCGGATTTCCGCTGCGGCGATCCCGGCTGCGCTATGCGCGTGGCGTCGACCGGACTATCCTGCGTCACAGCATTGCCCGGTCCCTGAACGCTGCCCTGCACGGAAGAAGTAGACCGGAAAACAGTGCGGTCACCGGGCGCGCCCACCGGATTGTCCTGCGGCGTTCCCGGTGCCGCCGGCACGCTGCTATCGGCTTTTGACTTGTCATTCATCGCCGTGTACTTGCTCTGCTTGTTCGGATGCTGCTGCGACGGGCATCCCGTTCCGCATCCCCTTGACGGCAATGACAGACACGTTATCGGCCGCTCCATGCGCCAGGGCGGCATCGATTAACCGGGCAACTATTTGCTTCGGATCCGCATTATCGAGGCACGCTGCTATGCTGCTCTCGTCAAGGGCGTTGTACAGTCCGTCACTGCACAACAACAACACGTCGCCGAGCTGGACGTCGAACACGTCCATGTCCAGATAGGGGACTTCGTTGGTACCTACGGCGCGGGTAATCACATTGGATTCAGGGTGATTCCGCGCCTCCTCTTCCGTAATGGCACCGGCCTGCAGCAACTCGGAAACCTGGCTGTGGTCGCGCGATATTTGCCGCAGCCTGTTTCCGCGATACCGATACAGTCGCGAATCGCCCATCCACAGGCAGGCCCCGGCATGACCGTAGATCACCAACGACACGAACGTACTTCCGCTCACCCGGCCATCGAGCATGATCTCCGAGTACTCCAACAGGCGCGCGTTGACGTCGATGATCCGGTTTTCGATCTGGTTGATGAAATCACTCAACACCTGCGGCCTGTTCAGCTCGCCCAGAGCCTCGACTATCATCTGACTGGCGACATCACCCGCCTCGTGGCCGCCCATGCCATCGGCCACCGCCCACAGGCCAAGCTCAGGCTTGTCAAGAACGGCATCCTCATTGACTGAACGCACGGTACCCACGTCTGTCGCCGCGCAAGAGGTCCAGGTAACCGGCCTTCTGACGGTAATATCAGTCATACCGCAACGCCCATGTTTTTATCCGGAGCTACCAGCACATAGGGTTGCCGCCATCCCCAGTACTGCCACTGGCCATCCAGCAGCGCCGGCAACTTGCTCGTTGACGGCAAGCCCGCCACACTGAACACGCAGGGCGCGACGCGCTCGGAACCATCCGTCGACCAGACGCTGTAGCTGTTGAGTTGTCCGGCGAGCAGCGCGTCAAGCATTGCCGGATAGGCGGACATGACCGACTGTTCCTCAAACTCCATGTCCAGCTGGATATCACTGCAACCGGAGACATCGTTCGCCGGCTGATAGGCGCTATCCAGAACCGTACCTGATTGCTCCAGCGCATCGACCAGCTCATCAAGCGACAACTCGCCTTCAAGGGCGCGCAAAGCCAACTCCTCGATGGCGGAAAACCAGGCAGACTGCTCGGCGAGAAATCCAGCCGGATGATGCTGTTGCCCAACCTGCATGACAATGCTGAACGGGAAATAGCGCCCAACTAAATCCACACTGGGCAACACGATCCCGGCCCAGTGATTGGCGTCAATCACACCGTGTGACAGCACGAAACGCCAGATTGGGCTGGTCAGGTAGATGTCGAGCCACTGCTCGCCGATCTTTTCCCTGGCCCCCGCCACCAGATGCTGCAACCATTGATCCCACTCCTGCACAAATGCGCCAGGCAGATTGCGCTGCACAAAATCACCGTGAGCAGGCAGCTTTCCATACAATCCTGGACTACTCATGCCCCCTCCTAAATTCGCTCGGGACACCTGAAACTGCCCAGAAGATCCTTGTTAAACGGATTGTTCACGCTGCGCGCCTTGATCTCATAACGCACGTTGTGCTGCGGATTCACGGCTGCGGCGGCACTATAACTATGGTTCCCGTCATTTGCGGAATAAGTCGCCAAGTACACGTTAGGTGCGGTGGTACTGCTGATCTTTGCGGCATCCTGCAAGCGGAACCAGGCCCATGGACCTTCATACGTAAGCGAGTGCTGCTGATCCTGAATGTCTTCAAAGATGACACGCACGCGATTTTGCGTGTCATTTCCGGCCCATTGCAAAGTGCTCCAGAACTTGGGCCCATGACTATAGGTTATGCGTTTGTCGCTAACTTCCAGGGTAAAGCGCGCGTCCGACTTTTTCATATCGTAAGGACGCAACTGAAAGGTCAAGCTGGGAAACTCCGGGCTTTCGCTGAAAAATACCTCTTTTATAACCTGCGCCTTGCGGATCTGCGCCAGCGTCGCAGACGACAGCCCGAGGCTGTAATTGTCAATACCGCGATTGCTCCAGCCGCTGCGCGTATCGACGAAGGGGCGGACATACTCCGCGGCAAACTTGTCGATGATACCGCCCGGCTTGAAGAACTCGGTGAAGTCGCGCAGGCCGACATCGGCACTGGCATCGCGCTGCAACGGATAGCGGTTGTTAAGTCCGCGCACGTAGGGTTCATATACCTGATTCTTCCATTCGGCATTGACATATCCGTGTGCGGCCCCCAGCACCACCTTCCACGTTTCTGTGGAAAGTGTCCGCAACCAGCGATTGAGCGGCTCCGGCAGGCCATTTGCGTAGCCGGCAATTGAAGTAATCGCGTTGCCGGCACCGCTTTGATAGCGCGCGCGTGCCACCTCAAAGGCCTTTTTACCGGGGTCCGGGGCGATCAATATCTCGTTGACGAACTCCTGTAGCTGGCGCACCTTTTGAATGACATTCTGCACCTCGGGCGGATGATCCTTGCGCTCGCGCAATAACTGGTTCACCTCCCTGAATTGCTTGTCCACCACGGTCAGGTCGACCTGCGTAGCGGCAAAAGCCAGCACTCTTCCCTTCTTACCATCCTTGTTGTCATCCGCAAGATCCGACACCATCTGGTTGGTCAGCACGGTATTGGCCACGCCCACCTGCAAGATCGACAGCAGTGGCGAATACACCGGGTCAGTGAATGCCTGCAGGGTATCATTGGCCTGGCGCAGGCTTTCGAAGGGCTTGACCTCCAGCGCGCTGTACATCCTCACCCAATGCGCCGCGTAATCGGCGTCATAATGCTCCTGAACCTGGCGCGCAACCGTATCCAGGTCGTCCTGGACAAAATCCACGCGGGCATCCTCGCCATCGGACAGCACCCACTTTTCACGCGTCAGGTCGGCAATAATTTCCGCCTCGGGGGACAAATTTATGCTCTCATGCGCCTGTTTCGTGAACAGCACCGGCATCGACAGGTTCTGTTGCACGGAATCATTGACGACATAGGTGCCGCGCACAGACTCGCCGAACTCATTGAGCAGATTGATGCGTTGCGAATATTTCGGATTGCTGCGGATCCGGCTGTAGACACGTTGTGAGACAGGAACCTGCAACAGGCGACTGCGCACAGTATTGACCAGGGACTGATCGAGCTTGGACGGTTCGAGTTCAATCCGCAACAAGGCATCCAGATGTGCCATTAACTCGCCCCGCTGTGTCGCCTGACCATACAAGTCCTCGTCCAGGCGCCCCTTGAACCAATCCATGACATGGGCCTTATCGATGTGCTCGACATGCGCAAACATCATATAGGTACGAAAATCATCGTATAGATCGCGCTCATTGCTGGCGTGTTTGATGGTACCCGCCATGTAATCGAGCAGGCGCGGCAGAAACATCGTCACCAGTTGCGACTCGTAAGCCCGGTCCGCCATCTGATCGACCGTCCCATCGTACATGCCCAGGCCCGACAGCCAGGGATGCGCCTCCTTGTCATACACGATACTGGCCCGGGCCAGCGCGTTCAGGCTCGGCAACACCTGGCGCAGGTCATTACTCCAGGCATTGACGCGCACACGCTCCACATTGAAATCGGCGACCTGGGCCTCGACCTCGCCCATATACATTTTGTGCCGGGTGAAACTGCCCGCCCATGCAGTCAGCAAGATAACGACGAGCGACGCCATGCCCACATAGCCGATACGTTGCGACCAGCGGATAAAAGACTCATAACGTCGATTTGAACCCACCAACTCGGACTCTGGAAATATCACCTCGCGAAACAGCCCGCCGAGAAAGAAACTCTTGCCCATGCCGATGCCGCCGGATATCGCCTGGCGATCGAAACCGAAATTCACCGCCACCGAGGACATGAGGCGGTCTATCGGCGTACCGTCCTGCGTGCCGCTGGTGAAATACACCCCGCGCAGATAGGGCTGGAACTGGTAACGATTCTTGACGAACGTCTGTTGCACAAACTGCAGGGCGATGTTCTTCAGGTTCTCCATTTGCTGCGGGAAGGCCTGGATGGCCGCTCGGCGGTTAGGGTCACGCTCCTGATGAATACGGGTGATGACCCGTTCATACAGCCGCTTGACGAGCCCCTGATAGGCATCGTGCAGATAATCCAGGTCAGGACTCTGCGAGGCCTCCGGCGCATTGGGCAGGGAAACGCCCCAGACCTGCTCACGCTCCTCCTTGCCCATGTCCTCGAAGAATTCACTGAAGCCTGACACCAAATCGCTCTTGGTGAACATGAGATAGATGGGGAAACGGATCTCCAGCTTGTTCATCAGCTCGTCGATTCGCGTGCGGATGGTGCGCGCATGCGCGGCACGCTCATCCTCGGTCTGCAACAGCAATTCCTGCAGACTGATAGCAACGATGACGCCGTTGATCGGACGACGACGTCGGTTCCGCTTTAACAGCGAAAGGAATCCGTCCCAAGCGCCGCTATCGATAACCTTGTGACTGTCCTGCGTCGTATAACGACCCGCCGTATCAATCAGTACCGCTTCGTTGGTAAACCACCAGTCACAGTTGCGCGTACCGCCTACTCCGTGCAGGGCCTCCTTGCCGAACTTGTCAGCCAGCGGAAACTCGAGGCTGGAGTTGATCAGCGCAGTTGTCTTGCCCGATCCCGGTGGCCCGATGATGATGTACCACGGCAATTCATACAGCGCTTTGCGTGACCCGCGCCCGTTGAACTTGAGCTTCCGGAGGGTCGCCAAAGCCTGCGAAAACCGCTCGTTCAAGACATGAATCTCTTCCGACTGCTGCTCGTTGATCAGCCGGTTGGCGCTGGTGTGGTTTTCCTGCAGGTCGGCCACAAGTTCGGCATTGTGCTTCTTGTCCATGAGCGTGATGCGCAGGTTATTGAGCCCCCACATCATCACAATCACCATGATGGCGATAAGGCGCGCCACCTCGCCACCCAGCGGCGCGTAATTGTCGCTGCCGAATTTGATATACGGCCCCACAAACCATATCAGCAGTGACAGGATTATCAGTCCGATCAGCGAAATTACTATTTTGTTTTTGAAGAAACCGGCTATCTTGCTCATATCTTGCCCAAACGTGTCCTGTGCACCCGCTTATTGACCCTGGGTCTTGTCGGGGTCCGCACTGATGATCGCTTCAAGTTGCGCTACCGTATACCCGGCCGACTGATGCAGCCAGTACCGAACCCCCGAATAGCCCAGCACGAGCACGCCGCAGACCACGCTGGCGACGACCCACATCGGAATGTAGTTGGCGAGCGAATTCCTGACATTCCCCAAGCCACGCCAGTTCGCCGACAGTTCGCGTTCGTAGTCGCCCCGATGGGTGCGGATGATCCGGTACAGCTCGTCGCGAATATTTTCCAGCATATCCCGGCCGCGGCTGATGACCCGATACTTGCCTTCGTATCCGAGACTTAGAAGAACGTACATAAGCTCGATAATGTCGATATTTTCGGCGGGTCTCTCACGCATGCGGTCGACCAGCATGAAGAATTTTTCACCGCCGTTTGTTTCGTTGTGGAACAGACTCAGCAGGCTGCGTTGCGTCCAGGCACTCTCCGCACCCCACGGGGTGTTGAGTACCGCCTCATCGAGTGCCGTGCAAAGCACATAACGCGCCGCCAGCACGACTTCCGGGCGGATATTTTTTTCTTTCGCGCTTGTCTCAAAGGCGCGGATGGCGCTGACCAGTTGTTGATGCAGTCCACCGACATTTGGGTGCGCCATAGACCGCCGCGCATTATGGAACACCGCCAGCAACATCGAGGCGGCATTCACCAGCGGATTCAGTCCACACAACGTACTGAACTGCCCGTTATGGGTATCCTCGAAACTTCGCTGCGGCGTGTGACCCGCCGGCTTGGCATAGTCGTTTCGCGCGTGTTGCGCAGCATCAGCCTGCCGCTGCTGCGGTTGCGCCGCCCCGCGGCGCCCTGGCGAGGGTCTGATCACGGTTCGGTCGCCCTGCGCGCCGGATGCGGCGCCGGACTGGCGAAATACGGTTTTATCCGAGTCATCTGTTGACATGCACTTCTCCAGTGAGCCTACTGACGAATGGCCCAGAACTCGAGCTCCAGTCCGGGGAAGTCACCACCGACATGCACGGCAAAGCCGCCGGAGTTCTGCAACTCTTTCCAGAAAGGCGTATTACGCTCAAGCTCGAAATAGACAAATCCGGAATGATAGGGAATCTGCCTTGGTGCCACAGGCAAGGACTTGATCGGGATACCCGGCATGGCGGCGTTGACCAACTGGCGAATCCGCTCGACCGGTCCGATCTTCATTTGTACCGGCAGGTGTGAGCGGATGGAGTTCTCCGGCACATCCGCGCGTACCGCGAGCACAAAGCTCGCCGTGGACAACAGACTGCGGTCCGGAATCTGCGCCACGCGTATGCCGTATTTCTTTTCCACCAAAGACAGGCCGATGGCGGTCTGTTCGTAGACCATGGTCAGGCTCTGGCGCAACGCGGCAATCACCGGAGTGAACGTCGCCTGTAAATCATCGTGCAGATAGGCAGGGAATTCCGGCGGACGTTTGTTTTTTGCGGTGAACGTCGAAAGCTCGCCAACCATTTGCACCGACTCGGAAAAGAGGTCTACCGGATGCAGCCCCTGCATACGCGACAGATACTTCGCCATGGGCTCCAGGCGATTAACCAACTGCAGCAGCATATAATCGGCGATTTCAGCGGTGCCGCCGCGTCCGGTATCCGCCAGGCGACCGGCTATGGATTCGCCCCGGTGATGCAGCAAGCCGACCAGCTCCGAGAGAAAGCCGCTCAGACGAGGCGACGCGCTGGCATCCAGGCAGGTCGGAATATACTGTTCATCGAGCAGGACATTCTTGTCTTCACGCGCCTCGGCAATTCGCAGAATCCCGACGCAGGCATAGCCGCTCTGATCATCCGACTCGAGCAACAGCCGCATACGCAATTTCCCAATGTCAACGGAGATCGAGTCGCCGCCGTCGAGCGTCACATCACGCAGCTCGACCTTGGAAGAGAAGTAGCGGGCCATCCCCTGCGCATCATCACCGGTGAGCACATCGACGGCACCGGGCCGTCTGACTGGTATCGCCAGATACACGATCTTCTCGTGTGTGTTGACGGGGACCTCCAGCACAGGGGGTGGGTCATCGGGTGCCGGGAAATTGAACGGCGTGCCGTCCGGGAAAACGCCCCGTGCACTGAGCAGCGATATCTTGCCCAGCTTGAGCAGTTCCTGATCTACAGACAGCTCATGCACACCCCAGCCATAGGCGCCGTAAGCACTGCACTTACTGTTGATGTAGTGCTCGATATAGCGTTCTTGTTGCTGAAAATGCTGGGGATTGAGAAACATCCCCTCCGACCACACCACTTTATTGTCAAATGACATAATGCTGTATTCCGTTTACTTTTCTGCCGGCATTTGGCCGGCGTCCCTCACCAGAATGCCTGCGTGCGCAAGCCCTCAGTGCGTCACACTGATCCGGTTGCCCGACACTGAAACGACCGCTGACGAGGCAACCACGTTAGTCGGCGCCACCGGTATAATCACCTTGAACGAGGCATCCTTATACTGCGAGAACTCGGCAAACAGCCCGACAAATCGCGTTTGCGTATCGAGCACATATTCATCCTGTCTCGTCTCTCCCGGTGCGATGTGCTTGAGGTTCTGCTTGGCGATCATGTCCGCGCCAAGAACCTCCTTGTCTCGTTCATACAGGTCGATGAAGTTGGCATTGCGGAACTGCTTGTCGGACTTGAGTTCATACAGGCGCACGAACAAGGGCGCCGGCTTCTTGTTGTCATCCGGATTGATGCCGGTATCGGCCTCGAAGGTCAGCTTGAGATCGGTATCCATCCCGAACACGCCGCCGACCTTGGTATTGATCGTGCTACAGGCGGTTAACGACACGGCCAACATGCCCGCGATGCACAGCTTGGCTATATATTCCATTCTCATTTCACACCCGTGTTATTCAGGATTTCGCCTTGGCCTTGGCACGACGCGACATCACCAGACGCTGCAACTGATCCTCGTAGGCCTGCATGAAGTCGTAGCCAAATAAATGCTGAAAGGAATTGTCCAGGTTGTTCACCAGATCCTGGTGAAACTCCCGGTATGAATCCCAGTTCTTACTTTTCTGTCCAACCTTGATGACCCCGGCCTTGCGGTATTTCTCGAAGCGTTTTTCCAAAGAATCAGGGTCAAAGCGCTCGATCATGCCTCGAAAGGCGGCCTGGATGCCGGACAGCACGGCCACCTGATGTTCGGAAATCCCCTGAAATCCCTCGCGGACCGCATCGAGTGGCCGCATGTAGGCTTTGTTCTCGCGCACAAACATGTTCTCCAGGGCGTCCTCGAGGTTGGCGGAAAACTTCAACGGGTTATTCTCGACAGGTTGTATCGTTGTCACATTGATGCGGAACTCTTCCTTGATCTTCTTACGAAAACTCAGGGCCTGCATCAGCCCGATAAGTGTCTCGCGCACGATCTGTCCTGCGATGTTGCTGACCTCCAGCCGCTTGGCCTCGGACAGGTCCCAGCCCCCCAGTCCCATCACTTCGATCAGGGATTCGTCAGTCTCGTGTACCCTGCGTTCCACGGCTTTGGGCGCCGTGGTCTGCCCGACGTTCTTGAGCTTTTGCCGCAGCTGCGTAATCTCGGCGAGCAATGCCCGGTTTTCCGTCTCCAGCGCCTCGCACTTTTCCTCCGCCATGCGCAACATCTCGAGGGTATTGGAGTCGGCCGCATTGAACGGGGCCTGGGCTGGCGGAGCACTGACAGGCGCTACCGGCGGCTCGTGCCCGCCAAGCTCATTGTCCCAGTCTTCCGGAATGGCGCTCGGCCAGGCCATCGCCTGTTGCATGGGATCGGCGTTGTCCGGCTGGCTTGGAGCAAAGGGTTCGAGAAACGGGTTGGCCTGAGACGGCTGCCCGACCCGGTCCAGCACAGCAAGGGGGTCGGTTTCTGCGTAGTCCGGCTCAATCAGCGACCCGAGCGCGGGCAGGGGGGCGGCCACAGGGTTGGCGAAGGGGTCACTGCCAACGTAGCTGCTGGCGAATCCGCTCAAATCGGCGTCATCCATCGAGGAATGCCCCGCGAAGCCATTGAGCGCAAAGGGATCATCCTCCGGCATTCCGGCCGCGCTACCGTCTGCCCGCTCACGCACCTCGAATTCGTAGTCGCTTAGACTGAAGCGGTCGCCGTCTTTAAGGGGAACCCGGTTGCCGTTACCGATAGGCTCGGCTGCACCATTATAAAAGGTGCCATTGGTGCTCAGGTCGGCCAGATAATACCGACCGTTTTCATACACTATCTGGGAATGCCGGGTGGAGATAAAGCGCTCAGGGTCTTCCAGCACCCAGGCATTGTCCGGCCCACGGCCCAGTGAACCGCCCTGCGTCGCAAAGCAATGCGACGTCTTCGTATGCTGAACGTGCTTGGGAGATCTGACTATGGAAATTTCGATTGACACGCATTCGCTCCCTGAACCCATTCCGTCTCCATGACTGCCGGTGTGACACCGTAATCATAATAACTACTTAACGCAACCTGCGTTACACTCAGCCTCGTATTCGCTGAATTTTATCCCACTAAAATAGTGGCCAATTATCACGAAAGAATAACGTGTTTACATCTCTGAACTATTTCCCCTATTATTTTGCGCGTGGTATATAAACATGTAAACTAACTCCGTTGCAACTTAACAATGCCTCCACGGACAGCCGGGTGAAGTACATTTTTTGGACAACACCCTGATGCCCTAAGTATCATGCGACACAGCAGTGAAACAGCGCCGCCGATATACCAGTAAGGGTGGTCGTTGTACAGGCTATGGGCGCCGGGAAGGTATCGCGTAATTCATATCAAAGCGTCTGCACAGGATTTGCATGCGGGTCTCAGGCCCGTAAAACTCAGAGGGAACTTGGACATGGCGTCACCACAGTATATCGATATCAATAGTATGCTTGAGCCTGTTTCGGCCGAGAGTGCTGTTGGGAGCGATATCAGGCTGAATGTCTCAGTAACCTCCGAATATTCCCGCATTCGTGATGCCCGCAAGGGTGCACGCGCTGCCGAACGCAGCAACATCTTCGACAATGACAGCACCCAGGCTGACGAACACTGGCGCACGGTGCTGCAACTGGCTCCGGATATTCTGAAAGGCCAGGCCAAGGACCTGGAGATCGCCAGCTGGTACACCGAGGCGCTGGTCCGCCGCGCGGGTTTTCAGGGGCTGCGCGATGGCTTTTCCCTTATCCGCCAGATGATTGAGCAATATTGGGACGACCTCTATCCACTGCCGGACGAAGACGGAATCGCTACCCGCGTCGCAGCCTTGACCGGGCTCAACGGGGAAGGCGCCGAAGGCGTACTCATTGCTCCGATGCGCAGCGTCCCCATTACCCAAGGCGCACACGGCCCCTACACCTACTGGCAATACAAACAGGCCCTGGACGCTCAGCGCGTCACCGATGAACAGGGCCGCGCCGATCTCATCGCCAAAAATGGCTTCAGTGTCGATGACATCCAGACGGCAGTCGACCAATCCGAACAGTCCTTCTATGTCGACCTGCGCGACGACGTGCGTGATGCGCTGGAAGAATACAAGCGAATCAGTCAACTGCTCGACGAACGCTGTGGCATCCACGACTCCCCCCCGGCCAGCAATATAATCGGCACACTGAGCGACATCCTGGGCGCGATAACACATATTGCGAAGCTCAAGTTGCCGCAGGCCACAGAACAGCCAGCCGATGATACGGCTCATACGGACGACGCCGGCCCAGCCGCCCCCGGTACACCGAACGTGGGCCCGGTCCGGTCACGTGACGATGCCTTCCGACAGCTGGCGCAGATCTCCGAATTTTTCCGCCAGACGGAACCCCACTCGCCGATTTCCTATGTCATCGAGAAGGCCGTCCGGTGGGGCAACATGCCGCTGGGGGATCTGATTCATGAATTGATACCGGACTCGGGTTCTCGCAATACATTCAGCTCGCTGACGGGGGTAAAGGTCAGTGATGATTAATACCGTCGAATAAGGTGATCCAAGGGCGATCGGTTGATTGTTCAATAAGACCGAGCGGGTTGACGTCAACTCACCCGAAGAAAGCCGCAAGACGGTGGTGGCGATAGGTTATATACACATTGGACCTGACTTGAGCGACAAGGCGTGGTGCAATACTTTTGAAAGTTCAACCATGAGGAACTGGTTATGGCAGAAAGCATTCATGACAAGCTGAAACGGGTTCGGAAGCCCCGGGTACACATCACATACGACGTCGAAACCAGTGGCGCGCTCAGCAAAAAGGAAATTCCTTTTGTCATGGGTGTCATGGGTGATTACTCCGGCGACAACGTTGATACCAAAAAAGCGCTCAAAGACCGCAAGTTTTCCCAGATTGACCGGGATAACTTCAATGAAGTCATGGGCAACGTCGCACCGCAGCTCAATATGAAGGTCGAGAACACCCTGGATGGCAACGGCACCGAAATGGCCGTCAATCTGGATTTCAAAAGCATGGACGACTTCGAACCGCATAAGATCGTGGACAAGATCGAGCCACTGAAGAAGCTGATGGAAACCCGCAACAAACTGCGTGATCTACTAACCAAGGCCGATCGTTCAGACAAGCTCGAAGCGATCCTCGAAAACATTCTCAACAACAAGGAAGCCATGGCCGCCATATCCAAAGAGCTTGGCTTGGAAGAGAGTGGTAACGAGAAGGGTGACAAATGATGAGCAAGGAATTACAGGCTGAAGCACAAGAGGCCGTCGTCGAGGAAGTCAGTTTCCTCGAACAGGCCATTGGCGCAACCAAGCAAACCCCGCGTGATGAAACCGAGGAATTGCTCAAGGCCCTGACCCAGGAGGCGATGAAGGGCACGGTCAGCTGGGACAAGAATCTCACTGTCACGATAAATTCGGCGATCGCCGCCATCGATCGTGCCCTGAGCTCCCAATTGTCAGCAATCATGCGCAATGAAAAGTTCCAGCAGCTGGAAGGTTCGTGGCGCGGCCTGCATCACCTCATTTCCAACTCGGAGACGAGTTCGCAGCTGAAAATCCGCATGCTGAATATCAGCAAGAAAGAGCTGACTCGCGACCTGGAAAAGGCGGTGGAATTCGATCAAAGCCAGACTTTCAAGAAAATCTACGAGAGCGAATTCGGCATCGCGGGCGGCGAGCCCTTCAGTGCCATCATCGGTGACTATGAGTTCTCCGCCCATCCCGATGACGTCGATCTGCTCAGCAATATGTCAAACATTGCGGCAGCAGGCTTCTGCCCCTTCATTACGGCGTCTGCCCCGCAGATGTTTGGATTCGAGAGCTTTACCGAGCTGTCGAAGCCGCGCGATCTGGAAAAAATCTTCGAATCGGCGGAATACATCAAGTGGCGCAGCTTCCGTGACAGCGAAGACTCCCGCTTTGTGGTGCTGACCATGCCGCGCGTATTGGCCCGCCTGCCCTATGGTGCCGAAACCAAACCGATTGAGGCCTTCAACTTCGAAGAGGGCAATATCGACAGCTATGGCCGCCAACTGGAACGCAGCCACGATGATTACTGTTGGATGAACGCCTCATATGCGATGGGTGCGGTACTGACCCGCGCCTTTGCCGAATACGGTTGGTGTACCAGCATCCGCGGCGCCGAAGGTGGTGGCAAGGTCGAGGGCCTTCCCAGCCATGTATTCGCCAGCGATGACGGCGACATGGACCAGAAATGCCCGACTGAAATCGGCATCACCGATCGTCGGGAGGCCGAACTGAGCAAGCTCGGCTTCCTGCCGCTGTGCCACTACAAGAATACTGACTACGCCGTGTTCTTCGGCGCACAGACCACCCAAAAGCCCAAGAAGTTCGATGATCCGAATGCTACCGCGAATTCGGAAATCTCCGCCCGTCTGCCTTACCTCATGGCTACCTCGCGCATCGCCCACTTCCTCAAGGTCATGGCACGCGACAAGGTGGGATCCTTCATGGAAGCGTCGGATGCCGAGGAGTGGCTCAATCGCTGGATCTCGAATTACGTCAACAGCAGCCCTGGCGCCAGCGCTGATATGAAAGCCCGCTATCCCCTCGCCGAGGCCGCCATTCAGGTCAAGGAAGTTCCGGGGCAACCCGGCGTGTACAGTGCTATCGCCTGGCTACGCCCCTGGTTGCAAATGGAAGAACTGACCGCTTCGTTGCGTCTCGTCGCCAACATTCCAAAGGCCGGCTGATGTACCCGCGCCCCGGCGCCTCCGCGGTGCCGGGGCGGGTTTTAAATGGCTGGTTACTCATCCCGCCGGTCATTGGCCTATATAGTTGTTGACCCGAAACGCCGTGTCTGAATCGTACGCACAGTCGCTACCCTTCTCCCTTGCTGCCAAGGCGCGCTCCGTCACACTTGCGGATCTGGTGTCACATGAGCCCTATATCATCAGTCTTGCGCAGTTTCTCGCCGAAACTGATAGCGAGAAGGCGCTGCGCTACTGGGTCAAGGAATTCATACCAAACCACTCGAAACAAACATCGCAAGGCATCGTTAATGCTATCGACAGAACGATTGCTGACATTGACGCGTTGATTAGCGAGCAGCTCAATAGCATTATTCACCACCCGGCGTACCAGCGCCTGGAAGCCTCCTGGCGCGGCCTGTCGTATCTGGTGGAACAAGCCGACGGCACGCATAACATCAAGATAAAAGTGCTCGACATCACGTGGGCGGAAGTTGTCAAGGACATCGGCCGCGCCATCGAATTCGATCAGAGCCAGTTGTTTAACAAGATATACAATGAAGAATATGGCATGCCTGGTGGCGAGCCTTATGGCGTTCTGATCGGCGATTACCAGATTAGTCACCAAGTTTCCGCACTGCACCCGCACGATGATATCGCCACGCTCGAAGGCTTGGCGCAAATCGCCGCCGCATCCTTTTCCCCCTTCATTGCCGCCGCCGCCAGTGAATTCTTCGGCTTGGATGACTTCGCCGGCCTTGGCCAGCCCATCAATCTGGACAATGTCTTCGTGCAGGCCGAATACACCCGTTGGCGCGCTTTGCGCAGCAAGCCCGACGCCCGGTTTATCGGCCTGACCCTGCCGCGCGTGCTGATGCGCCGCCCCTATCTGAATCGTCCCGGAAGCTACAAGGGTATTTACTTTCAAGAACAGGTGGGCGGCAAAGGGCACGCAAACTATTTATGGGGTAACGCTTGCTATGCCTTCGGCGGGATATTGATCCGCGAGTTTGCCAATGTCGGTTGGTTCGGACACATTCGTGGCGTACCACGCAATTATCTCGCCGGCGGCCTTGTCACCACGCTACCGGCGGATGAATTCGCCACCGATACTGACGGGATCGCCGTCAAACCGGTGACCGAGGTAATCATCACCGACAACATGGAAAAGAATCTCAGCGATCTGGGCTTCATTCCGCTGTGCCAGTGCTATAACACGCCCTACGCCGCCTTCTACAATAACCAGTCCATCCAGCAGCCTCGCGAGTTCGGCTCAAGCGATGCCCGTATCAACGCACGCCTGTCCGCCATGCTGCAACATATCTTATGCGGTTCGCGCATTGCCCATTACATAAAGATCATGATCCGCGACAAGGTCGGATCTTTTCTCAGCGCGTCCGAGTGCGAAAACTATCTGCGCGAGTGGTTGGATAGCTACACTACAGGCCGCGAGGATATGGCTTGGGACGACCAGGCTCGCTACCCGCTGCGCGAGGCGAACGTTCGGGTCAAGGAGCTGCCGATGCGCCCCGGCGAGTATGCCTGCGTCATTCACCTAAAACCGCACTATCAACTCGACCATATGGTCTCAGAGCTGGAAATGGTCACCGAACTGGCATCGATAGGATAGGCATATGGCGCGCGTAGACAAAAAGAAGAAACTGCGGCCATCCTTGCTGGATCGCTTGATCGACAACGAGCCGCACAGCCAGTCTGAAATAGACCAGGGACATCATCAATTGCTCAGACAAATGCGCGACAGCGTACGTCGTGACCTGGAGACACTGCTCAATACGCGTTATCACATTATCGCACCGCCAGAGGAATACGCCGAGCTGGAAAAATCACTGCTCAATTACGGCCTGCCGGATTTGGCTACGGTGAATATCATCGATAAAAAACGGCGCGACGAATTTACCACCCGACTGGAAACGACACTCTCGGACTTCGAGCCGCGCTTCAAGTCCGTGCGGGTATCCTACGTCGACAACAAAGACAGCACGGATCGCACTCTGCGCTTTCGCATCGATGCGGAGATTTATGCCGATCCATTGCCAGAGACCGTAGTATTCGATTCCATACTCGAATCCGTCACCCGCACTGTCAGCGTAAAGGAAATTTCACATGGGTGATGAACTGTTAGGGTATTACGAGAAGGAACTTGCCTTTATCCGGAACATGGGCGCGGAGTTTGCCCGTGAGCATCCAAAAATCGCAGGTCGTCTCGGCATCAATGACGACATCATCGAGGACCCTCATGTCTCGCGTTTGATCGAAAGCTTTGCCTACCTCAATGCGCGCATCCAGCACAAGTTGGACGACGACTTTCCGGAACTGAGCGACGCCATGCTCAACGTGATCTTTCCGCATTACCTGCGTCCGGTCCCGTCCATGTCGATTGTCAACTTCACACCGGACCGCGAGCAGCTGGATGCGGCCTTCAACATCCCCGCCCGTACGCTGCTGGAAACCGAGCAGTACCAGGGCGAGAGCTGCTTGTTCTCGACCGTCTACCCCACGCAAATGCACCCGATCGAGGTTCAGAGTGCGGCACTGCTGGGCCTGCCATTTTCCACGCCCGGCTCCGCGCGGGTGCGCGGCGCGCAGAGCGTGCTCAAATTGTCGCTGGCTACCTTTACCAAACAGATGAGTTTCGCGGAACTCAAGCCTGGCAAGCTGCGTTTCTATCTGAAAGGTCAGGCTCAGTACATCAACCCCTTGTATCAGATGCTGCTCAATGATTGCCTGAGTGTCGTACTGGCACGCTCTGACGACGATACACAGCCCATCGTCTTGGGCGCCGATGCCGTAAAGCCGGTCGGTTTCGCCCAAGACGAAGGCCTGTTGCCCTATCCGCCGGCCTCCTTCGTCGGCTATCGATTGCTGACTGAATACTTTATTTTTCCTGAAAAATTCATGTTCATCGATATCGAAGGACTGGATAAATTCATTCCTGACGATGCCGGTTCGATGCTCCATCTGTATTTTTACCTTGGCAGCGCCGACGTCGAAATGGAGCACAGCATTTCCGGTCAAACCTTCGTTCTGAATTGCACGCCGGCAGTCAACCTGTTTCCGCATAAAGCGGACCCTATCCGCGTCGATCACACCAAACATGAATATCAGGTAATCCCGGAAGCGCGCCGCCCTACCGGTTATGAGGTGTATTCGATCGACCAGGTAAGCAGCTCCACGCCAACGGGCGAGACAGAGGAATACTTTCCGATGTTCGGCCTGAATCACGAGAGCCAGAACACACTCACCCATTCCTTCTGGTTCGCCTCGCGCCGCACCGCAAAACTCGGAATCTACGAGCGAGACGAAGGTACCGATGTGTACCTGAGCTTGGTCGATCTTGATTTCAATCCGAACCTGCCGGAAGGACGCACTCTGAATATAAACACCATGTGCAGCAACCGGGACCAGCCGTCCAAACTCCCATTTACGGCGGACCAGCCAAAGCTGCAATGCGTCAACGGCGCGCCACCCTGCGCGAAGATACGTTTTATTACCAAGCCTACTTCGGTCGTGCGTCCACCGCTACGTAACAACGCCCGCTGGCGCCTGATTTCGCATCTAAACCTGAATTTTCTTTCGCTTACCGGGCGCGATGATGCGACCCAGGCGCTGAAAGAAATGTTACGCCTGTATGATTTCAGAGAATCATCGGTGACCCGTGCCATCATCGATTCTATTGTGCAAATCAAGACTCATCCGATAAGTGCGCCACTGAACATTGATGGTCACACGACGATGTGTCGCGGCATGGAAATCGATATCGAGATTAACGATCGCCAACTCGCCGGCAGTAGCGTGTACCTGTTCGCCAGCGTGCTGGAGCATTTTTTCGCTTTGTATTGTTCGATAAACAGCTTCACGCGGGTGCTGATCCGCGTGAGCAGCAAGGAAGGCTACCTCAAGCGATGTCCCCCACGAGCCGGCGAAAAGATACTCCTGTAATCACGCAATTGGTGCAGCGGCCATTCGATTTCAGCTTCATGCAGGCGGTGCGCTTGCTGGAGCGTGCGGCGGCGTTCGTCCATCCATCGTCGCGCGCCTTCGCCAGGAGTCCAGTTGCCCGATTCACGCCTCCCGCCAATGAGGTGGTGCGTTTTCATGGTCGGCCGTCGCTGGGATTTCCGTCGGCTGAAATCGACAATGTAGGGGTCAAGGACAATACCAGCGCGCCCAATCAGTGGCGCATGTCTGTCAATTTTCTTGGCCTGGCGGGCAGCAGTGGCGTATTGCCCTATCACTACTCCGAATTGATACAGCAGCGCCTGAAACACAAGGACAAATCCCTGCTGGATTTCCTCGATCTATTCAATCACCGGACAATCTCGCTGTTTTACCAGGCATCGACCAAATACAACCTGCCGGTGGAGTATGAGCGCAAACAACTAAATCCACCCCCGGGTTCGGACGGCGACAATCATACCCAGGTTCTGTTGTCCATGATTGGGCTAGGATCGCATGGTCTGCAACATCGCTTGCATACCAGGGACGAGTCGTTACTGTATTACGCCGGACTATTCAGCAGCAAAGTCAGAAGTGCCGTCGGCCTGAAGCAGATCATAGGCCACCACTTTGGCATTCCCGTCGAGATACGGGAATTCATGGGGCAGTGGCAGGAATTGATTGACGACGTACGTACACGCCTGCCCGGCATTGCCGCCCCACGCGGACAAAACAACCAACTTGGCAAGTCCCTTATGCTCGGCCGTAAGGGATGGTTCGCGCAAGGCAAGGTCCGCATTATTCTAGGGCCTCTGTCTCAGGAACAGCTCCCGAATTTTGCACCGGGCACTGCCACGCTCAAAGCACTCGATGAGATCGTCAGGCTGTATATCAATTTTGAATACGACTATGACTATGTGATGCGCATCAAGCGCACCGACATTCCCGAGCGCATCCGCTTCAGCAAAGACAGTCCAACGATCATGGGCTGGAATACCTGGCTTTCCACTCGCACCGGAAAGTACAAAGGCACCGATGCAACGGTGGACATACCTGTATCGGCGCGCCGGCTACGTTGAGACCGACAGCATGAACAGCAGCAACATACGATATGAGAATGACGTGGTATCGCCGGGCGTCGTACTGCCTGACGTGACAGCAGGATTATTGGCACTCGTCTTACTTTGCGGCTGCAGTGCCCATGTCGTATCGATATCCGATGACGGCTTCACCATATCTGACATTCAAGTCACGGCTGCCGGCGGCAATGAGCCGGAACATGCTTATACCACCGGAGTATGCAAAGGATTTCTGCTCAGCGAGCAGCAGGTAAGGAAGTTTTTCGTGCATGCAAACTATGTCAAGGATACTTCCCCGGAAAATCGTTACGACATCTTGCCCTGTTACTCGTCCGGCACTGCGATCATCAATGACGCACCTTACGATTGGGTTATTCGCGCCGGCGGGATCGGGGAATTTTCAAACAATAGCCACAGATTTGTGAAGATCTGTGGGAAGAACTGTTGCGACAAAGTACAAGGGATATGTTGAAGCGTCACACCACCACATAAGCGGGCACTGCAACGCAAACGGGACCAAAAAAGGTAAGGACAACATGGTAACAATCGATCTGAAATCGCTGGTTGGAAAACTTAACGACCTCAACCGCAATGCTCTTGAAGGCGCCGCCGGTCTGTGCTTGGCGCGCACGCATTATAATGTCGAAGTGGAGCACTGGCTGCTAAAGCTGCTCGAGGCAAATGACAGCGACATTCTCGCAGCGCTCGAGAAATTCGAGATCGACATCGGTCGTCTGACCCAGGACTTAAATCGCGAGCTCGATAGAATTAAGGCGGGCAACACACGCGCCCCGGCCCTGTCACCTACCGTCGTCGATGTCGCCAAGAATGCCTGGATGCTCGCCTCGGTCGAGTATATGCATCCCCTTGCCACCTCCGCGCATATCCTCACCGCCATCGTGCTTGATGACGGCCTGCGACGCAGCATGGAAGGCACCTCTGCAGAGTTTAGGAAGATCCCGCCGGAATCCATGCGCGAAGTAGCGCGCGCCATTGTCGGTACGACGGCGGAGTCCGCCAACACCCGACAAGGCGAGGCCGACGGTGATACGCGTGCGGCAACCGCCGGCAAGCCAAGCAAAACCCCCGCGTTGGACAAGTACACGGTCAATCTAACCGAAGACGCCAAACAGGGAAAAATTGACCCGGTGCTAGGACGTGACGAGGAGATCCGCCAGATTATCGACATCCTCACCCGCCGTCGGCAAAACAACCCCATCCTCACCGGTGAAGCCGGTGTAGGCAAGACCGCTGTCGTCGAAGGCTTTGCCCTACGCATCGCCACGGGCGACGTACCTGAGCCGCTCAAGGGCGTTTGCGTACGAAGCCTCGACCTTGGCCTGTTGCAGGCCGGCGCCAGCGTCAAGGGCGAGTTTGAAAACCGCCTCAAGTCGGTCATCGCCGAAGTCAAGGCCTCGCCGCACCCAATCATCATGTTTATCGACGAGGCGCACACCATGATCGGCGCCGGCGGCAAGGAAGGCCAGGGCGACGCAGCCAACCTGCTGAAGCCGGCCCTTGCCCGCGGCGAGCTGCGCACCATCGCCGCCACCACATGGGCCGAATACAAGAAGTACTTCGAACGTGATCCTGCGCTGACCCGACGTTTCCAGGTCGTGAAGATTGAAGAGCCGAGCGAAGACAAAGCCATCGATATGATGCGCGCAATCTCCGGCATGCTGCAGAATCATCATGGTGTACGCATACTTGATGAGGCCATCGTTGATTCTGTACGCCTCTCCAGCCGTTACATTACTTCGCGCCAATTGCCGGACAAATCCGTCAGCTTGCTGGACACCGCCTGCGCGCGTGTCGCGCTTAGCCAGAGCACTACCCCTGCAGCTATTGAAGACACCCGTCGCGCCATCCAGCAGTGCGAAACCAATAGTCTGTTACTTGAGCGCGAAAACGCCACACTCGGCAAGTGCGATACACGCATCGAAGAACTGAGATCGCAGCTTGAAACGCTCCAAGAACGGCTGGCCGTGCAGGAGTCGCAATGGGACAAGGAACGGCAAAAAGTCTCGGAAATCCACGCACTGCAACAACAAATCGAGGATGACTTTCACAGCCGCAACCTGCCGCAAGAGGCGCGCAATAAGAAAGGCCTGCCCGAGCCTCTCGCCGATGAGGTACTGGGCGAAATCAGGACCAGGCTTCACAAGCTCATGCAGGAACTGGACGACATCCAGGGTGAAAACCCTATGATTCAGGTCGATGTCGACAGCCAGGCTATCGCCGAGGTCGTATCCAATTGGACCGGCATTCCCGTTGGCAAGATGCTCTCGGATGAGATCGCCTCGATCCTCAATCTGCAGGACGCCCTGGCCCGACGCGTAATAGGCCAGTCCCATGCACTGCATGCCATCGCCGAAAGTATCCGTACCTCTCGCGCCGGTCTCACCGATCCACGCAAACCCATTGGCGTATTCTTCATGGTCGGTCCCAGCGGCGTCGGCAAAACCGAAACGGCGCTCGCCCTGGCCGACGTGTTGTACGGAGGCGAACAGAATATCACCACCATCAACATGTCGGAGTTCAAGGAAGAACACAAGGTATCGATGTTGTTAGGGTCCCCGCCCGGCTACGTAGGCTATGGAGAAGGCGGCGTTTTGACCGAAGCCGTGCGACGCAAGCCGTACAGCGTTCTTCTGCTCGACGAGATGGAGAAAGCCCATCCTGGCGTTCAGGACGTATTCTATAACCTCTTCGACAAGGGCACCATCAAGGATGGGGAAGGTCGCGACATCGATTTTCGCAATACCATTATCATCATGACATCCAATGCCGGCGAAGAACATATCCGCGCCATGTGCGCCGCCAGTGAAGAGCTTCCGGATGTCGACGTCCTGCTCGATAACTTTCGCCCGCAGCTGCTCAACCATTTCAAACCAGCCTTTCTCGGACGCACCACGATTATCCCCTATTATCCGCTAAACGATGATAACCTGCTGAATATATGCCGGCTTAACATGCAACGTATCGCGCGACGCGTGCGCGAGCATTACAACTCCACCTTCAGCTTTGACGAAGACGTTTTGTTCCATATCGTTGCACGCTGTCAGGAAGTCGATACCGGAGCCCGCAATATTGAGAACATCCTATCCCGCACCCTGCTGCCAAGACTCGCCAGCGAGTGCCTGAGCCGCATGGCGGATAACAAAGACATCAGTGGCATTCATATCGGCGTGACGGAGGATGGCGAGTTCAAGTATGCCGTCAACCATTGAGGTCGCCTACGCATGTCCCGTAGCTTCCTCGGAAACTTGTCCAAGTCTCTAACCTTGCTGGCACTACTCGCCGCGCTCCCGCTGGCACAGGCTGCCGGCGCGGATCTATTCGCCGCGCAGTCGGAGCAGCTGGACAGGACCTTGCAGGACTTTACCTCACGTTTTTACTCTGCCAAGGTGAAACGCGAAGGCATCGCACGCTTCACCAGTGTCGATGTCTTCGCGAGCGAGCTCCAGCGGAGTCTGGGACAGGACAGTTCGCAGCAGGCTGTATTGTTGATCTTCAACAACCTCTCGCTGATCGAACGAAATATCAACAGTGGAGTCGCCATCCGCGTCGTAACCACCTTGCTTGACTCGAATGAACGGAAGACGGCCTCGCGGCTTTTGGCACTGGCCAGACAGGACAGCGACCGCTCGGTCGTCTCCAACATGGAGTTCGCCCTCGCGCGGCAACTTTTCAACCGTGGCCATTGGCAAGAAGCGAGCGACATGCTGGCCGCTATCGAACGTGACTTGCCACCGGACAAATTGAACCACGCCCTGCTGATGCAGGGGATCGCCGCGCAAAAACTGCAGAGGCAAAGGCAGGCGATTGATATCTACTCAAAGATGCCCGTATCATCGCCCTACTTCGAAGCCGCGCAGATCAACTTGGCCATCGCGAATATCCGCCAGGGTTGGTGGTCTGATGCTCACGAAATCGTCAACAACCTGCTGCGGCGAGCGCCGTTGGCGGCACGCGATAGCCAAAGTGACCGACTGTATTCCATGCTCGGCTATTCCTTCCTGCAACAGCAGTATTACCGCAATGCGCGAGAATCTTTTCGTGAGGTCAGCCGTGAAGGCCTTTACACCAATCGCGCCTTGCTAGGCATCGCGCTTTGCGCGGCAAATCAAGATGACTATATCGGCGCCCTCAATGCAGTGCGCATCCTCAAGGACAGCTCTCTACTGGAGCTTCCTGTCGATGAGGCGCACCTCCTGACGGCGTATTTTTACGAAAAGCTGCGGCAATTTGCCACGGCAACCGCAGGCTATAACGACGCCATTGCTTACTATGATCAGCGCAGACATCGACTTGACAGTCTGAGCGTGTCCGAAGCGGATATAGCACGGCTCATTACCTACAATGCAGACGACCACACCATCGTCGTCGGCAGCGAGCTTCTAGATTTGGACGGATTGCTTCCAGTGTCCTTCTTCGACAATCTGCGCCTGTTGTGGTCATACCAGGCATACATGGAGACTGTTAAGGAACCGGCACTTAAGAATGACTTTTCCGCTTTACAGGACGCCTACCGCAAGCTGTTGGGCGAAGCCGTACGCGAGGCGCTCAGGCGCCGAACGAATTACATGACCAGTTATATGAACCAGGCCCGGTTTGGTCTGGCCCGCATGCATGACACAGATGCCGGCCGTCTGGGTGAATCGCAATGAGATATGTACTCGCCAGCATATTGCCCCTAGCATTGCTAGCATGCGGCACTACTCCGACGCGGCAACACACCCTCCGGGACATTGATGTTGTCGGAGGAAAATCCGCCATCACTCAAACCGTTGACCGTGCCAGTAATGAGGCCGCCATCCGCGAGGCCTATGCCGAATATCTGAAGCATGCCTCCAAGCAGGACATTTCGCGTGTGGACGCCCTGCAGCGCTTGGCACAGCTCGAGTTCCAACTCATCGACCGGCTCTCCCGCAACAACGGCGAGCACAGCGAAGGCACCCTGGCGCTGGAAGATAGCCTGCACAACGCCGCGCTAGATCGGAGCATAGAGCTTCTTGAAACATCTCTGCGCGACTATCCAAATGCCAATAATAATGACAGGTCACTCTATCAACTGGCGCGCGCCTACGATCAAAGGGGCGAGTATGACAAGTCGCTCGACACACTGAGAATGCTGGTCAGTAAACACCCCAAATCGGACTATTATGTCGAGAGCCAATTTCGCCTTGCCGAGGCTGCCTTCAGCCGCGGCGAGTACAGTACGGCGGAGGATATATACACTGAGGTGCTCGTTTCCCGTGACAACCTGGTCTTCAGGCAGAATGCGCGCTACAAGCGCGGCTGGGCCCGCTTCAAGCAGGAATACTACCATCAGGCTGTAGACGACTTTGTGGAGGTTGTTGACGAAAGCGGATTCAAACCCTATGACACGTTGGGAGACTCGGCAAAAAACCAGTTCGACGAATATTTCCGGGCTCTCGGCCTGTCGTTTTCCTATATGGGTGGTTCTGCAGCGCTCAGTGATTACTTTGCCGGCAAGCCGGGCTTCGCCTATATCTTTGAGACCTATGCGCATGTCAGCGAGGTATTCCGCAAGCAGCAACGCTACTCGGACGCCGCCGGCATCTTCGAGGCCTTCGCCCACGACCACCCTACCTCGGCGCACGTACCGGAAGCCAAGCTCCGCATCGTCGATATATGGAAGGACAGTGGTTTCACGGCCATGGCCATCAACAGCCTGGAGGACGTTTACACCCACTATAATTCACAGCATAGCTATTGGACCAAGGGCAATAGCAACCAGCAACTCTATACAAAGGTATCGGCCGCACTCAGGGACTATATCGTTCTTGCCGCTGCACATTATCATCGTGAGTTCAACAAATCCGGGAAGTCGGAAAGTTTCGCTCAGGCGCGCGTCTGGTACGAGCGCTATTTGCAGGATTACAAGGCGTACGCCCGTAAAGACAATATTTACTACCTGTACGCGGAGCTTCTGAACCACAACAAGCAATACGCTCAGGCCCTGCAGCATTACGAGATGGCGGCCTATGACGCCGATATCATTCTCAACAAGGACGCAGCCTACGCCTCAATCCTGCTCGCGACGCGACTGCACCGCGACACCAAGGCTGACGCCGAAAAAAGGGGCCTGCTCGACAAGCTCGTGCGATATTCCATCCTGTACACACGCCTGTACCCGCACGACGAACATGCCGTGCAGATCGTTAAGCACGCCGCTCAGGAATCCTACTTGGCCGGTAACTACGCGCAAACCATCAGCCTGATTGAGCAGTCCGGTGACCTGCCCTACACAGCTGCCACCTATGATATCCATATAATCAAGGCTCACGCCTATTTCCGTCAGGAAGACTACAGTGCCGCGGAAGTGGCCTATACGTCTGTGATCGGTCAGTACCAGAAGAAAGATGCTTCGGCACGGCAGATCCGCAACAATCTGGCCACTGCAATCTACAATCAGGGCGTCGCCGCACAGAAACAAAACGATATCGCCTCCGCGGTCAGACACTATGTTCGCGTCACCGACGTTGTACCTGATTCAGAGATGGCCGCCACCGGTCTGTATGACGCCATCGTTCTATCCACAACCCATGGAATGTGGGATGAAGCCATTCAATATATCAGGACATTTCAGCGCCACTTTCCGTCAGACAAACACAGTCTCGAAGTCTCCAAACAGCTCAGCGTCGCCTACCTGAAAGCCGGTCGGGAAATCGAGGCCGCCGGAGAGCTGGTCAAGATTGCACGTAGCGATCATGACAACGAATACCAGGTCGCGGCCCTTTGGAAAGCCGCGGAGCTCTACGAGTCGAACAAGGATTACCCGGCCGCCCACCGCGCCTTTGCAGAATATGCAAAGAACCATCCGCGCCCGTTCCCTCAATATATGGAGGCCATGCATAAGCTCGTAGGCCTCAGTACGCAGGCGAACAATGCCCAAGACGCGGACAAATGGCGCAAGGCAATCCTCACGGCCGACAAACGCACGCCAGCGGACAGCAAAACTGAGCGCACTCGATTCATCGCCTCCACTTCTGCACTCGAGCTTGCCCGCGCACAGTATCAGCGTTTCACCGCCGTGAAGCTGGTTGCCCCACTCAAGCCGAACCTGGCGCGCAAGAAGCAATTGATGCAGGAGGCCGTGAATCTCTATAGCCAGGCCTCCACCTACCGCGTATCCGCTACTGCCACCGAGGCAACTCATGCCATTGGCGATATCTATCGCGGCTTCAGCAAGGCCCTGCTCGACTCCGAACGGCCCAAACAGCTTGATGCCGTAGAACTGGAACAGTACAACATACTGCTCGAAGACCAGGCGTTCCCCTTTGAGGAGAAGGCCATAGAGTTTTATGAGGCGAATTTGAATTACGTGAAAGATGGCGTGTTTGACGACTGGATAAAGCAAAGCCAGACAAGGCTCGCAGAGCTGTTTCCCGCACGCTTCGGCCGCGAACTGAAGCTGGAGGGCTATATCAATGTCCTGCACTGAACAGACAAGGGCTCACCGACGGCCGCGCCATCTCGTCAGCTTTCTACTGGCCAGCTATGCCATGTGGCTTACAGGCTGCACTACCTCTCCGTCTATGGAAACCAGGGCTGCGACAGACACACCCTCGGCCAACACACAGAGCCTCGCCGCCGATGAGATTCAGCGTTACCGCGAGGCGATCACCAATTTAAACGAAAACCACCTTGACCGCGCCGAACAACTGCTCACCGACATCATTGCCCAACGCCCGGAACTGGCCGGCCCCCGGGTCAACCTCGCGCTGGTGCAGATCAAGAGCAAGCAGCTCGATAAAGCAGAAAAAACCCTGCAACTCGCGCTTGAGCGCAATCCCAATATGCCGCAGGCTTATAACCTGCTGGGCTACATCGAGAAGCAGCGCGGCAACATCCTCAAAGCAAAGGAAGACTTTCAGCGCGCCATCGAAGGCAAACCGGACTATGCCATCGCACACTACAATCTCGCCTTGCTCGACGACATCTACCTGCGGGACATCCCCGGTGCGATACAGCACTACAAGCGCTATCTTGAACTGACCGGTAATGAGGACAAGGACACCATCAACTGGGTGGGCGAACTGGAACGCTCCCTGACACGCGGCGAGCCATGAGAAGAAATATGGACATGAAACAGATAATGCTGGCCGCCGGTATGCTCGTGTCGCTAAGCGGCACCGTACAGGCTGCCGACCGCCTGGAACTGCAAACCACCTTTATCAAAGGCAATACCGAAATGCCGCAGATTATCTACATCGTTCCGTGGCAGGACATGAAACAAGAGAAAAACAAGGAACAGACCCTGGTATTGCACAGCCTATTTGGCGACTTGTTTGAGCCGGTTAATTATAAATCTGTCCCTGCGCCGAATCCTACCAAATAATCGAATCTCGTTTTCCGGCTGTACACTTACGAACAACCATAATTTCGTTTATCGAGAAGATTAAGCGTAACCCGGGGCGCGCGGGAGCCACGCACAACAGCGTCTGCCTACCTCACCCTTCACCGACCAGCAGACTCAGGGCTATCCGCTGACCTGAATCGGAGCTACACCACAACAGGCTCGGCGAACTTTTAGTGTTATTCATAATGTCAGACGTCGCACAAGCCAGCAATAACGCACCCGTCGCCGCGCCGACATCGCCTACACAGTCCGCCGGATGCACCAGATTTTTCATTTGTGCCAGCGCATCACCCAGCCTGGTAAGCACAACCCCCCACTCGAAGGCATTGTAGCTCTCCCCATTCAGGCTGCAGTAGACGGTGTCGAATCCTTGTTCAAAAACTCCTGACTGAAGCACACTTTCGATGGCCTGAGTCAGGCCAACGCCAGTGCTGTGTTTATCGTCGAGAATAGTCTGTGATTCCATACCTTCACCGATACTGCCGATCCGGGCCAGAATAGATGCACCCCGTGATTTCGCGTGCTGAGCGGTTTCCAACATAAGCATCGCTGCCGCCTCGCCGGGGATAAACCCGTCGACGTTGCGACCGCTACGCAGACGCCACGCGGCGTCATAAAACTCCAACCGTTCCTCAAGCAGATAAGAATCGACACCGCCGACAATGCAATATTCGATGTCACCGTCCTGCAACTTCTGGCTGGCGCTCTGCAATAGCTTGAAGACGCCCGTATTGCCGGTTTGGCTGGTTTTCCACAGCTTGAGCGTTGTAAGGCCGGTCCGTTTGCACAGTTCGGGCACCATCACCGACGCCAGGTTCATGGCGCGGGTGGCCTTGTCCATCGGCGGCAAGGCCAGCATCAACCCGCAGTTTTCCAAATCGCTGCGCCGCAGTCCGGCGCCACCCATCAGTTCGGTCAGCGCCGGCAACGCGAGTTCCAGCAACCTTTCCGTACCATCCTGGAACGGGTCGACAACCGGGACATCTGATACGTACAGAGGCAGAGGCTCGTCCCATTCCGGATCATCGGGCGTGCATTCGTAGTAGGCATGTTCGCCAATGCGATTTATACCCGCAGCAATCGCCGCACAGCTTTGTTCGGCGTTCGCTCCCACCGGTGTCAGCGCGCTCAGTGCCGTAATTACAATGTCGTTGGATTCACTCATGCGCCAGGCCGTTTTTTGCCGATGACCACGGTATCAAGATATAGGAACTGTTTATGGCAAGGCAGACTGGCACGCCATGTCACCTGCACGCTGTTACTATCCGGTTCGATAACGACGGTATCCAGGGTCGGTTGCAGAACTTCTTTTTTGTCCTTGATGAAAAAGGTGATCGGCTCACTCCACACAGGCAAATCAAATGTGAGCTGTCCTGACGGAGAGAGGTTGCTCAGCATCACCCGCTCTCCCCCACGCAATAGGGTTTGCGTGATCAAATCAGGATGTGCGCCATTGAAATAGCGTTCGTCGAAGTCCATCGGCAACAGCGGCATGCGCTGCTTTTTCCATTGCTCGTCATATGTTCCTGCCAAAGCGATACGTGGCTGCCAACTGCGGCAGATGAAACCAAACCCGGCGGGTGGTGGCTGATCCTTCCAGTCCTGGATGAGCTTCTGTGGATCTTCGAGATTTGGCAGCGAGATACCTTGCTCCGGTTTGCCCGCACGGCTGACAAACCCTTTTCCAACCGGATTGCGCGCGTCAAAGGCCGGGGCGGTTTCATCGCTTGCGGCTTTATCGATGCCACCATAGGCGTTTTCGTAAATCACAGGCATACGCTCAAACGGCTCAGGCTGACTGGGCGCCCAGGTCATTACCGCCTTGGACGATCTGTCCCAGTAGCGATCGCCGAACACCCGGCATGTCTTCCTCTGATTGCCCACCTGCACGACGGCATCTACCGAATAACCCCGCCCATTGGGCGCATAGGCATGTCCATTGACGACGATATCGGTCCCCACCTTGTAGGGCACGATGTCGGAGGCATATCGCACACTGGTCAGGTCAGGTTCGCCATAATGCACATCACCCTGAATGATCGGCGCCGGTTCTTCGCTAAATAGCAGGCGCGGCGTATCCGGGACGATTTGGAATTTGCCTTTCATGACGACGACCGCGTAGTCCACGCCATGCTTGTCCAGGCCCGGAATCAGGGAGACGGTGAGAGGTGTATGATTGCGGATTTCCAGCATAGCGGCTGCCTAAAGGCTTACCCGGGCGCGGGTATTCGCGAACCGGCTTTGTTCACCGAGCAGGGCCAGCTCCAGCGCGGCAGCATGGCGCTGGTGTTGATGGCCATTCATTAACCCGTCCTTGAGGTTCTCCGCCGAGACGGGCCGGCCCATAAAATAGCGCTGACCGACCATGAAATTTTGCCCATGACGCTGCCACAGCGCCGCGACCTTTAGCTTGTCCGGCCACGGCAGGTATTCGTCCTCATCAAGGGTGACGACATCATCCGCCGGGTCGTCGTTCGGGCCGTCCTGCCAACCCTCCGGCGTCGGCTGCGTCGCTTGCAGGCGCTTCAAATCGGCACCGGTGATCAGGCTGAACGCTTCTCCAGCAACACGCGCCAGAGCGGGCTCCGCCATTTTTCCTATCAGCCAATTAACCGCATGCGGGTCCCCCAGCACGCCGGTAGCGACCACGACACTGCGCGCTAGCGCCTGGTCTGATGCCATTTCAGAAATCCAGCCGCGCGCATATTCGACCGGTAACACCCGGAACGCCAACTCAATCGCGCGAACCTGATAGGGGCCTGGCTTGAAAACAAATGCCTTCAAGTTCTCCACGGCCCGCTTATTGCCCAGCATGATCGCGGCCCACAACCCCCAGAATTTTACGCACTGGCTCTGGGCATTTTCCGCCGTCACGACGGCGGCCATCAGATCCTGGCGGCGCAATTCCCCGATCAGGCGCAGGGCACGGGCGTGCAACTCCTCGTGCTGCAGGCAGTCGGGACGCTGCAATATGGCTGTCAGCATGTCGCCCGGGTCCTGGCGGCGCACACTGCAGGCTGCGACCCCCAGGTACTTATGGCGCATATCCTTGCCCGCCAAAAAACGTTCAATCCAAGGGTCGACCACTTCGGCAGGCAGCCAGCCCAGAGCCGAAACCAGGCCTGGTGTGGCCAACGGATTGACAAGTCCGGCCTCGACTGCGCGTTGGATACGGGGCATTTCACGGCTGCGCAAGGCCGCGCAGGCCGCCGCAAACACCTCGCCGGCCTCGCCGATGTCCAGGCCCGCTTCACACGCCGACCAGCCGGCGTCAATGGACGTCATGAGACCGTCCAGTTGCAGTGCCAAGCGGCTCTCCAGGTTCGCGATATCCTCCCGGACATAGTCGGGCCGCTTCACAGCGATACGACGCTGCTCCCATAAGAAGGCGGCGAGTTCGGCATACTGCGCGAAAACTTCACCATAAGCCGCGTTCATAGGGTCGTACTGGGACATCGCCTCACCCGCCACTGCCCGTCACTCCACCGGTCAATTGATCTGCACCGAACCGCCCAGAAGGCGGATCAGACCTGCGGAACGATTCAGCAGATATTTGCCGCGAATGAGAATTTTGCCGGCCTTGGTGAGCGTGATACTCGCCTCGCCGCACTTGAGGACGATCTCTTCCTTGCCCTCAATCACCAAACGCTTGCCGTCAATGGTCAGGTCACGGGCTGGATCAGTCGCTAGCACGGCAGTGATGGGGTCGGCTGATATCGCCGGCGCAACCGGCTGAGCCAAAAGAAGATCATGCAAGGGACTGTGTATCAATCCCATAATGACGGGCTTTTGCGGGTCGCCGTTGGCGAACAATAGCGCTACTTGACGACCGGTATGCTGATGCGTCAGCCCTAGCGTGGAGATCGCGGCAATCGGTTGTGCCGCCGGAATGCCGGGATACAGGACCAAAGGCTGGCCCTTTGCATCGATTCCCGTCAGCGAACCGATAATGATTTCGCCGGGGGAGATTTCAGAGGTCGTTTGCGGGGTATCGGCGTAGAAAACGTCCGTATCGGGTATACTGTTTTTCATGTTTTGTGATAATCAATGTTCGCGGAAGAACTAGCACCACCGCGCTGCGCTGCCGGTATCCGCGCATGAAGCGCTGCGAGCCCCATGGACGCTTGCGGCCAACCCCATCGGATATCTATCGACGAGCGTGCAGCAATCGTAGAGCACCGCAAGCACATCAGGGACGGGGAACTACGATAAACGGCAAAGGCACCACCTCGAATTGTGCGTCGTGACGAACCAATCGCGGAGTCAATCTACTCGATAGGTATCTGCAATATATTAGATACGTAAACACCTAACGAACTCACCACATAATGGATTCCCGCACTGGTGCGTTCGAAATAGTCATACATGTCGAATTGAAAGTACCCCACAAGGGCGGCTTTGGTTTCTTCAACATCACCAACTAATGCGACCAAGTCCTCAAATGGTTTTACGACACTGTATCTGCCATCAAAATCAATTGTGACGACTATAGCCTCGTGGGGCGGACCATATACCTTATTGTCTTGGTCTCTTGGCAGCGCAAAGGCACCTTGAATGACTTTCCTGTCTTTGTTGGATTCTTGCGCTGAGAACTCCAGAACGAGCCCGTAATTCTGAATATATGGACTGTTCGCAGACTTTGAAATTCCGGGCAACTCAATAGCTGAAGTCATTAATCCTTATCCTTGATCGTTTTAATCGTCACCACGTTGGATTTATATGGGCCAACCGTCGCATACACGAGATATTCCGTTTCGCGCAGTTGCAAGCTAGTGATATCGAATAAATTGGGATTAAAAACTTCACCAAGAATTCTACCCTTCATTTCCTCGGGCGTTAACTTTCTTTCATTGCCGTCTTTCGGTTTTGGTTTGGGTACCAAATTCTGAGGACCAGGGATTTTTCCATGCCAGACGTCATTCGTTCTGGTGTCTTTTACTACAAATACAATCGTTTCTGCGAGATTTAGTTCGTTCTTACCCCCGATAAATGTTCCTAAATCGTGCCTAATTAGCCCGCTGACTGGAATTGCATTTTCGCCATCTTCAGTGCTCGTCGTAATGAAGTGCACAACCTTCGGCGCATTAATGACAATGCCGACAAATTTCAAGTCGTGAATAATCGGAGTACATACATTTTCACTAAAATGCCCCCTGCCTGCACGCCCAAAACCTCGCGCGACGACTTGCGAAAAATCGCAGTCTTCGGGTATCGAATAGGGTTGCATGATGAGCGTCCTTTCAAATTTCGTTGAAGAATATGAATATAAACCAGCAGCGACTGAGATAACCAGAAGCAGCGCTGTAGCGACGACATAGGTATGACGTCTCATTTAATCCGGTAAAATTAAAATCTTTTGTTGAGCCCTGGCAACAGCTTGCCGTTTAGATCAAGCTTTCTCACCACAGGCTCGCATTGATCACAAAATGTTGCTGGCGTAAACTGCCATGAGCCGGTTGCATCTTGCGCCGCGTTAGCACCAAACATGACACACCCGGGTTTGCCGGTCCAATCACCTATACTGTTGCTATATTTCACGCCCTTGCCGCAATGTGGTCCTAAATGACCCTGATTGTTCACGCCGCGGTGTTCGCCATATAAGGTTCTAGGGGCATCCGGCAATTCTGGACGGTATGTGAAAGACACATCTTTCCCCCTTTTTTTCAACTCCTCGTTCTTTTTACGATGGTCCTTATTTCCGTATCCAACCATCCCTACTTTATGCCCCATTTCATGGTTTATGGTTTGTAACATTTCACTCTTGGTTGAAGGTGTGCTTTCCCACCAGGCACGGGTACCAACGGTAATTAAGTTCAAATTAGTGTAACTAAACCCCCCCGTGAATCCACCATCTAGTACATTAAGCTTTAACTCGATTGCGCCCTCCACGGAGGTTATTAACTTACGGACGCTCCTTAGACTTATTTTCACCTGCTTATAACCACCCAAGCTAAAATCGTTAGTCCCCGGAACAATTGTTACGTCCTCTTTGGGTATTTTAGATGACCGACCATCGACACCTACAAACGTGGCTGAGATTAGCCAAAATTTGGCCTTATCGTGATCGTCATCCAATCCTTCCCATAAATAGAAAGCGTTTCCGAAGCGATCCTTTATATCGACAACAAATTCATCCGCATTGGCCCCCCAATAGAATAGTTTACTTGGAACTCGCCGCGAAACCGTGTCAATAATGTTTATCGCTACATAGTCGGCAATATAGTTCGAAAACACTACCGCTACAGCATAGGGCTCTACATTCTTGATCGAATAGACCTTGCGGGCCTCGTTACGAAATTCGGTACCATTGTCGTTGTGGATAGTCTTGAGCAAGGTCATCTTATTTTGCCCCTTACCCTTTTCTTTCAATTCGATATGAAATTTCTTGGCAGAATTTAGAAATGCATTTTCGAAATCAGTCATCGGGCTCAATGGGGACACACTATTCATACTGATAACCTGGTAATACAGGCGCCGCCACACTTCGATGATGGTTGGCGATTCCACAACCTTGCCATTGTACATGGCCTTGACCTTGTACCGGTTGCCACCCGCCGCAGGCAAATAAACTTCCTGTTCAACTTGGGGGGTACTCGTCGCTGTAGATAATTGAACCGGGAGTTTTCGCAACTGAAAACCCTTATGTCGCTTTAATTCCGCCTTGCTGTATTTGATATTATCGCCCCCCGCCGGAACAACAACTACTTTGAAGGCCGCTGGTTTGGCTGTTTTGAATTTATGCTTAAACTGTAAAAAATCCAGCCGCTTCTCCGAGCTGATTCCTTCCCCCACATGCACGGATTTTTTGGGTAGATTGACCCATTGCTTCTCTATGGCCATCGTCGCACTCGTTATGTCTATATGAAATCAATTTCCAATATTTCATTATCCGGATCGGGTTCTTCATTCTTCGGCGCCACCACCAGCGGCGGCTGCACTTCCGGCATCGGTGGGGTGTTGAATGCGGAATTCTTGTTCTGCATCATCATGTCACCAAGACGCGGAACGTTTTTACCTTCGACCTTCACGTCAAACGAGTAATTGGTGAACTCCGCCTTGCCCTTGATGCAACCTGAGGCTACACCTTTGCGACTACCGGGCTCATCGCCGGTGCTGGTGGAGAAATTCGAACCCTTGAGCATGATGGGATTACCGTCGATCTTGACGGCCTTGCTTCCCTTAGCTGTGTCTTTGGAAAAGGCAATGTTCGGGTAGGGAATCGGAACAACAGAATTGCCGATCGGGGTCAGGCATACGTCCGGAAAATTGGTCGCGACGCCGCCGCTATCCTTGTGCACAACGGTCCGACCGTTGACATTCGCACTCGCTGCCATGGGTTTCTACCTTTAATTTAGTTCGTCGACACCTTGCTGCCTTTGATGATGACGTTACCGGAGCCTTTGATGTTGATATTGTTGCCGCTCATCGTAATGTCACCATTGCTTTTCATGACGATCTTCGCCGCACCGGTCTTGATGGTCACGGTCGTGTCCGCTTCCATGGTGATGGTCTTCGCTTTGAGGGAATAATCCTTTGTGACCGTTTCGGTATACATGCCCTCAACCGATTCGGTAAGATTCTTGCCCACCGAAATCGTCATATTCTTGCCAATGGACTCGTCGTGGTTGTCGGCAACGTCCAGTGTTTTGTTCTTTCCGATCGATTCCTTGTGATTGTCCCCAACCGTGATCGTCTTGTTCTTGCCGATGGTCTCGGTCTGGTTGTTGTCGACGGTCTTGTTGCGATCGTGGTTAATCGTGGAGTTTTCGTCGTGCTTGATCAGCTTGGTGCGGTCGTGATCGACGGTCAGTGTCTCGTCGTTCTCGACCATGGTGTCCAGGTTCTTCTCGGCGTGCAGATATACCTGCTCCGAGCCTTTCTTGTCCTCGAAGCGCAACTCGTTGAAGTTGGCCGCAGTGCCGTTCTTGGTCGAGCGGGTTTTGATGCCGCTCTGGGTCTTGGAGCTGTACACGGGTTTATTGGCGCCGTTGTACACCGTGCCGGTAACGATGGGCCGGTCCGGGTCACCATCGAGGAAGGACACGATCACCTCGTGACCGATACGCGGGATAAATGACGTACCCCACTGATTACCTGCCCAGGACTGCATGACACGCAGGAAGCATGAGCTGTTTTCGTCCTTCTGACCCTCACGATCCCAGATGAACTGCACCTTAATGCGGCCAAATTCGTCGATATAGATTTCTTCTCCCGCGGGGCCGGTGACCATGGCCGACTGCGGACCGCGCATGACCGGGCGCTTGTGTACGGGCAAGGGGCGGAAATGCACGCTGGACGGGATGCAGGTGAAGGTGTTGCGGTAATGGGCGCTGCCGCCCTCGCCGGTGTAGTAGGAAGAATCACTTGCGGAGTGCGTGACCGAAATGAGCAGGTAAGTGCCACGCTCTTCCTTGGCCTCGTGCTTATCCAGCTTGAACATACCGCCGGCATAAAACGTACTGCAGGTGCTGGCGCCGGCGATGCTGTTCATCGGCACCTCCTCGGCATCCATGCGGATGTTCACAAGCTCGCGGTTCGAGGGGAAGTCGTACACCGCCGGGTATTCGTAGTGCTGGTAGTTGGCTACGTTGCTGAACTTGCTGGTGGTCTTGGCCTCGGCCAGCTGACTCTTGGCCGGTTCCTTGAAGTTATAGTCGTTGAGCGTCCATACGCCCTTGCGGAATTCGTAATTGTGGCTCCAGCGCGTGATCTGGTTATCCGGCGTGGAACCGCGGGAATAGGTCAGGTTGGTATCGATGCACATCTCGTAGGCGTTCTTCTGATCCACCAGTACGAGCGTGTGCTTTTTCGCCTCCTGCTTGAAGTAATAGGCGATGCCCTCCTCTTCGAGAAGCCGCGAGACGAAGTGCAAGTCGCTCTCACCGTATTGCACGCAGTACTCGCGCGGCACGCCGCCCTGCGCCTTGAATTCGAAATCCTTGAAGCCAAGATCGGAAAAGATCTGACTGACAATGTCTTTGGTGTTTTTGTTCTGGAAGATGCGCCGGTTTTCGGTCCGGGAGAGGAACCACAACCAGGGCACCATGGTGAAACGGTACTCCCGCATATTGTGGGCCTGCATTTCACCGTAGGAAAACGTATTGATGAAGCCGTGGAACGATACCTTGTTCTTGGTATTGATGGTGACGGTAACTTCTTCGCCGATAATGTCTTCCGGCTTGATATCATGATTCGTTGATATCGCCGCAAGACGGTATTCGAAGAGATTGGAGACGTGTTCAGCGCCTTCGAAAGAAGTGAGCAGCAGCTCATCCTTCCCTAATTTCGTGTCGATCGAAATTAAACGGCTATCCTGCGTATATTGATCCATATTCTGCTCTCTTACCCTGAGACATTACGCGACTACATCCTGTTCGGCAGGAATCTGAATCGTTCGTGCTTGGGTTGAATACTGTCTCCATCGCGAAGATGGAGACAGTACCGTATCCGCCGAAACTGCTCTTATGCGGCCTTGGCTGACGTGAGGTCGTACATGACGCGCTGCGGATTGCCCGACTTGTTGGACGAGTCATGATCCTTGTAGCTGACTTCAATGCGGGAGAAGCTCAGAGAGATGTTCTCCAGCGGCTCCTCATCACCCTGGGCGGAGATGTTGTAGCTGCTGATGATACAATCCTTGAGTTTGTAGGACATGAATTCCTGCACCTTGTCGGCGCCGGTGCGGACAAAGGTAATTACCGCTTCCTGACCGGCGGAACCAATCAAGGCTTCCTTGAAGATTGCAGCAACGGAGTTATCCGCTTGCTTGGTCAGGGTGATTTCAGACACATGGGGTTTGGACGACTCACGATTGGACAGGTTGCCAGGCTCCATCGAGATGTTGCGTGACACACCCATATTTACCGACAGAAGCGCGATTTCGCCTTCATAGCCAGCTGCCGTGACATTCCCTTTTACATTACCGAGCTTCAAGTAGATAGCCATTGTTTCTTCCCTTTTTGTTAAGCCTCAGAAAAAGCACTTACCCACGTGTGGTTCCATGTAAGTATCTGCCCGACAACAACATACTAAAACGTTATAAATTGTTACCGGTCAAGCGCTTACCACACGGGAATTCATCCACGATGAATAAGGTGATTATAGTCACATCCCGACACGCGTCAAGAGATCCAGACCACTTGTACAAACCGAAAATTTCTAACCACGTCACAGAGATACACGTCAAAATCCGTATTGAAAATCGAACACGATACGGTAGCCATCTGTCTCCGGCGCGCCCGCTGTTCCCTTGTACGATTCGGCAACGGGGAAGGCCGCCATAAGGTTGCCGCTGAAGGCGTTTCCATGCGAAAACTGCAAGCCCAAGCCTGCATCGACCAACTGAGCCGTACCGTCCGCCTCACCGGCCTGCAGGGTATGCTGCAGGCCATAGCTATAGTCAACGAAAACAAATGGTTTTGTTACGTTTTTGAAGTTGACGCGCTCGGTAATATTGAAATCCCACCAGTCCGGGCTGTTGAAGAGCCAGTCCACACCGAAATAGACCGCATCGTCCGCGGTGAAGGTACTGGGGCTGTACGCCCGCGCCCGCGTGGGTCCGGCCAGGGAAAATCGTGTAATCGATGAAAGATTCTTCCCTGCGTATTGAAGATTGGCACGGTAAATCAGTCGAGTATCGGCGTCAAAGAAGGGGACTTTCCAGAACGAAAGCATGGAGTAGTCCGCGTTTAAGGTTACATAGTTCGGATCCTGGCCGGGATCCTCGCCATACACGAAACTGCCCGAAGTCAGCTTGAGTTGGCCCTGATGCAGGCGCCGCTTTTCTTCCTGCAGAAAGTCGAACTGGTAAAGCAAAGAGGTATTGCGCTGCTTGTCATCCAGCGCGTTGCCGATATCCGGGATATTGCCGATTTGCAGGTCCGACGAGATCTCCTCGTAGCGCAATACATAGGTCTGATTATTGGTGCGGCTGCGCCGGTGCAGATACTTGAGGTCTGCCGCATTGACAAATACATTACCCTTAAGGTCAACGTTAGCAGCAATCGCCGACTGGTCCACGACGAACTGATTCTTGGAGGTCTCCACGCCAAAGCGAAAACGTGGGTGAAACAGGTTCAGCTCGTAGTTCAAGCTGTAATAGGTAGTGTTGGCCGGCGCCTCGGCCAGCAGATAGCTGGCTTTCAACATATCGGCCATGCCCAGCAGGTTATTCGCCTGCCCATCCACATAGAAGCGATACAAGCCGGACTCTTCTGTACCGTGGTTATCCACACGCACGTTCGCGTTATAGCGTCGTTCACTCCTCACATTGACGTTCATGCGAGTATCGCCGACTTGATAACCGGGCTCGAAATAGCCATCGACCGTAATGCCCGGAAAACTATTGATGAGAAACAGATTCTCCTCCACCGCCGCGCTGGTCACCGGCATGCCCATCATGTTCTTGAACACCGCCTGCAGATCCTCGGCATCGTACATCTCGTTGCCATGGACATTCACTTCGCCCAGCATACCGAGCAGCAACGTCAGGTTGACAATGCCGTCACGCACTTCCTGCTTGGGGATATAGGCCTTGGCCAGAACAAAGCCGCGCTCACGGTAGAAGCGGGTGATGGTACTGGCAACCGATTCAATCTGGCCGATGGTAATGCCGCGCTTTCCGCGCTGCTCCCGCACCAGCCAGACCAGGCGCTGGACATCCAGGGGGGTTACATGCCGCTCCTGGGATTCCTCTTCGATATCACCCAGGAGATCGGACACCTCACCAAGCTCGCGGATGGTATATCCCGACTCCAGCTGCTTGCCCTCCTCCATGAGATTGAAGCGAATCTGCTCAGTCAACTGCCTGATGGCGTCGCGCGTGATACCCATTTCCGGGTACTCCACCAGGCCCTGAATACGAAACTCCGACACCGCCAGGCGCGGACCGCCCTCCGGGTCCGGATCACGCTCGCGCACCGCCGGGATATCAACATCCCGCAACAGCGACTCTTTACGCAGCTCGGGCATCTGAACGATTTCCGGCATCTGCAGGAACTCGGCGCGCGCCGGCGTACTGGTGGATAAGCCGATGGCAGATACGACCAGACAAGGCAGGAGGCCGTAGCCAAAACATCTAAATAACTTCATCTTCAAATTTCGTCTAGTTATCTTTTCGTTCTGGTACAGGCCAGAATCCAGGTCCAGGCACCCAACAACTGGATACCTCTCGCGCAGGAATAGCAATTAAACAGAGTCATACTGCCTCGAAGTATTGCATTCCTCACGACGAAATATCTGTCTTCATTGGTCTTGGTGCTGGCGCAGCGCTACTTGGACCAGCAGATTAATCGAAAGCAGAAATCGCCTTAATACCCAGCGAATAAAAGAGGCTGTGACATCCTTGACGGTATCGATCACGACACCCAGCATAGACAAAATCTTTAACATTAGATTTTTGATATAACCAGCCACCTCGATTGATGCTTTTGCCGCTACTTCCAGAGACGCGGCGAGAATGTCTAGGAAATTCGATGGCGCCATTACAAATGCGCACTGGGCTACAACTCCAGTAAGATAGAGTGCCTTCTTGACGATATAAGCCAGCGCCTGCTGAACCAGGACAACGTTAAAGTACGACATACTTACCGGACCACGGATATTCATCCATGCCTCGATTACTTTATCGTTATTCTCGGCAGGCCTATTGCGTTTCAAATCCGCCCAAGAGCTTGGGCGGGCTCTGGTTCCAGATACTGAGCTGAGATAATTAGACATCTTGTGCATAGATGGTGCGAAAGTGCCCGGCGTATCAATGAAGCACTCCGTTCCTGGCAGCGGCGCATGCGCAAACGGCCAAATTGGAACCATGCTGACGGGATCGGTCTTGTGATATACGCGATAGATATTATTATCTTTCACGTTAGACGTAATATATTTGGCAAAATCAGCGTTTCCGACTCGCGGACAACCAAATGTATACAGAACGGGCTCGCCAATACGTTGCGCTGCCACCCATTCAGCAGTAAGCGTAGCGAGCGCGCCTCCCAGGCTATGTCCGACGCAATGAACCCGCCGCGGGCTAAACTGCGTAAAAAAGTTCTCCAGATCGCGTTTAAAAGACAAGAATACTTTATTGAAACCGGAATGAACCATCTTGCCTGTCGACGATGGATATAGCGTTCCAGCATGCAGATCGGTAACAGCATCATATAGCGATGCTGTGCCACGCACGGCCACGAGCACATCCCCCTCGAACTCCTCTTTTCCGCGAGCGACAAGACCAAACCCGGTGTTTGAATTCAGGAATGTCCCACCAGAGGTCCCTTCAAATCTTGAATTATCCGGAAGACTAAAAGCGTCTTTGATCTGGCTATCAAAGAATGTGGAAATGTCCGTGTCGGAACTTTGTATCTGATACACACGTTCCGCGATTGTCGCTGCAGCACTCGGCGCCAATGTTGCCATATTCACAAACCCCGCTACTCATATTCCCTAAGTGAGCAAACGCCATACAATGGCGACCTGATTTTCTGGTCCTTGACTGAAGGCTCATTGACTAGCTCGCAACGCAAATCTATGTTTCTGTCGTCCTCCAGCTCAGCATTTTCATAATAGTCACGCTTGGTTGTTCTCCAGCCAGGATACTGCTTATCGTTATGGCCAATAGTTATGGTTTGAGGGATGACAGGCTCTATTATGAAAATCATCTTATTGACCGAGTGCGTATACATCGCATCGAAATGAAATTCCCCGCTCGTATCTGTTACCGCTCTGTCCGTATACACCTTGTCATTAAATTTTGCTGTCCTGATCAGCTCAGCCCCAGCCACAGGCTTGCCTTCCAGCGTCACCACGCCTTTAACCTCTGAAAACAGGCACACTTTCATGAAATCAAACAGTCCCATAGCCCCGACCTCTACGGAAAATAGTGCCAAAATACCCAACAATACTGCCCTTAGATACAAGTCGTTCACCCGATTTATCAACATCGCGTCCTTGCTTGAGCAGAGTGTAAAACCGGCCCAAGTGCACGCATTAGTCCATCAATGTCATCTCTTGGAACGGCAATATTCAGTTCTTGGCGCATCGAAAATCATAGGCGAGAACATTATAAGTCCACCCGGTATATGACGATGAAGGTCATGAGTATATCGATGGCTAGTTTCATGATTCTGCGCTACCTGCCCTAATTTACAGCCTGACGCCGACGACGCTCTTCTTCGTCGTCGTCATCAGTCATGCGCTGGTCGGCAGGCATCATAATCGCGACATCATCGTAGTAATAGTTGCGCACTTCGGTAAATACTGCCTCATCCACATCTCCCAGGGACTCGATATCGATGAGTTGCTGACCAGAAAACAACATACTCCCATCCATCGTAATCAGATTTTCCGGGGCCGTGATATTAGCTGGCCTTCCGTTCGGATAGGTTACTGCGCCACCGCTGGACAGGAGTGTGAACTGTCGATTGACGCGCAACCGAATGGGACGTTCTTGCGTACCGAACTGAGTGACACCGTTCACCAGAAGACTTTCCGCCGTAATATCCGATTCCAACAGACCAAATCCTTGCGTCGTCACGTTGTGCAAACCATTTCCTGAAATCGACACATCTCCCGCATATATCGGATCGGTAACATTGCCGCCATAATTTGCATCTACCGCCCCACGCCTGCTGGGATCTGTCGTAACCGCGAACTCAATTACACCGGTATTTGTGAGAATGATATCCCCGTGATTACGCAGATCGCGAATGGTTACGTTACTGTTATTGTTTATGTTAACAGTGCCGCCAATCTCGTTAATCACACTTAGATTTGCCACGCTAGTTTCGATAGCGTCAGTATCAACTACCGAAAAGGCGCCTTGAACACCTGTAAATGTCACGTTGACCGCACCAGCGCCTATGCCGTCACTAGCGCGCAATATCACACTGTTTGCGGTAACGTTCATCGCGTCACCATTGGCATCTGTGATCTGATTACCGGCCGTGACTGAAACCTCGCCAGCGCTCAGACTACCAAGTCCGATGCTGTTGATATCGACAATTTCTGCTGTATCCGTCCCGGTGAGGTTGACCACATTAAAGTCGTTACTACTGCCATCCAAAACGACGTTCCTGTCTGATTCAAAGGTAGCCGTACCGGTGGAAACGATTGTTCCTGAATCGGTGATGTCGCCCGTTGATGTGACGTTAAGGTTTTGCACCGACACATTGGCCAGGTTCGTTTGCCCGACATTATTCAGGGTAAAGGTATTGTTATTACTTGCGGAATCGGCATTTCCCTCGGATAGGGAAATGGGGCCGCTGATTTGATTGTTCCCGGCGAGCGTGATATCGCCGAACGATATGAAGTTGAGAGCGCCGCTGAATATGTTATCCCCGCTCAAGTTAATATTACCGGATGCGTTTATATTCATACCGCCGCTGGCGAGCAGAGCGGCGTTGCTGGATACGGCGCCATCTGCATTGATATCCACCAAGCCGGTCGAGTCCACTTGCACCAGCACCAAGTTATTCTGTTCATCAATGTAGACGGGACCGGAATTGATTACCGACAATTCACCGACATTGGTGGCAATAGGTGCAGTTCCACTGCCTACCGCGCCGACTGAATCCAGGACAAGGGCGCCCGCTGTTATGCTTGCGCCGACATTGCCGGTCAGATTGTTTGCTGTGATCGAAAGGTTCCCCGGAAGAGAAACTGCGCCAGTTATGGCAACGCCAGTGCCGCCTTCTGCCAGCACGGTGATATTTCGTTTGCTGCCGTCGGCATAATCAACGTATCCGCTCAAACTGTTACTCACCGTGAACGAATTATTGCCAAGGTATATCAGCGCTCCTTGTCCTGCCCCGTGGACAGTCAGATTGTTAACGTCGATTTCGTCAGTGACAGTGCCAACCCCATGGTAGTTCACGACAAGGCTGGCATTATTACTGCTGTATGCGAGCTGGTCGAAGTAATCGGAAATATTGGCCACAAACTGATTGGCTCTGTAGGTTTCGTGGTATACACCTGCCGGACCGGTCACCGTTATTCTGTCACCGGGATCACCACCGCCATCGAAATTGATTTGCCCTGTTGACGAAGTACGACCTGTAAGATCGATAGACAGGGTATCGGAACCAACACCGCCGCTAATCAGACCGGCAATAGAACCATTGCCGGTGACGGCAAAGTTATCGACATCGTTACCGCCTTCGAGGCTATGGAAGTTTATAAACGTCAGATCTTCAGCGCCAGCGGACACGCTGCCGGAATTCTGCCCAGTAATGGCCCAGGTATTCACCGCGCCATCCATACCATGCATTACAAAGCCTGCACCATTGCCTATAACTTGCTCAATATCGCTGATGCCCAGCGATCCACCGAGCACCACCGTCTGTGATGTCATGGCGCTATAATCGATCGAGTCGGTTCCTGCTCCGCCGCCGCCGTCAATGCTTCCCCCGAACGCATCTTGCACACGGAAGGTGTCATTGCCGCCCCCACCGACGATGGAGTTGAAATCCCTGAACTCCGTTGCGTTTACAACTCCCGTTCCCTGTCCCAATATCAGCCAGTCGTTGTTGTCCTGTCCACTGCGCAGAGTGCTATCGCCCCCGTTGCCAATAACCAGTTCGATATTTGTAAAATCCGTATCAATCACGGTGTCCACGGTGGAAAGCTGGCTTAAATCCAAGACGTCTTCGGTAGACGTATTAACAGGCGTCCACACATCAACGCTATTCCAGGGGGTTCTATTCGGCGCTCCACCGTCAATCATCCCTGTTATGTCCCCACCGGACTCAACAACAAAAGTGTCGCCACCCGAGTTACCTGTGAGATTGTTAAAGTTGACAAAATTCACACCGTCAACACTGCCGGTATTGGTCCCACTGATAGTCCAGCTGTTTCCGTTGTTCTCGCCCACCAGCTCACTGTTGTATGTAGTGCTGGCAACACCATCATTGTTACCAATTACTCTTTCGATACCGACGATGTCCTGGCCAACACCAATCCGCACCGAGATGTCGGCGTTAATTGCTGACATATTTACAACGTCTTCGCCGCCGATCGCCTGCACACCCCCAATGATCAGACCCGAGATACTCCCTCCATTCTGGAAGACGAAGGTATCGTTAAAGTTACCAGACGAGCCGTTCAAGTTCTGAATATTGGCAAAGGTGTTGCCGGCACCGAGACCAGTAACGGTCCCTCCATCGACAGCATCAATGCTCCAGTCATTCGTCCTGGCGCCACCGGTCAAGGTGTTTGTCCCACCACCACCATCGATGTCTCCGGCAAAACTGATGGAAGCATGCAAGCTGAAATTGTCCTGACTATTGTTGCCGGTGAGCCGCTCCACATTGCTGAATGTGCCCGTGATTCCCGTCACGACGCCAGTATTGTTTACACCAGTGATCTGCCAGGAATTGGCCCGGTCGCCGGCACGCAGTTCGTCAGCCGTACCAGCACCACCATTTATAGACCCGGTAAAATCCGCGGAGTCATTCAGGGTGAAGGTGTCCCGCTGGGCATTGCCGGTGAGAACTTCCACATTCGAAAAGCCGCTAGTCAGGCCTGAGACCGTGCCCGTCGTCGCGCCGGTAATCTGCCAAGCATTGGCCCGGTTGCCGCCACGCAACTCGTCTGTCGCACCGCCACCACCGTTTATCGACCCGGCAAAATCAGCGGAGTCATTCAGGGTGAAGGTATCCTGCTCGGCATTGCCAGTGAGAACTTCCACATTCGAAAAGCCGCTAGTCAGGCCTGAGACCGTACCCGTCGTCGCGCCGGTAATCTGCCAGGCATTGGCCCGGTTGCCGCCACGCAATTCATCGTCCGTACCGCCACCACCATTGATCGACCCGGAGAAGTTGGCCGTGTCATTCAGGGTAAAGGTGTCCTGCAAGGCATTGCCGGTGAGAATTTCCACATTCGAGAAATTACCTGTCAGGCCTGTGACCGTACCCATCGTGGTACCGGTAATCTGCCAGGCGTTGGCCCGGTTGCCGCCACGCAGTTCATCGGCCGTACCGCCGCCGCCGTCGATCGACCCGGAGAAGTTGGCCGTGTCACTCAGGTTAAAGGTGTCCTGCGAAGCATTGCCGGTGATAATTTCCACATTCGAGAAATTACCAGTCAGGCCCGTGACCGTACCCGTCGTGGTACCGGTAATCTGCCAGGCATTGATCCGGTTACCGCCACGCAGTTCATCGGCCGTACCGCCGCCACCATTGATCGACCCGGAGAAGTTGGCCGTGTCATTCAGGGTAAAGGTGTCCTGCAAGGCATTGCCGGTAAGAATTTCCACATTCGAAAAACTGCCGGTCAGGCCTGTGACCGTACCCGTCGTCGCACCGGTGATCTGCCAGACATTGGACCGGTTGCCGCCACGCAGTTCATCAGCCGTACCGCCGCCACCGTTGATCGAGCCGGCAAAATCAGCGGTGTCATTCAGGGTAAAGGTGTCCTGCTGGACATTACCGGTAAGGATTTCCATATTCGAAAAACCACCGGTCAAGCCTGTGACCGAACCCGTACTCGCACCGGTAATCGTCCAGACATTGGACCGGTTGCTGGCAAGCAATTCATCAGCGGTACCGCCACCGCCGCTGATCGAACCATTAAAAACAATGGTGTCATTCAGGGTAAAGGTATCGGTATTTGCCCCACCATTGAGCGCACCAAAGCTCGTAAACGTCATCCCGTTCAGCTCACCATCATTTGAACCAGTAATGGTCCAAACGTTGACATCGTCATCACCCGTCAAGGTGTTCGTGCCGTTGCCACCATCGAGGGACACCGACACGGATGGAGTGGTACCTGTGAGCGTGAAATTATCATTGCCTTCGGCACCAGCCAATTCGCCAATATTGGAAAAGCGACCCACCCGGCTGGCGACAATTCCGGTATCCGTACCATCGATCGTCCAGGTGACTGTGTCGCCAGTCGCGCTTGCAACAGTCAGCGTGTTGCCTGTACCGACACCATCGACGACGCCTGTAATCGATGCGCCGGCTGCCACGGTAAATGTGTCAATACCGCTGCCGCCGTTTAGATTGCCGAAATCGATGAACTCAATGCCATTTACCACACCGTCGTTGGCGCCCGTGATCGACCAGTCATTGGCTGTATCACCAACTAACGTACTCCAGTCGCCGTTGCCTATCAGCCGCTCCATACCGCTGAACGTAGACAGGCTCAAGGTGCCACCTATCGTCGCAATACTGACCGTATCAAATCCCGAATCCCCACCGTCTGCTAGCGTGTAACCCGCAGTCAAGGGATCGACATTGAATGAAAACGTGTCATTGTGTGTGCCGCCGTTGAGGGTTTCTATGTCGGTGAAACTGACGACATTGACTCCTGCTCCACTTTTTAGCGTAGAGTTCGTGGACTGCGCATTTAGTGACCAGTTATTGGCGAAGTCCGGGGCATGCAATACATCCGAGTCGCCCCCCCCATCGAGGTTAAGGGCCAAATTCTCACCATTGATATGAAAATTGTCGATACCCGAATCGCCGGAAATGGTTGCGCCGACCGATGCTGCAATATTGAATACATCATTGCCGGCACCGCCATGAACGCTCCCGGTAATATCGCCACCGGCCTCGAACGTGAAGGTATCCACCCGGTCCCCACCGGTTAGATTGGCAAAATCTATAAAGGTCAGCGTGCCATTGGCGTTCGTAAAGGTACCATCGTTAATACCGTCCGTATCCGCGCCATTGACGTCAGAAACAACTTGGACACTCCAAAAGTTATCCGTTCCATCCTGACCAACCAATGTGTTAGTCCCATTGCCGATAATGCCGGTAAAGCCGAAATAGTTCCCCACATTTACTGATGAGATAGACGACAAGTCAGCCCATTCGCCGCCGGCAGCACCGCCGCCCACAAAGCTTTGTATATTCGAAAATGAAGGAACATAAGTCGTACTGCCTTCAGCCAACGAACCGGACTCGGCGTCCGTAAAGGTCCAGATATTCGTCACGCCCTGACGGGCAACCAAAGTATTGCCGGCGGCACTCCTGCCGTCGATCGCGGTAACTGAACCGCTCGAACCCATTACAAACCGATCCCCGGCGGTGCCGCCAAGGAGACTTTGGATATTGGCAAAGGTATTGACATAGGAATTGCCAAATCCTGCCGCGCCATTATCGTCATACAAAGCGCCACCGTTGGCAGTATTCACATCCCATTCGTTCGCAGTATTGCGACCCACCAAAACATTCGCGCCACCGGCACCATCCAACAATCCTGAGTTCGATCCGGTATCGCCTATCACAAATCGGTCGGCGCCACTGCCACCAGTGACGTTCTGAATACCGGAAAAGCTATTTACATAAGCAGTACCAAAGCCGGCAGCGTTGTTATCGATATACAACGCCCCCGTATCTGAGCCGGTGAGGCTCCATTCATTGTCGTCATCGCGGCCAATCAGAGTGTTGTCAGTATCGGCTCCGCCGCTTAGCACTTGGCTGATACCGCCGCTCGGGCCTATCAGAAATTCGTCCGCAGAGGCGTTGCCGGTAACGCTCTCTACCGATGTGAATCCTGCACGCAGGACAGTCCTGCCAGAATCCTGATACAGGCCGCCGCTATCCTGACCACTGATGGTCCAGTAGTTTATCTCGTTCGCCGCAATGAATTCGTCGTTATCGGCGCCACCATAAATAGCGCCACTGAGGGTCAGTCCTGTGGCGGACAGCCTGAAGATATCTGCACCGGCTTCACCGTACATGCTACCGGAATAATTTGCACCGATATCAAACTGATCTGCGCCAGCACCACCATTGAGGGTCCAGCTTTGATCGCTGTTGATCGCGAAGACATCCTCGGCGGTGCCGCCATTCAGTTCCGAGAAGTTGACAAAGCGGACCGTATTATCCGCTGCAGCGCCGGTCGTCGGGGCTACCTGGCTGGTCGCCGCGCCGCCGATTGTCCAGGTGTTGGCGATGTTATCCGCATAGATGATATTCGGATTGTTCGATGCGCTATTCGCCGTAATGGTCTCCACACCCGTCACATTCACCCGGCTTCCCACCGGGGTTTGCGCTGCGTCCTGCGACAACTGCACCGTGGTCCCGTCAGTATCGATTTGCAACGTATCCGTCACCGTTGTTCCGGCGCCACCGTCGATGATGCCGGCCAATGAACCTGTACTGGCAAGGATAAATTCATCCACGCCGGTGCCGCCGGTAAGATTCTCGATATTGGTGAACGTAACGGTCTCGGTATTTTGTAGTGCTCCCGTTCCGTCACCGTCGATACTCCAGACGTTCTTATTGCTGGAATCATTCGCAACTACACGGTCCGCATTTGTCCCGCCACTACCACCGTCGATTGTGGCGGTAACGTCGTCGGCCTGGACATAGAACGTATCGTTATCGTCACCGCCGTTGAGCGCACCGGCAACCGCCGCTATGATGTAAAATTGATCCGCGCCGGCATTCCCGTTAACCGACCCGTTAATCACAGCACCTGCTGCGAGAGTTATCTCATCAACGCCGTCGCCACCATTGAAAGTGCCGTCGAAAGACGTGCTGAAATTCGCCGCATCTGCTCCAGTGCCGCCATTGAATTGGGAATATCCAATCAAGGTGACAGTGTTGTCCGCACTGGCGCCTGTCGTCGGTTTCACTGTTATGCCCGTCGAGGAGAAATCCCAGGTATTTGCGGAGTCGTCAGCAAACACGACATTAGCAACGGTCGTGTCGGTCGAATCGGTGACGGTTTCAATCCCTGTAACGTCTAATCTGTTGACCACATTCGCCAGCGAACCGGATGAATCGTGGAGCTGTACTACTGTATTGTCTTTATTGATAGCCAGGGTATCGGGCAAACCATCGCCGCCTGAGATCAGGCCCGTCAGTTCGCCACCTGATTGAAGGGTGAAACTGTCAACTGCGGTGTTGCCGGTGAGGTTGGCGATATCATTAAAACTGATTGTGTTGGCACCAAATGCTAAAGTGCCCCCATTAGCTGCGTCCAAATTCCATGTGTTATCGGTGGAAGCCCCGCCACGCACCAAGGTGTCGTCGCCGCCGTTGCCGTTAACCGTGACGGAAGAACCGCTGAGAGTGATATCGTTATTGATGTTGAAGATATTGTTTGTACTATTACCATTGAACGAAATGGCGGCGGAGCTGCCTTCATTGCCTAATCCACCCAAGACACCTTTAGCGGCAGAAATATTTGAAGCGATAGTTTGATCTCTACCTGCAGTGAATGAAACCCCTGAGTAATCGGTGGAATATATTGTAACTTGGGCGGCCGCATTACCGGCATTTGCGCCGTTGCTGTCTGCCTTTGTATTCCCACCATTTGCAGTGATTGCACCATAAACTAAAACATCTCGCCCTGCCGAAACTGAAATGGCGCCACCATTGCCTGCCGTTTCGGACGGATCGGATCCATTCCCCCATGCGAGACCACCATTTGCTGAAATCCCTGCGTTCAGAACCGCGTCATTCCCCGCGGATATGACGATACCTCCGGCATTGGCGCCATTCCAACCAGCTTCACTAGCATCACCGCCATTAGCCGAAATCTGTGCATTTACGCTAACGTCGCCACTGCTTGCAGTCAGTACTACATTCCCTCCAAGCTCGCCATGCCAATTGGTTGAATTACCGTTCGCCGACATCACGCCATTAACGCTTATATTACCCGTACTGTTGATTATCGTGATAGAACCGGCAGCTCTATTGCCGATCCCTGACGAACTTAATGTTCGCAGTGAAATATTTCCGATGTTCTCGACTAAAGTATCTTTATCGGCATTGCTATAATCAATGAACCCCCCCGTAGTAATACCAATATCTCCACCATCGGTAGTGATACTTGAACCAGCGCCCATAGCGAACTCGGCAAGACCGGGGTCTCGATTAGCAGAGATAGCGCCACCATGATTAATGACTGCAATAAAATCTGCGTTATTGAGCGCAATACTCACGCCATCATTAATAATGATTGAACCACCTGCATTAACAGTGAGATTGTTACTTAAAGCAGAAGAACCATCAGTCGTCTGAGTAGATGTCACGTTAGCAGCGAATGTAATATTGTTATTCGCTTGCAGCGTAACATCACTTGATGTTAAACGATTTGCTAGATCGCGATTATTCAAAACCGTAGGCGTATCAGAGATATCGTTAAAGCTGTTATATAAATTTGGGGACGAGAAGGAATGTGAAGTATTTTCTGTACTGATCGTGATATTCTTTGGGTCCAGTAATAGCAGGCCTGCGTCGCCCATTCCCGCTGACAGGTCAGTTACTCCCGCTTCAAATATCAACCCCTCTTTTCCTGACACTTCTGCAAATCCGCCGGCGCCGCCATTCCTCCCTCCGCGGGCATACAGATTTCCGTAATAGCGCGTATATTCGTCGGCCCATACGATGATTCGACCGCCATCTCCATGGTCAAGCGCATCGGCATAGATTGCGGTCTCCTGTGCCACGGTAGTCCGGCTGGCATTACGGATATTCGAATTATTACCTTGATAGTCTCCGCCGATCAGTACCTGCCCGCCGCCGTCAGCGCCAGAGGCATCGACCGTCGTGACATCGAACAGTCCTACCTTGTCTCCCAGGACTTTGATCGTTCCGCCTTTACCCTCACTTTCGGCACGCACAGAGGTGAGACTATTTCCCGTTAACAGCGTCTTATTATGAGCTTGCAGTTCGATCTCCCCACCATTACCACCGGCGGTATTAGCATGCAGTGCACCACTGCTGGTGACGTTCTCGCCGAGCAGGACGATTCGGCCCACATTTTGATCGCTCGAGGCAGTAGAGGTATCGATTGTTCCGCTGTTGACAACGTCCGCGCCACCGCCCAGGGTAAAGCTGCCGTCTGCATTGGCGACGACGCTAGTGGCCTGATCCAGCCCCGCAGTATTCACTGCCTGGGAAAACACGTCCTGGCTGGTGCTGGCGGTCAGAAGCACCCGCCCGCCCTCGGCGTGGATCTCGCCGCCGTTCATCACCGCCGGATCGACGCCCAATTCGTCCTGCAGGATTTCCTTGCTGACCCGCACACCCAGCAGGCCACCATTGTCGAAGGTCAACACGGCCTGTTTGCCAGCGGCGAGCGATACCGTCCCGAGATTGGCGACGATCAAGCCATCGTTCTCCACCTGCTTGCCGATGAGCGCGACATTGCCTCCCACCGAGGCATTGATGGTGCCGCTGTTGACGACCTTGCCTTCACTGCCCAGCACTTCATTGAAGATGTAACTGCCGTTCATGAAGTCGGACGGCGCGATGTCGAGACCCGAGGCGATGATTCCGCCGACATTGACCACGGAGGTGGGGGTGAAGAAGACGCCGTTGGGGTTGACCAGGATGACTTGGCCGTTGGCATCAATGCGCCCGGCGATGGTGGAGCCGTTGTTGCTCAGGATGCGGTTGAGGGAGATGGAAGAACTGTTCGGCTGGATATACTGCACACGCTCATCGACGTTGACGTTGTACGACTGCCAGTTGATCGCCATGTTCTGGGTAGTTTGGTTGACTGTAGTGTTCAGACCGGACTGTGTGATACTCCCCGAGCCACCAATGACTTGTCCGCCTTCAGGACTGGCCCCGGCGTTCCCAGCCGCCATTAAGAGCACAGCGCTGCGCACTGCCTGTGCACAACGGCGCAACGTGAAGCTCGTGCGTACCTGTTTCACACTCATTTCCTTCCCAAAACTATTTGTGATACGAGTTCACAAAATTAGTCTAACCAAAATTCGGTGTTTAAACTCCAGTTGCCGTTGGAAACCGAAAATGCCATGCGATCATCCGGATCGACGTCGCTGCGCGTAGCGGCCAGCCCTGCGTAATCAGTACCGTTGACAGTTGTGTCAGCGCAGTTAGTCACCGTTACAAAGATGGTATACACATTCGCCCCGGTTACGGGAACAAAGGTGCCACTCATCTCACAACCGTTAAAAGTACTGACTGGTCCAGAGGTATCGGCTGCCGAAAGCGCGCCCACGTTGCTTACAAAATATGCATGAGAATTAATGGATCCATTATCATACCCACCCCACACGTTGACCGTCCCCTCCGTCGAAATCCGCGATATTGCCGCCGGGTCGTTATTCAGTGCATAAATGACGTTAAACGTGCCGTTGCCTGCACCGGTTCCTGTCAGGGTGCCGGTGATCGATGAGCCTTGAGTGATGGTACCGGTGGCGGTTGCCGAAATCGGATTCTGGCCGCTGCTGTATATCGTGAAGGTCGCGGTATAGCTGCTCTGATTGATGCTGGTAATCGTCCCGTCATAGACCAGGTTCTTCGCGGCGCTCATCATGATGATGCGGTTGCCGCTGACCATGGCCTGCAAATCGGTAATGCTTAAATCGGTGGTGTCATCCGTCTGCTTTACCAAGGCCGTGCCGTTGTTGCTGTAATACCCGGTCGGATTGGCATTCGCTGGCGTGGAGCTGCTACCCCCACACCCGTGCAGGACCAAACCGGCCAACAGGACCAGCAGCGTGCTACGGATAAACCAGTGTGATTTGAATACGTGTTTCATTACGTGAATCCTTTCCTTGGCGGAATATCTCAGGGTCAATGGGATGCTGTCGCGCGCGGTTGCGCGACAAAGGTGAATGCCCTATCAGGCTGGTGTGGGGGCGCAGTCGGCAGTGCAGCGGCTATTCGGAAGCCTGGTAGCCTACGACGTATGAACGGCCCGTAGCCTTGCCTGCCGGGGGATAGTGAACGGCGCAGCGGCCAGCAGTGGTGCCGGTTGGAACGCGACAAGTCGGGAGAAGGTGGCGCGTGGCGCCTAGATGATATGGCAGTAATCAAGATAACCATCCGTGTCAGCCCCAATCCAGTAGGGTTGTCCTGGCCACGCAGTCATACCTATGACTGGTGACAATTAGCTGCGCTCTCGTAAACCGGGCGTCCGAGTGTGGACGGCCTGCGGCTTTACATGCGGGGATTGTAGAGGGATTAACTAGGGAATCCCTCCCCACGTGCCTTGGTCAGAGCACCGCGTCAGCGGGGCCTATTGTCGAATATTTGCCGAAGTTTTTCCAATGGAATTGTGATGTCCGACAATTACAGTGCATTATTGCGTGCGCACCGCCAGGAGACCGGGCTAGAGCGCGTTCATGAATGGATACCTTGATTGTGGCTCGCTCAGTCGCATGGCAGCGTTTTCGTATAGACGATGGTACGCACGTGCAACCATTGGGTGGATTTGGCCTCGCAGATTACATAGCCCTTATCCGTCAGATTTTGCTCCACAGCCAAATGCAGGGTTGTAGGGATTACAAATATCAAAGCAAGACACACCCCGAATATGGCAAAACCAATTTTTTCAAATTTCTTAGGCAACGGCTTGCCCGAAATCATCGCATACGTGACCCAAATGAATAATATGATCAGCAGCAACCCGCCACCGAACAGATAAAGTGCCCCCTTTTTAAAAACAACCAATTCAGATTGAGATTCAATTTGGGAGCGCATGTCAAGCAGTGCATCTACCGGCACAGCGACCATAACAACACCAACTACAAACAATAAAAAAACAAAGCCATACGCCATTCTCAGGCTCATTGCCTTTTCATTGGATACATGTTTCATAGCATCGGTATAGTCGCGTTGCTTCCCGTCTTCAATTACACCGGGAATACCTTCCTCCGACATTTCATCAAGCGCTGCAACTCATCCTGCAGGATTTCCTGGCTGACGCGCCCACCCAGCAGGCTGCCAACGAATTCACTTAGAATCACCTTTGAAAAACATTTTGATTTTCTTTATGAGAAAGAAATAAACAACAACCACCGAAACGACATATACGCAGATAGTGGCAACTATGGCCACTTGGTTATCGATGCAGCCTACGATAAGAAAAATGCCGTAGACCGCAAGAGCCCAGTACACAAAACCTAGAATCTCATCGAGTAACGTGAACTTAGAGATATAGTAGGCCCACTTCTGTGGCTTCATAAGGTAGCAACCAGAACTATTTCTTAACAAGCTTCCCATTCCGCCAAATGTACGCGTTATCCCGATAGGTCGCGGCGTCATCCTTTACCGTATTGCGCAATGACTTGTCGGACGGGTGCAAAGCAAATCTGACATAATTTCCGACTTTTGATAATTGGTTCTTCTCTTTATCGAAGACCCAGTAGTCCATGTATTGGTTGGCTAGTCCGAATGATGTGCTGATGGCTACGTCAGGAATGCCATCGAAATTGATATCATCAAACAGGACAACACCTTTGTCACCATCAAGCATACTGGTATCCGGGGATATCTCGAGCAGCTGCTGCTTGCCGCGATAACTTACAAGTATGGATTCTAGCTGGATTTCATCAACGGCAAGCCGACGGCTTTGTATAGCCACCTTGTAGTCATCACTCGCACACGACGACAGATTGCCGTAGTCAAAATCGCATTCCCTTGCACTTCCGGCCGAACTAGCCATTTCAGAGCATCCCAGCAACGCGACTGTAGCCAATGTATATAGTGCTTTCATAGTTATATTCACGAAAGAAGAAAAAATTTGGCTCGATCCAGATAGTCTTTCCGATCGTCCAGACCATTGTAGCCCCCGTTTACTCTGCGGGTAATTGCTCTCAAGTCATCAGCATCAGCATGACTGTTAAGTTTTCTTGAGTCCCAAAACCAAAGCGCCACATCCAACGCATATTTCGACGTATTGGCAATCAACTCTTCATTGCCTTTTTTCAGTAGATCAAGTTTTGCGTAGGTGCCATATTTTGCATAGTTATCACGCCCGGTAATCTGGATAAGTCCGCGCCCCTTGAACCTTATCCCATCGCCCTTCTGAGTATTACCTAGATCTTTACGACCTTCATATGCGGCCCCACTGGCCAGTTCACGGGTATACCTAAAGGAGAGGCTCTCATGGCCAACCTGTGCCAGGAAATGTGCCACGCGCAAAGGAGTGCTTATCTGGTATTTTGTGAGTGCCGTTTTCAGCAGCGCCAAATAGATTTTAATGGTACTGGAATCACCTTTCGCCATTATCGCAATCAGCGCATCTTCCGACATGCCTTTTGACAATTGCTTTTTGAGGGCAGCTAAAGTCTTACCAGACGCGTCAATCCTGCCATCAGGGGATGCCGAACCGACAACATTTTTCTGAAAGCTTTCTATAGCTAGAATGGTCTTGCTGCCACACTTTCCATCAACCACCAATTTATTGGCGAGTTCAAATTTATCAGTTTTGGACAAATTTAATGCCGCTTGAATCACTTTTACATCAATGGATTCATTTTTCCCTTTTGTACCCACGCTTTGCTTTATAGCCATACATCATCGTCCCTGTATAGTGGATTTCAACACCGGTTGATAATATTGCTTTGCCTCTATTTTCTACCGTCTATGAGCTGATGCTATGTTTGCATCGGGAAAACACGTCCTGGCTGGTGGTGGCGGTTAGAAGCACCCACCCGTGCGGACGGCACATGGCGTTGCCTGCCGGGGACAATGAATAACGCAGCGACCAGCAGCGGAGCCAGTTGGAGGGCGATAAATCGGGGGAGATCGGCGCGTGGCGCCTAGATGATATAGCAGTAATTACGATAACCATCCGTGTCAGCCCCATTCCAAAAAATGGTCGTCCTGGCCACGCAGTCATACCCATGACTGGTGACAAATAGCTGCGCTCTCGTAAACCGGGCGTCCGAGTGTGGACGGCCTGTGGCTTTGCATGCGGGGATTGTAGAGGGATTGACTAGGGAATCCCTCCCCAAGTGCCTTGGTCAGAGCACCGCGTCAGCGGGGCCTATTGTCGAATATTTGCCGGCGTTTTTCCAATGGAATTGTGATGTCCGACAATTACAGTGCATTATTGCGTGCGGACCGGCAGCAAGCCGAAGGCTGGAGCGCGCGTTTATGAATGGATACCTTAATTGTGGTTCGCTCAGTCGCATGGCAGCGCTTTCGTATAGACAATGGTACGTACGTGCAGCCATTGAGTGGATTTAGCCTCGCAGATAACGTAGTGATTATTCTGCAGGTAGCCATCCACATAGGCATGCACGACATGCGGTAATGCAAACATCAACACAATGCCGGACAGGAATAAAAAGATAAGCAACTTCTCAACGCCTCTCGGTAGTTGCTTTTTGAATAATTTTGGGTAAACCAGGCCTATCACCATTACTACGAAAAACAGGCCTCCTCCGAACAAGTAATACATTCCGATATTTAGCGTGACAAGTCGGGCTTCGTTCAGAATCTCTCCCACCATCTCCGACAGCTCGGCAACTGTGAGAATCATCATCAATATGCCAAGCAAAAAGAAACTTATCGCGATTGCATATGCCTTCCCCATGGATACTGGTTGTTCAATTACCATGTCTGTCATATGCTCGGCATGGTCAGTTTTCTGAACAAGTTATGTGTAGCTCGCCCGATGATTTGCTCTACTTTGTCTACCGCATAATCGATTACTGACTCCGCAACATCATTACCAAATTGACGGCTTCTGTTAATCACTGCTTGCTTCTTCTCTTCAAGAACGCCAGATATCCCCTTTTCGGAGAGTTCATCAAGGGCTGCGATAACCTTATCCGTAAGACCATAGCGCTCGTCCAGGTTAGTCAGCATAACTGAAACAAACAAACCAACTGCAATAACAGCGACCAATGGCCCGATCGCCACAACCATGCCAGCCAAAGCGCCAGTAGCCACGCCAGACGTCATAGCGGCGCCAAGCATCGAAACCCCTGTTGCAGCAGCAATCGAAGCACCAGTCGCAATCCCAATCTTTACAATATCCGTCGCCAGCGCACCAAACAACTGGCTTAGTGTCGCATCGTCGCGCACGAAGTAGTCCACCACGCGATAGACCGTTACCAGGACGATAGTCAGGATGCCTCCGCCTTTGGCGGCACTAATCCCGCCGTGTTTACCCAGCCCCATTTTTACCACTTTGGCGTTCTGCACACCGTATTTGGTGGCAGTGAGAATCTTGCGCAATCCCGGATGGCCCTTGAGGATGATGTGCGGCTTGCCGCCATAGGTTTTGACATAGGCCCGTGCGCCGGAGTAGCCCATGTCGGCGAGCAGCTTGTTCAGTAGAAGAACGTCCTTTCCCGAACTGTAATAGTTCGTAGAGAACTCAACCTTGGTTTTGTACTCTTGCCATTTTTCCCGTATCCACGGCTTACTCTTGCCTGCCGCAAAGACGTGATCCATTTCCTCCAGCGACAGAATGTAGACCTCGTGCTGGTTCGTGCTGATCATTTGGCGCATTTCGCGCTTTTCGGCTTCAGTGAGCATACCAACCTCCCTGTTATTGATTCAAAGTACCGGCTTTAACCATTCGAAGACATAGGCATCGTCTACGTTCATGCAGCAAGTCTCATCGCATCCAGGTTCGCGGTACCGCTGTTGACCACGTCCGCCCCGCTGCCCAGGGTAAAGCTGCCGTCTGCATTGACAACGACGCTGGTGGCCTGATCCAGGCCCGCAGTATTGACCGCCTGGGAAAAGACGTCCTGGCTGGTGCTGGCGGCGAGAAGCACCCGACCGCCCTCGGCGTGGATCTCGCCGCTATTCATCACCGCCCGACGCCCAGCCGGTAGTGTAGCGGCTATTCGGAAGCCTGGTAGCTGACGACGTATGGACGGCCCATGGCTCTGCCTGCCGGAGAATGGTGAACAACGCTGCGACCAGGGATGGCGCTGGTTGGAACACGATAAATCGGGGAAGATTGGCGCGTGGCGCCTAGATGATATGGCAGTAATTACGATAACCATCCCTGTCAGCCCAATCCAAAAAGGGTCGTCCTGGCCACGCAGTCATACCTATGACTGGTGACAATTAGCTGCGCTCTCGTAAACCGTGGCGTCCGAGTGTGGACGGCCTGTGGCTTTTCCATGGGGGGATTGTAGAGGGATTAGCTAAGGTATCCCGCCCCGCGAGCCGTGGTCAGAGCACTGCGTTAGCGGGCGCATTGTCGAATATTTGCCACAGTTTTTCCAATGGAATGTGATTTCCAACCGCTGCCGTGCGGTATTGCGCGTGCGCATGCAGCAGGCCGAAGGCTGGAATGAGCGCTTATGAGTGGGGTGTTGTTTGTGTCGCCGCTCAGGCGGGCCGGGGTTGAGCCACGCCCTTGATCAGCAACCACAGGCAGAACGCAAGTTCCGCGACCAGGGGCACGATATAGAGCGGCATGATCAGCGGCAAACTTTCCGGCAACAGGAAACGCGCCAGGCTCCCTGTCAGGTACACCACGGCGGCCGCCATCAGGCCGTAACCGAGCAGGGAGGGAAAATACGCCGACCGCACGACCAGATACCCGAGTATCAGGCTGGAGACACCGAAGAACAGCAGGCCGACATCGTAGCCGTGGCTATGCATATCGAGCATGAACAAGGCCAGCGCATGCAACTGCGACGGCGGAAAGGCATTGGCATACCCGCCGGCCAGCAATATCAACGCGGAGTAATAAAAAAGCAGGCTGCCTCCAATGAGCGCCGCCTGGATCAGGCGGAACGCCGCCGCGGTCAGAGCCAGGGGGGCGCTCACCGGCTTGAGCAGGATATAGAAAACGATGGCGATGGCGACGTCGCTCAGCAGCATGACGACATCCGCCGCGAAACCGGCGCGGAATAGCCCGGGAGACGCCAGTACCTTAGCCGCCGTCGCATCCGCGTCCCCGGCCACAATCAGGCTGGAGCGGACAAGGGCCTCACTGAAAATACCACACACTATGATCAGCAAATACAATACCCCGGCAGCTCTTGCATACGCACGGGGTGTATTCGCCATTGGCTCTATGGTCATCACGGTGCTCTCCGTGTTTTGCCCGCATCCTCTGGCCGTGTCCGGCAGACAAGTCTCCGCACAGTGACGAACATCTGCTATCGGCGACTGTTTCGCTCGTGGTAATCGCGGATGTGTTCCAACAAGGGAGCACGCCGGTATTGCCATATGCCGAGGCCACCCTGCCGGAGTTCGATATCCCAGGTTGATCCAATCCGCTGTGCCGCCCAGAACTCCCGGCTGATCGGCGCATACAAAGAGGGTAGCCCCCCGGTCAGCGGATACAACATGGCGCCCCGCTGCAATACGTATTCGTGTTGCCCCATGCCTACCGGGTCGGTCAGCGCGTTTATCCGCAGGGTGGCCGGATAGGACGCCAGGCCAAGCGCCACGCCGACGAGCGCCCCCAGGCCGACGGATTCGGCTGCCGGCACACCGAAGCGCAGCAACAGAACCATCCCTACCATCGCCGTCATGGCTCCGGCCATCAGAAACGCAGGCAATGGCGGCTCCTCAACGAAAGACTCGTCAAGCACGACAATGCCGTCGATTGCGGCATAGGTCGCCAGCACCGCCAGAACGATCAGCGCAACACGCGTATAGCGGTTCTTCTCCAGGGCAAACCCCATGCGCGCGGCGTCCACTTCAGTCCGATCCACAACATTGATGCCATAGCCGGCGAGCACACGGAGCAGCTCTGACTCATGCGCCGGGGGCGGTTTGAAAGCGAAACGCAGGGCGGACCAACCAAGCTTTACATTTCCCTCCGGGCGTATCCACTCCGCCACGCCAAGCTTGCGGGACTGTCCACCCTTGATGCGAAACTCAAGCGCTATGCGGGCGGCCGGCGCCCCATGCAGCACCACCTCCGACATCTGCCCCCATACAATTCTCCAGGGCCTGATGAACAAGCGGATGACCGGATTGCGGTTTTGCAGTTCTATACCCTGTGCCGAAACATACAGCCGCAAAGCGCGTTGCCGCGCGAACATAAACAACAACGCCGCCACGCCCAGCAACACCTGGAGCAGATCGAGACCGAGTTTGCCGTCTATCCCTTTCTGCGTGACCTTGTTATACATGACGGTGTAAATCTCCAGCACCGGCTGTCCTGTAGCCAGCGCCAGGGCCATCGGCATCAGCAGCAGTATGCCCAACATCAGGCCGAGCATCGATGGCGAAACCACTTGGCGGATATGCAGCTCTGTCATCCTGACACCTCGTATTTCCGCGCCCCGGTTCGCAGTCACCTTGGGGCTTGTTTGGTGCAAATCAAAAATAGACCTGTTGTCGGTGTAACCACACAACGGAACCCGTCGCGCTTACGCCGGGAACAGACAGGCCGGGTCGTCATGGTTCGGATTGTTGACGTGTTCACCCACGCGGTAGGCCCGCATGCCTTCGGCCGGCGGCGGTTTCAGCAGCGGTTGCAGCGCTTCCATCCCGGTGTCCGGGTCGAGCCACAGCGCCCACGCCTCGCGGGGAACCATCACCGGCATGCGGTCACTGATCGGCTGCACCAGCAAATTGGCCGGACCGGCTATGATGGTGCAGGAGCGTATAACGTCCGCGCCGCTCTCCCAGGCTGCCCACAACCCAGCGAAGGAAAAAAATTCATCACGATTGTCCGGTTCGATCCGCCAAGGGTGCTTATGCCCCTTTTCGCCTTGCCATTCGTAGAAACCGTCGGCGGGAATCAGGCAACGCCGATGCCGAAACGCCGCACGAAACGCCGGCTTTTCGCCCACTGTCTCCGCCCGCGCATTGATGGTCGAATAGCCGAGCTTGCTGTCATCGGCCCAGGACGGGATCAGGCCCCAATGGAACAACTCAAGATGCCGTTCGCCGTTTACCGCCACGATCGCAGGCACCTGCTGCGTCGGGGCGATATTGAAACGCGGCCCGGCGAACACCCCCGTATTCGCCAGGTCGTAATAGGCCTGCAGATGACCGGCATCACAAACGAGGGAGTAGCGGCCGCACATCGTCGGGACCGGAGTACCGCTTATTGCGGAACAACCTGCCGGGGAGCCTTCAGCTTCGGCAGCATCTTCTGCGGCGCGACTTGCGAGGTGCACTGGAATTGGCACTGCTCGCTGCGTTCGCAACTGGCACCATCCGGAATAGCCTTCCGCACCGCATAGTCATAGGTGGTCTTGTAACCGCCGAAATAGCAAACCATCTCCTGCCCCATGACCTTCCAGTTGCCGCACGACATCAGGATCGGCTGGTTGGCGCTCAGGGGCTTCCTGACCCAGGCATCATCGGTGCTCCAGATACGCTTGTATTGGAACGGACTTTCCACTTCCATCTGCGGGCAGTCTTCCGTCCAGGTCCCGGCCTGCAGGCTCAGGGGAAGAATCAGTAGCGCCAGTAATCCATAAATACGTTTTGCCATGATTTCTCGCTCCTGTGTGGCGGCAATGTGGCCGGGCTCAGCACCCATTCCCTCAAAGCGGTACGAAACCCGCCTCGCCGGTCGCTCTGTCGATGGTTACCGACAACTCGCAATAGGCTTCATCACGCATCCCACTGCCGCCGCCGCAGGTGACGCAGTCGATGATTTCCGCGAAGAATACCCCCACCCTGGCATAGATGCGGCTTTCGTCGGAACGGACCTCGTTGACGATAATTCCCAGGTCGCTGTCATCGAGGCGATTGCCGGCACCGACCGCATGGGCAATGGGCAGCACGTCGCTGCGCAGGCGCTCCAGCTCGGCTTTCAGGGTGGATGAAAACGCGTCCGCCCCCCAGGCTCCGACAGAGGCAGGCAGCAAGATCATCGGAAATTTTTCGCTCATTCTATGAGTTCAATGGGCGCGCGGTTCTCCAACCGGTGACGCTCGATGGCGGAACGCACATAACGCTCCTCGTTTTCAGGGGAGTGAGGGCCGGGCCGGCTGGCGGCGGTATACCACGTGGGCGAGCGCCAGAAATCAAACCCGAGCAGCGTCAACGACGCAAACCCTATATTCCGGATCAGGAAATCGAACATCATGCAGCCCGTGGAAGGACGGGTGCCCAGCTCGGCATAGAGGCGATCCCACTGTGCCTGCGGATAGTGGGTCAGAAATGGGGCAAGCTCAGGGGTAATCATCTCGTGCTTCGGCGTCATCCACATCACCAACCCGACGGATTCAAACAGAGGCTCGCTGACATCCACCGCCAGCGACAGTGCAAGAACATCGGTACGACTACCGGCCGTCGCATGATGCCGGCCGGCGAGGTGTCCATTATTGATGCGGATGACCCGCTCGTAGCCATCGACCTGCCGGTCGGACTCGAACAGACGCTCGCTGTTGCCGACAAGGGCAACCCGGCGGCCGGACAGGCAATGTCCGATATCATCGAGCGTTGGATTGATTCTTGGCATGAGACTTGGCTATCGATTTCCGGAAGTATCCAGAAGAATAATGACCAGCACCATCAAAGTCCACCGTCGACACCGACCCCGTTAACCGCATACTCGTTCACAGAGGCAGCCGCCAGGAGCCTGCCATCGTAGGTCGGCGCTGACACTGGGTTCGCATCACTCAAGGACGCTCAATACGTTCATAAAGCCGATTTCGTAGCGTTAAAGATACATGGCCGCAGCAATGACGCAAGTGACGATAAACGCCACAAAAGTGCTTACACCACGCCCTGGCATGTGGCCAAAATCAATAAACCGGTACGCGTGGAAAACTCCGTTAGATTCTCATCGGTCCACACGTCCCGACGAACCTGCCGCGCCGAGAAATGGGCGTCGTTCTCCTTGTCAACAAAATCCAGTCCAAACACGCGGTCATCTTCTGCAAATCAATAATATCTGAGCGACTACATCTGCAGCAGACAACGCTTCAATCCTGCATTATGTTGGGCTTTCTTCATCAACCCGACCTACCGGGCTGCGTCCCGCTGCATCAGTTCACACAACACCAGAAACCCCTCGGTTCTCGACTGTACGACCAGCAGCATCTCCTCGTGCCGGGCCAGGGCGTTGATGCATCTGTGCAGATGCGCGCCGAGGCGGTCGATGCTGCCTTCCATGTCTTCCAGAACCGGCCCCAGCGGTGAGAGCGGATTACGCGCCCGTTTCCACTGGGTGTGCACACCCGCCGCCTCGGTGGCCACATTTCTGTACCTCCCATACAGTGCGGCCGCCATAGGCAGCAATTGCCGTTTCGCCACCTCACCGGCATACGCCTGCATGCGCGTTTCGATCTGGCGGAATTTATCCATGAGCCATAGGCGCGTGCTTTCGGCAAAACCCCGCCTCGAATCCATCCTGCGAATTATTGAATGCAGGTCGCGGTGGTTCATGGCCAGCTCATCGAAATCGAATTCGTGGAGCTGAAGCAGGATATTCTCGACATCATCGAGGCAGGCGCGTACGGACTTGTGGAGCCCGTTCACGCTGTCGTACAGGGCTGAACCCATGTCGACTGCGGAAACCAGCGCCAGGGCCGTATCAGCCGCTGCCGCCACCTGCCGGGTCGCCTCGGCAACGTCCTCACCCAGCGCCCGGCACCGCTCTCTCTGCGCCGAGGCCGCACTTGCCGCCCGCGCGAGCTCGCCCATTCTTTCGGCGAGCACCGCAACAACGACGTGGGCCTCGAATTGCCGGTCATAAGCCAGCCAGCTGTCCAGCAGCGTCAACTGGGCGCGGAGTATCGCCGGGTCATGGATGTCCTCAAGCAGCGCTTGCAGGCTGGTTGCGTGGCTCATATTTACCCCCGTTGGCCGGTCGTAATACTGAAACGCGGGTCCATCACTACGAAGGGAGATGCACGCTCCGGCGGAAAAGCATCACCCTTTGCTCGTGTCCGCCGGCTCGCCATCCGCCGACGCATCGTCCTTGGCGTTCGCAGGTGGATTCTTTTTCCCCGCCCCAGCATTCGCATCGGCGTTGGCGTTGGCGTTGGCGTTGCCACCGCCTGTCTTGGTCTCCACCAGCTTCACGATGAATTCCTTAATCCTGTTGGTGGCCAGGCCGCCGGCCAGGGCCATCAACCAGCCGGCTTCCGGCGTCAACTCCGTAGCGTTGGTGTTGCCGGTCGCGACGTCGATGCCCAGCTTCGCCACCAAATAGAACGCCAGACCGGTGAAGCCTCCACCAATTACCTGGAACAGGTAACCGAACACGTCCACCCAATTGGGGAGCTTCGTGCTCTCGCCGTACATCACCTTATTGGCGTCCTTGGCTAGAAACACGGAACAGCTCATGGCGCCGCCGACCAGGCCAAGAGAGTACAGCGCCGCATACAAATTGACGTCGTTGAGCTCGATTACCTCGGGCGCTATACCGCAGCGGTACCAGCCGTACAGCCCGACCAGATAGCCGGCCAGGACAACCAGCGATATCGGCAAGTAGTAGTAGGTGGAATACTGAAAGGAAGATTGGTCAAATTCTGGCGCTGCGCCAGGTTGCACGACCTCTCCAGACTGCTCCTCATCCCCCGGCATTGACTTGTCCATGCTGCCTCCTTGCGTTCACGCTTGATTACGTCACAACCCCTTCCGACAGTCTAATAGGCTATGGGAACAACTCCACTATCTGCACGCCCCTTGTGGGCAAATCTGTAAACCGTGTTATCAGCTAGCGTCCCACCGCGATCAACACGCCGGCGGCAACCGACAGCCCGGCCATGACCACGCCGATACCGGAGAAACTCAGGTGCAGCAGTGGAATCAGGCCATTCAAGATGAGCCAAATAGCCAGCACGAGGAAACCGATATTTTTAGCCAACGTCATTCTGCCCCCTATGATTCAATAGTTATCAATCTGACGCCAAACATTCTGACTGACCCGACAGTAAGCTTTGGTGCCCCACACGTCCATTACCACGCATCCATCCCCTTCGGGACAGCAGTCCATATACATCAATTCCGAATGGTTTTAAGAGTACCGCCCCCTTTGGATGTTGATTGCCCCCGCTTGCACATTCCCGACTGATTCAGTACAGTTTGGACCCAGTCCAATCTTAAACTCACATTAATTCAAGGGGTTATTTAACCATGTTTGAAAACGTCGGACCGTTGGAACGCAAGCTGCGCATCATCGTTGGGCTCGCCCTGATCGGGATCGGCTTTGCCGCCCCCATCCCCGATCAATGGCACATGGCGTCCATGTCGCTTGCCCTTATCGCCCTGTTCCCCGCTATCTTCGGCTTCTGCCCGGCCAAGGCTCTGTTGTTCCGGTCGCTAGGCAAATCCGCCTGATGCACCCCGGGCAGGGACGCCGGATGCAAGTCTCCGGAGGCTCCCGAGCCCGTTGGAAAGACCGCTAAATCAAGACGACCTCCCCGGCCATCCCGGGGAAGTCGTTGAGCGACGCAAAGCACCGATTAGTTCGCCGCGTCACCTTTTGTCCTTCATTGCTTTTTTGCCGCATGAAAAAGGGACGTGAAAAAGGGGACGGAGGGATTAATTTATAACCAACCATCACAGCTGGTCACTTTTTAATCCCTCCGTCCCCTTTTATTATTACGCGATCTGAAGAATCACCGCTACGGATTCAGTTTTCGTGACTGCATGAGCCGCCAGCTACATCGTTTAGAGAATCTGTTGCTCATCGGTGCACTGGCGTCCCTGGCTGCATGGCTGGTCGGAAAGGCCGCCGAGCTGAAGGGGCTGCACCGCCAATATCAGGCCAATACCATCCGAACAAGAAATGTGTTATCAACGTGTTATCTCGGTTGCGAGGTTATCGAGTCGGCACGGGAGACAATGACGTTGATTGATTTCCGCCAAGCATTACGCGCGCTCAGAATCGATCGTTTTGCGTATGCGCTGGCGGCTTAGTTTTGTGGGGATCCGTCAGGGTCTGCCCCATATTGTTTCAGTTCAGGCCTAATTCTAACTGCCAAGAATTTAAATTTTCACCAGAATTATTTTCATCGAGTGCTACGTACGTTAAGGAAATGTTATCGCCTGGAGACGCCAAAACCTGATCCACAGGCAACTCGCCTTTTATCGGCTCATGCCCATTAACAAATATTAAGAGTCCAACCCGAGCGGTTGAATATACATCTCTAACTAAATCCCCAAGGACGAATATGTCAGATAAATAGACTCGCCTCTCGAACTCATCCTCTTCAGCAGACACAATGCTTTCTCTGTAAATTGGCTCAAGACCAAGACCAAGCAACTTTCTCTGAACAAGACCAAGCACAGAATTACCGTCAATACTGCGCTCTTCCATGTCCTGAATATTTACTGCTATATCTCCTACATCTGACGAAACATCAAAAGTTGTAACAGAGAAGCTGAGCACATCCATTAACCCTTTTACGTTATCCATTGGCGCAAAATGCAATGCATCGAAGTAAAGACCTGCAAGCCTGACTTTGCTTACTTTCTTGACGCTACGCTTATAGCCCCAAACCTCTCTATATCTCGTTCCCAACGCACTACGCCTTGGCAGACCATGAAATGGATCATGATATCTGCGCGCTTTATATATCACCGTATGCGGCGCGCCATTACTTAGCTCGTCAAAATCTCCCCGGCAAGGATTCTTTCCTTCTCTAAAATGATAGGGGTAACTCAGCGAGTCTTTGTAGTCCAACTTCGATGGACTCTTTGTTCCTTGTTCAATTATTCGCTCAATAGTGAATCCAGCTTTGTACAATCCCTCCGTGACATCCTTGAATGAATAATTAAAGGTTCTGTATTTTCCAACGCCTATTGGTATTGAGCGATTCATAAGTTCTGGATATCTAGACGCCTGTGATGGGTGACTAAAACAAAAAACAAAGGCCCCGCCTGGAACAAGCTTCTTATGCACAACGTATAGTAAATGCCTCAGCTCTCTTACACTCGACAAATACTCCATAGAATAAACCGATAAGACCAAGTCAAATCCATGTGAATATTCGAAGTTCCTAGCGTCACGCATATCGCCAACACGCAAATTAATAGAATGCTCTAAACCATGCTCAGAAACCAAGCTCTCTGCGCGTCTTATCATGCATTTTGAGATATCCAGCCCATAACCATTGGCCCCACCCTTAGCAAGAGCTATAAGATTTTGCGCCATTCCACAACCAATATCTAATACATTAGCTCCACTAAATTTTTCACCGCTAAGCAGCTTTAGTTCCCGTTCACCGTTTGCCAGCCAGCCATAGTGAACGTCGTCAGTGGAAATCTCCCATGTCGACTCATAGACATTGCAGAACTCCTCATCGGTCCAGTCTTGGTGATCTGACATTATCATTACCCATCAAAAACAATACGGTTACACCTTGGCATGCCACGATATTCCTAACCAGAGCAGCTATATCACTCCATTTTCCGCACAACATTACCAATGCTATCGATAGGCAAGCCGCTGCAGTGGATGACTGTATTCTGCTATTAACGAATGAAGCGGATCTACCTCATCGAAAAACGACGCCGAATCGACCCCATGCTGCACATCCAACTTCGTTGCTTCGCGTATCTTTGTCACAAGCCCCTTAGGAACCTGAGCTTTCCACCCTTTCTGAAATGGAATTCCCGGCATCACGCGATCACGTTTTATTTTATTTCTACCGAAACCAAGAAAGCCTTTCGTCTCATATTCCCTATATACATCAATGGTTCCGTCCTTTATGTTGTCCAAAATATATCCATAGACTTTCAGACAATGATTCAACTGGTGATATGTAACTGAGCGATGCGCATTATCCATCGGCCGTGAATTTCGCCTTATATATTCAGCAATGAAATATATCTCGGCATCTTCGCCTTCTTTCGCCAGCTCTTGGAATCTACGATATTTACCCAATGATCCCTCAGAAATATCAACAATAAAATCTTCAAGATCCTTCTGTCTGGCAGTAGGAACCCTCTTCATTCGATTCAGGAAATACAACAACGTCAAAAGGGCGGTTCTTTTGTTTGCATCGTGAAACGGATGATCTTTTACCAAACCGAACACTAATGTCGCACAACGCTCATGATCATTTTTCCATTTTTGAACACCGCCGTATGCAACAAATTGGCGATAAATTGCAGAATGGAGAAGATTCTTATCACGAGGCCCAACACCCCCGATACCATAATTTTCACTATAAAAGAAATCAGCTATTAAGAAATGGGCACGTAAGACATCACACAAGCCAACAGTTTGATTTGACTCATATGCATCATCACTTTCTAGTTCCTTATGCCATCTCGCGTACTCATCACGGACAACATCGTTAACAATCAAAATTTCTTGCATTACTTTTCAGCCGCAATAAAAAAACCGGCCCCACTCCCGCAGGTACCGGTTTCTGATTTATCTACTGTTAACCGTCCTTGTCATCAAACCGCGCCCTCGCGCTACTGCATCAACCGCATTTGCTGTCGCCACAGTTCAAACAAGTCATACACCCATCCATCTGAATCACTGCCTTGGTGTGGCACTTCCCGCACAGCTGGGCCCCATCCGGGAACTCGCTCGGCTCCTTGGCCTCGGCGTCCTTGACGGTGGCGTCGTACTGGGCGCGCTTTTCCTGGATCAGCTTCTTCTGGTGTTCGTCGAGGTCGTTGTCCTTGATCAGGCCAATCATGCGCAGGTGGCATTCGATGGCGTCGCCGATCTCGGCCACCAGGGAGGGCATGTACTTGCCGCCCTTCTTGAAGTAGCCGCCGCGCGGGTCGAACACCGAGCGCAGTTCTTCCACCAGGAAGGTGACGTCGCCGCCCTTCCGGAACACCGCGGAGATGATGCGGGTCAGGGCGACGATCCACTGGAAGTGGTCCATGTTCTTCGAGTTGATGAACACCTCGAAGGGGCGGCGCAGTTCGTGTTCGGTGCCGGGATTGAGGATCACGTCGTTGATGGTGACGTAGAGGGCGTGTTCGGACAGCGGCGTCTTCACCTTGTAGGTGGAGCCGAGCAGCATCTCCGGGCGCTCCAGCGTCTCGGTCAGGTGGACGACGTTGCTTTCCTTCTTTACTTCGGCGACGGCGGCCGCTTCTTTCTTGTCATCTTCTTTGACGACGCCGTAACCGACTATCTTCTTTTCGATCTTGATGGCCATGTGGTTTTCTCCTTAGCCGGGGTTTGGAACGGTGGCACGGAGTTGCTCTCTTTGTTCTCCGTGCCCGCCGTGGTTTTTCCCCTGGCAGAACGCTGTTGTTGTGTCCTTTTGTCTATCCCCTCACCCTAACCCTCTCCCTGGGGGAGAGGGGATTGGGGTGTTGCCCTCTCCCTGGAACAGAGGGGATTGGGCGGGTTGCTCTCCACGAAGAGCAGCCGGGGGTCAGAACTTGCCGTAATAGCCTTCCTTGATGGCATCGTACAGATTCGCCGCGCTGTGCATCTCGCCGTCGTATTCGATCTCTTCGTTGCCTTTCACTTCCAGCACCTGGCCGTCTTCCAGTTCGAAGCGGTAGGTGGTGTTCTCCAGGTCCTTGTCCTTGACCAGGACGCCCTGGAAGGCTTCGGGGTTGAAGCGGAAGGTGGTGCAGCCCTTGAGGTCCTGTTCGTAGGCGTAGAGGTAGATGTCCTTGAAGTCCTCGTAGGGGAAGTCGGTGGGGACGTTCGCCGTCTTGGAGATGGAGGAGTCGATCCACTTCTGCGCCGCGGCCTGGATGTCGACGTGCTGTTTGGGCGTCACCTCGTCGGCAGAGATGAAGTAGCCCGGCAGCTGGTCTTCGGCCTTGTCGGTGTAGGGCATGGCGCCGGGGTTGACCAGTTCGCGGTAGGCGAGCAGTTCGAAGGAGAACACGTCCACCTTCTCTTTGCTCTTCTTGCCTTCGCGGATCACGTTGCGCGCGTAGTGGTGCGCGAACGAGGGCTCGATGCCGTTGCTGGCGTTGTTGGCCAGGGACAGGGAGATGGTGCCGGTGGGGGCGATGGAGCTGTGGTGGGTGAAGCGGCAGCCCGTTTCGGCCAGCTCGCTGACCAGCTCCGGATCGACTTCGGCGACGCGCTGCATGTAGCGGCTGTAGCGGGCGTGCAGCACCTTGCCCTTCACTTTCTGGCCAACCTTGTAGCCGTCCTTCTTCAGTTCCGGGCGCTTGCGCAGCATGTCGCCGGTGATGGTGAAGTCCTGCTCCATGATCGGGGCGGGGCCTTTCTCCTTGGCCAGGTCGAGGCCGGTGCGCCAGCCCACCAGGGCCATTTCGCGGGTGACGCGCTCGGTGAAGCCGACGGAGTCGTCATCGCCGTACTTCATGCGCAGCATGGTGAGGGTGGAACCGAGGCCGAGGTAGCCCATGCCGTGGCGGCGCTTGGTGGTGATCTCGATGCGCTGCTGCTCCAGCGGCAGGCCGTTGATCTCCACCACGTTGTCCAGCATGCGGGTGAACACGGCGACCGCCTCGCGGAAGCTGTCCCAGTCGAAGCGGGCCTTGTCGGTGAACGGGTCCACCACGAACTTGGTGAGGTTGATGGAGCCGAGCAGGCAGGAGCCGTAGGGGGGCAGGCCCTGTTCGCCGCAGGGGTTGGTGGCGCGGATGTTTTCGCAGAACCAGTTGTTGTTCATCTCGTTGTACTGATCGATGAGGATGAAGCCCGGTTCGGCGAAGTCGTAGGTGGAGGCCATGATCATGTCCCACAGACGGCGGGCACGGATGGTCTTGTAGATCTTGCAGGCGACCAGGCCTTCGTCGTTGGCGATGTAGCCCTGGCTGATGGGCCATTCGCGCCATACCACGTTGGCGCGATCGGACAGGTCGATGTTGTCGATCTCCACTTCCTTCTCGGACAACGGGAAGGCGAGCTCCCAGTCGGCGTCGGCCTTGACCGCTTCCATGAAGTCGCGCGTCACCAGCAGCGACAGGTTGAACTGGCGCAGGCGGCCGTCCTCGCGCTTGGCGCGGATGAAGTCCGTCACGTCCGGGTGGCCGACGTCGAAGGTCGCCATCTGCGCGCCGCGGCGGCCGCCGGCGGAGGAGACGGTGAAACACATCTTGTCGAAGATATCCATGAAGGACATCGGGCCGGAGGTGTAGGCGCCGGCGCCGGCGACGAAGGCGCCCTTGGGGCGCAGGGTGGAGAATTCGTAGCCGATGCCGCAGCCGGCCTTCAGGGTCAGCCCCGCCTCGTGCACCTTGCCCAGGATGTCGTCCATGGAGTCGCGCACCGTGCCGGACACCGTGCAGTTGATGGTGGAGGTGGCGGGCTTGTAGGCCAGCGCGCCGGCGTTGGAGGTGATGCGGCCGGCGGGGATGGCGCCCTGGCGCAGCGCCCACAGGAAGCGGCCGTACCACTCCTCGCGCTTCTCCTCGCTGTCCTCGACGTCGGCCAGGGCGCGGGCGACACGCTGGTAGGTGTCGTCGATGGCCTGGTCGATGACCTCGCCGGACTTGGTCTTGAGGCGGTATTTCTTGTCCCAGATGTCCAGGGACGCGGGTTGGAACGGAATCTCGGTTACTGTGGTGGACACTGCTTTGAGGTGTGCACTGCTTTTGGTCACTTATCGTGTCTCCCTTATTGTTGTCGCGCTCAGGTGCCGCCCCTTCCTGCGACACATCGTGTTCCTGATGACCGTACAACACTATATGTTGTTATGGGCGGAATAGATTAGGGATGCCGGCCGGCACTGTCAACAAAAAGAAACTTATTCGCAAACACTTTCAATAACAACAACTTATGAAATTTCTTTTTGGATTCAGGAAGATACGGCCGGCACCAAAATCGTGCGCCCAGACACAACATCTTGTGTCTCTAATATAGCCGTCCGCGGGGCGTTTTGCCTGAAAGTAAGTTCTCACCAACCGCCCGCGATCGCGCATTCCTGCGTAATGCCAGCTAGCCTTTTTGTGCCTGCGACGCGGCCTTGATCCGCCGGGGCCCCATTCCCATATGTGGGATCAGATATCCCATCAACCCAAGATAAGGAGGTTAATCATGAGCCTGGTTCGCTACGATCCCTGGAGCCTGCTGGACCAACTGCGTCGTGAGATGGAGCGCGGTGTTGAAGGCCGCGGCGAGGAAGGCGGCATCAGCACCGCGTCCGACTGGGTGCCCGCCGTGGACATCAAGGAAGAGAACGACTGCTTCCTGATCCGCGCCGACGTGCCCGGCGTGGACCCCAAGGCCATCGAGGTCCACGCCGAGAACGGCATGCTGACCATCAAGGGCGAGCGCGAGTCGGAGAAGAAGGAGGAGCGCGAGGGCTACAAGCGGGTGGAGCGCGTCTACGGCAGCTTCTTCCGCCGCTTCAGCCTGCCCGACACCGCCGACACCGACAAGATCAGCGCCAAGAGCAACAACGGCGTGCTGGAGATCCGCGTGCCCAAACACGAGAAGCTGCAGCCGCGCAAGATATCGGTCGAAGGGTGACGGAGCCAGGGGCCAGGGGTTCGGAATCTGGGGCTGGTGGTCCTGCTGTTCCTTCCCTGGCCCCTGGCCGCTAGACCCTAGCCCCTGCTTTCCATGCGCTACAAGGACTACTACAAAATCCTCGGGGTGGAGCGCACGGCCACCCAGGACGAAATCAAACGCGCCTACCGCAAGCTGGCGCGCAAGTATCATCCGGACGTCAGCAAGGAACCGGAGGCGGAAGAGCGCTTCAAGGAGGTCAACGAGGCGCACGAGGTGCTGCAGGACGCGGAAAAGCGCGCCGCCTACGACCGCCTCGGCGCCAACTGGAAGGCCGGCCAGGACTTCACCCCGCCGCCCGGCTGGGACACCGGCTTCGAATTCAGCGGCGGCGTCGGTCGCGGCGACGGCGACTTCTCCGATTTCTTCGAAAACCTGTTCGGCCAGGGCGGCCCCTTCGGCGGCTTCCAGGGCACGCGCGGCCGCGGCGGCTTCCGCATGCGCGGCCAGGACCACCGCGCCCGCATCCGCATCCCCCTGGAAGATGCCTTTCACGGCGGCGAGCGCGCCATCCGCCTGGAGACGCCGCAGGTAGACGCCCATGGCCGCGTCTCACTCCACCCGCACACCCTGAAGGTGCGCATCCCCGCCGGCGTGGGCGCGGGCCAGCAGATCCGCCTTGCCGGCCGCGGCGAGCCGGGGGCCGGCGGCGGCCCCGCCGGCGATCTCTTCCTGGAAATAGAGTTCGAGCCGCACCCGCTCTACACGGTGGAGGGACGCGACATCTATCTCAACCTGCCCATCACGCCGTGGGAGGCCGCCCTCGGCGCGCGGGTGGCGGTGCCCACCCTGGGCGGTGCCGTGGACATGAAGATCCCCGCCGGCGCCCGCAGCGGCCAGAAGCTGCGCCTCAAGGGACGCGGCCTGCCCGGCCACCCGGCGGGGGATCAATACGCCGTGCTGCAGATCGTCACGCCGCCGGCGGACAGCGCCAAGGCGAAACATTTCTATGAGGACATGGCGCGCGCCCTGCCGTTCAATCCGCGGCGGCATCTGGAAGGCTGAGCAGAATTTCGTAGGAGCCCACTCTCTGGGCGAAGACCGTGCCGGGCCTCAGCGCTGTTCGCCGAGGGGACTCGGCTCCTGCGACAAACGGAGAGGCAGGGTGTACGGAACTTGCCCCGGATCTTCATGTCTTTCATTACGCCGATCACAAGGAGACGACGATGAGTACACTGGAGCAGATTCGTCATGGCCTGTCCCGCGCCTGGGACTCGGTGGCCGAGGGCTGGCAGCAGCTGCGCGAACGCGCGGCCCAGGCCGTGACCCGCTACACGCCGGCACATCACGGCGGCGCGCTGCAAACCGCCGAGGATCAGGTGGCGGCCCACGGCGCACGCTGGGGCCTGCTCGCCGCCGAGGTGCAGGAAAAGGACGACGAGGTCGTGGTGCGGCTGGAAGCGCCGGGCATGGAGCGCGAACAGTTCGACATTGCGGTCATCGACGGCCGCTACCTCAACGTGCGCGGCGAGAAGCACGTGCAGCGCGAGGAAAAGCACGGCCGCTACCATGTAATGGAATGCGCCTACGGCCGCTTCGAACGTGCCATCGCCCTGCCCTCCGAGGTGGACGACAGCCGGGCCAGGGCGAGCTATGACAAGGGCGTGCTGCGCGTGACGCTGCCCAAGGTGCGCGGCGGCGGCAGTGCGCGCCGCATCGACGTACAGAGCTGAGGCAGGGACAAAGGGAAAAATGTAGGGTGCGCACCGCGCACCGTTGCGTTTGGTGCGCGATGCGCACCCTACACATGTTCATTACCGCAACACAGCAGCATCACTTGCACCACCAGTATTTGGTGCGCGATGCGCACCCTACGAGCAACAAACAGAAACACAGGCTGTGACCCTGCACAGAGACAACAGGGGTGTCATTGCGGGCGTAGCGAAGCAATCCGGTAACGGTGCAGGGAAGTCGGGCATCGCGTCCCGCAATGACAGTTCCCATAATTTTCGGCAACGTGCCAAAACAACAACCATGAGGCCTTCAATGCATAAACTTCTTCCCGCCCTGCTGCTTGCAGCGGCCGCTGCACTTCCCGTCCACGCCGCACTCCCCGTCGCCGACAGCCAGGGCGAGCCCCTGCCCACGCTGGCGCCGATGCTGGAACAGACGGTGCCCGCGGTGGTGAACATCTTCACCCGCACCCGCGTACCCGTGCAGCAGAACCCGCTGCTGGCCGACCCCTTCTTCCGCCGCTTCTTCGATGCCCCCCAGCAGCCGCGCGAGCGCATCGCACAGAGTCTGGGCTCCGGCGTGGTGATGGACGCGGCCAAGGGTTATGTGGTCACCAATCATCACGTCATCAACGGCGCCGATGAAATCTCCGTGCACCTCGCCGACGGCCGCACACTGCAGGCGGAACTGGTGGGCAGCGATCCGGAAACCGACGTGGCCGTGGTCAAGGTGGCGGCGGAAAAACTCAGTGCATTGCAGCTGGCCGACTCGGACCAGCTGCGCGTGGGTGACTTCGTGGTCGCCATCGGCAATCCCTTCGGCCTGGGCCAGACCGTCACCTCCGGCATCGTCAGCGCGGTAGGCCGTTCCGGCCTCGGCATCGAGGGCTACGAGGATTTCATCCAGACCGACGCCTCGATCAATCCCGGCAACTCGGGCGGCGCGCTGGTCAACCTGCGCGGCGAACTGGTGGGCATCAACACCGCCATCCTGTCGCAAAGCGGCGGCAACGTCGGCATCGGCTTCGCCATCCCCATCAACATGGCGAAGGAAATCATGGCGCAGCTCGTCGAACACGGCGAAGTGCGCCGCGGCGTGCTCGGTGCGCAGGCGCAGGATCTGACGCCCGAACTGGCCCAGGCCTTCGACCTCAACGCACAGCGCGGCGCCGTCGTGACGCAGGTGACGGCGGGCTCGCCCGCCGACAAGGCCGGCCTCAAGAGCGGCGACATCATCACCCACCTCAACGGCCGCCCGGTACGCGACGCCACCGACGTGCGCAACGTCATCGGCCTGCTGCGCATCGGCCAGAACGTGGAAATGCAGGTGATGCGCAACGGCAAGCCCCGCACCCTGAACGCCATGGTAGAGCAGCCGCGCGCCACCACCGTCAACGGCGACAAGCTGCACCCGCGCTTCGCCGGCGCCATCATCGGCGACATCGTCGAGGGCATGCCCTTCTACGGCAAGATTGAAGGCGTGGTGGTGCTGGAAGCCGAACCCGGCAGCCCCGCCTGGCGCTCGGGCCTGCGCAAGGGCGACGTCATCGTCCAGGCCAACCGCCAGGACGTCGCCGATCTCGCGTCGCTGCGAAAGGTGGTTCGTCCGAACTCACCGCTGCTGCTGAACGTGCAGCGGCGCGAAGGGGCGTTGTTTATTCTGTTGCAATAGGGCTGCGGCACAAGGTGCACTTGCAGAATGGGTAGAGTGAAGCGAAATCCATCATCTTCGCTTGAGGACATGATGGGTTTCGCTGCGCTCTACCCATCCTACAACCGGTGCGGCGCGCAGGAGCAAATCGTATTCGCTGCGGCGTGATTGAAGCGCCGGTGAAACATTGGATGTAGGTCGGGTTGGGCGCGTGTGTTTGCGCCGTAACCCGACACGCCCACCAGGCACAATGTCAGCGTTGGGTTACGCGAAAAGGTCGCTAGACTGCATCGCAGCGGAGCCGCTCCTACGAAGCCACCCGTCCCACCCGCATGAACATCGGCCACACCACTTTCCGCGCGGTCTCCGCGTCGCCCCAGGCCGCGCTCAGTTCATCGGCAATCAGCGCCAGCGGATCCCCGCCCTGCTCCTTGCGGTAACGCTGCACCGCCGACCACGTACCGAGATAGCCCGTAAGTTGTTCCAGCGTCCATAGCGCCTCCATGGCAAATGCAGGCGCCGCGATTTCGGGGAAGGGAAACGGCAGCGAGCGGTATCGCTCCTCCACATAGCGCCGCTCCGGCGGCCAGTACGGACCGACGATGGGCTCGTACAGTCGCCATACTGCGGCATCCACCGCCGGGGTGATCTGCATCAGACCGTAACTCCACGCCGCCAGCACCCCGCCGGGCTTCAGCACTCGGGCGGCTTCCGCGTAAAACGCAGTGAAGTCGAACCAGTGCAGCGCCTGACCCACGGTGATCAGATCAAGGCTGTGCGCCGCAAGCCCCGAACCTTCCGCCGGGGCAACGGCATAGCGCACCCGTGCCTGCGGCTTCGCCGCCGCGATCTGGCTGTCGCTGGCGTCGGTGGCGACCACGTCCGCGAAGAACTCCGCCAGCCCCACGGCCGCCTGGCCGTTGCCGGTGGCGCAATCCCACGCCCGCTCATGTTGCGGCACCTGCGCCGCCAGCCAGGCGAACAGAGCGTGCGGATAGGAGGGCCGATAACGGGTGTAGTCACCGGCGTGGCCGGAGAAGTGATCTTTGAAGGTCATCGGTTCAGATTCAAAATTCAAGGTTCAGGGTTCAGGGTTCAGGGTTCAGGGTTCAGGGTTCAGGGGTCAGGGGTCAGGGGTCAGGGGTCAGGGGTCAGGGGTCAGGGTTTTAAACTTGCCCCCTGTACCTTGTACCCTTAACCCGAATCTAAAGCGGGTACACCAGGCCGAAGCTGAACCCGAAGTCCGGGCTGTTGTTGTAGATGAACAGGTTTTCGATCAGGCCCAGCTCCACCGTCACTTCCGGCAGGCGCCATTTGTAGCCGATATACAGCTCATGGGCAGGCTCGCTCAGGTTGCCCAGATTGGCCACCACCCCTTCGGTGTACAGGTATTGCATGAGAAAGGACTCATCCTGGACCACGCGCCATTCGTAGGCCGCCATACCGACAAACTGCTTGTCCTTGAGCGGTATCGCGACAAATTTGCTGCTGCCGAACAGGGTATAGGCCAGGTTCATATAGAGAAAATTCCTGCCCATGGGCCAGGCCGTGCTCAACTCGATACCGGCGTCCACACTGCCGTTCTCAAAGGGGCTCGCGCTTTGCAGGGACTTGCGCACGGTCAACGACAGCGCACTGTCCGGTAGGCCATGGCCACCTTCAGTCAGATGGCGCGAGAGCGTCGCCTCGAACGAGCGCGCATACAGGGGCGTGTTCCGGTCGTTCATTTCGATGCCGTAGGACGGAATGCTGATGCGGATATCGTCCCGCGCCACCTCGTCGTGGCCGTCATTGCTGAAGCCGATGCTGTCGTGAAAACTTATGGCGATCTGGTCGATCCCCACCTTCACTATACGGCGATCGTTGTAGGAGACCTCGTAGGCCCAGCCTTCAGCCAGGCCCGCGGTATAGGCCACGCGGGTATCCAGCATCTGGTAGTCGAGAAGATAGGTCGGTGGTTTGGTCTCGCGGGCCCAGACGCTGACCACATTGGCCATGAAGCTCAGCTGCGACTCATTGGCGCACAACAGGTGGGGATCGCGCGGCATCGGCGTCAGGCGCAACACCTGGGTCGGCGCCTCGGAGCGCACCATGATCGGTCCCAGGCCACGGATCACGCTGTCGTGGCAGGCCTGCGCGCCGGCGGCGAACAGCGACCACGGCAACAGGAACCAGCACCACCTCACGGCGCGGCTCCCGCCCGCATCGTGGCGCAGGCATCCGTCGGGTACTCGTGGCTCAAAGCCGGGCTCCATCATGAACAAGCCGGTACAGCGATTGGGAAGTCAGTTCGGCACGCTGGATTCAGAGCACCGTGCAAAGTATCGAACCTAAACGCGGCAAAGGGAAGAAAGCGGGGTCAACAAGGTAGTAGAAACTATTAGTGACGTACAAAAAGAAACGGGGCCCGAAGGCCCCGTCTCCCCTAGCCGCCCGAAGACGGTTAGAACTTCTACCCGAGAAACACCGATTAGAAAGCGGTGTTCAGGCCAAAGGTAACACCGGTAACGTCGGCAGCATCGCCGGCGGCCTTGCCGTCGTCGCTCATGTAAGCAACGTAGGCGCTGGTGTTCTTGGAGAAGTTGTGCACCAGACCAACAACCACGCGGGTCAGGTCGCCGCCATCAGCCTTGGCGTCGAAGTTGCCGTACTGCACGGCCAGGACGTTGTTGCCCATGGAGTAGGCAGCGGACAGCAGCAGGCCGGTGTCCTTGTCGCTGGTGGTGTAGCTGGCGTTGGAGGACTCATAGGTCAGGCCCAGGGCCAGGTCACCCATGGAGTACTTCACGTCGCCCTTGATGGCAACCTTGTTCTCGGTGCCGGAACCCAGGTTCTTGTTGAAGGTTTCGTAGCCCAGGCCAACCTTGACCGGGCCGATGGCGCCGGTGGCGCCCAGGGAGATGGCGTCGGTCAGGCCATTGGCCTTCGGGTCGGTGGTCTTCTCACCAGCCACGCCGGCAGCCAGGATGGTCCAGCCGTTCAGGCTCGGGGAAACGTAGGCCACGGCATTGGCGGCACGGTTGTCGAAGCCGTTACGACCGATGATGCCGGTGGTGTTGGCCTGGGAGTCAGCGATGGTATCGGCGAACAGGTCAGCGGAACCGACCATCTTGTACGGGGTGTCGTGACGACCAGCCAGCACGGTACCGAAGCCGCCGGACAGACCGACGAACTGGTTACGGGCGCCCAGGGCACCGGTGTCAGCCAGGTCAACGCCCCACTCCATGCCGAAGATGGCCTTCATGCCATCGCCCAGGTCCTCGGAACCCTTCACACCGATGCGGGAAACGCGATCGGAAACGTAGATGCCATCAGCGCCGCCGGCAGCCTTGAAGTCCACGCTGTCGATGGAAACGCGGGCCTTACCGTAAACGGTGGCTTCAGCGAAAACGGCCGGAGCGGCAACGATAGCGGCAACAGCGGCAGCAATTACGGTCTTCTTCATATTGTTCATCTCCTAGATGGTTGAACGAAATGTGTTCCGTGGAAAGTCTTGCTTAAGGTTGAGCTCAATCTTAAACGCGGGTCACTCTAAAACACTCCGGACCCTGGATGCAACACCTATTTTCAGAAAAACAACAAAATGTTTTTATGTTGGCTTTTTGCAACAAAACTGAAGCATCAGGGACTTAGGCCGGCGTGTGGGCAGGATACATGACACAAGCCCCTGATAATAGTGCGGCAAATGGGCCGGGGCGTGGGGTGGGGGCAACAGCCGCTATTGTCCTCCCCCACGACAGGGGGAGGAGATTAGCGGTGCTGGCGAGACAAAGGTACGGCAATATCTGTAGGAGCCGAGTCCTCTCGGCGAATATTCGCCCAGGGGGACTGGGCTCCTACAAAGCCTGAAAGGCTCTCAGCTAATCGGCATTAGGCTTAAGGCGGCCCAATGTTAAAGACACAGAAACAAAAAGGCCCGTCCTTGCAGGACGGGCCTTTCGTTTTTGGCTGGGGCGCTAGGGGTCGAACCTAGAACCTACGGAGTCAGAGTCCGTCGCTCTGCCAGTTGAGCTACGCCCCAAGAATCAGATGAACGATACAAGAGTAAAGATACAAGTGTTCAATTAGGTGGCAACCGGTTGATCAGACCCTGGAGCATTTTGCTGATTTCGGCGGCTTCTGCTATGCAGGCTTTTGCCACCGAACGCTCCAGCAGACCTATCTCGATCCCGATATACAGTTGGGTACGAAGTTCTCCGCAGGAGCCTTTGGCTATTTTCAGAAACTGCACAAAGGCGCTGCGTGAGTTTCTTTCGTAACCTTCCGCGATATTGCTCGGCACAGACAAGGCTGCACGGGTGATCTGATCGCGAAATCCTGCGTCGCCACAGCCCCGGCAGGCCTTGTGGACATCCACACACAACCGGGAACTGCGTTTCCATACATCCAGCTGCTCGAAGGCGTCCATGCCTTCTCCTTGTATCTTGTACTTTCCTCTTGTATCTGCGCTATTGCGCAGAGCGCAATTAGCGCTTGGAGTATTGCGGACGCTTACGCGCCTTGTGCAGACCGACCTTCTTGCGCTCGACTTCGCGGGCGTCGCGGGTCAGGAAGCTGCCGCGGCGCAGGGCGCCACGCAGGCCTTCGTCGTAGGTGACCAGGGCGCGGGCGATGGCGTGACGGATGGCGCCGGCCTGGCCGGTGGTGCCGCCGCCGACGACGGTGACCATGATGTCGAACTTGTCGGCCAGCTCAACGGCTTCCAGCGGCTGACGCACGACCATGCGCGCGGTCACGCGGCCGAAGTAGGCGTCGAGGTCACGGCCGTTGACGGTGATGGCGCCCTTGCCGGGAGCCAGGAAGGCGCGCGCGGACGAGGTCTTGCGGCGGCCGGTGGTATTGATAGCTTGGGTCTGTGCCATGGTGCGTATCCTGAAACTCAGATTTCCAGCGGCTTCGGCTGCTGTGCGGCGTGGGTGTGCTCCGGACCGGCGTACACCTTCAGCTTGCTGAACATGGCACGGCCGAGGGAATTCTTCGGCAGCATGCCCTTGACGGCGATTTCCAGCACGCGCTCGGGGGCCTTGTCGATCAGCTTGTCGAAGCTGATGCCCTTGATGCCGCCGGGGAAGCCGGTGTGGTGGTAGTACATCTTGTCGGTCGCCTTGCGGCCGGAGACGTGCACCTTCTCGGCATTGACCACAATGATGTAGTCGCCGGTGTCCACATGCGGCGTGAATTCTGCCTTGTGCTTGCCGCGCAGGCGGGAGGCAATTTCCGAGGCCAGACGGCCGAGGGTCTTGCCGGCAGCGTCAACGACGTACCAGTCGCGCTTAACTTCTGCGGGCTTCGCACTAAAAGTCTTTGTACCAATCATCCCAAATCACTCCAGAAAGAGCGGGTGTCGCGAAAAGAGGCGGAATCTTATAGAAAACACGGACGGGATACAACCCCCCGCTAGGCAGATACAAGTGACAAGATACAAGTTACAAGTGGTTATGGGGCCACTGGGCGGGGTGAATTGCTGCATCCGGCCGCCAAGGCCGCATTTTGCAATAAAAAAGGCCCGGCAGGGTGTGCCGGGCCTAAAAAAACCACCAAAGGAGGGTGGAGGAGTCACAGACTTGCTGCGCATTGGGGGCAGCAGCAAATCAGTGGTTCCTAATATACTCATATTTCCGGGCGCGTCAACACCTGAAAATGCGCGGGAATCCACCATGACGGTGGCGCAGTCCCCGGGGTGGCGCTATCCCCAGGACTCCATTACCGCGTCGCGCAGGCGGTTCAGGCGACCATGGAAAAAATGGTCGGCGTCGGCCATCCAGCGGTAGTCGGGGCGGTGGGGCTGGGCGGTGACCCAGGCGGAAACCGCCTGGGGGGCGATGATTTCGTCCTGCCCGCCCTGCACCACCATCCAGGGCACCTCGATCGGCGGCACCTCCTTGAAATCGAACATGGTCACGGGCGGCGCCACCAGCAGCAGCCGCTCCGCGCCGACCCCGGCCAGGCTGCGGGCCGCGACATAGGCGCCGAAGGAGAAACCGGCCAGCCAGAGGGGCGCCTGGGGATGGCGGGCGCGGAAGAACGCCGCCACCGCCGCCAGATCGGCCTGCTCGCCGCGCCCATGGTCGAATTGGCCAGCACTTTTACCGACGCCGCGGAAGTTAAAGGTGACGCTGAGCAGACCCATGTCGTTGAAGGTCTGGCTCAGGATGTGCACCACCTTGTTCTTCATGCTGCCGCCATAGAGCGGATGGGGATGACAGACGATGGCCATGGGCCTGTTCCCGGCGTAGCAGTCGGGACAGGAGGTCAGCGCCTCGATGTCGCCGGCGGGACCGGGAATCAGCAGTTCCTCGCCGGTGCAGTAGTCTTCCTCTAATCCGTCGTATAAATGTCGGTTGTGCGGCTCCGCATAGTTGAAATCTTCTGCCATGTGCTCCCTCTGCGTGCGGGCGGGGCCGCACGCTTTATATAGGGAAGGTTCGTGCCTTCCTCTTTAATGTGCTTTATGTGTAATACCAACCGCCAGGGCGCGGTCCGCCCCATCGCGAATACGATTCGCTCCTACGGTTCGTGCCCCACCGGGAGGTAATGCTAGATCTTCAGGCGCTCGACCACGTTGCCGTGCTGCAGATGTTGCTCGATGATTTCGTCGATGTCTTCGCGGTCGACGTAGGTGTACCAGGTTTCCTGCGGGTAGATGACGATCACCGGCCCCTCGCCGCAACGGTCGAGGCAGCCGGCGCTGTTGATGCGCACCCCGCCGGGGCCGGCCAGGCCCAGAGCCTTGACCTTGTCCTTGGCGTAATCACGCAAGGCCTGTGCGTTGTGATCCTGGCAGCAGGCCTTGCTCTCGCGCTTGTTGGTGCAAAAAAATACGTGGTATCGGTAGTAGGACATGTCGGCCTGCCACTGTTAATGGGACTGGCCGTAGTCTAACATGGCGCCGTTGCCCTGCCGTCCGACCGATATACCCGCCTTGAACCTGATACCCCAGATACTGGCCGATGCCGACCGTTGCGTACTGTGCGGCATGTGCCTGCCCCATTGCCCCACCTACGGCCTGACCCGGAACGAGGCGGAGTCGCCGCGCGGCCGCATTTCCCTGATGCTGGCGGTGGCCCGGGGACAGCTGGAGCCGACGCCGGGCCTGCACGGCCACCTGGATCGCTGTCTCGGCTGCCGCGCCTGCGAGGCGATGTGTCCCTCGAAGGTCGCCTACGGCCGGCTGCTGCGCAACGCGCGCGAATACCTGTACCGCCAGCAGCACTCCCCCATCGCCGATACCCTGGCCACCCCGGCACGGCGCACCCTGCTGCGCGGCGCCCTGCGCCTGTTCCAGGCCAGCGGCCTGCAACGCGCCACGCAGAAGCTGCATCTGTTCGGCCGCGGCGCCGCCGGCCGCCTGGTGCAGGGCCTGCCGGAAGTGGGCGCGGCGCCGGCCCTGCCCGCCCTCACCCCGGCGCAGGGGCCGGAACGGGGGCAGGTGGCACTGTTTGTCGGCTGCACGGGTGACCTGCTGCAGCGCGCCCTGCTGCACGACGCAAGGCGGCTGTTGAGCGCGCTGGGCTATAGGGTGCACATCCCGCCGACCCAGGACTGTTGCGGCGCGCTGCATGTGCAACAGGGCGATGGCGACAGCGCACGACGCCTGGCGCGGCAGAATCTCGCCGCCTTCCCCTTGGAGGCGGAGGCCATCATCAGTGTCGCCAGCGGCTGCGGCGCCCTGCTGCATGAATACGATCAGCTGCTGGAGGATGAGGCGGCGGCCGGGTTTGCCCGGAGGGTGATCGACATCAACGCCTTCCTGGCCGCGGCGGAATGGCCCGATACGCTTGAATTGCGGCCACTGGCGCAAAAGGTGGCGGTGCACGAATCCTGCACCCTGCGCAACGTGCTGCACGCGCAGAAGGCGCTTTACACCCTGCTGCGTCGCATCCCGCAGCTGGAGGTGGTCGAATTGCCGCACAACGAGCGCTGCTGCGGCGCCGCCGGCAGCTATCTCATCGAACAGCCCGAGGACGCCGACGCCCTGCGCGCGGACAAGATTGCGGCCGTGGCGGAATTGCAGCCGCAGCTGCTGGCCAGCGCCAACATCGGCTGCGCCATGCACCTGGCGGCGGGCCTGCGGGAGGCGGGCCTGGCGGTGGACGTGGTGCATCCGGTGACCTTGCTGGCCAGACAAGTGACAAGTGACAAGTGACAAGCAAGATTGCCTTTATCTTGCAACTTGTCACTTGGAACTTGTAACTTAGCCTCATGCGCAACTACTCCCCCATCGACAGGCTGCTCCTCAATCTCGACACCGGCCTGCGTACCGTATTCGGCCAGCCGGTGCTGACCGAACGCCCCAATCCGGCGGGCCACCTGCCCGAAACCGATTTGAACGAGGCGGAACGCGTGCTGGCCGGACGGCTGATGCGCATCAACCATGCCGGCGAGGTGTCGGCCCAGGGGCTGTATCAGGGGCAGGCATTGACGGCGAGGCTGCCCGAGGTGCGCGGCAAGATGGAACGCGCCGCCCTGGAGGAAAATGATCATCTGGACTGGTGCGAAGGACGCGCCCGGGAACTGGGCACCCACGTCAGCTACCTCAATCCCCTATGGTACGCCGGTTCCCTGGCCATCGGCGCCCTCGCCGGCGCGGCGGGCGACAAGTGGAGCCTGGGCTTTGTGGTGGAAACCGAGCACCAGGTGGTCAGGCACCTGGACGAGCACCTGGCCCAGCTGCCCGCCCACGACCTGCGCAGCCGCGTCATCCTGGAGCAGATGAAGGAGGACGAGGCGCACCATGCCACTCTCGCCCTCCATGCCGGCGGCGCGCCGCTGCCGGGGCCGGTCAAGAAGCTGATGGGGCTGGTGTCGAAGGTGATGACGCGGACGGCGTATTGGATCTAAAACAAGTGACAAGTGACAAGTGACAAGTGACAAGCAGGATTTGTTTGCCTTTTCTTGTCACTTGCAACTTGTAACTTGAAACTATTTTTTAGGAATCTTCGTCAGATTCTGGCCGTAGAAAATCTCCAGCATCTCCCTTTGCAGCCGCCGACGGATGGTACGTGAGTCCGCCGGATCCAGGTCGCGCGCCATGACGCCGAACAGGTAATTATCCAGGTCAAACTCCTTGAGCATCATCTTGGTGTGGAAGATGTTCTCCTGATAGACGTTGACGTCGATCATCTGGTAGCGGTCGAGGGAATCGCGCGCGATGTAGTTCTGGATCGAGTTGATCTTGTGGTCGATGAAGTACTTCCGTCCCTTCACGTCGCGGGTGAAGCCGCGCACGCGGTAATCCATGGTGACGATGTCGGATTCGAAACTGTGGATCAGGTAGTTCAGGGCCTTGAGCGGCGAGATGCGGCCGCAGGTGGACACGTCGATATCGGCACGGAAGGTGCTGATGCCGTTGTCCGGATGGCTTTCCGGATAGGTGTGCACGGTGATGTGGCTCTTGTCCAGGTGGGCCACCACCGCGTCCGGCAGCGGGCCGGGCGACTCGGTGTTGGACAGGTCCTGCGACAGCACCGGCTCCTCGGAGATCAGCATGGTGACGCTGGCGCCCTGCGGATCGTAGTCCTGGTGGGCGATGTTGAGGATATTGGCGCCGATGATGTCCGCCACATCGGTGAGGATGTTGGTCAGCCGTTCGGCGTTGTATTCCTCGTCGATGTACTCGATGTACTCGCGCTGCTGGGCGTCGGTCTGCGTGTAGCAGATATCGTAGATATTGAAGCTCAGCGTCTTGGTCAGGTTGTTGAAACCGTGCAGCTTGAGCTTGGTTCCGAGAGAGTCAGGCAATTCATGCACCTCCGCAGGCCAGGTATAGGTAGCCTCCGACCGGCCTGACGACTGGTCGAAACGGTGCATTATCCCAGATTCCGCCGCGGGGACAACCGCTGTCAGTTGAAGTCCCAGCGATAACTCAGGCTGAAGTAATAGCTTTGCGGCACTTCGCTGCGCGTCGTCAGGGAGCTGCCCACCTCGCCTTCGAGGGTGTGATCTTTCCAGCGACGGTAGCTGGCCAGCAACGACGGCTTGAGCGTCCAGTAACTGAAATCATTGGATTTGTCGTCACGGTATTCCACCTGGATGCGCGGATTCAGCTGCCAGGGACCATTGTTCAGGCGACTGTTGATGAACACCGCGGCGCTGTCGATGGTCCGGCTGTTGCCCAGGCGCAGGCCGAGGATGGAGATGTCGTCCGGCCAGAACAGGTTGCGGCCGATCAACTGGGTCGACAGGTAGTACTCGGTGCCGCTGGACGGCGTGGCCAGCACGTTGCCCGAGGCGGGGGTATCGCCGACCTCGGTGGCGGTGAGATCCGCGGTCACCTGGTAACGCTCGTTCAACGTGTGGGCCACGCCTGCCATCACCGTCTGGCTCTCGGCGGTGCGATCCAGGGCCAGCTGCTCGATTTGCTCGGTGGTATAGGTCTGTGCCAGCGCATCCAGCGTGGTGACCGTCTGACCCTGCAGCGCGTTGCTGGTGCTCAGGGTCGGACTCATGCGGCGGTCGTACAGCAGGTTGAAGCTGGTGGCGTCGTTCATCGACCAGGTGCCCAGCATCATCGCGGTATTGAGCTGCTGGTAATGGGTGTCGTAATCGAGCAGGCCGAAAAAGGTGCGGCCCGGCTGGAAGTAGCGCGCCTCACCGCCGACGGCGGTACGGTCGATATAGCCTTCGGCGCGCTGCTGGATGCCGTACAGCTGGAACTCCCAGTTTTCCACCAGGCCGCTCAGGTCGGCGCTGACGCCGACGAAATTGGCCTTGTCGTTGACGCTGGTGTCGGCGCTGGTCGCCACGGGATAGCCGGCCACGGCGTTGAGGCGCAGCTGGGGCGTGAGACGCATGCCGCCGTAGATGCCGTCGAACCGGCCCAGTACGCCGCCGCTGCTGCTGCTCTGGCGCCCCAGGCGCAGCGACCAGTCCTTTTCCTTGTTGAGCACGTCGAGATAGAAGGTGCTCAGGCGGTTGTCGTCGCCCGGCCCATTGTCCAGGAAGTCGCTGCGGTGGCTGCCGGTGACGCGCAGCCGGCTGTCGTAAGCGCCGCTGCGGACCCGCCCGGTGGCGTCGAAATAGGTGGTCAGCGCCGACTGGGACACCACGTCACCGTTTTCGTCGCTAATGTCCGCGTCGCGGCGATAGATGGCCGAGAAGCTGCCGTAGAGCAGGTATTGGGCCGGCGCCTCCCGCTTCTTTGCCTCGCGCAGGCTGGCCTTGAGGTCGGCGCGGGAGGTGTCGATGGCGATGAGGCGCTGGCGCACCCGCTCGGCATCCTCCCCTTCCGGATAGAGTTCGAGGAAACGTTGGTATTCCTTGCGGGCGGTGACCATGTCGCCGCGCCGTTCGTGGGCCAGGCCCAGCAACTCCTGCGCCTCGCGCGCCGTGGCGGCATCGTCTTCGTCGATGGCCTTTTGATAGAGCAGCACGGCCTGATCGTAATTGCCCTCGACCATGGCGAGGCGGGCGACCTCCAGCAGGGCGGAGCGGTTGCCGTTCTTGGTCGCGGGCGATGCGGTGGTCTTCGCGGGCGCCTGCTCGACGCCCGTGGCCTGGGCCAGTTCGTAGCGGGTGATCTTCATGACGCGGGCATCGGGATAGTTTTGCAGCACCTTGGGCAGCAGGGCCTCGGCCTCGGCGCGGGTGGCAAAGAAGCCGGCGCGCAGGAAATACCAGCGATCACCTCTCCGCTCGGTCTCCGTGGCATAGGTGTGCACACTGCGGACGGATACCAGTTCGGGCACGGTGGTGGTAGGCAGCGGCTTGGTACTCGCCGCCAGATTGATGACGTAACGCTTGTCGGCTTCGATGGCGTCGCGGGCGATCTGGCTGCTGGAGGCCAGTTGGATCGGCGACGGGGCCGATTCTTCCGGTGCCACCCTGTCGGCGGCAGAGACAGACTCGATCCACGCCGAGGGATAGGCGGCGCGCAGTTGCGCGAGCGCCGCCGTCGCCTGCTTGCGGTCACGGAATATGCCGAGCCGCAGACGGTACCAACGGCGTCCGCTCTTGTCGTATTCGACGACGTAGCGCCGGTAGCCGGCCAGCGCCTCGGGTACAGCATGGTCGGCGGCATTGACGGGCGTAAGCGCGGACAGCAGGTTGATGACCAACCCCGCTCCCGTCGGGGGCGTCGTATCCGCCGTCGCCACGGCGACAGGGACGGCCACCGCACGCGGCGGTGGTGCCACCGTCTCCTTGACCTCGGCGACAGGGGCGCCGGCCGCGGCGATTTCCTCGGCGGTGGCGCGATCGACCCAGACGGAGGGGTAGCGCGAACGCAGTTTTGCCACGACCGACCTGGCCGCCTTGTTGTCCTGGAAGAGGCCCAGGCGCAAACGGTACCAGCGTGTGCCGCCCTTGACGAACTCGGTGGTATAGATGCGGTAGCCGTCCACACCCTCGGGCAGCGGGTGGTCGCCTATCTCGATGGGCGTCACCGACGACAGCAGGTTCAGCACCAGGGGCGCATTCTCCGCCGCTGCCGCCGCCCCGTGCACGCATGCCAGCAGGGTGATCCCGGCCAGGGTTTGAAGAAAACTACGCACCTGCACTACCTCGCATCTCTATTGTCACGGACGAGCGCGGAGGCGTTCCGCGCTACAGGCATTGGAGCCTTCCTGCGCCGGCACTCCGATCAGAATGCTGCGAAAGTCCGTTCCCTGGGCCACGGCAAACCGCGTGGCGCCGCTGAAATCCACAAACAAGGTGCCGCGCCCGTGCTGGCCGGCCTCGAATTCCACCCAGCGCACGTTGAAGGGCGCCGCGGTCGCCACCCGGGCCGCTTCGCGCTGCCCTTGCGGCAGGGCGCCGGGGCGCTGCAGCAGCTGCACCTCGATGCGCAGCTGGGTCGCGTCAGTGAGGGGGAAGTGGCTGAGATAGGCCGCGGGCATGTGAAAGCGCACCTCGACCACGACGCAACCGCCCTGCTCGTACTGCTCGACGCTGTCCAGCACCTCCTGTCCCGGCGGCTGGGCCAGCGCGACCAGCGCAAAGGCCGCCGCCCCAAGCACACCTCCGATGACGACTTTGCGCATGATGTGTCCTCTTACCAGTCGCGGTCGCTGACGCGGTGTTCCGGCGAGCTCTTGTGGCAGGTGCCGGCACAGTTGCGCAGCGAGCTGACCGAGGCATTTTTATGCTCACCCGGCTTGTAGTCGCCGGCATGGCAACCGGCGCAATCAGGCGCATAGGCCGGCGTCGACCAGGTCACCGCTTCGCTGTTCGCCTTGTGGCAACTGGTGCAGCCCAGCGCGGCGCGGTGGGTGCCCGGATAGGCCGCACCGGCGTGCGAGAAGCTGATCGGCACCCAGAAGCTGGTGCTGTGGCAGACGTCGCACTGGCGCGTGGTGACGAAGTGCCCGGTCGTCTTGCCGGTGGCGGCGGTGCCGTTATGGCAGGTCGAGCAGGAGCCGGCCACGCCGCTGTGGTTGAACGTCGCCGGGATCCACGCGTTGGTGGTATGGCAGGTGTCGCACTGCGCCGTGGTGGTGATGTGGCCCGCCGGTTTGCCGGTGGCGGAGCTGCCGTTGTGGCAGGTGGAGCAGGTGCCGCTCACGCCGCTGTGATTGAACGTCGCCGGGATCCAGCCGTTGGTGCTGTGGCAGGTATCGCATTGCGCCGTGGTGACGATGTGCCCCGTCGGCTTGCCGGCGGCCTGGCTGCCGTTGTGGCAGGTGGAGCAGGTGCCGGCCACGCCGCTGTGATCGAAGGTGGCGGGGATCCATGCGTTGGTGCTGTGGCAGGTATCGCACTGCGCAATGGTGGTGAGGTGCCCCGTCGGCTTGCCGGTGGCGGAACTGCCGTTGTGACAGGTGGAGCAGGTGCCGCTCACGCCGCTGTGATCGAAGGTGGCCGGGAGCCAGCCCGCCGTGGTGTGGCAGGTGCCGCACTGCGCCGTGGTGGTGATGTGCGCCGTCGGCTTGCCGGTGGCGGAGCTGCCGTTGTGGCAAGTGCTGCAGTTGGTGCCGGCGCCGGCATGGTCGAAGTGCGCCGGGATCCAGCCGGACGTGGTGTGGCAGGTGTCGCACTGGGCCGCGGTGACAATATGCCCCGCGGTCTTGCCGGTGGCCTGGCTGCCGTTGTGGCAGCTGAAGTGCGCCGGGATCCAGCCGGACGTGGTGTGGCAGGTGTCGCACTGGGCCGTGGTGACGATATGCCCCGCGGTCTTGCCGGTGGCCTGGCTGCCGTTGTGGCAGGTGGTGCAGGTGCCGCTCACGCCGCTGTGATCGAAGTGCGTCGGGATCCAGCCGTTGGTGGTGTGGCAGGTGCTGCACTGGGCCGTGGTGGCGACGTGGCCGCTGGGCTTGCCGGTGGCCTGGCTGCCGTTGTGGCAGCTGTTGCAGTTGGTGCCGGCGCCGGCATGATCGAAGTGCGCCGGGATCCAGCCCGCCGAGGTATGGCAGGTGTCGCACTGCGCCGTGGTGACGACGTGGCCGCTGGGCTTGCCGGTGGCCTGGCTGCCGTTGTGGCAGGTGGTGCATGACCCGCTCACGCCGCTGTGATCGAAATGGATCGGCAGCCAGCCCCCGATGGTGTGGCAGGTATCGCATTGTGCCGTGGTGGCGACATGGCCGCTGGGCTTGCCGGTGGCCTGGCTGCCGTTGTGGCAGGTGGTGCATGACCCGCTCACGCCGCTGTGATTGAAGTTTGCCGGGACCCAGCCCGCCGTCGTATGGCAGGTGTCGCACTGGGCGGTGGTGACGATATGCCCCGTCGACTTGCCGGTGGCGGAGCTGCCGTTATGGCAGGTGCTGCACGAGCCGGTCACGCCGTCGTGGCTGAAGGTGGCGGGAATCCAGCCGCCGGAGGTGTGGCAGGTGTCGCATTGCGCCGTGGTGGCGATATGCCGGGCGTGCTTGCCGGTGGCCTGGTTGCCGTTGTGGCAGGTGGAGCAGGTACCGCTCACGCCGCTGTGATCGAAGCGCGTCGGCAGCCAGGCCCCCGTGGAATGGCAGGTATCGCACTGTGCCGAGGTGGTGATGTGACGTGCCGACTTGCCGGTGGCGGTGCTGCCGTTGTGGCAGGAACCGCAGGTACCGCTCACGCCGCTGTGATCGAAGTGTGCCGGCACCCATGCCCGGGTGGAATGGCAGGAGTCGCACTGCGCCGTGGTCGGAACGTGGCGTGCGGACTTGCCGGAGGCCATGGTGCCGTTGTGGCAGGTGGTGCAGTTGCCGCCGACGCCGCGGTGATCGAAGCGGGCCGGACGCCAGACGACGTTGTTGTGGCAGTCACCGCACTCGCCGGTGGTCGGAATATGGCGTGCATCCTTGCCCGGCGCCGAGCTGCCGTTGTGGCACTGGCTGCAGCGATCGCCCATGTCGGACGTGTGGGTGAAGTCGACGATGGTCCAGTCCGAGCTTATGTGGCAGCTATCGCAGGCGGCACGGGTCTGCACGTGCTTGGCCGGCGCGGCGCTGGCCTGCACCGACCCGCCCTTGCTGTGGCAGTTGGCGCACTGCCGCGGCGTTCCCTTGAATACGCCGCGCACGTGGCAACTGTTGCACTCCACGCTGATGTGGGCGCCGGTCAGCGGAAAACCGGTGATGAAATGATCGAACCGTTTTTCCGCCGCCGTCGCCACCGCGCACGCAAGCAGCAGGGCAAGGGCCGCCAGCACTTGTACCGCAAGTTTTCCGATTACGGCTCGTTCCATGATCACTTCCCCTTTTTCTCCGTCTTCTTGTCCGGCCGCAGCGCGGGGTCAAGCAGACGCAAATCGTCAAACTTGGTGGTTACGTGGCAACGGTTGCAGGCCCGGCCGAAACTGCCGCGATGCACGTCATCATCGATATGGCAGGAACCGCAGGCCTGGTTGAGCTTGGCCTCGGTGCCCTCACGGTGGCAGGCATTGCAGGCCAGGTTCTTGTGGGCGCCGTCCAGTGCGAACTTGGTGTCCTTGTCATGATTGAAGCGCCACAGCTTCCAGCTGTTCGGCGTATGACATTGGCCGCAGGTCTCGCCCAGGGCCCCCTTGTGCGAATCGTCCTTGGCGTGGCAGTCGTTGCATTCGCGCTTGGTATCGCGGTAGCCCGCCGTGACGTGGCAGGCCTCACACGGCGCGGTGGCATGCAGTCCGATGAGCGGAAAGCGGGTGATGTCGTGGTCGAAGGCAACGTTCTTGCCCCAGCCCTGCTCATTGTGGCAACGCTCGCAGGTCGTACCGAGCTGCCCCTTGTGCGTATCGTCCTTTTCATGGCAGGTCTTGCAGGCGCGCTCCAGAGCGACCTCGTGTACCGGACCGCTGTGACAGGCGCGGCAGGACACCTTTTCATGACCTCCGCGCAAGGCATAACCACTTTCCCGCAGGTGGTCGAACTTGGCTTCCTTCCAGCTTTTTTCCTTGTGGCAGTCGCCGCACGCCTCGCCGTTGCGCCCCTTGTGCACGTCGTCGGCCGCGTGGCAGCCGTTGCAGTCGCGCGGCGGCTTGTCCTTGCCGTCCACCGACTTGTGGCAGTCGCGGCAAGGCAGGTCGCGGTGACGCAGGCGCAGGGGAAATTTGGTCTTGCGGTCATGGTCGAACTTGTTTTCCTTCCACTCCTTGTCGCTGTGGCACTTCTCGCACTCGGTCCCCAGCCGGCCGCCGTGCACATCGTTGATGCGGTGGCAGGCTATGCACGCCTTGGGCGTATCCTTGTAACGGCCGTCGGGATGGCAGACGGCGCAGGCCACTTCCTTGTGCTTGTTGTGCAGGGGAAACTTGGTCTTGTCGTGATCGTAGTGTGCGTCTTTTTTCCAGCCGCCGGTCTTGTGGCAGTCGCCGCACTTTTCACCCAGGCTGCCGTCGTGGGCATCCTGCTTGCGATGGCAGTCGATGCAGGTTCCCGGCGCCTCGCGATACTTCTTGTCCGCCTGGTGGCATGCGGCGCAGCGCGTGCTGCTGTGGCGCCCCTCCAGCTTGAAGTCGGTGGCGGTGTGATCGAACGACTCCGGCACCAGCAGCACGATATCCGCGCCACGGCCCTTGTGCTCGCTGTGACAGGTCTTGCACTCCAGCTTGGGATCGGCGGCGCGACGTCCGTGCAGCCCCTTGCGCTGCTTCACGTCTTCCGCCGTCTCCTTGTGGCAATCCAGACACAGGCGGCGCTGTTCCTTCTTGCTGAAGGACTCGTGGCAGGAGTCGCACTTCTCCTCGTACTTGGCATGGCCCTCAATCACCGGGCCCGGCATGAGCAGCTTTTCTATGGAAGCGGCGTGCACGGACGACAACCCGCTACCGGCCAGCATGGCAAACAAACACAACCAACGCACCATCCGAAATCCGATCAATACATGTGTACGGCGATGACATGCACGATACCGGCGAGCAACATCATCAGGAACAGGGGAAGGTGCAGGATGTGCCACCAGGCGAACATCCGCTCATAGGTGCCGATCTCGGCCACCCGGCGCAGGTTGTCAATATAGCCGGCGACAAAGCGCGCAGCCACACGCTGGGCGCGCTGCGTCTTTTCCTGTGACCAGTCGGACTTGCTGCCGTGACGTACCAGCTTGCGGTGCATCAGGCGGATGATGCGCCTGCGGGCATACCAGCAACGCAGGACCACCCAGGGGAAGGTCAGCGAACGCACCAAACCGCTGCGTTCGCGCAGCAACCATGACTCGAGCCGGGCCAGGGTTTCGGCCGCTTCCGGCACCGAACGGAACAGGTTGGCAAAACCGCCCTTGGCGGCGGCGATGCGCTCCTGCAGGCCGCTCAGGGTGACGTGGGCACCGTACAGGCCGTAATGGATGCGCGTATAGATATAGCGGCCGATGAGGCCGGAACCGGCCACCAGCAGCATGCTGATCAGCGCCACGTTGCTGTTGATGGCGCCCAGCTTGAAGTTGGAATGGAACAGTATGGTCAGCGGCCCCAGCACCCCGAACAGCATGTGCAGGCGGAACCAGTAGCGAATCGGCCCCCAGCGGAACAGCTTCACCTGCTTCTTGCGCAGGGGATAGAGCAGCAGCAGCGTCATCAGGACGCCGCCGACGATACCGAGGGTGTACCCGAGGCCGCGTTCGGCGGTAATATAGCCGGCGTCGCGCCACTGCCAGCCCAGGTACATCATCACCATCGTGGCCACGGCGAACAGCGCCGCCCCCATCCCGCTCCGCAATGGAGCCTGAGTCGCATCGGTGGTGCGTGCGGATGATGCCGAGGTGAAGGATTTATGTTCACCGCTCGCGATCTGCCCGGCTACGGCGTTCATGAACTTGACCTCCCGTGTTCTGCTCTAACCATACGTCTATGATCTATCGTCCCGGGCATTGTTACATTGAAGGCAGTCACAATACACTCCGGCAGAGACGGCTTAGACTACGTAAAACACCCCAGTATTCAAAACGATATAGGCATGTTACTTAGCAGTCTGTAAGGAGGAGCCACATGGACGACACGTTACTCTGGTCGTTCTACGCATCGCCGCTACTGGCGATACTGGGCTGGTACATCTACCGGTACCAAAACCACGAACGGGTGAGCATCACCACCCGTGACGAGGCGATCAAGAGCGGTCTCACCGAACCGGCGTCGCTGCACCCGGTAATCAACCCGGTCAAGTGCATCGGCTGCGGTTCCTGCGTTGCCGCCTGCCCGGAACACAACGTACTGGGATTGATCAACAAGCGTTCGCACCTGATCAATCCCAGCCACTGCATCGGCCACGGCGCCTGTGAGCGCGCCTGCCCGGTACAGGCCATCACCCTGGTGTTCGGCACCGAAAAGCGCGGCATCGACATCCCCAGCGTCAACCCCGATTTCCAGACCAACGTTCCCGGCATGTTCATCGCCGGCGAACTGGGAGGCATGGGTTTGATCCGCAATGCCATCACCCAGGGCACGCAGGCACTGGAGTCCATTCGCAAGCTGGACGGTATCGGCCGCGGCGACAGGCTGGACGTGATCATCGTCGGCGCCGGCCCGGCCGGTTTCGCCGCCTCCCTCGGCGCCATGCAGCACAAACTGCGCTACACCACCATCGAGCAGGATTCCCTCGGCGGTACGGTGGCGCATTTCCCGCGCGGCAAGGTGGTCATGACGGCGCCGGTAAATCTGCCGCTGGTCGGCAAGGTCAAGTTCACCGAAACCAGCAAGGAGGCCCTGCTTGGGTTCTGGCAGAAGGTGGAGCGGGAGAAGGGGGTGAAGATCAACTATCAGGAACGCGTCGAGGATATCGTGCGCGAGGAACACGGCTTCACCGTACGCACCAACAAGACCAGCTATCGCACCCGGGCCGTGCTGCTCACCATCGGCCGGCGCGGCACGCCGCGCACCCTGGACGTACCGGGCGAAGAACAAGCCAAGGTGGTGTACCGCCTCATCGACGCCGAACAGTATCGCGGCCAGCATGTACTGGTGGTGGGCGGCGGCGACAGCGCGCTGGAGGCGGCCACCAGCATTGCCGAGCAGCCGGGCACCACCGTGACCCTGTCCTATCGCAGCGGCTCGTTCAACCGCGCCAAGGAAAAGAACCGGCAGAAGGTGGACGCGGCCGTCGCCGCCGGCCGCCTGAAGGTCATGTTCAATTCCGGCGTCAAGCATATCCACAGCAAGACCGTGGACATCGAGCAGGAGGGCACCCTGCACAGCCTGCCCAACGATGCCATCATCGTCAGTGCCGGCGGTATACTGCCGACACCCTTTCTCAAACAAATCGGCATCGAAGTGGAAACCAAATATGGCACGGCTTAGCGCCGTTGCGCTGCTGTTATGGCTTGCCGCAACCACCGCATACGCAGCGGAACTCGACAACTACCACGCGGCCATCCGCGCCCGCGACTACGCGCGCGCCGTAACCCTGGTCAAACCCCTGGCCGAGCGCGGCAGTGCCCAGGCCCAGTACGAGCTGGCCGGTCTCTACCGCAGCGGGCGCGGCGTCCAGCGCGACAACGGGCAAGCCTTCCGCTGGTTCGGCAAGGCGGCGGCCCAGGGCTATGCACCGGCGCAGTACAGCCTGGCCCAGTGTCATGAGCGCGGCTGGGGCACGGAGCGCAACGACAAACTGGCCATGGACTGGTATCGCCGCGCGGCGGCCCAGGGCCATGCCGCCGCGAAGGAGCGGCTGGCACAGAGCGCAACGCCGGAACCGGCGGACAGCGACTCGGATATTCCCCCGGAAAAACGCCTGCGCCAGGCAGCCGCCGCGGGCGATCTGGCCGAGGTGCGCGCACTGCTGCGCAGCACCAAGCCGGAAGCAGCCGACAACTACGGCGCCACACCGCTGCACCTTGCCGCGGCGGCGGGTCACCATGAAGTGGTGCGCGCCCTGCTCGCAGCCGGCGCCAAAACCACGCTGCGCGACGAATACCAGGAGACGCCGCTGCTGCTGGCGACCCGCGGCGGCCACCTGCGCGCGGTCCAGGCATTGCTCGACGGCCGCGCCGATATCAACGTGCGCGACGCCAACGGCAACACACCCTTGCTGGTTGCCGTGCAGGGAGGGCATGACGCCATCGTGCAGGCGCTGCTGGCACGCAAGGCGGACGTACAGGCGCGCAATGAAAAAGGCTGGGATGCGCTGCGTTACGCCCAGGCTCGCAACGACAAGCCGCTGGCTCAAATGCTGTTGCAGGCCGGAGCCAAACCGGCTCAGGAGCGCAAGACCGGCACTCTGGCAGCGACACTGCCGTCGCCCGAAGCCACGGCGGAGACCGGCCCCTACCGCGGCTGGTCACCGTTGATGACTGCCGCCTGGCGCGGACAGAAAGAGGCCGTGGCGGCACTGGTGGAGCGCGGCGCCGACGTCAACGAACAGGACGCCACGCGCCACACGCCGCTCACCCGCGCCCTGAGCCAGGGACACGAAGAAGTTGCGGCATGGCTGCTGGCCCGGGGGGCGCGCCCCGATACCGTATTGGAAGACGGCACGACGCCCCTGCATCTTGCCGCCACCGCAGGCAAGGCCGGCATTGTCGGCACCCTGCTCGACAAGGGCGCCGCGGTCAACGCACGGCGCAAGGATGGCGACACGCCGCTGCTGGTGGCGGCGACGGTAAAAAACCAGGTGCTGATGGCGGCGCTGCTAAAAAAGGGCGCCGAAGTGGGCGCCGCCGATCGCGTCGGCCAGACTGCGCTGCACCGTGCCGTAGCGGCGGGCGACGGCGCCGGGGTACAGCTGCTGCTGCAACACCTGGCGCCGGCGGAAGCGCGCGACGGCAACGGCGTGACGCCGCTGTGGCTGGCGGCCGATCGCGGCCATGAGGCCATCGCCAAGGCGCTGTTGGTCCATGGCGCGGCAGTGGATGGTACCGATAAACGGGGACAGACGCCGCTGATGCGCGCCGCCATCCACGACCGGTCCGATCTGGTGCGGCTCCTGCTGCATCATGGCGCGGCAATCAACGGCAAGGACAGCGACAACAACACCGCCATGCTGCTGGCCGCGGCCAACGGCCACGACCAGCTGGTGCGCCTGCTGCTCGACCAGGGGGCGGAACTGAACCACCGCAACCGTGCCGGCGACAGCGCGCTGATGCTGGCGGCCCGGGGCAATGATCGCGCGACGGTGGAAATGCTGCTGGCCGCCGGCATAGATTTCCGCCTCAGCAACGCCAACCAGGAAAATGCCGCCACGGTGGCACGCCGTGCCGGGCACGAAGAACTGGCCGCGGTCATCGAACAGCACGCCCGGGACAGGAGCTGGCTGCCCGGGTTGCTGCGCTGAGCCGGTGGCGGTGGCGGTGACCAAACAGGCGTGCCGGACAGCTATGCACTGCGAGTAAGGCAATCCATAGGGCGGGCCGCGCCCGCCGAGGCGCCCGCGGGGCGACCTACGGGTGGCCCCGATTTTGGAACCGCCGTCTAGGCCTCTACGATTTCGTAGTCGTGGGTGATCTGCGCCGCCTTGCCCAGCATGATCGAAGCGGAGCAGTATTTTTCCGCCGACAGCTCCACCGCCCGCTTCACCTGCGCCTCCTTCAGTCCCTGGCCGGTGACGATGAAGTGGACATGGATTTTGGTGAACACCTTGGGATCGGTTTCGGCACGCTCGGCGGAGATTTCCGCCACGCAATCGCTGATGGGCTGGCGCGCCTTTTTCAGGATGCTCACCACGTCGAAGGACGTGCAGCCGCCCATGCCGAGCAGCAGCATCTCCATCGGCCGCGGGCCGAGATTGCGCCCGCCGTGATCCGGCGGACCGTCCATCACCACTGCGTGGCCGCTGGCCGACTCGCCGACAAAGGTGGCCTGTTCCACCCACTTGATCCGCGCCTTCATTGCATTTTCCTCACCGTTTGACTTCGCCGGCCGCCATTGTAACCGCTTGCCTGGGCGGGTACAGACTGGTATATGTAGCCCGGATCATTCCTAGGGAAAAGGGGTAAACATGACGACCAAGGCGCTGACCACCGGCAACCCGGCGATCGATCGCTTCCTGGTCCATTGCCATCGCCGCAAATATTCCGCCAAGAGCACCATTATCCGCGCCGGCGACAAGCCGGACGTGCTCTATTACGTCACCAAGGGCGGGATGTCGGTGCTGATCGAGGACGACAACGGCCGCGAGATCGTGCTCGCCTATCTCAACCCCGGCGATTTCTTCGGCGAGATGGGCCTGTTCGACGAGGCCGCCGGCCGCAGCGCCTGGGTGCGCTCGCGCACCGAATGCGAGCTGGCCGAGATCAGCTACGCCCGCTTCCGCCAGGTCGCCCACGACGATCCGGAAATCCTCTTCGCCCTGGCCAGCCAGATGGCGGCGCGCCTGCGCACCACCAGCCGCAAGGTGGGCGATCTCGCCTTCCTCGACGTCACCGGCCGCATCGCCCGCACCCTGCTCGACCTGACCAAGGAACCGGATGCCATGACCCATCCCGACGGCATGCAGATCCGCATCACCCGTCAGGAGCTGGGCCGCATCGTCGGCTGCTCCCGCGAAATGGCCGGCCGCGTGCTCAAGACCCTGGAAGAACAGGGCCTGATCTCGGTGAAGGGCAAGACCATCGTGGTGTTTGGTGCACGTTAAGGCAGAGAAAAGATACAAGAGGAAAGATACAACTTAAAACCACTGCGCCTCCTGCTTGCATCTTTCCTCTTGTATCTTGAATCTGCTTAAAAAAACAGCTCCGCCAGCTTCTCCCCCGGCTCCGCCGCCCGCATAAACGCCTCGCCCACCAGAAAGCTGTTCACCCCGTGACGGCGCATCAGCGCCACGTCGTCGCGGTCGAGTATGCCGCTCTCGGTGACCACGATGCGATCGGCCGGAACCTGCGCCAGCAGGTCGAGGGTGGTGTTGAGGGTGACCTCGAAGGTGCGCAGGTTGCGGTTGTTGATGCCCACCATGGGCAGCGGCAGGCGCAGCGCGCGCTCCAGCTCCACCCCGTCGTGCACCTCCACCAGCACATCCAGCCCCAGCTCCGCCGCCAGCGCACTCAGTTCGGCCATCTGGCCGTCCTCCAATGCGGCAACGATGAGCAGGATGCAGTCGGCGCCCAGGGCGCGGGCCTCCACCACCTGGTAGGGATCGATGATGAAGTCCTTGCGGATCACCGGCAGGGTGCAGGCGGCGCGCGCCTGCTGCAGGTATTCGTCGCTGCCCTGAAAGAAATCGATGTCGGTGAGTACCGACAGACAGGCTGCGCCGCCGTGCTCGTAGGAGGCGGCGATCTCGGCCGGGCGGAAATCGGGCCGCAGTATGCCCTTGCTGGGCGAGGCCTTCTTCACCTCTGCAATGACCGCGGGCAGGCCGGCGGCCAGCTTGGCGCGGATGGCGCCGACGAAGGGGCGCAGGGCGGGTGCCGCGGCAATGCGGTCGCGCAAGACCTCAAGACTGGTCTGTGCGCGGCGCGCGGCGATCTCCTCGACCTTGCGGCGGAGGATTTTTTTCAGCACGTCCGGAGTATCGTTCACGTCACGCCACCTTGAAGCCGTTGCTCACCTGGATCAGGCGCGCCAGCCGCTCGCGCGCGGCACCGCTGGTGATGGCCTCGCGCGCCTTCTGCACCCCCTCCTCCAGCGTCGCCGCCAGATCGGCGGCGTAGATGGCGGCACCGGCGTTGAGCAGCACGATGTCCCGCGCCGGACCGTCCCTGTCGTCCAGCACCTCCCGCAGGATGCCGAGGCTCTGCGCCGGCAGTTCCACCGCCAGGCGGCGCACGTCGGCACGCACCATGCCGAACTGCTCCGGCGTGATGGCATAGCGTTTCAGGCTGCCGTGATGCCACTCGGCCACCTGGGTGGGCGCGCCGATGCTGATTTCGTCCATGCCGTCCTCCGCGTGCACCACCAGCACGTGCTTGGAGCCGAGCCGCCCCAACACCTGGGCCAACGGCTCCAGCCACTCGCTGCTGTAGACGCCGAGCACCTGGTGCGGCGCACCGGCGGGATTGGTCAGCGGCCCCAGCACGTTGAAGATAGTGCGCACGCCCATCTCGCGGCGCGGGCCGACGGCATGCTTCATGGCGCTGTGATGCTTGGGCGCGAACATGAAGCCGACGCCGGCCTGTTGCACGCAGGCGGCCACCTGCGCCGGCGTCAGTTCCAGGTTGACGCCCGCCGCCTCCAGCACGTCGGCGCTGCCGGACTTGCTGGAAACCGAACGGTTGCCGTGCTTGGCCACGTTGGCGCCGGCGGCTGCCACCACAAAGGCGGCGGTGGTGGAGATGTTGAAGGTATGGGCGCCGTCGCCGCCGGTGCCGCAGGTGTCCACCATATGCGGCAGGTCCAGCTCCACCCGCGTCACCAGCTCGCGCATCACGCCGGCGGCGGCGGCGATCTCGTCCACCGTCTCGCCCTTCATGCGCAGGCCGACGAGGAAACCGCCGATCTGCGCCGGGGTCGCCTCACCGGTCATGATCAGGCGCATCACGGCGGTCATCTGTTCGCCGCTGAGATCACGGCGCTCGGTTACGGTGCGGATGGCAGTCTGCATGTCCATGATTCTAAACCCTTGGTTCGTGCCGTAATAAACAGCGGGGATTGTCCGTGCCACCCCTGCCGCGGTCAAGCGAGCAAATTAGAAACCCGCCGCAGAGACGCGGAGACACAGAGGGATTGCTTGCTCAAAAAAACTCTGCGTCTCTGCGTCAGATGTTGGGGGTTTGGCGCTCCTGCCAGCCCCAGACCACAAGACCGGCACACGCCAGGCCCAGCATACCCAGCGCCATGGCCCACACGTGATGTGCCAGCAGCGGCACCAGCAGACCGGCGACCAAGGCGTTGAAGCCCACCTGCAGGAAGGACTGCACCGCCGCCGCCATGCCGCGGTTGCGCGGAAAGCAGTCCAGCGCCAGCACGGTGAGATTGGGCATGCTGAACGACACCGCAAAGGCATACAGCACCAGGGGCGCCAGCACGTTGACCGGCGCCGGCGGCAGCAGCAGCGCCTGCAGCACGTTGCAGAGGCTGGCGCCGATCATCAGCACGTAACCGATGCCGATGCCGCGCCGCGGCGTGATCCGCCCGGCCAGGCGGCTCATGGTGTAGGAACCCAGCATCAGGCCGCCCACCATGGGCACGAACTGCATCCAGAAATCGTTGGTGCCCAGGTGCAGGTGCTCGTACAACAGCGTCGGCGCGGCGGCGATGTAGATGAAGAAGGCGCCGAAATTGAAGGCAAAGGCCAGCACCAGCCCCATGAAACGGCCGTGCCGCAACGCCATGGCGTAGGCGGCGGCCACTTTCGCCGGGTGGATGGAGTGGCGCCCCTCCTTCGCCAGGGTTTCGGGGGCGCGCCAGGCGATGAGCGCCAGCACCCCCAGCCCGAGCAGGGCGAGAAACCAGAACACGGAACGCCAGCCGGACCAGTCCTGCAACACGCCGCCGATCATCGGCGCGATGGCCGGCGCCACGGCGAAGATCAGCATGGCCTGGGACAGCACCCGCTGGGCATGGTGGCCGCTGAACACGTCACGCACCATGGCCCGGCCCACCACCACGCCGGCCCCGGCCGACAGTCCCTGCACTACGCGCCAGAACAGCAGGCCGTCGATGGAGGCGGTCAGGGCGGCGCCGATACTGCCCGCCACATACAGCGCCAGGGCGCCGATGATCACCGGGCGGCGGCCGAAGGTATCCGACAGCGGGCCGTAAATCAGCGTGGTCAGGGCGAAAGCGGCCAGGTACAGCCCCATGGTCTGCTGCATCTGCACATGGGAGGCGCCGAGATCGGCGGCGATGGCCGGAAACGACGGCAGGTAGGTATCGATGGTGAACGGCGCCAGCATCGACAGCGACGCGGCGATAAGGGCGATGAACAAAGGGTGGTGCGCCGCAGGGGCGCCTGGATTCGGCACGGGAAACTCCAATACAAACCGGATTGCCGCAGAGGCGCGGAAACGCGGAGTGTCGAGGATGAAACAAATAGTCCTGCTCTGCGTCTCCGCGTCTCAGCGACAAAGGGGGGTTAAGCCCGCCGCCCGCCCTGCATGGCCAGGAAGTTGCGCAGCAGGTCGTGGCCGTGACGGGTGAGTATCGACTCGGGATGGAACTGCACACCCTCGATGACGAACTCGCGATGACGCACGCCCATGATTTCGTCCCGACCGCCATCGACATGCTGGGTCCAGGCCGTGACCTCCAGGCAGGACGGAATGGAGGCCTGCTCGATCACCAGGGAATGATAGCGCGTGGCCTGGAACGGATTGTCCAGGCCGTGAAACACGCCCACGTCGCTGTGATAAATCGGCGAGGTCTTGCCGTGCATGATTTCGCGCGCATGCACGATGTTGCCGCCGAAGGCCTGGCCGATGGACTGGTGGCCGAGACACACGCCCAGGATCGGCAGCTTGCCGGCGAAGTGCTGTATCGCCGCCACCGAGATGCCCGCCTCGGTGGGCGAGCACGGCCCCGGCGACACCACCAGGTGCCGCGGCGCCAGCGCCTCGATCTCCGCCACCGTGATCTGATCGTTGCGGTGTACCTGAACCTCGGCCCCCAACTCGGCGAAATACTGCACCAGGTTGTAGGTGAAGGAGTCGTAGTTGTCGATCATCAGCAGCATGGCAAACCCCTTAAACGCAAAGACGCAAAGACCGCAAAGAACGCAAAGTTGTCATTTAAAGTCCATTCACCACACGCCGAATGCCACCGCGCAACTGAGTCACATTGAAGTTGATCAATAGCCCGAGCCGTTTACCGCTCAGTCGCAGATAGGAAAGCAACTGGGCCTCGTGAATCTTTTGCAGCTGCTCTACGACCTTAAGTTCAACCACCACCCTGTCAGCCACCAACATATCCAAGCGATACGCCAGGTCCACATCGGCGCCCTTGTAGCTGGCGGAAATCGGAACCTCCTGCGCCACCCGGATGCCGAGTAATCCCAACTCTTGGGCGAGACATTGCCGATACACGTTCTCCAGCAAACCGGGCCCCAGAAACCGGTGCACCTCGATGGCGGCACCGATAATCACCTTTGATAACCCATTCTCGTCCATCACATTCCTTTGCGATCTTCGCGTCCTTTGCGTCTTTGCGTTTAACTCTTATCTTTTCGGGCTGTCCAACCCTGCCTCGGCCAGGGTGGCGGCACGGAAAATGGCACGGCTCTTGTTCATGGTCTCGTCCCACTCGTTGCGCGGCACCGAGTCGTAGACGATGCCGGCGCCGGCCTGCATGTAGAGCGTGCCTTCCTTGACCACCGCGGTGCGGATGGCGATGGCGGTATCCATGTTGCCGTTCCAGGCCAGGTAGCCCACCGCACCGGCGTAGACGCCGCGCTTCACCGGCTCCAGTTCGTCGATGATCTCCATGGCACGGATCTTCGGGGCGCCGGACACGGTGCCGGCCGGGAAGGTGGCGCGCAGGGCATCCATGGCGCTCATGCCGGCCTTCAGCCGGCCCTCCACGTTGGAGACGATGTGCATCACGTGGGAATAGCGCTCGATCACCATCTTCTCGGTGAGCTCGACGCTGCCGGTCTCGGCGATGCGGCCGACGTCGTTGCGGCCCAGGTCGATGAGCATAAGGTGCTCGGCGATTTCCTTCGGGTCGGCCAGCAGGTCTACCTCCAGCGCCTTGTCCTCTTCCTCCGACTTGCCGCGCGGCCGCGTGCCGGCGATGGGACGCACCGTCACCTTGCCGTCTTCGCAGCGGGTGAGGATCTCCGGCGAGGAGCCCACCACCTCGAAGCCGTCGAGGTCCAGGTAGAACATGTAGGGCGAGGGATTGAGGCTGCGCAGCGAACGGTACAGGTCCAGCGACGGAGCGTAGAAGGGAATCGACAATCGCTGCGACAGCACCACCTGCATGATGTCGCCGTCGACGATGTACTCCTTCGATTTGCGCACCGCCTCCTCGAAACCGTGCTGGGTGAAGCCGGAGACGAAGTCCTGCTCGGTCACCTGATGCGGTGTCGTGGCCGGCCGCGCCGGCAGCGGGCCGCGCAGCTGGGCGACAAGCTGTTCGAGGCGCTGCTGCGCGGTGGCGAGGGCATTCTGCTGTGCCGGGTCGGCGTGGACGATGACATGCAGCTTGCCGCCCAGGTTGTCGAATACCACCACCTCGTCGGACACCATCAGCATCACGTCCGGCACGCCCATTTCGTCGGTGTTGGGACAGGGGCCGAGGCGCGGCTCGATGTAGCGCACGGTGTCGTAACCGAAGTAGCCGACCAGGCCGCCGTTGAAGCGCGGCTCGCCCGGCCCGCAGGCCACCTTGTAGCGCAGCTGGAACTGTTCGATCCAGGCCAGAGGATCGGTGACGGTTTCGCTCTCTACGACGGCGCCGTCGTGCTCCACGTCGATGTCGTGGCCGCGCACGCGCACGATGGTGCGGCAGGGCAGGCCGATGATGGAGTAGCGGCCCCATTTCTCGCCGCCCTGCACCGACTCGAACAGATAGGAGTACGGCGCGTTGGCCAGCTTGAGATAGGTGGACAGCGGCGTGTCGAGATCGGCGAGGACCTCGCGTGCGACGGGTATGCGGTTGTAGCCCTGGGAGGCGAGTTCGGCGAAACGTTGTGGAGTCATGGCAGCTACCTGACAGGCAAAGTGATTACGGAATCAATGGGTACACGCGAACGCCTACCAGCGGCGCCATCGCGTCCCGGTGATTCCCAGCTTTGTCGTGTCGGTTTGTGCCACTTGGCGAGTCCGGAAAAAGAAATCTTCGACAGGATTAACAAGATGTACAGGATACCGGTACGGCCTTCATCTTGTACATCTTGTTAATCCTGTCCTGGTTTTGGCTTTACAACTGCAACAGTGCCGGCAGTTCGGCCAGGGAGTCGATGACGGCATCGGGACTGGCCTCGCGGATGTCGATGCCGTGATTGTAGCCGTAGCTCACCGCCACCACCGCGAAGCCCGCCGCCCGCGCCGCATGCACGTCGTGCATGGAATCCCCGACCATCAGCGCGTGTGAGGATTCGACTTTAAAGAAATCGGCGGCATGGAGCAAGGGTGCCGGATGGGGCTTTTTGTACGGGAGGGTGTCGCCGCTGACCACGATGCCGAAATAGTCACGGATGCCCAGGTCCCGCAGCAGCGGCTCGGTGAAGCGCGCCGCCTTGTTGGTGACGCAGGCCAGCCTGATGCCCGCCGCCTGGAGCGCCGCCAGCCCCTCGCGGATGCCGGGGAACAGCTGGCTGCGCTGGCTGGTGTTTACCGCATACAGTTCGGTGAAGATGGGCATGGCGCGGTCGAATTCGTCCACGGCGGGCTCCGCCTCCAGCTCGCCGGTGAGGGCGCGCTTGACCAGCCGCTCCACGCCGTTGCCCACCCAGCCGCGCACCGTGTCCTCACCGTGGGGCGCGCGGCCCAGCTGCTTCATCATCTCGTCGACGCAAAAGGCCAGGTCCGGCACGCTGTCCACCAGCGTGCCGTCCAGGTCGAGAAGGATCATTTCGGGTTTGGCCAAAGTCATGGAATGATCTCTTAAACGCAAAGACGCAAAGGCCGCAAAGAACGCAAAGGGGTTTACTGCTCACCTACGGGAAACGACGCCGGACTGACTGTTATCAGCCGGCATAGCCAAGCTCCCACACTAACACCAAGATCCTTTGCGCTCTTTGCGTCCTTTGCGCCTTTGCGCTGAAGGCTTTTGACGTACCGGCTTACTTGCCGACCTTGGCCAGTTCGGCGCGGAAGGCCTTCAGCACGGTGTCGTAGTGGTTGGGGTCGGTGGACTTGGCGGCGTTGAACACCGCGGAGCCGGCCACGAAGGTATCGGCACCGGCTTCGGCGATCTCGCGGATGTTGTCCACTTTCACGCCGCCGTCGATCTCCAGGCGGATGTCGCGGCCGGAGGCGTCGATGAGGGCGCGGGCCTTCTTCAGCTTCTTCAGCGTGCCGGGAATGAAGCTCTGGCCGCCGAAGCCCGGGTTGACCGACATCAACAGCACCATGTCGACCTTGTCGATTACGTACTCGAGATAGTCCAGCGGGGTGGCCGGGTTGAACACCAGACCGGCCTTGCAGCCTTCGCCCTTGATCAGCTGCAGGGTGCGATCGACGTGCTCGGAGGCTTCCGGGTGGAAGGTGATGTAGGTGGCGCCGGCCTTGGCGAAATCGGGAATGATGCGATCCACCGGCTTGACCATCAGGTGCACGTCGATGGGAGCGGTGACGCCGTGCTTGCGCAGGGCCTCGCACACCAGTGGGCCGATGGTCAGGTTCGGCACGTAGTGGTTGTCCATTACGTCGAAGTGAACGATGTCGGCGCCGGAGGCCAGCACGTTGACGACCTCCTCACCGAGACGGGCGAAGTCCGCCGACAGGATGGAAGGTGCAATCTGAAAGTCCGCCATGGTGATCCCTCTGAGCTTGAATGTGATGCCCTCTGCGGGGCGCTTTGAAAATTTGACCGCCGATTGTACCGGCTCCCGGCGGTCATTGCGACATATCCGCCTTTACGGGCCGCGGCCCGACCGATATGCTGCAAGGCCATGAAAACCCTACGTTATATATTGCTGCTCGGCCTTTGGGCCACTTGCGCCCACGGCGCGCCCGCCGAGACTCCGCCCCCGGCGCAGACGCCGGCAGCGGAAATGCCCGCGGCCGCCGCCGATCCGGAGCAGGACACGGTGGCCCTGCTGCGCGCCAGCCCCGCCGCCGCCGACGCGCAGGAACTGACCGTGGACGGCAAGCCGGTGCTGGCGCTGCTGCGCGACGAAACCCTGGGCCAGCCCCAGGGCGGCGTGCTACTGCTGCACGATACCGGCGCCCACGCCGACTGGCCGGGGGTCATCGGAACCTTACGGCAGACCTTGCCGCAATACGGCTGGACCACACTGTCATTGCAGTTGCCGCCCCCCGAGGCCGCGGCCGCGGCGGAGCAGACGCCGGCGCGGGTCCGCGCCGCCCTCGCCCTGCTGGCGGGCAAGAACATCCGCAACATCATCCTGCTCGGCCACGGCAGCGGCGCCCTTGCCGCCCTGCGCTACGCCGCAGACAACCGCGGCGCGGTCAACGGGCTAATCCTGGTGGCCATGGGGCCGGTGGACGATGCCGCCTTGCTGAACAGCGCCAACGTCCCCATCTACGACATCTACGGCAGCGCGGAAAGCCTGGAAGTATTGCGCGCCGGAGCGCTGCGCCTGCAGGAAGGACGGCGCATGGTGCGCCAGGACGGGGCGGAGCTGCCGCGCTATCGCCAGTTCGTGGTGGAGGGCGCCGACCACTTCTTCGGCGAACAGACGGACATCCTGCAACGCCGCGTGCGCGGCTGGCTCAAGACCCATGCCGGCGGCATGGAGATCACACAATAATCTGAGGAATCGTCATGGGATTTGCGATGTTGCTGCACGTGCTGTCCGCCGTGATTTGGGTCGGCGGCATGTTCTTCGCCTACATGGTGCTGCGCCCGGTGGCCGCCGGCCAGCTGGAGCCGCCGCAGCGGCTGCCGCTGTGGGCCGCCTGCTTCCAGGGCTTTTTCCTGTGGGTGTGGGCGGCGGTGATCCTGCTGCCGCTCACCGGCTACTGGGTCATCTTCAACGTGTACCAGGGCATGGCCGGCGCGCCGCTGTACGTGCATGCCATGAACGGCACCGGCATGGTGATGATCGGCCTGTACCTGTGGCTGTACTTCGGTCCCTATCGCGCCTTGCGCAGTGCCGTGGCGCAGCAGGACTGGAAGACCGGCGGCGCGCGCCTCGCCACCATCCGCCGCATCGTCGGCAGCAACCTGCTGCTGGGACTGCTCACCATCACCCTCGCCGTCAGCGGACGCTTCCTGGTTCCCGCCTGATGTTTTCCGTCCCGGCGGCGCAAGCCGCCGTCTCTTCCCGTTGCAGCACGGCTGCCATATCCAGCATGCGCACCGCGTCCACCGCGGCTTCGAACGCCCCTTCAGGGCACAGGCCGCTGATGGCCGCCTGCTGGTAACCGTCGATCACCGCGCGAATGCAGGCCTGCCGCACCGCCAGGGCCACCGCCAGATCGTGTTCCGCGCTCACCGTCCCAGTGTCTCGCGCTTGCGCTGCAAGGCGGCAATGAGCTGATCGTAGGCGTCGGCGAAGGACTTGACGCCTTCGCGCTGCAACTGCTCGCAGGTCGCGTCGAGATCGATATCCAGCGCGGCAAGTTGTTGCAGCACGGCGCGCGCCTCATCCACCTGTCCGGTAAGACAGTCGCACACCCGGCCATGGGCCAGGTAGGCCTTGAGCGTGGCGGGCGGCAGGGTATTGACGGTATCGGGGCCGACCAGTTCATCGACGTACAGCACATCGGAATAGGCCGGATTCTTGGTGCCGGTGCTGCCCCACAGCGGTCGCTGCACGCGGACGCCGCGGGCACGCAAAGGCGCAAATTCCGCGCCGTCGAACAGCTCGCGAAAACGCCGGTAGATGACCCGGATGTTGGCGATGGCGCAACGGCCGCGCAGCGCCAGCGCCGCCGCCGAGCCGATGGTTTCCAGTTTCTGATCCAGCAGGGTGTCCACGCGGCTGACGAACAGCGAGGCGACCGAGGCGATGGACTGCGGTGCGGCGCAGCGCTCCACGCCGCGCAGGAAGGCACCGGCCACCGCCTCGTAATGGCGCAGCGAGAACATCAGCGTGGCATTGATGTTGATACCGGCCGCGATCAGGGTCTCGATGGCGGGGATGCCCTCGGCCGTGGCCGGCACCTTGATCATCAGGTTGGGCCGATCCACCGCCTGCCACAGGCGCTGTGCCGCGGCCACCGTGCCGGCGGTGTCATGGGCCAGGTGGGGCGAGACCTCCAGGCTGACATAACCGTCCGCGCCGCCGGAGCCGTCGAACACCGACCGCAGCACGTCCGCCGCCTCGCGGATATCCTCCACCGCCAGCGACTCGAACAGGGCGTGCACGTCGATGTCCGGCTCCGCTTCGAGGACCGAACGGATTTGTTCGTCGTAGGCGGCGCTGCCGCCGATGGCCTTCTCGAAGATGCTGGGATTGGAAGTGACGCCGCGTAAACCGAGATCGACGAGATTCTGCAACTCGCCGCCGCGGGTCTGGCCGCGCTCGATGTAATCCTGCCACACCGATTGGCCGTGCTTATGCAGTTCATGCAGTATGCCCATGACGAACATCCTCCTTCTTAAAATTCAATCAGTCCGCAAATGAACGCGAATGGACGCAAATCCTGATGAAGAGCGAATGTCTTCAGGTGGTGGTTCGACTCTTCCTAGCGGTTGAGGCGGATTATCCTGAGAATAGTGTTCGCGTTTATTGGCGTTCATTTGAGGACTCAAGTTATATATTTCCGCGCGCTGTGTTCTGCACCACAACGGCACAACCAGGCCGGCATCATCCTATTTTGCCAGCCAGAACCACCAGACGATGAAACCGATCAGCGCAATTCCCGCGAGATTGACAAACAGCATCACACTTTCTCCTGCGGCTTGAACAGCCGGAGCCGGTTGGCATTGGTCACCACGGTCAACGACGATGCCGCCATGGCCGCGCCGGCGATCATGGGATTGAGCAGCAGGCCGACGAAGGGATACAGCACGCCCGCCGCCACCGGGATGCCCAGGGTGTTGTAGATGAAGGCGCCGAACAGGTTCTGCTTGATGTTGCGCACCGTGGCGCGCGATACGTAGATGGCATCGGCCACGCCGTGCAGCGAGCCGCGCATCAGGGTGATGTCGGCGCTCTCGATGGCCACGTCGGTGCCGCCGCCGATGGCAAAGCCGACATCGGCACGGGCCAGGGCCGGGGCGTCGTTGATGCCGTCGCCCACCATGCCCACCACCTCGCCCAGTTGCTGCAAGGCCGCCACCTGCTGCTCCTTCTCCTCCGGCAGCACCTCGGCGATCACCGCGTCGATGCCCACCTGCCGCGCCACCGCCTCGGCGGTGATGCGCGCATCGCCGGTGAGCATCACCACCTTGATCCCGGCCTGGTGCAGGCGCGCAATGGCGGCGGCGGAATCGGCCTTGACCGGATCGCTTACCGCGATGACGCCCGCGCCCATATCGTTCAGCGCCAGGTACAGCGGGATCTGCCCCTCGCCCGCCAGGCGTTCGGCATCCTGCGCCAGGTCGCCCAGGGCGACGCCGTTTTCCTCCATCCAGCGCCGGTTGCCGAGCAGCACGCGCTGTTCATTCATCAAGGCGCGCACGCCGCGTCCGGCGGCGGACTCGAAGCCGGACATCTCCAGCCGGCGCAGACCCTTGCCGTCCGCCGCCGCGACGATGGCGGCAGCCAGCGGATGCTCCGACGCCGCCTCCACCGTGGCCGCAATCTCCAGCAGCTGATCGGCGTCGACCCAACCGCGCGGCACGATGGCGGTAACCTGCGGCTTGCCCTCGGTCACCGTGCCGGTCTTGTCCAGCACCACGGTGGTCAGGCGGCCCGCCTGCTGCAAGGCCTCGCCGTTGCGGATCAGCACGCCGAACTCCGCCGCCTTGCCCACGCCGACCATGATGGAAATGGGCGTGGCGAGACCCAGGGCGCAGGGGCAGGCGATGATCAGCACGGTCATGGTGGTGACGACGGCGAAGGACAGCGCCGGGCTGGGGCCGAAATTGAACCAGGCGAGGAAGGTGAGCACCGCGATGATCAGCACGCTGGGCACGAACACCCCCGCCACTTTGTCCACCAGGCGGCCGATGGCCGGCTTGCTGGCCTGGGCGTTGCGCACCAGTTCGATGATGCGCGCCAGCACCGTGTCCTTGCCGATGCGCTGCGCCTGGTACAGGAAGGAGCCGGAGGTGTTGATGGTGCCGCCCACCACCTCGTCGCCCACGCGCTTCACCACGGGCAGCGGCTCGCCGGTGATCATCGATTCGTCCAGATAGGATTCGCCGTCGATGACGCGGCCGTCCACGGCAACCCGCTCGCCGGGGCGCACGCGCAGAGTTTCGTTCAGGCCCACTTCGATAATCGGAATATCCACTTCCCTGCCGTCGCGCACCACACGCGCGGTCTTGGGCTGCAGGCCGATGAGGCGGCGGATCGCCTCCGAGGTCTTGCCGCGCGCACGCAGTTCCAGGGCCGAGCCGAAGTTGATCAGGGCCATGATGATGGCCGCCGCCTCGAAATAGGCGTGATGCGCCAGCGTCGGCACGATCTCCGGCCACAGCACGATGGCCATGGAGTAGATCCAGGCCGAACCGGTGCCCATGGCGATGAGGGTGTCCATATTGGCGTTGTGGTGGGTGAACTGCTTCCAGGCACCGATGAAGAAATGGCGCCCGGCGTAATACATCACGCCCAGGGTGGCGACGCCGATGAGCAACCAGACGATGCGGCCGTTGTCGCTGTGCAGGGCGGGAAACCAGTCGCTCATACCGACCAGCATGAGGGGAAAGCCCAGCGCCGCCGCCACTGCCGCGCGGCGCATCAGGCTGAGGTAGTCGGCCCGCTCCCTGGCCTCGCGCTCGCCCTGCTCGTCGTCCAGTCCCTTCAGCTCGGCCGCCTCGTAGCCGGCATCCACGACGGCCTTGATCAGGGTGGCGCCGTCCACCGCCCCCTGCACCACGGCCACGTGCTCGGCGAAGCTCACCGTCGCCTCCGCCACGCCCGGCACCGCGCGCAGCGCATTCTCCACGGATGCCACGCAGCCAGCGCAGCTCATGCCGCCGATGGACAACCGATGTGTCACAGATTCCGCCACAGTCATTCCTCTATCCGGATTGCAGAAACAAAGCATAACACCGGCAGGCGGCAGGAGCCCGGCGCGGCCCCGGGACCGGCACCGCCCGCGCCTGCGGATAGGTAACTGCCTTACGATTGACGCAGATCAACTGGAAACCGCACGGGAATTGCGATACTTTCGCACCGCGACAACACGCTGGAGTCCCTACCGATGCGCCTGCAACTGCTGCCCCTGTCCATTCTGCTCAAGAGCCTGCCGTCGGCGGTGCACAGCGAACTGCTGTCGCGCCTGTTCAACCATCTGCTCAAGGGACAGTATGTCGCCGATCAGTTACAGGATTTGGACGGCAAGCGCCTGGCCATCGGCATCAGCGACACCGGCACGGAACTGATCTTCGCCATCCGGAACGGCCGCCTCGCCCGCGCCCCCGGCAAAGAGTGGGACGTGCGCATCAAGGGCCGGCTGGAAGAGTTCTGGCTGCTGGCCACCCGCAGCGAGGATCCGGACACCCTGTTCTTTGCCCGCCGCCTCAACATCGAAGGCGAGACCGAAACCGGGCTGTACGTGAAAAACCTGCTCGACGGCATGGACTTCGACTGGCGCCTGCACGTGCACGCCGTCGCCGGCCCGCGCCTGGCGCCCTTCATCCAGCGCGCGGTGGAGCGCCTGCAACTGGACCGCCGCGTGCAGCGCTTCGCTCGTCCCCTCGCTTAAATCAAACAAAAATCCAACGCAGAGGCGCAGAGGACGCAGAGAACACAGCCTTACTCTGGGTTTTCTCTGCGCCTCCGCGTCTCTGCGTTGAGTGTTCCTCTTCCGACCTCATCCCCCCGACTGCGCCCGCGCGGCGCGCACTTCATCCTGCTCCAGCCAGGCCAGACCCGCACTGCCGTACCAGTAGCCGTTGCAGGGTTCGCCGCGGGTCAGGCCGGCCATGGCCTCGACACCCTGCTGTGGGGTGAGCGTACCGTCGATGACGGTGCGGAAGGCCGCGACGACCTTGTCCATGTGGCGCGACTGCGGCGACAGGCGCAGCACCTCGACATTGAGCTCCTTCAGCTCCGGCACCGCACCGATGAGGTTGCAGGTGGCGGCTGACTGGGTCTGGATGCCGTTCATGGCGAGGAACTGCTCGCCCTCCTGCGAATTGAGCACCAGGCCGTCGGAGAAATCGCCGCAGCGCAGCTGACAGTCGTCCTTGGGCAGGTTGTAGTGGCGCGCGGTGAAGCAGCGCGCCGAGAAGGCCAGCGGCATGCGGCCGAAGGCGAACACCTCGGTCTCCAGCCCCGCCGGGCGGCAGGCCTGGATGGCGGCCAGCGTATCGCGCGACAGCTCCACCGGCATCACCCAGCGCTGCGCGCCCAGGTCGCGGAACAGGCCCAGCGTCTCGCAGTTGTAGGCATTGAGATGGGGCCCGGCGACAAAGGGCAGCTTGCCGGCGGCGAGGCGCACCGCGCCCATGTCGTTGGCCTCCACCGCATAACGGCCGTTGTCGACGATGCGGCGCAGGGTGAGCAGTTCCGACTCCGCCTCGATGAGCGCCAGGGTGGACAGCACCACCTCCTTGCCGGCCGCGCTCAGTTCCTCGGCAATGGCGAGCCAGTCCTCCAGCCGCACGCCGCGCCGCTTGGAACACACCGCCTCGCCCAGATACACCACATCCACCGGCCAGTCGCAGGCCTGGCGATAGAACGCCAGCACGTCATCGCGCGACCAGAAATACAACAACGGACCCAGTGCCAGTTTCATCGAACAGCCCTCACTCAAAAATCTTTATTACTCTCGCCAAGACGCCAAGTGCGCCAAGAAAGGCTTTTCAGAATTGTTTTCTTGGCGGCCTTGGCGCACTTGGCGAGATCAAATTTATAATTTACTGCCAGGCACGATCGAGCGCGCCCAGGGTGTGCGTGCTGCCCTCGGCCACCTTGTCCAGGGCCGCCACCCAGTCGCTGCGCGGACTGAAGGTCTCGGGACTGCGCTCCGCGGCATCCAGCGCCTCGCGCAGCACCTTGGTCACCTGCGCCACGTAGGCCGGGCTGCGCTGGCGGCCTTCCACCTTGATGGCGGAGATGCCCATGCGCACCAGTTCGGGCAGGATGTCCAGCACCGACAGCGAGGTGGGCTCCTCGATGGCGTAGTTCACTTCGCCGTTGACCTCGTAGCGACCCTTGCACAGCACCGGATAGCCGGCGGCCTCGCCCGGCTTGTACAGGTCGATGAGCACGCCGCCCAGGCGCACCTCGCGGCCCTTGGCGGTCTCGCGCCATTCCACCGCCTTGGCCGGCGAGCAGGCGCCGCAGGTGTTGGGCGATTCGCCGGTGGCATAGGACGACAGGTAGCAGCGCCCCTCCACCATCACGCACAGCGAGCCGAAGGCGAACACCTCGATCTCCGCCTCGGTGTTGTCCATCACCCGCTGCACCTGCGGCAGCGACAGCACGCGCGGCAACACCACGCGCTGGATGTTGAACTGCTCGCGGTAGAGATTGATGGCCTCGTGACTGGTGGCCGAGCCCTGCACCGACAGGTGCAGGCGCAGCTGGGGATGGGTCTTGGCCGCGTAACGCATCAGGCCGATGTCGGCCAGGATCAGGGCGTCGACGCCCAGCTCCGCCGCCTTGTCCACGGCGCCGGTCCATGTCTTCCAGCCCTGCGGCTGCGGATAGGTGTTCAGCGCCAGCAACACCTTGCGGCCGCGCTCGCGGGCGTAACGGATGCCGTCGCGCGCCGCGCGCTCGTCGAAGTTGAGGCCGGGAAAATTGCGCGCGTTGGTGCCGTCGCGAAAACCCATGTATACCGCGTCGGCGCCGTTATCCACCGCCGCGCGCAACGCCGGCAACGACCCGGCCGGACAAACCAGCTCGACTTTCTTAGCCATGATTTCGCACTCCAAAAACCCAAGACTCAACGCAGAGACGCAGAGGCGCGGAGGGCACAGAGAAATTCAGGATCGAATTCATAGTCTCTCCTTTTTCTCTGCGTCTCTGCGCCTCTGCGTTGGATGTTGCCTTCAACACCGCTGAACCGCCGCCCGCGGCTGGCCCTGGCGCGTGCCGCGGCGGGCCAGTTCCCGTTCGATACCATTCAGCACGCGCCATTTCCAGTTACACCAAAGAGGAGCCAGCAGGATGTCCAGTGACGCCGTGCCGGTGACGCGGTGATACACCACGTCGGGCGGCGTCAACTCGATCAGGTCGGCGGCGGCGCCTATGTATTGCGCCATGGTCCACGGCTGGTATTCGTCGCGGCGCCATTCGTTGGCCAGGCGCGTGCCCTTGACCACGTGCAGCGGGTGCAGCTTGAGGCCGTCGACGCCGTCTTCAAGTACCCGCGCCAGGCTGGTGCGGGCGTGAAACGGTTCCTCGCCGGGCAGGCCCAGGATCAGGTGGGTGCACACCGGCAGGCTGCGCTCGCGCGCCGCGCGCACGGCGCTGCGGTACTCGGCGTAGCCGTGGCCGCGGTTGACCCGCCGCAGGGTTTCGTCGAAGGCGGATTGCAGGCCCAGCTCCAGCCAGACTTCATGGCCCCGGTCGCGGTATTCCGCCAGCAGGTCCAGCACCGCCGGCGGCACGCAGTCGGGACGGGTGCCGATGGACAGGCCGATCACGTCCGGCTCCGCCAGCGCCGTATCGTAGCGTTGCCGCAGCAGGGCCACGTCGTCATAGGTATTGGTGTAGGCCTGGAAATAGGCCATGAAGCGCATAGCCCCGGTGCGGCGGGCGATGACGCGGCGACCGGCGTCGATTTGTTCGACGATGGGATCGGCCTGGCGCGCACCGGGATTGAAAGAACTGTTGTTGCAAAAGGTGCAGCCGCCGATACCCTTGCTGCCGTCGCGGTTGGGACAGGTGAAGCCGGCATTGATGGCCACCTTGTGCACCCGCTCACCGTATTTCGCGAGCAGGTGCTGTCCCAGGGTATGGACGTAATCGGACAGCGCCATCAGCCGACCACGTCCAGCTCGCGGCGGCGGAATTTCACGCCCAGCTGCCGGGCTATCTCCTCGCAGGCGGCGATATCCACGCCCTCCAGTCCGTTGATGGCGGTCAGGGTCACGGCGATACCGCTGGCCTTGGCGGCGCGGGCGAAATCGAGCATCGCCGCATAGGCCCCCGGGCGCTTGGAACGGGTATGGCGATCGTAGGTGGCCTCATCCTGCGCAGTGAGGGAGATGGACACGCTGTCCACCCATTGCGCCAGCTCCGGCGTCACGTCGCGGCCGTACACCAGATTCGCCAGGCCGTCCGTATTGATGCGGATATGTTGCGCCCCCCTGGCCTTGAGAGCCTTGGCCACCGCCACCAGGGTGTCGAGACGCAGGGTCGGCTCGCCCAGGCCGCAGAACACGATTTCCTTGTAGCGCGCAGGGTCGCCGGCCGCCGTCAGCACTTCGTCCGCCTCGGGCTCGCGGGTCAGCAGCAGGTCGTAGTTCTGCACCTCCCAGCTGCCCTGGAACTTGGGGCAAAAGGCACAACGCAGGGTGCAGTGGTAGGTGATGTTGAGATAGAGATTACCGTGCAGTTCGTAGGCGAGTACGGGCTCTTCCTGTTGCTGCCGGTGCGAAACTTTAGGCATGCCGCAACCTGTTCCTGTTCGAGGGGTGGGAGTGTAAGCGACTTAATGACGCAATTCGATTGACGCAGATCAATATCGCGCCGTGATGTATCATGTAGTCTCAACCGCTTTTGATTCTAACAGGTGATTCATGATCAAGACCCCATTCCCTCTGTTGAAACTGCGCGGACGGGATGTTCTGCCCATCATCCAGGGAGGAATGGGGGTGGGCGTTTCCGCTCACCACCTGGCGGGTACCGTGGCCCGCGAAGGCGCCATCGGCACCATCGCCAGCATCGACCTGCGCGTGCACCATCCCGACCTGATGGAACGCACCAAGCGCACCAAGGACCGCCAGATCATCGACAACGCCAACCTGGAAGCCCTGGACCGCGAGATCAAGGCGGCCCGCGCCATCGCACCGGAAGGCATCATCGCCGTCAACGTCATGAAGGCCGTGGACCGCCATCCGGAAATGGTGCGCCAGTCCTGCGAGAGCGGCGCCAACGCCATCATCATGGGCGCCGGCCTGCCCTTCGATCTGCCCGACCTGGTGGGTGAGTACAAGAAGGACGTGGCGCTGATCCCGATCCTTTCCGAAGAGCGCGGCGTGCGCGCCGTACTCAAGCGCTGGATGCGCAAGGGCATCCTGCCCGACGCCATCGTCATCGAACACCCGCGCTACGCCGGCGGCCACCTGGGCGCCCCCAAGCCGGAAGACATCACCAATCCCAAGTTCGACTTCAAGCGCGTGCTGGCGGAGATTTTCACCGTCTTCAAGGAGCTGGATATTCCCCACATCCCCCTGCTGCCGGCCGGCGGCATCAACTCCTTCAAGAAGATCAAGGAGATGTTCGACATGGGCGCCAGCGGCGTGCAGATCGGCACCCCCTTCGCCGTCACCGAGGAAGGCGACGCCCATCCCAACTTCAAGAAGGTGCTGCTGGAGGCCAAGCCGGAGGACATCGTCACCTTCATGAGCACCGCCGGCCTGCCCTGCCGCGCCGTGCTCACCCCGTGGCTGAAGAAATACCTGGAGCGCGAGGAGAAGGTGCGGGCCCGCGCCACCCCGGAGAAGGCCAGCTGCGCCGTGTGGTTCGAGTGCCTCACCCAGTGCGGCCTCAAGGACGGCAATCCGGCCGCCGGCCAGTTCTGCATCGACACCCAGCTGGAGGCCGCGGTCCACGGCAACGTGGAGAAGGGCCTGTTCTTCCGCGGTTCCGAGTCCCTGCCCTTCGGCGATCAGATCCGCTCGGTGCACGACCTGCTGGTCATGCTGCTCACCGGCCAGGATCCCCGCCTCAGCGCCACCTCGGCCTGACAGCGCGGATGCAGGATCAAAAGGGCCGGCGCCCGGGCGCCGGCCCTTTTTTATTTCCCCTGCAAAAATTGCGGATTATCAATGACAGCCCACCGGCAATAACCCTATGGTCTATGCCGCTATAAGGCAGGCGCAAACGCCTGCGACAGCGGACTCTCTCGTTACCAACCGTTACTGAGGAGATAGACCCATGGTTGAAACTCTCATTGCCACCGCCGTCTTCGGCTCTCTGTTCTATCTGGTATTCCTGGCCAAGATCTTCTGAGTTCCCCGGCCGCGCCGGAAAACAAAAAGGGAAGAGCAATGCTCTTCCCTTTTTTATTCAAACAGTTAAATCCAACAGCCGCGACGCTTCAGTCCCGCGGCCAGGCGAAGAGCCACAGCACGGCGCCGGCCGCGCCGAGCACCCACGACGCGATGGGCGCGCCGGCGGCCATGTCCGGGGCGTAGCCGTCCAGCCCCAGCAGCACCGCGGCGCTGACCACCAGGGCCGCGCCGGCGATGGCGGCGATGCTGCGCCGGTTGGCCTCGCGGATCTCCCGCCGCAGGTGCTGCATCTCCTCGGTGCTGCCCTGGACCTGCAGGGTGCCGTTGCGGGCGCGGGCCAGCACGTCGTGGATCAGCTGCGGCACCTCGGGCAGGCTCTCCCCCCAGCTGGGGATGTTGTCCTTGATGCGGTTGAGGAAGGAGCGCACGCCCACCTGCTCGCTCATCCAGCGCTCCAGGAAGGGCTTGGCGGTGGACCACAAGTTGAGCTGCGGGTCGATCTGCCGTCCCAGCCCCTCGATGTTGAGCAGGGTCTTCTGCAGCAGCACCAGCTGCGGCTGCACCTCCATGTTGAAGCGGCGCGCGGTCTGGAACAGGCGCAGCAGCAGGTGGCCGAAGGAAATCTCGGCGAACGGCCGCTCGAAGATGGGTTCGCACACGGTGCGTATGGCCGCCTCGAACTCGTCGACGCGGGTGCCGGCCGGCACCCAGCCCGACTCCACGTGCAGCACGGCGACGCGGTTGTAGTCGCGCTTGAAGAAGGCCAGCAGGTTCTCCGCCAGGTAACGCTGGTCCTCGGCGCTGAGCGAACCGACGATGCCGAAATCCACCGCGATGTAGCGCCCGCTCGGCTCGACGAAGATGTTGCCCGGATGCATGTCGGCGTGGAAGAAGTTGTGGCGGAACACCTGGGTGAAGAAGATCTCCACGCCGCGCTCGGCCAGCGTCTTCATGTCGACGCCGGCGTTGCGCACCGCCTCCAGGTTGGCGATGGGAATGCCGTGGATGCGCTCCATCACCATCACGTTGCGCCGGCACAGCGGCCAGTACACCTCGGGGATGTACAGCTGCGACGAGTCGGTGAAATTGCGGCGGATCTGCGAGGCGTTGGCCGCTTCGCGCATCAGGTCCAGTTCGTCGAGGATGGTGCGCTCGAACTCGGCCACCACCTCGCGCGGACGCAGGCGGCGGCCGTCGGCCCAGAACTGCTCCATCTTCTCGGCGATGATGTACATCAGGCTGATGTCGCGCCGGATTACCGGGGCGATGTCCGGCCGCAGCACCTTCACCACCACCTCGCGGCCGTCGTGCAGGCGCGCAGCATGGACCTGGGCGATGGAGGCCGAGGCCATGGGGTTCTCGTCGAACTCGGCGAACACCGTATCGACGGACTGGCGGTAGGCCTTCTCGACGATGGCGCGGGCCTGCTTGCCCGGGAACGGCGGCACCCGGTCCTGCAAACGGGCCAGTTCCAGGGCGATGTCGTCGGGCAGCAGGTCGCGGCGGGTGGACAGGATCTGGCCGAACTTGACGAAGATCGGGCCGAGGTCTTCCAGTGCGCGGCGGATGCGCTCGCCGCGCGGGCCGTGGCGGCGGAACCAGTTCCACCACATGAACACGCGCAGGAAGGACAGCGGGCGGAACAGGTGGGTGGCCAGGAGCAGATCATCCAGACCATGCCGCACCAATACCCAACTGATATAGAGCAGACGCAGTGCCTGACTCGGACGTAGCAACACGTTATTGCCCCCTAAATTCAACCGAAATACGGCGATAACTCTCGCCAAGACGCCAAGGCCGCCAAGAAACCCGAGAGCCTGTCACACCGAAGTTGTCACCGGCGAGGGAAGCGGAAACAGCGCCGGCTGTTCTGTTTTCTTTGCGTCCTTGGCGTCTTGGCGAGAGTCCATATCTATTTATTCAGCTCCTGCTCCAGCCGGCGCAGTCGCGCCTCCAGCCGGTCCACGGCGCTGCGCAGTTCGTCGACGCCGGCAAGAAACTCGTCCACTTCCCACCGCGGCGGCAGATCGCGCCGCTCTTCCTGGACGTGGTCGGCGAAGCCGCGGCCGAGACCGGCGGCGGCCTGTTCGCCCCAGCGCAAAACGCCGCGCACCATATTGCCGATCTGGTGTGCCACCACATCGCCGGTGAGGCGCGACAGGTGTTCCTCCCAGTCGATGTCCAGCCCGCCGAGGATGCGCTGTACGCGCTGTCCCAGTTCCACGTCGCCCTCGATGGTCACCGCGCCGGAAAACAGCCCCTCGCCGGGCTTGCCGCCGTTGAGGCGCAGCAGCGCCAGCGGGGTGCCGCGCAGGCGGGTGTCGGGCTCACCCTCGAAGTGGCCCATCAGGCGGAAGCCGCGGCCGTCGGGCAGCAGGAACAGGGTGACGCCCGCGCCTTCCAGCTCGACGGCAATCACCTTGCCTTCCAGCCGGCCCAGCCGCGCCAGTGTTTCCGGGTCCAGCGCCAGGGCGGTGTTGATGGCGCCTTCCAGCAGCGCCAGCCCGGCCTGCGGCAGCATGGTCACCGAACTCATCGCACTTCCTCCATCAGGCGCCGCAGGGACTTTTCCGACTCGTCATCGGGTGCATGCAGCACCACGGTCTTCGCAATCAGGTCGTGAAACCCCTGCTTGCGCTTGTGCCAGATGATCCAGAGAAACCCCAGCCCCAGAGGCAGGATGGACACGATGTAGGCGAAATAGCGAATCACCGCCTGCTTCACCGTCAGCGGCTGCAGGGTATCGGCGTCCACCACCACGCAATCGAGCAGGCGCTTGCCCGGCGTGCCGCGGAACTTCACCCACAGCACCACCGCCGCCGCCAGCGGCAGGACCTGATTGAGGATGAAATCGCCGACGCCGGCATAGCCGAACGGCTCGCGTGCCGTAGTGAAATAGGCGGCGCCATACAGCAGGTAGAGCAGCGGTGAAATCACCGCCAGCAGGATCACCGTATCGATGAGGGTGGCGCCGACGCGGCGCCAGAACCCGGCATACTGCGGCTGCGCGTTCATCAGCTTCGGCGGCTAGGCCTTGAAGCCGCGGTGCAGCGCGACGATGCCGCCGGAAAGATTGAAGAACTCCACGCGGTCGAAGCCGGCATTCTCCATCATGCCCTTGAGGGTCTGCTGGTCCGGGTGCATGCGGATGGACTCGGCCAGATAGCGGTAGCTCTCCGAGTCGCCGGCAATGATTTTGCCCATCAGCGGCAGCATGGTGAAGGAATACAGGTCATACAGCGGCGACAGCCCGGGCACCGCCGGCTTGGAGAACTCCAGCACCAGCAGGCGCCCGCCCGGCTTCAGCACGCGCTGCATGGAGGCCAGCGCCTTGTCCTTGTCGGTGACGTTGCGCAGGCCGAAGGCGATGGTGATGAGATCGAAATGGTTGTCGGGAAAGGGCAGGCATTCGGCGTTGACCTGGGCATACTCGACGTTGCCGACGATGCCCTCGTCCACCAGGCGCTTGCGGCCCACCTCCAGCATGGAGGCGTTGATGTCGGCCAGCACCACCTGCCCTTCGGGGCCGACGATGCGGGAGAACTTCATCGCCAGATCGCCGGTACCGCCGGCCAGGTCGAGCACCCGCTGGCCGGCGCGCACGCCGCTCATCTCCACCGTGTAGCGCTTCCACAGACGATGAATGCCGAACGACATCATGTCGTTCATCATGTCGTACTTGGAGGCGACGGAGTGGAACACGTCGGCCACCATGTGGACCTTTTCCTCCACCGCCACCTGCTTGTACCCGAAGTGGGTGGTGTCGCGTTCGCTCATCTCTTGCTCCGTCGTAATAATCCAGCTCAGTCCGCAAATGAACGCCAATAAACGCAAATATTCATGCACGTTTCAGAGATTGCCTGTTCACCCGCCGGGGAACACCGCATTACCGGCCCACCCGTTGTTGGCTCAGTAAATTCGCGTCCATTTGCGTTTATTCGCGGACTCAATGATTTTTACCAGCGTCAGTGGCAAGCGCCTCAGGCCTCGTGGGCCGGCGTCTTGCGCTGGTGGCCGGCGGCGGCCAGCTGGTCCAGGTAGTTCTGCCAGTTCTGCTGATAATTGACCCCGAGGTCGTATAGGGTATCCCAGGCGTAGATGCCGGTGTTATGACCGTCGTCAAAATGGGGCTGGATGGCGTAACTGCCCACCTGCTCGATCTGCTCGATGTTCACGTCCTCCTTGCCCAGCTGCAGGGTTTCCTGGCCGGGACCGTGACCGCGCACCTCGGCGGAAGGGGAGAATACACGCAGATACTCGGTCGGCAGCTGGAAACGCCGGCCGTCCGAATAGGCGATCTCCAGCAGATGCCTGGCCTTGTGCAGGGTGATTTCGGTGGGAATGGGCTTTTCGTTCATGATTAAAGTCCTAGTGGCAAGTTACAAGTGACAAGTTGCAAGAAAAGAATGAAGTGGAGGCAATTGCCGGCCATTCAATGCAGGCCGGTACATGTTTTACTTGCCACTTGAAACTTGCAACTTGCCACTTCCTTATAAAATGTATCTGCTCAAATCCTCGTCCCGCGCCAGTTCACCCAGTTGGGCATCCACATAGGCGGCGTCCACGGTGATGACGGCGCCGCCCTGATCGGCCGCGTCGAAGGACAGGCTTTCCAGCAGACGCTCCAGCACGGTGTGCAGGCGGCGCGCGCCGATGTTCTCGGTGGTCTCGTTCACCTGCCAGGCGATCTCGGCGATGCGGGCGATGCCGTCGGCGGCGAAGTTGACGGTGACGCCCTCGGTGGCGAGCAGCGCCTTGTACTGTTCGGTGAGCGAGGCATCCGGTTCGGTGAGGATGCGCACGAAATCTTCCACCGCCAGGGCGTCCAGTTCGACGCGGATGGGAAAGCGGCCCTGCAATTCGGGGATCAGGTCCGACGGCCGCGCCAGGTGGAAGGCGCCGGAGGCGATGAACAGGATGTGGTCGGTCTTGATCATGCCGTACTTGGTGGACACGGTACTGCCTTCCACCAGCGGCAGCAGGTCGCGCTGCACGCCCTCACGCGATACGTCGGCGCCGGAGGCCGACTCGCTGCTGCGGCGGCAGATCTTGTCCATTTCGTCGAGGAACACGATGCCGTTCTGCTCCACCGCGCGCACGGCGCGGGTCTTCAGCTCTTCCTCGTTGATCATCCGCGCCGCCTCCTCGTCGGTGAGCAGGCGCATGGCCTCCTTCACCGGCAGCTTGCGTCGCTTGGTGCGGCTGCCGCCCAGGTTCTTGAACAGTCCCTGCAGCTGCGAGGTCATCTCCTCCATCCCGGGCGGCGCCATGATCTCCACGCCCATGGGCGCGGCGCTCAGCTCCAGTTCGATCTCCTTGTCGTCCAATTCGCCCTCGCGCAGCTTCTTGCGGAATTTCTGCCGCGTGCCGGTATCGGCCTGCTCCTGCTCGAAGCCGCGCGCCGGCGGCAGCAGGATGTCGAGCACACGATCTTCCGCCGCCTCGAAGGCGCGGTGGCGCACCTTGGCCATCTCCTGCTCGCGCAGCAGCTTGATGGCGATGTCCACCAGGTCGCGGATGATGGACTCCACGTCGCGGCCCACGTAGCCCACCTCGGTGAACTTGGTGGCCTCGACCTTGATGAACGGCGCGTTGGCCAGCTTGGCCAGACGGCGCGCGATCTCGGTCTTGCCGACACCGGTGGGACCGATCATCAGGATGTTCTTCGGCGTGATCTCGTTGCGCAGCTGATCGCTCACCTGGCTGCGGCGCCAGCGGTTGCGCAGCGCCACCGCCACCGAACGCTTGGCGGCGTTCTGGCCGATGATGTGCTTGTCCAGTTCCTGGACGATTTCACGGGGCGTCATTTCACTCATGAAGTCGTATTACCGTACTAATTCAGGACATCGGACAAGATGAACAAGATTGCTCACGATGCACAAGATAAACATCTTGTTAATCCTGTGTAATCTTGTTCATCCTGTCATTGGGTTTGCCTTGGTTGTCGTTCAGCCAAGCTCTTCAATAGTCAGGTTGCCGTTGGTGTAGATACAGATGCCGGCGGCGATACCGAGGGATTTCTCGACGATGCTGCGGGCATCCAGCTCGGTGTTCTGGTACAGGGCCATGGCGGCGGACTGGGCGAAGGGACCGCCGGAGCCGATGGCGATGAGGTCGTGTTCCGGCTCGATGACGTCGCCGTTGCCGGTGATCATCAGGGTGGCCGTGTTGTCGGCGACGATGAGCAGGGCCTCCAGGCGGCGCAGCACGCGATCGGTGCGCCAGTCCTTGGCCATCTCCACCGCGGCGCGGGTGAGGTTGCCCTGGTGTTTTTCCAGCTTGCCCTCGAAGCGCTCGAACAGGGTGAAGGCGTCGGCGGTGCCGCCGGCGAAACCGGCGATGACTCGGTCCTTGTACAGGCGGCGCACCTTGCGCGCATTGCCCTTCATCACCGTGTTGCCCAGGGTCACCTGGCCGTCGCCGCCCACGACCACCTTGCCGTGGCGGCGCACCGCCAGAATGGTGGTGCCGCGATACTGTTCCAAAATCGAATCTCCCCAAATGCCGAGGGCGTAATGTTACACCATCACGGCGTCAGCACTGCCGTGCGGTGACGGGTGCGGCGGAAATAACCTGCCGCCCCGGCGGAGGTGATGATGCACCACACCGCGAACAGGGCGCCGGGCAGGGCCGTCTCCGGTTCGAAGTGCTTGAGGGCCAGGGCCACGCCGAGGCCGGCGTTCTGCATGCCGATCTCGATGGCCAGGGTGAGGCGGTGGCGGGCGTCGAAGCCGAACCAGCGCGCCGCCTGCCAGCCGAGCACATAGCCCAGGGCATTGACCAGCACCACCAGTAGAAACACCTGGCCGCCGACCTCGGCCAGCCGGCCCTGGTTGGCGGCCACCGCGTAGCTGCAGATGATGACGATGGCCACGGCGGCCACCGCCGGGGCGATCTCCTTCGCCAGGGCCAGCCGGGCGCCCAGCACCTGGCGCAGGCCCATGCCGGCCACCAGCGGCAGCACCACGGTCATCAGGATGGTCTGCATCATGGGCCAAAAGGGGATGTCGAGAAAGGCGGCGCCGAGCAGCTTGACCAGGGCCGGGGTGAGCAGCGGCGACAGCAGGGTGGCCAGGGTGGTGAGGGCGATGGAGTAGGCCACCGCACCGCCGGCCAGATAGACGATGACGTTGCTGGCCATGGCGCCCGGCGCGCAACCGACGATGACGAAACCCAGGGCCAGGGCCGGCGGCATGCCGCCGAAGGTGGCGGCGGCGAAACCGAGCAGCGGCATCAGGGTGTACTGGGTGGCGACGCCCGCCAGGATGGCGCGGGGCCGACCCAGGGTGTCCTGCAAATCGGTGGGCTCCAGCACCACGCCCAGGGCGAGCATGGTGGCGGCGAACAGCCACAGGAACACTTCCTTGAATACCAGGAACAGGCCCGGCTCCAGATAGGCGGCGACGGCCCCGGCCAGGGTCAGCGGCGCCAGGCCGTTGGCGATCAGGCGCAGCAGGGCGAGCATGGGGTCATCCTAATAAACCTCATTCAGTCCGCCAATGAACACAAATAAACACGAATATTCATGGTGTTGCACAGGTCACCGGTTCACCCGGCGGTGCAGCGGTGCAGCTGCCCAACAGCCATAATCTGCGGCCTATTTGCGTCCATTCGCGTTCATTTGCGGATTCCGTTTGCCGGATTACTGCGCGGCCTTCTTGCCGTTGACCACCTGGTCCATCAGCGCCTGGTTGCGCTCCTCCAGCCGGGTGATGAGGGCGTCGATGCCACCCTGCTGGATCTCCTGGGCGAAGGAGGTGCGGTAGTTGGTGACCAGGCTGACGCCCTCGACGGTCACGTCGTAGACCTTCCAGTCGCCGTCGCGGTTGTGCACGGCAAACAGCACCTGCACCACCTTGCCGTCGTTCATGTGCACCTCGGAACGCACTGTGGTGGTGTCGCCCTCGGCCGGGCGGCCGGGCAGGAAGGTGATCAGACCGTCGTCGCGCGCCAGCAGGTCGTCCAGCTGGTTCGGATCATCCAGCAGGGCGGCGGTATAGAAACGCACCATCATGATGCGGAAGGCGCTGATGAAACGCTTGCGCTGCTCCGCCGAGGCCTGGCGCCAGTACTTGCCCAGCACCCAGCCGGACATGCGCGGGAAATCCACGTGGGGGCCGAGCACCTCGTCCACCAGGTCGAAGAGATGTTGCGGCCGCTCGCGCACCGCCTCGCGCTCGCGCTTGAGGGTGTCGAGCATCTGCCGGCTTACTTCGGTCATCAGCTGCTCCGGCGCCTGCGGCACACTGGCGGCCCCGGCGCTCGCACCCAGCAACAGCCCGAACGCCAGCAGCGTGATCACGAATCCGTGCAGCCTGCGTGTCGAAACCATGGTTATCTCCCTTGCATCCATACGTCATTAAGTTGCGCAGATTGTCGCCCATCGGCATCACAGCGGCAATCAGCGTTAGAATAGCCGCCCCTGCCGCCTGCCGTGATTGAATACTTTACGCAATGAAAGCCCCCGAACTCCTCGCCCCCGCCGGCAGCCTGCGCCACCTGGACGTCGCCTTCGCCTACGGCGCCGACGCCGTCTACGCCGGACTGCCGCGCTACAGCCTGCGGGTACGCAACAACGACTTCGATCTGGCCACCCTCGAACGCGGCATCACCACGGCCCACGGCCAGGGCAAGAAATTCTTCCTCGCCAGCAACGTCATGCCGCACAACGCCAAGGTGAAGACCTTCATGGCCGACATGGAGCCGGTGGTCGCGCTCGGACCCGATGCGCTGATCATGGCCGACCCCGGCCTGATCATGCTGGTGCGCGAACGCTGGCCGGAACTGCCCATCCACCTGTCGGTACAGGCCAACACCGTCAACTACGCCACGGTACGCTTCTGGCAGCGCCAGGGGGTGCAGCGCATCATCCTGTCGCGCGAACTGTCGCTGGAGGAAGTGGCCGAGATCCGCCAGCAGTGTCCCGACATGGAACTGGAGGTGTTCGTGCACGGCGCCCTGTGCATCGCCTACTCCGGGCGCTGCCTGCTGTCCGGCTACTTCAACCACCGCGACCCCAACCAGGGCACCTGTACCAACTCCTGCCGCTGGGACTACAAGTTGCACGATACCGTCACCGACGACTGCGGAGACGTGCGCCGCGCCGAGGCGCAGAAAACCCTGCTCATCGAGGAAAGCCAGCGACCGGGCGAGCTGATGCCCATCGAAGAAGACGAGCACGGCACCTACATCCTCAACTCGCGCGATCTGCGCGCGGTGGAGCATGTGGCCGAGCTGGTGCGCATCGGCGTCGATTCCCTCAAGATCGAGGGCCGCACCAAATCCCACTACTACATCGCCCGCACCGTGCAGGCCTATCGCAAGGCGGTGGACGACGCCGCCGCCGGCCGGCCCTTCGACACCACCCTGCTGGCGGAACTGGAAAACCTGGCCAACCGCGGCTACACCGACGGTTTTTACGTGCGCCACCACACCCAGGAATACCAGAGCTACATGAAGGGCGCCTCCAGCGGCGAGAGACAGCAGTTCGTCGGCGAAATCGACGGCTACGACTCAGCCACCGGCCTGGCCGAGATCGACGTGAAGAACAAGATCCGCGTCGGCGACCACCTGGAACTGATCGCGCCGCAGGGCAACCGCAAGTTCGTCCTGGAATACATGGAAGGCCGCAACGGCGCGGCGCTGGCCGAGGCGCCCGGCGGCGGCCACCGCGTCCGCATCCCTCTGCCGGCCGGGGATTACCGCTACGCTTTGCTGGCGAAGGAGCTGTAAAAGCAGTTTCGAGTTGCGGGTTTCGGGTTTCGAAAACCCGGGCACAGTCATGCCGAACTCGAAACTCGAAACTCGAAACTCGAAACTCGAAACTCGAAACTAAGATTGTCCTTCCACCCGATTGCGTCCCGCCGCCTTGCCGCGATACAGCGCGGCATCGGCGCGGGCCAGCAGTTCGTCCACGGTCACCACTTCGCCCGGCGCACAGGCCGCCACGCCCAGGGTGGCGGTCAGGCGCAGCTCCGTGCCGGGCAGGCCGATGCGGCATTCGTAGACGGCCTCGCGCAGGCGTTCGGCGAACAGCCGCGCCCCGTCCATGGCGGTGGCCGGCAGCAGAATGGCGAACTCTTCCCCGCCCAGCCGGCCGATTACGTCGTTGGTACGCAGCACGTCGCGGCAGCAGTCGCCCACCGCGCGCAGCACCTGATCGCCGGCGGCATGGCCGTAGTTGTCGTTGATTTCCTTGAAGTGGTCCAGGTCCAGCATCACCACCGCCAGCGGCGAGCTGTAGCGCTGCGCCCGCACCATTTCCCGCTCGGCCAGTTCAAAGAAACGGCGCCGGTTGGGCAGGCCGGTCAGCTCGTCGGTGCGCGCCTGCTGGCGCGCCGCGTCCTCCAACTGGCGGCGCAGGCTCACCTCCTGCTGCAGCAGGGTCGTCAGGTGACGGCTGTGCACCGAGTCGATGAAGGAAAAGCGGCGCAGGCGCGCATGCTGCACCGAGGTGACCACGCAGAACACCAGGGTCACCACGAAGAACAGGATGGCCAGCGGCAACTGCTGCCGCTCGGGCGGAAAGAACAGCAGGGTTTCAATGCCCAGGCCCACCAGGGCGAACACCGTCGCCAGCAGGCGGTCGGCCAGCCGGCTGGGCACGAAGAAGAACGCCCCCACCAGCATCACCAGCAGGCCGGGATAGATTTCCAGAAACTCGCGCTGGCTGACCGGGTACAACACCAGGGCGTTGCCCAGCACCACGAAAAAGAACAACAGGGACAGGCGGTAGAGTCGCGGCGGCATGATCGGGCGGCGCAACAGCGCGTAACCCAGTCCCCAGCAGAACACCAGTACCAGGAGGCGCAGCACGGCATTGACCCAGAACAACGCCTCGAAGCCGAGCAGGAGATAGTCGGAAATGACGAAGGAGAAATACAGCGGCCCGGTCACGAACAGGGCGATGACGAAATTGCGCCGATCGGCGTCGCCCACGTGCTCGCCGAAGGCGTCCTCGGCCGCGGGATCGACGAACTCGCCGCTCCAGCGGCTCAGTTCGACCGCGTAGGGCATGGCCACAGCCGTGCCGTTGCCCCCCGCCGTCATTCCATTGTCGTGGCCATTCATCGCGCTGCATTCCCATTGATACCGTCAACATCATACCGGGCGCGCCGCACCGGCGTCGACCGGCAAGGTGCTTCTGAGCCGGCCATGGCCGGTGGTACACTGTGCGCCTTTCGCAACAGACCAGAGCGCTGAGGAGCCCCCGTGAGCAAGCCTGAAACCGGCCATGGTGCCTTTCCCTGGACCCGCATGCGGCGCATGCGCCGCGACGACTTCTCCCGCCGCCTGATGCGCGAGTCGCAGCTGTCCGCGGCCGACCTGATCTGCCCGCTGTTCGTGCTGGAAGGCAGCAACCGCCGCGAGGCCGTAGCCTCCATGCCCGGCGTCGAGCGCCTCTCCGTCGACCTGCTGCTGCGCGAGGCCGAGGCCCTGCACCGCCTGGGCGTGCCCGCAGTGGCCCTGTTTCCGGTCACCCCGACGGAGCAGAAATCCCTCGACGCCGCCGAGGCCTGGAACCCCGAAGGCCTGGCGCAGCGCACCGTACGGGCGCTGAAAAAGGAATTCCCCGAACTGGGCGTGATCACCGACGTCGCGCTGGACCCCTTCACCACCCACGGCCAGGACGGTCTCATCGACGACAGCGGCTATGTGATGAACGACGAGACGGTGGCGGCCCTGGTGCGGCAGGCCCTGTCCCATGCCGCAGCCGGCGCCGACGTGGTGGCGCCCTCGGACATGATGGACGGCCGCATCGGCGACATCCGCGAGGCGCTGGAGTCCGCCGGCCACATCCATACCCGCATCCTGGCCTATTCCGCCAAGTACGCCTCCAGCTTCTACGGCCCGTTCCGCGACGCCGTTGGCTCCGCCGCCAACCTGGGCAAGGGCAACAAGTACACCTACCAGATGGACCCCGCCAACAGCGACGAGGCCCTGCGCGAAGTGGCCCTGGACCTGGACGAGGGCGCCGACATGGTGATGGTCAAGCCCGGCATGCCCTACCTGGACATCGTGCGCCGGGTGAAGGACCAGTTCGGCGTGCCCACCTTCGCCTACCAGGTGAGCGGCGAATACGCCATGCTCATGGCCGCGGCGCAGAACGGCTGGCTGGACGAAAAGGCGGTGATCATGGAATCGCTGCTCGCCTTCAAGCGCGCCGGCGCCGACGGGATACTCACTTACTTCGCGCGCCGTGCGGCGGAATGGCTTAAAGAATAGATACAAGATTCAAGATACAAGAGGAAAGAAAATAGCCGCGCGCAGCGCGCACCTTCCCTTGTATCTTTGCTCTTTCCTCTTTCCACTTTAGTTAGAGATTAATCATGTCCCCCAAAAGCTTCGTCTTCAGCATGTTCGGCTCCTCGCCGGTCAGCCCCCTGCAACAGCACATGGCCAAGGTTCAGGTCTGCGTCCAGGAGGTCATTCCGTTTCTGGAAGCGGCCCTGGCCCAGGATTGGGGCCAGGCGCGTGAAGTGCAGAAGCGCATCGCGATGCTGGAGGGTGAGGCGGACGCGCTGAAGAAGGAGCTGCGCCTGCACCTGCCGCGCGGCTGGATGATGCCGGTATCGCGCCGCGACGTACTGGAAGCGCTGCGCATGCAGGACAAGATCGCCAACAAGACCAAGGACATCGCCGGCCTGATCATCGGCCGCCGCATGGTGTTCCCGGCGGAGATTGCCGCCAAGCTGCTGGAGTTCACCCGCCGCTGCATCGATGCCACCGCTCAGGCGCAACTGGCCATCAACGAGCTCGATGAGCTGGTGGAGACCGGCTTCCGCGGCCACGAGGTGGAGCTGGTGGAAAAGATGATCACCGAACTGGACGCCATCGAGGCCGATACCGATGCCCTGCAGGTGGAGGTGCGTGACCTGCTGTTCGCCAAGGAAAAGGAACTGTACGCCGTCGACGTGATGTTCATGTACAACGTCATCGACTGGATCGGCGACCTGGGCGATCTGGCCCAGCGCGTGGGCAGCCGCCTGCTGATGATGCTGGCGCGCTGAGGGAGTCGGGAAGCATGGAATACGCAACGATTTATCTCGTGCTCGCGGCTGCGTTCGGCCTGTTCATGGCCTGGGGCGTGGGCGCCAACGACGTGGCCAACGCCATGGGCACCTCGGTCGGTTCCGGCGCCCTCACCGCCCGCCAGGCCATCGTCATCGCCGCCATCTTTGAGTTCACCGGCGCCTACCTGGCCGGCGGCGCGGTCACTGAAACCATCCGCAGCGGCATGATCGACGCCAACCTGCTGGTGGGCCAGCCGGAGCTGCTGGTCTACGGCATGCTGGCCTCGCTGCTGGCCGCCGCCATCTGGCTGCTGGTGGCCTCGCATTTCGGCTGGCCGGTCTCCACCACCCACTCCATCGTCGGCGCCATCGTCGGCTTCGCCGCCGTGGGCCTGGGCATGGAGGCGGTGAAGTGGGGCAAGGTCGGCTCCATCGCCATGAGCTGGGTGATCTCCCCCGCCCTGGCCGGCGTCATCGCCTACTGGCTGTTCCAGAGCGTGCAGAAGTTCATTCTCGACACCGACAATCCGCTCAAGAACGCCAAGCGCTATGTGCCGATCTACATGTTCCTGGTGGGCTTCATCGTCGCCCTGGTCACCCTGACCAAGGGCCTCAAGCACGTCGGCCTGCACCTTTCCACCGCGCAGAGCTATCTGTATGCCGTCGTCGCGGGCGTCGTGACCATGGTCGTCGGCATCTACGCCATTTCGCGTCTGCGCTTCGACCCCAAGGCCGACCGCGACTTCCACTTTGCCAACGTGGAGAAGGTGTTCGGCGTGCTGATGGTCGTCACCGCCTGTGCCATGGCCTTCGCCCACGGCTCCAACGACGTGGCCAACGCGGTGGGTCCGCTGGCCGCCGTGATCAGCGTGGTGCAGAGCGGCGGTGAAGTGGCGCAGAAGGCCGCCATGCCGGCCTGGGTGCTGCTGCTGGGCGGCATCGGCATCGTGTTCGGCCTGGCCACCTTCGGCTACAAGGTGATGGCCACCGTGGGCCGCGGCATCACCGAGCTGACCCCCAGCCGCGGCTTCGCCGCCACCCTGGCAGCGGCCGGCACCGTGGTGTTGGCCTCCGGCACCGGCCTGCCCATCTCCACCACCCACACCCTGGTGGGCGGCGTGCTCGGCGTCGGCCTGGCGCGCGGCATCGCGGCGCTCAACATGCAGGTGGTGCGCACCATCTTCCTGTCCTGGATCGTGACCCTGCCCGCCGGCGCCATCCTGGCCATCGTGTTCTTCTTCCTGCTGAAGGGGGTATTTGGCTCATAGAGCCAACCGGTCGCAAATTTCAAGTGACAAGTTACAAGCGGAGGAATGCGCTACGCGCATGCTCGTTTGAATTCAAAACAGCACGAGCGCAGCGAGCTCATTCGCTTGTCACTTGTCACTTGAAACTTGTATCTGCTTTTAAGTGAGAATCCTGCCATGACTGATCACTACGCGGTAATGGGCAACCCCATCGGCCACAGCAAGTCCCCGCTGATCCACGCGCGCTTTGCCGAGCAGACCGGCGAGCAACTCGACTACGAAGCGATCCTGGTGGAGCTGGGTGATTTCCCTGCCGCCGTGGCCCGCTTCGGCGCCGCCGGCGGCAAAGGGCTCAACGTCACCGTGCCGTTCAAGCAGGAGGCCTGGGCCCTGGCCACCGTCCGCAGCCCGCGCGCGGAACGGGCCGGCGCCGTCAACACCCTGCGTTTCGAAACCGACGGCGGCCTGTACGGCGACAACACCGACGGCGTCGGCCTGGTACGCGACCTCAAGGACAACCACGGCACGCCACTGGCGGGCAAGCGGCTGCTGCTGCTGGGGGCCGGCGGCGCCGTGCGCGGCGTGCTGGCCCCGCTGCTGGCCGAACAGCCGGCCCTCCTGGTCATCGCCAACCGCACCGTGGCCACGGCGGAGGCGCTGGCAGACGCCTTCGCCGACCTCGGCGCGGTACGCGGCGGCGGTTTCGAGGCGCTGACGGGAGAGCAGTTCGACGTGGTGATCAACGGCACCGCCGCCAGCCTGCAGGGCGAGGTGCCGCCGCTGCCGGAGGGCCTGCTGGCCGCCGGGGCGGTGTGCTACGACATGATGTACGGCCGGGAGCCGACGCCGTTCATGCGCTGGGCCGAGGGCGCCGGGGCGGGCAAGGCCCTGGACGGGCTGGGGATGCTGGTGGAACAGGCGGCGGAGTCGTTTTATCTGTGGCGCGGCGTGCGCCCCGCCACGGCGCCGGTGATTGCCGCGCTGCGCGCGGCCGCCTGAACAGGGCTAGAGGGTGCGCCGCTCGCAGCAGCGCCGTTCCGGGCCGGGCCAGGAGCGCGTCCGGTGCTTGTGGCCGCGGCGCTCGTTGGCCGGATTGCGGGCATAGAACTCACGCACTTCAACGGTCTGCCCGCGCAGCGGCCGCCCGTGCAGCTGTTGCCGCGCACGCAGGGCCAGCCGGTCGGGGATGACGGTCGCCACCGCATAGCCCCGCTGTTCCAGCCGCAACCGCATGGGCCGGAAGCTGAGAAACAGTACGTCCAGTTCGACACGGGTAACATCCTGCGGCAAATTGCCGACAAACAGATCCATAACGCATTCCTTAGTTTCAGGTTTGTTTGGTGGCGAGGTCGCGGTAGCCCTCGATGACGATATGTTCCTCATCCACCGGTTCTTCAAGGTCTTCCTCAGCAAAGATGTCCGCCGCCGCCGCCCGCACCGTGCCATGGCGCCGCTCGCCGTCGCGGCGCTCGGCCCCGCCCCAGCTCCGCTCGCGCCAGCCCAGGGCGCGGCGCTCGTTGCTGTAGCTGCGGTAAAGGTATTCGCGCACCGCCAGGGCGCGGCCGAACAACGGGTGGCCGTCGAATTTCCTGATGGCCTTGAGCGCCAGCCGTTCCGAGGAAAAGGTGCACACGGCGTAACATACCGCCTGGCCTTCCCGGTACTGCTGGTGCTGCAGCTTGATCTGCACCTGGCGATCAAAGGGGGCCAGCAGGCGTTCCAGCTCGCTGACGCTGATGGTTTCGGGCAGATTGCCCACGAACACTTCCATGTAAACCTCCTTGCCTGTAGCGGTAACGGTCACCCGGCCCGGTAATTCTCCTTGAGGCGGACATAATGGTCCGCCGAATAGCCGAAGCGCGCACGCTCCGCGTCCGTCAGGGGACGTACCTTTTTAACCGGGCTACCCATCCAAAGATAGCCCCCCTGTAGAATTTTTCCCGGCGGCACCAAGCTGCCCGCGCCCAGCAGGACACCGCTTTCCAGCACGACCCCGTCCAGCACGATGGAACCCATGCCGATCAGGCAGCCATCGCCCACGGTGCAGCCGTGCAGGGTGACGTTGTGGCCCACGGTCACCTCGTCGCCGATGAGCAGGGGGTGGCCGCCCGGCACGTCGGGATGGGCATGGGTGACATGGAGCACGGAGCCGTCCTGGATGCTGCTGCGGGCCCCGATGCGGATGAAATTGACGTCGCCGCGCGCCACCACCATGGGCCACAACGAGCTGTCCGCGCCGACGGTCACGTCGCCGATCACCACGGCCGCACCGTCTATATAAGCGGATTCCGCGATTTCGGGGTATACCCCCTGATATGGTCGGATATTCATGTATCATCACCCCGTTCACCGCCGGCGGCGGCCCGGCCCTGTGTCGCTGCGGCGCCGCTTTATGATACAAAAGCCCATGCCCCGAAAGATCGGGGTGATCGGGGAATTTCAGCAGGGATGCAGAGACAACAAAACAGGCATCCTGCATTGCTTTCACTGCGTCTGTTTCTGCTCCTCCTGCGCCCCCGGAACAACAGGGACAGACCGGCTGCCTCCACGCCAACGACTGCCCGCAGGCACAGGGCTACTTCTACGGCCGGCCCATGGCGGCGGAGGAATTTGCCAATCTCTACCGCGCCCAGCCCGGCGCGCTGCACTGACGTTTAGAAAGGAATAAATCCAACGCAGAGACGCAAAGGCGCAGAGGACGCAGAGAAACGCCATTCCATGATTTTCTCTGCGTCTTTGCGTCTCTGCGTTGGATGTTCTGTTTCCTCCGTTTGGGGGCCATCTTGTAACTTGCAACTTGTAACTTGTATCTGCCTTTACCGCATGGTGACCAGTTCTTCGGCGCTGGTTGGATGCAGCGCGACGGTGTTGTCGAAGTCGCGCTTGTGGGCGCCCATCTTCAGCGCCACGGCGAAGCCCTGCAGCATTTCGTCGGCGCCGTGGCCGATGATGTGGACGCCGACGATCTTTTCCTGGGTACCGACGCACACCAGTTTCATCGCCGTCTTCGAACCGTGGCGGGTGAAGGCGTGGACCATGGGCGTGAAACGGGTCTGGTACACCTTGACCGCCTCGCCGTGCAGCGCCCGCGCCTCGTCCTCGGACAGGCCGACGGTGCCGATGGGCGGGTGGCTGAACACCACGGTGGGAATGTTTTCGTAGTCCAGCTTGCGTTCCGGCTGGCCGCCGAACAGGCGGTCGCCGAGGCGGCGCGCGGCGGCGATGGCCACCGGCGTCAGCTGGGCGCGGCCGGTGACGTCGCCCACGGCGTAAATGCCGGCCACATTGGTGTTCTGATATTCGTCGGTGGGGATATAGCCGTTATCGTCGTGTTCGACGCCGACGCTATCCAGGTTGAGGTCGGCGGTGTTGGGGGCGCGGCCGATGGCCCAGACCAGGGTGTCGAAGCCGGTGAGGGTGTGGCCGCCGGAGCAATGCAGGGTGAGGCGGCCGTCGTCGTCTTTCTCCACCCGTTCGACATTGATGTTGGGCAGGATGTTGACGCCGTGATTGATCATTTCCTCCATCAGCGTCTCGCGCAGCATGGCGTCGAAGTTGCCGAGGAAGTGTTGCCGGCGCAGCAGCAGGTCCACGTCGCTGCCGAGGCCCTTGAGCAGGCCGGCCAGTTCCACCGCGATGTAGCCGCCGCCCACCACCGCCACCCGTTTGGGTTGCTCGCGCAGGGCGAAGAAGCCGTCGGAGTTGATGCCGTGCTCGGCGCCGGGAATGGCCGGGATCAGCGGTACGCCGCCGGGGGCGACCACGATGTGGTCGGCGCTGTAGCGCTTGCCGTCCACTTCCAGCGTGCGCCGGTCGACGAAGCGGGCGTAGCCCGGGATCAGATCGATGCCCGACTCCTTGAGGTAGCCGCCGTACCAGTCGTTGATGTTCTGGATGTAGCGCTCGCGCGAGGTCACCAGCTGGTTCCAGTCGAAGTCGTTGACCAGCACGTCGAAGCCGTAATCGTTGGCGTCGCGCAGGGCGCCGGCGATGCCCGCGGCGTTCCACATCACCTTCTTCGGCACGCAGCCGACGTTGACGCAGGTGCCGCCGACGCGGCCGGCCTCGATGACGGCGGCCTTCTTGCCGTGCAGTGCGGCACGCTCTGCGGCGGAGAGACCGCCGCTGCCGGCGCCGATGGCGATCAGATCGTAGTGCTTGGTCATGACGATTCCTTGGTTGATGCCGGGAGCCTGCGAGACTCCGGCTAAGAGGCCTGCCTATGAACTGCGCTGTCCGATTCTAACAGCCGGCGGCGGCCAGGGGGCAGCCCGATCGGGGAACTGATATGCTTGCCCGCAGGAGGCGCACCATGGAACTGGAAGTACAGTACAAATTCCGCTTCGCCGACGGGCGCGAGGTGAGCTTCCCCATCCGCATGGATGGCGACGACCTGGCGCCGGTCAATGCGGAGCACGGCGAGCCTCCGGCCTGGACCCGGCTCGATTTCCATCGCTGCTCCCACTGCCCCCTGCATTCCGACCGCCATCCCTGGTGCCCGCTGGCGCGCTCCCTGGTCCAGGTCATATCCCTGCTCGGTGACGTCTTTTCCTACGACGAGGTGGAAACCGAGGTGATCACGGCGGAGCGGCGCATCCTGCGCAGCACCTCGGCCCAGAGCGCCATCAGCGCCATGATGGGCCTGATCATCGCCACCAGCGGCTGCCCGCACATGGCGTTTTTCAAGCCGATGGCGCGTTTCCACCTGCCCTTCGCCACGGAGAAGGAAACCCTGTACCGCGCCGCCGGCATGTACCTGCTCGGCCAGTACTTCCGCCAGCAGCAGGGGCTGCCGGCGGAAATGGGCTTCAGCGGCCTGATCCGTCTCTACCGCAACGTGGAGATCGTCAACCGCGCCATGGCCGAACGCCTGCGCGCGGCGGCCCGGGAGGACGGGGCGGTCAACGCCCTGGTGCTGCTCGACATGTATGCCAAAACCCTGCCGGGACTGGTGGAGGAAGCACTCCAGGAACTGCGGCCACTGTATACTGCGTACCTATAACAACAACGACAACCACCGAGGCCGAGAGTGAACGAGACGGCGGAAGAGTACAGCGAACAGGAACTCCTGATCGACGAGCCCCGCTCCGGGCTGCGTGAATGGCTGCTGCGCACGACGCTGCAGGACATGGTGGCCTCGCACAACCACTCGCGCGACTTCAACGGTTCCCGCGCCGAATACATCTACCTGCGCGTGCGCCTGCTCAGTTTCGTCTTCGCCCTGCTGGCGCCGCTGTGGATCCCCATCGACCTGGTCCTCCTTTCCGGCGCCAGCTTCAAGCAGATGCTGGTGCTGCGCCTGACCTTCAGCGGCCTGTTCCTGATGCTGGGGTTGTGGACCGCACAGCCGCACAGCCTGGTCCTGGCGCGGCTGCGGGTGGCGCTGTTCATCACCATTCCCGGCCTGTTCTACATCGGCTCACGCATCGTGCTCGGCGGCGAGGTGCCGGACGCCGGCATCCTCATGGGCTACAGCTTCCTGCCCTATCTGGTGGTCTCGCTGCTGGCGCTGTTCCCCTTCACCCTGCTGGAGGGACTGGCCTACGCCATCACCATCGGCCTGGTGGTGCTGGGTACCGAGCTGGGCTTCGGCACCCTGTTCACCGTGCGCGCCTTCGGCGAAGTGTGGCTGCTGGGCCTGCTCGCCGGCATCGCCATGTGGGCCGAACTGGCCCAGCTGCACATGCTGCTGCAACTCTACCGCGAGGCCACCCGCGACGCCCTCACCGGCCTGGTCAACCGCGCCGTGCTCACCAAGTGGCTCGACCTGGAGGTGACGCGCGCGCGGGAAAAACAGCGGCCGCTGTCAGTGCTGCTGCTGGACCTGGACCTGTTCAAGCGCATCAACGACACCTACGGCCACCTGGCCGGCGACCTGGTGTTGCAGGTGTTCGCCCGCCTGATGATTCGCGAAATGCCCGGCATCAACCTCATCGGCCGCTACGGCGGCGAAGAGTTCCTCGCCATCCTGCCCGGCAAGGGCGAGCAGCAGGCCCTGGAGCTGGCCAACCGCATCCGTGCCGCCTGCCACAAGGCGCGGGTACGGGGGCCGGACAACCAGAGCATCGGCTTCACGGTCAGCATCGGCGTGGCCATGCTGGAGGAGCAGGAGGACGCCGACGCGCTGCTGCTACGGGTGGACAAGGGCCTGTACCGCGCCAAGGAAGCCGGACGCGATCTCGCCGTGGTGGCCTGACGGCCGCACTAGGACGGCAGCGACTGCAGATAGGCCCGCAGCATGCGCAGGGCCTGCGGCTCGGCCAGTTCATCGAATACCAGACCGATCCCGTCATTGCCGCAATGGGCCACCATTGCCGGCAGGCACAGGTGCCCCTGGCCGTCCGGCGTCATGAATTCCACCTCCACCAGCGCATTGCGATGCAGGCAGGCGGGATCCACATAGACGTACATCCCGTCCCGGCTCACATCGCGGCACACCCCCTGCGCCACCACGGCACCACGCGCCCACAGCGCCACGTGCAGGGGAAAAGGCAGACGGGGTGAAAAGCGGTGCTCCATGGTCATCGGGGGTCGTCCGACGGTGAGGTATGGGACGATTTTAGTCCCATACGCCGAAGGGCGATAAATTACTTGACTGAATCAATCTACATTCGTAGACTCATTCCACCCAGACATTGTTACACCCCTTAAATGGAAGGCTCCGGCCTTCCATTTTTTTTGTCCAGGGATGGACTTATGCCGCGGAGGCCAGGGATGGCCGTGAGCGGCGCTTGTCCAGGGATGGACTTATGCCGCGAAGGCCACAGATGGCCGTGAGCGGCGCTTGTCCAGGGATGGCCGTAGCGGCGCCTGCCTCCGATAAACTCCGCTTTACCCTCTCCCCGAAGCCATAACAAAATCTGATTGTTGTCATAAGTCATTTTCCTGGACCATATCCTCACAAACGGCTGTGGATTTTCCCTAGTCCACTTGACCGGTCCGCAGGCATCATCGCCCCCACACCGATGCATGCAAACACGACGGACAACATGCCGCCCCGCGCGGCACGACAATAAGAACATCAAGGAGGAGTCATGAAGATCAACATGCCCGTCACCCAGCGGGAGCGCGCCTATGGCGACGACGTCACCATCACCTCGCTCACCGACCTCAAGGGCACCATCACCTACGCCAACCGCGACTTCATCGACATCAGCGGCTTCAGCGAAGACGAGCTCATCGGCAAAAATCACAACCTCGTCCGCCACCCCGACATGCCGCCCGTCGCATTCCAGGATCTGTGGGACACCGTGAAGCAGGGGCGCAGCTGGCGCGGCACCGTCAAGAACCGCTGCAAGAACGGCGATCATTACTGGGTGGACGCCTATGTCACCCCGGTGCACGAAGGCGGCGAGCTGGTGGGCTACCAGTCGGTGCGCACCCGCCCGGCCCGCGCTCAGATCGAGGCTGCGGAACGGCTCTACGCGCAGTTGCGCAGCAATGCCGCCGCCAAACTGCCCAAGCGGCGCAACGTATTCGACATCGGCCTGAAGGTGCGCGTCCTCGCCAGCCTGGTGCTGCTCGCCAGCCTCGCCATCCTGGTGGCGCTGGTCAGCGGGTATGCCGCCGATCAGCAGAGCCGGCTGCTGGAACAGCACATGGCGCAGGTCGGCGAGGTGCAGCGACTGTGGCAGGAGAGCCGCATCCCGGGCACGGGCGCCCTGGGCGCGAAGATCGAGGCGCTGAGCGCTGCGCCGCAGGGCACGCCGCTCGCCGCCGCCTGGACCGGGATCAACCAGACCAGCACCCGCATCATCATCGCCATCTGCATCGCCGGACTGCTGGCCATGACGGTGATCGGCCTGCTGCTCATGCGCACGGTGATCGATCCCATGCGGCACATCGTCACCTACTCCAAGGAAATGGCCAGCGGCGATCTGTCGCGCCGCATCGAGGTCGACGCCAACGACGAGGTGGGCCAGATGCTGCAGGCCATCAAGCTGTTGCAGGCGCGCCTGCGCACGGTGTTCGGCCGCTTTCTGGAATCCGCCGGCGAACTGGCCGCGGCGGCGGAACAGTTTTCCAGCACCGGCACGCAGACGGTGCAGCACATGCAGCAGCAGCAGGCGGAGACCGAGCAGGTGGCGGCGGCCATGAACCAGATGACCGCGACGGTACAGGAGGTGGCGCGCAACACGGCGCAGGCGGCGCAGTCGGCGCGCGAAGCGGAACAGGAAAGCGCCGACGGCCGCCGCGTGGTCACCGGCGCCCGCGCGGCGATCCACAGCCTGGCGGAGGAAGTGGAGCGCAGCGCCCAGGTGATCAACCGCCTGCAGCAGGACAGCGACAGCATCAGCACCATCACCGAGGCCATCAGCAGCATCGCCGAACAGACCAATCTGCTGGCACTGAACGCAGCCATCGAGGCGGCACGCGCCGGCGAAAGCGGCCGCGGCTTCGCGGTGGTGGCCGACGAGGTGCGCACCCTGGCGGGCCGCACCCAGGAGGCGACCGGCAAGATCCGCAGCATGATCGACAACCTGCGCAACGGCATCGGCGAAGCAGTGACGGTGATGCAGCAGGGCCAGACCCAGGCCGCCGCCGCGGTGGAGCAGTCACGCCAGACCGAACATTCCCTCGAGGCCATCAGCAGCGCCATCTCCGCCATCAGCGACATGAACGCCCAAATCGCGACCGCGGCGGATCAGCAGAATTCGGTGGCCGAGGAGATGAACCGCAACGTGGTGACCATTCGCGACCTGGCCGACACCACCAGCGGCAGCGCGCAGGACATCACCGGCGCAGGAGAGCGCCTGGCAAAGTTGTCCACGCAGTTGCAGGGGATGGTGCGCCAGTTCAAGCTGGGCTGAGTCAGGGACCGCCCCACCCGGGGCGGTCTCTTTATTTCCTGCGCCGTATTTACCCGCCCCCTGCGGAGTCCGGGACAAGATAAGTTCTTGTGATCTCGCCAAGACGCAAAGCACGCCAAGAAAACACCATGGATTGCCTTGGCGATCTTGGCGCCTTGGCGAGAGAACATTTCTTCCCTCCGTGTCCACCCATTCCGTGTGCGGGCTAGCCTGCGAAAGTCATCCACACAGAGTGAAACCGTCCCCCCAGGGCCCGCGCGCCGCTCAGTCGTCCATGGCCCCCAGCGGCGGCTCGGCCAGACGCCGCTGCTGTTCCTGCAGCGTCATGATGTGTTCTTCCCAGTAACGCGCCGTGCCGAACCAGGGAAAGGCAAGGACGAAGGCCGGGTCGTCGCGGCGCCGCGCCAGCCAGGCGGCGTAGTGCATCAGGCGCAGGGTGCGCAGCGGTTCGATCACGCGCAGTTCGCGCCGGTCGAAGTCGAAGAACTCCTCGTAGCCTCCCAGCAATTCGTCCAGCTGCATGAGCTGCTCGTGGCGCTCGCCGGACAGCAACATCCACAAATCCTGCACCGCCGGTCCGCTGCGGCAGTCGTCCAGGTCGACGATGTGCGCGCCGCTGTCGGTCCACAGAATGTTGCCGGGATGAAAGTCGCCGTGGATGCGCTGCCAGTTCAGGGACGGCACGGCGGCAAAGGCCGCGGTCACCGTGTCCAGCAGCTCGGCGCTGAGATCGGCGTAACGGGACTGGTATTCACGCGGCAGCAGCCCGCTGGCCAGCAGATAGTCCCGCGATTCGACGCCGAAACTGCCGATATCCAGCCGCGGCCGCGCGCTGAACGCCTGCGCCGCACCGACCGCGTGCAGGCGGCCGAGAAAGCGGCCCAGCCGCCACAGCACGTCCGGCACGTCGAGGTCCGGCCAGCGCCCGCCGCGGCGCGGGAACAGGGCATAGCGGAAACCGGCATGGACGTGCAGCGTCGTGCCGCTCTCGTCCGCCAACGGCGCCACCACCGGCACCTCCGCCTCCAGCAACTCCAGGGCGAAGGTATGCTCCTCCAGTATCGCCTCATCGCTCCAGCGGGCGGGGCGGTAGAACTTGGCCACCACAAAGCCGCCCTCCTCCAGCGCCACCTGGTAGACGCGGTTTTCGTAGCTGTTCAGCGCCAGCAGGCCGCCGCTGGCGCGCAGGCCGCAACGCTCCACCGCGTCAAGCACGGTATCCGGCGTCAGGGCATCGTAAGGATGGGACTGGATTTCGTTTAACATGACCCCAACTCTATCCCATGGCAGCAACGGCCGGACAGGTTTTCGGCGCCCCTGGAAAAACTATTGCTCTCGCCAAGACGCCAAGAGCGCAAAGAAAGCCTTCTTGAAAGAAACACCTTGGCGTGCTTGGCGCACTTGGCGAGAGAAAACCAAGGATTGTATCTACATCATGCAAAACCCATTGCTGGAAATGACCGGCCTGCCGCCGTTTCATGCCCTCCGCCCGGAACACGTCGAGCCCGCTGTCGACACCGTGCTGGCGGAAAACCGCGCCGCCATCGGGCGTCTGCTGCAACAGGGCAGCCACCACTGGGACAGTCTGCTGGCACCACTGGAGGTGCTGGACGATCGCCTGAGCCGCACCTGGTCGCCGGTGAACCACCTCAATGCGGTGATGAACTCGGAGGAACTGCGTGCCGCCTACAACGCCTGCCTGCCCAAGCTGAGCGCCTACGCCACCGAGCTGGGGCAGAACGAGGAGCTGTACCGCGCCCTGCAATCCATCCGCGACGGCGCTGAATACGCGGCTCTTTCCACCGCACAGCGCAAGCACCTGGACAATCTGCTGCGCGACTTCCGCCTCTCCGGCGTGGCCCTGCCGCCGGAACAGAAGGCACGCTTCAAGGCGGCCAGCGAGGAGCTGAGCCAGGCCACCGCCCGCTTCGAGGAACACCTGCTCGATGCCACCAACGGCTGGCACACACTCATCACCGACGAACAGCGCCTCGCCGGCATCCCGGACAGCAGCATGGCCATGATGCGCCAGGCGGCGCAGCGCGAGGGCCAGGAGGGCTGGCGCATCGGCCTGGATTTCCCCAGCTATTTTGCGGTGATGACCCACGCCGACGACCGCGACCTGCGCGAGGAGCTGTACACCGCCTATGCCACCCGCGCCTCCGATCAGGGCCCGCAGGCGGGCCGCTGGGACAACGGCCCGGTGATGGAGCAGATCCTGGCCCTGCGCCACGAGCTGGCGCAGTTGCTCGGCTATCCCAGCCACGCCGAACATTCCCTCGCCACCAAGATGGCGGAATCGCCGCAGCAGGTGCTCGGTTTCCTGCACGATCTGGCGGCGCGCTCGCTGACGCTGGCCCGGAGCGAGCTGGACGAAATCGCCGCCCATGCCCGTGAGCACCACGGCCTCGCATCGTTGGAGGTGTGGGACATCAATTACTACGCGGAAAAACTGCGCCGCCACAAATACGCCGTCTCGCAGGAAGACCTCAAGCCGTGGTTCCCCGCCGACCGCGTGGTGACCGGCATGTTCGAGGTGGTGCAGCGCCTGTTCGGCCTGGATATCCGCGCGGTTGACGGCATACAGACCTGGCACGACGACGTGCGCTTCTACGACATCTTCGACAATGCCGGCGCGCTGCGCGGCCGCTTCTATCTCGACCTCTACGCCCGGCCGAAGAAACGCGGCGGCGCCTGGATGGATGAGTGCATCCGCTCGCGCACCCTGGAGGACGGCGGCCGCCAGACTCCGGTGGCCTATCTCACCTGCAACTTCACCCCGCCGGTGGACGGCAAGCCCGCGCTGCTCAGCCACGACGAAGTGCAGACCCTGTTCCACGAATTCGGTCACGGCCTGCACCACATGCTCACCCGCATCGACGTGGCCGGCGTCGCCGGCATCAGCGGCGTGCCCTGGGACGCGGTGGAGCTGCCCAGCCAGTTCCTGGAGAACTGGTGCTGGCAGCGCGCGGCGCTGGACCTGTTCGCGCGCCATCACGAAACGGGCGAACCGCTGCCGCCGGAACTGTTCGACAAGCTGTGGGCGGCACGCAATTTCCAGGCCGGCATGCAGATGGTGCGGCAGCTGGAATTCGCCCTGTTCGATTTCCGCCTGTATCTGGAATACGACCCGGCCCAGGGCGGCCGCGTCCAGCAGATCCTCGACGAGGTGCGCGCCGAGGTGGCGGTGGTACGCCCGCCGCACTACAACCGTTTCCAGCACGGCTTCGCCCACATCTTCTCCGGCGGCTATTCCGCCGGCTATTACAGCTACAAGTGGGCCGAGGTCCTGTCCGCCGATGCCTTCTCCCGCTTCGAAGAGGAAGGCGTGTTCAACCACGCCACCGGCCTGGCCTTCATGCAGGCGATCCTGGAACAGGGCGGCGCGCGCGAGCCGATGGACCTGTTCGTGGAGTTCCGCGGCCGCCAGCCTTCCATCGACGCATTGCTGCGCCACAGCGGCATGACGGAGTGAGGAGGTTCAAGGTTCAGGGTTCAAGGTTCAAGGTTCAAGGTTCAAGGTTCGGCAAGAGGATGCCCGGATTCTTTCAACCTTGAACTTTGAACCTTGAACCCGCCCAGGAACCCGTTGAGGATTGTTCGATACTCGATAAGGATAGTAAGCTACTCGCGATGAGAAGCTCACTGCGAAGGAACCGTACGGTGCCGGAAACACTGCGTGCAGCCCTGCTGCTGCTCTGCCTGCTGCTCCCCCTGCCGATGGTTGCCGCCCAAACCCTGTACGTCACCGATCGCCTCGCCGCCGAGCTGTATCCGGCGCCCCGCGCCGCCGGCAAGCCGATACGCCTGCTGCCCACCGGCACCAGCCTGCAGGTTCTGGCGCGCCAGGGCGATTTCGTCCGCGTACGCGGCAGCGACGGCAATACCGGCTGGATCCATGTCCGGCATCTGCAGGAGGACATGCCGGCACAGGTGCTGCTGATGTCGCTGGCGCAGCAGCATGAACGCACCGCCAGGGAACTGGACCTCGCGCGCCGCCAGCTGGCCGAGCAGACCCGCGCGGCGCAGCAGAACCATCAGGTGTCGCGTTCGTGGTGGATGTTCTTCGCCGTGCTGGTGTCCCTGGTAGCCGGCTTCATCCTCGGCATCATGTGGCTGGACTGGCGCATCCGCGAACGCCATGGTGGTTTTCGGCTTTAACGGCAGAGACAAGTTGCAAGTGACAAGATACAAGTTGCGTGGCGGCGCTGCGCGCAAACGGCAGAGACAAGTTGCAAGTGACAAGATACAAGTGGCGATGTTGCGCTACGCGCACTAATTTTACTTTGCTCTTGTAGCTTTACCCTTGAATCTGCCTGGCGTGGGCAGCGCCGTTTCCTCGTGCATAATGCGATATTCGTAGGGCAGACCCAATCTTGGTGCACAGACACCAAACCCGCCTGCCCCCTTCCCTTTGGTCGCGGCACTAACCGATAGGTGGCGAAGAGTGTCCGGAGCGATGACGGCAGTGCGCAACAAACGGACGCCGCTCAGGCAACGCGCCCGGCGCTGCGCCCTGGCGCTGGTCTGCGCGGCGCTGCTCGGCCCGGCTTCGGCCTGGGGCGAGGCGGAACGCATGCTGGTGGTCGGCTCGGAACGCGACTTCCACCCCTATGCCGAGGTGAACGACGCCGGGCAGGCCGATGGGTTTTCCGTCGAACTGTTCGCCGCCGTCGCCCGGGAGATGAACATCCCGGTGCAGTTTCGCCCCGGCGACTGGAACCCGCTCTGGCTCGCGCTGCAACAGGGCAGGCTGGATGCCCTGCCGCTGGTGGCGCGCCTGCCCCAGCGCGAGAGCCTGGTCGAATTCACCCGCCCCCACACCATCGGCTACGACGCCTTCTTCGTGCGCAAGGGTTCGCGCCGCTTCGACACGCTGGAGGGCGCACGCGCCTCGCGCATCATCGTGATGCGCGGTGACGCCGCCGCCGACGCCCTGCGCAGCCGCGGCTTCGAGGAGCAGCTCACCGAAGCCACCACCCTGGCCGATGCGCTGCGCCGTCTCGCCGCCGGCCAGGACGACGCTGTGCTGGCGCCGCTGTTGCAGGGCCACATGCTGCTGCAACAGCTGGGTTACGACCGCCTGATCGCCGCCGGCCCGCCGCTGACCGAATACCGCCGCGAATTTTCCTTCGCCGTGCGCAAGGGCGATACCGAGCTGCGCGACCGCCTCGAACAGGGACTCGCCATCGTCAAGGCCACCGGCGAATACGATCGCCTCTATGCCAAATGGCTCGGGGTCTACGAACCCGGCACCGTGCCGCGCCGCTATCTGCTGTGGGGCCTGGGCGGCACCGCCCTGCTGCTCCTGCTGGCGGCACTATGGACACGGACCCTGACCCGGCAGGTGGCGCGCCGCACCGAGGCCCTGACGCGGGAGGTCGAGGCACGTACGGCGGCCGAGCGCGCCTTGCAGGCCCACCAGGACGAGCTGGAGCAGATGGTGGCGCAGCGCACGACCCAGCTGGAAGAGGCGCAGCAACGGGCGCAGGCCAAGTCCGAGCTGCTGAACACCACCATGGACAATGCCCCGGCCCTCATCGCCTACGTCGGCGCCGACGGCCGCTACCGCCGGGTCAACCGCTGTTTCGAGGAATGGCTCCGCCTCCCGCGGGAACAGATAGTCGGCCGCAGCGTGCGCGAGGTGGTGGGCGAGGCCGCCTGGGAGGTGATCGGTCCGCAGGTCGAACAGGCCATGGCCGGCGAGCGGAAAACCAGCGAGAACCTGGTGCCCTACCCCGACGGCACCCTGCGCTGGGAGGAGTCGACCGTCGCCCCCGTATACGACGAGGGCGGGCAGGCAAACGGCTACGTGGTCCACGTGATGGACATCACCGCCCGCAAGGCAACCGAAGATGCATTGCGGGCGAGCGAACAGCGTTACCACGCTCTGTTCGAAAACATGTGCGAAGGGTTTGCGCTGCACGAAATCATCACCGACGATACGGGAAGCCCCTGCGACTATCGTTTTCTCGATCTCAACCCCGCGTTCGAACAGATGACCGGGCTGCGCCGCGACGACCTGGTGGGGCGCCGCGTGCTGGAGGTGTTGCCCGGCCTCGAACCGGAGTGGGTGGAAATCTACGGCGCCGTGGCGCTGACCGGCGAACCGGCCAGTATCGAGCGCTACTCCGAGGCGCTGGGACACTGGTACCAGGTGTTCGCCTACCGGCCGGCGCCACGGCAGTTTGCCGTCGTCTTTTCCGATATCACCGAGCGCAAACGGGCGGAGCAGCTCGTCGCCGAGGCCAGGGATATGGCGGAGCAGGCCAACCGGGCCAAGTCGCTGTTCCTCGCCAACATGAGCCACGAAATGCGCACGCCGCTCAACGGCCTGCTCGGCATGGCCCAGGTCGGCTACCGCGACCACAGCGACCCTGCGGTGCGCCAGACCTTCGCCCAGATCATCGAGTCCGGCCAGCTGCTGGCGCACGTCATCGGCGACATTCTCGACTTCTCCAAGATCGAGGCCGGCAAACTGGGCATCGAGGCGCTACCGTTCGACCTGGCGCAGACCATCGGCCAGGCGGTCGGCCTGGTGGAGCAGCGTGCCCGCGCCAAGGGCCTGGCGTTGCGCGTCGAGCGCAGTACCGACCTGCCCGCAGCCTGCACCGGCGATCCCATGCGCTTGAAGCAGGTGCTGCTCAACCTGCTGTCCAACGCCGTCAAATTCACCGATCACGGCACCATTACACTGACGGTGCAGCGTGACGGCGAGCGCCTTCGGTTCCGTGTGGCGGACACCGGCATCGGCATGACCGCGGAGCACATCGACAAGCTGTTCCAGCCCTTCGAGCAGGCCGACGCGAGCACCACCCGAAAATACGGCGGCACCGGCCTCGGGCTGGCCATCACCCTGCGCCTGGTCGACCTGATGGGAGGCACGTTGCAGGTGCGCAGCACCCCCGGGCGCGGCACCACCTTCGACGTCGTGCTGCCGCTGCGCGAGACCTCGCTGCCCACAACCAATGAACCGGCGTCCCCCGTATCGAAAAGCGGTCCGCGCCTCACCGGCCTGTCGATCCTGTCGGCCGAGGACAACGAGGTCAACCAGCTGCTGCTGGAAAGCATCCTGATACCCGAAGGAGCACGGCTCACCATGGTCGAGAACGGCCGCCTGGCGGTCGACCAGGTGGCGCAGCACGGCGCCGCGGCATTCGATGTGGTGCTGATGGACGTGTCGATGCCGGAGATGGACGGCTATGAGGCGACGCGCCGCATCCGGGCGCTGGCGCCGGATCTGCCCGTCATCGGCCTGACCGGTTTTGCCTACGCCGAAGAACGCCGCCGCTGCCTGGAGGCGGGCATGGCCGAACGCATCGTCAAGCCCATCGACTTCGAACAGCTGGTGGCGGCGGTGTTGCGCTACAGCCGGCGACCGCCCGTAGCGGCTACGCCCCCGACAGCCGCCATCGACTGGGACGCCCTGCAGCGGCGCCACCCCGAGCCGCCCCAGTTTGTCGAACGTCTGTTGCGCGCGGCCCTGACCGAATTGGCGGAGACCGCGCGGCAGTTGCGCGACACGGCGACGCGGAACGATCTCGAACGGATCGCGTACCTGGCCCACGAGCTGGTCGGTCTCGGCGGCGCCGTGTTCGCCCACGGCCTGGTGGATCAGGCCCGTGCCACGCAGACAGCGGCACTTCAACGCGACGCCGATGCCGCCGACCGCAGCCTGCAACTCGCCGCCAGCCTGGACGCGGTGCACATCGCGATCCGGCAGCGGTTGGAGTCAGATGCAGGATAAAAGAGAAAAATACAAAATGCGTGGTTGCGCTATGCGCAGTAATTCTGATTACATGCTCCACAACTTTTCTCTCGCATCTTTCCTCCTGTATCGGCCTCTATGAAAATCGCCTCCTGGAACGTCAACTCCCTGCGCGTGCGCCTGCCCCAGGTGCTGGACTGGCTGGCCTCGCGCCAGCCGGACGTGCTCGCCCTGCAGGAAACCAAGCTGTCGGACGATCAGTTCCCCCGCGCCGAGATCGAGGCCGCCGGCTATCAGGTGCTGTACGCCGGCCAGAAGACCTACAACGGCGTTGCCCTGCTCAGCCGCGTACCTGCCGGCGGCGACATCGTCACCGATCTGCCCGGCCTGGACGATCCGCAGCGGCGCGTGCTCGGTGCGATGTTCGACGACGTGTACGTGCTGGATCTGTACGTGCCCAACGGCCAGGAGGTGGGCTCGGACAAATACGCCTACAAGCTGGACTGGCTGGAGAAGCTGCAGGCCTTCATCGAGGCGCAGCTCCAGCGCACGCCCCGGCTGGTGGTGCTGGGCGATTTCAACATCGCCCCCGACGAACGCGACGTATACGACCCCAAGGCGTGGGAAAACAGCGTGCTGTTCTCGCCGCCGGAGCGCGCCGCCTTCCAGCGCCTGCTCGGCGCCGGCCTCAAGGACACCTTCCGCCTGTTCGAGCAGCCCGAGAAGAGCTACAGCTGGTGGGACTACCGCATGAACGCCTTCCGCCGCAACATCGGCCTGCGCATCGACCACATCCTCGCCAGTGCGCCGCTGACGGCGCAATGCACCAGCTCCACCATCGACAAAGAAATGCGCAAGCTGGAACGGCCCTCGGACCACGCGCCGGTCATCGCCGAGTTTCAGCGTTAAGGAATGAAACCGCGGACAAGATGAACAAGATGTAACAGGATTTACAAGATTAAAACCTCTTGTTCATCTTGAAAAATCTTGTCCATCTTGTCCTTATTTTTCAGTATTGGACGTAGGGTGGATAAGCACAGCGCATCCACCATTCATAGCTGGAGCGCCCTTCGGACCACACACCGGTGATGGCGGAATTCCGGCGGTAAAGGAAAGCAGCGGACAGGATGAACAAGATGTAACAGGA
>PGZL01000002.1:0-31859 GCA_002840095.1 Gammaproteobacteria bacterium HGW-Gammaproteobacteria-1 | reverse complement strand
AGGAAAGCAGCGGACAGGATGAACAAGATGTAACAGGATTCACAAGATGAAAACCTCTTGTTCATCTTGAAAAATCTTGTCCATCTTGTCCTTCTTTTCGACGCTGTTTCAGCACGCCTATGTCACGGTGATGTTGCGGCCGCGGGTTTCGGTGAGGCGCGCTACGGCAACGAGGGCCACAACAGCAAATCCCAGCATCAGCCACAGGGCGGTGTGATAGTCCGCGCCGCTGTACAGCCGCAGTCCGTCGCGCATCGCACCGTTCCAGCCCTGATCCAGCACCCAGCCGAACAGGGGCTGCATGATCGCCGCGCCCAGGAACAGGCCGGTGTTGACCACGCTGATGGCCATCCCGGACAGCGCCGGTGCGCACACCTCCTTGGCGCAGGCATAGCTGAGCACGAAGCCGCTGCCGCACAGGCCGAGCAGGGCGAACAGCGCCATGCCTCCCAGGCCCGGCCCCCACGGCAGCCACAGCAGGGCCGCGCACACCAGCAGATAGAGCAGGGCACTGAGCGCCATCACCGGCTTGCGCCGCCCCAGGCGATCGGATATCCAGCCCAGCAGCAGGGTGCCCAGCGCCATCGCCAGCAGGGTCAGCGTGGTGTACTGCGCCGCCTCGTCGCGGCTCAGGCCGTGGACATCGCGCAACAGCGGAATGCCCCACAATCCGGCAAAGGCGAACAGGCTGCCGGCCATGCCGAAGTTGAACCAGAAGCCGGGCCATACGCGCCAGCTGGTCCACACCACACGCATATCGTGCAGCCAGTGCTTCTCGCGCGCGGCATGGGCGTGCTTGCCCTCCATGGCGCGCAGTGAGGGAAAGCCGACGTCCTCGGGGCGATTGCGCACGATGAGCAGGGACAGCACGGCGAGCAGCAGGGAAAACACGCCGATGCCGATGAAGGCGCTGCGCCAGGACACATGCCCCAGCAGCCAGGCCAGCGGGCCCGCCGCCAGCACCGAACCGATATTGCCCAGCAGCAGGGTGACGCCGCTGATCAGGCCGTAGATGCGTTCGCGGAACCACACCGTATTGCTCTTCATCAGGCCGACGAAGATCACCGACACCCCCAGGCCCACCAGGAAGCGCCCGAGCAGCGCCATCTCCAGGGTCTCGGCCAGGCCGAACACGATGGAACCGATGCCGGCCACCAGATTGCCCAGCATCGCCACCGTGCGGGTGCCCACCGTGTCCGCCAGCACGCCGGCGGGGATCTGCATGGCGGTGTAGACGTAGTAATACATCGCCGCCAGGGAGCCGAGCGCCGCACCGGTGGTGTGGAATGCCGCCATCAGTTCGGCCGACACCACGGCGGGGGCCATGCGGTGAAAGAACACCGACATATAGGCCAGGATCAGTACGGCATAGATGGCCCAGCGCACCCCCTGAAAGCGGCGCGAATCGAAGGCGGCAGGAGTCATGGCGGACCTGGATTGCGAACGGGTCGGGCATGGTAGCCCATTTGCCCGGGGCGCAGCGACACCGCATAATCCGGCATCCCTCCACCGAAAGGCCGGCCATGAAATACAAGGATCTGCGCGACTTCATCGCCCTGCTGGAACAGCGCGGCGAACTGAAACGCATCACCGTCGAGGTCGATCCCTATCTGGAAATGACCGAGATCTGCGACCGCACCCTGCGCCTGGGCGGGCCGGCCCTGCTGTTCGAAAATCCCACCGGCCACAGCGTGCCGGTGCTGGGCAACCTGTTCGGCACACCGCAGCGCGTCGCCCTCGGCATGGGCGAAGAGTCGGTCGAGGCACTGCGCGAGGTGGGCCAACTGCTCGCCTTCCTCAAAGAGCCGGAACCGCCCAAGGGCCTGCGCGATGCCCTCGACAAACTGCCCAAGTTCAAGCAGGTGCTCAACATGGCGCCCAAGGTGGTGAAGGACGCGCCCTGCCAGGAAGTGGTGCTGGAGGGCGACGACGTGGACCTGGGCCAGCTGCCGATCCAGACCTGCTGGCCGGGCGATGCGGCCCCGCTCATCACCTGGGGCCTGGTGGTGACGCGCGGCCCGCACAAGGAACGGCAAAACCTCGGCATCTACCGCCAACAGGTATTGGGCCGCAACAAAGTGATCATGCGCTGGCTGTCGCACCGCGGCGGCGCACTGGATTTCCGCGACTGGCAACAGGCGCATCCGGGACAGCCCTTTACCGTCGCCGTCGCCCTCGGCGCCGATCCGGCCACCATCCTCGGCGCGGTGACGCCGGTGCCCGACACCCTCAGCGAATACGCCTTCGCCGGCCTGCTGCGCGGCGGCAAGACCGAGGTGGTGAAATGCATCGGCAGCGATCTGCAGGTGCCGGCCTCCGCCGAGTACGTGCTGGAAGGTCACATCCATCCGGGCGAGATGGCGGAGGAAGGACCCTACGGCGATCACACCGGCTACTACAACGAAGTGGATCGCTTTCCGGTGTTCACCATCGAGCGCATCACCCGGCGCAAAAATCCCATCTATCACTCCACCTACACCGGCCGCCCGCCGGACGAACCGGCCGTGCTCGGCGTGGCGCTCAATGAAGTGTTCGTGCCCATCCTGCAAAAACAGTTTCCGGAGATCGTCGACTTCTACCTGCCGCCGGAAGGCTGCTCCTACCGCATGGCGGTGGTCAGCATCAAAAAGCAGTATCCCGGCCACGCCAAGCGCGTGATGCTCGGCATCTGGTCCTTCCTGCGCCAGTTCATGTACACCAAGTTCGTCATCGTCACCGACGACGACGTCAACGTGCGTGACTGGAAGGACGTGATCTGGGCCATGACCACGCGCATGGACCCTGCGCGCGACACCACCACCATCGAAAACACCCCCATCGATTATCTGGACTTCGCCTCGCCGATATCGGGCCTCGGCTCGAAGATCGGCTTCGATGCCACCAACAAATGGCCGGGCGAAACCAGCCGTGAATGGGGCACGCCGATCCGCATGAGCGATGAAGTGCGGCAACGGGTGGATGCCCTGTGGGACAGCCTCGGCATCGGCTGACGCCGCCGACGGTACGACGGTTGAATTGATATTCATCAAGTCTGCCGCCGCACAAAGCCCCTCAAGAGTTGTGTAAGATGGCCGTTCAACGCCATGTAAGCTGGTAGCCTACGCTTAATGCCTATGCTGAATAGCCCGAGCCGGGATTTTGTACCATGGACGATACAGCGACCACTGCGAGCCTGATCGCCGCAGCATCAGACGAGCCGCAATTCCGCGCCCTGTTCGAAGCGGCCGGACAGCCCATATTCATCGAACTGGGCGAACGCGTGGTGGACTGCAACGCCGCAGCCGTGCAGCTGTTCCGCTGCAGCCGCGAAGAATTGCTCGCCAGCCACCCCAGTCGCTACGCCCCCGAACACCAGCCCAATGGCCGCCGCTCCGAGGAGTGGGCGCGGGAACTGATCGCCGCCGCCATGGCGGGACGACGCCAAGTGTTCGACTGGCAGCACCTCCGCCCCGACGGCAGCACCTTCGTCGCCGAAGTCACCCTCACCGCATTTCACTATCTGGGCCATCAGTACCGCCTGGCCCTGCTGCGCGACCTTACGGAACAGAAGGCCGCCGAACAGGCCCTGCGCGAAAGCGAACTGCGTTACCGTCTGCTGGCGTCCCAGTCCGGCGACATCATTTCACGCATCAGCGCCGACGGCCTCTATCTCGACCTCTCATCGTCACTCACCCGCATCACCGGCTACCGGCCGGAGGAACTGATCGGCCGCTCGCCCTACGAATACATCCACCCCGACGATGCCGCCACCGTGCGTTCCGCCCACCAATGGGTGCTGGAGTCGGACGAAACCGGCACCGTCACCCATCGTTCGCGCCACCGCGACGGCCATTACCTCTGGTTCGAAACCGTGGGCAAGGCGATCCGCCGGCAACAGGACGGCGCCATCGTCGAGATCGTGTGCAACTCCCGCGACGTCACCCTGCGCGTCACCGTCGAAGACGAGTTGCGCGAGGCGGAACTGGAGGCGGTGGCGCGGGAAAGCGAAGAGCGCGCACTGCACCGCAGCGCACGGCAGTACCGCCAGCTGGTGGAGGCAACGCAGGACTGGTTGTGGGAGATCGATGCCGGTGGGCGCTATACCTACGCCAGTCCCAGCGTGCTCCAGCTGCTGGGCCACCGGCCGGACGAAGTGCTCGGCCGCACGCCGTTCGACCTGATGCCGGCGGACGAGGCGAAGCGGGTGGCCGCCATCGCCCTGCCGCTGATCGAAGCGCGCCGCCCCATCTCCCTGCTGGAAAACACCAACGTCGCCCGCGACGGCCGCCGGGTGGTGATGGAAACCAGCGGCGTGCCCTTCTTCGACAGCGACGGCAACTTCCTCGGCTACCGCGGCATCGATCGCGACGTCACCGAACGCGTCGAGGCGCAGAAGAAGCTGCACCTCGCCGCGCAGGTGCTGGAGCAGACCGCCGAGGGCGTACTGATCGCCGATGCGGACATACGCATCATCAGCGTCAACGGCGCCTTCAGCCGCACCACCGGCTACAGCGCGGAAGAAGTCCTGGGCCGCAATCCCAGCCTGCTGGCCTCCGGCCGCCACGACCAGCCCTACTACCAGGCGATGTGGCGCTCGCTCAACGATACCGGGCAGTGGCAGGGTGAGATATGGAACCGGCGCAAAAACGGCGATATCTATCCCGAGTGGCTGACCATCAGCGCCATCCGCGATGCGCAGGGCCAGGTCACCCACTACGCCGCCATCTTCTCCGATATCGGCTCGCAGGAGCATGTGCGCAAGCGCCTGCACAACATGGCCTACTACGATGCGCTGACCGCACTGCCCAACCGCGAGCTGTTCCACGATCGCCTGGCCAATGCCCTGGTGCGCGCGCGCCGCGACCACCACCACGCCGCGCTGCTGTTTTTCGATCTCGACCGCTTCAAGAACATCAACGACTCTCTCGGCCACACCGTGGGTGACGAACTGCTGCAAAGGGTGGCGGCACGCCTGCGCACCATCGTGCGCGAAAGCGACACCATCGCCCGGCTCGGCGGCGATGAGTTCGCCGTGATCCTCGGCAACATCCACGACCCGGCCGAGGCCGGCGCCATCGCCGGCAAATTGGTGGAGGCCTTCGGCGCACCGTATTACATCGACCACCACGAACTGTTCGTCACCACCAGCATCGGCATCGCCACCTTCCCCGAAGACGGCCAGACGGTGGAGACCCTGCTCAAGAACGCCGACACCGCCATGTACCGCACCAAGGAAATGGGGCGCAACGACTACCAGTTCTACAACCCGGGCATGAGCCTGCGTTACGCCGAACGGCAGACGCTGGAGCATGAGCTGCGCCTCGCCCTGGAGCACGGCGAGCTGGAGCTGGTATACCAGGCACAACTGGCCCTACCGCAGCGCCGGGTGATCGGCATGGAGGCGTTGATCCGCTGGCAGCATCCTGCGCGCGGCCAGTTGCTGCCGGCGCAGTTCATCCCGGTTGCCGAGGAGAGCGGGTTGATCCTTCCCCTCGGCAACTGGGTGCTGCAGCAGGCCTGCCGCCAGGCGCGCCACTGGGCGGACGCGGGCCACAAGGATTTCCGCGTGGCGGTGAACGTGTCGGCATTGCAACTGCGCTATCTCGGTTTTGCCGATACGGTGGAACTGGCGCTGCAGCAAAGCGGCTGCCCGCCGCAGTGCCTGGAGCTGGAGCTGACCGAAAACGCGCTGATGGAAGATCCGGCCAATGTGGCGGCGGTACTGGATCGTCTCGGCCGTCTCGGCGTCAGCATCGCCATCGACGATTTCGGCACCGGCTTTTCCTCGCTCAACTATCTCAAGCAACTGCACATCGGCAGGCTGAAAATCGACACCACCATCGTCGCCGCTGCGCTGCAGCGCCAGGCCAGCGCAGAGATCGCCGCCGCCATCATCGCCATGGCTCGCAGTCTCGGCCTCGCCGTCATCGCCGAGGGCGTGGAAAGCACGAAGCAACTGGAGTTCCTGCAACAGCTCGGCTGCCATGCGGCACAAGGCTTTCTGTTCAGCGCCGGCCTGCCGCCGGCCCAGGCGGAAGCGTCATGGCTGGACGCCAATGCGGCGAAGGGCTGACACCGGCATCATCCGCATCCTTATTTGTTCATAAGAATCAATCTCATAACCCACCATGCATTTGGGGCGTTCACCTACCTTACAGCGTGCTACCCCGCACTAAGCTGACATTCACCTTCGGCGCAGAATGCGTTCCTCCCATGCGTTCGCGTTCATCTTCATCGACGCACGGACTGTGCCCCTGGCTGTATACCCGAACCGTTACAACGTAACCGTGCCCTGGCGCCTGCAAGCCCGGCTAATTTGCCGCGCAGTTTGCGTTCAGGACGCCACCACGTTCCCGCACGGAGGTGTGCCATGCCGAGAAGTGCCGCTTGCGAAATGCGACAGCCGCTGTCGCTGCTGTTGCTCATCACCATGCTGCTTTGCCTTGGGTTACCGGCAGCGCAGGCCAGTGACAAGGTCGACATCAAGAAGGCGCAGTGGGATCGCGAACGATCCGAACTGCGCGTGGATGTGGGCGGCGAAGGCGTGCCGGGCGGCAGTCCCGCGACACTCATGCTCTACAGCGCGGGCACCAATGCCCTGGTGGCATCCTTCCCCATCACGCTGCAACGGGAAGGCAAATTCTCGGTCAAGCTGCGCCATCCCATCGGCAATCCCGCCGACGTCCCCTGCCGCGTGCGCGTGGTGGTGGCGACCCTGAGCGACGAACGCCGGGTGGAAAAGGCGCCGGGTAATTGCGACACCGGCGGCGCGCCGGCCAACCAGGCGCCAACCGCCAACGCCGGACCCGATCAGACCATCAACCTGATGCCGGGACAGGTGGGCGCCATCGTGACGCTCAACGGCAGCGGCTCCTTCGATCCCGACGGCAGCATCTCGAGTTACAACTGGACCGGTAATCCCGATCCGGCCAACGTGGCGAATCCGATGCTGAATCTCGGTGCCGGCAGCTACACCTTCACCCTGGTGGTCAGCGACGATGACGGCGCCTCCAGCGCACCGGACAGCGTCACCATCACCGTCAATGCGCCGGCCAACCAGGCGCCGACGGCCAATGCCGGTCCCGATCAGACCATCAACCTGACAGCCGGCCAGGCCAGCGCCGACGTGACGCTCAACGGCAGCGGATCCTTCGATCCCGACGGCAGCATCGCGAGTTACAACTGGACCGGCAATCCCGATCCGGCCAACGTGGCGATGCCGGTGGTCAATCTCGTCCCGGGCAGCTACCTGTTCACCCTGGTGGTCAGCGACGACGACGGCGCGAGCAGCGCGCCGGACACCGTCACCATCACCGTCAACGCGGCGCCGGCCAACCAGGCACCGACCGCCAACGCCGGACCCGACCAGACCATCAACCTCGGCTCCGGCCAGCCCCTGGCCACAGTCACGCTCAACGGCAGCGGCTCCTTCGATCCCGACGGCAGCATCGCCGCCTACGCCTGGAGCGGTACACCCAACCCGGCCGACGTGGTGATGCCGATGATCTCCCTGGGCGCGGGCACCTATGCCTTCAGCCTGGTGGTGACCGACAACGACGGCGCCGCCAGCACCGCCGACACGGTGATCATCACGGTCAACGCCTTCAGCGGCGACCCGCATGCCGGCCTAACTTTTGCCGACTACCAGGGCAGCGGCACCTGTCTCGAGTGTCACGAAAACGAGACGCGTGAAGTGCATGCCTCGGTGCACTACCAATGGAAGGGCGATTCGCCGCACTCGTTCTACCGCGACGCCAACGGCCAGCTGGTGAATCTCGGCGTCGCCGGCAAGCTGGGCGGCATCAACGACTTCTGCGGCTATCCCGACATCAACTTCATCGGGCTGCTGACGGACGTCGACGGCAACGTCAGAAGCGGCGGCTGCGCCGGCTGCCATGCCGGCACCGGCGACATGCCCAAGGCCGATCCCGCCGCACTGCTGGCGGACGGCAACCGCACCCAGCTGGAAAACGTCGACTGCCTGATGTGCCACTCCGACACCTACAAGCGCAAGGTGGCGCAGGTGCTGCAGGCCGACGGCGTGACGCGCCTGGCCTTCGTGCCCGACGCCGCCGCCATCGCCGGCGGACTGAGCCAGCCCATCGGCATCCGCATGCGCCCGAGCCGCGCCTCCTGCGTCGCCTGCCACGCCTACGCCGGCGGCGGCTGCAACAGCAAGCGCGGCGACATCCAGCTGGCGCACAACGATCCGCCGGACCGCAACTTCGACGTGCACATGGCCTCCACGGCCGTGGGCGGCGCCGGGCTGGACTGCGTGGACTGCCATCGCACTCAGAACCACCTCATCGCCGGTCGCGGCGTCGACCTGAGGCCGACGGATCTGGATCCGCCGCCGCAGTGCACCGACTGCCACGAACTGCCGGCGCACAGCGATCGCATCCTCAACTCGCATACCGCGCGCGTCGACTGCCGCAGCTGCCACATCCCGCACTTCGCCAAACCGACGGCGCTGGGCAGCGGCGCGACGGACATGTTCCGCGACTACAGCCAGCCGCCGGTACTGAGCGAGGAGAAACGGCTGTTCGAACCGAGCCAGATCGCACAGAGCAACGTGATACCCGAGCTGGTGTTCAACAACGGCAGCAGCGAGATCTACCGCTTCCTCGATCCGATCCAGCCCCAGGCCAACGGCAAGGTGCTGATGGCCGGACCGCTGGGCAGCGTCAGCGATCCGGGCGTCAAGCTGATCCCGGTGAAGCACCACATGGCGCTGCAACCCCATGATCCGGTCACCGGTGCCATCCTGCCTTTGCGCATGGGCATCCTGTTCACCGGGCGCCTGGGCGGAGCCTTCCTGCCGCAGGACGACATCGTCAACCAGGCCATCCTGGCCGGTACCGCCGCGGTGCCGCAGCTAAACCACGTGACCACGCGCGATTTCTACGACTTCGTGGAAACCGAGCGTTACATGGGCATTTCCCATGAAGTGGCGCCCTATGAAATGGCCCTGGACTGCAATGACTGCCATGGCGCCACGTCCACCCGCATCGACTTCGATGCCCTGGGCTACGCGCCGCGGCCGGAGCGCAATCCGGTGACGGCGGCCAACTGCGGCTCCGGCTGCCACGGCGACAAGTCCGACAAGTGGTCGGCCTCGGAGCTGTTCATGAAGCTGCACGAGAAGCACGTGGCCGACAAGCGCCTCAACTGCTCGTCGTGCCATAACTTCAGCACCGCCTCGAACTGAGGCCGCAAAGACAACGCCCCGGATACCACGGTATCCGGGGCGTTGTGCCTTCCGCCGTTTCAGCTGCGCCCGTGGCGCAACCGGATGCCGTCGCGGATATTGAGCCCGATCAACACTAGATTGGTTGCACCGGCCAGCAACTCCAGCGCCTGCACCGCATAGAACATGCCGTCTAGGCTGCCCGCCGCTGCCCAGCGATCCAGCAGCAGCGCCGCGGGCAGCAGAATCAGCAGGCCGTTGCCGGCGATGAACGGCATGCGCCTTTTCTTCGCCGCCACGCCGCCCCCCACCCGTCCCCGCGCCAGCGCGAAGCCGCTGGCCCCGGTGAGCATCAGGGCGGGAATCAGCAGCCACAGCCCGCGCACGATATACCCCTTCACCTGGGCCACGGCGGCGGCATCGCCGCCCAGCTCCACCGCCAAAGTGACGCTGAAGAACAGGAGTATGGTAACGAACGCCGTGATACCGGCCGCCGCATGGATAGTCGTCTTCATGATCTTCGCCCTCAGCCAGAGTTGACACGATCCTGTCGTTTTGACAGCATGCTGTCAATATGACGAACACCACCTCACGCAGCCGCAACGGCGCACTGTTCACCGAACTGGTGCTGGAAGTCTTCCGCTTCAACGGCCGCCTCATCGCCGCCGGCGATGCCATGAGCGCGCCGCTGGGCCTGACCAGTGCCCGCTGGCAGGTGCTGGGCGCCATCGCCCTGGAGGAGCGGGCGCTGACCGTGGCGCAGATCGCGCGCCGCATGGGCCTGAAACGGCAGAGCGTGCAGCGCCTGGCCGACGCCCTGGTGGAGGAAGGGGTGCTGCTGCGGCAGGACAATCCGGAACACCGCCGCGCACCGCTGCACCTGCTCAGCAAGAAGGGCCGCCAGGCCTATGATGTGCTGGACGCCGAGCAGGCCGACTGGGCTGCCGCCTGCGCCAAAGGCATCGGCACGGCGCGACTGGCCGATGCCCTCGCCGTCCTCACCGAACTGCGCGCACGCCTGGAGCAGGACTGAGCCCCCGGTTGTATGCCGCGGCGCTTGCCCTGAAGCGTAAAGTCCGTAAGCTGGCAGGGTCGACACGACGGGACGAAGGCGTATGCAGAAGATCATTGTGCTCAACCCCAAGGGCGGCTGCGGCAAGACCACCCTGGCGACCAACCTGGCCAGCTTCTTCGCCCAGCAGGGCGGCAAGGTGGCCCTGGCCGACTTCGATCCGCAGGGCAGCAGCATCGACTGGCTGGCGGTACGTCCCGCCGAGCGGCCGACCATCTACCACGTCTCGCTGGACGAGGATAAGGACAAGCTGTTGCTGCCGCTGGGCATGGACTGCGTGATCATGGACGCCCCCGCCGCCGTGCACGGCAAGGAGCTCAAACGGCACGTGAAGCGGGCGCAGACCCTGCTCATCCCGGTGCTGCCCTCGCCCATCGACATCCGCGCCGCCGCCCGCTTCGTGGAGGAACTGCTGCTGGTGGGCCGGGTCTCCCGCCAGGAGACGCGCATTGCCGTCGTCGCCAACCGGGTCAAGGAACACACCCTCATCTATCACACCCTGCAACGCTTCCTGAACAGCCTGGGCATCCCCTTCCTCACCACCCTGCGCGACAGCCAGAACTACATCCGCGCCGCCGAGCGCGGCCTCGGCGTCGGCGAACTGCCGCCGGCCCTGGCCGCGCCTGACGTGGAGCAGTGGCAGCCGATCCTGAAGTGGCTTGGTTAAAGACATTCAAGGTTCAGGGTTCAGGGTTCAGGGTTCAGGGTTCAGGGTTCAGGGTTCAGGGTTCAGGGTTCAGGGTTCAGGGTTCAGGGTTCAAGGTTCAAGGTTCAAGGTTCAAGGTTCAAGGTTCAAGGTGAACGTAGGGTGCGCACTGCGCACCGTCCGTGCTTGGGCGGTGGCAGGGGAATAACGACTGTTAATCTCGCCAAGACACCAAACGCGCCAAGAAAAGCACGGCACTGCCGCGGCGAACAGGGGAGCAGGGGTCAGGCAGAGCCCATCAGCGTCAGTTGGTTTTCCTTGGCGTGCTTGGCGTGCTTGGCGTGCTTGGCGAGATCACATTCAGGCCTCTCACAATCCCGCACGGTCCGTGCCGGTGGAAACATCATGGTGCGCGGTGCGCACCCTACATCGTTCAGCTTTCCTTGAGGCCGTCGGCCAGCGTCGGATAGCGCAGCGTCACCCCCAGCTCCTGCAACATCCGCCGGTTGTCCATGCGGCGCGACTCGGTGAGGTAGGACAGCATGGCGGGGCTCAGCTGCTGCTGCGCTTCAGCCATGGTCAGCGCCGGCGGTCGCGGCAGGTCGAAGCGGTCGGCGACAGCAAAAAAATACTGGGTCATGGTGCCGTTGCTGCCGTCGCTGACGTTGTAGATGCGGTCGGCCCCGCCGCGTTCGGCGGCGGCGACACATATCATCGCCAGGTCGTCGGCGTGGATGCGATTGGTGTAGCCGCACTCCTCCTCGCGCAGCACCGGCGTTCCCGCCTGTAACCGTTCCAGCGGCCAGCGGCCGGGACCGTAGATGCCGCCGACGCGCAGGATGTTCACCTTCACTCCGTTCTCCCGCCCCCAGGTGCGCAGGGCCGTTTCCGCATCAAGGCGGCGGCGGGCGCGGTCGGTGCCGGGCGCGGGCGCGGTGTCCTCGTCCACCCAGTCGCCGGCGCGGTCGCCGTACACCCCCGAGGTGGAGATATAGATCACCCGTTCCGGCCGCAGGCCCGCGGCGACAAAGGCGTGCATGCGCGGATCGCTATCCCCCTGCAACGGCGGCGGCGCAAAGTAGTAGACTGTCGCACCATTAACGGGCAGGGCGGCGAGAGAGGCCGGCGTATCGAGATCACCGGGCACGGCTTCGATGCCGGCGGCAGCCAGCCGGGCGGCGCTGTCCTCGCTACGCGCCAGGGCGCGCACCGTGGCGCCGCGCCCCTGCCACAGGCGGGCGACGCGCAGGCCGACGTCGCCGCAGCCTATGACAAAAATCAAATTCACGGTTTATCTCCAAGGCCGATTAACGGATAATCCATACCTTTATTGTCAACAATAACCCAGCGCCAAGGTAGAGTTAATGAGCTTCAAAGTCCAGGTTGAACCCAGCGGTCACGATTTCCCGGTGGAACAGGGCGAATCCGTCCTCGATGCCGCCCTGCGCCACGGCCTCGCCTTCCCCTACGGCTGCCGCAACGGTTTTTGCGGCGCCTGCAAGTGCAAGGTGGTGACCGGCGAAGTGGACTACGGCGACGAGGAGCCGGGCGCCCTCACCGAGCAGGAACTGGCGGTGGGCATGGCCCTGCCCTGCGTCGCCAAGGCCGCCACCGACCTGGTGCTCGAGATCAAGGAAGTCAGTGCGACCAAGGATATCCCGATCCGCACACTGCCGGCCAAGATCGGCCGCATGGAACAGCTCAGCCCGCAGGTGATGGGACTGTGGCTCAAGCTGCCCGAGGGCGACCGCCTGCAATACCTGGCCGGACAGTACGTCAACTTCATCCTGGCAGACGGCAGGAAGCGCGCCTTCTCCATCGCCAATGCGCCGCACGACGACGAGTTCCTGGAATTCCACATCGGCCTGGTGCGCGGTGGCCGCTTCACCGAGCAGGTGTTCAGCGAAATGCACGAAAAGGATCTGGTGCGCATCGAGGGGCCGCACGGCAGCTTCTTCCTGCGCGAGGACTCCGACCGCCCCATCATCCTGCTTGCCACCGGCACCGGCTTCGGCCCGGTCAAGGCCATCATCGAGCATGCCCTGGCCGAGGGCGTGCAGCGTCCCATCCACATCTACTGGGGCGCCCGCACCCGGGTCGATCTCTACATGCACGACCGCGCGCTGCGCTGGGCCCGGGAGTATGTGAACGTCCACTACCATCCGGTGCTGTCACGCCCGGCGGCGGAGGATCAGTGGGAGGGTCGCACCGGCTACGTGCAGGACGCGGTGCTGGCCGACTTCGCCGACGTCACCGGCTTCGAGGTCTACGCCTGCGGCCTGCCGGACATGGTGCTCAGCGCCAAGAAGAGCCTGGTCGAACGCGGCCTCGATCCGGAGCACTGCTACTCCGACGCGTTTGAGTGGGCGAAAGACTAGTTTCGAGTTTCGGATTTCGGAAAAAAAACGGCTCCCGCAAGGGGGCCGTTTTTTTGACTCGAAACTCGAAACTCGAAACTCGAAACCGAAACTCGAAACTCGAAACTCGAAACTCGAAACTCGAAACTCGAAACTCGAAACTCGAAACTCGAAACTCGAAACTCGAAACTCGAAACTCGAAACTATTTCTTGGTATTCCGCGTCACCAGCGGAAACCGCTTCAGCGGCACCACCGGCCCGGGCTTGCCGTCGCCGGTGACCAGGGTCAGGCCCTTGTGATAGTAGTCGCGGGCGGTGGTTTCCTCACCCAGGCGCTCCAGCAGTTCACCCAGCACGCGGTAGGTTTCGGCGCGGGCCTCCATGCCGGCGCTGGCCTCCAGGTAGGCGCGGGCCTTGCCCCACAGCTGGACGCGCATGGCCAGGCGGCCCAGGGTCAGCAGCAGCAGGGGATGGCGCTGGTGGCGCTTGAGCCAGTCTTCCGCGGTGGCCAGCTGCTGGGTGGCGTTCCTGCCTTCCGCCAGACCGTAGAGCCGCACCAGTTCCGCGTCCCACTGCCGGCGTACCGCCTCCTGCAACAGTCCCTCCGCCTCGTCGCCGCCCCCCAGGGCCAGCAGGCCGTGAACATAGCCGGCCAGCAGGTTCGAGTGCTGGCGCAGGTGGCGCGGGATGCGCTCCCAAACCTCGCGCAGCTTGTCCAGCTGGCCGTGTTCGCGGGCCTGGCGCAGCAGGGTTTCCCAGGCGCGGCGCTCCAGCAGGTCCGCCTCATCGTCCTCCAGGGCGCGGCGCTTGCGCAGCTCGGGCATCAGGGCCACCAGCTCGTTCCAGCTGCCCAGGCGCTCGTACACTTCCTTCAGCAGCTGCAGCACGCGGACGTTTTTCGGCGTCTTGGCATGCAGGTGCACCAGGGTCGCCAGCGCCTGTTCCAACTGGCTGCTCGCCATCTGCAGGGCGACCTGGGTCACCCCCACCGCCAGCTCGCCCTCGGCGCCGCTGCGGTGGGCCATGGACAGGTGGTAGTCGCGCCGCTCCTCGTCGCCCAGCATCTGCGCCGCGCGGGCGGCGCCCAGGTAATTGAGCAGCGGCGTTTCGCTGCGCTCGGCATAGCGGGAAAGATCGCGTTCGGCCTTGAGCCAGTGGCCCTCCGCCAGGGCGACCAGGCCGCGCGTGGTCACCAGGCGCGCACGCAGCGTGCGGCGGCCGCGGCGCCAGGCGCGCAGGCGTCCGGGCAATGCCAGGGCGCCGCCGGCGAGGCGCACGCTGCCGTAGAGCAACATGAAGGTCAGCAGCAGCACCACCACCGCCAGGGTGAAGGATGTTTCCACGCTCCACGGCCCGTAGTTGATCAGCACATAGCCGGACTCGCTCTGCGCCAGCAGGGCCAGCCCCACCGCGCCGACCAGGACGACGATGATGAAGAACAGCAGCTTCATGGGCGCGCACTCCGCTCAAGGCGCGCGCTGACCTCGCGCAGGGCCTGCAGCGACTGATCGATGGCGGGCAGCGCGGGCGCGACGTCGATGGCGGCCAGGCGGCCCAGGGCCTCGTGCATGCTTGCGGTGGCGGCGGATTCGGCGTCATAGAAACGCGTCACCCATTCGTCCGCTTCCTGCAGGGCGGCACGGTAGGCCTGGGCATGGCCGCGCAGCAGCGACAGCCGCGCCGTTTCCAGCTTGAGGCGCAGGTTCTGCCGCAGCAGCAGGCGCTGATCCGGCGTGGTCAGCGGCAGGCTGCCGGCCTCGTGGCGGCGGATGATGACCAGGCTGCGGATGTCGGTCCACACGGCGCGCAGCAGGCCGCGCCAGCCGCCCGTGTCTGCCGCCGTTTCCTGTGTTTCCTGCGCCTCGCTCGGCGCACCGGCCAGCACCAGGCTGTCCACGGCCTTGCTCAGGGCGCCCAGTTCCAGGGTGATGCCGTCCACGTCCACCACGGGCAGGGCGCGCAGGGCCTGCAATTCCTCGCTGATCTGGGCGCGCACCCGGGTCAGCAGCGGGCTGTTGAGGGTGGCCAGGCGCTGATCGGCGGCGGCCAGCGCGGCCGCGGCACCCACGGCGTCGCGCTCCAGCAGCAGGCGGCGGTTGGCCATCTGCATCAGGTAGTCCGCCTCCGCCAGCACCCAGGCGTGGCGGTCGCGGCCCAGGCGTTCGTTCATCTTCTCCAGGCCGCCGGACAGCAGCTGCGTTTCGCCCTGCACCTGTTCCAGCGTACCGCCCACCTGGCCGAGCCGGGTGGTGAGTTCCTGCTGCTGCGCCGCCATCTGCTCGATGCGCACCTGCAAGGCCTGGGTTTCATGCAGCGCCGCAGTGCGTTGCTGTTCCAGCTGGGTCCATAGCCAATAGCCGCCGCCGAGGGCGCCCAGGGCCGTCGCCAGGGCAAGCAGGGCCAGGCCGCGGCCGGCCGGGCGCGGGGCCTCCTCCACGGCGTCGGCGGTCTCCACCGGCTCCATCGCCTCGGCTGCCGGCGGCTGTGCGTCGGCCTGGGTCATCTCGTCCGGTTTCTGTTCCATTTCACTCATAGCCCTTCTCCCGGGCTGCTCGCCCGTTCGCCCGCCCAGCGGGCCACCGCCTCCACCAGTCCCGCATCGCTCGCCTGGGCGGCGACGCGGGCCGGCTGTGAAAATCCCAATTCCTGTGCCAGGGCGGCGGTGCGTTCGCTCACCACCACCAGCGGCAGCCGGCGCAGCCGCGCCGCGTTGTCCTCGCCGGCCAGCGCCAGCAGGTTGCGCAGGCCCTCGCTGCTGGTCACGGCCACGATGTCCACCGCGCCGCGGCCGAGCTCCGCCGCCAGGGCCGCCGTATCCGCCGCCGGGCGCTCGCGCCGGTACACCTCGGCATAATCCACCGTGGCACCGCGCTGACGCAGGGTCTGCCCCAGCAGCTCGCGGCCGCCGTCGCCGCGGAACACGGCGATGGTCCAGCCCGCCACCTGCTGCAGTTCGGGCAGGGCCAGCAGGCCCTCGCTGTCGAAGCGCTGCGCCGGTTGCAGGTCCGGGCCGCGCCCGAGGCGGGCGCGCAGGGCGCGGCCGCTGCCTTCGCCCACCACCGCCAGGCGCAGTCCGGGCGGCAGGCCGCCCTGCGCCTCGATCAGGTCCAGGCCCAGCTCGACCGCATTGGGACTGATGAAAACTGCCAGATTATAGTGCGCCAGCCGCTGCACCAGCGCCAGTGCCGACCCGCCGTCCAGGGGTGGCGCGATGGCCAGCACGGGGAAGCGGATGGCGCGGCCGCCGGCGGTTTCGATCAACCGGCACAGCGCGTCGGCCTGATGGGCGGGGCGGGTCACCAGCACCCCCAGCCCGTGCAGATCGCTATGCATATGCGCGACGACTCCCCGTTCCGGCCCCGTCAGGCGGCCCCGTAGACCTCGCGCAGGATGGCGTCGGCGCCGCGGGACAGCAGGTCTTCCGCCAGGACCGTGCCCAGCTCCTCGGCGTCCTCGGGCCTGCCGCTGATGGAACCGCGCACCACCTCGCCGCCATCGGGACGGCCCACCAGGCCGTGCAACACGATGACGCCGTGGTCCAGCTCGGCGTAGCCGCCGATGGGCACCTGGCAGCCGCCTTCCAGGCGGCGGTTCATGGCCCGCTCGGCCTTGACGCGGACGGCGGTCTGCTCGTGATTGAGAGGGGCCAGCAGGGCGTTGATCTCCGCGTCATCGGCGCGGCATTCGATGCCCACCGCGCCCTGGCCCACGGCGGGCAGGCTGACGGTGACGTCGAGCAGTTCGGTGATGCGCCCTTGCAGCTCCAGGCGGATCAGGCCGGCGCTGGCCAGGATGATGGCGTCGTACTCGCCGTCGTCCAGCTTCCTGAGGCGGGTCTGCACGTTGCCGCGCAGGAACTTCACCTGCAAATCGGGACGGCGCGCCAGCAGCTGGCACTGGCGGCGCAGGCTGGAGGTGCCGACCACGGCGCCCTGGGGCAGGGCGTCGAAGGACTTGTGGGTATTGGAGACGAAGGCGTCGCGCGGGTCCTCGCGCTCGCAGATCACCGCCAGGTGCAGGCCTTCGGGAAAATCCACGGGCACATCCTTCATGGAGTGGACCGCGATATCGGCGTCGCCGCGCAGCAGGCCTTCCTCCAGTTCCTTCACGAACAGCCCCTTGCCGCCGACCTTGGCCAGGGGGGTGTCGAGGATTTTGTCGCCCTGCGACACCATCTTCACCAGCTCCACCTCCAGGCCGGGGTGGAGGGCCTTGAGCCGCGCGGACACGTACTCCGCCTGCCACAATGCCAGCAGACTCTGCCGGGTCGCGATACGGATCAGGTTTTTTGCCATGGAATCAAGCCTTTCTGCGCTTTAGCGCCGGTTCCGGCAGGCGCGGGAACCGAACATATGGAATAAGAAGACCAACAAACGCGTCTGATCATACACGCCCGGCACGGACCGGCCTATTGCACGGAAGCCGCATAGGTCCTTATCCTAGGGATAATAACCCACTCCAGACCCAGGTTTTTATGATGAAGGCACTGTTCCGCACCCTGTTCCTGCTGCTGCCCCTGGCTGCCGCCCTTCCCGCCGCCGCCTGGTCCGACATGGACGCGGACGCCCAGAACGACGCCTCCGCCGTGGTGATCCCGGAGATCGCCGACCTGCGCGCCGAGGCCACCCTGGCCCGCAAGCAACGCCTGCCCATCCTGGTGATGTTTTCGTCGGACTACTGCCCCTACTGCACGGCGATGAAGAACGATTTCCTCAAGCCCATGATGTACAGCGGCGACTATGACCGGAAGATCCTGTTCCGCATGGTGAAGTTGACGGCCGGCAAGAGCATCGTCGATTTCGACGGCAACCCGGTCAACGTCTACGAATTCGCCGAGCGCTACAAGGTGCGCGTCACCCCCACCCTGGTGTTCATCGACTTCCAGGGCAAGGCCATGGCCCCCAAGATGGTGGGCATGACCACGCCGGACTTCTTCGGCGGCTACCTGGACGACGCCATCACCACCGCCTACGACCACGTCCGCAACGGCAGCACCTTCGCCTGCGGGGAAGCGCATACGCGGCTGACATGCTAGTGACAAGTGACAAGTGACAAGTGACAAGTGACAAGTGACAAGTGACAAGTGACAAGAAGGATTGTTGGCCTTTTCTTGCGACTTGCAACTTGTCACTTGTAACTGCTCCTAAATCTCCCCCGACCGCAGCAATCTTCGCAGTTCCGGCAGATGGCGCCGGCTGATTTCCGGCCGCTCCTCGCAGTCCCTGAGCCTCACCCGCGCCGTACCGTCGGCGCCCTTTTCCAGGCCTTCCAGCGCGCTGCGCGCCACCAGGGCGTTGCGGTGGATGCGCACGAAGCGCGGGCCGTACTCCGCCTCCAGCGCGGTAAGCGAATCCTCGATCAGCGACTCGCCGCGCAGATGGCGCACCACCACGTATTTCTGCTCGGCGCGCAGGAACAGGATGTCCTCCACCGGAATCAGGGTCAGGTTGCCGTGCAGGGTGCTGGACAGATGGCTGCGCCCCTGCGGCTCGGGGTTGGCGGCGGTGACCGCCGCCAGCTGCGGCGCGGTCAGGCGCCTGGCCTTGGCCAGGGCCTGGGCCAGGCGCTCGGCACGCACCGGCTTGAGCAGGTAGTCCACCGCCTGCGCCTCGAAGGCCTGCAAGGCGTAGTCGCCGTAGGCGGTGATGAAGATCACCGCCGGCCCCTCGGGCAGGGTGGCCAGGTGCCGCGCCGCCTCCAGCCCGTCCATGCCCGGCATGCGGATGTCCAGCAGCACCACTTCGGGGTGGAGCCGGGCGCAGGCCTCCAGCGCGGCGCGGCCGTCGCCCGCCTCGCCCACCACCTCGGCGCCGGGCAATTCCTCCACCATGCGGCGCAGGCGTTCGCGCGCCAGCGGCTCGTCGTCGACGATGAGCAGGCGCATCGTTCTATCTTCCCGTGGGCCGGACTTCAGTCCGACGAGAGGCGGCACAGCCGGGCAATACGGTCGGACTGAAGTCCGACCCACGGTACACGCCGGCAGAATGAGAACTCATCCTAAAAACATCAATGAGACTCTCGCCAAGACGCCAAGACGCCAAGCAGGCAGGCAATGCAGCTGCCGCGGATATATCCGGAAGGTGAGTTCGTTTCTGGGTGCAACAGTTTGTTGTTCCCGGCGTGCTTGGCGTCTTGGCGAGAGGAGCTGTGGTTTTCAGGATCATTCGGCCCTCCGGTAGGGCAGGCGCAGCTGTACCCGGTAGGCGCCCTCGGCGCTGGTGCTTTCCAGCACGGCGTCGGCGCCGAAATGATAGGCCAGACGCTGGCGGATATTGTCCAGGGCGATGCGGTTGCCGGAGCGTTCCCGCCCGCCCGCGTTGAGCGGGTTGGTCACCGTCAGCACCAGCGCCTCACCCTGCAACTCGCCGCCGATGGCCACCGTGCCGCCGCCGGCCAGCTGCTCGATGCCGTGATAGATGGCGTTCTCCACCAGGGGTTGCAGGCTCAGCGGCGGGATGGCGGCGTCCTGCGGCAGGCCGTCCACCTGCCACTCCAGCCGCAGCCGCTCGCCCAGGCGCAGGGTCTCCATTTGCAGGTAGCGCCGCGTCAGCGCCAGCTCCTCGGCCAGGGGAATCAGCTTGCGGCCGTCGCCCAGGCTGGCGCGGAACAGGTCGGACAAGTCCTCGATGGCCGCCTCGGCCCGCGCCGGATCGGAGCGGGTGAGGCTGGCGATGGTGTTCATGCTGTTGAACAGGAAGTGGGGGCGGATGCGCGCCTGCAGGGCGGCGAAGCGCGCCTCGCTCTCCGCCACCAGGCGCCGGCGCGACTGATGGGTGACGTAGAAATAGCGCAGCGCCAGGGCGCTGACGATGGCGCCGATGGCCATGTTGCGCAACACGAAGTTCTGGTGCCCGCCGCTGCCGCCGCGCAGGCCGGTGTCGAGGATGAACCACCAGGCCAGTTCCGACAGCAGCAGGATCACCAGCAGCAGCAGGCCGTAGCTCACCAGCGCAGCGGCGCGGTCGCCCAGCCTTGCCAGCGCGCGGCGGCTGGCGCACAGCGCCGCCGCGCCGGTCAGGCCGGCCCACTGCATGAACAGCGAGGTGAGCGCCAGGGTGTCCCACAGTTCAGCACCGGGCGCGGCGCGTCCCAGGGTGAGAATGAAGGCGAACAGTTCCGACAGCACCACCACGGCGAACACCGCCTGCAAGCCGCAGAAGTCGGGCAGGAAGAAGCTGTCGTTGCGCTGCGCGGATGGATTGGATGCCACAGGCATTCCCTGTCATGGATGGACGGACCAATCATAGTCCGAATCCCGCCCGCCCGGCGAGGGCATCCCCCGGGCGGGGTGATATACTGCGGGCCATTTCACGTTCTCCAGAAAGCGGAACCATGAGCGAAAAAACCACTGTCGAGAAGCCCTGGACCGGGCGCTTCACCGAACCCACAAATGCCTTCGTCGAGGCCTTCACCGCCTCCGTCGGCTTCGACCAGCGCATGTACCGCCAGGACATAGCCGGCTCCATCGCCCACGCCAAAATGCTGGCCCACGTCGGCGTGCTCACCGCCGCCGAGCGTGACACCATCATCACCGGCCTGAACGACATCCTCGCCGAGATCGAGGCCGGCGCCTTCCAGTGGTCCATCGCCCTGGAAGACGTGCACATGAACATCGAGAAGCGCCTCACCGACCGCATCGGCGACGCCGGCAAGAAGCTGCACACCGGCCGCTCGCGCAACGACCAGGTGGCCACCGACGTGCGCCTCTACCTGCGCGATGAAATCGACGCCATCGCCGCGGAGCTCAAGCGCCTGCAAACGGCCCTCATCGATCTCGCCGAGCGCGAGGCCGACACCATCATGCCGGGCTTCACCCACCTGCAAACCGCGCAGCCCATCACCTTCGGCCACCACATGCTGGCCTGGAACGAAATGCTGCAACGGGACGCCGAGCGCTTGCAGGACTGCCGCAAGCGCGTCAACGCCATGCCGCTGGGCTCCGCCGCCCTGGCCGGCACCACCTATCCCATCGACCGCGAATTCACCGCGCGCGAACTGGGCTTCGAGCGCATCTGCGGCAACTCGTTGGACGGCGTGTCCGATCGCGACTTCGCCATCGAATTCACCGCCTGGGCCTCGATCCTGCTGATGCACATGTCGCGCTTCTCCGAGGAGCTGATCCTGTGGAGCTCGCAGCAGTTCGCCTTCGTCGACATCTCCGACGCCTTCTGCACCGGCTCGTCCATCATGCCGCAGAAGAAGAACCCCGACGTGCCGGAACTGGTGCGCGGCAAGTCCGGCCGCGTCATCGGCCACCTGATGTCCCTCATCACCCTGATGAAATCCCAGCCGCTGGCCTACAACAAGGACAACCAGGAAGACAAGGAACCGCTGTTCGACACCATCGACACCGTCAAGGGCTGCCTGCGCGTCTACGCCGACATGATGGGCTGCACCACACAGGCCGACGGCACGCGCAAGTGCCACATCGCGGTGAAGAAGGACAACATGCGCGAAGCCGCCCGCCGCGGCTTCTCCACCGCCACCGACCTGGCCGACTACCTGGTGCGCAAGGGTGTGCCCTTCCGCGATGCCCACGAGATCGTCGGCAAGGCCGTCGCCCTCGGCGTGAAGACGCAGCGCGACCTGTCGGAAATGAAGCTGGAGGAATTGCAGCAGTTCTCCGCCGCCATCGGCGCCGACGTGTTCGAGGTGCTGACCCTGGAAGGCTCGGTCGCCGCACGCAACCACCTGGGCGGCACCGCGCCGGAGCAGGTGCGGAAAGCAGTAAAAAGGGCGAAGGAACTGCTGAAGGGATAAACCAACGTAGCCCGGATGAAGTGAAACGGAATCCGGGGTAACTTTGGCACGCCGCGATTCCCCGGATTCCGCTACGCTGCATCCGGGCTACATTAAGAGAGGACATGGATGGTCCACTATCGTCGTAACCGTGTTCCCGGCGGAAGTTACTTTTTTACGGTGACGCTGCATGACCGGCGCTCTGATCTTCTGGTTCAACACATCGACATACTGCGGAAATCGTTTGCTGCGGTAATGGCGGCACGCCCTTTCATCATCGACGCCATCGTAGTCATGCCGGAACACCTGCACGCCATTTGGACTTTGCCACCCGAAGATGCCGACTACCCGGGCCGGTGGCGTGCCATCAAGGCGCGCTTTACGCAGCGCCTGCGTCAATACACTCATGAGCCTCTGCGCTCGCCCTGGCAATCACGTTTTTGGGAACATACGCTACGGAATGACGCCGACTTTCAGCGTCATGTGGATTACATCCACTACAACCCGGTCAAGCATGGCCATGTCTCCATAGCAGCTGACTGGCCATATTCTTCTTTTCATCGCTATGTGAAGACCGGACTCTACGCGCCGGATTGGGGCACAAACGATATAGCAGGCGATTTTGGTGAACCGCAGTAGCGGTACCCCCGGATTCCGCTGCGCTGCATCCGGGCTACAAATATGACGTAGCCCGGATGGAGTGAAACGAAATCCGGGACAGCCCTGCATACGGGCTACCAGCCCTTGTTGGGAGGCACGGTCAGGTTTGCATATCGCTCGCCATACACAACCCCCACTTGTGTATCGTGGACATTAAAGTATGATACGCAAGTAGTCTCATCCCATAGACTCACGAGTAACGGATGCTCCGTGGAACCCTACGCCCCCGACCACCTGCCCATAGGATCGCTGGACAAGGCCGCCTTGTTCACCGCAGTGGGCGAGGCTAACGCGGCCCTGGCTCGCTACGACGGCCTGTTGCTCGGCATGGTCAACCCGACGGTGATGCTTTCCCCGCTGACCAACCAGGAAGCCGTGCTCTCCTCCAAGATCGAGGGCACCCAGGCCACGGTGGAGGAGGTGCTGGAATACGAGGCCGGGGACGAGGAAGGCAGCGAGGACAAGCGGCGCGACATTCAGGAAATCCTCAACTACCGCAAGGCGTTGATGCTCACCAAGGAGAGCGTGGCGGAACGGCCCATCCGCCTGGCGCTGGTGCGCGAGATGCACCGTATCCTGATGGACAGCGTGCGCGGCGCCAACAAGGAGCCTGGCCACTTCCGCAAGGAACAGAACTGGATTGGCGCGCCCGGCTGCACCATCGAGGAAGCGACCTTCGTGCCGCCCAACCCGCTCCAGCTCATGGACCACCTGCACGCCTGGGAGGACTATCTGGAGAGCGACGACGCCGATCCCATCGTGCAGACGGCCATCGTCCACGCCCAGTTCGAACTGCTGCACCCCTTCAAGGACGGCAACGGTCGCATCGGCCGCCTGCTGATCCCGCTGTTTCTCTACAGCAAAGGCCGACTCACCAGCCCCATGTTCTACCTCTCCGCCTACCTGGAGCGGAACCGCGACGAATACTACTCCCGTCTGCGCGCCATCTCGCAGCAGGGCGACTGGACCGGCTGGTGCGCCTTCTTCCTGCGCGCCGTCACCACCCAGGCCAAGCAGAACAGCGCCATCCTGCGCGAGATCATGGCCCTGTATGAAGTCACCAAGGTGCAGATACGCAACGTCACCCGCTCGCCGCACAGCGCGGCGCTGGTGGATGCCCTGTTCGACCGGCCGATCTTCACCGCCGCCGACATCGCGCGCCGCGCCGGGGTGCCGAAACCGACGGTGCACAAGCTGATCAAGGAGCTGCTCGATGAAGGCGTATTGCAAACGGTACGCGAGGCCGCCGGCCGCCGCCCGGCGATCCTCACCTTCGCTGAGCTGTTGAATACGTTGGAACGCAAAAAATTAGTCTAATCGTTACCGCTGTTATCTTTCGTTGCCATTGAGTTATCAAAGCACAACACAACAACCAAGGAGCCACCCATGCAGCAAGTCATCGATTTCGTAACCGCCAATCCCCTCTACGGCGTGGGCCTCGCCCTGCTGCTGGTGTTCCTGATCTTCAGCCTGGTGAAGAAGGCGGTGAAGCTGGTGGTGATCGCGGTGCTGCTCAATGTGGGCTACGGCTATTACCTGCACGACATGGCGCAGACCGCCTACGACAAGGCGGCACGTGCCGTCGAGGATGCCGCCGAACAGGCGTCGCGCGCGGCCGGGCAGGCCGGCGACATGCTGCGGCTGAAGTAGGTTCGCCGCAGGGCGCGATACTTCCCCGCCCCTAGCGGCTATACTGGCAGCGCCTTCCCTGTGCACCGCTGCCCTGCGGCGGCGGTGCCTCCATCGAAATGCCGGTTCGGCTTCGCCATCCGCCTTGCGGGGCGCCTCGTCTGACTGTTCAACCCACCTCGCAGACAGGCGCCGTACCGTGCACGACTATCAGGTGAAGTTCGAGACCCTCGCCATCGGCGATCGGGATTACCGCATCCGCTCGTTGCTCGATCGCCAGCAATACTCCGACCCGGACGGCACCGCGGAACGCGCAGGTATCGCACCGGCGATGTGGCCGATCTTCGGGCTGGTATGGCCGGCGGGCGTGTTCCTGGCACAGACCATGGCGACGTTCGCGCAACGGGGCAAACGCATTCTGGAAGTCGGCTGCGGCCTGGCGCTGGCCAGTCTGGTGCTGCACCATCGCGGCGCCGACATCAGCTCCACCGATCTGCATCCGCAGGCCGCCAACTTCCTGCGCGAAAACCTCCTGCTCAACCTGCTGCCGCCCCTGGTCCATCACGCCGGTTCGTGGTCGGACACCATTCCACAGCTGGGCAGGTTCGATCTCATCATCGGCAGCGATCTGCTGTACGAACCGGAGCACCCCGGCCTGCTGGCGCATTTCATCGACCGCCATGCCCATGACCGGGCGGAGGTAATCATCGTCGATCCGGGGAGGGGCTATCACAACAAGTTCGGCCGCGAAATGACGGCGCTGGGTTACCACCACGAAACGGAGTGGTCGGACCTGCAGCCGGTGCGGGCTTCGCTGCGCCGCGGCCGCGTGCTGAACTACCGGCGCGAGGTGCGCTAGATACATGAAACGCCCGACACACTCGCACGCAGAAAAAACCTCTCTGACAAGATTCACAAGATGATGCAGAACAAGATTTCTTCTGTCTTGTTTATCCTGTGAAATCTTGTTCATCTTGTCAGCGCAGCATTCTTCGAGCGGTCAGCCCCGGCACCGGTAGGCATACACCCCGCGGCGGCGCCACCGCATCCGGTCTAGGCTGCGATCACTGCCCTCACTCCGTGCCGGAGGCCCGTCATGACCTACGTGGTGACCGATAACTGCATCCGCTGCAAATACACCGACTGTGTCGAGGTCTGTCCGGTCGACTGCTTTCACGCCGGCCCCAATTTCCTGGTCATCGATCCGGACGAGTGCATCGACTGCACGCTGTGCGAGCCGGAGTGTCCCGCCGCCGCCATTTATCCCGACTCGGAACTGCCCGACTCTCAGGCCGCCTTTCTGCAATTGAACGCCGAGCTGGCCGGGGCATGGCCGGTGCTGAGCAGGAAGATGGACGCCTTGCCCGATGCCAAGGAATGGGACGGGGTGCCCGACAAGCTGCAATACCTGGAGCGCTGAGCGGGCCGTGCCCACCGCGGCATGGCGCCCATGGGGCGCCCTATGGCTGTTTCCGATCAGGGCAGCCAGCCGCCCACGGCCTGGAGCGGACGCGGATCACCGGGCGCACTTACCCAGGCGGCGATCCCATGGCGCGCCGCCGGACCGTCCTTGAGCTGCGGCCAGGGCAGGCGCCACTCCATGACCGCCGTTCCGGCCACGGCGGCGCCTTGCGTCATGCCCAGCACCACGAAATCCTCGCGCAGATCCTTGCCCGCGTTTTCCCCACCGCCGATGGGCGAGGACAGCCCGAAGCCGAGTACGGCGAACTGGGCCTGCAAGGAATCGTGTTCACCCTGCGGCCGGAACGTCACGGTCGCCGTTTCCCCCACCGTCACTGTGATCGCCAGGCGGCCCACCGCCGGGCCCAGGGCAAAGGCCGGCTCCGCACGACGGAACCAGCCGCGCCATTCGCGACCGTTGAGAACAAAGCCGGGGGTGTAGACGGTATCGATGCCACCGCTGTGCTGGTAGTCGCGCTGGCGCCGGCTGAAATCGGCACGGGCGAAACGATCCGGCCAGCCCAGCCGGTCCCAGTAGTCGACGTGGAAGGACAGCGGCACCAGTTCCCGCCACAGCGCCGGATGGGCGGTGAGGCCGCGCAACCAGGCGTCGGCGGGCGGACAGCTGTTGCAGCCATGGGAGGTATACAGCTCCAGCACCGCCACCTGCTCCAGCGGGCTCTCCAGCGTGATCGTTTCCGCCGCGGCGGCAGCTGCCCACAACGCCGCCGCCGCCGCGAGGACGGCATGCACGGACGTCACGGCATCAACCCTCGGCCGGGACGAACTTCAGGGCCACGCCGTTATTGCAGTAGCGCAGCCCGGTGGGCTTGGGGCCGTCGTCGAACACGTGGCCGTGATGCCCGCCGCAGCGCGCGCAGTGGTATTCCGTGCGCGGCCAGATCAGCTTGAAGTCGCGCTTGGTCTCGAAGGCGTTGGGCAGGTGATCCCAGAAGCTGGGCCAGCCGGTCTTGCTGTCGTACTTGGTGGCGGAATCGAACAGCGGATGATCGCAGGCGACGCAGACGTAGGTGCCCTTGCGTTTCTCGTGCAGCAGCGGGCTGGTGTCGGGCCGCTCGGTGCCCTCCTCACGCAGGATGTGGAACTGCGCCGGCGTGAGACGCTTGCGCCACTCCTCCTCGCTCAGGATCAGCTTTTCGACGGCACCGGGCGCGACACCGTCCTTGGCAACGGCACGCGTGGCGACGAGGGGCAGCAGCGGCAGGCTGCCCAACAGCAACAACAGATGACGGCGTTTCATGACGACCTCCTGACGATGTGGCCATGACCGGCGCGGCGCAGTCGCCGGCGGCGGTCGTGGCTGTTTCTGAGCTAAGCATGGCAGCCCGTGGTCAAGAAGCCATCACGCAAAAATCACAATTTGGTCACGGGCCTCAGACACGCGGCGACACCTACAAAGGCCTGGGGTCAAACCCTACTGCGCCGACACAGCCGCCGTGTTTCGTGCTAATCCTTTCCCTTATCCGGAGTCGGAACCGCTCTCCGGATCAAAATCATACCGCCCACCCGCAGCACGAAATCCGCGGCGGGGAGAAATGGCGGCGTTCGTAACGGCCGTACTGAATTTATGACACTGGAGGGGAATCCATGTTGCGTCATCTGTCTGCTGTTTTTCTGCTGCTTGCCACCACCGCTCCCGCCCTGGCCGGCCCGCTGGACGAGGCCAGGGCCAAAACGCACCTCAACGCCATCGCCGACAGCGACCTCGAGGTGTTGATGCGCGATTATGCCGACGATGCCTATATGGACTGGGTGGGCGGTCCCCTGGACGGGCGCTACACCGGCAAGGCCGCCATCCGCGCGCTGTGGGAAAAATTCATCGCCGCCAACGACGGCAAGCCGCGGCCGGTCAAGGTGGGCGAGTTCGAGGACTACGCCAATAGCACCGGCGTCTCCATCGTGGCGGAAGCCGAATACGGCGGCATGAAACCGGTGAAGGTCTGGCACCTGTTCGTTTATCGCGACGGCGTGCTCACCACGGAAATCTGGCAGGTCGCGCCGTCCATGCAGGTGCACTGATGTCCGCACGCGCCGTCGTGACGGCGATACTGCTGGGCGCTTGCCTGCAAGCGACGGCCGGCACGCTGGTGGCGCACGTCGTCGGGAAGGACGGCATGCCGGTGGAAGACGCCGCGGTGGTGCTGGAGCCACTGGCGGGCGGTGCCGGGGTGCGGCCGGTCAAGGCGGAAATCGCGCAGCAGGATCGCGAGTACATGCCCTACCTCACCATCGTGCCGCGCGGCACCGTGGTGGAGTTTCCCAACCGCGATCCGTTCAAGCATCACGTCTATTCGTTTTCTCCGGCGAAGGTGTTCGAGATCAAGCTGTATGCCGGCAAAGCGGCGCAGCCGGTGGTGTTCGACCAGACCGGCGAGGTGGCCCTGGGCTGCAACGTGCATGACTGGATGGAGGCCTATGTGCTGGTGGTGAATTCCAACCACTACGCCAAGAGCGGGACCGACGGCCATGCCATGATCGGCGCGGTGCCGCCCGGCCGCTACTCGCTGCGCCTGTGGCACCCGCGCCAGCGGGCGGAGGCGCCCGCGCAGGACATTGAGATCGGCGCGGATACCCGCGCACTGCAGCTGGTGCTCGATGTCGCACCGCGGGTGGCGCGCCCCAAGCCGCCGCCGGACGCCGAGGACTATTGAATCATGGCGTTTCATTCGCTTCAGCACCGCATCGTCGTCGTTTTCGTCGGTCTGCTGCTGCTCGTGATGACGCTGGTACTGTTGCTGGTGCGGCACAGTGACGAGCGCATCGTAGCCGCGGAAATGGAGCGCGGACTGGACGCGGGCAGCGTGGTATTCACCCGCCTCGTCGAGCACAACAGCGCGGCACTGGAAAGCGCCGCCGCCCTGCTGGCCGCCGACTTCGGCTTCCGCGAGGCCATCGCCACCCTGGATCGCCCTACCATGCGTTCGGTGCTGCGCAATCACGGCCTGCGCATCGGCGCCGAAGTGATGATGGTGATGGAGCCGGCGGGGCCCGTCATCGCCGAAACGCAACGGCGCGGCGACCCGCACCGCTTCCCGTTTCCCGACCTGTTCGACAAGGCCAGGGCGGAGGGCAGCAGCGTCGGCTACCAGTTCATGAACGACGGCCGCCTCTACCACATGGTGCTGGTACCGGTGCTGGCGCCGAAACTCATCGCCTGGGTGGCGATGGGATTTCCGGTGGACGATCGCTGGGCCGCCACGCTGTCGCAGATGACCGGCCTGACCGTGAGCGTGATCCGGCGCGAGGCCGGGCAGACGATGGTGCTCGCCTCATCCCTCGAAGAGGAGCAACGCGTCGCGCTGGCCGCCGCCCTGGCGGCCATGCCCGACGGCAAGGTGCTCACCTTCAACCGGGAGCGTTACCAGACACGCCTGCTGCCTCTCGGCAGCACGGCCGTCGTGGCGCTGCAGCGTTCCCTGGACGCGGCGGAGGCGCCGTTCCGCTCCATGCAGATTGCGCTGCTGGTGATGGCGCTGGCCGGTATCGCCGTGTTCGCGGCGGGCAGCGTCCTGTTCGCACGGCACATCGCCAGCCCGGTCAACCAGCTCACCGCCGCGGCGCGCCGCATTGCCGCGGGCGACTATGACGAACCGCTGCCGACGTTGGCGCCGGACGAAATCGGCGCCCTGGCCCGCAGCTTCGAACACATGCGCGACGGCATCGCCACGCGGGAGCGGAAAATACTCAAACTGGCCTACGAAGACGCCCTCACCGGTCTGCCCAACCGCACCTGGTTTCTCGAAACGTTCGCGACCCTGCCGCCGGATGCGCCGGCGGCCATCGCCGTGCTCGACATCGATCGCTTCGCGCTCATCAACAATGCCCTCGGTCATCCCGTCGGCGATCGCCTGCTGGCGGAAGTGGGCGCGCGCCTGGCCCGCGTCGTCACGGCACCGGCGCTGGTGGCACGGCTTTGGGGCGACGAATTCGCCTTCCTGCTGCGCGACGCGGACCAGGCCACGGCGCGCGCCTTCGCCGAAACACTGCTCGCGGCGCTGCATGCGCCCATCTCCCTGGATGATCAGCGCGTCGACGTGGAAGGCAGCCTGGGCATCGCCCTGTTCCCCGCCGACGGCAGGGACGCCACCACGCTGCTGCGCCGCGCCGAACTGGCGATGTCGCGCGCCAAGTGCACCCACGCCGGCTATGCCTTCGCCGCCGAGGTCAACGGCGAACCGCCGCACGAACAGCTGTCGCTCATCGGCGAAATGCGCGCCGCGCTCGCCGGCCAGGAATTCGTCATCCACTATCAGCCCAAGCTGCACCTGCCCAGCGGACGCATCGTCGGCGTCGAAGCCCTGCTGCGCTGGCAGCATCCGCAACGCGGACTGGTGGCGCCGGCCAACTTCATCCCCTTCGCCGAGCAGACCGGCTTCATCCGCGAGATCACCCCCTGGTTGCTGGAGCGGGTGGCCGAGCAGACGGCGCTCTGGCACGGGCGCGGCCTGAGCCTGGTGGCCTCCGTCAATCTGTCGGCCCACGACCTGCTCAACCCGCAGCTGCCCGAGCACATGCGCCTCCTGCTCGGCGCCCATGCCCTGCCACCCGACAGCCTGTGCCTGGAGATCACCGAAAGCGCCTTGATGGAGGACCCCGATCTGGCGCTGCACCACCTGTCGCAACTGGCGGCGCTGGGCCTCAAGCTGTCCATCGACGACTACGGCGCCGGCCAGGCCTCACTCGCCTATCTCAAGCTGCTGCCGGTCCACGAGATCAAGATCGATCGCAGCTTCATCAGCTGCGTCACCGTATCGCCCAAGGACGCCGCCATCGTGCAGTCCACCATCCAGCTGGGCCACGCCCTGGGTCTGAGCGTCGTGGCCGAAGGCACGGAACACGCGGCGGATCTGGCCTGGCTGCGCCAGCGCGGCTGCGACATCGCCCAGGGCTACGGCATCGCCCGCCCGATGCCGGCGCAGGACCTGCCGGCGTGGCTGGGGAAGTACACGCCCGACATCCCGGCGGCCAATCCGCCGCGGCTGTTGCGCACCTAGCCGGCAACGCGCGCTTCCACAACCCGCCCCCGTGATTCACCCCATGGCCGCCGCCGCGGCGGTGATCTATTGCTTTAGCCTCCGTCACCATCACGGTGGCCCCTTGTTTCAGGAGGAAGCGATCATGCGGTACACAGGATGGATTGCCGGTGCGGCGCTGCTGCTGGCCTTGTCGCCGGTGCTGGCCGAAAGCGGCATGGGTTACGGCAAGAGCATGGACAAGGCCGGCGACATGGGCATGGGGCCGGCGTCGGTGATGATCAGCACGCCCGCCGACGGCGCCATGCTGCCGCAGAAGCAGCCGGTCATGGTGAGCTACGAGGCCGTCACCGGCCCCAAGGGTGATCACGTGCACATCTACGTGGACGGCGAACGTGTCGCCGTGCTGCGGCAGCTGTCCGGCGAGCACAACCTGGGGATGCTGAAGCCGGGCATGCACAAGATCAGCGTCGAGATCGTCACCAACGCCCACCAGCACATCGGCGTGGGCAAGGAAATCAGCGTCGACGTCCGTTGACTGTTGCGGTCCCGCGCCTCACGGCCGCGCCGTGACGGTGCGGGCCGTCTTCGCGCGTCCGGCACGCAGCGAGCGCAGCACCACCACCAGGCTGGACCCGGCCATCAGCACCGCCGCCAGCACCGGCTGCAACAGGCCGGCGGCGGCCAGGCCCAGGGCGACGATGTTGTAGCCGAAGGCCCAGGCCAGGTTGGCGCGCACCGAGCGCTGCACCTCATCGGCCAGCTGAAATAGCCAGGGCAGCGCCTCCAGTCCCTGCGCCGGCAGGATCACGTCGGCACTCTCCCGCGCCAGATCGCTGGCCCCGCCCATGGCGACGCCCACCGCCGCGGCGGCCAGCACCGGGCCGTCGTTGAGGCCGTCGCCCACCATGGCCACCGGGCCGTGTTGCGCGGCCCAGTGTTTGAGCAGCGCCACCTTGTCCGGCGGCATCAGGCCGCCGTGCCAGTCGTCCATCCCCAGCGTGCGCGCCAGGGGCGCCACCGCCTGGGCGCCGTCGCCGCCCACCCGCAGCTCGCGCCGCTGGCCCGGCAGCTGGCGGCCCTGGGCAGCGCACCCATCACCACGGTCTACCTGGCGTATCCACCCGCGGTCACG
>PGZL01000063.1 GCA_002840095.1 Gammaproteobacteria bacterium HGW-Gammaproteobacteria-1 | reverse complement strand
CAGCGCTTCGTCGTGTTCGTGCGTCGGCGCGTTATTCAGGCGTTCGGCCATGTTGGCAATGATACTGTCGCGGCCATGCCCGCGCACGGCAAGGATAAAGGGAAAGCCGAAACGCTGCTGGTAGGCGTCGTTGAGTTCGGTGATGCGCGTAAATTCGTCGGGCGAACACTGATCGAGCCCGGCGCCGCGCTGCTCGCTGCGCGAAGCTGCGGTGAGCTCATTGCGGATCGCGGCCTTGCCCGCGAGCTGCGGATGCGCGCGGATCAGTGCCAGTTGCTCGGCCTCGCTGGCGTCATCGACCACCGCGCACATGGCGCCATGCAACGCGTCCACGCTGGCGAACGGCCGCTGCGCGACCACGCGCTCGGCAACCCACGGCGAATGCTCGAAGATGCCGCCGAGGGTTGCGACGAAGGCGGCGTGGTCGAGGTGGTTGAGTTGGTCGAGGGTCATGGGGTCGGGCTCTGACCGGGTGATCGAGTCGTCAGAGGCGCACCGTCCAACTTTACTTCAAAGCGCAGATAGGCTGGCAGGCTCTTTGACTCGACAATCTCGTCATGCGGCAAGAGCAGATACTTCCAGGGCTTCGTGCCAATGGTGGTTGTGTAATCGGAGGCGTGTTTGCACCAGCGCGCAGCGGCAGCGGCCTTTGCCTGGACTTCTTGCGTGTTGATGTCATCCCTGGCCTTGGTTTCCACCATGAAGATCGTCGAGTCCGTTTCTACCACGAAGTCAGGGATGTACTCCGGCTGCTCGGTGCCCAGTTTGTAGTAAATCTGGAACTGACCCTTGGCAGGCTTGAACCACTTCGATGCGTCGCGCTCCAGGATGACTGCGAAGCGCCGCTCCGTGTCGGAGTCGAACTTCTGCAACGGGTAGAGACAGCGCGTGAAGCCACCGAACAGCATCTGCTTGATTCGACCTGGCTCGGTAACGGTTTCCCGGAAGTGGTGAGCCGTGACCGCCATGGATGGGATGAATGCCGTCAAAGCGTCGGGAGTGCTTGCGGCCGGGCCTGCAGTGGCCGTGTAGTTGCAGTCTTTCAATTTCGTGAAGCCACGGCTGACCTGCACTTGGTACTCGGTCGCTTCTTCCCAGAAGTGCGC
>PGZL01000001.1:6717-242851 GCA_002840095.1 Gammaproteobacteria bacterium HGW-Gammaproteobacteria-1 | reverse complement strand
TTGACAGAAATGCGGGTGCCCGCTGGAATCACGAGAGGCGTCTGGTCGCGATGGCACCCGCCTACCAGCGCCGTTGGAGCAATCATCACCATCATCACCGTTACGCGCCATCGCATGTGCTATTCCTCTCCGTTCTCCAATCAGTCCGCCGATAGAGTAGCGCTCTCGCCTAATGCCAAGTAGTCAAGCTCCATCATACCAGCGAGCGCCCGCAGAAATGCGGCATCTCTCTCCACCTCGGAAGCATCACTCGGCGCTTCAAAGTCCACTTGAAGTCTTTCTCCCGCAGGCGTCTTCACATATCCGGCATACGCAATTACAGCGAACGTCGTCTGCCCAGTATTCGCAGACACCTGTTCAATATCTTCACCGCCGACCAGTACGTCGCCCACTGGAGTGCTGATCACGTAGCAGTCTCCGGACAATACTTGCTGAATTGTCCCGATCCGCCCAGTGGCATTTGTGAACCGCGAACCGTCACGAACACGGACGATACGGACTTCGGAGCCGCAGACCACAGTCACATCCATAGTCGTCGCCCTCGCAGAGGGCTCCGTCCGGACGGTCTTGGTGGTCGTAACGCATGCCATTCCGTCCGCCGTCCGGTACATCACGGGGAACGAGATTGGCAACTCAGGCACCTCATGTGCCGTAACCGTGTGGATGCCAGTAGCCTGACCAGGCTTGAGGGTCCCATCATCTGCGTGCACCGCCGCAAACATACCGAAGACGCCAAAAGCAGCAACAACCAATAAACTCACCTTCTTCATAAGACTCTCCCTTTTTCGGTTTCCAATCAGGCGCAGGTTCGTCCGGCGCTGCACCGTTGGTTGAGAACCGCCGCAATCATCAGCACCAAGAGCATTCCTGCCCACACCTCTGTTACTTGCCAAATCACGTCAGGCCAGAAGTGCCACGCGACACGAGCGCCAAACACGAGTTGGGAAAGGTTGTAGCCCACGTTGCCGAGAGCTATAAACAGCCACGGCGTCAAAAGCGCGATCACGTAAATCAACACCAGCTTTCGCATTCCCTCTCTCCTCTTGTAGTTCCGGTTTCCGCTCAGTGGCAAGTCCGCCCGATAACACCGGAGTGTTCGATAGGACCCGCCTCACGAGCTACCAGACGGCCCTCCTCACGGGTGACGACGTATTGCTTTCCGTGGGCATTGGTTGCGAGCACCTTTCCAAATACTTGCAGGCTCGCCTCCAGCCGTCGGTACCCGTTGATTACCTCAACCGCTCCATCTTCCACCTTGATGATCATCGTTCACCCCTCTTCTCCAATCAGTCTTCTTCTAGTTCGCCGTTGTCAAAATACCAATTCGGCAAGCCGTGTTCTTTGCAGGGCGGCAACGGCGCCTCGGAAGGTCGCTCGGGCCAATACTCTGCGTTCCTGCCTGACACAATTTGAAGTGTTTCGGGGCACACAGTCGCCAGGACGATTGTCAAACCGTCGCCATACTCAATGCCGATTTCGGCAGGGATTTCTTTCACTGGCTGAGGCAAATCAGGATGGTTCCGCCAGTGCGCGTTCGCGTCTGCTCGCGAGCGATAGAGGTTCCGGTAGCACACGTCCCCAGAGCCATCATATTCCCCATAGAGAATCGTCCCATCTTCCAGTCGCGCCTTTAGGGGGGCATTACTCATCTGCGGTTTCCTCGATCAGCCGTTGGACCGCAACCAGGCGCCGATCTGCTCCCGGACATCTGTATCTGCGAGGCCCCACTTTCGGACCTGCTCCACGATCTCTTTCGGCAGCTTGGCCAGCAATGCCTTCAGCTCAGCATCCGACAATGATTGCCCAGTGACATCAAGAACCGTGTCGTGCAGATTTGGCAACGTGGCATCGAGGTCATGCGCAGCGCGCTCCGCTGCCGCGAAGTCTTCTGGGCCGTCCGTGTGAACTGGGCCAGCCACGACTGACACTCCCTTCAACCGCAAATGCGACTCCAGGAACGACTTGCCTTCCCCGCTCGGTGGGAACACTGCCGCGTTAAAAAGACTCACTTCTTCGGCCATCTCGAACTCCCGCCCTCGTTTCCCTTGCGATCTTTGAGCCCCACAATTGCCTCCTATCGTTATCCATTGCTTGTCGAACTAACTCAGTGCGCGCCCGCCCGTCGGCCGCCATGAAAGGTAAAGCCTATGGCATGCAACACGACACCAATATTGGCGAGCGCCAAGGCAATCTTTGCGGCTACGCCCAGATCCAGCAGGAACAGTGGCACTACCGCGATCCAGGCGATTGCCGCAGGGAGTGCCGACTTGATGCTTGCCACCACAAAGCTGACACCGGAGCCAACGACTGTCGGCCAAAACAACATCGGCACGAAAGCCGCGAGACGCGGGTCAACAGGACCCTCGATCAGGAGGGTGGCCATGAGATAGGCGCTCCACAACACGCCTATCGTGAAGAATTGCGGCATAACGTCGCGCCAGCGAAGGATGCTCGCCGCACCATGCTTAAACAGTTGCTTCCACATCACGTTGATCTCCATCTTCTCCAATGCTCTCTAACGCGCCACAGAGCGCGTCATCTGTGCGTAGAGAGCAAGCGCGGCGCCGGCGGAATGCTCCCCTCGAATCTTCGGGTACCAGCGCACATCCGTCGCCCCACAAATCGGGCATCGGCGCGTTTCTTTGATGCCCCAGAAACCTGACCCTGCTCCGTTGCCCAGCTTTTTCTCGGTGGCCCGCGCCCCAGTCGCGATCATCCTGCAACGCAGACAAAAGTCTGGACGACCGTCCTTGTAAGGCCGAACAGGGGTGAACGATGGTGTTGTGGCGGCGGACATAGGGTGCTATTTCTTCCAGTCTTTGGGTGCGCCTGTATGAGCGGCCCACGCGCTGGCCGCGGCCAGCGCTCGACGGTCGGCAGCGGTACGTACCGCCCCCTCGCCGTGGACCCTATCAACACGCACGCCCGTATCCTTACGATAGATATCGCCCGTACAGCGATATGTCCGCGGCCCCACCGTCCCCTCCTGCCGCACAGTTACTTCGTAGTAATCGTTGATCTGGTAAGTGGCCACCGCCCCTTCTCCTCTTCTCCAATCCGTCTTTGCCAGGCCCACCCACAGGCGCTTCCTCGCGCCCTGATTTCTGCGAACCTGCTCTTTACGCGAACCGTACGCCATTACGTTGACCGTTCCGCCGGTCTTCAAACGTGTACGGCGTGCCGCGATAATAGGTCGTAAATGGCTTGCCTTCACCAATGAGCCTCAACTGGACGGCGGCGATATGGAAGGCGCTCTCGCCTTCCTGCGCCAGTGCATCCCAGCAGACGGTGACCCATACTCCCCACCGATCATGGAGGCAGAGCGTGACACCCATGCTCCTTAGAACATCGCCCTCCGAATACTCCCGCTCATCCGTCCGCTTCCTCCGCAGGGCTGACCCGCCGTATTGGGTCAGGAAGCAGTCGTATTTCTCGTGTGCACTGGCGAGCTTGCGAAAGTGATTCACCAGTCGAGTGCGCTCCTGGATCTTCGCCTTCAGTTCGGGCGATTCATCCAGCATCGCCATCATGGCGGTGAGCCAGTCTTTCGTCATCATCACAACACTATACCCCTGTCGGCGACGTACCGTGCGCCGGCTTCAGCGCGATTTCCGTTCTTCCGCCGTAACGGAATACAATGGAATCCCATCGGCTTTAGCTTTCTCCTGCGCCTCCTGAAGGGTGAGGATTGGAACGCCAAGCCGATGCATAGCCGCCGCATTTGCATCGGCCTGCGCCGAATCATCGGTGAAGGCGTTTCGGAACGGACTGTTCCGTCGCACGCCAACCACGAAGATCCAGCCAGACTCCAGCCTACACAAGAACGCACCATCGGCCGGCTCGGCTACCGTGTGAGAGAAACGAATCTCACCAGAATACCCCTTGCCATCGGGAATGGTGATGCTTCCCCAAAGAAAGAAGCGGTAACCGTTCTGCTCCCCTGGAACAAACAGTCTTCCCGCAAAAAACGCGTCCGCCGGCTCGCCCATGGTGACCATTTTCCTTGCTCTACTTGACCCGTTCGGGAAACTTCTCGCGAAACTCAGGCACCTTCTTCAGGAAGGGCATACACCCCTTGTGCCGCGCCATAACGTAACCTTCCACCACAGCCATCACGCGGACCTCACCGGTCGCGCCCCTGTAGACTTGCTTTGCGGCGACGGTAGATATGCTCACGATCTTCTCCAATCTCAGTCTTCGTCCGCTGCCGCACACGCATTGTGCCCACATGAGCGACAGGGCTCCTCCTTGTCTGTCCCGTGCCGATGGACACAGACGCAGCACGGGAACGCGAGACCTGCTGGGCCCCCGAGGTCTTCTGCCTCAAAGTGGTCACCGTTCACCGCATACGATTCAAGCCCCATAGTCACGCTCCCCGGTTTCCCACTGGGGTCCGGCATTACTCGTCTTTCGATGCCGGGTTGTCCAGCCACTCCTCGGGCCACCCCTCGAACTCGACGGGGCCTCCCGACCACTGGATCGTGATCCATGGACGGGACGGCACCAACACAGTCCCGGGACCACGGTGAGCCGCTCGCTTTGCCGGACCGCCTAGGGGCGCAAGCTCTGTCTCTCGAAACGCGATCCGATAGAGCACATCCGCATTCGCCCGTTCTACGGCCTCGCCAGCATATACACGGAGGTTCCCAATAGCCGGGTTGAACGAAAAGTTACGTTCTTCACCTCTGTGCTGGTACGGCTGAGTAAACTCGCGATCTCGAAGCGCCATCAATCGGTGGATCAGCACCAGCGGCAGTTCACCTTCCACTACAAACCGGTAATCGGGCAACAGATCGCGAATATGGCGCAGGTTGGAGCCGGTGAAGACAGGGTACAGAACGACATCTCGGAGCGACTCGCAGATTTCCCTACCGAGCCCGCTCGGCCTCCCATCAGCGAGCGACCAGATCGCCACGTTTCCATGCTTGGATCCTTGGGTGATTGTGATGAGGGCACTATCCATTGTTCGTTTCCTATCACTCAGAACTCAGGCGTTTGACGCATCCAAGGGCGCCAGATCCATCGATCGTTTGGTCGGTATGGATGCACTTACGGATATCTTTTTTTACGTCGTAAGAACCCAAGACGGCCCCGCCGGCCAGCACTGCCGCCAGGACCAAAACCTGCACCCCGAATTTCGCTAATCGCCTGTCCATGTCAATCCCCGGTTTCCTACTTCCCCGGATACCGGCGTTTCAACCAGAACGCCAGGCCCACCACTCCGAGTCCCACCAGCGACGGACCCAACAACCCGCGCACACTCCACAGCGGCGCGTCAAAGAAAACGTGGGCAATCAAGTGACCGCCAATCACCACGCTCGCCACAGAAATCAGTGCTCGCGGCCACGGGCCTGCATACGTGTCGCGCAATTCCGTCAACGTGTTCGGCATGCTCGTCTCCAATCACTCCGCAATAACAATGTCGAACATACTCTGACCGTCCGGCCCATCCGAAGGCAAGGTAAGTTCTATGGCGCGAGATAAACCCCCGAGACTACGGTATGTCACCGGGCGCGAGGCAATATGCGCCCTGTAAAGCGCTTCCCATTCGGGAAAATGGTCGATAAATATAGCGAGCTTCGCATATTCATCCTCGCTGATCTCTGCCGTGTCACGCTTCCAAAATGGTTTGCGTATCGCCAGGTTCAACATTTGTCGGCCTCCCTTTCTTATGTTCCTATCAGCCCTGCCGCACTTCGACGGTGATCTTGCCGTTACTCCGGTGCAGTAGTTCATCGGCCTGCTGGCGGCTCGCAATCGCCAGTTCAGCTGGGTCCACGTCGCTAATCACTGAGATGGCCACACCATACTTCCGGCCGTTTTCACAGTAGAACCGAAATACCGAAAGTTCTTCAGGGCTCAGCATGGCGACGATGCGACCGTTCAGCGCTTGCACCTGTTCGATAGTCGGCTCCTGCATCGTCCGTCTCCTTCTCTCCGATTTCTTAATTCCCGGTGATGCCGGGGCCATCAACTTACCCGCGTCGAGTCGCAAAGCCGACGAACCGGCCATCAACCTCTACGTCAAACCCGAGGAACTGGCCTTCATTCACATACTGGAGGCTGCATCGCAGGCCCGCGAACTGCGGGCCAGCGAGGAACGAAAACCGCATCCCGTAGAAGTCAATGCTTCCATCGGACTGTATTGTACGGGTGTAAATCGCCATGTCCTTATCGCCTCGGTTTCCTATCTACTCAAATCGGCAATGAAAGTTGGTCGAAGCTCGTTGGCACCATTCCTCCGAGACACTACCATCTTCTCCGAAGCTCTCGACCATCGCCTCATAATCATCATCCGCCTCACCCCAAGGGACGAAGGGCCTTTCAAGAACTATTTGCGAACCTCTCCTAAGGAGCGCTCGATCGCCATCGATATTGATGGTTACCTTGTCTTTGCCACACTGGACGGTCATGGTTTCGCCCCTTGCTAGTCGCTTGCGGCATGTCATTGAGACTTGGCCGGTTATGGCTCTTGTAAGGAAGCGCTCAAACAACTCTATGGCGTCGGCATTTTCGGCCATGACATCTTCTCCAATCGCTTGCGAGGTCATATCGTTTATCGAAGCACTTCGGGATACGGGGACATTAGTTTTGCGAAGACCTCGTCGAGATCGACACCAACAAAATATTCGGGATGATTGTCATAATCCTGCAGCATCGTCTGCAAAACGGCCATTGCCACCACTCCTGGCTCCAAGGACGACTCACTGTTCGAGAGCGCGATGGGCCTCACTGTTAGTGTTACGCCGTCCGTTCTATTCGGATTCCTATAAACAACGGCACCTATATGCCGGTACGGCTCTCGGCTATCCACCACAATCTTCGCCGTCTTCGTGGCGGAGTAGTTGATGAAGTGCGCGAACATCAGATAGCGAAGGTTATCCGGCTCGACCGGATGATCAGCATCCAGTACCTCGGTCGTTATGGCGGCCGTTGAGTCGGAAATCTCCTGTCGCGTCGCAAACCGGTCTGTGCCATTTTTAACAAAATCCGCCAGATCGCTGAACCGAAACATGCTGATAGCCTTGAACTGCGTCTGAAGCGGCTCAGAGAGGTAAAACGCTACCGGATCATCTAGGTCCGCCAAGTCGCCCGGCTTCACATTCCAGCCCGCAGTAACAGCTTGCTTCACAAGATTGTCCCGTCTCCGCCATTGCTCCAGAGAAACCACCGTTTTCATATCGCTTCGCCTCTTCTTCTCCTATACCTGGTTCATCAGGTTCCGGCCGCCAATCCAGCCGATAGAAACCCGCTCGTGCTTATCGTGGGTATGGACGCTCTTGCGCTCCATCCGCCGACGCACCTCGTAGCCATCCTCGTCCGGCACGGACTCCAGCCATTCCCCCGCCGTCCTCACACGGTCTCTTGCCGCCACCAGGTTGACCAGCGTCATATCTGACGGCAATTCCTTCAGGCATTCATGCAACGTGGCCATCGGCTTGATATCCTCGCTTTAGCCTGTCCGCTCTGCGTACAAATGGGGCGCGGCGCGCTTCATGGCTCCCGCCAATTGCTCCACACCATTGGTGAGCGAATGGGCGCGGCGCAGCGCATCCTGCAATTTGGCGTTGCGCGTTTCACCCTCGCCGCGAAACAGCGAGATGAATTCGTTCGCCATGTACCGCAGATATTCTATTTCAATGCCCTGCACGTCGCTGTCGGCCATGACCTTCTCCGAATCCTCAAGATGTTCCTAATTATAGCCGTGACCGGTCACGCCCGCAATCACTTTCCGCTTCGCTCTCGCCCAGCCATCAATGCCTGTTCCAGCTCCCGGATCTGCGGCCAGTCGTCCGGGTGCGCCCACACGTCGCGCCGCACCAGGCCGAGTTCGGCCTTGCGGTCGCGTTCCCGCTGCTTTCGTTCTGCGGCCGTGGGGTCGGCTGCCTTCTTTCGTTTCGTCAAAAACTTCTTCCTCGTTTCCCGCGAACGCCTACAAGAACGCCAGGCGTCACCACAGCACCCTGCGTAAACCGGAACAGCGACACGTCTCCTTCCGCAACGCACCCCACGGCGCGACGAACCATGTAGCCACAAGCGCGATCAAACTGGTTCACGAAACCGAAACGTCGCCCGATGACGAAGTGTATTGCGACAACCACAACCGTTACTAGGCCCAGGATGTTCAGCAGCAGGGGAGTTGCCTCCACCACCTGGGTGGGGGTTATTGTCTGGATTGCGGACAGCACCTCCGCAAAGAGGTCCGGCGCGAAGACGAAACACCCCAGTCCTGCCCAGAACACGCCCAGCGGAATCGCCATATACAGATAGTCGGCGACTCGCAACCCAACATTGACGATCTTTACGAGCTGAGTCCAATACACATGCGGACTAAAGTAGACGGTTCGTTGAATAGAGGCGTAGTCGGCATCGGATATTTCGCCTACGGTCATGTCGTTTACCTGCACCTGCCACATGAGCCCGTCCGTAGAATGGGCTCGTTGCTCCAGTGGCTTTTCGAGCTTAATTAGCATATAGGCGATGCTACTGGCGCCAAATTGGCCGGCAGCAAACCACCAGAGCATCCACATGGGATTGGAGGCATAGCCGTTAACCAGATACAGAATGGCGTAGACCGCCAGCACGGCCGCAATACCAGCGAGGACCAACCGCTTATCCCGGAAACTGGCCCTTATATGAGACAGGTAATCCTTCATCATTCGACTCCTATTGTCTTCTCCAGATTAGCCAAGATTGGCCGTCGTGTGTGGTGCGAACGGGATTGGATATAGCGCGGCCAACAAGCTCGACACGTCGTCCGCAACCGGATGTCCATCCGCCATCGCCGCACGTAGGTCGGCAACCCCCGCCTCTGATCCCAGCGCGCCATCGTCACAAATCCCAAGATGCGATATGAGGAATCGAGCCATGTCGGTCATAACCTCACCTGTCGGAATCGATCCGGTCTGGTATACCATCCCGTAAATATTGAATTTACGTGCCCTTCGGAACGTATTGATTAACGCCAGCACGTCATCCCTGCGGACTGTATAGGCGTCCAGAATTTCGTCCATGTCGGCCATCGCCGCCTCCTATTCCGGTGCCCGACCGTTTACGGTGCCGCGCCGGCTCGTGTCGTCGCGGTCATACGGGTTGTACGTCCCGCCGCTACCGGCGCTTGGTGGCGACAGCAGCCATCGCCACCAAGCGACAAACACAACAACAAACACAACGACCATCACAATGGCCCCGCCGTACTCGCTCGCGAACTGACCAAGGTTACTCATTGCTCTTGCACCATCGTCGCACTCTCGATCGTCTCTGGATGCAGAAGGTGGACGCGCCCGCTGTCCACGTTCTGAACTCGCAGAAACGCCTGCCACCCCGCGACCTCATAATCCGTAGGCATCTCGATATTTCCTTCCGCACGCATTCGCGAGTTCTCTCTGGTAGCCGGTTCAAGGATACGGCGGACCATCGTCTTGCCTGGGATCACGCTTTCACCGTCCGGCGAATACTCTTTCGTGATGATTGAGTAAACCGCGCCCCGCTGAAAATCAGATAGTTCCATCGCTCCTCCGGTTTCCTATCACTCTTTATGTCGGCAACACGGTGCCACCGTTGATCGGGATGTGCGTGAGTCAGACCTGTTTCGCGTAAACGCGGTCAACCTCTCGCACCTCAAGCCCAAGGGCCTCCGCATCCGCACGGAATTCGTCGTCACCAACACCCGAGTAACTTACGCCGTCCACGAAGCCGTCCGGGCGAACGGATATCAAAGCTGTTGAGCGCTCTTCCACGGCAGGCATCCTCTTCCTCTTTCTACTTGGCGGCGAGCATCTGCTCTACACGCTCCGAGTACGCAGGCCAGTCGTTCGATTTCTTGACCTCGCTCAGTCTTTGCCGGACCTGTTCCTTTTGTTCGTCGGAAAGAATCTGTTGCACCTCGGCCATTACAATACGCTGACGATCAATGCTGACTTGATAGAACTCCATCATGGTGACGCTCATGTCATCGAGAATAGCCGCGTTCTGTTGTTGCATATCAATAATCGCGCCAGCCTCTTCACGGCCTACAGCGTACCCGATCCCACCAAACACCACCGCGCACAACATAAATGCCGGCAACAATGCACCTTTCATGTCGCTACCCCTCGTTTCCTATCATCTGCTGACAGATTTATGAGACCGCCGCCACCCGATAACGATGGACCCACCACGATGCGCCTGTTGCGCACCCTCCGGCATAACCTCAAACAATATTCGCAACGATTCGTGCATAAACCCCGCGCGAAACGAATTACCATCAGCCAGAATGGCCCTTGCCCGCGCCTCCACGTCGGCTGGCGCTTCGCCAGAAGGGGCATTGGTGCAAGCGCCGCTTATTAGCTCGCCGACATAGGAGGCATAAACCTCTTCGGTTACCGATACCTGCAACAAGCCTTTTCCTTTTATGCTGTCAGGGATCGCAATACTTTCGCCATCATTGGCGACATTTGAGGCGTTTACGGTCAGAGTATTTAAGCCCGCCCTCTCGGCTTCAGCGATCACATCAAAAATCGAGGCCACTTTGAATGTTTTTGCCATTTGTAGAGTGCTCACGCTCTTTTCCTATTACTTGGTTTTAGTAAAACGACCGTCTTCCATTTCGCTCTGGCGACGAATCCATACCGAGTTATCCTTGGTGCTGACATACTCGTAGAACTGCTCGCCGCAATACTCCAGCCTGCGGCCATCGGGAGACTTGAGGATCACATACCCGCCACCCTTTCTGTGGGTTACATCCTCACCAGGCCCAAAGAGAGGTGGCTTGTCGAGAACATAATCACCTCGCGCCTGCCCCTCCTTAACCAGTTCAGTTAGTGCATCTTCTTGCTCTTTGGTAGACACGTCTTCTCCAATTTGTCTTTGCGTGCTACGACGGCGAACCTGCATCGGCGCCATTCTGCTGGCGCTCACTCATCATGCCAAACAGCACATAGCCCAGGCACATGGCCATCATGTACCCTGCGAGCATTACGCCAGCAAGATTCGTGACAAGCCATGCGAGCACCCCTTTTCGTGTGAGTCGTTCAATTGGATTGCGCATGTCCGGTCCGGTTTCCTATGACTACCCAAACGCATTAATCTTGGTCAAACTTACCACCACCAACTCGCCGGGTTCGACGTGATCTCCGAATTGGCCGTAGACTTCGAGCCCCGACTTTGCCTTCGTGATCACGGTTTTCGAGCCTTTGGCCGACGCCACCTCAACAACTACGTCGTCGCCTGGTTGAAGCGCCAGTATCTGGGCGACGTCGGCAGGGATCGAAAACTGGCCGCTACGCCAATTCTGCGATTGAACCTCGTAGCGGACTGCGAAAACGCGACTACTCATGCCTCACTTCCCCTCTTCACGCCGGACGGCATGAACCTCGTTTCCTATGACTGAGCCTGGACGGCGAAGGAGCCCCCATGGCGTTCTGATGAGCGTGCGTCACTGGCTGGTGCCTGGAGGGTTTATGCGCATCACACCGCCGCTCCCTACGTAGCCGCAACGGAGGCAGCGATGCTGCCCAATTGCTTGGAAGTGGCCGCGATTGTGCGCGGCGCCACATTCCGGACAGGTCCACCAGCGCGGCGGGTATCCGATGCTGAGATCGAAGGCCTCGGCCTCGTTCGCCTGCTGGATCAGTTCAGCGTTAATTTCAGGATCGGGATGGTAACTCGTTGCGTTCTGCATGCTCGCTCTCCGTATCTTAGTCCCAGTCACCAGTGGTAGCGGCTAATTTTGTCCCGAATTCCGTGAGGGTCCAGCAATAAAGACCCCTTCCGGCATATTTAGGCTCTACAATGCCATGTCGCTGCAACGCGCCAGCCGTAGGATTCTTGAGGCTTGCCGGCCACCCAGCAGTCGATCCTTTCACAAGTTTCACGAAATTCCGCTGTGTCGGTGAGAGGCAATTGGCCACGTCACAGATAAGTTGCGTACTATCAGTCTTCGATTCCATCAGAATCCTCACCGAAGGTAGTCATCATTTTCAGCGTTTCAGGACTAATCTTCGCTGGCAGTCTCTGCCAAAGCGCCTCGGCACTGCAAAATTCAGCCCGCCCCATTAACTCATCGTCAATACGATTCTTAATGTCCATTGGGAGCATTTCGCTAGTGTCATCATTGAAAATGTCCGACAGCAACTTTCCGCGGCGCACCTTGGTCATGCGCAACTTTTCAATCTCCTCAATCGCGGCAGCAAGGAGGGAGTCCTGGATGTCGTTCAGGCGGGCATTCAGTCTTTCCAGAATATCAGTCACTAGCTGGCCCTCCCGGTGACCTTGGCGATCAGGTCTCGGCACTCATTCAGGCGCTTCCCAGGCTCTTGGGTTCCGTCAACCAACAGGCTGTCAATTTGCTCCAGAGCAGCGAGCGTTTCGGTGTGCTGCTGGCGGTACTCTCGGATTTGGCGCCCCATGTCGCTCACGTTCTTCTCCAATTAGCTGATTGCCGTCAGTCGCGCCGGCGGCACTTCGTAGCGAAACCCGGTATCCAGCCGCTCAACGAGCCATGAGCCTGATGCCACTTTCTCGATCAGCCGGACCATCCGAATGGTCTCGTCATCAATCGCGGTCATGCCTGGCATTGGTTCGGTCACAGCGGTTCCTTTTCCTCTCACTGTGCCGTGTATTCGGCACTTTCAGTCTCAGGATACTCCGCCGCAAGCAAGGCCACCTGGCGTTCCAGGTCGGAAAGGTCCGCTCGCGCCTCATTCAAGTCCTTCTCGACCCGCTCGATCCGCTCATTAGCAAATCGGATACCGAGAATTGCTTCCTTCTTCGCGCGAGCCACGATCTTCGCCTTGTCCGTTGAGAAGGTGTTATCGTACATGAGGCACCCATCATGGGTGACGTTCGGCCAGCCAGGAGCCTCACACAGCTTTTCTTGAATCTCGGCGTCGCAGTAGGTATAGACGGCCACCGAATCAGTGAACGTATCCGACGCCTCCAGCAATTCCTGGAACTTCGCGGGGTCGGCTTCGATTTCGCGCTGGTAGCGACCGAGATCGTCATTAGAGCCCCATTCGTAGCGCTTGAGGATTTCCCCATTCGGGGACACCACGATGATGTCTGAGATGTAGCCTGAACCAATACAGAGACTATGGTCGCGCATGTGCACAATATGACTGATTTGGTAATGCTCTTTGACCGCCTTCCAGCCCATATTGGCCTCCCTCGTAATTCCGGTTTCCAACCCTACAGTTGCGACTTTGCCGCTTCAAATGCCCGACTCTTTGAAGAACTGAGCTCAGTTTCATTCCTCTGACGCTTCGCGGCACGCTCCCTTTGCCGTTGGATGTTCTCGCCATCAGCGGTAATCATCATAGCCTCCCAGGCTGTGAGCTTCCCGTCCTGGTAATGCTGGGCGTACCGTTCGCGTAAACCGGGAATATAGGAGGTCATTGTGGCCACGGCGCTATACCCATTGGAGTCGGCTTCGCTAAAGAGCGAGTGCTGAATCCATGAGGTGAGTAGAGCCATCACCCCGCATCCGACCAGTATTGCCGCTGCTCGCCCCTTGCGACTCACTCTCCGCTTGTTAGCGCTTAGCGTTATCATAACGACACCGAGGGCGCCCAAGCTCCCAGGTAGACACCAGATAAGACGCGCCTGGCTCTCCGTAAGGACGGTGTCCAAGAGGAACGGCCAGGCCAGCAGCGGCGATGTCACAAGGCCGCCTGCGGCCAGTAGACCAAAACCCAGAAGCATCACTGCCGACTGCCATCGGCTGGTCACTGGTTCAAGCATTATCTTCTCCTTCGTTTTCCTATGGGCGCGACCACAGTCACATCCATAGTCGTCGCCCTCGCAGAGGGCTCCGTCCGGACGGTCTTGGTGGTCGTAACGCATGCCATTCCGTCCGCCGTCCGGTACATCGCGGGGAACGAGATTGGCAGCTCAGGCACCTCATGTGCCGTAACCATGTGGATGCCAGTAGCCTGGCCAGGCTTGAGGGTACCATCATCTGCGTGCACCGCCGCAAACATACCGAAGACGCCAAAAGCAGCAACAACCAATAAACTCACCTTCTTCATAAGACTCTCCCTTCTCCGGTTCCCTATCGGTTAAAACAGCGTCCGCCACAGAATCACTACGAGCGACAACGCCCCAAGCAAACCAACCCCGGCGGTTGTGAATATCCAACGGTCGAGGAAGTGACGTTGATTGAGAGGTAACGGACGTTCGCCAGCGCGGGTGACAGGCAATCTGAGGCCAGGGGCTACGCGAACACTATTGCGCCGATCCACAATCCACGCGAAGGCGAGGTATGCGAAAACCAACCCAATTCCTGCGATACCGAGCATTAGAATCAAATCCACGTTTTCAGACCCTCTTCTCCAATCACTCCGCATCGAGCAGGGCGCGGGCCTTCGCCAGCGCTTCCGCCAGCACAGCCTTCGTCACCTGCCCCTTCTTTTCGGCATGACGCGCACGCCAGTCGAGACTCTTGACCTGATCAGCCAGGGCCACGCCACTGACCCCGCGCACGCCCTTCATGGCCACCTCAAAGGGGTAGCCTTTCACCTGGTTGGTCATCGGACAGCAAACCATCAGCCCGGTCACCCGGTTGTAGCGGCTGGGCGACATCACCAGCGCCGGCCGGCGTTCCTTCTGCTCGTGCCCCGCCTGGGGGTCGAAATCCAGCCACACCACGTCGCCTTGCTTCGGCACGTACTCGACCATCAGGCCACCTCACGGCCTACAGGCACGCCGAAATTCGCTTCGTTGTGCAGGTTCTCCGGTGTGATGCCGGCGAGCAGGGCGTCCAGGGTGTATTCGCCCTCCCTCACGGGGTCGATCACCAGATGGCCGTCCACAACGCTGATCTCGATGGGGGAATCGATCTCCAGGCCGACACCCTTGAGCAGGGGCTTGGGGATGCGTACGACGGCACTGTTTCCCCACTGCTTTACTTGGGTCTTCATTGATGCACCTATAGGGCTATATGTTGCTACATTGGAGATACTATCAGAATGCGTGAGCGTGTCAACATTGTTGCTACCGCTGACGGCAGTGCCAATTCACACGCCAACCATAATCGGCCGCGCTTTCGGCGCCGCCGGTGGTGGCGTGAACCGAACCGGCCCAGCCTCAGCGCTTACCGACACCACGCCTTTGTTGCAGGCCAGCCATAGCATCGAATCGATCACGGCAATGCGATCACCGGTAGCGTCGGCGATCTGACGACACAACGCCTGGCACGTACGAAAACGCTCCTTCACTGGGTGCCTCGGCTTGTCGGGAATTCCTGCGAGCCGACAGAGCCAAATGTCGGGTTTGCAAACATCGGCGCCCAGATTCTTCGCGAGCTGGAACTGGGTGTCATCACCAATGAAGGGGATGGAATGGCACCAATTCAGAAGGGCCTCCACGTCGCCTGCGGGGATATTGGCGAGAGCGGTGAAATCCGCTTCTCGTTCGTGCCAAGCGCGCTCGATGGCTGCGGCCTTCGCGCGGTAGCCGAACGCCTCTACTACCGGCCTACCTACCTCAATCGCTGCCCAGACCTTACGCTCGATTGTCCGGGCTGCCTGCGCAGAACGGCCGGCACAGAGGATGATCCAAATGATCTCGGCAGCGAGCTTCTGAGGTGTCGCGGGGCGGCCGGTCTGTTTAGAGGCCCACTGATACATCGCCGGGCCGTCCAGATCGTTGGCCACAAGCCAATCACGGACTTGGATGTAGAGATCGGCGGGGACTCGGCCCACCCTAGTTCACCCGGATCGCAAACACTTCGACCGGCTCCGATCCGAAGTGTGGGTGGGTGATAATTTGCTCCTCGTAGCCGCGCCAGGGTCGCTCCACGATACGTTCCTGGTCTCCGGCCCTGGGATACCCCTTCTTCACCAGCACGCGCTGATAGGAGCGGCCCTGAAGGCGTCGGCGCCAGTAGCCTGTCCGCAGTCGGTACTCAAACAGTTTCGTGCCGGCCGCGATCTGGTCGAAATACTCGCCCTTCAGGTTCAGGTGCAGCGTGTTGTTGGCCATGAGGTTCAGTTCGGCTACGTTATGGATGACTGCTACAGGGCGATGCCAACCTGCCGCCAGTGGCTATGCCTCTGCCGCGCCCATTCAGTCGTATAGCGTAACCAGCCGGGGCCGGTATGAGCGTCGGAAGCCTTGAGTCTTTGCGGGTTCCTGGCCGGTTATCCGGCCTGCTGTAGCAGTCATTCATAACGGCGCGTCTGTACCTTGTCCGCTCTACCAGATCGTGCTGGCAACGATGTCCGGCGACGAAGTGCGCTGAAACCAATCCCACAGCGTAAGTTTCTCGCCGGTATCATCGTCACGCACCGGACGTTGTTTGGCATCGTCTTCGCACATCAGGGTCGCCGTGAGCGGCGCGCCACCTTCGTCGCGGTCGCAGTGACAACCGGAAGACTCCGCCAGTGCGACGGCCTGCTCCGGCGTATAGGCAGCCACCCAATCACTTTCCATGCCATCGGAGACCTCATACAGCGAGAGGGGTACGCCATCGATGGTGCCGTCCAGTCGCACCCGCTTTCCCTCCAGCCCCTGGCCTGGCCACATTTTTTCGGGTGACACCAAGAAGCCATCCGGCCCCACTTCATGAATAAAGCTGCCCCCGGCTGCCGCATGCGCCTCCATGGCCGCCAGATTCCCCGTGATGCCGGGACCATCAATGGTGTAGATCGAATTCTTCTCGGTCATCGTCTTCATCCTCACTAACTCTTTGGTTCTCTCAACACCCAGCCATCCGGCCGCTTGATGGTGATGCGCGCTCCATAAGGGCCGTCATCCTCGGTTACCGTCCACATTTCTTCCAGACGACCATGATCGGTAATGAGTATCACAGGGACCGAGTTCCTGCCTGACAGCTGCGTGCAACCTTCGCTCTCTACAGCCGTCCCGAAGAGCCATTCAGGCATTTCATGACCGGGGCACTTGTCGCGCCCATACACCGTCGCGGTTTCGGCCTCACTGATTTGCAGGATGACGCCAGCACCCAGGTAGATATCCGGCTGTTTTGCGCTCGACAGGTATTCTTTGGTGATCTCGCCAGAATCACACCCACACAAGGCTAGCAACGCCGCTAGGACAGCGCCGCTCTTCAGCATTTTTCTCATCCTACCGCATCCTTACGCTGACGCCGTTCGACAGATGTACGGGCCATGCGCGCTCAATATAGTCCCTCATCTCGCGCCGCCACTCATCAATCGTCATGCCTGTTGCGGGTCGCAGGTACGCTACCCGTAGATTGGCACGATGATACTGATGTGCGAAAAATGCCAGGGCGTGCTGCGCATTGACGGCGGCGACATTTGCATCCAACTCACCATCGGTCGATGTAACGTGATACCACGAGTAGGTGTCGGGGTTGATCTGGCCGCGACATGCTTCACAGAAGTTTCCGGGCTGACCAGAAGGCCATGAGGTGAGGCGGTGCCAGCCAATACGGCAAGCCGTGACCGCCCACAGCGGATACAGTACGCGGAAACGCAATTGAGATTCAACGCGAAACCAATCGATCATGATCTTTTTCCTCTAGACCTTCGCCCGAACCGTCACCGGGACCTGGTTGGCGATATAGGACATTCCCGAACGCTTCGGCGCCTCTTCGGAAGAACCCTTCAGACCGATAAGATAACCAAGGCGGCTATATTCGGGCGGGATCTGCACGGCATCCGTGATCGCGCCATCGCGCACCTTCGCGATCAGCTCCGCGGCGATAGCAGGGCCGACGCCTTCGCCGGGTGCCATCGCCTTCGCCTTATCGATCTCCGCCTGGTTGAGTAGGTCGAAAGTGATGACACGGCCACTTCTGGTGATGAAATCCATGCGTCGCCTCCTCGGCCTCTTACCGCGTCTCGCCACCCACCAACTTGAACACCGCCCCTTTGTCCGTCTGGACACACGCCAACGTCTCACCCAGCTTCGACAGATATACCGTTTCACCCGGCTGCACCAGTTGACTCGCGTATACGCACGGCTCTGCCGCCGCGTCGTTCACCTTGCGCATGTCCTGTGCGTTGGTATCCCCAGTCGCTTCCCAGGTCACCGCATTGGCTGCTACCGCGATCACCAGGCCAGTCATCATCACCAGAACCAGCTTTACACCTTTCATATTCACCTCGCTTGCCTTCGTTGAATTCAGTATCTCGTTCTTGCGGCGTACCACAAGGGTTCTTCTCCAATTACCTTTAGCGACCTACTCTTCGCCGCCATAGAAGTCCATCTTCAGCCCAATTTTACGGGTGGCCAACTCGTGCAGAACCTCTGGTGGGAGTTCCAACAGAAGACTCTCGTCGGAGTAAAGCCCAACAAGGACGTGGGTCGCCCCACCCGACTCCGCAACCCGTTGAGGAAAGTCGGACTCCATAGCGCTCAGCACTCCTTTCAACACCTCGCGAAAGGATTCTTGTGCAAACTCCAGAGGCTTGTCGTGCGCAGCGAAATGCACATTCGTTACCTTGTAGACCCCGTCCAAGGGATTCCCGCGCGGTGTCGCCCGAGGCAAGCCAACCGATTGCGCGTATGCCACCGGCAGCTTGACCTCCTGACGGATAGCATCCGCCGTGAGCGACGGATGTGTGACGTGGAACGAAAGACGATAGGTGTTGCGCGACATTACTTCAGATCCTCCCAGTGACCCTGCGGGGTCCAGCGCCCGTCTTCGTTGACCCCAACGGTTCCGTCCGGCGCCACGCCCGTCCACGATTTGCCTGTCCCCATGCCGCCGTGGGCCGAATCCTTGATCTTGTGCAGATCGTCCTTGCTCCAGCCGTATTTCTTCTTCGCCACATCAATTTCTAGCGTCCCCGGAGGGCAATCAGTCGGGCGCTTTTCGCTCTGCTGCTTGTATACAAAACCACCTCCGACAGTCTGCTCCAGGGTTAAACGGATATCTGCTACTTGATCTTGCTGTTCGGGGTGTTTCTTTGAGTAAGCGGACAGTTCCCGGCGAACAATCGTTTTTCCGACAATCCTGTGACGCTGGATAAACTCAACCAGCTTGTCGGCACAATTCGTCGCCTCACATGTGGTCGCTGCGGTTACGGCAACAGCCGCCGCGACAAGACCGGCCGCCTCATGTGACAGAACGACGCTACCCGCAGCTCCTGCGGCCAACACCTTCGACTTCCAGCCCGCATTGGCCGGTGAACTTACGCCGCCAATCAGCACAAGGGCTATCAGTAGCCCCTTGGCCCACAGTTTCGGCACGCAGAACATCCTCAGTTCGTCTCCTATCGGCCCCAGACAACACCCTTCAGCAGTAGAAATTCTTTCAACGTCGGGATGTTCGCGCATTGGGGCTCAATTGCCCCGAAGAACCTCTCTCCACCGATCCATCGTTGTGTTCTGGCCGGCAGCCACCAGCGGAAACTGACAAACCAAGCTATACCGCTTCCGGCGACATATAACGCCAGAACGATCATCAGTGACACAGCGATTTGGTCCATATTAGCCTCTTCTCCAATTAACTTATTGCCACCAGTCGGGCTGCCGGGACTTCGTAGCGAAACCCGGTGTCCAGTCGCTCAACGTTCCACGCGCCCGATGCCGCTTTCTCGATCAGCCGGACCATCTGAATGGTCTCGTCATCAATCGCGGTCATGCTTGGCTTCGGTTCGGTCGCAGCGGTTCCCTATCTACTCATCTTCTCTTATCTGCATCTGCGCCGCGCTCCACCAGAAGAGCGCCAGCAAGGCTGCAATTAGAATTTGCGCCCATAAAGGCAGGTTCGTAAATTTGTGCCACAAGGCTACGATGTCGGCTTGCAGGTTCATTTTTTCCCGGCTTCCTATCGCCACTTTGTGCTCCAGCACGCGGCCCACGTCGGCATGGCATTTAGCACTGCCGCGCCTGCAATGCAGAACATCGCCCCGGCAAAACCCTTCACCGCCAGGGCGGCGTAGGTTTCGCCTTCGCGCAGCGGCCAATGCACCAGTTCACCGTCCACGAACACGGCCGCCCACGCCGTAATCAAGGTGCCAACGAGATAGAGCGCCGCAAGCAACAGCACGACTGCGGACAATGCGCGACACAGTTTATCCATCATTCCTTCCCCTGCTTTCAATCCTGCGGTGGTCATGGGCCGATCCCCCGGTTTCCAATTAGCTCTTGGGGGCCGGGTCGAGAACCACGACCTGAATAACCTGTACCGACTGGCCCGTCTCGGCCGCTACTTCGGCGGCCACTTTCTCGGCTAGGGCGGCAGCACCAGCGTCCGAGCCCGTCACATACAGTGGCTCACCGTTTCGCGCCCGCTGCCGGAGCACATCCATCATATCTACGACCTCACGTTCTGCTTCGGCCATCATCATTTCCTATCAGTAACTTGTTCGCCTTTAGCTGCTGTCTGTTTCTTCCAGCAGGCCGCCTGGTGGGTATCCTCCAGCAGAAACCCTTCATCATCCTTACCCAAATCTTTGCGGCGCATGAAGTTCGTGACCATATAGCGTCCCCCGCAATAGCGGCAGGTGTTCGCCTTCATTCCAGACGGATGCGCCACGATTCTTCCCCAATCCGCTCACCGAGGACTCAACGCACCATACGGCATTCCCCGCCCAGACTTTGATGCAATAACCCATCCCGAATCATCACGAGAACCGGGCGCTGGTCTATCTGGCACACCTTGCCGCCAATCTCGGTGATGATGTAGCGGCCCGTTTTCACGTCGAGCGAAAGACGGGCGCCCTCGTTGATTCGGTCAATGATTTTTGCTTGGGCGTTGCTCGGCTTGGGCATGAACCTCTTCTCCAATTACTCCACAATGCGAAATTGAGCGCGACGCTGTTCCGCAAGCTCGCCAACCGGCAGTCGCGCTTTAGCCACCTTTCCAGCGAGAGCGCCGTTCGCATCTATCACGATGAATCCGGCATTCTTCAGCCCTTCAAGGGCCTCCCACAACTCCCGGTCGGCGTGGTGCGCAATTCCCGGCAACCAGAAGTGCGCGGTGTACCCGTGGCGCTCGATAACATCCAGCCACCGGTCGCGCGTTGCCGACTTCAATCCAGAGGCCGCGTCGCACCTGCTAGGGCTGACGAAACCAACCAGCCACTTCCACGCCCGTGCCAACATCGCTTCTTCCCCGGTTTCCTATGTCTATTTGGCCAGTTCCGCCGCTGTGGCAATGTCCTTGGTCGGAACATTGCGGAAGCCACAGGCGCCATCAGCCCCCATCCGATAGAAGCTGGTGGTGCGCTTACCCACTGTCACACGTCGGTCGTCGCGCTCGAAGCGCAGTCGCCCGCCAAAGGTGGCAACCTCACCGCCCATGCCGCCGAAAACAGGACTCTGTTGGGTCGGTATTCGCACCGTCTCGACACGAGTCGCGCCAGCAGCGCGCCAACCATGCTCCGTGAGCAACGCCACCACTGCCGCCACTGCTTGCTCCTGCTGCCCCATCGTCTTCTCCAATGCTGCTATTCGCGCGAACCCATAGCCTGATCCAGGCGGGCTTCCCTGTTGGACCGCTCAGTGGTCACCACCGCATCCATCGCTGGCTGGGTGGACGCAACAACCGCGTCCAGGAGGGCCGCCAGCTCTCGGCCAGTGAGCGCTCCCGGGTTCGACACAAAGGCGGTCGCATCAAGCCCAGACCCAGCAACGACCTTTGCCAACTCATCACTGTGTCCGGTCGCCACGAGCGCAGGCCGGATATCGGTGTCCATATCCATCAGCATGTGCAGCCTGTCTCGCAATGCCCTGGCCTCGATGTGAGCCTGCACCAGCGTAAGCATCCCGCTCATGTCGCCCCGCTTCTGCTGCACGAGATACCCACCGATGCCGCCGATGATCGCCAGGGATACCAACAGCACAGCCACGACAATCGTTGACGCCGGACGAAGTATCCAGGGCATCCGTACATCCACATTCATGCTATTTTCCATCGTCTTCTCCAACTACGAGTTATGTTCGCGCGCTGCGTCCGCCCTGTCCTTTTCGGAAGAATCACACGGCGCGAACCGCGTTTCGACGCCAAGCGAACGGGCGGTTGCGCTTACTGCGTCTTTTGGGTTCTGGCGCCACCACAATACCCCTGCTACCAACCCCATCGCCGGCCCATGCAGGAAGGGTGAAGTCAGCACTACGCCGATATCAACAGGAACGTCCGCCACACCAAACAACCTATAAGCCATCTCCAGTGCTACCGTGCCAGCCAGCGCAACCCCAACACCGACCCATACTGCCTTCTTGGTTCTGGTCATGATCTTTTCCTCTCGATTCATGCTCTCGCGTTCCGCCCGCCGCACTGGATGCAAACATGGGCGTCGTCGCCATCATCAATAGGGTGATGGCAGTCTCGACACAAGAGACGGGGGACTGGTTCCGTCTCTGCAACATTACTTGACCAGAGCCGATTCAGAACCCGATCAATCGGCGCATATATCCAGTCGCGCCACTTCCAAACGATGGTCGCGCTGAAAGCGCCTGCCCAAAACGCATCAATATAGATTGCCAAGAGAATCGCAACCGCCAACACCGCAGCAACCACCACAATCCCGATCAGCGCCAACAAGTCGCCTTCGTTGGATATCCTTGAGCAGTCCAGCTTCATTCATTCAACCTCATCTGCGACTCGGCAAGTCCAGTTTCTCATGCCTCGCCCGTACCGCAAGGGGCGGCCCCTTACAGGCCCGGATTACTCCTACTGGCATAGTCTGCCGCCATCAGGAAAACGTCACCCTGACGCCCCCAGGACCAGGGAACAACTGTGCCGTCCAACTTCCTCCAGCGCAGCATCTCGTGAGGCACCCAGCCATAGGATGGAAAGAGGGCCGAATCACGAGTCTGTTTCGTCTGCCACTCAAACGGCACCTCCACGAACTCTACGTTCCGGTGGCGCTTCATGGCCGCCAGCTCGCGCGCATACTGCGCGTCGCGCACCCATCTTTCTCTGATTCCTCGCGGCACATAAGCCATCGCTACAGCCTCTTGTAGATACCCTTCACCTGCTTGGTAACCCGCTGCGAGTCCAGGTCCAGATGCTTCTTGAGGCTCGCGTAATCGCGGATACCGGTTACGGCCATCAAGTTCCGCGTGGACAAGCCACCTTCGTCCGCCCGCCCCATGTGAACAATGAAAGAGCGCCGGAAGTCCTTGTACGTCACGATGCCGGCGAACTTCGTGCGACCGATCATCTGTCGAAAAAGCAGGTTCATCCCGCTTGGCTGCAAATCCTCTTCGCTCGCCTTGCTGCGCCGGGTGAATCCGAACGGCTCGCCTCGGTCATTCAGCAGCAGCGGCAGCTTCGGATCGAGACCGCGATACCGAGTGCTCTTCACCACGCCAACGCCTCGCTCAACTCGCCACGCAAGGTACTTCTCCAACGCTATCAGGCTGCCCGCTTTGGGGCCTTAGATAATGTTCGTTTCTGCATAGGTTTGGGGCACGGCTCATCTGGCCGCGCCACTAACCAGTTGCTGAAGCCCGGCATGAACCCGCGTTTGTTCTTATAGCCAAGCGTGCATGTCACATTTTCAGGCAAAGTTGCCATGCCATAGCCATACGTTTCCACCAAAGCCTTACAGAGCAGACAGGATTTGTGCTGCATTAATTTCATGCCCATCTTTTCCTACCAAATCGTTTTGACATGCCGATACGCTCGGATCTTGGCGTCGGCGGTTACCAGGGGCGCCGAATGATGCCGAGCCAGGGCCACGATCATCCTGTCGGCCGGATCAGAATGAAAGTCTCCGGGAAGGCGGACCGACTGGACTGCTACATCGGTCGCTACCGGCACGAAGGAGGCGCCCTCGATGGAGGCAACCGTCGCCAGCCAGTCGTCAACATCCATGGTTAGGGCCAGTCGGCCTTTAGCCACCAGCATGGCAATCTCCCATGCGCTGATGGCTGAAATCATTATCTGCCCGTCCTTCGACAGCTCGGCCTGTATGGCCTTCCTAGCATTCAGGGACAATTGCTCATCGCCACTCACCCACCAGACGAGAGCGTGCGTATCCAGAACAATCACCCAAGCGCCTCCCATTCACCTTCGCCGACCGGCTCCATGGGTTTCGTGTATTCCGTAACACTGCCCTTGAGGATGTCCAGGGGGCTGCGTTCTGTCTTCCGATAGGGGCGAACCTCAATGGTGGGGTTGCCGTGGTCGGTAACGATCACGGTGTCACCACTCGCCTCCACCCGCCGAAACAGCTCCAGCGCCTTGGCTTTGAACTCAGACTTTGATACTTGCTCTTGCATATCTCTGCCTATGGTCATATTACGATGGTCACTATCATAGCAAAAACAATGACCACTGCAAGTGGTCATGCTAAATTGCTCCACATGGCGGGCGGGGTGAAATTCGACTCCGTCGCCCCGGTTCCGTGCTCGCCACTTCTCCGTACAGAGAAAACAGTAACATTAAGCGCTCGGCTTCGCTCTTCCCTCCGAACTTATATGCGGCGTCCACCGCGGCATCCAGCTTTTGGTGCGCCTTCAGCAGATCCGGCGGCATGGTGAGCGGGTCGTAGAGGTCGGCCAACGAGGCGCCGGCATGGGCGGCGCGGGCATCGAGCACGCCCTGCGCGGCGGCCTCGATGGCGGTGCGCTGCTTATCGCTGGGTGTGGGCCAGGGGAAGTTGTTGTAGACGATGCTCACGGAGTATCGGTAATCACTTTTCAATCTTCCACTCACAGTGCGCATCCAGGCGTTGTGCATGGTGGAGGTAAGGATGCCAAAGTGAAACAGCGTGGCATCAGGGACAATTTTCACCAGATTGCTGGCGAATGTTTCCGGCTGTTCGTAACCGATCGGAATGAACGGCCGTCGCTCCGACGACACCTCTGGTAGCACTAGATACGGCCCGGACGGCATGTTCTCGACATGAAAGCGTGTCGGCGTTTCCGCCAGCTTGCGTGTCGGCGCGCTCTTGCTGGCCAGGCGAACCGCCTTCACCGCTTGTACCCGCTTCATCGCCTCCGGCATGGCGCGCAGCTGCTCGGGCGCACAATCGCCCAACCACAGACACCAGCGCTCAAAGCCGTTGATGAATTCATCCGCGCCGATCCAGCGCCGGAAATAGGGCGCCGCCGCCGGCTCCTTGCGCAGGAACTCTTCTTTTTCCTCGGTGGTGAACAGGTAATTGCCGCCGTCGATGGGTTTGTTGCCGATCCCGATCTCCGGCACATCGCAAATGGGCTTCGAGCGGCGCGGCAATACAGCATCCGGCGCATCCACCAGATACGGATTGATATTGGCCACCTTCACCGCATGGGCCTCGCCCTTGATGTCCTCGTATTCAAATATGGTCTTGTCGGCTACATCCTCCAGGCCGAAGCCGACGATGACGCAGTGCACCGCCGCTTTGCCGCGCGCCTCGTTGCTCCAGGAAAATGTGCGATGGGCGAAGTGGATCTTGATGCCCTGCGCCAGCAGCCAGCCCCACAGCGCGCCGACCTGCTCGCCCTGGGTGATGCTGTTGGTGGAGACGAAGGCGGCGTGGATCGTGCGGTTGTCCGTCATGTATCGCGCGGCCCTCACGTACCAGGCGGCGACAAGGTCGAGCAGGCCGGCGTTCTCGATGTCGCCGAATACCTGGCGCGTATCCTCGCGCTGCGCATCGTTCATGTACTTGGCGCCGACAAACGGCGGATTGCCCAAGATGTAGCTACAGCGCTTCGGCGCCAGCACGTCGACCCAGTCGATGCGCAGGGCGTTGTCGTGGACGATGGTGGCGCTGTGGGTGAGCGGGATGCGGGCGAAGTAGGCGCCGAATTCCTCGCTCACCTTGAGGTTCATCTGGTGATCGGTGAGCCAGAGGGCGACCTGGGCGATCTGCGCCGGGAATTCCTCGATCTCGATGCCGTAGAACTGGTCAACATCGACGCTGACCATCTGGTGGATGTCGAGCATCTGCTGGCCCGAGGTGTGGGCGGCGCGCAGCACCTCCAGCTCCAGCAGGCGCAGTTCGCGGTAGGTGATGACCAGAAAATTGCCGCAGCCGCAGGCGGGGTCGAAGAAGGTCAGGGTCCGCAACTTCTTGTGGAACTCGAAGAGCTTGTTCTTGTTCTTCTTGAGCTTCCCGAACTCGGTCCACAGGGCGTCGAGAAAGAGTGGTTTGATCAGCTTGAGGATATTCTCCTCGCTGGTGTAGTGGGCGCCGAGGTTGCGCCGCGCCAGGTCGTCCATGATGGACTGGAACAGGCTGCCGAAGATGGCCGGCGAAATGCGGCTCCAGTCTAGGCCGCACAGGTCGAGCAAACTTTCGCGCATCGCTGCGTCGAAGCTGGCCGGCGGTAGGTTCTCCTCGAACAGCTTGCCATTGATGTATTCAAAGGCGGCCAGCTCTTCATCGAGATTCTTCAGCCGCTTATCATGGGGTGTATTGAGGACGTGAAACAGGGTGGCGAGCCGGTCGGCTAGGTCGCTTCCGTCCTCGCTGGTGCGCCGCTCGATGTAGTCCTGGAACTGACGCTTCTCGAACAGACCTGTGTCTTCGGCGAACAGGCAGAACAGCAGACGCACCAGATAAAGCTCCAGCGGGCGACCCTCGTAGCCGATGGCCTTGAGCTGGTCGTGCAGCCGACCCATGCGCTCGGCGGCCTTGATGTTGATGGGGTCCTGCGGCTTGATCACCTGAGTCTGGTAGCCGGCGATGAAGCCGAACAGGCGCACGTTCTTGTACAGCTCGGCGAGGGGGAATTCGTGCACGCTGCCGTAGCTCAGATCGTGCAGGCGGAAGCGGGCGAAGTCGCATACCAGCACGTAGCGCGGCAGGTCGCGCTCGGCGATGCCGGGGAAGTAGTCCATCGCCTGGGTATAGGCGCGGTCAAGGTTCCTGCCGCGCGATTTCATCTCCACCAGCAGGATGCCGGGCCAGAACAGGTCGACGTAGCCGCTGCCGCCGCCGTGTTTCTTCACCGCATGCTCGAAGCTGGCGACGCGCTTGTTGGTGATGCCGAATATCTCGAAGAAGGCGATGAGGAAGGGCTTGGCCTCGGCGTCCTCGTTGCCGGCATCGGCCCAGTGCTTGGAAAACGCCAGGGCGCGGGATTTGATTTCATTCCATGACAGCGGCATATATATCCTGCGGTTTCCTATCAACAATATCGCTAGCCGAACTTTTTGCGCGCGGACGTGCAGAGTTCTGGCGTGTGGTCTTTCAGCACAAACGTGTGGCGAAACCACGGCCACAGCAGAGCCGCCCCGCCGGTGACTGCCGAACACGCCATAGCCGCCCACCCGACCACGGCACTCCACGCGGCGAACGGCCCAGACGGACCGATTCCCAGGATGAGTACGCTGCACATTCCCGACAGCACGGCCGCTACCAGCAAGACGCTTCTCATTGCCTAACCCTTGTTATACGCTCAGTTTCCGGCGCAGCTCGTCAGCCTCTTCCGCCCACCTGCTGTGCGCCTCTTCGTGCACTACGTCCGGCATCTTGCGGTTGTGGATGATCTCCTCCGGATGGATGCCGAGCGCGTCCATTACGCTGTCCAGTACGTCGATCTGGCTGGGGCGCGCGCCTTCGAGTTGGATCAGGAGCGCCGCGTAGGTGGCTGAAGTGCGCATAGTGCCGAGCCCAATGCTTACCAGTTCTACGGTAGTCTCGCCGTCGCGTATACCCCGGCGCTCCTGGCGACCGGCTAAAGCGATGCGGTCTTTCAGTTCAGTGGCTTCGTTCACCATCTTCTCCTCTATCGTTGGCTTGCTTGCCGCCAGGCGACCCGCACTTCCTCGTCACTCAAATCGAGGTAGTCCTGCCGCTCGGCCAGCACTACATGCGTTGGTTTAGATGCAACCTCACCCAAGTACGCCTCAAACAACTCCAGTTCGCGGCGGTCGGCCTGGGACAGTTTTTGGCCCGACATCCTCACGCCCTCTTCTCCTATCACTCGCCAACGCGGCATCCAGGCGGCAGTGGCGCAACAGGCTCAATCCAGTGCCATGCTGGCGCCCGCCCTCCTTTTGCCCCGTTCCATGCAGCAAGCCTTTGTCTCCACGTAATCTTGCCGCCTATCTTTGCACTAAATTCATTCAAGTAAAATTCATTTTCCTTCCGGTCTCGTGCGTCCAGGCGAGCCGTCGCCCATAGTGCAATGAGCGCAATAACCAGCGAAACAGTCACCATGATGAAGGTCATTTTTTAGTTGATTGGCTTCGCTTATTTCGAACGACCATATGCATCGGCGAGCGCCGCCCGCACCCCCATATCCACCATCGCGCCGGTGCGATCGCGGCCCATATGCGATCGCTTCAGGTCGCGATACTTTTCGAATACCGGCAAGATAGCCTCGTAGGCGTCACGGATTGCCTCAGCCGGTAATCCAGAGTTGCCTGAGAGAGCTGCATCCAGAGCCGAGGAAATCGTCAGTTTATTTTTTATGTTTGGCGTACTCATGCATCGCACCCCTGCAGGAATTCACGCCTAGTGCTCGGCGTCATGTATTCCAGCGCATGCGTCGGGTGGTAAAGCCCAGGCCGGCGGCGGCCCGCTATACGAATTCGCAGGTACTGCCCCCGCGAACCAGTTATGGTTCCGGGAATACCATCACTTCCATCCAGCATTACCCGAACTTCTCCGCCGCGCTTGGCCGGTACGCCATAGGTTTTCCGTATGTACTCCATGCTCATGTTCTCTCTCCAATCAACCAACCGTCGAACCCGTCGCTTGAGAGGGACGCTCCGCCGATAAGGTAGGCTCCGCGCCCCTCAGCTCTGCGTTCAGTTCATCGGCAACCTTTTGTGCTGCTGCTTGCGTGGAGAATCGCCGCTTATTGAAAGAGGCCGTTTGCAGGGTTTCGGTGCCGCCCCAAAATTTACGGTTCCGGCGCTCAAGAACCCATGGCCTGGCGTTGGTGCTGTACCCCGGATCGTTACACGGAAGCCACAGCCCTAACCCATCATCCAACGCGGACGTTGCGCCATCGCTGCTGCTGGCCTCGGTGGTTGTCCGTTCGGTCATCGCTCCTGCTCCTATTCGTGGCGCGCAGCGCCGGTTAACTTCGCGTTGCGCTCAGGGACTTCTTTGCCGCCTTCTCCAATTACGATTTGCCAGGCGGACTTACGCGCCACTTCCTGACCTGCGCTCCACTGTAGCGCTGTGGCGGATTGCCGTTAACCTCCGCAACCACGAAATCTGCATCGGGATGAACCTCCTTCACTACCACACGATAGGTGGCGGTCTTCGCCCGCGACAATGAGTTAGCTCCAGCGCGACGCACGTCCCACAACACTCGCCCCGGTGATATCTTGTTGATGTCCGCCATCGTCTTTTCCTCTATGTCTTATCGGCTGTCGCCATAACTGACCTCAACTGCTCCAGATAGAGGTCAGGGTTGCCATAGAACAATTGATGCAATCCTTTCGCGAAACCCAAAATCTCTTCCTGTGCCTTAAATATCTTCTTGGGAAGATGGTACGTGTATTCCTGGCTGTAATCGAAGCAAATAGGCTTCCCTTCAAGATAAAACACGATCAATGAACGCATTATTGTTCGCGACTTGTCGGCACAGCATGGCATTCCTTCATATCGCTGGATCAGCCTCTTGAAGTGCTCCTCTACAAAGCATCCATGCTTAATGAGAAACTGTGCTTCTGCATCGTTGGTCACGCTTGCCAAAAGACCATCTATCACTCGTTCGATTTGACCGACGAAGAGGAGGCCAAATTCCTCATATTTACCTTCGCGAGCATAATCAACAGCGCGCTGTACGACCTGATTGTCAGCGACGGCGTGATACGCCTCCTCGTCTTCTCTGGCGGACATTCCTAATATTCCGCCCAGCACCGCCTTAATATCGTCTTTGGTTACGCTCATATCGGTTTCAAATTAGCCTGAGAGCAGGGAAGCAAGTTGCTGGGCGTCAAGACACACCAATAACCCGTCTTCGTTCCTAGTGACAAAGTAAGTCACTCCGCTCATATCCGTTCCTTCAAAATACTTCCGAGCGTTCAGCTGCTCCTCCGCTCGCAAATGCCCGCAGAGAAGCTCGACGACGTCGCCTTCTACCTGCACGACCACCCCTTTCAACGTATCCAGCATGTCCAGAACGTCAGCCAGGCGAACACGCTCTGGGGCGCCAAGCACTTCATCGAGGTAACGTGTTAGGGCTGCATCGCCCCCGATAGACGCTTCGATGAACCTGTGCGCATTAACCAACGCACAGTGCTGTGCGCGGATTAGGTTCATCAGGGTGGCCAAGTCCGCGTAACTTACCTCGAACACATGGGCTGGCTCGTATTTATGTTTTTCAGCCATTTTGCAATCCATCTTTTCCTCTAATCGTTATTCCGGCCACACTCTTCATTGTCGCGCCGGATGGCGTCGGCCAACCACAACAACGCCTGGCGCGTCCTTAAACTGTGCCCGCCGCCGAACAAGGTTCTGATCCTGATTGACGGAATGGGATCTGGCTCCCCTTCAGGGATGTGCTCCCATTCCTGCATCGACATATGAACATCGCCATCGTTGGCAACATAGACCTTTAACCATGCTCCGCCATTACGTCCTTTATCGTCACAGGGCACCTTATAGACAACCCCAGCCTCAAGCCCTTCTGGCCAGTGCGAATCGAACGCCTTGGGCTCTTTCTTGGTGGCCATGTTTTATGCGTCCACCAGCACATCCAGGCACAGCTTCACGCCCCGGTTCTGCCGGCCCATCTGCGGCAAAATGTCGCGCTCGATCTCGCAGAGGGACTGGTCACCCCCTGCATAGAAGGTCCATGTTGAAAGCGTTACACCGGCAGGAATGATCGCCCTGCTAGGCCGTGGTGCGACCGCCGCGGTTGTTCAGCGGCATCACCGGCCCCCTTGCGGGGCCGGTGCCTCACTCCCCTATCCTCTCACCTTTCGCCGCGGCGCCCGCGCCTCCAGGAAGGCCATCTGATCGGCCAGGATGTGGCGGTTGGCCAGTATCAGGCCCCCTCGACGTGGTTCGTTCGGGGCATGCGGCAGCGCCAGCAGAGACCTGTTGGCAGGCGGCAGCCTCCCTTTTATACTTGGCGCATCCCACTATCGTGGGTGACGGCCGCGGTGTGGCCGTTGACGCCGGACCGGCAAACGCCGGAAGCGCAGAACCCGAGGCGGGACCCCGCGCAAAATATACCGTTGCTTCACTGTGTACGATCGAACGATCGGGCAAGCGAACACCTTGTTTGGCTTGGTAATCCGGCGCCAAGCCTTTGGAAGCACGCCTGATCGACGCTCGTACAAAACAGAGGAGCAATGTACGATGCCCGCCACCACCAAGCATGAAGGGCGCCCATTCCGCCCTACATCCCTAGAAGACTTTTCCCGCTACGCACGCAATCTGTCCTGGTTGATCCAAGAGCCCTACCAGAAAACCCAGGAGTTGCTGGCACGAGCCTACGGCTACTCCGGCCTCCACGAACTCCGAAAAGCCCTGCAGCAACCGGCGCTAGAAGAGGACGACCAAGATACACACCCCCTGGTCCGGCAAGCGAAAATCAACCTCGACGGAACAATGCGGCTACAGGATATTTTGCGCCAGTACCGGGAGAGTCAAGGTCGCCAGTTGACAAGCCGCGACATAGCCGCCTTCCACATTGGGTTGTTCTCTTCCCCTCCAATTCATCGCGAATACTTTGCACGAGAAAAGCAGAAGATAATCGTCCTAGAGGGACAGGAAAGTCACGGTGACAATTTGACGGTGTTCGACTACGCGGATATCGACATCAGGGAAGACGGTGAGACGTTTCTCGCCTTCACGGAACTCGGGCAAAGCATCTACGATGCCGTCTCGTCATATCTCCCTGACCCTTATACCGCGACCGAAGAGCAGATCGATCGGTTTGAGGACAGCATTGGGTTACTTCGAGAGCGCCACCCAAACAATCCGTGGCCCATAGCCATGCACATCAGCGCCCTTGCGCCAATTCTCTGGCAGGGGGACTGGACTTTCGGGTGGAACTCGGAACAAACGCCCTACGACGCGCCCGATGGTTATGTAAAATTCGCCCCAGGCTTCGCCAGCGAGGTACTGCCGGACATCAAGAGAGCAATCAGCCTGTTCGAGCAATTATACGGCAGCCATTCCGAAAAGGCCCCTGACCCCAAACTGATTAGTGGGCAGTACAAATATGGCACTGACACCCACTACTGGCCCGCAACGTTGTATTGGGGGGGCGTCATCGCTTTTACAGCAGGAGACGAAGCGAACGCCTACCGTTGGCTAAGTAAGTGCCATAAGCTCGATAGCACTGGTAGCTTTGGTACGCGCTATTATCTCGCCATGCTTCGTTTGAACCGTGGCAAGGGGAGCGTAAGATCTCTATTCCCGAGACTGTCGTCTGGCGAACCGTATCATACGGTCGTTTCGCGCCTCGCACGGGCAGCGGAAGCATATATCAAGCAAAAGCACAATTTGGCGAAACAACATTTTGCTGATGCACTCGGTTGTTCGTGGGCCGCCTCCGAACCGTTCGCCGGACGTGATCGTCAACTTGCAGCACTGCATGTCAACTCTAACATTGACACGCCAGCCGAAGTGCAGGAGTTCATGCACCGAACCAAGCCATTCTGGTCCAGACATAAGGATGCCGGCGCCTTCTTCACTAAACTTGCCACAAACCCTGACGTAAAAAAGGCGTTACGGACCCTCTACCTGCGCGAGGCGGAACTGCCGGACGCATGGAGCGGGATGGATGGCACTCGTTCGCGCGAACGATTTTATTTTGGCGGCGAGAACACCTTACTTCGTGATGCCATCAAGGATGCAGTCGCCCGGGTAGCAATCGGCTGATTGACGCAGCGGGACGACGACACGGCCCGATGGCACCATGCCTGATCATTGTCGATCTTACCGATGGCCGCCGCGTGTTTGCCCGTTCGGAGTTGACCGACAACAAGGGGCCGAAGCCATCCTTTCCTTATCCCCTCACCGTTCGCCGCGGTGCCCGCGCCTCCAGGAAGGCCATCTGGTCGGCCAGGATGTGGCGGTTCGCCAACATCAGGCCCTCGGCGTGGTTCGGCGCGTACGGCAGCGCCAGCAGTGGCATGCGGGCTTCCTCCGGCGTCAGCGCGTCCTTGCGGTTGTTGCAGGCCTTGCACGCCGACACGCAGTTCTCCCAGCTGTTCGCGCCGCCCCGACTGGTCGGGATGACATGATCGCGGGTGAGCACCTTGGGGTGGTACCGCTCGCCACAGTACAGGCACAGGTAGCCATCGCGGGCAAACAGCGCCCGATTGCTCAGCGGCGGCGTGTACTCGGCGTAGCGGCCTCCATCGGCGCCATACAGGGCGACAACCGGGTGCAGGGCGATCTCCGACCGCAGGCCGCGCGCATTGATACCGCCGCGCACGATGATCGAGGGATCACCCACGGTCCAGCCGATCTGCTCCAGGGCATAGTGGCGCACGGCCTCCTGCCAGCCCATCCATTCGAGCGGGCGACCGCCCATGTCCACCGCCAGGATCAGCGGCGTGGACGTGTTGTGTGCGTGCTGCTGTGTTGTCAGTCTCCGTACCATCGTCGTCACCTCATGGGACAAGCCGGAAACTGCTGCAGGGTGTGTGGCGCGCCCGGCCTGGCTCGAACAGGCGACCCTCGGCTTAGAAGGCCGATGCTCTATCCAACTGAGCTACGGGCGCAGGGGAAACAGGTGCGCTCAGCGGGCTGCGCTACGCGGAGAGTAAACAATTTGATCTACATATAGGGGCGGGGTATCCTTTTTGTTGAGTCGGGAACACTGACCTATTTGAGGTGTGTTGGAAACTGACCACCTGACTTACCTTCTCACTCGGAATCCTGCGCGCAGTTCGAGAGTCTTCTGGTCCATGGCAAAATCAAAAATTCAAAATGAATTGCGCTCCATGAGGGCTTTTCGCAAGAAAGTTGCGGCGTCAAAAGCACTGGCTCTGGCCTTTCTCAAAAAGGCTGGAATCGTTACCACTACCGGCAAAATCAAGCGCTCCTACCTGCCGGAATAATGCCGCGCAACCCCAAGCAGTTACACTAACTGCTTCCGGCGCTTCTCTTCACTTCCATCTATCGCACCCATAAAATTGGCGGCAAGGGTGGGATTTGAACCCACGGGGCGATTTCGCGCCCGGCCGTTTTCAAGACGGCTCCAATAGGCCACTCTGGCACCTTGCCTGTTTTTTCCTCCGCTAACACCTGCTTGCGAGAGATGAAGATGCCATCTCGCCGAACCACCGGGTAAATGTGGTCAGCATGCATATCCAGCCGATCAGCCGCGACCAAGACCAAGATCAAAATCAGGACGGCTGCTGCAATCCCTAGCTCGTGTTTCATGGTGGACCTCCGTTTGTTTAAGGAGCCCCTACCGTACCGCCATTTACAACAGGGGATCGGCGGGATAAATGCACGAAAAGCCCATCTTTTCCCGCTCCCCCTTGCCTGGGAATTGTGATATGGCGGAGAGAGGGAGATTTGAACTCCCGTGGCGTGGCCGCCCATCCGCTTTCCAAGCGGCGCCCTTCGGCCTCTCGGGCATCTCTCCGGTGATGGCGACCCTACGGGGAATCGAACCCCGGTTTCCTGGTTGAGAACCAAGCATCCTTGGCCGCTAGATGATAGGGACGGTGATTGGTCAGTTTGGTCGGTGCGGCAGGATTTGAACCTGCGGCCTCCTGGTCCCGAACCAGGCGCTCTAACCGGACTGAGCTACGCACCGCTGTGTTTGGCGGAGAGAGAGGGATTTGAACCCTCGATGGGCTGTTGGCCCATACGCCCTTAGCAGGGGCGCGCCTTCGACCGCTCGGCCATCTCTCCAGTTTTTCGTTGGTCGGGGCGAGGGGAATCGAACCCCTACGGCCGAGGCCGTCAGATTTTAAGTCTGGTGCGGCTACCAGTTACGCCACGCCCCGGTTACGTCTCACACGCGATACACAACCGACCTTGCGTATCGCGAATACGGGCGCGTGATACGAAAGCTGGTGCGCAAAGCGGGACTCGAACCCGCACGCCTTGCAGCACTGGCACCTCAAGCCAGCCTGTCTACCAATTCCAGCATCTGCGCGAAACAAAATATGGTGCCAATGGAGGGGGTCGAACCCTCACGACCGAAGTCACCGGAACCTAAATCCGGCGCGTCTACCAACTCCGCCACATTGGCTGTGATCAAAATGATGCCCCCGGCCCGAATCGAACGGGCACGCCCGAAGGCGGGAGTTTTTGAAGCTCCTGTGTCTACCAGTTCCACCACGGGGGCGATGTGTCCTAGGTTTGGTGGGTCCGGGGAATTACGATATCCCGACCTCATCGGTTATGATCCGAGCGCTCTGCCTCTGAGCTACAGACCCATTGCTTGGCGCCCGGCGGTCAGACTTGAACTGACAACCCGCCGACTAGGATTCGGCCGCTCTGTCCAATTGAGCTACGCGGGCAAAAAAACGAAATTGGCACCCCCGGAGAGATTCAAACTCCCGACCTTCCGGTTCGTAGCCGGACACTCTGTTCGCTGAGCTACGGGGGTGTGGTGTGTGGTGTCCTCGGCCCGACTCGAACGGGCGACCTTTGGTGTCGGAGACCAACGCTCTATCCAACTGAGCTACGGGGACGGAAATGAGACTGGCGGAGAGGGCGAGATTTGAACTCGCGCGCCGCTTGCGCAGCTCACTGCTTTCGAGGCAGGCCCGTTTAGCCACTCCGGCACCTCTCCGTATTATTAGGGTGTCACCGGGAGATCGGCAGCGAGCTGGAAGTGGCGCGGGTCACGGTCATTTGATCTTCGGCGCACACACTGACACTCCGGGTCTCCTCCCGGTGACACTATTTGGGGCGACTAACCAGGATTGAACTGGTGACACCAAGGGCCACAACCTTGCGCTCTGCCACTGAGCTATAGCCGCCATTGAAAGCGTGAAGTGGAGCCGTTGGCCAGGATCGAACTGGCGACCTGTCGCTTACGAGGCGACCGCTCTACCAACTGAGCTACAACGGCAAGGGTAAGCTGAACCTGATTTCCTGCTCGAAAGCCTCTGCCGTGGTGTAGTCGTCGAGGCGATGGGCTTCGCTTTGCAGCGCCAGGAGCCGGCGCAGACGGACGGCGCGCCGCTCGGTAACGGAAAGAGGCGCCGGCCGATACCAGCTGCGTGCCCATACTGGGCGCATGAAGCTACACCACGGCATACAACACCTCCTCGAATTGGAGCGGATGATGGGACTCGAACCCACGACCAACTGCTTGGAAGGCAGAGGCTCTACCAGCTGAGCTACACCCGCGAAGACTATTTTCAAGCGGCCATCGGCATGACGGCTTGAAGATAGCCCTCCACGTCCTTGTGAAGGCGATCCTTGGCCTGCTTGCGCTCGGCCTTGCCGGACTTGTCGTGCGCGTGACCCTTGCGCAGCAACGGATTGAGCGCCACGAGATTGCGATTACGACTCACCGCAATGGCGCGGACCTTGCGCTTCATGATGCACCTCCTTGGTTGTTGAAAATGGAGCTGGCGAGAGGACTCGAACCCCCGACCTGCTGATTACAAATCAGCAGCTCTACCAACTGAGCTACGCCAGCGTTACGAAAATGACGGCAGCACCGCCGTGGGTCTGTGGCTCACGACTTGATCGTGAACGGCGACGCCGCCAAATTGGTACACCCAAGGGGAATCGAACCCCTGTAGCCAGGTTGAAAACCTGGCGTCCTGGACCGCTAGACGATGGGTGCAGCTCTTTGCGGTGGAAGTGGCGACCGAATTGGTCGGGGTAGAGGGATTTGAACCCCCGACATCCTGCTCCCAAAGCAGGCGCGCTACCGGACTGCGCTATACCCCGGATTGGCAGAGGTGGCAGGACTCGAACCTGCGAATGACGGAATCAAAATCCGTTGCCTTACCGCTTGGCGACACCCCTTCAGCTATGACTCTATTTTCGCGGCCTCACGAAGTACCGCAATACCTCTTCTCGACAAATTGGTGCGGGCGGCAAGGGTTGAACTTGCGACACTCCGGTTAAAAGCCGGGTGCTCTACCGCTGAGCTACGCCCGCGAAAACTGGTTGCCCCGGCCGGTGCTGACCCGGCGACCTCCCGGTTATCAGCCGGGTGCTCTGCCGCTGAGCTACGGGGCAACGACATAGTGGTGGTGATGGTGCGCCTCGAACGCACGACCTCAGCCTTATGAGGGCCACGCTCTACCTGCTGAGCTACATCACCTCAGAAATTGGCGGATCTGATGGGGCTCGAACCCACGACATTCCGCTCGACAGGCGGATGCTCTGACCAGCTGAGCTACAGATCCAGCGAACTAAAATTGGCGACCCCGGAGAGATTTGAACTCCCGCACCCGGTTTTGGAGACCGCGGTGCTACCGCTACACCACAGGGCCAGGGAAACGAACACGAACCGAATTGGTAGCGGGGGCTGGATTTGAACCGGCGATCTCCGACGTATGAAGACGGCGGGGACGACCGGGCTCCCCTACCCCGCGATTGATTGGTGCCCCAGGCCCGGATTGAACGGGCGACACCAGGCTCTTCAGGCCAGTGCTCTACCAACTGAGCTACCGGGGCGAAACATCGACACCGGACGATCCGGCGGAGCTGGGCTCTACCACACCTTCTGCTCGGCGGTGGTGTGCCGGGGGCTGGACCCGCCCCGGGGTGGCATTGGTGGACCTGATCGGGATCGAACCGACGACCTCCTGCGTGCAAGGCAGGCGCTCTCCCAGTTGAGCTACAGGCCCGTGAATATGTTTTCGTGGAAGTGGCTGGGTTTGCACCAGCAACAGGCGGCTCCACCTGCTATCACCCCGGCCTCTACGTCGCAGCCATCGACGTTACCCGCCGGGCTTCCCGTGGCCTCGATCACCACGGCTTCACTCCCCGAAAACACACTCCGAAATCAGACTTGCCGTGCCGGCCTCGAACCGGCGTCCCTCCCCTTCCGCCATGTCGGCTGTTCGCCACGCCTGGCTACTGGACCGGGGACGACTCGAACGTCCCTCGCTTCGGATTCTATCCATCTGAACTAACAGCAAGGCCCTGCGCGTTGCGAGCGCGCTGGGCGGTAATTGGCTGGCATGGGTGGGATCGAACCACCGACGAGGCGATTAACAGTCGCCGGCTCTGCCGCTGAGCTACATGCCAAGAATTCGATACCTCGCGTCCTGTGAGGCTGACACTTGTTCGCAAGCGGGGTTGCTCGCCGCTTGTATAGTCGGTTACTCGGCCGCCCCTCGCGCCCTCGGCTTCTTGTCGCCGCTGATGCAAGTGGGCAATCCATGGCCGAGAGGGTCACAACACCCTGCCGGGATTGGTGGAGAGAGAAGGACTCGAACCTCCAAGATCCGTTAGGACAACCGGGTTACAGCCGGCGACGCTACCAGTTACGTGCTATCTCTCCGTGTTTTGGCGGGTGTGCGCGTGACGCCGGGCATCCCCCGGCTGCCCCCGCGCTGGCTTGTCCGCCAGCCTGAATGTGGAGCGGGCAAGGAGGGTCGAACTCCTGACTTCCACCATGGCAAGGTGGCGCTCTACCACTGAGCTATGCCCGCAAGATGCGGCGGGGATGGGCCCCGCCGCGTACAGCAGTTTCCGACTTGTTAAAGAACCCCGCCCGGCACATCCGGCCTGCGGTCGGGGCAAATGAAAACGCCCCGGTGTTTTCCTGCTTGAGGACTCCACCGGGGCGCTTGATACACCTGCCGCGGGAGAGTCCTGATTTTCCTGACCCTCCGCGACTATGTACGAGGAGGGGTTACGTCATGCCGCCAAACCCATTAATGCTGCTGCAATCACGTTCGTTCTGGAGAACGAGCCATGACGTATTGGGCAACGGGGACAGCGCAGGCGCCGGATAGGCGCACGCGAGCACGGACGCTGGCCGCTGGGCGGCGCGAAGTGCTATGCGTTGCGTTGTCAGGGTTCTGTGTTTCATATCCAACCTGTTGCGTCTAAACTCACGGGGCCGAAATCCGGCTTCCCTACGATGGGACGGGATTATACGGACGATCATCAAGATTGCAAGAAAAATTTTCAAGATTTGTGTAAAATTTCCCCATGGCCAAAATTACCGCTCGAACCCCAAAAAAGGATCTGCCCATAGCCAGACAGGTTGGGCCGCGCATCAAGCAGGCGCGTGAGATGGGTGGCTTCGATACCCAGGCCAAGTTAAACGCGATATTGACTACGACCCACAACTGGTCGCCGAGCCGGCTTGGTAACTATGAATCAGGCTACTCCATTCCCGGCCCGGACGATGTGGACATCATTGCCCAGGAAACGGGGACATCTGCCTGCTGGATTATGTTCGGTGCCGGCCCCATCGGTTCCAGGGAACGCGAGATACAAGCCATCCGGCATCAGAACCTTGTTCATACCGTGGAATCATTCAAAGCCGATCAGGTCGGTTATCGTGCCTTCCTTGATGCGACCCACACCTCTCCCGCGAAAATTGAACTTTTTGTGTCCGATCCGGGGAAGCCTATTGGGGACCGCATTGCGCGCCAGATTGAAAAAGCTTTCGGAAAAAGAAAAGGTTGGTTCGACGAACAACATATCGATCACGATCCCTTGTGCGCTCGCTTCCCTGATGAACTCCGTGAGCTGATGACCATTTACTCCGAACAGGATGAGCGAGGGCGAAAGCTCCTACTCCAGGTTGCACGGGCGACGTTGGTGGAGTAGCGAGACCTCGCCGCCCTCGCTGGGCGCTTCATTCAAGCGACACAACACCTCTATCAGCCGACGCCATGCCCTTCCGTCGGCGCATCAGTGTAGGTCGGATCGCGGCTTTCCTGCGGACGCCGGACCGCGCGCCCTAAAGGGCCGGGGTCAGCGGGGTGGTTCGCGCACAGGAATGCGCCACGAGGTTCCTGCTCACCAGCTGTTGCTGCAGCGGTTGCAGCCAGGGAAAGTTCTCGGCGGCCAAGTAGGCGTCGAGATACTGTCCCACCGGCGTGCCGACACCCGGAACGGGATGATCGAGTTCCATGCCGCTGTCATGAATCATGGATACGACCGCCGGCGGGATCGTGTTACCCATGAGAAACGGCGGCATGTGGGCAAGATAATACGCGGCCTTGTCCGCCGACATCTGTGACACCCTGGCCAGCTCGGCCCTCATGCGAGCGGCAGCAATGTCGCGATGGAAGAACCCGGCATCAAGAAAAAACGGCGGCGCACCATCATACCGCCACGCCTGCTCGACACCGAACCGCCACTCCGGAGCGTGCGCATCCAGGGCGAGCTCCATTCGTGCTTCCCGTTGGCCATAGGCGGCGGCCAGCATCAGGAACTGTGGCAAGGTCGCCTCCACCGCACCAGCGGGGCCGAACTCGACACAGTACACCCCGCACAAGTCGGGCTTGGACGGCAACCACGTGCGCGCCAAATAGTCGGCCGCTGCGCGCCCATGGCTTCGCAACAGCGACGGTGACGCCTCCAGGACCGCCAGCGAAAGCATCAAGTGACCGAGGTGCGGCACCTGGCTCGGCGCCACCAGCGAGACCCTGACGCGGCGCCGGCAGAGGCCGCGCGCACTCGCCTCCATCTCTCGCGGCTCCCGACGGGCAGTCCCCAGGGCTGCGAAAGCCGACAGCGCGGCCCCGCTATCCATCTGCACATGGTAAACGGGCGTCGTCATACGCGCGGACCGAGGACGATCTCCTCCTGCGTGCGAGCCGCCTCCTCAATCTCGTAGACCGAGGCATACTCCGCCACCTCCGACTGGAACTGCTTGATGCGCCCGGGATCCGCCTCACCCATAAACACCACCGGGGGCAGCACCTCCGGCAGGTCGCGGCGCGCCGGCGCAGACGCATAGGTGTCGGTGAAGTACACCAGACCGCCGACGCGCCAGTCCCGCTCGCCGGCATAGGTCAACGCCGAAGTGATCGGTCCCGTAAACGTGGTACCGCCACGACCATAGGCCTTGATACCCTGGACTTTCTCCTCCCAGTCGTCCGGGCTGACGTCGAGCGGCTCGCCGCGCAGCGCCGTATCCGCGCTGAAGATCACCAGCTGGGGCGCGTTCATGGTGTCCTCGCGCACCAGGCCAAAGGCCTCCGAGAAGAATGCGCGCAGGGTCTCGTCCGAGACCGACCCCGAGGTATCGATAATCACCAGCACCCGGACGTCGTTTTCCGTCGGCAGCATCATCCCGTCGTAGATCGGATCGGCCACCCCCAGCTCACCCGGATCCAGGTAATAAACGTGATCGGGCAACGCGTCGGAATAGCCGCGATTGTCGCCGTTACCCAGAATGATTTCGCGCAGCGCCAGACGCCAGCCAATTCGCGGCTTGTAGAGCTGCCCGAGCTCGGTAGCCACCGCGTCCTCGATGTGCGGACCCGCCATCTTCCCACCCGACCGTTTCTGGAGCGACTTTGCCTGGCCGAGGTCCTCCTGGGCCAGCTGCCGCTCCTCCTTGCCCAGATCTTCGTGCGCCTTCTTGTCGCCCTTCTTCGGCAGATTGAGCTTGTCGGCCACATCCTTCAATCCAGCCTTCTCCAGCAGATCGCGCAGATCGCCCGGTGTCATCGTGTGCTTGTCGCTCTTGGGCTGTGTCTGCGGCGCTTTGCCAGCCTTGGCATCGGCATACCCAGCCTCATACCCCTTCTCCGGCGTCATACTCGGATGCGGCTCACCACCTGCCTCGCCGGGCACCGGCACGGAGATGGACGGACCCTGCGGCGCCGTGCCGCTCTTGGCGTCGCCGTATCCTTGCATGTAGCTCTTGGCCATCGCACGTAGGTCGCGCCGGATCTTGCGGAAAATGATCTCTTCCGTATCGTTCCAGTACAGTTCAATCTCCTTGTCTGAAACGCCATAAAAGTTGGCCTTTCTTTGGTTCGCCCCGTCCAAGAACGGGAACCCCCAGGCCACCGCCTTCTCATAACCGCGCAGGATGCGCATGTTCATGAAGGTGTCCTGGGCGATGTTCATGATCTTATGCTCGCTGACATCCGCCAGGCGCAGGCTGCGAAACACGTGGTTGAGCAGCTTGTGCATGACCTCATGGAGCATAACCGGAACCACGGATTGGCTCCGATTCGCGGCCAACCGCTCCTCCTGAACCAAGTCGATGAAATACGGTAGCGCCATATACACGCAGCGCCCCTCGGTGAAGGCGGTACCGGCGACTTTCAGCAGGTCGGGGTGATCGTAGAGGTAGAACGGCGTGCGGCGCGCGGTCAGCGTCAGCAGGCCGTAGCGCGGCAGGCCCTGCCGGTCGTTGCCGCGCACGTGCCGGACATAGTCGAACCACGCCCGCTGGTAGCGGGTGTCGGACAGCATCACCTTTGGCCGCGGGAACGCCTGGGGCGCATTACTCATCAGCTTTCTCCTCGTGGCCGCTCAAAGCGACGGCATGATCTGACTGTTGCCCACCGTCTCACCCGACGGGCAAAGGCGGGCGCGAAGGAACAGCGCTTCCCAGGTGGCAAACACCGGGTTCTGGGTATATTGGCGACGCATCCCGTCGAGCATCTTGCCTACCGTGCGCACGCTCGGCAGTGCGCTGCCATGGAGGGCATGAACCTCTCGCAGCGAGTCATCAAGCCGCAGTCCGCTGGTCAGAACCTTGACGTACAGTTCCTTGGGCGTCGATACGCCCAACCCCCCGGCCCGAATCGAGGTCAACAGAATCGCCATGGCGTTGTGCTTGTTGATGCGGTGGACCAGGGGCAATTCGTTCTCCAGGAAGGAAATCTCCTCGTGCATGGAAAGCGAAAAGGTATCCCGCAGCGTTTCCACCCCGGCGTCCGCCTCGCGCCAGCGCTGGGCAAGCCCTTCGCGCCATCCCGGCACATGTCGGTCCAGCAGGGCGTAGAGGGCGGCAGGGTTGCCGTCCCGGGTGGCTAGGTAGATCAGGCACTGCGGCAGGGTATAGGAGCGGCCCTCCCGGTCAGGGCGCATGGGGGCGTCCAACCCCTCCCGCACCTGCGGCAGCCAGTCCTGCACCAGGTACCGCCAGAACGCTGAGCGATCATCCGTGTTATCCAGCGGGGAAGCCAACGCCTGATGGATCATCAGGGCGTGCACCGGCCAGGGGCCTGTGTAATCCATTTCGCGACGCAGGGCCTGCTCGCCACAAATGCGAAGCACCGACCGCTCGAACTCCTGCGGTGGCGCGTCTCGACGCTCATGTTTGAGGGTTATGATCTGACCGAGCTTGGCGGCCACGACGTCATTCACATTGATCTGGGTCGTCATATTCCCTTCCGTCCACTACAGCCGCCGCGCCATGGCGGGGCGCATCGGTGGTGTCTCGCTTCCCGCGGCTGGGGTTGGTGCCGGTACCTGGCCCAAACGGCAAAGCTCCTGGAACAGGGATGTATCCGTCTGGCTGAGATGGGTGTAATACACCTCCTCCGATGCCTGCCCCTGCACATAGACTGGCGCATAGACGTCCAGGCCGAGCCGCAGGGCCTCAGACACTACCGCGCGCGAGCGTGCCAGGCGCAACAGCGTCTGCAGATTCATTTGCGAGGCCTTCTCCAACCGAGGGAGCACCCTGCGCAGGAAGACCTCGTCGGCACCGCTCGGGCCCGGCGCACCATACCAATGACGCCTCAGCTCCTGCGGCGTGCCGCTTGCCTGTGCCCACACCCACTGTTGAGCTTTCGGCCAGGCCGGATAGCGCTCATCGAGGCGCCCAATAAGACGCTGCACCTGCTCAACACCGGCGACCGCGGCAATCGAGGCAAAAGCCGACGGGGCCGTGATCCATACCGGCCCAGTCGCGTACGCGACCTTGATGTAGTCGAAGGGCAAGGCCTTGGGCTCTACATAGCCATTGATCAGGTGGTCGACTATTTCCTGCGCGTGGTGGCGCAGATGGGAGGGATAGCGTCCGGTCAGGGGGGCGAGCCCCAGGGCCACACCGGTAACCTGCGCCTCTGACCAACCACCGATCGCTTCCGCCTGTTCCTGCGGCATGGCTGCACGAATGGCCGCGGCTGCGCGCCTCACCCAGTCCGCCGGCAACGAGTCACCCGTTGCAACGACCTCGCACAGCCCCCGAATGAAGGGACTGATCTCCGCAGATGCGTACTGAAACACTCGGGCTGCCATGGAGCACCTCTGCCACCGTTTTTTTGGATTATCGCGGCGCGTGCTCCCGTCGTTAAGACCCAATTTGCCCCTTAACGGATCGTCTCAGGGTGCCTTATAAATCGCTAACGCCACCCGAAACGACGAGGGACAAAAACCGTGAGCGAGAAGAATATGGAACTGGGGTTCCAGCAACTGTCGACCAATACCGTGCGCGAGAAGCTGGTGCGCGACATGCTGCAACGCGCCCACACCGCCGGCGTCAATCCCGCGCGCATAGCCCAGATTGAAGCGGCCTGGCTGAAGCGCTTCGACCTGCCCTTCGTCAAGTACAAACCCACCTCCAGCTACCTGCGCGGCTTCCCCGGTCATGGCAAAACGACCGCCTACCTGTCGGCCGCCCGCGAGGTGGCCAAAATGCTGGGCATGAACCTGATCGAGCAGCCCGAGTCGCCCCAACCGGTCGGCGAGAATGATCTGCTGTTGTATGTGATCAACCTTTCCGGCGAGGTGTCCAATCTGGCCGTCTCCGGCGTGCCCAAGATCGTCGAAGACAACGGGGTCCACTACACCCAGCGGATGCCGCCCTTCGCCTTGGCCACGGCCCGCAAAGCCGGCATTGCGGTCGTAGTGCTCGATGACATGCCCAACGCTTCGCCCAACATCCAGAATATCTCCAACGACCTGATGGACCGTGGTCGCGCCCAGGGCCTGGACCTCGGCCCCCGCGCCCTGGTAGGTGCCACCGGCAACCTCGGCTCGGAGGACGGCACCCACGTCAGCTCTACCTCCACCGCCACCGCCACCCGCAACAACAACTACATGGTCGAGGATAACGTCGAGGATTGGTGCGCCCGCACCATCCACGAACACAAGGACAGCGCGGCCGATGCCGGCATTGTGGCGTTCCTCTCCCGGCACCCCGACATGTTCCACATGCCGACCAAGCGGAAGAAAGGCGAGCCCTATCCCACCCCCCGGTCCTGGTCGCGCGCCCTGGAGGAGCACTTCCGCCCGCTCTACCACTACGTCAGCCACGGCGCCACCCAGGGCAAGTCCAGCGGGTGGCGGGATGACCTGGTAAACCGCACCTGTGAGCTTGCCGCCGGCCTGTTGGGCCTGGAAGTCGCCGACAAGGTCGCCGGCTACTACCGGCAGATGTTCAATCACAGCCTGCCGCTGGCCAAGGAAGTGATCGAGACCGGGACTCTGTCTGCCGCCTCGCAGAAGCGCTTCGCGGCAAATTACGGTGATGGCGTCTCGGCCGAATCTGCCCAGTTCTTCATGCAGTTCCAGACCTCGCTGGTCGATCAGGTCGCCGCGCCGATGCTGGCCGCCTTCACCAAAAAGGACGGAAAGGGTTTCACAACCCACGTGCAGCACCTGCTGAATGGCCTGTACAACTACGGAAACAATCACGCAAACCACGGCTGGATCGCCGAATACCTGACTGGCCGCGTGGTGAGCATCGCCAACGACCCCTCCGTCGGCGCGATCGACCCGAAGACCTCCGTGTCGCGCCTGTCGACGCACTTCCTGGATCAGTTGACCAAGGCCACCAATGGCCACGCGATGGCCTGCGCCACCACCCCGGGCGGCGCCACGCTGTTCGAGGAGACGCTGCTCAGCAACCTGATCGGTATCGAAAACGAGTTCCCGACCGTGGCCGGCGCACCGCTGCCCGACCTGGTGCCGGAGCCGGAGCCGGAAACGAAAAAAACGGTGGGCGCCTCCCCGCGTCGGCTGTGATATGGCATCGCAGGAACAACGCGCGCGCATATATGGAGAGCGCCCCTTGAGTCGGCTCGGCATGGCGCTAACACTACTCACGCACGCATCGAACCCGCATGCGCGCAAGTCCATTACATCGCTTCTCTCCCACACCGCAACCAACAACCCGACGGCCGCCACACGCCCGCTACTGGCACGGATGCTCGCCGACTTGCTGGCGTGTGGAATGACCTGCAATCCCAAGTGTGCGCCGGATAGCCCGCTCCCGCTCCTGGTAGAGGCGTGCATGTTTTCGCACGCGAGGAAGCCTGTTTTTGACGTCCTGATCGAGAGCGGCATTGATCTTGATGCCCAGGATGGAGGGGGACGTACGGCGATTCATCTCTGCGTACTCTCGTCCAATGTGCCGTTCCTGGCGCGTCTCCTTGAGGCGGGCGCCAACCCAAACGTAGGTAGTTTGTCGAGATGCTGTTGGCCGCCGGCGTCGATCCGTGCGCCAAGCACAAACCTGACAAGGTTCTCGGCATGGCCCCGACCGCGAACGTGGTCTCTCTGCTCCACGCCCATGGTATCGGTGAAGCCAACCCGCACAAGCACTTCGGACCACCAGCGCCATGAACCGCTGGGCCGCCACAAACGCCTCGACACTCACATGAATAAATCATCACGCAAACCATGCCCGCTCGCTCTGACCCTCACCCTGCTTGAGGGATGGTTGCCAGACAATCCGTTTGTGGATGTCGACAACATCGACTGGACCGTGTTCGATGCCATCACGAAGAGACCTCACAACAGGCTCACCGAGGACCTGGTCCGCGCAGTGACGGATGCTGGCTATTCTTTCGAGCGATTTCGGTCGCATCCGTCTACGATGCACTACGCCCCCAGGACCTAGCCATGCCCACCAAGGCCGCTTACATGCTCGCACTGCCGCCGACGGGGTTTCCGCGGAGACCGGCACACCTGCATTCACTGCTGGCGCTTGCCGCGGAATCGGGGTGGGTCGAAATGCTGCGCATCATGGTAGCCGCTGATGCGGACCCCAATACGCGCAGCCTCTTCAGCAAGCTACCCTTGCTTCACATCGCGAGCAAAAAAGGGCATGTGACGACGTGCGCCATGCTGCTTGATGGTGGTGCCGACATAGAGATGCGATGCATACAAGATAGCCGCACCGCGCTGATGCTGGCCGCCATGCATGGGCACCTGCAGTTGGTTTCGCTGCTGCTCTCGCGCGGCGCCAATATCGACGCCATCGACAATGGAGGTCGGACCGCCCTCATTTTGGCCACCATGGGGCAGGTACCCACCATCGTCGACACTCTTCTCGCCGCCGGCGCCGACCCGCACATAAGAGAGTCTGAGCGAGGGTGTACCGCCGCAGAGTGCATTCACTGGGGCACCCGCGCGATGCGTACCCGGATGGCGGAGGTGTTCATTGCTCACGGCGTCCAGGTACCTCCGCACGAGATGCCCCGCGCCCCCGAGGTCGGTCAATGAACGCCGCCATGGCACGCTGGAGCCGGCTGCATCAGGTCACCGCACTGCTCGGACGCCCCCTTGCGGTGCTCGACATTGAGGCAAGCACCGCCTTCGGCAACCCCGGTTTCGGCTTGACCGACTGGTGCGTTGTTACCCTGGCCGCGGACGGCACATACCAAGTTATCGAGAGCCTGGTCGCGCCCGGGTACCCGATCGATGCCGATATGACCGCCCTAAATGGATTGACCGCGGAAGACGTCGCGACCGCCTCCACTTGGCCGCAAGCGGGCGCCGATCACATGTTCCACCTGTCAGAAAGCGCAATAGTCTGCGGGTACAACAGTAGTCGATACGACTGTCCGGCCATCCAGGCCCAGGCCAAGCGCTACCGGCTCCCGGTGCCACAGTTCCCGAATCAGATCGACGTCTACACGCTATTTCGACGCCTGACGGGTAAGCAGATGCCGCTGGCCCATGCGGCCGCCGAATTCGGGCTGAGCCCGGAGGGGGATCTGCACCGCGCCCGTACGGACGCGCTGCTGTGCGCCGACCTGCTGGACCGGCTGCTGCTGTGGTATGGACTTGATAGCGTGCTGACCGCGCCCTTGGCGCGGAAGATACGGAAGGACTAGCCGGCCGCAATGGCGCTCATGGATTCGAGCAGGGCGTGGTCAGGCACGGTGCTCTGTACCACCCCTTCCAGGCTACCGATGCGGGCCACCACCTTCAGGTAGTCATCCAGCGTCACCCCGCCCACCCCGCCCTCAATCGCCTCAAGGACGGCGGCGCTAACACCGCATTCACGCGCCGCGATCTCCACGCTTCCGCGAAGCACGGTCAAACGCCACAGGCGTACGCGCGCCGCTATAGCGGCGCGTGCGGTGGACGGTGAAATGGTTGCCATGATGCCCCCTTGGGTGAAGTCGGTCAGATTTCCTATTATTCACACATCACCAGACCGTGCCTAGTCATAAACCCTAACCGCTAGTGCTTGGGCGGCAACTTTGGCGGTACCTCCGGATCCCAGGCGCGATCCCAAAACCAAATCGCGCCGCCCCCGGCGTCAATCTCATGGACCTTTTCGCGCAACTCGCCATCCGCGCGGGCCTTCACCTCCGGGTCGCCCAGGATGTACATCGGCAGCGCCGCCGCACCCACATCGCGTAGCAGCACCGCGGGCATAAGTTGCTTGCTGGTAGCGTCGTATTTCAGCTGCTTGTTGAAAATGCGCCCCTCGCCCAAGTGATCCAGCAGCGCCTTCTCGGCGTTGGTGGAGAAGGGAATGAATCGCTTGTCGACGGTCATGGACGCCATCTTCACAACATTGTTACTCCCCTTGCTGGTCCGCTCCACGAGCATCACGGCGACCAGCAACCCAGTCTCCGGCATGGACTGCTCCAGATTATCGGTCCGGGCAAACTTGCGGGCATAGGTCTCGGCCGCCTCGTCCCGGAGCCAGAAGGTGAGATCGCCGGGCGCATGCTTCAATTGCAGCCCGTAGCCGTATTTGGTGCGGAATATCCGCCGTACCAGGCCTACCACCATTCCGCGCTTTGGGCGCCCGGACCGATCGATCAGCAGGTGGTACAGGGTGTGTTCAGCCGCCCGGGCAATCTCCGCCGCCTTGCTCTCCACGAAAGGTTCCGGAACATAGAGGTAGTTGAGCAGATTGGAGTCCTTCACCACCACCTGTTCCGCCGCGGCGCGCAGATACTTGTAGAGCACCCCGTAGCTGCGTTTCCCTGCCATAGCCGGGTACCATTGGTTGAGGCCGGCCCGCTCCCACAACAGGTTCAGTATCCCGATGATGGAGAGTTTGCCCCGCTTTCCGTCGCTGTAGGTCTCGCTCGCCGAGCTCGCCGACACGGACTCGCTGGCGGTGCGCACCCCGAGTCCGTCGCTCAACTTCACCGAGAGGATGCCATCGTCCAGTTCCTGGATCGCGCTGGGGCGGTAAATCTGCTGCCCACTCAGATCCGAGGGTGCCTCGTAAAAGGGGCAAAACGACGCATGCTGCGCCCCGGTACCCGGCATCCGCGCCAAGTAGTACGACCGCTTGCGGGCGATATACAGGGGCACTCCCTCGCCCCCTGCGCACATACAACGCGGGTGCTGTCCGTAGAATTTCTCCAACAGCGCCTGGTGAGCCGGCGGATTGCCCGCCAGCCACTCCTGGCTGATGACCTTCTCCGGTGAGAATTGAATTTGTGGTGAGGCCATGGGTCCCTCCCCCTTGTTGCTGGATGACGTCGCCCCACTATACTCCCGCCGCAAACTGGGTGTTAACAGCCGATGCCTTTCACCTATACGATAGGCGACAACACCTGGCATTGGGGAGAGAACCATGAGTACAGCGACGCGCGCCTCCTGCGTCATTGTCAGCGCCATCGATAACGACGCGCCAACACCGACGTGGCGACGCGTTGGAGCCCTCATGTTCAGCCACGAGGCCCTGCTCGCCGGCTTCGTCTATGACCCGCGCTACGATGGCCCGCCGCTCGACCCGGTGCACCTCGACTACCGCGGCGCTGGCCAGCGCTCCTTCAACTTCCGGGTCGCCGATGGACTGCCTGTTCCTTTCAATTACGCCCTGCCGAGCCCGAAGTCTCTGGATGGCCTGGCGTACTACTACTACCCGGATCTGGCCCGCATGCCCGAGACGAAAGTACTCCACCACCTCGCGCACTCCGAGAACCAGGGGCTGCGCTTTGAGCGCAAGACCTTGGTGATCGGCGAGGAGACCAGTTACATGCTGACCAACCAGCCGAATCGCGGCTTTCACGGGCGGGTGACTGCGTTCAAGGACATCGAGGCCACCAATCCACAGACACGATGCAGCACCCAATTCAGGGTCGGCCACCATACCTACAACGGCCTCCCCCACTTGGTAGCGCAGGATCCCGACGGCAGCGAATGGCTGGTCCACCGGCAACCGAAGAACAATCCAGCGCATGGGCCGCGTATTGGTGCCGTTATCTTCTCGGCGCTGCAGCACGCCGGCTTCGATGTTCCGCGGCACCAACTCATGACCCTTGGGAATGGCGATTCGGTTCTCATGGTCGAGCGCCAGGACGTCCGCGCCGGACAGCAGCTGCACACCCTTCCCGTCAGCGATCTGTTGCCGAACTCCTCCGGTGCCACCTATCACCAGGTGGTCGACCTGCTACGGCGCAGCTCCGCCAATCCGGAGACAGACATCGAGCGCCTCGCTGAGCATCTGGTCGCGGACCTCGTGTTCAACAACATCGGCAACGACAGCCGCTACATGCAGTTGGTTGCCAGCGGCCACGGGTACCGACTCGGCGCCATGTACGCGCGGATGGCCCAGGTGCACGCAGCCCCCTTCATGACCCAGGTGCGCGCGCACGGCAGCTGCAGCCTATCGCGGGCCGAGGATCTTGACCTGCTTGGCCTCTCCACTGGTATCCCCGCCTCCGTCATCGAGGGCAAGGCCGTCAACCTTGCGAAGGTGGTGGTGAAGGATCTGTTTGCCATTGCTGAGAGCCATCACCTCAGCCCGGAGGACTGGGGCGTGCTGCGCGCCGCCATTGCCGTCCATCAACCTGCATTTGCCGCAGACCTGCGCAAAACCCGCCCCTCTCAGGCCGTTGCCGCCCACATGTTGAGGCCCTGACTGATGCGAAAAACCGATTCCGACGAGCTGCTGCTCGACGTCGCCCGCGAGCTGTCCCGAAACTGCCTGCTCCAAGGCATTGTGCCGCTGACCTTCCTGATGCGCGCCGCCGACCGCCACACCTACATGGTGCGTTGCGAACTCGGTACCGAGAGTGACCAGGCATACTCCTTCCGGGTGGTCAAAGACTTCGTGCTGGCAGAGGATGTGGACTTCTTCGCCTCGTTCGCCGCGGCCCAGGCGGTACCGACGGGCAAAACGGCGGATACCGCCGAGGCCTTCCTGGCGCTGGTCATCGTGGCTGACGGCCGCAATCGCGCATTGCACCACGAAATCTATCGCATCCAGGAGCGCGATGGGGTGCTGGCCGTAGAGGAGCGCCCACTCGACCAGCAACTGCCGAAATCCTTCTCCGGCTTCATGGCCAACCTGATTCAGGATGCCCCCGCGGACGAGGCAGCGCGCGAAACCGCCCGTCAGCGGCTCGCCCGCAACGCCGGCGTGACGAACAGCCCGGTCACGATCATGAAGTACACCATCTCCCACCTGCCCCGATCCGCGCCCCCGAAACCCAACTGACCCCACAAAACGAGCCATGTCGAGGACCACGACGACGGGGCTGCCACCGGCAACTCCTGCCCGGACGCGTCTTGGGTATGCGCCGGGCGTGGTAGCGGCCACGTGATGGGTCAGGCCGCGCCGCAAAACGGGCGGGGCCCAAGGCCCCGCCCCAACACGTTACTTCTTTTTCGCCTTCTTCTTGTCCGGAGCCTGAGTCAGTGCCGAGGCTGCCGCCGTTTTTGCGGCGGCGGATGACTTCGGATCGGACAAAACCTTGCCTGCGGCGCTTGCCGCCTTCTTCCCGGTTTTCTCATTCTTTGCCATGATGACGTGAACCTCCTGTGCCGTGAGCAAGCATATGCCTGCACGCGTCGATTCTAGGGGCTTCTCCGTCTTTTGCAACGGTTCGGATTCCCCAACATTGGGTGCCCAACGCCTATACCGAGAGCCTGCCCACCTTCGAGGCGCTACGCGCCAGGAGGCATCGCCCGCATGAGCCGCTTATGGTGATTACGGATACCCAAAAAAAACCCGCACAAGGCGGGTTTTTTGTTACATGCGCCGACGACTATTTAACCGGCAATGGACACTTGGCCTTCCTTTCGCGGCGCTTCCTTGGCCAGGATACCGAACCGGCGGGCGGCGATCTCCGCACTACAGTGCATGATGCCGCCAGACGCGATGTCATGGAAACGGACCAGATACTTGCTACCTACCTGCACCAGCCCGGTGATCACGATTTCCAAGGGCGGGCCGCTCGTCGACGGCAACTTGTAGCGTACACCCAGCATGTCAGCGGAAAGCCCCACGCTCTCAGCACATTTCAGGAAAAGGCGCGCATGGCCATCCAACCCCAGAGGGTCAATGACCGACAACCCCACATGGATATGGGCATTGTCCTCGCTGTGGAGCAGTTCGATCTGATCCAGCGCGAACCCATGCTTGTCGGCAACCTTGCCCAACGCGTCGCGCAAGGCGTCATTGAGATCACGCAGCACCGGCAAACTGAAACGGTCGATGCGGCTGCCGACCTTGTCCAGAGCGAGCTTCAAGTAAGGGGAAATGCCTTGGTAGGCCAGGGACTTCGTTTTTTCAGCGCCGCCGAAATCGACAGCGCGCACGGCATTCAGGTTGGACATTGGCTGCTCCGAGGAACGCGAAACACCTAGATGATAGGCAACATACCGGCGTTTATAGAACCACAATGACGGCCGGAACGCAAATCCCCTGCAAATTGACCTACATACGGCCTACGATCGGCTTGTTTGCGGGATGGGGCTCAATCGCTTATCTTCTATACTTTTAGCGCCATGCCGGATGGAAAATGACTATGGGAATGGGAACATGCCGCCCCCGCCGCATTACTGCTGTTGCGCTTATCGCCGGACTGCTTGCCGCGTGCACCCCTCCATCACCACCGCCGGCGCTCAATACGTGCAACCACCGACAGCACCTGGCGGACATCAGTCGCGCCATCGAAACTGCAGCCGGTACCGAACCGACCGCGATGCGCGTTCAGGCCACCAAGGCCTTCGCTATCCCCAGCACCGACGCCGACACCGCCTGCATCGGTGGTGTGGTGGTACAAAGCGGCGCCGAGACTTTCGATTACGCTATCCGATTCGCCCTGAGCGTGACCCCTGATGGGACACTGCGCGCACAACCCGACCCGGTGAGCCTGGCTGGCGTGCTCGGTGCAATTCGACATGACCACCTTGCGCAGCGCTAGTTATCCACATTTCCTGTGGATAACCTTGTGGACACAGTGACGTCACAAAAGAGACACGAACCATTCGTTGAGTTGGTCAAAAAGTGACAGATGGCCCGGGCTGAGCATCGCGATAGTTTTGTCCCCGACAACAAGGTTGATAGTTTTGCCAATAAACGTGATAGCCCAATGAATACCGTCCCGCGACGCACCAAAAACAAAACCCGCCGAAGCGGGTTTTGTTTTTCCGGTCCTACACCTACGGCCGCAAACGGGGGCGCTTGCCCGGCTGCGGGGCATTCTCCGGCTCCGCTCCGGCCTCCACCGCGGCCTGCAGGGCCTCCGTCGGCGTCTTGGCGCCCTTGGCGTTGACAGCCCCCTGGATATCCGCCGCGGGCACCGCGAACAGCTTGCGAAGCTTGGGCGCGGCATCCGCGCCCAGCTCCTTGATCGCCTGCGCGCCGTCCACCACCAGCTCGGCAGCGCGCGCGTACGGCGCCGTCGCAGGGAATGTCTTCAGGGCTGTCATAACCATCTTGGCGTGCTCCGGATTATTGGCAATCCGATCCATGAAATTCCCGCTTTCGAGCCCCGGGGTCCCCAGCGGAATCCCCTTGGCCCCGTCCTTGAATTCGATAACTTGGCTCAGTGAAGGCATTGTCGTATCTCCTTGCTCCGTGTTCTTACATTACCCCGGATTGCTTTCCGGTGTTAAGAGGCAATTTCTGCCGGGCTATCCCTGGTAGCGGTACGGGACCGCCACGGTGCGAACACGTTCCCGCTTCTGCAGGTCGAGGATGGAAATCTCGATCTGCCCCTCGCCACGCGGCAGCTGCTGAAACACCACCGATTTCACCGGCAGCACCACGGAAAACGCCTTACCACCCATGTCCTTGTGCAGGATCAGCTGCCCCGCCACGGACGACACCGCCTTCCAGCCGACATCGAGAAACCAGCCCCCCACGTCGGTACTCACACCCAGGAAGAGACGGTCATCCTCGGTACGGCCGACGATGAAAGGGGATATTCCCTTGTCATTGAGGTAGAACATCGACAGATCGGGCTCCGGCCTCACCATCTTGCCATGGCCACGCACCTGCATATCCGCCAACCACAACGCCATGGTGGCGTCCGGCATGGACATGGCGTCCAATTCAGCCACCTCATGGGCCGTCAGCGCATGCGGACCTTCGTTCAGCGCGAGTAGTTTTTCGTTCACAGCAATTCCCTCATCTCAGGTAGTTCGGGCTTTTCGTCCGCCCAACGACTGACGGCTACCCATAGCATGCTCTCAAATAGGCCGACCCGTTAAGACCCAATTTACGCGCCGGTCCGCTTGCCGTCGTTTCGCTAAAATTATATAACATAAGCAAACCTGCTCCCAGTTCGCCATTAACAGACACCGAAGCTCGCCCTTAAAGTAGAAACAGGCACCTCCCTGGGGATAGTTTGATGGAAAACCCGCACTGGAATCATCTGTTTGTCCCGGCCGCCAAGGCCTGTCACCCTGGCGTGCGCAAGCTCAAGAGCTTCGCCGGTGACCCGCCCAAAGCGCTCGACACGCCGCCGGCACTCGCCCAGAACCTGTTGTGCTACGTTGGCAATGGCTTGGCCCTCACCCTCTTTGACCGCCACCTGGTCCCCTTTGATATCGTGGTCCAGGACGGCCAACCCACCCTGATCCACAATCCTGACCTGAAAACCTTACCCGAAAACGCTCATGCCGTGCGGCAACTGGCTGCGTTCGAGGCATGGTCCTCCCTGGGCGTCCGACTGGAAGGCGCCACCCTCGACCTGTCGGAGCCTGTTGGCGAATGGCTGCGTCTGGTCGGCGACCTGCCCGACAACACCCTGCTGCCGGCCGATGCCATGGTGCCCTTCCTGTCCGTCGGCGCTCTGGTCGACGCCGGCATGCTCAGCGCACCCCAGGCGGCCAAACTGCTGAGTAATGCCCCGCAGCATCAACCGGTACCGAACTTCGGTAGCCGCCGCACTGAGGAGCCGAAACCGTGACCGGCGAGTTCGATCTCATTTTCCGAACGACGCCACTGACCCCGGCGGCGCAGAAGTCAGCAAGTACCCCACCCGCCCGCTCCGCCTTCGAGCAGCTGTCGGCCCGTAGCGGCGACCCCATGATGTCGGTCTCGCGCGAACCCGAGCAGGCCGATAACGACTCCCCTGCCCGTACTGACGCCGAGCACGCTGCGCGCATGTGGATGACGGCCCTCAAGATATTCGCGCCGCTTTTTGACGCCGTCATCACCCGCCCGATCGATGAATTCGACCACAAGGACCTGATGATTCAGTTCCACCGCCTACTGCAGGCCACCAACAGCATCTCCGGACGCGTCGTAGAGACCATTCGCTCGACCGGTGCCATCAATGTCAGTGACCCCGCCCACCAATGGGTCCTGCGCCAGATCGTCCCCCTGGTTGCGGACAGTGTCGCCAAGCAGTGGAGCACGCACGACATTGTTAACGATGACACCTTGTTTGCCCTCTACCAGTCCATTATTCATGGGATTCATTCCGGTGAACTGCAGCTGAACACCACCAACCTTCAGGTCGAGGGCGCGCTACTCGAGGCCTGCACCGTGGATGATCGCTTCATCCGGATCCCGGCGCGCCAGGCCATCGCCCTTTCCCAAATGGCGGCCATGGAGCCCATGATCTCCTCGGTGAGCAATTTCGCCTGCTGGATGCAGCCCGACAAGCTCATTCACGCCCTGACCAACATTGTTAACGAAAATGCCGAATTTCTCTACGGCCAGCAGCCCGAGGAGCTGATGGGTGAACGCGGTCGCCTCGTGCTGCTGCAGGCATCTATCAAGCATGCCGGCAGACAGACGCTCAGCGCCTTTACCAGTGCCGCCCAGAGCGTGCTTGCCCGCATCGAGGTGATGGATGAGCCCGCACGCCAGGCCCTCCAGTCCGATTTCGGCGCCGGTGGGCGCGAGGCGCAACGGCTGCTGATGCGGATCGCCGGCGACGTGCGTATTCGCTGCAGCTTGCTGAACCAGGCGGCCTACGCTGGCAAGCAGGCGCTCGACCGCCTGCTGAACCGCATCGATCCTGGCACGCAATCCCCGCCCAATCGGGGGCGTCTTTAGCAAGGCCCTCTGACACATGCGCTGGCTCGTCTATCCACTGACCGCCGTTCTTGGCTCGCTCATCGGCGTCTTCGTGCCGCAGGCTTCGGCCTATGCCGCCTGCTGGTGGTGGCCCTGCTATCCCTATGACTATCAAGTATTCGGTGAGTGGGTGCGCCGCTGGAAGCCGTTCTTCAGCGACCTCCCCGGCCTGCTCTCCAAGCTGAGCGATGCGGTGTTACCGAGCGCGTATGACAATATGATCGCCAGTGTCGGTGCGCTCGGCGACAACGTAAACGCTCATCAGCTCGACTTGCACATCAGGCGGTCTGCGCGGGCAATGGAGCCATCGCCGAAGGCGTGTACTGACCCCACCGTAGCTGCAGCGATGCGGGATGTTATGCAGCACACACAGTACAGTACCCGCGAGAACGTCTATGCCGGCGATGTTGCCGCCCACAGAATGACCTCGCGAGATGTCGCTAACCGCCGACTGAACCGCATTCAAGGGGAGCGTTACACCCCGGGAGCCCTGCCCAATGTGGCCGCCTCGTCGGCCGCCCCGCTGGCCATCCCCTACGGCTCCGCCAATGCGGAAGACGTGCGCATGCTGATCAAGCGGTTGATCGGTGAGGCCGACAACCTTGCCCTGAATACCGAGACCGACGCCAAGACTGCGGCCGAAATCCCCAACGAAACCCTCCGCGCGCAGCACCTGGCACGTCTATCCGTTGTACGACACACGCTGGTCAAGGCGGAGATACGGCGCGCCCGCCGCAAGGAAACCTACGACACGCTGAAGACGGGGGCGGACCAGAACGACTTGGCCATCCTCGACGACCTCGCCACCCCTGAAGGTCTGTCGCTGATGGATGTGCTGCAATACGAAATTGCACGCACCTACGGCTCCAGCCAATTCAAGAACCAGGTGGACTCGTATACCGACGCACTGCCGGTCACCAAGGCCCTGACGGGGTTGACCGCCACACAGAACCTGCTGCGCCGCGAACTGAATGACCTTTCCGAGGAGCGCGGCCTGCTTCTCGGGCTGCTGACCCTGTTGAAGATCGAAGACAACGCCGGGAAACTCGATACCGCCTTCACGGCCGCCGGCCGCTCAGGAGAACCGCTGTGAGACTCACAACCCGCCTACGTCGCTTCGCCAACGCGCTGACCCTTGGCCTGTACTACCGGCACCGCTTTGCGCGCCTGAAGACCTATCATCGCCACGCGCAGCTGCTGCGTCGTCGCCGCGGCCTTCCGTCCGGCGACGGTACCGCCGTCGCTCGCCGTGGCACCTTCGGCCCGGTCCTTGCCACCCTTTCCGGCTTCGCAGCCATGGGTTACTCCAGCCAGTCTCACGCCATCAGCCCGCAGGTCATGGCCCAGCTGATCACTCAGCAGATGAAGGCGCTCCTGCAGCAGATCATCCAGAATTACACCAATAAACTGACCAACGTGTTCGGTGACCAGACGGACCGGACTGTTGCGGCTACCGGCGCCCTGGGCGACTCAATCAACAGCATGTCCGCAGAGCTCTTCAATCGGGAGCTCGCCATGGCCACCACACCGTCACCCGATGCCTGCCGTGCTACCGACCTGGCCAAGCTCGCCGAGGAAGCCACCGCCAATACCCAGGAAAGCACGGCCATCGATTCGGTGCGCATCAACGCCCACTTCGGCAACCTGACCACGGTGGAGTCGGTAAAGGCGCGCCGCAGCCACGCCGCCAAGCTGGTGCATACCTACGGCCGCGGCGCCCCGCGCGAGGCCAAGGATCGCAGTGCGGAGTTCCTGGCCAAGACCCAGCTCGGCGCGTCCGGTGGCAACGACGACCCCGACGTTGAGGATGCCCGCGCCTTCATCGAAAACGTTGGGGGCAACACCCTTTATCAGACCCTGGCCATTGATACGAGCGCGGCCGGCACCTCAGCCGCCATCCCCTACGAGATGCGGCGCGCCACCCACGCCGCCCGCCGGTCGGTCGGGCTGCAGCCCTTCCTCACCGCAATGAACGCCCGTCTTCGCCCCACGGGAAACGCGCAAGGGTCCTCGGAACGCGATGCGCTGTACCGGGAAGTTTCCCGCACCTACGGAAACGAGACCTGGCGCAAGGAAATAGAGGAGATCGCGCATACCAAACCCGCCGTGGTGGAGCTATGCAAACTGACCGCGACCCAGAACAAACTGCTGTTGCGGCAGAACGACATGCTTGAGCAGAGCAACCTGACCCTTGGCGCCATCCTGCTCGAAATGCTGGAGGCGCCGGATCGCGTGGCTGGGCTCGAAGCCGCGTTCACCGCCACCGGCAGTCCCACCCGCAACCAACCCATTCCTGCTCCGAGCAAGAAGTAATCCATGAGCCTGGTTACCGATACTTTCGGCATACTCGTCGACCGCATGACGAAGGCCGCCCAAGATCTGGCCGACCGGTTTGTCACCAGCATCGGCACGCTCGGCGACAGTATCAACACTCAGTCCTCCGAGATATACGCGCGCGAATTGGCGCACTCCGCCGAGTTTTCGGTGGACCCCTGCTATGCCGCTGAAGTTGCCAGGGGCGGCCAGCAGGCGTCGGCCAAGGCCCACGAAAACACTGCCGTCGACTCCATTCGCCTCACGGCTCACTTCGGCAGCCTGACCACCACAGAGTCGGTCAAGGCACGCCTCGGCCACACAGCCAAGCTGGTACATACCTACGGGCGCGGCAAGCCCCGCGAAACCAAGGACCGCGGCACTGAATTTCTGGCCCGGACCCAGCTGGGCGGGTCCGCAGGCAATGCCGACCCCGATGTACAGGACGTCCTCGTGTTCATTGAGAACGTCGGCGGCGACTCGCTCTACCAGACACCAGCCGTCAGCACCAATGCAGGCACCGTCGCCACCATCCCCTACGAGGCTCAACGCGTCACCTACTCCGCCAGGCGCTCGCTGGGACTGCTGCCGTTCGTCGGCGCGAAAAACACCCGGGTCCCGCCCACCAATGAGGGGCGCGCGGAACGCGACATGCTCTATGAAGAGATCGCGCGCACCTACGGAAACGAGACCTGGCGCAAGGAGCTCGAAGCCTACAAGGACACCAAGCCGGTAATGGCTGAGGCCTGCCATCTGGCCACCACCCAGAACAAGCTGCTGCTCAAGCAGGTTGAGTTGTACGAACACGGCAATCTGGTGCTCGCCGCCATCATTCTGGAAGCACTCGAGTCCCCCGAGCGCGCTGCGCGTCTGGGATCGTCCTTTATCGCCACCGGCGCCAGCGCGGCCGGCAGCATCCGCAACCAACCCGTCCCGGCGCCGGACAAATGACCGTGGAGCCATCGACCGTGAGTGAACTGAAAAAGCCCAAGAGCGCCCTCTGGAGCCGCGTGCAAACGTTGGACGCCGGCGACGAGGTCCCCGCCCACGACCCTGCCGAGCGCGCCCACCGCTTTCATGGACAGACCGAGATCGTCACACTCGACCAGGCGTACTACTACCGCATGGTGGCCAACCTGGAGAAGGCGGACGCGCGGGCACACCTCAACGTCTTTTGGAACGTGCTGACCGACGCCGTCACCCAGGCCTACCGGGGTGGTGCCACCGACGGGCTGGCCGCGGCGCGCTCCATCGCCTACGACAACGCCCAGGGCCAGCAGATGAACGTCCTGTTCGCCTTCCAGGGCGATGTCGTCATCGAGCAACCAGGCTACGGCGCCCTGCGCCTGCCGGCCGACCACGGCGCCTGCGAGGTGCCGGTGGCCGGAGGCCAGTACGCCTTTCGCGTGCTGTCCCGCGGCGACATCCAGCGCCTCGCCTACACCCTGAACATGCAGCCCAGCGATCGCCCCGCCTACCTGCACAACCTGAAGCCAGACCTTGCGCCGGAACAGGCGCCGTCCCATCCCTCGAAAAAGGAGACCACATCATGGCCGACCCCCGCGTAATCGAACTGGACGAGAAATCCCTCCAGACCCTGAAAATAAAGGAAGCGGACCTCTTTCGTCGTATATCGGTGGCGCTCCCCTTGCAGCTGGGAGGGCGCCCCGACGAAACCATCCAGATCACGGGCGAAATGCCGCTGGAGCTGCAGGACACCGGTGAACGCCTCCTGCTCAAGCCCGCGCCGGGGTTTGTCCTGACCTTCAATGGCAAAGAGTTGGAAGTCCTCCCAGCCAAGGCGGCGACGGAAAAGGCTGCGGGTGGGCCGGGACTGCCGACGGACGCTGCGCAAAACAATGCGGATAACGCCAAGGGGCAGAAAGGCAGCATCGCCTCCGCGCATGCGCAGCAGCGCACGCAGGTCGCCCAGCAGGGGCAGGACCACGAGAAAAAGGCACCGACCGCAGCGTCGGCGGTGACCATCAATCCCTTCGGCGGTATCGGCGGCATCTTCAAGGGTTTGGCCGACGCCGTGCGGCGCGACCCCAAGGCCGCCACGACCCAGTTTCAGGCGATGACGGACAGCCATGCCACACCCTCCGCGGCTGTGGTCGCCGGCGCTGCGGCGACCGCGACCCCCTCCGGAATCACGAAGGCGCTGGCCAACATGAACACCGCCGGCGAAAAACTGCTCGCGGCGACCGCGGCCGTGGATAGCCACCGGAAGGCACTCGGCATTCCCAGCAAGCCGTGGAGCGAGCTGACCCCCGAGCAACGCGCCCTTGAGATCAAGGATCCGGGATTGGCGAATCACAAAAAAGGCATGACCGCGGCAATGCTACAGTTCGACAAGGCCTTCGATCCGACTCTGGTTGATGCCGCGGCACGCGCCAACACCAGTCCCAACATGAGTGACGCCGCCAAGCAGGCCCTGGCGGCGCAGGCCAAGCAGGCGTTCCGCAAAGGCGGCACGCTCGACAAGGTGAACACCACCACCAAGGACCAGGCCTCCCGCCTCAATCCCGACAGCGAGGAAGGCCGGGCGGCCAAAAAGCTCGCCGACAAGCTACAAAAGGCCATTGCGGCGATCGCCAAAAAGATTGCCGCCCTGTTCACGGCCCTGACCGGCGGCAAACGCAGCGCGGCCCCCACCCCCGGCTAGAGGTGCCTCCATGAGCGTCACAGACCTTTCCCGCCGCATTCTTGAAGTGCTTGACGAGCAGCCTGACCTCTCCGATATTGAGGTCAGTCAAGCCATTTTCGGCGCGGACGCGGGGTATCACTACCTTGCCGTCTATGGAGAAATTATCCGCCTGAAGGACGCAAGGCAGCTTGCCTACCGCGCCAGCGGCACGCCCGGCATCCTGCACTGGTACCGAATGGACGAAGAAGGAAGTTGATTGAGCGTCGTCTTTTGTATAGTATTTACGCGACGCGCAACAAGGAGCGACGCGAATGAAAGATCTGCTGCTGCCCATGATGTTCGACAATGGCCAGTCCATCCACGATGGACTGGAGATCGGCCGTCTGTCCGCGCGTCTTCGCACTGTGTCGCAGCAGGCGGCCGCCCAAGCGCAGGCTACCAACAACTGGAAAGAGGCCTACCACCACGCGGTGGCGGAGGCCACCACTTACTCCGAACTGGCGGCACTCACCGAGCAACAGCGGACGTGGGCGCAGGACGTTGTCGATGCCGTCATCCATGACCCGCATGGTCTGGAACTGTGGGTCCAGACCAACATCAATCAGATGCGTAGCCGTCTGGTGCGGGCCATGATCAGCAATGAGCGCCTGCTCGCCATGCAGGCCGAGGAAGGCATTACCGCCGACGAGCGTCGCCGGTTGAACGAACACCTGGTGGCCTTCGCCTATGTCCTGTGGGAGGGCGTCACCCGCCCCATGCGTCTGCTCGATGAGACGAAGGTGAAGTTGATGGAACTGAAAGAGCGACTGGCGCGTAATGAGACCGTTCCCGCAGACGAGATGTACAGTGTGTTGGCTGACGCCACCCTGAACCTGGGGTTGGCCCAGAGTTTGCGTCTGGCGTCCTGGCCTGGCATCGGCTGGCGGCCGGCCCCCACCAAGGCCACTCTGCGTGAGCGGGCGGAGCTGGCCCAGCAGGAGCTGCAGCGTGACATGGCGTCCGGCGAGGTAGTGTTCGAGGAGGGCGGCAACCGCCTGGTGGCTGTGCCGGGCTTCACCCTGTATGGCATCAACAAGATGCTGGACGAGAACTGGTCCTGGATCATGGACAAGCAGTTCGCCTGATCTCAACGCCCGCGCCAGCGGGCGTTCTTATCTGGGCCGCCCTATGCCGACACCCCGCGCTATACTACACGCCGCGTTTATGTAGTACACTTCTTGCATGCGTTACTCAACTGAACTGTCTTCTTCGGCCCAGACCGCCTACGCCCAGGTCTTCGATCTGGCCCAATCCGCTATGTTTGCTCGAGCCGTTGGCGATCTCCCGGGCTCATTCGCCACCAAAACATCCCGAGGGCGCCGCTATCACTACTACCAGTATCGTGAGCCCGGCAGCAAAGGTCCGGCAAAACAGGTGTACATCGGTCCTGATTCGGAACGACGATTGCGCGAGCTCGTCTCCAAGGCAAAGGAGCACGGACCTGCTGTGTCCACCACGGAGTGGGCGCGCGCCGCCATCAATCTTGGTTGCGAGCCGGTCACGACACGGCATTTCCGTATCGTGAAGCGCCTTGCCGATTATGGGCTGTTCCAGGCCGGCGCCATCCTTGTAGGGACGCACGCCTTCCTCGCCTACGGAAATATGCTTGGCGTACGCTGGGCCTTCCACCAACACACACAGGATCTCGATTTCGCTCATCCGGGAGGACATCTGGCGCTGGGCCTGCCAAACAACCTGCAACTGGACCTCCATGACGCCATTTCATCTCTCGAAAGGGGGTTTCTCCCTCTCAATGCACTCAGCAGCGGGCTGGCTGCGACATACGCTGCGAGGGATGATGCGGCATTGCGCATTGATTTCCTGACCCCTCTCCATCGTGCCAACGGCCCACAGCCCTCAGCGACCCTCGGAGTCGCGCTTCAGCCGCTGAAATTCATGGAGTTCTCGCTTGAGCAAACCGAACAGGCCACCATCTTCTGCAACGAGGGTGCCGTACTGGTAAACGTGCCCAAGCCAGAACGGTTTGCCGTCCACAAACTGGTCGTGTCCGGGGAACGCAGCGGCGCCTTCCACACCAAAGCCCGCAAGGATGTTGAGCAGGCCGCCGCCTTGTGTGAGTTCTTCCTGGAACATCGTCCGGATGAACTCCTTGCGGCCTGGATGGATGCCGTCCGGCGGGGGCCTGGGTGGCGCGCGCGCGCCACACAAGGCCTGCAAAGCCTCAAAAAAATCGCACCAGAGATTGGCGAGGCACTTGCCGAGTTGGCGGGGGGCGCCCGAGCTACCCCCTCTCCCTCACCGGCACCATAGAAGGAATGCCTAGTTCCTTTCAAAGGAGGAGAAACGGATGTCCAGGAAATCGTCAGCATCCCCCGTCGTCCCGCAGCCCGCGTATCAACCGGACGACGGCAACATGACCGGCGAGCACCCCCTTTCGCCCGTGGAACCGGTGCGTGACAACTGGTGGTGGTCTACCCGACTCGTGCTGAAGCGGATTGACCAGCTGCTGGCCGAGGCTGGCGGCGGCGGCAATAACCCCTCAATTTGATGTAGAGTTGCACCTGCGGCAATAACAGCCCGTAACGACCAACAAGGAGAGAGAAGCATGTCGAACACCGTTAACCAGGACATCAAGAACGGCGCCCTGTACGCCTATATCTGCTACGCCGTCGGCGTCTTCCTGCCAATCGTCACCATCGCCGGCATCGTCATCAACTTCATCAAGCGCGATGACGCCTCCGGCACCTGGGTGGAATCCCATCACCGCTGGATGATGCGCACCTTCTTCTTTTCCTTGCTGTGGGCGCTGCTGATGTTCGTCGCGGCGTTCATTCCGCTCGTCAACGTCCTGGTGGTCTTCGCCTTTATCGGCTTGGCCATCTGGTACGTCTACCGCATTGTGCGCGGCTTCCTTGCGTTCAACAGCGAAAAGGCAATGTACAGCGGCACCGCGGCTGCGGCCGTAGCCACCGCCCAAGCAGGGTCCTGATCATTACGTCCCAATAGACGGGGCAACACTCCGCCTATTGGGGTTCTACTCTGAGAACGCACAGCCCGCAAGGTCGCACAAGCAGGCCCGCGGCCGTAATTAACTGGAGGGGGAAGGCATGTCGGATATGGACGGCAAACACGGCGTATTGCTTGGCTACGTGATTGTTGGCGGCGCAGGCCTCCTGACACTGCTCCACATGGGCTTCCTGTCGTTGCTGGTCGCCACTGGTTCGCTGTTCTACCACGGCGCCCGCATCAAGGGGACCGCTCACGACGTATGGCTCAGCCACTACCGCTGGCAACGGCGTTCGGCCTTGCTGCTGCTCGCCGGCGTGGGTGGCCTGTTCGCATGGTTCGCCGTCGAGCTCACCCACATTGGCGAGGGCAACCTGTTTGCAGTGCTGGCGTCGCACTGGATCGCCCACACACTGGTTTCCGTCATCATGGGGGTCTGGATCCTCGTGCGGGTGATTCGTGGGGTGCTGCGATATACCGACAGGCAACCCATTTAGGCGAACCCGCCCGGCCACATGACCGCGTCCATACACAACGACCGGCTGATCGCCGAATCCAGGAATCGTGAACTACGTGCAGCGGCCCGCGCGGAGGACTCGCTAATGAACAAAGTGCGCACAAAGAAAAAGGTCTTGAGGAACGTAAACCTGACGCAGGGCACCGTGCCGATGTTCGTGAGTTCGGCCCGCGTCGCACAGGCCCGTGCCTATGCTGAGCGCACCCACGAAGCATTCCTGATCAGCCTGCGCAAGGCCGCCAGCATGGACAAGGCTGCCCACGGCGTCCTTGTTGGCCCTGTCAAGCGCCCGTCCACCCGGTAGCACTCTTGCGCGGGTCGCTTCCGCAAGGCCGAAGCACGGCGACGGCCCCCTTGGCAAAATTCCTGCGGTCCGTTGCGGCCTTCATAGCCGATGAGTGCGGCTACCCGGCCAGCCTGTACCACGCGCTTGATACAACGAAGCAGTTCTATACAGAATTCACCACACCGCCCCCGAACGTCTCTGCAGAAAACATTGTGTCTTGGCATGAGTGGGGCACTCAAGACGGGCGTCTGTCAGGGTGGAGGGATCTCGGCGGCAATTACTACGGATGCTTCGATATTCACTATCCGAAACTGGCCCAGTTCGCCATTCGCGAGGAAATACCCTTCTGGTCGTGCGATATTCAGGATGTGGTAGGCCTCCTCTTCTCCAAGTCCAACCTAGATAGATTCACCAGCCTCGACGACCTGGTCGAAACCAATTCGCAGGAAATGATTGCAGATATCTCGATCGAGGGGATGGAGAAGAACCTCGCTCACGACGAGATACGCATCATCCATCAGACCCCCTCCAGCGACCATTTTGCCCATTACGCATGGGATGGGCGGGTGTTCCTGATGAACGGCGGTGGCTCTCACCACTTCTCTGCAGCACGATATATCGCCGCCAGGCTACAGCACCCCATCCCACTCACAGGAAGGCTGTGTACATACCGCATAAACCCCGCCGCCGTCGCTGGCCTCCGCAATGACTTCTCGATGTTTGCCCTTGCGGGCGAGGCTTTTTCGGCCTTCCATCGCGCCATGGATCGCTTGCGCGCCACCTTCTTCGTCTTGAAGATGCCCGACCCCTACGTTCACCACTGCTACGCAGTTCTTCTCCCAAGAAATGAACCGCGCTCCCGACGCGCCGCCAAGGCACTATCGGAAGCGGGTGTGTTTGATCTCGGCGAACATCTGGGTGACCTGGTTGCTCGACAAGCAACACAGCACGTGCGGCCTTCTATGGCGAAGGGAACGCAGCTGCTTTCTTGCCGACCGGGCGGATATTGACGAGCCTGTCCTCCGGGACGCGAATACCGTAATAGTCGGCATCATGTCGGAATGTTCACGGTGTACTTGAGTCGGCTCCCCGCTGCGCCGAACTCAATTGTCAACTCCTCGGCAAGCACACCGGTGTGGGTGTACGGAGTCTGTGTGCCGTGCTTGACATGTGCCATCTCTAAAGTCTCCTCATTTCGTTGGTCCTAACAGCATACGCCTCCCGGCGGCCGTGATGATCTTCTTTGCGCCTGCGCTGGGCTGCTCCAGTACATCAATAACCTCCTTGGCGACAAATACCCGGTTCCGCTTTTGCCGGTCAGACAGGGCAAGCACGCCCATTCTCTCAAGTAACGCCAGCGCATTATTTGCTGCTGGAAACGATATCCCCAGATATTCCTTCACCTGGTTAACCGTAACCACTGGGGCGCCAATCAGCAGCTCCGGGAGTTTGTTGATTGCTGCATCCGCACGTATGCCTGCGGCCGCCACCTTTTGCTGCCAACGCCCTTGGATCGCCACAAGCTCATCCGCAATCCCAATCGCCTCCTGCGCCGCCACGGTAACGCCCTCGGCGAGAAACCCGACCCACGCCTCCCACTCGTCCCTCAGCTGAACCCCCAGGAGAGCGTCGTGATACGCGCGTTGATTCGCCTTCAAGAACCCCGCCAGATAGACGGGAGGATAGCCCTCGGCGGCAAGCATCAGCGGCATCAATATCCTTCCGGTACGACCATTTCCATCCACAAACGGATGAATCGTCTCGAACTGGGCGTGCGCGATTGCCATGCGCAACACCACACCGGCCACCATCTGCTGATCCTCACCCTCCGGATGACGCAGGTAAGCCTCCAGATCGTCCATGCAGCCCTGCACCTGCTCGGGCGGCGGCGGAACAAAGCGCGCATCGTAGATGCGAAAACCCCCAATCCAGTTCTGCAAGTGCCGGTATTCGCCAGGCACCCCCTTGTAGTCCTCCACTCCCTCCATCAGCCGCTTATGGCAACCCTTGATGAGGCTGCCCTTCAGGGCCTCCGGTCCACCCACACTTCGTACTTGAGCCAAGCCGTGGCCAAGCGCTCGAACGTAATTCAGGGTGACGCCCACATCCGCAGGCAACCCCTCGCCGCTTCCGGTCGCCTCATACGCCAACAGGTCATTGACGTCGGACTGGGTCCCTTCCAGCTGACTGCTTCTCACGGCCTCTCGACGGTCCAGGGTGCGAGCGATGAGATCAGGGTTGGGCAGACGTACCGCCAGCGCCTTCAGGGCGCCTAGCGCCTCGTGTGCCCGGGCAATCTCTCTTTCGGCGCCGGACGCCGGAACCCATCTCGGGGTTAGCGGCGGCACCAGCGCTTTGGCGCCAGGATACTCGGGCACATCGACAAGTCGCTGCTGCCGAGCGGGGCACAAATCAGAGGACTTCATGAGACATCCTTTAACAAGCAAAACGCGTATTAAAGACTACGCGCCAACCCTTTAACGCGCAAGTGCTACTACACCGCCAAGGTTCTGAGGGCTTGGTCTCCAGTTTTACTCGTCCCATGGTAGGACGGGGGTGTCGCTCATCATTGCCTCATTTGGAACATGCAAAGCAGGGAGCCTCTTCCCTGTTGTTGACGCGCCTGCTTTCGATTGGCTGATACACGAACGCCTTGATGAGCTTGCCCTCGGGACGCTGACGCTTGCGCTCGTGGTAGAGGGAGATCAGTCGCTCCCCTTCCCAGCTGTCCTGGCGCAGGCCCTTGATACTGCGCAGCTGCGCGATCTCCTGCTCAAGACCGGCGGCATACAGCGTCTGCTTGACCAAGTTGGCCACGTAACGCACCTTCGCGAGTGGCTCGTCCTGGCGCCAGGCAAAGGTGTCCTTGGCCGCCGGCCCGAGATCGAGCGCCCGGGCCGACGCGGTGAGGTGGAAGATCGTGCAGCGAAACTCGTGACGCATTTCCTCCTGCGTCAGACCAAAGACCTCAGCAGTATCAAGCCGGGTAGTGAAATGGGTGTTGACGGCTTTCATCAGGCTTTCGGTCGATTGCGACCAACCGACCAGCTGCTGGTGCCAGACGCCTGGCGTGCCTGTGTCGTTTTTGCCGAAGGCGGCCATCATCGGATCCACGAAGTACTCCACGGCCACGAAAACTGATTCGTCCGGCCGCTCGAACAACCCGTCGCTGAGCTTGTACTCATCAACCTTCAGGCGCGGCACCTTCTGGGGCGCCACGGCGTCGGCAGTACGGATGTCGATCGCCGGCGGAACCGGGTAGGAAAACCTGACACCGGAACGATCGAGCCCGGGGATGGCGTAGCGACGGCGATCCTCGTCCGCAAGACGCTCCACGCCCTCTGCCTGCGCAAACACCTGCGGATGCGCCTCAAGCACCCCCAGAACTTCCGACTGGCGCATGAACGAGCAGATCCCGCAACCGCTTCGGCTCTTGATGCGATAGAAACCAGGAATGCCAATGGTCTCGTCCAGTATCCGAAAGACGTCCTCGCGGCGGACCCCGAGATCGCGCAACGGGAAGTGGGTCTTGAGCCAGGGGAAATCGCTCTTCAAACCGGTGCGGGCGGGCTCATCCGCGCGCAGGCCTACATAGTTGTGGAAGGTCACAGGATGACGCTCGTGCTCAATCTCCAGGTAGTCCTCGGTGGCCTCGGTCTTGAGAATGCGGGTGCAATACCGTGACTGCCCTGACGGCATAAAGCCGTTGAAATGCGCGATCAGCCCGTGCAGCCCGTCCGGGTGGGCAATCTTCGTGATGGGTTTGCCGGTATAGGCGGCCACCTGGTCCAAGGCTGCGGACGTCCCCGGTATCTCCGCCTGGGTGTCGGTAAACAGGTAGACGAACTCCTGTTCCGGGAACAGCTTGCCCAGAATGATGGCGGTGACAGCCGAGTCCGCGCCACCGGAGGTTCCCACGATATGCCGGTCACCGGGGCGCCCCGGCAGTCGGTAGTTCTTCAAGCGCGCAACAGTCAGGAACTTGTTCAACGTCGGCGAGAACGTCGCGGCAAACGGCTGTTGCGGAACTGTGGTGACGTGGCTGTTCATCGACTGATTATTCCGGCGGCTCCACCATCCCGTTAAGACCCAACCACAGGTTGGCTATAGCGCCGGCGCGGCAGTGGCGTGGCGCCGGCAAGCACCCTATGGCGTGGCGCTTCCGACCCTCTCCCAAGGGCGTCGATCCGGCTCGATTTCCTCGCTTGCTGTTGCGGATGCTGGAGCCAGTATCGCCGCTTTTCTCACAGGTCGTTAAGGGGCAATTGGCTCTTAACGATTTAGCGCATCCCCCCTGAAAATCCCCAAAGAACACGCAACGAGGACATTCGCCTCGCCGCGAATGCTGTAACCCAACCAGCGACTTAGGGAGTTCAAATCATGCCGAAATCCGTTGCCATCAACTTGAAGGGATCGTCCCCCCTGATCCAACGCTTCCTGACAATGATCGAGAACGCCCTGGAAAGCCTCCCGCTTGGAAAGCGCGACTACGAGGCTCTCCGCTATGCGGTCAGCCGCCCGCGCCACCTGGCCAGTGAGAGCGCGATCCTGGTGGTGGAAGGCAGCAACTCCGTCGCCCTGGCGGATCGACTCATGACAATGGCCAAGAAGCACTCCCTGCGCGCCGAGCTGGCCAGCGAAGCCGCCCTGGAGGCTATCGCCCCCGCCTCGCCGAAGAAGTGCTGGCTGGCCATTGTCGGTCATGATGAGGTCCCCGGACTGCAGCCCCAGTGGTTCTGGCAGACCCATGAGCCGACGGACGCCGAGATCGCGGCTCGCTATAAAGACACCCTGGGTGATGAGATCCACAAACTCAACGTCGAGACGCTGCTCGACATGACCGAGAGTGTCCAGAACAACCCGCACGTCGCCGCGGCCCTGACTGATCTCGCAAACAAGAAAACCGCTCCGACGCCCCCCGCCGCGATCCCGCACAGCGCACCAACACCGATGGCGGCGGCATGAGCACGCTCTCCGGCAAGCTCTTTCTGCGCCCGTCCAGCAGCACCCGGCACAACACCCGAACCAAGGACGGGATAATCGCCTGCGGCATCATCGAGGCGCCTGCCGGCACCTACCGCAGCGAGCACATGTACCCCATGATGCTCGGCCACGTGCGCGGTGGTGTCGCCCTGTTCCTGGATCTCATCGGGGAGCACGCCCCACCGCAGCTCGACGAGGCGTCGTCGCAGCACAACGCCACCAGCCTGCTCTATGCCCCGATCTGGCGCGGAAGCCACGGCGGTACCGCCGGCGACGCTTTCCTGCGCCGCACCCTGGTGCCAGCCTCGCGCTCGGACCGCGAAACCTTCATCCTGGTGTCCGCCATGCAGACGCCCACCTTCGGGGCACTGAACCTGCCGGCTGAGCAACTGCTGCGCCTCCAGTGCACCAGTGGACTCCCGGTGCTCGAGCCTACAGGGACAGCCATTCCGCCCGGCCACACCCCATCTGGCGTCCTGAAACTCTGCCTTTGGGGTGATGATCGCGATCCGGTGGGGCTGCAAGGGGACCTTCCGCTCGATATCCTGAGCGCCATCGACGAACATTATCGCCTGCTGTACGTGCTCGGCGCGGCTCCCGAGACCGTGCGCCAGCATGCCCGCGAGAAGGAGATTGACAGCATCGTGAACATCTCCCGTGATGACCCGACATTCGATGCCGCCATGCGCTATTACTTGGCCCGCAACCGCCATCACTCACTGACGATGCCGCTCAACCGGGTAATGCAGGGCCGCCAGGAAGCGGCGATGAAAGAGGCCGTAGCCCTTGCGGTCCAGACCGAGTACCCGGAATCGACGCGGCCAGCTGCGGCCCAGATGCGATGCTGAGCCAGTTCCCACGAATTCGCCCTTAACAGATCGCCGCCCTCACTGTGACACTGGAGCCAGTCCACTTCACTCCAGGTAAGGAGGGCAACATGACCACCATCTACCGCACCACCGTGACCATTGCAGGCGCGCGCTCGGCCATTGAGCGTCTGATCACCGTCGTCAGCGGCATCACCACTCACCCGGCCCTGCAACAGGCGCTAAGCGCCCCGGTGTGGGGCGACGCCGGCGCACTGCTCGCCATCGATCATCGTCAGTCCGCCAACCTGGGTGAACGCATCGCAGAAGCTGCTCGCAAACACCGACTGCAGGCGGATGTCCATTCCCGCCCCATAAGCCCCGCTGCCACCACAGTCAACGTGCCGGATGATGTCACCGAGCTCCGCTACTGCATCCAGGGGGTCGACCGCATCACCGGGTGCTGCGGCGACTTCGCCTACCACGAGGACTTTCCCTTCGAGGCCGTCACGCCGGTGTACGCGCACCTACCCGAGCTCTATCAGGCGTTGACCGCTGCCGGCTGGCAACACGTCGGCCGCCTGACCGAGAATCGCTTCGTTCGCCAGCCCTCACCGGCGCGTCCGGACATCTCCCCGGAGGAGGCGCGCGCGCTGCGCTTCGACGAAACCGCCGGCCTGATGGAGCAGCTGCTGAAGGGCCTGCCCATCCCCGCCGGCCACCAAGCCCATTTCGATCGTGATTACGCGAGGCGGTGGAACATGCGCCTCAGTGGCGCACACGGCGCCGACATCTCTCCCGTCAGCAGTAGGCCTGCCGACAGCATTTCATCCTACATCCGGCGCACCCCTGCAGACGAAGCAGATGCGCGCCAGTACCACGCCGAGATCCGGGTGTTCCTCGACCGCCCCAGGGCGGTACTATGGGTGGACAAGGGTATCCCGGTAAAATTCCAAGCCAAGACCCTATTCGAGGGCGATGAATCGTTTGTTTACGCGGACAACTACAAAGCGCTGTTCGCGGTGATCGAGGCCCGGGTGACCCGTGCCCTTCATCGGGGCTTTGCAGAGGATATTTTCGCCCGCCAGAATGGCGAGACAAACGGGATCTCGCGGAATTCCGTCGGGCTCGCGCCGCCTCGCCTCATGGCGAGCGAGTGCGCGAGTCCCTCGGCATGACAACATAAGGACCGGCAACTATGTGCACGCAAAAGATGACCACACTGACCTTGGAGGGCGCACGCGACGTCACCGGCCGCTTCCTGACCGCGCTGGCACGTAACATCGACCAGGGCAGCAAGGCTCCGGAACAGGCCGCCCTGCTCGCCGCCATCAGCAACGTTGCGACGACCGATACCACGGCCACCTTGGTCATCGCTCACCCCCAATCCCCTATCCTGGCCACCCGCCTTGCCGAAATGGCGCGCAAGCAGGGGCTGAGCGCGGCGACCACCGGCCCGATGGAGTTCTACCAGCTGCAGGTGAAGGAAACCGCCAATGCCACCCGCGCCACCCCGTTCCTGTGCCTGGCGGAGAATGAGACACACGCTCGCAGGCAGGCGGAGGAAACGTACCCGGGGTGCACCATCCTCTCTGCTACCCCCATGAGCGAGACGATGGAAAGCAAAGCCGAGAGCGCCCGTCTTTGGCTTGCCACCGTCGGCCACGAGGAAGCGATCGCCCCACCGGACGCCCATCTGTTCTGGCAGGCCACCAAACCCACGGAGGCGGAGGTACTTGCCCGCTATGAAGACGTGTTCGTCGGCCAGACGACCGGTCTCGAAGTGGAGGCGGTGCTCGACATCTCCCGTGCGCTGGAGTTCACGCCGGAGAACGCCGAGGCCCTGGAGGCCTGTCAAACCAATCTGCTGTGGCAAAAAACGGGGCGGCACCTGTACGTGGTCACCGGCCGCTTGCCGCCCGACGACGAAGTCACGACCCGCGCTATCGAGACGGAATCCGAAGAGCTTGCCCGTCTAGCCTTCGAGGCAGACCTGTATGAGGAGCGCCAGGACACGGTCTCCCGCCCCGAAATCATCGCGGAGTGGGGCGAGAGTGTGGTTTTCAACCAGGTCTTCGAGCTGACGCCCGCCACCGTGATGAAAGCCGCCCCGGAAGCCCGACTGCTCGCCTCTCTTGAGCCTCAACCCAAACCAACCGATCCCGCACCCTCCCTCTGACCAGGGGCCGTGTTGACCCTGGCCGAATCCGTCGCCTAAGATATAGTAATTTCTCTATATCCCTACAAGGCGAGTTCACACAATGACGGACGAAAGCCAGGACGACAACGGGCAGGAAGGGCGTCGCCCCATACGCCGGGCTATCGGCGCCGGGCTGGCCTGGATGATCTCGCCGGGTTTTCATAAACGCGACACCCCAAACCCATTCCGCATCCAGGGCGCGACCACACGACGCCTGGTCCTGAATCCATTTCGACGGTATCGCCAAGACCAGCGCCAAGCCCGGCTCATTGACGAAACCATCGCCGAGACCCCCGTTGACCCTTACCAGCGCGACCGCCTCATCTTCGAGGCCTTCGTGAAGTTCTATGGACACGAAGAGGTCAACCTGCTTGGCATCCACAACAGGGCCGCCATCCAGGGATACCAGATGCTGGTCATGACTGTATTGGGCAGCGCCGGGCTTCTGGCTCTGCTCTATTCCTTCCAGAACAGCAACGTCTTTTTGCTGAAGCTGTTCTGGGCAGCTCCCTGGCTGTTCCTCACCGCCATGGTGCCACCAATGATTTACCTGGTGCTCTCGGCGGCACGAAACTTCTTCTTCGCCTACTCCGTACGCAAGCGTCGGCACGGCTCCATCGCGGCATTCCTGACATGGATCAGTTCTCCAAGGGAAATCCTCCCCCCGTTTCGCCTGCGCACCATTCGCCCCGACCAACCTCTTAGTCCCGAAATGGTCGCCATACTGCGCGAGACGGAGTTTGAGCAATGAGCCAGCAGCCAGTCGATTTAGGGCGTGACCTCGAAAACCTTTTGTTCTTCGCATTGCTGTTCGTTGCCACCGCCGTCGGACTTTATCTGTACCCATTCCCAGCCAGCTGGGCGTGGCATTGGCTTACCACCTTCGAGGTGTTCCTGCTGGAGCAGGTGGACTTCATCTTGCCCGAAAACGTCCGGTATTCGCTGCCCACCATTAAGGAAGGGCTAGATCGCCACGCCGCGGGGGCCGTGCCCTGGCGCACCATGCTCAAGGTCGAGACGGTGCTGTTTCCCTTCAACAGCATCATCTACACCGTAATCATCGGCAGCGTCGGCAGCTGGATTTGGTTCGGCGCCACTTGGCACCACCAGCGTCACAGCACCGAAACGCTGCTCAACATCATGACCCGGACCTTCCGCTTCTCGCGCATGTGGGTCAAATACAACCCCCTCAAAACCGGCGGTGGCGATATCACCAAGGGGCCATTCCGCCTCTCTATTTCGCCGGCCGAGTTCGCATCCGAGCACAACCTGATCATTCGGATTTTGGGGCAGGAGAACCAATTCCACCGCGGCGGCGCCACCAAAGCGCTCACCGCCCAGCTCGGTCCACGCTTCACGGGCATCAAGGATCTCGATGAGCAAGAGCGTTGGCTCGCCGCCGCTTTCCTGCTGCGCGCCCATCGCAAGAAGAAGGAGTCTGATGAGCTCCTCGGTGACATCAGCTACTTCTACGCCGATGAGTTTGCCAAGGCTGACGTCAACGAGTCGGCCAATAAGGCCCTCAAGCAATTCGGTGATGGTGAGGTGGCGCGCAGGTTGGCCAAGGCCCATGCGTACAAGTACACCTGGTTCACCGGCCTGATGAACGAGGCCAAGGCGTGCGGCAAGCTCAACACCTCCAAGGTTCCCTGGGTGATCCTCAAAGATCGCACTCTTTTCTTTGCGCTCAACAACCTCTTGCGTCCGGCCGTCCATACGGAAGCGCTTGCGGCCGCCATCCACTATCAAGCCGAGATCGAGAAAGGGAAGGCACTCACCAAACCGGCCATTAAGGCCGCCGTCGACCAGCTGGAGCTCGCGCTGATTTCCGAGAGGCTTCTGCCGACGCCCGCACCATGACCACAAGCGACGAGTACCTCCAAACCCTTGTGGGAAAGCGCTGCATCCTGCTGGATCGACGCTGTAAAGGGCAGATTTGCACGGCGGAACGGGTTGCCCGTGAAGGCATGAAGATGCGCAACGTCGGTATCGTCCCCCATGACGAATATCGGCTTGCGACGCAAGAAGAATGCGAAAGCTGGGACAATCGTTAGCTAGCCCTTTCTTGTTACCCCAGGCCCGGCGGTGAAGTGCGAGCCTCTTTGAGCAACCCCTGAATCTCAGGCGACCGAGTCGAAGCCAACTGGTTGATCTCCTCCGTCAGCTCGGCGCCCTTCGCCAGAAGAGCCCTCGCGAGCGGAACGTCGTCAAACGTTACCGCGTACCACAAGGGGGAGTGCCCGGTAGCGGATACGACGCGAGGGTTCGCGCCCGCCTCGAGTAGCTGCAGCGCTACGCTGGCATATCCTTTACTACACGCGCACAGCAATGGCGTCTCGTCCCCAAAGGCGCGCACTTCCAGATCGGCAGCGTGCGCCAGTAGCACCTCCACTGCCCCCGTCGCCCCCATGACCGCCGCCCAATGCAGCAGCGGAACTCCCCGTTGAGCCACGCGTTGATTGCCATCAAGCCCCGCGCCCAAAATGGCGTCGAGCAACTCCGGCATATCCGCCCTCGTAGCGCGCGCAAGCGCTGCAGCCACGCTACGTTCCGACGGTTGCCAATTCTTCCACGCCGACAACACGACGTCCGCTCGGCGCAGCGGATGCCGACATATGGCCATGGTCAGGCGAACATCGGGGACGGCGCGGCATCCTTACGCGGCCGGCGACGACCCGGCGACGGCATCGGTACCGGGGTGGGTTTGGGGGTGTCGCGCAACACAGCGGCCACGTCGAAATGGCCGCTGCGGCGAGCTACCGCTGCGGGGGTCAGGCCGGCGGCATCCACGGCGCCGACGTGCGCGCCATGCTTGCACAGGACGTCCACCACCTCCTGATGGCCGTTCGCGGCCGCCCAGTGCAGCGAGGTCCAGCCGTCGGGGCTGCGCGTCTGCACATCGGCGCCATGCTGCAGCAGGGCCTGCGCCCCCAGGGAGTTGCCCTTGGCCGCGAACTCGATCAGCGGACTCCAGCCGTAGGCGTCGGTCATGTTCGCGTTAACCCCGTGGTTCAGCAACTCCAGGGTGACGCCGAGCTGGTCGTGTTTGACGGCCTGGCGTAGTGCCTCCTTCTGGAAGGCCGAACCGCCGGTCTGACGAGGCATACGGCGCAGCGCCAGGCGCACAGCGCGGATATCACCTTGGCGAGCGGCGTCGACCAAACGATGCGCGACGTGCTCCATCATCGTAATTCTGCTCATGTCGTCCTCCAACAGTGGGCGGTGGCTGGTTGGTATGCCTTCACAGTAATCCGCTTACCCCCAGATCGTTAAGAGGCAACTGGCCCTTCACGAATATCCAAATTGCCCTTATTCTCCAGGCGTCCACCACCGCTGCTGGAGCGCGACCGTCATATCCCATGCACCGGCCCTACGCCACAGGCCATCCGGCGTCCGCGACCCGCCAAAGGAAGACGATCTGATGAGCACACGTGAATACACCGACTACATGGATGCGGCACGGATGCGCCAATCCGGCGCGGACTACCATGAAATCGCCGAGGCATTCGGTCTCCCCGAACCCCAGGGCGCCGTGCACATGGTCTGGTACGGAGAGCAGCTACTGAAGAAGGAGGACCCTCGCTATGAGCTTCCGCGAATCGTGGCCAACGCCCTGATACGAAACAACCTCAGCAACGTCGATGAGCTGCGCGTCGCGCTGGCGGAGGGGGGCAAACTACGCGACAGGTATGGTCCCCGCCGCCTTGCTGCGCTGCGCGCCTACCTTGATTTGCCGCCAAGCGACATCCCTCCTCATATCCAGAAAGCGATCATTCTGTTGGAGCAGAACGGCTACCACGTAGAGAAACCCGCATCCACCACCAAGACGCCAACGTTGACCGGCGGCCTGCGGCCACGCTAACTAAGCATCTCGTCATGCCCAACTGGTGCACCGTAACCATCACCCTACAGGGCGACGATGCAAACGTCCTCGCCTGCCTGGACAAGATCGCCCCGACGCATCCAGACGGCGGGCGCCACTTTCAATTCGACAACGTGGTGCAGATGCCAACGGGATTGGACGAAAGACTTAGTGCTGATATCAAGAAGGCCGTGTGGTACATGACGATCGCGCCCTCGCTGAATCCCGATACATGGAATAAATTCAATCGGTACCAGCTTATGTTTGATGCCCTCAAAATAAAGACGTTGGTGAATAACGACATGGGCCAGATGGAGATTGCCCTCCGCGCGCTACGCAATCAGCGCAAGCACGAGGCCATGGATATGGGCGAATGGTGTGGCGCTCATTGGGACGTCGGCTCCGATCTGAGTGAGACGGAGACCGACATCAATACGGACCCCGAGTACGGCCCCGTCTCTCTGGTGTTCGATACCCCCTGGCAACCCCCCATCGCCATCTTCGAGGCGTTGCACAGGCAGTTCCCAAATATAGCGATTAGCGCAACCTTTGAGGAGCCTGGCAACGGCGTTTACGGTCGCTATGAGAACGGAAGCCTCGTCTACGACACCCCGTGTGACGAGGACGGGGAGGATATCGAGCCCTCCCCCCTACCCTCGCTATAGACCTGCCACCGGACCGACGGCGGAGATATCCTTTGCCGGCACTGACACCACCCCTATCTTCTCTTCCATCAGCGTGTGACCCTTGTCGGTCACCATGGCCACAGTTCGGCCCACCACGTTACCGAAATACGGCTCCACCTCATTCAGATACTCCTGATGGTTCTGCCAGCCGTCACCCGTCGTGAAGTTCCGCCCCGTCAGATTGAAGTACAGCACTGGAATCGTCTGGCTATCGCCCTTCAACCACGGCTGCCCATCCAGGTGCAGGTGCGCCACGGCGGTGTCCGCCTCGACCGCGTACAGCGCCGCCTCGTACAGTTCAATATCGAGATCCCCGTTGCCGAACAGCTGCTGGATGGCCCGGATGTAAGCGCCCGGCAGCGCGTCAGCACGCGCATGCGCCGCATCGGAGCGAGTCTGCCGTCTGCGATTACCCTCGTAGGCGGCCGTGACCGGATCCTCCGCTTGATGCAAGTCGGCCGGATCTACCTTGTCCAGCCAGGCGATACCGTGCCGGTTACGAATGCTGTCGAGTACAGGGCTGTCGATGACGCTTTGCGTCGGATAGCGCCCACTCTCCCATGCCTTGTGGAGCATGCTGCGCCAGTTCCTGCCGGCGCCGTCCACAAAGCGCCCGAGCGCCTGATATTGTTTCGGCGTCAACGATGCGAACAGGTAGTTACCAGGCGCCGACAGCGCTTTACCCTCGGCAGGTTCCGCCGTGCCGCTGAAACCAGCTTTCTTGGCCAGCACCACCAGACGCGCGGCCAACTCATGGGATTGCCGGTGGTTGATAACGATTTGCGCTGCACCCTTGACCCACTGCCGACGGTCGACGGCAGTGAGCAGGGCCTGGATCGCAGACGGATCGCCCTGCGCGCCATGAACCTTTGCGAGCTTGCTAAAGAAGCGCTCGACTGCCGGCGACGACCCGCTAACGGTGACGAGGACTTTTTTGCTGGACATGACCTGTTCTCCTCCGAAGGTATGTCACCAGTATCCAGCGCCCCCCGCCAAGTCGTTAAGAGCCAATCCCGCCCCGGGAAAGCACAACGCCGGCACGAGGCCGGCGTTCCTGATCTCCTGAAAGTGACTACTGCCGTGGACGCGATATCTGCTGCAACGCTTGCACAGCGCGCGGATGCCCCTGCTCCGCCGCCTCGCCCAGCCAACGGGCGGCCTCCTCCAGGTTGACAGGCATACCCCTGCCCGTCGCGTGGAGCATGCCAAGCTCGTATTGCGCCTCGTCGTAACCCCGGCCAGCGGCCTGCTGGTACCAATATGCCGCCTGCAGGTACTCCCGCGGAACCCCCACCCCTTCCCGGTATAGGTGCCCCATCAGCAGCTGTGCCTCGAAATAACCCTGGCGCGCCGACCTCTCTATCCACTGCGCACCCAGGGCATCGTTGCGCGCCACGCCGTGCCCCTTCAGATACATCATGCCGAGATCGTACCCGGCGTATTCATTCCCCTGCTCGGCGGCCCGCATCTGCCACTGCGCCGCCTGTACCTGGTCCTGCTGGACGCCGTCACCGCTGTACAGCATGGCGCCCAGCGCATACTGTGCGTCCGCAACCCCCTGCTCGGCGGCGCGCCTGATCCACTGTGCGGCCAACTCCTCGTCCTGCTCCGTCCCCATACCCGTGGCGTACATCACCCCCAGTTGATACTGGGCCCGCGCGTCGCCCTGGGATGCCGCTGGCTGCCATTCGCGCACGGCTGCCGCATTATCCCCGCCCTCAAACGCCCGCATGCCGGCATCGTAGTCCGCAGACGCCGTAGCGAACATGACAAGCCCCAGCGCTACGGCCAACGGCTTCGTGAATTCGGAAAGGGTGCCCCTCACGGGTATCACCGCGAGGCGGGGTTGGCTTTTGGAAGCGTGGGGGGGAGCGTGCCCTTGCGCACCATCTTCTGCCGCATGGCGTGCGGATCGAGGTTGGCGGCGATGGCGTGCCCCTCAAAGATGTCGGAGTGGAAATAGAAAATCGCTTCGGTCTTGTATTGGATGTTATCCGAGGTCAGGTCCATATACGCCTGCCAGATGATCGCCGAGAATAGCAGTCGGGCCGCCCGTTCTGGCGTGTGCTCATCCGCCCTGATCTCATCCGCTGCGCGGTAGCTTACCCCTGTGCGCGGAGCGTCCAACTTTGACTTTGTCATGACCATCCCAAAAGCACTCTTCGTGTCGCTTTTTTATATGATTTTTAACCACAGCGCAAGGTCTCGATAGCCTTCTCAGGAATGGCGATGGGACGGATCGGGCGAGCATGCCCGATGCGGATAGCGTCCGCCAGACCGGTTTGCCGGACCCGCCCCACCCCTTGGCTCAGGGCTCGCGCCTCGGCCTCGGGGTGCATGACGTCGTATACCAGACGACGGGCGCGCGTTTCGCCGGTCATATAGAGCTCTCGGGACAACAGCGCGCCCATACCGGGCGCTCCCAGCAAAATCACCGATTCATACTCGGAGCCCTGGGTTTTATGGGTAGTCAACGCCCAAGCCAAAGAGACGTCGTTCAGCTCGCGGCCGCGATACTCGAGTTCTTTACCCGGAAACTGGACCCGAATAATTTCCTTGCTGGGGCTGGTGTCGAGTACCACGCCGACGTCGCCATTGAAAACGCTGGTACGATAGTTGTTTTCCAACTGCAGAACGCGATCTCCCGGCGTAAACAGGTTGCCACCGGCGTAAACTCCGCGGGCAGGATTGTATTCTGGATTCGTGATCGGCTGCAGGCGGCGATTGAGGGCATAGGTGCCGAGCGCCCCCCAGTTAACGGGGGTGATGATCTGCAGCTCATCCGGGCGGCTGACCTGTTCCATAGCGCTTGGAACCAACTGATTGACGACGAACTCCATCATCTGCTGATCGTTCAGCCGCATTCGATAGAGGAAATAGTCCTCAGCTTCCTCCGCCGGCTCGCCTGACAGGATCCGGTAGGCATTGTTGATGATGCCAGACTCCTGGGCGGCACGGTGTACTGTCGACAGCGCCGCGACCGTTATGCAGTTGGAAGCCATAACGTCCGACAGCACCTGCCCTGCCTCAATGGACGGAATCTGGTTGATGTCGCCTACCAGGTAGAGACGCGCCCCACGCGGCAGGACCTCCAGCAGACGGGCCGTCTTCTCGGTGCCCATCATAGACGCTTCGTCTACAACCAAAATATCGACTCCAAGCCCCTTGTCGCGCGCTTGCAGCAGCAAGCGGTCCACGGTCAACGCCGGCACGCCCGTCGATTCCGTCAGGCGCTGGGCCGCCGTTGCGGTCAGCGCCGCACACAGGATTTTGTAACGGGGGTCCTGTTCGCGCAGCACCTGCAACAATACTCGCACCACCGTGGTCTTGCCGGTGCCCGGACCGCCGGTCAGGACGCCAACTGAGGCGTTGGCCAGGCGAATGACCGCTTCGCGCTGGTCGGACGACAAAGGGAAGGGGGTCGCAACCCGAGACAGGGCGGAGGCCGCCCTATCCACGGATATCTGCCGCGGCCCCTTGTGTTCCAGGTAAACCAGGCGCCCGGCAATCGCCGACTCGCGCTGGTGATACGAGGCCAACGAGAAGAAGCTCGGGAACGTCCCGTAGCGAATCAGGCGCTCGCTGAAGCGCTGCTCTGCCAGGATCTGGCGCACCTGCGCCGGCGAGATGTGAGCCTGGCGAGCTACCGCATCGACCAGGGCGGGATACTGCATCCGGGTGTGGCCGGCGCTGGCATGCGCGCGCAGGACGTAGATGATCCACCCCTCTATCCAGGACTCATCCCGGTCATGCCCGGCAATTCCGGCGGCGCGCAGGCGCTCGGCGAGCTCGTCGGGAGTGACGCCGTCCACCAGCTCCAGCACCAGGTAGGGGTTCTGCTGCAATAACTGCAACGTCTTGTCGCCGAATTCATCGACTACTGCGCCGCGCTCGGCGGGGGTGAGCGGCCAGCGTGCCATGCTTTGCTCGCCATACATATAGGCCGGCAATGCGTCGACGATGCGCCGCGCCCGCTGCTTCACGGCCTTCTGGAGCGGCAGGGCGTCCAGCAGCCCCTGCAGCGCATACACCGATACCCCCCCCTCCACGCCGGCCGCCACCACGTCACCCCGCCCCAGGCCAGCCTGCAAAATATGGCTGATCCAGAACATCACGACCTCGGGAGACAGCCGATCAGCCAGGCGGTAGGTCTTGGCCCAGAACTGCTCTCCATACTCCGGCGAGGTGCGCCACGCCCCCCTGGCGGCAACGACAGCGCCCATCACCGGCTTCCAGGCGGACGGAAAAAAGAGGCTCGCGACCTTGCCGGTACCGATCTCCACGGCGTCGCATCGATACTGACCACCACGCGGCAGGCGCGAACGGCCATCCCGCAGCAACAGGAAACGAGTCTCCTGGCTGCGTTCCTGCTCGTCTCCGTGTGGCGATCTGGTCTGGGCACTCATGTGCATAGGCTATGAGCGCCCGCGCCGATCCGTTAAGGGGCAATTGCGGCGCCGCCCCCCCCTGGGAACACCCCGCCAAGGCCCTGCCGGCCTGCCCCAGCCGCGCCTACCGAGATGTCTTGTACCTAGACGCCCCGAGTCGCTATTCGGTAGTATCGGCGCTATCCTTGGCTCCTATCAAACGCAGGATGGATGATGGAATTACTCAACCACGACAGCGACACTGGCAACGACATGTACATCGTGCAAATCACCGACGCGCCGCTGGTGGACCCGGTTCTGGTGATGCCTGTGGTGTTTCAGGGGCACGGCGCGAAAGCTCGCTTTTTTCGCCATGTCCGCCTCGACGACTATGCAATTTCCACCATCGGCGAAGCCATCGACCCCACCACCTTGGCGTCCCCCTACGAAACTCGTATGTTCCGCATCGGCGCCGACGGCCAGTACATCCCCATTGATGGAGTCGCCAGCTATCGCACCCGTAACATGGCTGTCGAAGGCCACCAGCGCCTGGTCCGGGACGTCACCGACAAACTCGAAGATCACCGCCGCCGTGAGGCCATCACCCTCATGCTGTCCTCGCGCTCCCTCGGCGCCCACAGCTAAAACTCGCTCTTAACGCCCGCCGTCCGGCTCCGCGACAATTGGGGCATGGCCGAGACAAAATTTCAGCGCAATACCAGTCTTCTCCAATACATCGTGGATGCCGAGCGCCCCAATAAGCGGGACCGGCCGCTACCGGTCTCACCTGCAGATATCGAGCGCACGCCCTACATCTCGGAATTTCGTATCCAGAAAGGGGCATGGCCGAAGCACACCGGCGCCTGGCGCCTGTTCTTCCGCGACGACTTTACCCCCGCCCTGCTGCGCAACAAGAGTTCCACGTTCCCGCTCACCCTCAAGGCTATCGCCGATCGGATGACCAGCTACGCCCTGAAACACCTGCTGCCGCATGGCACCCCGCTGAATGGGATTTATGACTACCCCTTTACCGCCAAGGCCGCACAGCACACCTTTCCCCAGCTGCTGCTGTGGGCGGCCGCGGAAGCCGGACGGGCAGATGAGATGATTCAGGCGCTCGATGTGCACGCTGGCGGCTGGCGCGAGGAGCTGGCCCGCCTCTGGACCACCGAAGGTCATGCCTCTGTGTTGCTCCGCATCAGTGCAGCAATCACCCACAGCACCCATGCCGAGGTGCCGCTGGAGCATGTCTTGCGCCTGCAGCGCGCCATGGAGGCCGAATGTCAGATCATCCCCGCACCAACCAAGAGCCAGGGATTGCTCCTCTTCAACCTGTTGGTGCGCACCACCCGTATCGCGTACACGCTAAAGTCTGCCGACGCCCTGCCACCCACTCCTTCGGTCGTGGCGGCCATAGCCCGCAGCGGCGTGGATCTCGCCACCCCCTACCCTTTCCATCTGTCGGGTGACGCGTCGGCGCCACACCTCGACGAAACGGTCGGCGATTTTCTCGATCGCCACATCACATCGCCTGCTGCGAAGTACAGCGCCGCGGTGCTGCAATGGAAGAATGCGTTCCTGCGCGCCAACATTTCCCCCTCTGCCAACGCGCGAGGGGATGTCTCGATGCCTGCCCTATGAGCCAGCGGCCCAGCAACGACGTGAACGAGAGGCTACTCCAGCACATCCTGGACTGCACCCGCCGCACCCGGCCGGCTCATGCGGTACCGCCACAGGACCTCGAGCGGGTGTACGACTCCATCGCTAACATCCACGGGTTGTGGCCTGCCCACACATGGACATGGAAGTTCATCCTCGACCCCAATATGCTGAGGCTAGTGACGTTCCGTCCTCGCCACACCTCGCCCAACCATCATTTCGACGTTGCTGAACGACTGACCGAGTACGCCCTGAAGCACATCCTTCCCGACGGCCCTTCGCTCAATCAGGCGTATGTATGCGACGAATACGGCCGGCGCCGCAACACCTTTCCCCAACTGCTGCTGTGGGTTGCCGCCATGGCCGACCAGATGCAGGCAATGATGGATGCGCTTGATGCGCGCGTCCCACGCTGGCGCGAAGAGATTCAGGATTTGTGGCGATTCGAGTATGAGCAAAAGCCGGAGGTATGTGCGGTGCGCCGCGACATCCGTCGGGGGATGCACCACCGGCTATTGGAGGCGGAGTGCCAGGTGGCTACGCCAACGACTCGTGACCACGGTCTGGCACTCTTCCGCTCCGCAAGCCACTCAACCTACATCAGCGACAACTCGGCGGTTTATAACGCCGTACTCCGCGCAGGCGTGACTGTTGGGGACTGGTTTATACCCAAACAGGAAACCGTGGGGCAGTATTTGGACAGGGAAATTAACAGCCGCCTCAGCGGCGACCCGTGTCGCCTCGCCTGCCAGCAATGGCGCTAGGCATTCCTGACCGCCGGACTGGGGCGCTCCAGCGACAAACAACGGACCGTGGAGATGCCATCACTATGACCGCCTCCAATATCTATACCCCAGGCCCGGTATCGTTGCTCCAGTACATTCTGGATAGCACGCGGCGCGTCAACCGCCCAGCCGTCGCATCTCCGCGACAAATAGAGATACTCGCCGTGGAGTGGGATGCAGCGGTTCGTGGGGGTGGCGCATGGTCGCTGCACGCCCACGCGTGGCGTATCGCTGTTGATGAGGATTCTACGAAGCTCGTAACTTGCCGGCCCCGCAACAATTCCCCAGATAAACACTACGATCTTGCGGCGCGCCTGACCGAGTACGCCCTGGAGCGACTACTCCCGGCGGAGGAATCTCTTTCCGGCGCGAACATTAAATGCACTGCGCACTTAGGCGGGACGACCGCCGACATGAATCGCTCATCAGGCGGGCGACAGATGACCTTTCCTCAACTGCTGTTGTGGGTGGCTGCCATTGCCGATCAGACCGAGGCCATGCTGGCCGCCCTGGATGCCCCGAACTCCAACGCCGATCGCTGGCGCCACGATATCCAAGACCTGTGGCATGACAATTACGGCTCGCAGCCGCCCCTGATGCGCGCCTGGCGCTCCATGAGTTGGGATGCCTTTTATCGGGTGCTTGAAGCGGAATGCAGCGTGATCTCGCCGAACAACAGCGAGCAGGGGATGCTGATCTTCAGGGCCGCCAACGATACAAGCTACCTGAGCGCCAATCCGACGGTTTACCAGACGGTTATTAACAGCGGGGTCACATTGGCCACCAGCGCGCACGAAGCAGCGCGCTTTGGCTTTATGGGAACCCTTGGCGACTACCTCGATGGGGAGCGGGAGCGATTGAATCCGGAATTACGCGAATACAAAGCCATATTGCGCTGGAAGCAGGCCCTGATGGCCGCCAACCTCAAGCCCACTCAGCGCGCCGCGCAAGATCACATACCTTCGCTCTGATGTGCTGCGGATAATGCTCCGTCGACCCTCCATATCGGCGGTTCCTGGCCCTTCCACCGCGACCTCGCAACGTTGCATACGAGCATGGTAGGGTCGTGGGGACCGTAAAGACCTTCATCGACCAGCAGTTGGAACGGAACATCCCCCACTCCGCCGACCATGAAGCGCTTCTGCGTTGGAAACAAACGTTCATCGCAACCCAACTCAAACCTACCGGCCGCACCGAACACAGCCACATGCCCGGTCTCTGACCGAGCGAGCCTCGAAACGTCACCCTGCAAATTAACGAGCAATACAGATGCATCTCCACTACCAAGCCGCAGAGCGGGCTTTGAAATGAGCATACCGGAGCACATCAATACACACAATCTCCACTACCAGGCCGCGGTGCGGGCTTGTTATTGGCATCCCGTGCCACGAAGGCCTTGATGCGAAGCACGCCGGCCGGCCGCCCCCTGCTGGTGTGCGTGATGCTGAGTTGTGCCTGGCTGTGTCCTCCGCTCAACAGCTTCTCTGTCGTCATGCCGCCCTGGATCTGATTCACTAGGCGCCCCTCGCCCTCGAAACGGTGGAAGCGCAGCTGAGCCCCCTCCTTGAGCGCCTTGGTGCGGGCGACGTTGAATGAGTCCAGTACGGCATTGTAATTCGACCAGAACAGGCCGGAAGCCTGCCGGGCGGCCTTGACCTCCTCGCGGCGCTCCGCTTCCAGTTTTTCGAGTTCCGGCTTCATTTCGGCGCGCGCCGCGGCCGACAGGGTTTTGCGCTCGGCATAGAACGGGCGCAGGAGGTCACGCAATTCCGTGAGGCGAGCGTCTTGTTCGGCGGTATCGGCCTTGGCCTTGCTGCGGGCCGCAGCACGCCGGCGGTTGCGCTCCTGGATGAGGTTTTCGCGCTCAGTCTCCAGCTCAGTGATTTGGGACGCTATCTGGCACAGCGCCGCGCTGCGATTCAGGGTGGATTGATATTGTGCGCGGTTGTCGCGCTCAATCTCCACCAGCTTGTTCCAGAAGCGGTTGGCTCGGCGCAGCTCATCGGTGACATCATCGTCCCAGTCAGTCGGCGCCAGCAGACCATATTTGCGGACCACCACCCCCATCCCCGCGGCGGTGTTTTCCTCTGCGTCAGGGGTGTCAGTGTCCACGCCGCTTCCCTCGGTGGGCCGTTTCCCTTCAATCTCAAGCATGCCCGGTCTCCAGCAGCAATTCTCTCATCAAGTCCGACCGCATTGGGGTACCGCAGTTCGGGCCCGCTGCGTCGTCGACATCATTCATTTCTTCGTTTGCAACACCAGGTATACCGGCGCGTGATCGGAGACGTGCTTACGAGCCTTTTCATGACTCCAACCCAGTACCTCCGGGTACCGGTAGACCCCTGCCTCCTTGATCGGCGGTGCCGGTGTGCGCGGCGCCCAGATGTTGTCGTAGAGGTTGGCATAACGGCCGTTATGGGTCGACAGGGTTGAGGCGCCCGTGGCGACTACCGGCCACGCCACCGCTTTCATCGGGCCCCATCCCGTCTCCGCCGGCGACATGTTGAAGTCCCCCATCAGGAACATTGTCGGCGTGCCTGCGTACACCTCGCTCAGCCAGAGCCAGTAATCGCGCAGTGCCCGGATCTCAGGCTCGCGATCTGCCTTCGATTTGCCGTAGAGAACGTGCACCGTGGCCGCCACAAACTCCATCCCAGCGTCCCGAGCGCGGAACCGGGCGGAATAGGGTTCACGCGCGAACCGATCCCCACGATCGAGGTAGACCACCGCACCGTCGACGTACTCTATCTTCTGCGCCCGCCAGAGGAACGCATACTTCTCCTTGTAAGAGCCTCGGCCGATCAGGTGAGAGTGCATCATGCCCCACCGCTCACCGGTATGCTGCTCAACTGCCTGCTTCAGTCGCTCAAGACCCTCCCGCGTCATGACCTCCTGTACGGCGATGAAGTCGAACTGGCCCGCCACCTGCGCGAGGGCGGGATAACTCTTCTGGTTGCCGTGCCCCAGGTGCTCAATGTTCCACGAAGCGATGCGGAGTTCGTCGGCCACCGCGCCCCCCGCCAGAAAGGCGGTCAGGAGCACCACCAGGAAAGCAAATTTGCGCATCATTCCTCCCCGCCTGCATCGCTGGATGCGTTGTGGTGTTCAATCGCCTCATGGAGGGCGGAAATCGTTTGCTGGATATCGTCGTTTTCCCTGATCAAACGCCCCAGATGCGCATGCAGTACATCCACACCAAACACAACGGTGGCATCCCGCATCGCGGCCAACCACTCGGTTAGCGCAGTGGTCCCACAAACTGTCTCAAACGCTGGGACATGCGCCGCGCTAACGTTGAAAGTGGTTCTCGCTGGATCCGCCCAGCCTTGCACTTGCTGTGCGGTAACCCTGACCCCCATGAGTACGGTCATCTTGTCGGCCACCATTTCCACCGTCAGCCCCCGAGCCGCCGCCTGCTCAAGGGCGCGACCAATCAGGGCGGAGACTGCTGCTGAAGGATGATTGTCCATGCTCAACCCACCCATTCGTTAAGGAGCCGGAAACAGGTCTGAGGATTTCGTGACGCTAGGAATATATAGATCCCCCGACCGAATCAAACGGAGCCACTCACCGTAAGTTCCATAAACTGCGTTTTTGCCACACGCGTAAAGGGACACCCGATTGGTGACCAGCCAACGTGCCAGCTCCTCTGGCGTGGCCATGGGCGGCGACATCGGAGTGCCCTCGGTTGTCGTCTCATACATCTGATAGTGCGTCCGCTCCGCGACGGGCCAATCCGGCATATAACTGGCCGGATCGGGCCGCTCACCTGCTGGCTCACCTCGCGCCTGCCACTCTTCAAGATCGTGGAGCAGGCCGTCATCCAGAGGAACATAACGCCCATTCGCCTGCTTGGGATGCTCCCAGCTTCCTGGAACCCGCCTAACCTGTCGTGACATATGCCCTCCTGCCAGAATTCTTGGGTATTTGCGATATTTGGTTGATCGGCCTAGCGCCGTCTAGGCGTAATGGCTCGCTGTTTCTCCTCGCCGCACAGTAGGAGGATCAGTTCACGATCAGTTGTTACGCCGCGCAGCGCTTTGACGGCTTGTACCAGATCGTTTTCGTTGGGGCGCAAATTTGCCTGGAACGAGCGTTTCCCGGCGCGATGCCCGTTGTAGTGTTTGCGCGGCGTAGCCGTCATTTTGTTGGTCTCACGGTGGATGGCATCGCATCCGGGTCATCAATATTGACCGGGATGGGTGGCAACCACCGCAGGCGCGTCAACGTGCGCCCCTCGCCGTGCCTGTATGTGTGCCAGTGTGCGCACCTGACGTGCGCCCTGGGGCGCATCCTGCCGGTCTGTGGGTCGATGTCCTGCCGTCCGGTCTCCTGCTGATGATAGGCGCGGCGCAGGGCGGCGCCGAGGCGAACACCGACATCCCATTGGGCCGGTTTGTCGGCCGGGAACAGTCGCCAGCCCTGTTTGGTGCGTTTCGGGCGCGGCATAGTCGGGCGGGCCTGTCCGTCCCCGATCTCTGACTCGTCGGCGCAGAGGTACAGAAGCAGCGACAGCAGCGGGGAGATCGCCTCCGATGTTGCTGCTGCGATCCCATCAGGTACAGGGAGGCCCAACGCCGCGCCATAGGTCCGACTCACGTCGATAGCTCGCGCCACCGCCTCGGCGAGAGGCCACGGTCCCAGGTGGATGGGGATGGGCGCCAGCGCGGCCTCCGAGTCCATGAGCAGGCGCAGCTCCTCACGGTTTGCCTCGGGATCACATTCCAGGTGGGCATAAAATCCGTACAGCTCGGACCCCATCCACTCGTAGCCGGGCGTCTCGATATACACACACCACTCTGGCAGGTGGTGCAACACCTCGCAGGGCAGATCGCCGGAGAGCGGCGTATCGGTCAGAGCCGCGTACAGAGTCGGATCGAAACGGTAGATGCCCTGGGTTGGGCGCCACGCCGCCAACGCCCCCAGTCGGCCCACATCACCCGCCAGATGGGGTGGCACGCGGTTGTCGCCCCCGCCGCTCACTACGGCGTAGGATGCAGCGAGCGGCAGATAGCACCACTCCGACCAGTCGGGCAGGGATTTGCCACGCTCCTGACGCATCCCGTCGAGCACGCGCCACGCGCCGGGGTAGAGTTTGCCGGCCGCAATGAGGTGCTGGCGGGCCCGATGATCGGTTATACCCATCCGGGTAGCCCGCCGCCAGTGATGGGAGTTTCACCGCGCAGCACTTCGGCGATGATGTTGGCCCTAATCTCATCTACTGACAGCATCAACTCCTCGGTACGCAGCCAGCCACCATGGAGCCAGACAGTCCTCCATTTACCGGCCATGGACGGGCGCCTGGGGTACTCGACGAACCGCATGATATGCAGGACGCCGTCGCGTCCCTCATCGGGAGAGCGGTACAGGGCATGCCCATCGACCACGGCCGGCAGATACTCAATTACCGCGCCATCGTCCGCATAGAGGCGTTGACACACCAGTTGATACGCTGTGCGGCCAAACACAGCGAACAACTGATGGCTGACTCGCTCAAAAAACACGCCGTCCCGGTAATACTGCACCCAGCCGCTCGGATCGGGTTTCGCATCAGCAACCCCCTCGGCAATGGCGGCCAGTTGCTCGTCGTCGTAGGCGTTCGGGAATGGGAGGTATTCGATTTCCGTTTTCATCGTATCGTATCGCTCCTCATCAGGTCGCCTGGTCAACGACAGGGATACAGCCGCCAATTACGTGGTAGTGCTCGCCAGGGAGGATAGTGCAGCGCACATCGCTCTCGGTGACAGGGTTTTCCTGGAAAAACGGATCGTGAGCGATGACGGCGGTCTGATGCTCGTCCTCGGACGCGGCCATGTTGATGTAATAGCCGCGCTGCCTCGGCTCAGCGCCCACGCTGGATGCAATTGCCAGTGCGCGGGCAGCAAAACGGTAGCAGTCGAGGTCGCCGATCCAGAACGTGCTGGCGCGGTACGCGCGGAAACGACCGTTGGGCAGGGATTTGATGGAGCCGTGTTTGTTGTGGGTAATCATCATCAGCCCCCAATCCGGTACTCGGCGCGTGCGGCCATGGGGGTGTCGACCGCCACGCGAGTCACGCCAGCGCGAACCATCTGTTCAGCCGCGCGCATCCAGAACGATCCTGGTGCTTCGCCGTTGTCCAGCACGGGGAACAGCCAGTCGTTAATGACAGCCGGTTTCGCGTCGAGGTCATAGGCGCGGATGATGGTCTCGGCATTGGCGCGCCCTGTAGCCCGCAACAGATCGCCCTCGGTGCGGCGGTCGTCGTAGCAGCGGACCATGAGGGCGCCACGGTGGTTACTCGTATTGTAAATGTGTTCCGCGAGGAACTGTGCCAGCCCGGAGAGGCCGGATGCCGCCGGGATGGACGTAACAAATGTTTTTGTCCCGTCGATGGGGTGACCGCGCCGGTTGGTGTAGTGAACGCGCTGGCCAGCGGGGTTGGTGTTGTGGCAGGCAACAATGGTCATCGTCATCTCCTGTCGAGATTTACCCGGCATCCTCCGGGCGAGGCGTAGCATCAGGCTACGGGTCTCAATATATCACAACGTCTAGACGTGTCAACCCTCCCGTCAACTACAACTCATATGGATACCGCTGATGCACTCCCAGAACTGTTCTCACTACGCCAGCTCGCCACAGCAGCGCAATATTTCCGGATGGCGACCTTTTTATCCGGGTCAGACGCAGAAATTGCTTTGTCCCTCAAACTGTCTTCGTTGGCAATCCTGCCGTATGTCGTGAGGGTGTAAACGACACCGTCAAACTCGACCTTCGTACAAACTCCGGCGTACCAATCCCATTCGGATGTCATGCCCCAACGCCCAGTAATGGCAGCAAACGACCAACAATATTGTTCACCACATCCTGGTCGACGGCGCCAAGACGACGGATATCGCTGTCCCCCACCGGTACCGTCTGCACCAGGTTCGGCAATGCCACGGCGGTGTGGCCGTCGTAGCTTATCGGTACGGTATGCGGCGCCGTCGGCGCCGACGGCACCACCAGGCAATACGTCAGTACGCCCGCCTTGGCGTGATACGCGCTATCGGTCAACACACACCCAATCTGGGTAACGGCACCCCGGGTGATGGACACCACGTCGCCGCGCGCCAACTCATTCACCGCCATCACCCTCTCCCGCGCGCATGCGCGCAATCCGTTCATCCGCCAGCACGGCCGCAACCGTTGCCTCGACGTCGACAGGCGCACCCGTCGCCGGCTCCAGGTGCATCTCCCCAATTTCATCCAGGACACGACCCACCATCGCCTCAAGACGCTCGGCCTCAGCCTCGCTCATGTCTTCCTCGACCGGAATTTCACTCTTCTCGCCAATCATCATTGCCTGTTCCTCGCTGCCGATTACTAGCCGGGCATTTCCAAATAACCAGATTGATCGCCCATCCCCGCCACCAGCTCGCTCTCGCTATGTGGCAACGTCACCTTCACTTCCAGCACGCGTCCCGCAACCGCACGGATCCGAATACCGTCCGGTGTCGCCACCAGTTCGACCTGGGTGCCCTCGCCCATGCACGCGACGCGTGCCGCTTCGCGGCTGAGCGTGATCCCCAAGGAATTACCTACCCGGCGCACCGTGGTCAGGACCGTCAACTCGGCATTCTTAGTTTCCACACCACACCCCATCTCTATCGTTACAGCGCGTATTGCCGCCGGTTGTGCTCCTGTTGGACCGCCATCAACTGGTACACCGCGTCGTCCGTCAGGGCAGAAAGGCCCATGGTATCAATCACACGAAGCAGAAGCTCGTGCGCCTCCTCCGTGTCGATGCCGTACAGATCGCCGATTCTCTCTTCCGCGTGTCCCCTGGTCATGATCACTCCTTGGAATGTCGCCCGCTAGACCGGCAGCTGCCGGAGCAGGGTCGTGGTAACGGAAAAATACCCGCTCTCAAGGCGCGGCGCCCGCGCCTTGAACCAGCGATCGGCCTCCTCCGACGTCAGCAGCTTCTCGAGCTCGGTGAGGGGCTCCCCCTCCGCAGCAACGATACTGACATCGTGGTTGAGGGGTAGCACCCCAGCGGGAAGGAGCACCGGCCGCACGCCAGTGGCAATCCGGGGGATCAGCAGGGATGGCCGGTCATACGGCAGCGGACCCCAGCTCTCCGGCGGCACCCAACAGGGAGAACGGCGGCCGCGGAGCGCCATGCGCGGCAGCGCCGCCTCCAGGTGCGCCATCACCGGCGCCGGCGGCGGCTCACCGGCGTCGGTGCGAATGGCCCAGCGACGGATGGGGCCGATCTTCCCGTTGACGATATCGCGCGGCCCCACCGCCGGCACCAGGCACTCCGGCGGCAGCTGGCGCGCCCCGTCCTCGTCCACGACGAAGATCCCCGGTGTCCCGAGCCACGGCCCCTGGCGAACGCCGGCGATATCTCCCAGGGTCCGACCAGATGCAACGTCGATGTCAGGCACCCCGGGATGAATGGCCTGCCCCGTGAGCGGGCGACCGCCCGAGGCCTCCAGCACCACCGATACCGGATGGATCCGCGGCGGAGTGCCCTTCTGCCGCTGCTTGGGGCGATAGAAGGCAGTGGAGACATCCAGACGCTCCAGGTGGCGCACCCCTACCCGGCGACCGAGCTCCTGCCGCAACTGGGACGCATTGGCATTGAACAGCCAGCGATCGGCGGTCACCATGGCCACGACGCCATCCGGCGCCAGCAGACTGGCGCAACGATCGAGGAACGTGTGCAGCAGGTCGGCCTGGGCGTACTTGGGGGTGACCTCGCTGTACTCAGCACGCAGCACCGCTGGAATGTTCACCGCCCGCAGGTACGGCGGGTTGCCGGCGATCACGTGGTAGCGGCGCCCCTCGACGGGGCCGTGGGTCAGGAAATCGGCATTCCGGACGATCCGCACGGAGACCTCCGCCGCGGCGCCTGCGCTCCAGCCGTGACCCGCCAGCTGGCCGGCAAGCCGACCCCGCGCCTGGCTGGCCGCAAAGGGGTGTACCTCCCAGCCCTCCAGCACCGCCACCAGGTCGCCCGCCGAGATGGCGGGACGCGCCTGCAGCAGCTTGTGCAGGGCCCTTCCGAGGAAGATGCCGTCCCCGCAGCTGGGGTCGACCAGGCAGCGGTCGGCGCGCGGCCAGCCCACATGCGCAAGCAGGTCATCGACCACAGGCTCCGCGGTGTAGATGGCGGTCGCCGCATGCAGGGCCTCGACAGCCGCCTCCCGCGCATCGTCCCGGAACAAGGTGTTCTGTGCGCACTCCATCTCGATCTCCTCTCTCAAGCGGCCCGCAGGAAAGCCGGCGACCACGCCAATTCGGAGGCATCCTCGAACCGCAGCCCGCCGCCGGCGAGATACTCCCAGATGACCTCGGTGGCAATCCAGTGCCGCCCCAGCTGCTCGGCCGCAAGGGCCACCGTCAGCGAGCCGCCAAAGGGGTCCACCACCAGATCGTGCTCGACTGTCAGGAGCCGGATATAGAACGCAGCCAGGCGCAGCGGAAACGGAGCGCCGTGGACGGGCAGCCCAGCGGCGCGCGCCGCGGCCTTGTAAGCATTCTGCGATCCGCAGTGGTGCCCGAGCTCCAGCACGTTCCTCGGGATACGGCCCGCCGTCACGTTGGCGAACGAGCGTCCCGCCCGCAGGGTATAGGCGCCATCACTGAATTCCCGGTCCCGCTGCTCGCCGCCGCCGGCGAGCAGGCCCAGGTGCCGGGCGGTATGCGGCTCCAGTACCCGCCGGTTGTCAGCACGGACCTTGTGCGGGTCGTTGGTGAACCAGTAGATGGGCTCCCACCCCACGTTAAGCTGGCTCCGCTTCAGGCTGGCCCATTGCACCGGACCTGGTGCCTTGGAACGGTTGACCCAGGGGTGCTCGTCCATCTTGTACAGGCCGAACCGATCCGCCATGGCCAGCACCAGGCGCTCACGGTAGAGAGAGCGCGCCGGCATGCCGGGCAGAAAGATATCGTTCGAGAGGTTGAGGACGATGGAGCCACCCGGCGCCAGGCGGCGCACGATGGGCTCCAGTGCCTCACACAGAAAATCGACGTACTGCGCCTCAGTCGGGTTGCCGTAGGCGCGGGCCTTGGCCAGGGGAAAGGGGGGTGAGGTCAGCGCCAGCACGATGGGCTCGTCGCCCCGGGCATAGGCTGTTTTACAATCTGCCCAGAGCGCGACACCCAGTTCCGTCGAAAAGGCCAGCATGACCTGGCCCGTCTCGATGCGGCGCATCGGTACCTTCTTCCGGCCCTCGGCGGTGAGGCGCCATACGCCGCGGCCGGCACGCTCGAGGAGCCCCAGGTGCTTCAAGGTCTGCTGCACCCAGCGCACCTGGCGCTTGGGGATGTTGTGGGGTCGGCCGGCTTGGCCAACGGGCTGTCGGGCCTCCAGGTCGGACTCCGTCCACCCCATGCGCTCGGCTACGTGCTTGTAGAGGGCGCTGTTCTCCAGCTCCTCCTGGCGCCCGAAGGCCTCGGTGACGCTCTCGAACAGGCTCAGTTGGCCGTCCATGTCACACCAGTGTCGACCGGAAACCGGGGCGTGCAATAAACCGGTGCGCCGCGCCCTGCAGGTACTCGAGCACCCGCTCGGTCGCTACCCAGTGGCAACCCAGGGCCTCCGCCTCCTCGCCCGTCTTACAGGAACCGGCGAAGAAATCAGCCACCACATCACCCGGCTGGGTCAGCAGCTTGATGAAAAAGCGCAGCGCACGACGACCCCGGCCCGTGATCTTCCACCGCCCGCGGCGCGGGGCCTCCGGGAGGCCCAGCAGCTTGGCCTTCTGCTGCGCCCAGCGTACCGCGCGGTGGAACAGGTTCACTTCGCCGGCAGGACCCATCACCGCGGTAGCGCCGACGACCGACGCCGGCAGGTCCAGGCGCTCCGCCACGCGCTGGTACACTTCCTCGGTGCGGGCGTTACCGCCGGCCTCGGCCAACGTCTCCAGGAGCGGGAACAGCAGTTGCTGCTGGGAGGGAGATGTCACGCTGCGCATTGCGGGAACTCCCGGTGTTCGCGACCGTCGAGAAGATAGCCCGCGGCTTTCTTGCCGATACGGACCGACGTCTCACCATCCGCCGTCGAATAGCAGCGGACCGTCGGCCCATAGCGCCGAGCTGCGTCCTGAACGTCCGCAGGCTCCTTCCCGATATACGCCCACTCCCCCCACTGCTTGAAAAAGAACGGCGTACCGGTCGCCCGGCACTGGTCGCGTAGCGCGCGGAACCAATGGACCACGGTCGGCCGCGCCTTGGTGCCGGATTCACCACCGGCGATCACCCAGTCCAATGACGGATGGATAGCGCATTGCTCACCGCACTCAGTGCAGAAATAGTGCTCGCCCCCACCAAACGCCATCTCGGCTTCCGTGTGCTTGAAACCGCAGCTGCACGAATACGTCCTGCCACCCATATACGGAATCAGATCGAGCTCTCCAAGCAGTGGCTCGGCGCTCACGAACCGCACCACCGCCGGCGTGTCCAACAAATAGGGAATGCGGCTATCCGCCGTTTCCTGATCCTCCGCGGTCACACCCAGCCAGAGATTGGCCAACGGAAAGGAGATGTCTTCTGAGCGGAGCAAGTAGCCCATGTCGGCCGCTGCCGCGCTCCAGCGCGCCATCAACGCCTCGGGAGGGACCTCCGTGAAGTAAGCGGACATGCGCTCGGCGCGCTTGGTCAGCCCAAGGAACGTGTGCTGTTTGGCCAGTGCCACGACGGCAAATACCTTGTCCAGGAACTCGGTCGGCACCTTGTCGTGGAACATATCGGACATCAGGGCGATGAGGATGCCCCTCGGCGCCGTCCAGCGCACCGGTTGATCGAGCAGTTCTGGGTGGACCTGGACATCCCCGAACTCCCGCCCCAAATACTTCGCCGCTTTCGGATTCTTGGACAACCGCCGCCAGTCGCGCTCGGCGCAACAGTTCTTGCACGCCGGCGACACTTTGTTGCAGCCGCTCATGATGTTCCAGGTGGCGCCGCGGGTCGCCCCAGGCACCTTCGTCCACTCAATCAGGGTGTCGTCAGCCATTTCGTCCTCACTCACACAGCATGTGTATCGCGTGGATTCGCAGCGCCCGCTGGGCCGCTACCTCCGCTCCGTTGTTCATGCGCGCCGCTCCATGAACGCTTCCTCATGACGGAAATTCGCCCGTACGAGCGCCTCCGCCTGCGCCGGCGCAACACTGTTGCCGCACATCCGCACTTGCGCGGTAATTGACAGAGGGATACGCGGAATCAGCCGCGGATCGCCCGGAACCTGTACACCGTCTTTGAACAGCAGCTTCGGGTCGGGGATTTCGTCGATGATGTAGTTGTCGGGAAACGACTGGGCGCGGTAGAGTTCGCGCGCCTTCAGCATCCGCAGCGTGATATCAACCAACGCCCACCAGAAGCCGCCGTAATTCACCAGGACCAACTCTGCCGGCTCAGGAAACTGCTCCGGCAAATGCGCATGGAGGAGAGCCGCGCACTGGCGGGCCTTGTCCCGATGCTCGGCCGACAAGCAATCGACAGGCATCTGGACGATCTCCACCAGCCCCATCCGACTCTTGGTAGGCAACGTGTGCATGGGCTCCGCTAAATCCTGCCACTGCCCCCCAGTGCTGTAATACTTGATCATGTACGCGGTCGTGAGGCGCTGGTTGCTGCCAGAGGCCGTTACGGTGGACAAAGGGGAATCTGCCGCACGCCCGTCACCCTCGTAGAACCCGCCGTTAGCCTGCTCAAGGAACGCCATACACATCGAGTCCAGCTGATCGACAGGCGAATGAGCAACCCGCACGCTGCTGCCCAGGTCAACGAGATTGGCTGAGACCAATGCCTGCTCGCCGCGATGCGCGCCCGTTACCGTAGGCAACGGCGAGTGTGGCGTAGAGCCGGCCCGCTCACCGTGGTGCGTCAGATGGGTCAGGTGCGCCGCCACCAGTGCATGCTTGTTTGACGTCACCACCGTACCGAGAGGAGCCTCGATATCCTGTGCCCGCGCCTGCTGCCCCTGGCGCTCGCCATAACCGATGGTGACAAGGTGTGCCCCCACCATCGCGTGATGGGTACCGCCGGCCGACACCGTGGACAGCGGCTGCTCGACACTATGCGCGCCAAGGTGGGCCTCGCTGGTGCCGCGCAGCGGAGCCAAAGTCGGCGCCACGACGGAGAAGTGACCACCCTTGACCTGGGCGCAGACCGTCCGAAGAGGTTCGTCCGCAGGCATCGTGCGCTGATTGCTGGCATTGGCATGTTCGGTCAGGAACGGGGTAAACGTGAGGTCGCGATGGCCTGCGGACAGCGGCGCGATCACCGGTTGACCAAGCATGTGGTGGCCGCCGGTAGTGACCGTCGACAACGGAGCATCAACACCGGCACCAGGGTGACCGGTAGTGTTCGTAACAATGAAGGGTTTCGCGCTGGTCAGTACGTGTCGCCACAGCCCCTTAGCGACGCGGCGCTCGGTATTGGTGGCCAACGGCTTTTTCCGGCCGAAAATGCTCTTGGCCGGGAGGTTGAAATCGATGCACTCCGCCGCCGTGCGGAAAGGGAACAGCATCCCGGCAAGAACCTCGCGCGAGGTCGGCTCGCCATGAGTCTGCTCCGGAAAGACAATAGGCAACCCGTCGCGACGGGCCACCAGGAACAACCGCTTGCGGATCGTCGGCGCGCCGTTATCGCAAGCGCGCAATTCGCGCCAATCAACTTTATAGCCATGCCGGCGCAGTTGCCGCACGAAACTCTCGAACGTTTTGCCCTTGCGCTTCGGGCAAGGGCGCGTGGTGCCGTCCGGTTCGACGATCAGCGGACCCCACGTCTTGAATTCCTCGACATTCTCGAGCATGAGGACGCGCGGGCGGGTAAGCGCGATCCAGCGCATGCCCACCCACGCCAAACCCCGGATATGTTTGGAGACGGGAGTGCCGCCCTTCGCCTTTGAGAAATGTTTGCAGTCCGGTGACAGCCAGACCAAAGCGACGGGCCTATTTTTCGTAACGTCGATGGGGTCAATGTCCCATACCGATTCGCACAAATGCATCGTATGGGGATGGTTGAGCGCATGCATCGCGAGCGCTTCCGGATCATGGTTGATGGCGATATCCACCGGGCGCTCAAACGCCGCCTCCAAACCGGTAGAGGTACCACCGCCGCCTGCGAAATTGTCAATGATGAGCTCGCCCTGAATCGGCAACACGTACTGGTTACGCTGCACGACATGGCGGATCGAATGCTGGAGAGAGCGCGGCATCTGGATATCCCCTTATACGTGCCGCCAGCGCGCCAGCAGCAGGGTTTCAAGGGCAAGCAGCGCCCCGCCGAAGGCTGCCGGGTCCACAAACTGGCTTTGGTTTGCCCCCGCGACCAGAAAGGTCCAAATCAGGAAACGAGCCGTACGGCGCATTGCTTTCAGCAGGCGCGTGCCCAGAAAGATCGCCAAGACCACAACCGATACCCAGAACCACTCCATCGCCAGTACCTCCGCTCTTATATGTAACTACGCGGTTATTACGTTGTTAGTGAGGTTATAACGGCGTAGTTACGTTGTCAATGGTTTTCGACGAACAACTTATAGTTTGCTATCGTGTCGCCTCACCGACCGATGGTGTATTGCTGCCATGGAACTTGATAAGAGCGAATTGCCCGCAACCGCACAGCCGCACCAGCCCGGACACTACGTCCGCGCGGAAGCGCGCCTGCGGCAACTTCCACCGGTGTTCGCGCTCTCGCACCTCATGGGGCACACAAGGTGGTCGCGAAACCAGACGAGCCTGTATCTCCACGACTGGGCGCGCCGAGGCCTGGTGGCGCAGCTCGGGGGGCGTTCGGGGGTCTATTTCAATCTGGTGCGCGACGAACGTGGCCGCGACCAGTATCTGGAGGCTGCGCTGACCCTGGCTATGCCGACGGCCGTGATACTTGATGTCGAGTGGATTGCCGCCGCCAGCAGCGAGGCTGACGTAACCGGCATGTATGTGGCTATCCAGCGGCGCGGCGCTTGTTACAGCCTGGAGGGGGTGAAGTTCGTGATCAGGGGAAAGCGCTGGTTCCGGAAGGTGGGACCCGGCATCGACCGATCGGGCCCAGTACCTCGACTGCAATCGGGGTGGACGTTGGCTGAGGTGCTAATGGCGCCGGAGTGGAAGCAGACGGCACTCTACGTTGCCGCGGCGGAAGTGGCGGCTTCCAATAACTTGCCGCCGGGGTTCACACAGGCCACAGGGGTGTTGCATCCATTGTACGGACAGGCGGGACTCCGTCCGTAACAGTGGTACGCTCTACTCGACTCCAACGAGGTGCCTATGCGCAAAGTAACCTTCACCGAGGCGATACTGAATCCCGTCAAGGCCTTCGAGGCCGCCGCCAACGGCCCTATATTGATCACCCGGCGAAACCGATGCGCCGCGGTAATCCTATCCGTCGACGAATACGAACGCCTCACAAAACTTAACGTCGCCGAGCCTGTGCCCGCACGCCCCCGCAGGAGGCTGATCCCGCGGTAGGGGCGCGTCGACAGCGGTGTGCGACTACCAAGTGTGACAACCGCCCCACCCGGAACGCCTGCGGCGAGGTCGCCTCACCCTCCGGTGACCGCGGACCAGCCGGCCGCGCCGATCGCCAGAAGGACGGCGACGAGAAAGAGGCTAGGGGCGACGCGCCACCATACCCGTCGCAGAGCCCACCGCACTGGGTTTTCCTCTATACCCCTGAGCTTAGCGGACAGGCTTTCCACGGCGCGGCGCCGCTGCACCAATTCATACTGCAGCCACTCATTTTCGTTAAGGATGTCTACGAGGCAGTCCCTAGCGTCCCATTCTCGCAGGTTCGCCTTCCATGTCTCCACCGGTGTTAACGCCTCGGCGAGTATTGGTCTCGAACGCCCTTCTCGGTGTTCCGGATCACGATAATCGAAGACCAAGCCAAATTGCTCGTAGAAGCGGTTGCGCCGCTCTTTATTGTCTTCGTGCGCCTGCCTCGACAACAACTGGATAGGCTGCACAGTCGCACCAGGCCACTGCTTCGCCCACACAACTACCTCGTTCATGAGATAGGTTCCGATACGCTGCCCACGCAACTCGGCCGGATCCAGGAACACCGCGGCCGGGGCAACGGAAACGGCAGGGCCGCCGCTGAAGCCTCGGGAATAGCTGCCCCTAAAAGACCCGTTTCCAGCCGTGCGACGCGAGTGCTTCAGGCCGATAACTTCCCAATGGAAACGAATGGTTGCTCCGGAGATCGACTCGTCGCGGTCGTCACGTCGGTAGGTTTCTTCCCGCTCAACGAGCAGCCATGCGATTGGTTTGCCTTCTGACTCGCTCTGGTTTCGCACCTCCAGCATGAGAATACGCGGCTTGATCCGCTGACCATCTCGGAAGTCCTTGTCGAACGTGGGCAAAGTCATGAGCGGTTATGAAGGGTTGTCCAACGCTACCCCAAAATCAATCCCACGCTAATATGGCATGGGGGTGTGAAACGACCAACCATAATGGACCATGACGAATGGTGCGGACAACAGAACCACGAAGAATACTGCCAGGAGCACCCGCCCCACGCGATGCGCGAAAATACGCTCCAATAGATCTGAACGTGGCGCCGAAGAAGTGCTCTCCTCCTCCGCAGCGGCCATACCAGACCGTTGCGCCCCCCGCTCTTCGAACTCGAATTGAGTACCTGTAGACATTAGACGTTCCTCAATTTGGCGCAAACCGAATCGACCGCCTCGACCCTGACGCCGGGGGCGGTTCCAACTGGCGGATATGGGTGATAGCGTGAGGTTCCAGTACAGCGTACTGCACGCCTCCATCGCGGCCTCCTGACTTTTCGACCTCAGAAAGCTCACCGTACACCATCCATATCCCTGCGGCACGCAGGTGAGCATTCAACTCTGCCCGCGAGACCCCCTTCCCGTGCAGCAAGTCCTGCACACACCGCGCATTGCTATGCCACAGCACATCCCCCAACCAATACTCTTGATAGATCTGCTGAACTACCTGCTGAGCGAACAGCGGTTGCTCGATGAACGGACGGTCGTAATTGATCACCCTGCCGTGGCGGCCACTAAGCTCGACGCTATATACCGTCCCCTCCATCTTCGCATAGTACTCGGCCACCCTACGATTACGACTGAGATAGACGGCAGGGCCGAACGGCGTCATTGGGTCGGCGGCATCCAGAAGCAACTCGCGCAAACCGACCAACGGACTGCCGTGGTAGAAGGTCCCAGCTACGAGCTCCTGTGCCATAGCGTCAATCAACCCATTGCTGTTCAATGCGGCGCCTTTGGACTTTGTTGGTGTGGGGTCTGCTGTTTTGTGTAAGGTGGATGCGACGCAAATCGGCACGAACCACCTCGGTGCAGCGAGGAAACCACTGACGTTTGTCGAAGTCAGGAAAACGACGAGTGAAGTCGCTAGTTAGTCGGATATCCTGACGCTCCGACATTATCCACGCGAAAAGTTCGGCGTATGTCTCTGTGGCGCTCTGGCGATAATGCGCCGTGAACGGCCAAGCTGCCGAACCGTGCAGGCGTTGCCGCAACGTCCGGCAGTCCAGTTCGTGTGCCCGCACAAACCGAGGCTGCCCACTGATACGCACAAGCCGCGGAAAAATCCAACGTAAAGGCTGGTAGTCTGCCGCGTGTCCCACCTCATGAAATAGCGTGTGCCAGGTAGGCGCCCTTCGGAAACGCATCTTGGTGCGCCCTGTGTAGGCAAGGCGCCACGACGTGTTTCCTTCTTCGGGCGTGGCTGCGAAATAGATATTACCATCCCAGTAACAAGCCCTAATGTCCGGTTCGTTGAACTCGAACTCCAGGTTATTTGCAAACACAATCCGGCCGTTACCAGCAAATGCCGCCCACCGCACATACGCAGGAAGGCGCCGATAGGCGGTGATTAGCCTCGTGGCCATGGAGCGAACGGCATGATCGCTCATTCCATCACCCGTTAACTGCAGTTCAGCCCTCGTCAACACACTCCCTCCTCTATTTCGCTGCACGTCGGCAGCACTTCTCCCTTGCCTTGGTACAAGGCCAACACGAAATCGAGGAACATTACCCTGCAGCCCGGGTGCAAGATGCCGTTACGTTTGTGCAGGCGGATAATGGCGTTATCCTTCGCCGTGTCAAGCGAATCCAGCCACGCCTGCTCGATGGCCGCGCGCTCGGTACCCGGCATACTCGCGAGCACGAGCTCGATCTCGGTACGGCGCCGCTTGCGCTCTTCAAGCACTGGATCCGGCTCTGTCTTCTCCGGCGCGGGCGCAACGTCGGCGGGAGCCACCGCCGGCAGCGGCTGCTGCGCGATAACCAGCGGCCGCTGAGGTGACGCGTTCTCCAGCGCCTTGCGGGTGTACGGAGCCAACTTACCAGCCGCGATCATCCCACGGCGATACCGCCCGAGATAATCGTCGAGCAAATCGTTCAGATACGCGTGGTCAACAAATTTGGCGGCAAATCGTTGCGCATCGGTCAGTCCCAGATTGAACTCCTGCTGCATGCGTTCCACCACCGCCGGCAGCGGGCCCACACCAAACGCCTCCGCCGCGCTGATTATTGTCTGCACTTTACGGTCGACCCGCATAATCAGCGCCACCAGGCGACGTGATTCACGCACCTTCTTGACGATGGCTACGCTGAGGTCACTTACCCCCGCGACCTCCTCGATCGTCGGATAGACAACCTTGCGGTTGAACTCCCCCGGATCGCTATACTGATTCTCGGGCACATTGAACAGTTCGCGGAACTCCTGGATTGAAAACTCCACCTCGAACGGCGGCGGCGTCTTGGCCACCATCAGGCGCAGGAATTCCCACAGGGCGAGAGAGTTAGGACTTGAGAATTCGTTCTGGATGGCGAGGTTAATACGAGCACATAGGCTAGCTTGAGAGAATCCGTCACGAATGACCTTTGGAATGCTGTATACGCAGAGCTTGTTGTTGATGATTTCAGCGGAAGAGATGGGCTTCGCAAAACCCACCCGACGAGAGCTGTCTGGCCCAATGGTATCCCACTCTATACGCAACTCACTCAGCGCTTTCAATTGATCCATTATCCAACCGGTATTCTTCCCGTGATACCCAAGCAATTCCCGAAGCCGGACGATCTCAATCCGATGCTCTTCATGTTCGAAGCCGGCCTCACTGGCGTTATAGAGTAGAATGTTGAACACTCTACGTTCTACGAGCTTCATTACCGACGGGATACGAATCGACTCAGCGCTCTTCATGAGCGCCCGCGCCTCTACCCTCTCCACTACTCGCATGCTCTGTCTCCGCCCCGAACCTATCCGGTTTTCACCCCAAGGCCGTCCGGTCTCTCCTGCCGCTTCCCCGAACCTTTCCGGTTTGCCGCCCCACGATGTCCGGCTTTGGCCCCGGATCTTTCCGGTTACGACTCTCGAACCTTTCCGGTTTACTGCCCATGGGTGTCCGGTTTTTGCCCCCAACCCTGCCTGTTTTTGCCCCGACTTCAGCCGGTTTATCTCGCAATACCACCGTATTTCAATGGGTTAGCCACTTTCTTCTTCCCGATCTGATCTGATCTGATTGAAAAAGAAGATCGATCTATCGCTTCGCACACCCTGGAAAACATCACCCTCTCCCGAAGTTGTCCGGTTTTCACCAACCCCTACGCCCCGAAGTCGTCCGGTTCTGCTAACACCATTCCCTGCAAGGTATTTTCCGCCGCCGAGACCTCGCGATCTATCGCACACTCATCGTCCAAGATCAATATGATAGACGATACGGACGCGGCCTCCGGCGGGCGGAGAACACCGGCAGACGACTCGGTGCGCAGAGTTGTGGCTCGGGCCGCAAGAGTCATGGGATTGGACGAGAAATGGAGGGCCGACAGGTGTGGAGCTGGAGCAGCTCCGTGGTGAGTCCACTCTGTGGACAACCCTGTGGATGGGGCGGAGTAACGATTCGGAGTAACGCTTTCGATTCCCGGAGTAACGGTTCCTTGTCCCGGAGGATCATTTCCCGTCGACGGAGTAACGATTAGGGAAGCAGCTGTAACTACCGGTTCTAACTAGCATTTCCCGCACTATATAAGATACGGTTTTTATACATACACAGTTACTTGATAAACCGACAGGAGCTGTGGATAGCTCCAAATCATTACTCCGTATCAAAAATGCGTGGAATGAGTAGTTGCCGAAAAAAGAAGTCTCCACGAGAGTGATTTCGACATCACGCCTCAGTGCCTTGCTCGAGCTGCTGATGGCGTCGATACTGGTGGACGAATGGATCGGCGACATCAATCCAGATGCTGAACTCGGTCTCAGTGTACGACTTTTCCTCCAGTGACCCGTGAACCAGGACGCGGTAGCTGTATATCTCTGTCACCCCTCCTTCCCCACTCTGATCCAAAATCTTTAGAAGGGTGTTCCTGAAGGCGCTCTGCGTCATGTAGGGAGCCATCTCCATCCGCAGCTTCTCGAACGAGTACGGCCTGGTTGATTCGGTCGTGTACTGAACCGCGCGTCGACACCAGAAATAGAATAGCAACCTGGAGGGGTTCTTCTCGCGCAGGATCTGCGGGTGCACAACGGAAAGGTATTTATACTCCGGGTGGAGGACGCGCTTGAGAAAGAGTGGATCAAACCAGACTGCAAACTTTATGGGGGTACCCGTTCCGCCCTCCACGAGCGTTTTCAGACGCGAGATGAATGAGAAGTCATCAATCTCAAACAACTCCCGGCCGTAGAGCTTCACCAAGCCTTCGGATGCGGACAGTATCTTGAAATTGGTCTGGCGCCAGGAGTTGACCATATCCCAGACTTGGGCCCTGTTGCCGCCGTCATCCTTGTAACCGAGGTAGTTGGCGAAATCGGACATTTCGAGCACGAGCGGCTCGCCGGCGTTGCGCGCGTCCGAATAAAAACTGCGGGCGAGTGTAGTCAAGCCGATCAGCGCCTTCGTGTCCATGATCCCCGCGATCTTTTGACCGTCGACCGCGGCGACATGGATCCGGAGAGTATTGGGGCCGATGTACGCCGGCGTCGTGAATGAGCCTCGAGCCCGGCTGCCGGAGTTGCCGAGGCGTAATACCGACAGCAGGGTGTACGTGGAGAATATCTCCGCGCGCTGGGGAACGCCTGGCAGGACCGCAAGGGCGCGGTGTGTGTCAGCCGCGGGCAGGTCGGCGGCGTCGAACAACGACCTCTGCAGGTCCTCGCCGTCGGCCGGGAGCATGCCCGGGGTGATCAGGTCGTCGTCGAGTTCGGCGCCGACAGCCAGACTCAGGTCCACCAGGGAGTAGATGTTCGGCTGTCGCCCCTTGCCGCCCTGGCGGGTGTTCCTGATCTTGTACTTGCGCAGGTACCCCTTAGCGACCAGCTTGTCCGAGTAGGCAGCGATGGTGTTTACCGAAAGGCCCGTGTCGGCCGCTACCGCGTTGATGCCTGCGACCCCGCTCGTGCTGGCGGCGCAGGTCCTGATGATCGCCTCGACGAGCTTCAGTTGACCTTTCGGCAGACTGCTGAGCTTTTCCTCGGTCCGCAAGAGGCCCAAGGCATGCCCAGGGTCATTGGCGCCAATGTCGTACTGCGCACCGCGCGTGCCGCCCTGCCCTTGCTCTGCCATCCCTTCTATCCCCTCCCCTGCTCTCGCTACGGCCCATCATATATCAGCCCCCTCTTCCCACCCCGGCTGAGTTTGAAAACGTTACTCCGAAACCGGTAATCGTTACTCCGAATTTCGACGCTAACCCATTGATTCTTCGTTGCGCGCATTCTTCGTACCGGCTGGAAAGTATCAAAAATGGGGTAGCAAACCGGGGTAGCTTGCGTATATTGTATACGCTACGCAGTCAAGCGGAAACAAGGGAGATGCAAGATGGCGCGTTATAGGGGTGGACTCAAAGTGTTTGCCGTCGTCCAACAAAAGGGCGGCGTCGGCAAAACTACAACCTCGCGGAATATTGGCGAATACATGGCCCGGTACCGGAAGGTCCGGGTATTACTGGTGGACTTCGATCCGCAGTGCAACTTATCGATGCGCTACCTGAAGATGGAGAAACCGAACAGCAACGCACGTATGCCGCCAGTACACGATGATTTCGACCCCGCAGCCGATTACGAAAACGGTTGGACAGGCCGCTCATCCTCCGCCTCGATGTTCTACGACGATGTCGTGCTCCCGTATGACACAGAAATCCCAGGCATGGACATCCTACCTGGCGACGGCAAGCGGCTGCGCGAAGCGGAGATGGATAAACCGGCCGAGCTGGAGCGCAAGATCATCAACCGTCTCTACGAACTGCTCAGCGACGACGACGCTCAGGAAACCTACGACTTCGTGGTCATCGATACGGGCCCGAACCGCCTGTCCCTGACCCAGGCGGCGCTGCGCGCCGCCACGCACCTGCTTATGCCGCTGCAACCGGAAAAGATGAACACCGAGACGCTGAGCGACATGATTGACCTTTGGCGCGAAGAGAACACGCTGCGCGATCCCGGGGGCGAACTCAAGCTGGTCGGGATCATGCCGAGCCTTTGCCGCGGTACAGCCCTCCACAAGGGCGTCATTCGGAGCTTGCGCCAGGATCCGGGGTTCGGCGATCTGGTTACCCCCTTCGTCATCAACTACCGCACAGTGGTCGCTGAGGCTGACCACGAGAGCAGCAAGCATAGCTCGGTGTTCGATTTGCCGGATTCTGACCCGGCAAAAAAGGAGGCGCTGACCATGTGCCGGTTCGTAGAAGATGCCGTCTTCGGCGACGTAACGAGGTAGGAACGATGAGTGAACTGGAGGATAAAAAGCCGAAGCGCGTAGGGTTGGGAGCGGCACGCAAAGCGGATCGGTTTTCTGCGCCGACTGAGGCCCAGAAAGAAGCCGGCCGGTCGTTACATGCGGCCCAAAGTATCGACCAAACGTTGGTAAGCCACCGGCTGCTGGTCGATGAGGTTACCTCTGACCCGAAGAACCGGCCGATGACGAAGCTCGCGCCGGAGATTGTGCGCTCCGGCGTCATCCCGAAGGACGCCGAGTTCTACGAGTTGAAGGTGGCGTTCCTGGAGGAACTGCGGGAATTGGCGGATTCGATCCAGGCCGCGGGTGGTGTCCTCCAGGCCATCATTGTCTACCGCCATGGAGCCGGCTACCGGATTGTGTGCGGCGAGCGGCGATGGCTTGCGTCAATCCTGCTGGGCCTGCCGGACATCCCGGCGCAAATCAGGGAATCACGACCGAAAAATCTGCGGCAGTTACAGGCCATGGAAAACCTCCAGCGCGAGGACGTTCTGGCATGGGAGCGGATCTGCTCGATCCAGGACATGATCGAAGAGGCGGCGAAAACCGAGGGGTACACGGTAGAGCGGGCAGAAGACCTGCAGAAGCTCACGAAGAAGTCGCGCGCCCAGTGCCAGAACTACTACGCGCTGATCAAGGCGCCGGACGACGTCCAGGAGGCGATGCGTAGTGGCGTAATTACCTCCATCAAGCAGGCCGTGAAGCTGGCTTCGATTAACGACTCTGGCCGGCGCGCAGACGCGCTGGTTGCGGCCCGAAAAGGCGAAGACTGGGAAGTTGTTCGCGCACCTGTGGCGCCGAAGAAGAAGCCGAACCCTGCCAGCGACAAGAAGCGAGTAGGGCGCCAGCGCACGAAGATCAACCTCGGTGCCGTAGAGAATGCCGGCGTCGTGAAGCGGCTCATTGCAGCGCTCCATCCGGAATCGGCAATGGATGATGTCGACTGGGACGACCTGGATGCGGTACAGCAGGCGTGGGATGGCGTGCTGGCAGACCTGCTGAAGTAAACATGATGCTGCGCACGACACTTCGCTTACCGGAGAAACTGAGAGATGCGCTCACGGAGCATCTGAAGGCAGCGGACGGCTACGGCGTACGCGACAAAAGCCGATGGATTGGCGAGGCCATCCACATACTCGTGACCGAGGACAAAATGCTCGGTTTCGTTGGTGTCGGATCCCGAATGGACCCAGACGGCAACGAGGTGGTCAGCAAGGTGGAGCTGAATGACGAAGCGGCGGACGACCTCAAGACCGCGATTCGGAAGCTCCGCCGACAGTCGCCGTTGATGGAAGGCGTCCAGAGCGAAGTTATTAGAAGCGCCATCAGGTACCGCCTCCGGCGCGACGCGAACTGCCACCGGGTGGCAGAAGAAGAAAAACAGGCGTAACAGAATGTTTTTATTCGTCTTTTTCCATATTTAAATTAAAATTTAATTACCAACCTGCCTTGCGGCTTCTGCCTATACCTTGTTGGGCGATAGAGGAGCTAACCACGATCCTCAGATGGGACATCCTGCACAGTTGGCGCGTGGTGGAAATGAGTGTCGAGACCAGCGCGAGAGCACTGAAGGAGAACGAAGATGAGCGAAGCGGAATACGATCGGAAAACCGGGAGCGATCCGAGCGCCCGCGTTCAGTGCGTTGCCAGGCCGCTCACCGTGGCTGAGGTTGTGCGAGCTATCCGGGCTGTGGACGACGAGGCGGCTAGACGTGGGTCGATGTTTCCGCAAACTGCCGACGAGCAGTGAGAGGACAGGCGGGCCGTGCGGCGAGTGGTAGATATGCTGGAATGGTACGACCGCAATACCGGCTGCCACCGGATTGACGGCTGGCCTGCGGCATAACGGCTGAGCGCAGCGGCGCGAAGCGTCCGCCTGCCGCGATTTGTTGGGCGGAGCGATTGACGGAGGAACAAATGCAACTGACCGAAGACGAACGCAAGGCCGTAAACGCGCTGAAGCAACTGGCGGCGCGGTGGCCGGGCACGCTATGGGTCATGAAAAAAGACTGCGATGGAGAGGTTATGCGCAGCGGCACCGGCATTGATCAGGGCGCGGCCGTTGCGTCAATTGATATTGAGAACGACGGCGGCGATTGGTAGCCGCCCAACCGGTAATTGAACTGCCGCCGCGAGCGCGACGGAACCGGGTCCTGAAGGGTATGCAACCGAGCTTCGAGCCCTCGGTGTTCCCGCAGGCCTTCAGGGCCCGAAACCACGACTCGTTCCTTGTTTTTTGCGGAACCGCCTCTATCCTTGCCGCATGCAACACGGTCTCTACCTCGAAGACGTCCTTAGCGGCGTTGTCCGCCTCACGAAGCCCGGCATCGCCATCTTGGCGCCACGGATGGCTGCCGTCGGCATTGATATTCGCTCCATCCGCACCCGCGACCGACTCACGCTCGCCATCGACACGCTCTACGACTACGAGATCCGCCGCCTCGCACAGAAGGCGCGCGGTCTGCACCCTGAGATTGACCGTATCTTGGTAACGCTGCCCACCCCAGAGTAAACCTCGCCCGGCCGCCGGACTGGCGCCCTTTCGGCGACCTCTCTCCCAATACACCCCGTCTACGCCGCCGTCCGAATGCTCCGGTCGCCCAATACCCTGTACTTCTGCTAATATTGTTGCCACGTGGCAACATCTGGGGCGCTTCCATGCAGTGGATCGACTTTGACAAGTTGGAGCTCAGTCGGCACAAGCCCAATAAGGCCCCGCCGGCGCCGTCAGCCGACGCCCTGGCCATAGCCTCCAGTGCTGGCATTGATGCCTTGGGCACCATCCTTGCCGAGCCATCGCCGCGCGGCCCGGAAACCTACGAGATCCTTCGTGGGCTCATAATCTGGCGCGCCGCACAGGTTCTCCAGATCCCTCAGGTGCCCGTGGATATCAATACCCACATCGACGAACAGACCGCCCAGCTCCTGGTGCATCTGGACTACGGACTGCATAACGACGACGCTGTGGCGGTCGGGCGCAAGATCCAGCAGTTGGTGAAAACCGGCCGCGCCAAAACCAAGACAGATGCCGGACGGCTCCAGGGGGTATCTCGATTCCAGGCCTCGCGCCTGGTTCGTCTCCAGTATCTCCCGCTGACGGTGCGCAACATGTTGGCCGACAAGCGCCTGAAGGCGAGCCACGCCCGCACGCTGTTGCCTTTGTCGATGGGCGAGCAACTCGACTTCGCCTTCCTGGTCGTCGAAAACAACTGGTCGGTCCGGCAGCTGGAGGAGGCGATCCGAAACCATCGCACGGGGAACGCCTCAGGGACGACGGCGCCCGCCGGCGCGCCCCGCCGGGATCCGAACATCGTCCGGCTGGAGCAGCGCATTACCCGCCGTTACGGCACCACCGCCGCGATTGAGCACGATCCGGCCACCCGCAAAGGGCGGCTGATTCTTGAATACGGGTCGCTCGACCAGCTGGACGGAATACTGGAATTGATGCGCGTGCCCGAGGATTAGGGCGGGGCGATTGGTTAAAGATATATATTTTACCCTTGATTTTTGGCGGGGTAGGGGTGTATTAGTGTCCGCGGACAGTAAGCCGTTGCGTGGACAAAATGAGCGAACAAAAGAAAACGGCCGCCACAGTAGCGGCCGTGAAAGGCCAAGCCCAGCACGCCCAGCAGAAAGCTGCCGCTCAGGCGCGCACCCTGCTGAAGCGATCCACTGAGGCCGTAAAGACCGCAGGCGAGGATCTCAAGAACCGTGCACCGACCCCGGGCGCGGCTAGTGCACCCGAGAGAGGGGATCGGCAGGATATAGCCGGGGTCGACGGCATATACACCATCGTCTTCAATCGTCTACGCAATTGGCTCGCGCGTAGCGCCCTACGCTACTCCATCATATTGAATCTGGTGCTTTGCGCCGTGAATGTCGCTCTGGGCGTGTCTATCGCCGCCATCAGTACCCAGGCACCGCCGGAGCCGAAGTACTTCGCCACCAACCCCGATGGCACCATCATGGAGCTGATCCCCCTGAATAAGCCGATGAGCAGCAAGTCGGTGGTGCTGTCGTGGGCTACACGCGTGGTTACCCAGTGCTACACGTTCTCGTTCACGAACATGGATCGCGTGGTCCGAGATTGCGAGAACGCCCACTTCACCGAGGCCGGCGCCGGCGGGTACCGAAGAGCACTGACAGCGGCGCGCCTCTTCGAAGACGTGAAGAACCTGGAGCTCTTCATGGAGACCAGCTCCCCGGAAGCGGCGGTCATCCTGGACACAGGTGAGATAGACGGCCGCCTGGCATACAAGGTCAAAATCCCCATCACCACCCGATGGGTCGGTCCCCGTACCGCGGAGTCCTCGAAGCGTCAACACATCTTCGTCATCGCCCTGCGGGTGCCTCCCACTGAAAGCAAGGACGGCAGTGGGATCGCGGTCCACCAGTTTGTGGTCGAGTAAGTCATGCGCGCGATCACTGCCTTCACCCTTGCGGCCCTCATCTCGACCGCCGTGGCCGCGGAGCCAGCCACGCCGACGACGAAGCCGGCGCCGAGCTCGACACCGGCCTCCAAGCCCATGCCGCTGACTTCCGTGCCGCGGGACAAGACAGCGGAGGCGGCCGCGCGTGAGTTGCCGCGCGTTCCCCAGGAACTCTATGACGAGGCCCTTCGCCAACAGAATCCCCTCCCCGACGACGAGGTGCTGCGCGCGCGAGAGATGGAGGATCGACGGAAGGAGGCCGAGCGCCGCGAGCTGCGCGCGGTCATTCCCGTCATCGAAACAACGGTTATCAATCCCGGCAAAATGACGGCCCCCGTTATCCTGCGTCTCCGGGTCGGATTTACCACTACCCTAGTGTTCCAGGACACTACGGGGGCGCCGTTCCCCGCCGCGCTGCTCGAGGCCGGCAACAACAAGGCGTATGAAGCGAAAATGCGTGACACGAACATCGTGTCGATTATCGCCAACGAAGCCTACCGCGCGACCAACCTCCCTATCGCCCTTGAGGGCGTCAGCGTCCCCCTGGTACTGCACCTGGTCAACGGAGACGAGGAGGTGGACTACCTGCGGGTTTTCTCCGTCCAGCAGCTGGCACCCGAAACCCGTAAAGGTCTTGCGCTACGCGCGGACGAGGCCCGAGAGGTCGTGCCAACGGTTAACGATCCTGACCTCTCACGCTTCCTCGACAACATCCCGCCCCCCGAGGCGCAGATCATTCCGGTGATGGAGGATGCCGTGCAGGCGTGGTGGTGGAAGGGGCGAATCATCGCGCGGACTCGGCTGACCCTGTTGGCCCCCGAGGGAACCCCGCTGCAGGCCGGTAACGGCGTGCGGGTTTACGAAATCCTTTCGCCGGTACCTGTGTTGCTGTTCTCGGAGCATGGAAACGAGAAGCCGGTACACCTGGTGCTCGATCAAGTCAATGAACTCGGTCAGGTTGGACGGAGGACTCGCTGATGTTTGATGAAACCAGCAAGGCCTTCAAGCGCCTACCGACGCGGAATAAACGCATCCTGGGAGCCTATGGCGTCGTGATAGCCGCTATCGTCGGCACGGTGGCGTGGATGACTCTCGGCGGTGGCGACGACGAGGAGGCGACTACCGCCGGCCCCGCCCCCATCGGAAAGTCGCGCGCCAGCGGCGCCATCACCCCCGGTCTCGCCCAGGGCGAGATACAGGTTACCCCGCAGTACATTGAGGAGAAGAGGGCCGAAGAGGCTGCGCGCCTCGCGCAGACCAAGGGAGAAAAAGGTTCCTTCGTGCCATCTATCCGACCGGACCTCACGCCCGCCGATCAAGGCGCCGGTCGCCTCATTGAGCCACCACCACCGCCGCTGCCGGACCAGGGTCAGGACGATCCGAATTCCTGCGATACGCCGGAAGGGAAGGGGATACTCACCGGTGCAGGCAACTGCTATGTCGTGGGCTCCGGCAACATCTACGCACCGGATGGGCGGGTCATCAAGGACAACAATGGGCAAGCCATCTATCCCGACGGCAAGATAGGGAGCAGCTCGTCCGCCGCGGGCACGACGGACGGCCGGTTCTCGGACCCCAAGGCGCGCGAAGACCACATCAAAATGCTGGCTGACGCGTACAAGCGCGTGGTCGACAAGGAGAATGAACGAGAGAAATCCGGCGGCACCTCCAGCGGCAGCGGTGCTGCTGTGCTGTTCCCGCCGAAGAAACCCGCCCAGGGCGGCACCCAGAACGGCACGCCCGCCGGCGCACCGCTGGTGGTCGCCGCCGCCGGCGCAACATCCCTCGACGGCGCCGGCAAGCCGTATCGAGGTTTTCTGCCAGGACGCATGCTGATAGGCGTCATCGATACCGAAATCAATTCCGATAAGACCACGGATATCCGCATCACTATCCCGTTGGGCCCGCTCGAGGGCGCGCTCATGACCGGTACCATAAAAGTGCAGCGCGACAGCGTACTCGCTGAGACGCGCTACCTCGTTTGGGGCGACAAGCACACCTCCGCCAACGCGGTGCTCGTCGACCCCAACACCAACATCACGGCCCTCGACGGCGAGGTGGACAACCACACGCTCAGCCGCTTGGGTGCGGCCTTCATCTATGGCGTCACGCAAGCCGCGCGTGAACTCACCCTGAACGAGGGTGACACCACCAGCACGACGACTGGCTCGGTGGTAACCCGGCCTAGCTCCACCAACGAAAAGATTCTGAAAGCCGGCGCGGGGTATGGCACCGAGATCCTGATGGACCCGATCAAAGAGATGGCCACGCGCCGCCCCACCGTCCGCATTCCGCGCGGGACAATGGTGGGCATCATGTTTCGCGAACCGCAACCCGTCGACTGGTTGCCCGACGGGGTCTTCAACGGAGAGTTCGATCTATGAGTCTTGATAAAGAGACGCCGCGCGCTGCTGACACGCTCGGCACGGCCGTAGACCTGGATGCTGAGTTTGCTGGCTTCCTGGGCAACCTCAACGAGGAACTGGCCGCAATGGACGAGCAGAGCGATGCCGTGGGCATGGACGGTGTCGTCATAGATGAAGGGAATGACATGGATGCCGCGCCCGAGATTGATGGCGAGCCCGACATTACCGGAGCTGGGCACGATGTTTCCATGGTCCACGCCGACGCCAGCGCCGCGGTCGGGATGATACCGATCGCCGGTGAAGCTGGCTCATTGCCGGAAGTCGAGGATGTGCCCTGGAGAGAGGAGGGGGCTGATCTCTCTTCCATAAATGAGGAAGCGGATGATCTAGGCGCCGCCCCGGCCGCTGATGCCCCACTGGACGACGCTGAGCTACTACCTCCCATGGAGGCTGACGAGGATCTGGACGCGCTGTCTGAGCCCGGTACCATGCTGCCCGGCCTTGACGTCGGCGACCAGGTCGATGTGGATGCCGGTCGACTCGCCGCCCTTGCCCCCGCCGTGGCCGAGATGGCAGATATCGACGATTTCAGCGACGATCTGTCCGTCTCCGGCGAACAGACGGATTTTTCACTGTTCGCGAGCGAAGCGCCTGCCGACGACGAATTGCCCGTATTCCCGGATACAGACGACGATGACGAGGATCTGCCCGCCCCTGGCATGGGTAGCGATGATGATGCGATCGATGGTGATGAGGGAGGGGCGCCGCCGGAGTTTGCTATCGCGGGAGCCCGTATGGGCCTACGCAACCATGGCGACGATGACCTCGATGTTGCGAGGCTCGCCGAACCTCCGCCGATGCCCACCGGCCTAGCCGACGAGGAAGACGCCGCCAACCTGTCCGATTCATTGCACGATATCCCGGACGTCGACGTCGCCGCCTTCAATCCGTACCGGGGAGAGGGCGTGCCTGCAGATGCCGACGAGGGGGTGGTGAGCCCAGACGAAGAGGACTCTGCCCCAGGCGATTTCCACATAAGCGATGATGAAGGCTTCGACGCCTTCGCGGATGAGGGGGCGGCGTTCCAGGAGGCCGGGACCGACGAAGTGATCGAGGACGGAATAGACGACATCACCATCAATGGTGGCGACACCCTCTCTCTGGACGCCCCTCTTGCTGAAGCGGATGCGGGCGAGGAGGAGGGTGCGGGCAAGCAGGGCGCGAGCAAGATGGGGACGGTCATCTTCTTCGTGGTCGCCGCTGTCCTGGTGGTGGTGGTGGGGAGCATCGTCGTCAGCGGCCTGTCGCCGAATCGTCCGGCCCCGCGCTCTGCGCAACCCCCTCAACCGACTGCAATGAGCGAGACCTCCGCCTTTGCTCCCGAACCCAGTGGTCCGTCCACCCCTTCTCCGAGTACGGCGCCGTCGGCCGACTTGGCTGTGGTACCCGAGCCCATACCTGCCGCCAACGAGCCCGCACCCCTGTTCGCGCCGACCCCGGTCAGCGCGTTGGAGAGTGCGCCGGTGGCCACGCCCGTTTCGACTGAGCCGGCAACACCTGTCCACGCAAACCCGCCGGGGCCGACCCCGGCTCCGGTGGAGTTGTCGCGCTCAGTCGATCTAACCCCCCAAGCCGCGGACTCGGCCCAGCAGGCGGTGGCCACCGCCCCGACGGCACAGGCGACTGACACCCTCACCTTGGAGGAGATGCGCCAGGTGGTGGCCAGCGCCCTTAATACCGAGCCCCTGCCCAACGACCAGCTGGCGAAGGTGCTGGAGCGCCTGAAGAGCGTGGAGGCGCAACAGAAGGAGATCCTCCTGAACCTCCGCCGCAGCAATCAACAGCACGTCGAGGCAACCCGCCGCCCAGCGGCTGAAAAGCGTCCGGTGCCGAAGACCGCATCCGCCACCTACGAGCTGATGGGCGCCGCGGCCGGTAAAGCGGTGGTGCGCACTAGCGACGGCAAGACGCGCGTGGTCAGCGTCGGCCAGGTACTGGATGGCCTGGGCCGCGTTACCCGGATTGAGGCTCACGGCTGCCTGTACCACGAGCACGGTGTGTTGACGACCCGTTCGGCGAGCTGCAAATAGACCGGGTACCGCACGATGGATGGCATCGGAAAGCTCCTGACCCTGATCCACGCCTTTGGCGAGCTGATGACCGCCGTGGCGGTGTTCGGCGGCATTGTGCTTGGGCTGTGGTCGCTCTTCCTGATGTGGGACTGGTCACGCGGTGCCGGCCAGAGTAGCCAGCGCAACCACGCCGCCAAACTCGCCATGACCGTTTTTGCTGCGGCGCTGCTGCTGAAGATCGGCGCTACGGTCAACGACGTTCAGTCGTCGGTCTTTGTTTCGAGCGGCAGTTACCCCGGCGGCGGCAGCGGCCCCGCTATGTGGCGCAGTACCGACCAGTTCGATAGCCAGAATGCCGCCGCCCTGCAGGCCCGTCTCATCGTCGACTTTTTCGCTGTCGTCGGGTTCGCCGGCATCATCAAGGCGATCATGATGATGCCCTCCCTTGCGCACAACCCGAACGCGCGGGGAGGGGAGTTCAAAAAGTTTTTGGCCTTCTTCCTCGGTGGAACCTTCATGCTCCGCCCGGTGGAGGTCGCCGCGGCGCTCGGTGAGTACTTCAAGTTTATCTCACCGATCGCCTCGTTCCTGCAGCAGTCTGTTTAACCGTTACAAGAGGAGCAGTAAAAATGCGTGGACAAACCCTGAAGTCGAACAACCGCAACATTTACACCACCCTTGTGGTGGTGGCCGTCCTGGCCATTGTCATCCCGGGATCCGCCTTCGCCGCCGGCGGCCCCGTCGAGTGGATGAACAACATCAAGGAAATATTGAAGGCTGCCGGACAGCTGCTGGTGTACATCGCCTATACGTTCGGTATCGTCGCCGCCGTCTCCACGTTGTTTTTCCTGTGGAAGTTTACCCAGCAGCAGCGTGACCGCGGCGTTATCCTGGGCCTGGTCATTTCCATAGTTGTTTCCGCCGCCGGGTTGGGCTTCGGTAACTACCTGTCCGGCCTGCAGGAGGGCATCACTGGCAGCACCGATACCACCCAGAGCATCAACCGCGGCGACTTTGGTCTCTAAGGCACACCGCCGTGGCCAACCCGCAATGGCACTGGGGCACCATCCCCGACTCGCCGCCCACCCTGGAGGAGCGCAACGCGCTCATCGCAGAGGAGAAGCGCGTGCTGCAGAAGGTGCAGCAGGCCCAGAAGGGCTACTGCGCCGCCTGTGGCTTCCCTGCAATGGCCGCCCTGCGCGGCCATAAACAGGACGGGCGGTGGTTCGGCGTGTGCCCCGTGTGCCGTGCGGGCCTCAACCTGGCGTTCGCGCCCGAAGAAGCCCAGATGGTCTTCATGCCGGAAACCCCGCAGGTGAAGATCAACCAGACCCTGCACACCATCTACGCCTGGATGCACTCCGCTGACCGGAACCAGCTGGATACCGCTGACATCGTATTCGACCTCATCAATGATCGGTCGATGTACACCGAATCCATCCTCGGCGTGCGCCAGCTCACGCCGGGCGGACTACTGGCCCAGGTGTGGGACATGTCGCCCACGGAACGCCAGGGCGCGCAGCGCCTGCTGCAGCACCTGCGTCTGATTCTGTTTCCCGAGGCGATCGCCTCGGCTGTCGACTATTGGCACAAGACGGTGTATCCCCGATGGCAACCCATTCAGCGCAAACCTTCCTGAGACCCGCACCGCTGCCCGTCGGGTGCGCCCTGTTTTTTGACCGCACGAAACCCACCCAGGCCGTGGCCTGCCGGTTCGGCGATGCGCCGCGCTCGGTGGCGCGGCTGGATGAGCTGCCCGCGGACACACTCTGGCTGACCAACCTCGACGAGGGCGTGCTGCAACTGCGCGGCGCGGCCTTTCCCGGGATCAAGCCGCTGCACTTCCTCGGCATCAGCCTCGACGTGCTGCTCGACGAGTTCGGCTACACCACGCCGCTGCAGCCCGACACCGCCGCCGCGGCCGCCGCCGACATCGCGGAGGTGGGCAACCGGGTGTTGCGGCTGGTTCACGAACGCTACGGGCTGCCGTCCCTACGCGTCCACACGCCGGGCACGCTCCCTTCGATCCTTGGACAACATCTCCTCGGCCGCTCGGTATTCGTCACCGTCATCTCCAACAGCGCGGATGCCGCGGTGTTCGCCGCGCTCAACAGCGCGTTCCTGACAACGCGTCGGACCGGCTACCCGGGCGACCTACGGGTACGCCCATACCGGCTGAGGTTTGCCAGGACCTCGCATGCCGCGCAGCTGCTGAGCTACCCCGCGCCCTGGATGGGAGGGTACTGGCAGCCGTACCCGGAGGATTTTCCGAAACGGATGCAGCCCGCCGGCGACGGTACCGACCTGTTTCGTTTCCTTGCCGATCTCGGTTCGGTACGTTCCGCGCTGGTGCGGCTGCGTATCGGCACCTTCAGCAATCCCGGCTACGCACACGCCCTGGATCCCCTCACCCCCGACGTGGTGCGCGAGTGGTTCCCCGTGCACGAGGCCCTGTTCCTGGCTGCCCGCGCCGGCGTGCAGCTGCTGGAGGTCCTGGTGGGGCCGGAATATACGTACCTCCAGGACCAGCCTGACGGAGTGCCTCCGGACATGTCGCACGAACTCGGGGTGTCCTACAGCCATGGACTGGTCGCCCATCTGCATTGGCTGGCCCTGGCGGCGCCGGTGCTGGCCCAGCCCAACCCGTACGCACCGCCGCGCCGCCAGGCCACCCCGCTGGGGGTTTGGCTGGCTTCCTGGAACCGCTTGCGCTACCTGCAAGCCGCCGAGCAGCTGCACCAGGCCACCGGGGCCTTCGTCGCCAGCTGCGGTACCGACGGCATCGAGGTGATGCTGCAACCGGAGCAGCTCGTCGCCGTTCAGGACGCCTGTCCGGCGCTCCACCTGATACCGACCCCGCGCCTGCACCGCGACGCGCAGCTGCTCAAGGAGTTCGCGTGATGCCCGCACACCCCCCCGCCACCCCTTCGTTTTCGCTCCGCGACGCCCTGGCCGCCCTGGCTGCGCCGGCGGCGAGCACATCCTTGGAGGAGGCGCTGCTGGCGCAGGCGCCGGGCCATGACCTGCTGCTCTTCGACCGCGTGGCCGATTGCGCCACCGGCACTGAGCGTCGCGCCTACCTGGGCCGACTGCAAGCACACTTCAGCTCCCCTGCGAGGTAACCGAGCATGCTGAATTTCATGCACGATGTATTCACGTCGATGGCGCGCGCCGCCCTCAAGACGAACGCCGCCAATTACATCCAGGTGGAGAACGACATCAACGACCACACCTTCGTGTGCAAGGACGAGTCGCTGATGTCCATCATTGAGATCCACGGCCTCCATCGCGTCCCCGGCCGACCCGAGGTCGAGCGCGTCGAAAAGGCTGTGCACGAAATCATCCGCAACCGGGTCAAGGACAACGAACACTCCATCACGTCCTGTTACGGGTCCGACCCCAGCGGTACCCGCCGGGTGGTCGAGCATTCAATGGAGCCGGCGCGCTACGCCACCGAGCAAATCGGCGTGGACATGTCCGACATCATCCAGGAGAACATCGACCTCATCGCCGAGGCGGCGGTGTTCGAGGAGAACTTCCTGGTCATCTGGACCCACACCGCGGGTTCCCACGCTGACGAGCTGAAGGAGCACCGCAAACGCAACGTGAAGATGCGCCAGGCGGCGGCCAAGCAGTTTACGCTGTCCGACACCCGCGACCCGTTCCTGGAGCTGGAGTGCGTGGTCAACCGGCATGAGGCCTTCCTCGCACAGACCCTGCGCGATCTGGAGTCCGCCAAGCTGAACGTCGACCTCGTGGACCGTCACGCCTGCCTGCAAATCATGCGGCGCTGGCTGGACGCCAACGCCCCCCTAAGCTGGCGCCCCATCCTGCACGGCGACGCCATCCCGCCGCGCGAGCAGCTGCCCGGCGCGCCCAAGGACGATATCTCCAATGTGCTGTGGCCGCGCCTGGACTGGCAGGTTGGTCGCCAGCCGATGGACCCAGTCAAGGGCAAGCCTCAGTACGTGGAGGTGAACGGGGTGTACTACGGCCACCTGACGGTAGACCTGTTCGGCAGCGAAATCCGCCGCTTCTACAACCTGTTCAACCGCATCGACCGCAACATCCCCTGGCGCGTGACGACCCATATCAACGGCGGGCAGGACGCCACCTTGGGCATCCGCAGGGGCATCACGTCCTTCCTGTCGTTCCTGCATACGGACGGCAAGGCGCTCCGCGGCGACATGAATACCATCGGGGCGGACCTCACCGGCGACGAGGAGGGGCGCGGCAAGCGCCACCGGTGTCGGGTACAGATGCAGTTCACCTCCTGGAGCAGTGACAAGGCGAAGTTGGCGAGCCAGTTGTCGATGCTCTCCCAGGCGGTGGAGGGTTGGGGCAACCCGTCCCTGGGCGTGGATTCGATTGCGCCGGCGGAAACGCTGATCGCCGGTGCGCCCGGCGCCACCTACCACGGTATGGGGGTGCCGTCCTTCGGCCGCACCGAGGATGTGGTGACCATGCTGCCGCTGTCGCGCCCCGCCTCACCGTGGGACCAAGGGTCGCTCTTGTTCACCACACCGGACCGGAAGCTGTTCCCGTACCAGCCCGGCTCGTCGCTCCAGACGGTGCATCTGGACATCACTTTCGCCAAGCCGGGTAACGGCAAGTCCGTGCTGGCCAACGCCATCAAGACCGCCCTCATCATGAAGGGCGGCATCCAGGCCCTGCCGGAGCTGGTGACCATCGATATCGGACGTTCGTCCGAGGGCCAGGCGCTGTTGATCCGCGACCGCCTGCCGGAGTCGCGCAAGCACGAGGTGGTTTTCCACCGCATGCGCATGGTGGCGGAGGATGCCATCAATATGCTGGATACGGAGCTGGGTAACCGTTTCCCGCTACCCATCCACAGGGAGTCCATCCTGGAGATGACCACTCTGCTGATGATGGCGCCCGGTGATGACGCCCTAAATGCCGAGCTCTCGCGCATCCTGCCGCTGGCCGTAGACGAAACCTACCGACGGCTATCGGATAAATTCGAGGATGCTGCCCCCAAGTTGTATGACAGGGGGGTGGAGCCGGAGGTGGACAAGTACGTCGACCGGCTGCTGGGGCGCAAGGCGCTCGAGTTGGACGAGGAGACATCCTGGTTCGCCGTGACGGACGCCCTATTCGAGGCTGGGTGGCCAGACATCGCTATTCTCGCCCACCGCCAGGCCATGCCGACCTTCACCGATATGATTGCGACGGTGAACGAAAGCCCCTCCATCATGCGCCAGTACGGCAAGGAGAGCGGCGTAACCCTCGGGGGTGGGTCCACGGAGTCGGCTGCGGACGGCTTCATGCGCATCCTGGGCTCCGTGCTCACCGAGTTTCCGACCTTCCAGCAAGTGACGCGGCTCGATTTCTCGCGCGCCCGCATTCGGGCCATAGACCTGCAGGACGTGACGCCCCCCGGGGATAGCCCAAGCGCGAAGCGCAAGACCGGCATCATGTACCTACTCGCCCTCCATGCGACGACGAACCACTTCTTCCTGCACCAGGATTACCTGCCGTTCTTCGAGCCCGGGTATCAGGACTACCACCGCAAGCGCATCAAGCAGATACAGACGTCGGACAAGCGCATCGACGCGGATGAGCTGCACCGGGCGCCAAAGCGCATCATGGACACATTCCTCCGCTACGCGCGCGAAATGCGCAAGGCGAAGTTCCAGTTGGGCCTTATCAGCCAGAATTTCACGGACTTCCCGAAAGACCTGGTCAAGCTGGCGACGACCAAGTTCATTCTCGGCCAGCTGGAGCAGGAGGAAATCAAGGATATCAGCGAGTCGTTCGACCTCACGGAGACGGACGTGAACATCCTCTCGTCGAGCCAGGTGCACGGCCCAATTCCAGGGAAGGGATCCGCCTTCCTGATGATTTTCACGACCAAGAAGTCCGCCTGTTCCCAGGTGGTCCGCATGCGGAAGGGGCCGCGGGAGCTGTGGTCATACTCCACGACCATGGAGGACAACCAGGTAGCCGCGTCCGTCAAGCAGCTACTCGGCCCGCGGGCCGGGCTCGAGGCGCTGGTGCAGGCGTACCCACAAGCGACCATCCTTCAGGAATTCGAGCGACGCGGCAAACAGCTCACCAAGGATGTGGATGATTTCGTGTCCGAGCGGAAGCGAGCCAATATTCTGGACGAGATCGCCGGCGAAGTCGTTGAGCGCTACAACTCCCACCAACGGGACCTCTACGCGGCTGGCGCGCGGTAGCCGGCGTCCGCACCCACGAAGGAGACCCCAAAAGGGGGAGGGTGGTAACGGAGCCAAAACGCGGGCGGGGTCAACCCGGCAGCGAGAAATCCAGGCACCAGGGGCGCGGCGGCAAGGAAGTGTGAAGCCGGTACCTCCGCCCGGCCGCGAACCATCCCGCCGACGGGGTGCGCTCGCGCTCAACCCATACCGATTGCGGTTCGCCACCTGCGCCCAGTGGGCGCGTCCAGGACCGAGCTAGCGGCTACACCTCTTCTCCAGCTCCCGCCGCTTATCGCCAGCCTCCCCGGCGCCGGGCGGAGCCGAAGCCAAGCAGCCCCGTCACCGGCAGGTATACCGCGCACAGCGTGACCACCAGGCGCCGGTGGGTGGCGGCCCCGCAGCCATCCCGGCGACGGAAAGGAGCGCGCCCGGTCGAGCACCCGGCTCCGGGGGGTGGGGCGAATCACCCGGCTCCAGGGGCGACGACCACGACAAGCCCGGGCGCGGCGGCGGCAGGCAACAAGATAGAGGCCGGTCGCGTAATAAGACGGACCCAGGCAGAACAACCGGCCGCGGGGGTGGCGGCAAGAGAGGATGGTGCGTGGGTGGGTGCAAAACGCATAATTACCCCGTGGCGAGGCCGCGCTATCTTATTGTTTCCGCGCTCTTTATGCGTCATGCCCTCGGTATTATGCGCTCTGCACCCGCCCGCTCCCGTGCTTTACTGCCCTCTGTCCCGCCCCGCTCACTGTGTTGCCGCTCACGTAGAGGACCGTGGGCGAGGGTCTACCGGCTGCTGCGGGCGGCTCTATTCTTTTTAACCGTGTACGCAGTTGCGAGTTTGAGCGAGGGACCCACCCCGTCGTGCCGATCTCAGCGCCCGCACCACCGATCTCGGCGCAGCCCGTGCCGAGATCGGCAACGAAGCGTGCCGATCTCGGCACGGTGCATGCCGAAACAGGCGCCACGGCTACCGATCTCGGCACGCTTTGGCAAAATCCAGGAACAACACCCTCCCGCACGCGGCGCGCGGAAAGGTGGGGACTTGCAGTGCACAGGAAGAACAGGAGATGCAGGGCGAGCAGCGAGAAAGAGGGGGAGGGCCGCGAGTTCAGCTACTGATCCATCTCCTCTAATTCGACGACCGCCTTGAGTAGGGCGGCTTGGTGCGTCTTGGGTATTGGTCGGGGATTCGTGGCGGCCCGACCACCATAGTGACGCCTGAACGTGTTGTCCGAGCGGTCGTGCCCCATCAGTCGGGCGGCGAGGTGTGTATCAACATCCGCCTCTTTCAGATGTGCGGCAAACTGGTGGCGGGCAGAATAGAGCGAGACGGTCTTGCTCTGTCCGGGGAAAACAGCCCGGGTGGCGTTATAAATGGCATTGCGGCACGCATTGTAGTAGGTATCCCACCGCCGGAACCCCAGCATCGATGCGGCCACCAGCAGTTGCTTGCGGATCTGGTCAATCTCATAGCTGGATAGATGGGACAGCGAAACAACTCGTCCCGTGCGCCCCTCCTCTGTCGGCAAGGCCAGCGCCTGGTTCCCAGACCCGCTCTTGCCGTTCTCCGCGATCCGTAAATACCACGCTCCATGATGCTCGGTGAGCGCCGCAGTCTGCCATTCGGATGGGCGGAGGCCTGTCATGGCTGTAGTGTCCAGCCAAAGCGCCGCCACCCGCCCCCACGTCGGGGCATTCTCGCGTAACCATGCGCTCACCTTGGCCCGCTCGACCGCATTGACGCCCTTCTTGCGTTTGGCGCTGGTCCGGCGTTCAGTCCCTTTGATGCGCCGTACACCCTTGACCTGCATCAGTCCGGCCACCTCGGCGTTGTCCTTGCACACCTGCCGAATCGCCGCGCGGTAAACGCGCCAGCTGCCAGGGGACACGCTATGCCGAAGATTGGCGACCATCCAGTTCGCCAAGGCCACCCACTCACCAGGACTGGCGGGCCAGCCCCCCTCCGGTAGCTGGAACGCGCGATTGTACTGACGAACCACTTTCCGTGCGGTCGCCACCACCCCTTCGGAGAGGCCAAGTTGGGCGGGGAGGCGCGTATCTTCCGTCGAGGTGGGTGCCATGGGCAGGAATCGGGCAGTCATACGCACAAGCTAACCCCTGCTGGGTGGTATTGATAAGGGCCGATTGCGTCCTGCCTAAAAATTACATCCTGGCGGGGTTTACATCCGCGACGCGCGTGGGTACCCTGTCTTCACGGTAGCGCCATAAATCTATAAGTTAAACGACATGCGTGGACAACAACCGAAGACGAGGAGTGCCCTGGGGGTAGCTCTGCTGGTGGTATTGGCAGGGTCGGGTTGTTCGTCAGCCCCACCAGTACACCCCCCCTCCTCTGAAGAAACGAGACTTCAGCGCGCCCTGGTGGAATCATCCCAGCAGGTTGCCGCCTCTATTCGTTTACTAGCCGAAATGCGTAACGCTGAACTCACCCAGGACATGGGTGAGGATCAAATGACACAGGCGCGTCTTGCCGCCACTCATCTTCCTAGAGGGCTCGACAAGCCCATCAGCCTCGATCACCACGGCGAAGTGAAACCGGCCCTGGACCTCATCAATGAGTTGACCGGCTTTGGCGAAGTACGCGTCTATGGCACTCCTCCTACCGGCGGCGCCATCGTTGACGTCAACGCGTCAAGCCGCGTGGCCTATGACGTCATTCGCGATATGGGCACCTATCTAGCTCGCCGCGCGGAAATCCGCATCGTTGAACCCAGCGACGGTGAGCAGGGGCTAATCGAGCTGCATTACCGCGCCCCCTCAAGCCACACCGACCCGAATCAGCAATGACCGCCGCGTTTCGTCCCGCTGCACTTGTGCTGGCTGTCAGTCTTGCGCTGAATGGTTCGGCTTGCGCCAACGAGGCACGAAGCGCGCAGGCCGCCGAGGCAAACAGGTCTACCAACCCGATACCACCTACAGAAGAACCGTACGAACTGGTTCACCGCGTCGGCGCAGTGTATGTACCGTCAAATCTGGACACCCGAAACGACCCTTCGCCGCTGTCCCGCCTCAAACTGATCGATGGCATTACTGATCTACCCACCATCGGGACATCCTCGACCCTGAGAGCCAAGGCCGTCCATGCTGCCGCCAAGAGCGCCGGCGCCCAATTCGGGCTCTACTGGCGCACCGAGCAGCTGCAACAGGAATTGGAGCGGAACAAGGGCTTTTTGCACGACACCTACAACAGAGCGATAGAAGCTCTCCTTATAAAGCATCGCGACTATTACATAGTCGTCCCAGTTATCAGCGGCACCGATGGCGGCATGCGCAAGAATGACACTGGCCGGGTATTGCGGATCGCCCGTCAGACCTTTCGTATCGAACGCGACCCCTATTTTGTTGTGAACCCCCCGACCTGGAGGGATTACCTCGCAGGCCGTGCCCCGACTCCCAAGAGCCCACCCAAGGCTATGTTGCCGCACTCCCAAGAGGAATACGCCCTCTGGCTGAGGGGGGTAGAGGAGGGGTGGGCGGCCGGCGTCACCCAGGCGGATACCATTATGCAGGTCAACGTCGCCCGCCTGACGCGCGATGTGATTGGTATGGCGCGATACCACATGCTCAGAATTCAGCGCATGGTTTCGCCTCCGGCCGTAAAAGAGGTGTACATGCCTGTCAGTGGTGGTGGTCGCGCGATGTCCATAGAGGACAGCACCATTTCTATCGCGTCGGACCCGCTCCTCAATGCCAACCGTAATACCTGGCGGCCTATGCCCCAGTTGCCTGATACCAGACACCTCTTTCCAGAGGCGTACCTCAATCTGAGGGGAACGACCGAATGAGCAGCTTCAATCAAGGTCAGGCCATCCCTCAGTGGCCACAGAGCACGCTCAAAATTACCGAAGCCCTGTTTCGTGAGCTCATGCTGCACGTCGAGCGGTCGGGCGGCTTCGATGATATGTATCTCGCCGAAGATTCCCCGCTCATGGTCAAGGCTGGTGGTCGCATGTACACCGTAGTCGGCCGCGCGCTGGGTAATGACGAAATGCAAGTCATCACTAAGCGCATTTTTAGTGATTCTGGCGTAGCGGAGCTCATGCAAGGAATCGACATCGACGACGCCTTCGAGGTCAATGACAAAGACAATAGGAAGCGCTACCGCTATCGCGTGAACGCCAAGACAGCACGCACGGCCCGAAAGTCGGCTGGTATCCATATCGTTATTCGCTCGATTAACACTACTCCTGCGAAGCTCGAGGAGCTCGGGATTGGCACGGACATCGTGAAGGGCATGTTCCCGAAACAGGGGATGGTGCTGGTGGTTGGTGAAACGGGCTCCGGCAAATCCACTCTGCTCTCGGCGGCCATAGCAGAATATGTCTCGGTGCTTGAGGACGACAAGGTCATCCAGACCTACGAGTCCCCTATTGAAAACACCTATGACAAGGTCAACAAGCGCAACAACATCATCTGGCAGCACGCCATTCCACGAAATATAAAGGGCGGTTTCAGTCGCGGCGTGCGGAACGCCCTGCGATGCGGGCCGGACATTATTCTGATTGGCGAAATGCGCGACCCCGAGACAATTGAGGCTGGCATCCGCGCATCAATGACGGGCCACCTCTTGCTTTCCACGGCGCATGCCAACTCTGTCGTGGAGACCGTGCGCCGCTTGGCCAACAACTTCTCCGGCGACATGCGCGTGGCCCGGCTACGCGAAATTGTCGCGAACCTGCGTTTAGTAATCGTTCAATTCCTGGCGCCAAAGATTGGTGGGGGGCGTGTTCCTATCCGGGAACACTTCTTCTTCGATCAGGAAACGCGCAGCGAGCTTTTGGCTTATGACCCCGAAGTGATGCTGAGCGAATTGGATAAACGCGTTCGTGCCTCGGGCAATACCATGCTCGCGGACGCTCGGGCGAAATTTGATGGTGGGTATATCACCCGCGACACCTTGGACAATATAGAGGCTGGAGTGTAATCACCATGAGTGAGGATTTGGAGAGGTCGGTCCCCAACGTTTGGCGCAACACGCCCCGGTGGCCGCAGATGGGCGTGGGCTCCATGGCGGTCGACGCCCGCGTTGCGATCGCTTGGTTGTTCTCTATCCCCTTTGACTTCATGAGGCCGATAGCCAAATACGTAACTGTCTATTTCCTCGCCAAGCGAGTCCTGGGCATCAAGGCCGGCTGGGAGGTCGCCTATTTTCGTACCAAAATGAACGGCCGCCGTGTAGGAGGGTTGGCAATGCGTAATGTGACTGGATTGCTGTCGGTGGCGCTGGCCGCCGTCTTATTGATCGGCCAGCCCACCGTGGCACAGGCTGAATTCTCAATCATCGTGCCGGAAAGCAACAAAGCGGCTGAGAAAGAGGGTGGCGATGGTGCCGAGATCGATATGGCGCGCAACTTGGATGACCCGATACGCTCATTTGGGCACGACATGCGTCTTGAGGATGCCGTCAATCTCGTCATCCCCGGAGATTACATGGCGAGCTTCTCGGATGAGGCGTTGAAGGATCGGCGTGTCAGTTGGCGCTCGGAGAATATGCCTCCCCGGGAAATTCTGGTGCTGCTCGCGAACCAGGCTCACGCCGAATTCCTCGCAAATGAGAAGCGCGGCAACATCCACTTTTCCACCATGCGTCCGGGCTACCGGATGAGCCTTGATGGGCCGGTGCGCGACAAGACGCCGCGCCAGTTCGTCCTTCGTGCCGGCCACATGCTATCGCATGAACTGGCGCGTTGGGCAACAGATGCCGGCTTCGTTTTCAGGTACGAGTATCCGGACGACTACCCCGTTGAGGTCGACGCTTTGTTCGCTGGGTACTTGCCGGAAGTGTTGGACGAAGTGTTAGGTACCTACCAGCGCCGCGGCGCTCTCGCCGGCGCTGTCTATATCCCCGGCTCGCGCAATGACGTGCTCGCGTTCGAGATAGCCCGATAAGGAAGGAGCGAGATAATGCATAAAATAATTCTGGCCGTCACTATTGCGTTAACCACCATCGGCTGCGCGACGTTGGACTATGACGATATGAGTCGCACGGTTGAGAAGCGCGAAAAGGACGCGTCCGCCGCACTTGCTGAAAACGCCGCCTCCAACCTCAAGCCGGAGCCGCAAACCGACCTAAAGAACGAGAACTGGGTAAGCCCTCGCAGTGTGCCATTTCGTCAGCCATTGCCGGCCACGCTGACCGCCGAGCGCTCGTTCAACATGTATGAGAAGGAGCCCGTTACAGCCGTACTGGCCCGTATCTCGCGTCTTGCGGGCGTGGACGTCGTGGTGGAGCAGGACATTTTCGTTAAAGCCAGCCTGCAGAGTGGGACGACCACCGCCGCAACGACTGGTCTCGATTCAACGGGGACGGCCTTGGGGACGCCTAGCTCTGCCACAGCGATTGAGGGGAACCGCGTCATTCCGAAGATACAGATATCGTACCGCGGTACCGGCACTGGATTGCTGGACAGGGTGACCGGCGAGATCGGCGCCCAATGGCGCTACGAGCGCCGCGATAATCGCGTCGTAGTCTATCGCTACCTGACAAAATCGTTCACGGTGAGCGCACAACCTGGTGAGACCAATACGGAGGCCACTGTTGCGCTCAATAACAACAACCAAAGTGGCTCCACATCGACCACAAAAGACACCTCCAAGGGTGACTATTCCATCTGGGCGAATCTCGAGACGTCGCTCAGGGCGGTGATCTCCAATGAGGGATCGTACGCCGTCAATGAAGCGGCAGGGACCGTTCTGATTCGTGATTTGCCTCACGTCGTGGCCCAGGTCGAGGCGCTTATGAAGGATGTCAACGCCCAACTCGAGCAGGGCGTCATACTCGACTTCCACGTAGTATCGGTCGCCGTCGACGATTCGGACTCCCGCAGCGTTGCCTGGGATGTTTTGTTTGATAACAACAAAATAGCCGCCAATCTTAGCACCCCGCGGACATCCATCCTGAACACGTCGTTCTTGCTTCTCGGCGCTTCCGCGAACGACACCGGAAAATTCCAAGGTACCAGGGCCTTTATTGACAGTCTCGCCAAGGTTGGCAAGGTATCGGAGGTAACGAGTGGCGTTTTAATCTCCACCAACAACAAGCCCGCGCCCCTGAATTTCGGGGAGACAATTTTCTACATCCAAAATGCGGAATCGACCCAAACGGCGAACGTCGGCTCGTCCATTAGCGTGACGCAGGCAACTGTGGACGTAGGCTTCTTCATGAGTTTCCTGCCCCGCGTGCTTGAGAATGGTAGCGACCTCTCGCTTCGTATTTCGATGATTATTTCCCGCCTGCTTTCGATCGAGTCAAAGACATTCGGCACGGTCACCATTGAGCAACCGCACATCGAGCGTCGGCAATTAGCGCCGGAGGTCCTGATGCGCTCCGGGCAGACACTGATGATTGCTGGCCTATCCCTTGTGTCAGAAAGTGCGTCGAAGAGTGGAATCATTACGCCCGACACGTGGTACCTTGGCGGCGGCCGGGAGGTGTCCAGTCTGCGTAACAAGCTGGTGATATTCATCACGCCGCGCGTCTATCGTCCGGGCGCCACCTTTGTTGGTAACGCGGCGGCGCTCTAATATGGCCTATCCAGTCCATATAGGCGGAAAGCGATTCCTCACCGAACTGGTGTGGCGCGACTTGGGCGCCCAAGACAAGAAGGAGCGCCGCCAAGAGATCCGTCAACTGCTCACGGAGTTGACTGGGTCGCTTCGCTCGGTTGCCTTTGGATATATCCAGACGGGTACCGATGGAGTTGGTACGGCGGCGCGGATTGGGGTAATCAATGAAGCTGCCTCGCCGTTCGCCAAGCCCCCCGGGACGCCCATCCTTGCGGCCACGCTCGCCGCTCGAAACGAGGACGGAATATACCTTCTTGATCTAGGCGATAAGGGGCAGTATTGGTATTGCGCTATTCAGGACGGCCTAATTGAGCCGGGATCTGATGTGTTCTTTGACGCCGACGCCACCAATGCCGAGCTTGACGACCATCTCGCGCTGATGGAATTTGCGCTGCCACTTTATACCAATGCCGGTGATTTGGATCTTGACCCAAACACGAAAATCGCCGAAGTGAAGTCGTTTGATCTTGATGCCGCGGTAGCGGTCACGAAGCCCCCGCAGGCCATTCGCATTCATGGCGCAAACTATCGCGCGGTGGCCATGGGGCTCGGCTTGTTCGCCGTGATTGAAGCTGGCTTGTTGCTTGGCCCAAGCCTTACGCAGAACAAGCCAGAACCGCCGCCGGTTCGCGAGTTCTCGCCAGCCGAACTTCGAGAGCTGCAGACTCGCGAATTCATCGAGACGATCAACTCCAAGTACAATACAGACGGGTTGTTTGCGCACCCCTCATGGGTATTGCACGCGTTCGATTCTATTAACGACATGAGCGCCAGGTTGCCCGGATGGGCGTTTGACGAGGGTCGCTGCACTCCCGCGAAGGGTTGCCGCTTCACATGGAGCGAATCGCCGCTGGCCAGCACTAAGCTGATGCGCGAGGTTCTCGATACCGGTATCGGCAAGCTCGAGGTTGACGCGGCCACGCGTCGTGTCTCGCTGTTTCAGATGGGGGCGAGTCTCTGGCCGTCCCTTGGCGCTGATATGGTGTTTTCGCTGGATCGCATCACCAGTATCCCGAACTACAAGATCGCGCAGGCCGTGCTGGCCGATTACTGTCGTCAGTGGGCCGCGCTGAGCGAGAACGCAAAATGCACGTTTAAGGACCCGGAGAACATCAGCGGCGGCAGCGTCCCCGAGCTGCAGGGCTTTAGCTATTGGTCCGTCGCCATTGAGAACACGGAACCTGGCGCACTACTGCATCTGGTTCAGGACGCGGCTGGCGTTGGGCTGAACATCAGCGGACTTACCTATGCGCCCATCAAAGGTGGCGCGAGTTATTGGAAAGCGGAGGTGGCGTATGTGGCGAAGGAATAGTGTTGCTGCAGTCTTGGTCCTTGCGATTGCTGGGGTAACTATGGCAAGCGAGGATATGGCGAGCCTGAGCGCAACGCCAATATCGGCGCCGTCGGAACCGCCAGCCAGCGTGCCTCCCGCGGCGTCGAGCGGCAAATCCGCTCACAACGCGATGGAGCGGAACGCGCTTGGCTCAATGTCGCAGTCTGAATACCTGCGCTATCGGATCCAGCTTAAGAACCAGACCGAGCTCAACAAGGCGCAGATCGAAGCTCTGGAGAGTCAGCAAAAGCTCGAGCAACTCCAGCAGACCGTCAGGGGCGGGCCTCCGGCCCCGGCGCCAGCCAAGGACGACGTCCCGGGGACATACGTACCGAAGGAGACAGCGTACGATCTCTTGAGGAGGCTTTCGGTCTACGGCATTTTTTCCGATGGAGGTGAATTCACCGCGGAAATCCGATCCGGCCGCGGCATTATTCCTGTGCGGGTGGGTGATACGCTTCCTGGGGAACACGTAGTAATCAGCATCAACCCCACGGATGTCCGTGTGCGCGGAGCCGACGGAAAGGAGTCCTCTGTGCCCCTGCCAGCCGAACAGCAGCGCACGAACAGTGTAATGCCGGCGTTGTTCCCTCCGCCTGGCATGGGACTGCAGTAACAGTCGCTTAAGACGGAGGGGATATGCCTGTGACCGCCACACGCCGCGCGTCATCACCCGTTCAGGTGGTTACCCAACGGGAAGATTTGCCATTATTCGACACCGTCATATCACGGAACGATGTATTGCCTGTGCCACATGGGGTGCGCGGTAACGCGATTCTTGTTGGGCGCGGAAAGGACGTTGGTCAGAACGACATCACGCTAGAGACTCTTCGGAACAGCGTGTACACAGTTGATGCGTTTTGGATTTTGTCGCCTGGTTTCATGCAGACCGCCCAGTTTAAGTCGCTGTTTGACCGCGCCCGCATTCTGGAAGGCGTGAAATACATCGAGCCAAAGTTTATCTTTGCGACCTCGGAAATAATCACCGCGCTCCACGAATCAGCGGATAAGGCTCAGTCTACAGATACGCATCGCGCTCTGGAGTCGGATACGTCCACGTTGTTCAAGCAAGTCGCCCAGCAGGCATTTAACCTGGGCGCGTCGGACATCCATATCCATGCGTGGCGTGAGAAGGCGTTCATCAACGTTCGCGTCAACGGCATTGCCAGAAAGCTGCAGGATCTTCGCTCGCCGGACTTTGCCATGGCGTTGATACGTACGCTGTATTCAATGGCAGATCCCTCTTCACGCTCCAGTGCGCAATTCGACCCCGGGAATTGCGCCGAGGCGCGGATTGAAATAGAGCTGGCTGGCGCGCGACTATCATTCCGCTACCAGCAAGCGCCCGTGGCGCCTGCGGGTCTTGACGTTGTGATGCGTATGATTGTAGAGCATAGCGACAAAACGCAGGACAAATTGCTATCGCGTGCGGCACTAGGCTACGCACCATCGCATGATCGCGAGATGACACGGATGTTCACCCAGACAACCGGAATGGTCCTCCTCACCGGCGTGGTTAACTCCGGTAAATCGACCACGCTGCGCCATGAAACGCGGCGCATACTCACCACACGATCGGGAATCGTTGTCCGCACGATTGAAGATCCGGTGGAGTACATCATTCCTGGCGCTTCGCAGATTCCAGTTCCTAGAGGACCAAACGGAGAATCTCTATTCAACGTGGCACTCAAAGCTTGTCTGCGAATGGATAATAACGTCATCATGCTCGGTGAGATACGTGACGCCGAGACGGCCTCCATTGCGGCCGATGCAGTTCAAACCGGCCACCAGATTCTTTCGACGCTGCACACCGCGTCGGCCCTTGAGTCTGTCCAACGCCTGCGCCAGCTGGGCATAGACAATATTACGCTGGGTCGCAAGAGCTTTATCTCGGGCCTGGTCTATCAGAAGTTACTTCCCAGGTTGTGCGCGCACTGTCGTGTCCCACTGACGCGAGCAATAAAAACCCCCGAGAAATTCGGCATCGACAAGGGTTTTCTGCGCCGCCTGAGGAAGGCCGTCGGCGCAGAAGCATACACGCATGGACGTTATTACATGCAGGGTGCTGGTTGCGAGCACTGCAACAACTCTGGCATTGGTGGGCGCGCTTCGTGCGCCGAAACCGTGCTTCCAACGGACGCGATGAGGCAGGCGTGGCAGCAAAATAACGATCTGGAGGCAGAGAGAATTTGGCGAGCGAACTGGAAACCGTTATGGGACGATTTCCATGGCAAAACCGCGTTTGAGCATGCACTCTCCAAAATGATTAAGGGGGAAGTGTCTCCAAAAGATATTGAAGGCAACTTCCATTTATTGGATGCGCGCGCCGGCTTCGATGAACTGAAGCGCGAATATATTGCGCGACACAGTGTGAGGACCGGAACCGCATGAGTAGTTCCACGAATAGGCTGGCGCAAACAGTTCCGTCCAGCAGAATTGAGCGTATCCAACGTCGACTGATGATCGGTTGGACGTTTGGGTTCGGGCGTCGGCTGGCGCTGTACGAGAAACTGCATGTGGCGGCGGAAGACGGTGAGAATCTAGGCGACCGCATTAAGGCGATTCACAAGAGACTTGTGCAGGGCCGACGACCAAAGGCCGAGGCATGGGTCTACTTTGAGCTACTGCAACGCATGGCCGCAGGTGTGCCACTGTCAGAGGCGCTGCACGATTTCGCGCCAGCTAACGAACGACTAATGATTGCCGCTGGCGAGGAGAACGAACGGGTTGCCGATGCAATTGAGCAGCTGATTAAGTTGCTGAGGCAGACGGAACAGACTAGAGAGGCACTCACCTCCACAGGGTGGCGGACCGCCATGAACGTGCTCCTGGCCATAGGGGCGGTAATAGGCATTGCGGGTTATCTTGCGCCGCTCATCAGGCGCTCGCTCGATCCAAAATTGTGGCCGCCCGTCACGGAGGCGTTTTTTGCGTTGACTGATTGGCTAGTAGCGTGGGGCGGCTTGACGGGTTTAGTTACAGCGGTGGCGCTGACCTACTTGTGGAGGTACACGCCCCTCTTTTATTTGTATCGCTTGGCCGTATCCGCCTTCCTACTCAATGCGTTGAGCGCGCTGGTCGGCGCGGGTGAGTCGTTCAATGACGCACTGCGTATGGCCGCCCGCACAACCGGACCCTATGTCCGTGACCACGTACACCAAATGATGGCAAACATCCGGCACGGCATGACTGAAGGCGTCGCAATGGATACGGGCATGCTCCCTCGTGCGTTGGTTGATGACCTACAGGACTATGCGGAATCTCGAGGTTTTGCTGGCGCCTTACGACGCATGGGTGACATATCACATAAGAGGCTCAACAAGGCACTGGAGCTGAGTTCCAGTATTGCTGAGTATGCGGCAAAGCTGCTTATTTATGGATACCTGCTGTGGTTTGTTGCCGCCGTTGGAGCGGCGGCGATGAATGCGTTCGGCAACATTCGAGTTTAACTTCAACCTAACGTCGGTAACTAATAAGGAGATAGACATGACCACCATCCACCGTATCGGGCGCCAGTCGGGTTTCTCGTCAATAGAACTGATGATCACCCTTGGTGTCCTGATTATCCTTCTTGCCTTGGCGTTTACCATCGGTCGTTTTCTCAACCAACAGACCGGGTCACTGAAGAACGCTATCTGGCATGCCCAATTGGTGGAGCGCGCGGTGCAGGCGTATGACCCCCAGAATAACTGTCAGGGTGTCAGTGCCGCGAACCTTGTCAACCTGAAGGCGGTACCAGAAGACATGCTGCAAGGCGGTCAGATCATTGATGCGTGGGGTAACCTGGTGCAGGCAGCGGCCGCGACAACCGTTGTTGCAAACGATACGCTCATTGTCACGTATTCTGCGGTGTCCGCTGACGACTGTGCCAGTTTTGCGCAGCAGATCGAGGGCAAGCATTTTCGTCTCGACGTAAACGGCACGACTGTAAAAAACACTTCCGCCGCCCAGAACTATACGGTTGGAAGTGTTGCCACCGCATGTTCCGGTGCTGGGGCTAAAGCGTTCAACACATACACGCGGTGCAGATAGCGAGTCGTGATGGAGGGCGGGATGATGCGTGAACCTAGGCTCCGACAGCGGCAGAAAGGAATCGCCACGATGATGGGGGTGCTCTTTATGGGCGCCGCCATAGCCGTTATTTTGTTCCAGATCATCCTGCCTATCATGCGCGATTTTGAGCGCAGGCAAGCGGCGTTGCGCGCTGGAAACTATTTGGCGCAATACAATGCGGCTATCCGCCAGTTCTATGGCTTTCACGGTGTAACTGCGGTACCTACAGGCAATCGTACTGGCACGGACTGGCTGAAGAATGCCACGACCTGTTTCGGTGGAGCGTATGCCGGCGGCTACTCGCCACCAGAACCCGGCAATCCAAGCCAGGGATTCCTGCCGTGCGAGTTTCCGAACGTACTTCCTTTCGGCGTAACCCCATCGACAACGCTCGCCGTTGCGGCAGATGTGTTCACCGCAACCACAACACTTGGGCCATTCACTGGCGATGAGTTCCAGGTGGAGTACCTGACCGGTGTAATGGTTATGCAGGCCGCGCAGGCTGAGCGCTGGGTAGATGGCGCCAACGTGACCGAGGCGTTTTTTGATTACGCCATCGAGGACAACCCGGCATCGGCCAACTTCGGTCGCATCACGGCTACCGCGACCAATCAGTACAACCTGAACGAGATATATCTACCACGTGACGGCAACCTGCCGATGCAGGGAGACCTCAACATGGATGGTAATAGTGTTAACAATGTGGGAGATATCGTTGGCACGGGGAGCATTGCCTTTCAGGTAGACTTGATAGCTGGTCGCGACGTCCTAGCGGGCAACGAAGTGGTGGCGCGTGGAGACGTAGTGTCCACGCAGGGCGACTTGATGACGAGCACCGGTAACGTTATTGCCAGTACTGGTAATGTGATTGTTCCCCAGGGGCGCATCATTGCGAACGACAATATCGAGTCATCAAGTGGTGATCTAATCTCCCGTGACGCGTACATCCGGGATGTGAATATTGATGGACGGGCCGCACGTTTGTCGCAAGCGGTCTACGATAAACGCGTCGTGCCGAGTACGTCCATTGTCACAACGCCAATCTGCCCGAATGGCACGCGAGCATTGATTTTTGCCTCTCCGGAAGCATGGGTGTCCGGTGCGACGGCCGAAAACATCTATGGGATGTCCCGTCAGTTACTGCCAATGGGCGGCGGTACATATCAGGTGAACTTGTTGATTTTGCTAAAAACTGCCACTGGGCAGCAGTGGTATGCGTTGCCACCACAATATGGTCTGGTGAATGTCACCACGAAATGCCCTTGAATTCATGGGCACTTTGTGCTTAATTCCGAATTATTCTGAACATGTGGATGTTTGACGACGGAGGTGTTTATGCGTTCCACCACTAAAACCCTTGTGATCACAATGCTCTGCACGTTGCCGCTCATGGTGGCGGCAGCGGATATTTCACAGTTACGTGACAGCTTTGCGGCTGAACGAGCAGCGGCGACCACGGCCGCTGACAACGCCGTGCTCTATTCCACTACTCAGGCAGAAGCCAGCGCGACGACGATCGGTGACGCCGTAGTACCGTTGGCTTCGCGCATCGATTCAACGGGAGGAACGACCGATTACGCCGAATTGATCAGTACCGCGCAAATCGATACGGCGACAGTTGTAGCGACGGCGGACGCGCCAGGTGGCACTCTATGTGGTGCGTGGACGAAATACGCCGACACCTTACGCATTTCCTGCCAAGGACATAATCCGTTATATAGCTGTCCTACAGGGTACTCTCAGGTAATAACGGCTGTCGCCGCAGGCGGTTGTTGCGGGTACTACACGTACTCGTGCGCCAAGACCTGATGCTCCTCCATAAATGAGCCTGCTTGAAGATTCGTTGTGCCAGTTAATCGCTATAAGCAAATCATTGTTGCTGGCACGTTGCTCATTCTGGCGCGGACAGCCGTCGCGACGAGCTTAGAGGGCTTATTGTCGCGTGATAAAATACTTTTTCACCTATCGTCACATGCAGGTTGTGTTTCCGAAGTGGTCGGACATTACCACCTGGATGTTGGCCTCTTTTTAGCTATCCTCCGTACCGAGAACGGGCGCGCAGGCGCCCGTTCGATGAACAAAAACGGCACTGCTGATTTTGGTCCCGCGCAAATCAATAGCACCTGGATCCGTCGTTTTCGCGACCGGGGCATCCCGGCCAGCGCGGACCTGCTTGAGAACCACGTTTGCTTCAATCTCTATGCATCTGGCTGGATCTTGCGCTACGAGCTCGACAGGGCGCCGGATTTCTGGACCGGTGTTGGCAACTACCACTCTCACACCCCGGAATATAACCGGAGCTACATCAAACGCGTCCGCGCCAACTGGGACGCGATCTACAGTCTAGCTACCCGGAATTAACGGTATCTACCATGCCTGCCGCCGCGCCAGGCACGGCAGGCCCGGATCATCGAATACCTCACGCACCGGCCTCGCGCCGCCCTGCAGCGCCCACACGGCGTCCAGACCCTCCTGGAGCGCCATTAGCTTCTTCTGCAGCTCATGATAGTCCCGCGCGGTCAACTGCCCCGCGCGGCTGTCTTCCTTCGCCAACAGGCGGGTAATGTCGGCCGCCTGCAGCAGGTTCTGGTGTTGCATCACTCGGCTCCGGGAGCGGGTGAGCGTGGATACGGTGTTGTTGGCGCGCGGCATGGTGTCGTCCTCCTAGAGGCAAGCATGCAGGCACCCTCGCAAATCCGTTAAGCCCCAATCTTGCCCGCTAACACTATTCCGCTATTAACAGAATAGCGCGCCAGCCCGAATAATCTCCCACAGGATGCACATAACCAACGGACGCACCAAGAGGGACAACACCATGAGCGCGAACGCAGCAAAGAAGCCGTCTGAAGCCCCCGTCATCTGTCTCGGTTTCGATGATGGCAATTACAACAGCAAGATCGCAGGACCCAACGGCTCCCTGTTCTGCTGCCCGTCGCGCGGTCGCCATGGCCAGGCACGCACGGTGTCCCTGGGCAAGAAGCAACCGGATATCGCCGAGTTCAAGGTGGGCAACAAACATTTCTCCGCCGGCGCCGTCGACAGCGAGTCCACCATGTCCGATGTCTACCCGGTATCGGAGTTGAGCCGCGTCATCAGCCACCACGCGCTCTATCGGGCCGGCTTTGCCGGCGCCACGCTGAAAATCGCGACTGGCCTGCCGCCCCGCCTCTTCTTCAAGGGCGATACGGTGGATCCGGACCAGGATTACATCAAGCGCAAGATCGACAATCTGGTCGGTCCGTGCGAACTCCTCATCGCCAGCCCCGAATACCCCGACACGAAGAAGCCCTTCGAGCTCACCATTGTGGAGCACCAGGTTGCTGCCGAGGGCATGGTGGCGTACTTCCACCTGCTGCTTGAGGAGATGGGGGGCAATACCACCAAGTTTCACGCGGACCGTCAGTACGACCCCTTCGGCTTCATCGACTTCGGTGGACGCACCACCGACATCGTTGTTGTCAGCAATGGCGCGGTAGACCGGGCGCGTTCCAAATCGATACCCCACGGCATGCTCGAGGTTCGCGAGATGGTCCGTTCAAAGATCAAGGAGGCCTATAGCCTGCGCGACTTCAGTGACGCGGCACTCGATCGCGCCATGACCACCGGTAAGGCCAGACTCTTCAATGTCGACCATGACGTCTCGGAGTTCATCGTCAGCGCCAAGGCGACTGTTACCAGCCTGATCCGCGACGAGGTGTACCGCGCCTTCGGTGATGGCTCGGAGCTGTCCGAAGTGGTGTCGTTCGGCGGCGCGTGCGTGGACTTCGAGCGCGAGCTCCGTGCCAGCCCCTGGTTTCGGCACCAGCGTACCGCCGATCAGCCGCTCTACGTAAACGCTCTGGGCCTGTACAAATTCATCAAGTACATCTGCTAATGACAAGGAGCTGCACATGAGCAGCAATCGCCACCGCCCCTCATTCGCCATCCCGGTGACGCCGGGATGGCAACCGCTGATCGATCACTTGGAGGGAATGGAGAACCACCATGTTCGCTCTGAGTGGCTGCGTAATGCCGCATGGATGCGCATGCTCATGGAGCAGGGGTTATTGGCACCGGGAGGGCAAGACGCCGGCATCGTAGCTCTCGCCAAGGCGTCGCCGGCCGAGCCGCTCCAGCCCGCGGCGAAATCGGCTCCGTTAGCCGAGGCACCTCAGCCGCGGCCGATGCACATAACCCCCGTCGTCTCAGACCGAGGCGGCACCACCCCGCGCCCGTCCGCAGTTCCGAAACCGGCGATGCCGCCCATGGAAGCAGAGGAGGGCGGCGGAACCGACGTTGTAGGGCTGGACCAGGAGGGGTTGCGTGCGTTGCGGCGCCTGGGCGGCGTGAACAAGTAGAGCGGCAAAAAGACGAAGCGGGGTTACGACCGCTTCTTGCCCGTGACGCGCTTCTTGATGGCTCGTTGCTTCTTCTGGCTTGAGGCCACTTCGCACGCTCCCGACCAACTTCCGCGCCCCAACAAGTCCTCAATACCCCGTGCGGATGCCTCCATGTCCACGACATGCCTGCGCCACCACCGCAGCCCGCCCGCCGGGCTCTTGGTCAACTTCTTGACCAGGTAGTATGCTAGACGGCGAGTGGAGGGGCCCAGATCCGGGCTCTTCGTAACCCAGCGATGCCCCGACGCCGCCTCGCGTCCCAGCAGCAAGCCCCAGGCACGTTGCGCCACGCCTTCCAGCGCCTCGGCTACACCAGTGATATCAGCCTTGGGAATCGTTGGGATATCCTCCGGACAGGCGGCGAAATAGCGCAACAGAAGGGCTACGCTGGCATTGGGAATCGGCATGTCCGGCTGGTTCATCATGACGTACCACTCGGTTGTCGGAATACCGAGGATGATGCGAGCCTCGTCAACGGTCAGATTGAAGTGTTCTCGGAAGAAATTGACGTCGGCACCACATACCGGACGGTCATCCGGGATAAAAAAATCAACCAAGCCATTGGCGGATTCTTCAATTACGATTTTGGGGGTCACCGTTTCCACCTAGTTTTTGTTGTGCGTAAATACGAGGCGCATTCCCTAACCATTACGTCATATCATACCGGTTGACGGAATAATTGTGTTAACATAATTCCCTACTGGCCGTGCGGCCGTTTCCCAAAATTCGCGTGCTCAGGGTCCTCGCGCATGAATTTGACATTGACCGGCGTTATCCCGTTGATTGCCACCGCAACCCCGGATCTGTCGGTGACCTACACTCTGGATGACGTCCCTTTTCCGCCGCCCGCCGATCCCAAGAAGGCCCCTATGGGCTTACGGGCGCCACATGGCGGCCTGACCCTGATTCATGGGCAGCGCATCGGCATGGTTGCGCTGTCGCAGGTGCGTACGCTGTTGGCCGCCTCCGGTTACCGCCTGATACCGGTGTCGGTCGAAATGGCAGGCCACCTTGGTTCCCTGGCGCACTATCGGGACACCGACCTGCCCCACGTCCGCATGCTGCATCTTGACTACATCAACGCTTCACTGCGTAGCCATATCGTCGAACTGTTCGTGCAGTACACACAGGAAGAGGGCATGCCCTTCCCAATGCCGGCAAAGCCCAAAGCGCATGAAATCATGGAAATCGTCATGTATCGCCCGCACCTGATCGCGCGATTGCACGATGACCCCGACTTCGCGCATTTGGATGTTATCTGTTACCCAGTGGCAACGGCCGGGAAGCCCACCCGGCGCGCCACGGTGTTCTCTCGCGACGCCATCCAGAGCGTAAGCTCCCCCTTCTTCTCGGGCATGAAAATCGAACCGCCATCCCGCCTGACGCGCCGCTAAACGCCCGCCAACGAGCCGATGGAGTCAGCGGCTCGCTGCGCCAGCGCGGCCAGCGCCTTCGGCGATATGTTGGGCGTCGGGTCGCGTGGATAAGTCATCGCATCACGGATAATCTGCATGTTGCCCGCCGCGCGAACCTCGGCCCCCGCAGGGTCCGCCCAAGGCTGTCCGCGCTCAATGGATTCCAGGGCCTGGCCCAGTTCGTCCGGCGAACTTTCCAGGTGGTCAAAGAGGAGGGTGAAATAGTCTTCGTACTGGCCAGCAATGGGATCCGCCGACGCCTCGGCCGCTGGCCGCGGGCGCGCCCCTCCTGAACTACCACCACGGACCTCTTCATCCACAAACGAGGGTGGAGCGTCACCGTCCTCATCTTCTTCGCACTCGCCCGATAGGAATCCAGCCGGCTCCAGGCCATTGAACAACTCGGCGATCTCGTCCAGGCGCATTTTGTGTGCCTTCCGCAGAAAGGCGTCGGTTTCTTCAAATCCTCCCCGATTGATCGCCGTGATCAACATGCGGAAATCATCATTATCCACCGGCTTAGGCAAACGCACCTCGGGACGTGCCGCCTCCAGTAACCGCTCGCGTAGCTTCGCTGACTCGCTGTCCTGCAGGCTTTCAGCGAACACGCGCGCGGGCCGCGGCACGAACCGGTTCATTTTGAAGACCTTGACGCGGTCGACGGCGGCGAAGAAATGGCGGGCCTTGATGACCTGCCCCCTCCAGATCACATAGATTTCGCCGACACTCATATTGGCGATCTTCTCCATCGTCAGCTTATCGCGTCGCTGGATCGACACCCCCGTGTTGTAATAGCTATCCGCCATACCTTCCTGGCGCTGCAGCGATGTTTGTTCCTCGAAGATGCCCTGTCCGGCCCGTTCCTTGATGAGGCGTAAAGTATCGCTGGCGTCTTCGACGGGCCCAATGAGCTTCTGCAGAGTATTGGCCAGGACCGACTCCGTCGCCTTCGCCTCTTTCTCGCCCAGACGCTTCATGGCCGCGATGTCTTGCGCACCATAGCGCTCGGAGAAGTTCAGCGAGCGCCCCTGAGCCGCCTTGACCGCATGATCTTCGACCATGTAGTAGCCCACCTCATCCCAAAACAGGGGGTAGGCAGCGTCTGCGTTGGTTGGTAGTCGGTCTAGGTTAATCTCAGTTAAGCCCTCGAGACCGACATACATCGAACTTGCCATCATCGACTTGACAGAGGCCACGATGAGGCGACCGAGGGAGGCGACGCTTTCAGCCGATCGCTCCAGCGGCGCCAGCATGTTGATCAGAATGCGGTCGCTGACAACAACGTCATACATATCAATGTCTGGTGCGTTATCCGGACTCAGCTGCTCTCCATACTCATAGAGCAAGGGCGAGAGCATGGGCACCAACTGCATGGTAATGAAACCATGCTGCCTACCTACTTCCTCTGATATTTGACCGGTGGCAATGATCTGCTGGATTTTGTCCTCGGTTATGTCCGGGAGATTACGCATATACACTTCAAGCATGCCGCGTGCCGCTTCAGGCACATCGCTGCGCATTGCCCACTTCATTGCACCCTGTATCTCAAGGAGATCAATCAGCAATTTAAGTGTCGGTCGCGCCAGCTTGGCATCACGCATATAGGTGACGAGATAACCAATGGCGCGCATATACAGACGAGCGCGCTGACCCCACATGTCGTTGTCGACGACGAGCAGAGACAGCAACATTTCCGCCACCATTGATGCAGATCCGGTGTACAGGAACGAAAAACTATTGGAGTGCTTGGTATCACTCTTGTCCCACGGTGAGCGACCTCCGCTGACGTAGTTCAGGAGAAGGAGATCATGGGCGCGGCCAACTCGATGCGCCAGACTGGCAAGGCGGATCGGGACATCGGGCTGTGCCTTGCCATCGGTGTAGGACAACCCCGATCCCTGGATCATCGAGACAAAGGCCTGTGACGTCAGCCCACCGGTCTTGCCACCACCGGTGCCGGACAGGTAGCACAGATGTTGGGTATCGACATCCTTATTCGTCCAGAGCTCGAGGTTGTCGACCTGGCTGTTACCCAGGAACGTGATGCCGTTCGGCGGTTGCGGTTTACCATCCTTCGGATCAGGGTTGCGCGGGTCTAGACCGATGCGCGAATGGGTCGGTATCTGCATCGGCAACACGATGGTGCGCGACAAGAACACCAAGAGGGCGAGAAGGGACAGGAGCAGCATCAGCGGCCCAAAACCGGGGAACGCAAGGGCCGGGAGACACATTCCGGCATGAATTAACGCTCCGCGCCGCGATTGGAGGACCGCCCCCAGTCGTATAATGACCGGGCGCGTATCGCGGAGTATTTGCTGCTCTTGCAGGCCGTTGACGTCTACCGACATTTAGTGGACGCCTAGTACCACTTGCCGTTCAGGATGATGTCGCGTGTATTGCTCAAGCGCTTATTTATCTCTCGGTGGACCGCGTCCTCCACCCTCCGCCCCTCGCCCTCGGCTTGTTTGGTTACCACAAAAACCATGGCGTCAATGGGCCGATTGCAACCATCCACCGCTCCGGTAAGGCCCTTGAACCTGCCCAGCCCGTTGTTGAGGAGATCGCCAAGCCCACAGTCGGATAGAAGCGACTTGAACTTCTGTACGGCCCGTTGGTTGATGATATCCAGCTGCTGGGCGTGTAAGGACTGTACGCAGCTGCCTGCAGCGTCATCCGCGGCTGACGTCGTCGACAGCAGGAGAAGGATGGTTGCACCGGCGAAAACCAAGCGTTTCGGTATCATTTCTTCAGAGCCTCCTTTAGGTCGTTTATACGCTCAGGCGCCAAAATGCGCCGCAGGAGCTGTAGTCGCCCCAGATAGAGCAGCCGGTTGAACAGGGTGGCTCGGGCCGTTTCGGAGCCCGGCTCGCCCTGGGGGGTCGTCATGCGCCGCACCATCGGGCCACCATGGTCAAGCAGCGCCCGCAGCCATAGGAGCGAACGGCCGCAACCCACACCCGCCCCAATTCCCAGAGCCATAGACGGAGAGATATTTGCCAACTCCGCCCGTGCCTCCGGGCCTGACAACGCCTCCGCAAGGCGTCTCAGCGCCTCTTGGACCAGGGGGTCATTGTCGTGCACCCACGACTCCATCGCCGTCACGGCGTCGAGCACCTCGGCGGCTTCGGCGCCGATTTCCTCCTGAAACGCTTTGTAGGCGGAGTTGTCGAGCATGAGATTCAGCCTTTACAGTTTCGCTAAACATATCATAAATTAGCGACATTGCCCCTGCTTGTCCATGCCCCGGGAGGACCCCCATGCGCCGCGCTCTCCAGCTGTTGTTGCTGTGCCTTGCCTTCACCGGCGCCCATGCTGCGGACGCGCCGGGCCCGGTGGGTGCGTCCCAAGCCCTCCCGATGCTGGACAAGGTGCTGAAGGAATTCCCAAAGTCGGACACCGTCAGCAAGGACGCCATCAGCGAACTCGAGAGGCGTGCCGACGATCTGTACAAGGGGCCCACCACCGACGATCTGACCTATTTGATGTTGAAGCGTCTGTTGGGTGACCCGGCAGTTGAGGCACTCAGCTATTTTGCCGAGGGACGGGATGAGAAGCCGGGTTCACCGACGGCGCTGGCGATGATTCTCGGCATGTTCCCCTTTATCGCACTGTTTGTTTCCACCATTCTGATTCTGTACATGTTGGTGGGCGGCATGTTCGCCACCACCACGACAGGCGAATTGCTTGGAAAGAAGTGGGATACCTGGGCAACCCCTGCGCGCACCACCATCGCCTACACGCTTTTGCTACCCATCCCTCCCTTCGCCCCCTTCTCGGGCATACAAATGCTGGTGCTGGTTCTAGTACTCCTCGGAGCCGGGGCTGGGTCCGAGATTTTCCGCCAATCCGTGCGACATCTCGTTTCGACTCCGATCGTGACCATCAACACGCTGGACGCCGCGCCATTCGTACACAGCATTGCGCGCTCGCAGTTGTGTGTGCTGGTCGCACAGCATCATGGGGACTTGAAAATGCCCATGGATAGATCGGTGAGTGACGGGACGTATGCCGGCGCCCTCAATGCGAACGGTCTGTACTACAAATTTTCCGATTTAGGGCGTCGAAACAACTACGAAAAGGCCACCACCTACAAGTTTGGCCCGAACGGCGAATGCGGTGAATTCACGGTCACTACATCTGCTGAAAAGATAATGACCACCGAGGCAAATGCCCTCGCCAGCGACCTCGATCGGGCCATTGGTCAGTCCGGATATGACGCATTCGAGCGAGAATTTCCCCGTACCGCGCAAAGCATCCTTGCTAACATCGCGTTGCCAGTGAGCGGGTTCGCGGGCAAAAGCGACCCGCTGAACAGTGAAATGGTAACGCGGTATCGGACGATCGCAGGCCAGATCAATAAAGCCCTGTTTGAGGCGGTCAGCAAAGTCGGAGAGTCCAGTGGCGGCGCTAAGGACCGTATGGCCGATGCGATCTCGCGGTATGGCTTCGCAACAGCCGGCATGGTTTATTGGACGCTGGAGCGGCGACAGGATGCCTTCGTGCGCGCTATGGAGTCCTCTTTGCCGAAAGCGGTCACTGAGCCGATCCGTGGCTCACTGGACCCTTTCTGGTCCTATTTCACGCGGGATACGCCGACACAGAGGGTCTTCAAACAGCGATCGGTAGTGCTGCAAGGCTATTACGAAAAGTACAAAGATGGTGCGGACACAAAGTCCGCTATCGCCACCACGTACAAAGTCTATCAATCTGACGGCGCTCTTGGTGGCGTCGGCATGTGGATGAATGACGTTTCCCGGATGATTACCAGCGCAATTACCGCAGGCCCTCGGGAGTTGGCCGGTAGCGACTACGAGAATCCCAACCCCATGATGGAAATGAAAATGATGGGGCAGTCGATTCAAGGTGCGGTCGTGGCGGTCGTGGCAGCCTCTTATCTTCCCGCACCTATCGCAAAGGTGAAGGACTTCTTTTTCGGCGATGACAAGGAGGAGGAGCAGGCCGAAGACAAGAGCGGCCCCATGACGACTATCATGGCGTCCGTGTTGATGATGATGACCGCACTAGGATTTATGTACGCCAATGTCATCCCGGCCCTACCCTACATCATGTGGTCATTGGCAATGATCGGCTACCTTATCTATGTCATCGAAGCGCTGGTTGCTGCCAACTTTTGGATTGCCATGAAAACTCATCCCGAAGGTGAGGGGCTGATTGGTCGCGCCGCCTCCGGCTACCCGATCCTAATGACACTGATCCTTTACCCCATCCTGATGGTGGTGGGTCTCATGTTCGGGATGGGGTTGGTTCATGTCGGGGGGTGGTTTATCAATGCCACACTCTGGACGGCGCTCAACGATATGAACGCCGATGGCGTCAACGTATTCAGCCTGCTGGGCGACCTGGTGGTGTATGCCGTCGTCAACATGGTAATGGTGTACAAGTCCTTCTCCATGACCTATGACCTGCCGCAGTCCGTTCTACGCTGGATGGGTGTCGGAAGCCAGTTTGCCGACTTGGGTGAGAAGGAAGGGCAACAGCACGCATTGATGGTTGCCGGTATCGTATCCACCAAGCTGACTCAGAGCGTCGGTGGCGCCATGGCCAAGATGAAGGGCGCCGCTGGTGGTGGCGCCGGCGCGATGGCCGGCTGATCTCAGGGGGACGGTGCGCCGGCGGCTGCCCCGGGCGCGCGCACTGGCTCCAGATGCAGGAATGACTTCAACCATGTCGACGCCTTCCCCGCATCTGTAATCTCCGGCGGTAACGGACCGGCGCGCTTTTGCCCCACAACCAGCGCCACCTCTCTTGCGTTCAACGGCTGCTTGGTGCGGAGCTTCTCGATCAATTTTGCCCCGGGGAGGTGCGCGGGCAGCTGCGGAACGGCTTGCGGGAACTTGTCCGCCACCAAAATCATCGCCCGAGCCGCCGGCGAGAGCGCCAACGGGTGGTCTACGTCGCCGGCCGGGCGCTGGCCTGGCGGCAATTCCTCGCAAAGGGCACGCAGCCGCTCCCCAACCACGAAGCGATAGAGGGACCCCGCGGACAGATGCTCCCACCAGTTCGATGCCAGGAACGCCAGCCGCTGTGCACCGCCGGCCAAGTCCGTGCGCGCATCCTTCTGTGAGCGCGCAATCAGAAATTCGGTCAAAGTGGAGTAGGCCTCGCTGCCCGGCACGACGCCGGGGCGGTATTCTGCGATCTGCAGTTGGACCGGCGATTGGTGATGGCGCAGGGCCGCAACCAGGAGCGGATGGTCGTAGAGGTAGGCCGTCTGGTGCGTCAGGATAGTGCGCACCCGCGGCCATCGGTTGAACAAGCCCCTCAAGTCACGCTCGTTGGCGTATTGGGCCGCCGGCCACGGCAGCACGGCGGCATGAAGGCCCGCCTCCGCCAAGGCCAGCCACGTCGACACATCATCCGTAAGGTGCATGACCTGGCTGCGGCGCACCAGGTAATTGGCCGACACCACATCCGGAGTTACCAGCAGACGAGGGGTCCGGTCGCGACCATACCAGCGAGCCCGGTTGCGGGCGTCCACCGCGTACAACCCCTCCCAACTCCCTTTCGCCCCCGCGACCGGCACGATCACCTCTTCTATCGGCACGCGCCGGTCTATTACGCCGGTCGTGGCCATCAGGGCGCGGTGCTTGGCGTCGGGGAGCACGGTCTGCCAGAAGGCCTCCGACGCCTCCATGCGGGGCGCCCAGCCGACACTAAGGCGCTGCAGCACCTCCTCCGGGAAATTGAGCAGGAGCGGGCGTTCCAAGGGGAGCATCAAGGCCTTCTCGCGCATCCGCGCGTATCCGATGACAGTGCGTTTGAAAATGGTGTCCCAGCTCGCCTGCTGGTCGGGGGAGGGGCGGCGCCCTTTTCCTTGGGGGCGCTCATACGGAATCTTAGCCATCGCAGCCAAGTGCTCAATTGCTTCGGGAAATTCGTGGTTGTGGTACGCCATCATCCAGTTGATGGCGTCGCCGTGCGCCTTGCATCCGAAGCAATGATAGGTCCCGCGCCCATCATCGACGCTCATCGATGGGTTCTTGTCCTCATGAAAGGGGCAGATCGCCCACTTGCCGCCATTTTTGCTGACCAGATCGATATCGGCGCCCACCACGTCTGTGATCGACAGGCTGTCGAGGATTTTCTGTCGGATGTCCATGCGCGCGCTCCTGTATCTCCGGCCATTGTCAGGCCGGTGAGCGCTATCCGTGAAGAGGCAAAACGAGCGAGGGGTGGAGGGAGATCAACCCACTTGAGAGTGCATGTGGCAGCCTTCGTTCAGCGTACGCGCGAGGTCCGGGGATACCTGCGTCGCCAGGTAGCCGGCCATGGCCGGATCGAATGACACGCCAAGCAGGGCCTCCCGCTCACCGCTGTCTAGGGCATCCATATCCATTATCACAGTCACTGCTTGGGCTCCCGCCTTACGACGAAAGACCTGCACGAAAACCCGCCGCTGGCTGCACAGTTCCTGCAAGCCGGTCGCATCGTCCTTCACCGTATAGGTAACCAGTGGCATTGGGGAGATAACGCCATCAGCGAGTCGCTGCTGGCGTTCCTCTTTTGAAAGTAGAAGGGTATTCGTCCAGGCGGGCACCTTGGGGTGGCTCACCCCGAGAGCGAGATAGCTCTTGGAACGGAGATCCGCTTTTATGCCCCATCGGGTGTGCTGCCCGGACAGGGTAGCCACAGGCGTCGTGATGTAGATAATCTCAACCATCAATCGCGTCCTCTAAAAACTAGAGGATAAACGACGCGAGATACTCCGACAACCCAACTGCATCACGTTTTTTTCACTCACGGAATAGTGTTACGGCGCTATCCCGCGCACTGTGTCGAGAATGTCGTCGATCGCGACGTCCGCGGTGAGGTTCTGGCGGAAATAGTCGTCGAGGGACGCGCCGCTGCGTGCCCATCGCTCCTCAAAATCACGAATGGAGAAGGTCTCGCCCTTGCGGGTGGAAACGTAAATGCCGTCCCCCCGCATCGCCATGTAATCAAGGATGCCGCTATCGCGCGCTTCTTCGCAACTCATGATCACCTGCTCGCGCGTCTTGGTGGCCGGCGTGACCCGCCCGGCACCAAAATGCCGGCGAATGGCGTCTGCCAGCGGTGTGGAGCCGGTCATGGTTTCATTTGGCCCCGACAATACCAACTGCCCATCCTTCTTGTCGACCGTGATGCGGACCGTGATCGAAGCGCTGTAGGTCGACGACGGTGTTTGAAGTGCCACCCATGGGTTCTGCAGCAGGCAGCCCAAAGCAATTTCCGATGAGGAGAAGGGTACCGAGCGATTCATCATCGACTTCCAGGTCTCCGTGCGCGGACACATGATGGCCCGATGCCGGACGCCCTTGTCGTCGGTATAGATCACCGGACGTCCCAAGCCCTCCTTGTATGCTATGCGCGCGGCCTCGAACATATTTCCCGTCAGCAGGATGCGATGCTCGGTGCGAGCCACATCCTTCAGCTCGTCCAACTGAGCCGCAAACTCGTGGTCGGGGCCGAAGACATCCACGGTGTCACCGAAATCCTTGACGTCGAACAGGGAGATCACGCTACTGGTGCGAGAAACGCCCCATTCCGGCTCAATGAAACTCACGCGATATTCCTGTAGCACGCCTGCGTTCTTCAGCGGCGGCAGATTCACGTCAGAAATAATCCGTCGGGTGCGGTCCATACCGCCCAAGATGTTGCCCGGCATCAGGTGTGGCAACGCCGCCAACACCATGTCATATTCGCGCTTGTAGGACTCCGCCATGTGGCTCCAGTTCCGACCATGGTACCGCGCCTCAATCCGTTGCATGAATTGCTCCCGGTGCGCTTCCAGGAATGCGATGTGCTTGGCCGCAAAGCTGCCGTCGTTTTCGATGACCCCGGCCAGCCGAAGAGAGGTGCGCGCCGATTCCACCATTTTGAGGAGAGTATTGCTGTCCGGCAGCTTACGGATCACATGCTTATAGGCGATCTCGGTAATCTCGACGGGGCGGTCAAATTCGCTGGTGTAATGTGTCTTCGTCTGCCCCTTGTAAATTTCGCGGCGCGTGTGTACCGCGCGGAGATCGAGCTCCCCTACTCGCATGCCGGCCGCCAGCAGCCCCTCCTGCTGTTCCAACAGCAGGTCGTACTCCTCGCTAATGGCCGCCAACATCGTGCGTTGCTGGGCGACCGGCAACAGGATCATCAGCCCGGTCACCCGCTTTGTCAGTTCGCCGGCGGCAAGGCCGTTGTCCTTGAGATTGAGGTCCGCCGGATTGACGTACATGGCATCGATCCAATCCGGGTTGCGTGACAGGATCCGAACCACCGCCTCGTCACCTTCCCGGTTAAACAAGTCGAAGGCGTCGAGGGCCTGGGGCGACCGACGATTGGATGTCACCGACGCCGACAACTGCTTGAGGGATTCGTTACTCATGGCGGCGAGACGATCCTCAATCGGCAGTCCGGTCGACAGCGTCTTGATCTCGGGGGTGGAGGTCTGATTGCGACGGGATACGCGCCCGAGCAGCTGGATGCGGTCACTGATGGTCGGCATTATTTCGACTTCGATCAGTACTCGCTGACGCTGGTCGGAGAACTCGCGGGAGGCGTGCAGGGAACTACCGGTGGAGATGGCCACGGTTCCAAGCAGCGCATCGTAACGGCCATTGTTGAAGCCGAGCTTAATTTCATGGCGGTCACGATTTTCCAGCGGAACAAGTGCGGCGCCACTCTGTGTGACGCGGACGCAGTGGCTACGCCCGGATATCTCCGCCACCGTGAAGCCGGCCGCTTCAATACGGTCGCGGATGAAGTCCAACGGCGCAAACGGAACATCAGATACCTTGCCGATGGCGTTCCGCAGCTCATCTACCTGGTCGAGAAGAGGCTGGTGTAGCGGGGTGCCCTTCAGCACCTCTAGCAGATCAACCTCGGTACGCACCGGCTTGCGCTTGCTTTGCTCGTCCTCGATCGTCGTGATATGAATGCGGAACAGCCGCTCAGATGCCCTGCGCAGCACATCCTTGATGTCAGGGTAGTCGGCCTCAACGCCCGGGCCAAACAGCGACTCAGCCGCCTCCTTGGCGCTCAATTTCGGCAATATTCCTTCATGCAGGGCGTTGCCATTGGCGTTCACCACCACCAGCGGCTTCTTGCCTTCGCGCAGCGCTTGCACTGCGAGTTCGGCGGCGTACTCCTGCTTTAGGGCGAGGGCGAGGTTCTTGGCGACATTGTGGGCGATATTGGTAAAACCCATGTCCTCGACTCGGAAGTGTCGGGCGATGTCGTCGTTGATATGAGTGACGTGTTTGCCGAGCACGTCACAAGCCAATTGACGGTAATGCCGCCAGAGCTGGTCAACGACTGAGGCGACGACGCCTTTTGTGGCGTTGACCGCCTGCATGAACCCCGCAAGCTCATTCGCCACTTGCTCATGGTACGCCTCACGCGCCGTATCGATCAGGTACTCGATCTTGGTGCCCGCGAAGTTGTGCTCCCGCCGCACCATGGCGCCGTCGGCTACCAGCATCTGCGACAGCACCTCCTGCAGTGGGGCGCCGCCGCGGCGGGCGATATTCACGATTTCCGATGCGGAGACGTCGGTCGGGAAGATGCGGCTGTACAGGCGTAGCCCACGTGGGTCGCGCATATAGGTGGCCGACGAATAGACGACATCACTGGCTCGCTCCAGCATCGCATTTGTGCAACGGTAGAAGGCCGCCTCACCGGTGGCCAGGTGACATTCATCCACAAACACCGGGCGTCCCTCGGCGTGCGCGATGATTGCCAGGGCGCGCTGCTGGATGAAGGTCTCCGGCTGTTGGCGTCTGTGGGGCCTCTGCTTTTCGTTGACGTAGCGGTCCCCATAGGCCAGCACGTTGTAGGTGCAGAAAATCATGTTATAGCCGTCGGGTAACTCGCCATTGACCACGAACCGCCTGACGTCCATGTCACTGCGCCCAGCCACTACGTTGTTGCTGGTGTCGTAGATGGTTTCGTCGTTGATCACCAGCGGCTTGGGTAGATGCGCCATTCCGATGTGCTGGAAATCGCGCCAAATATCCGAGAATAGGTCAGGCGATTTGGTGACGAAGATCGGTTGCTCGCCATTGAGCAGCTTGGCGGCCATTAAGGCCGCCTGGATACGTCCTTTCCCGGTACCGGTTTGGTCGCCAATTAGAAAGGCGCGATTCTCGAGCATTCTCGCCAGGCCCAGGGCGATGGCGTCGACCTGCTCCGGGGACAGGAGGCCTTCCAGCTTCTTTGCATCGAGGTCCAGAGCCTCCGCGACGGTCGTCTCTGTATTGCCGTGGCGGCGGACGTGGCGGTTCATGGCAATGCGGGTAGGGGACACCAGATTTTTCGGCAGCGCCAGTTCGGCTTCGCCGAGTGTGCACGCAGGCACATAGGGGCGCTGGTAGTCGTTGATGACCACCTCCTCAGCCGCGGTCAGCTGGTCGTTATAGCCCGCCAACAGCCGGGAAATCTCGCTCGCGCCCACCATGTCACGGTTGATGCCGAGCTCATCGGCGTTGCGCAGGCCCTCCAGGAGTTCATCACGGCTGTGGAATATCCGGAGTGCCGGCACTGGGTAGTCGCCCGGCGTGTAACGACGCCCCAGAACCTGCACCATGAAGGACGGGCGGTAGTCGCCACGGCGGCCAAAGAAAGAGCCGTCCACGCGCCAAAGGTGCCCGAGCTTGTAATGGTGATTCGCCCAGGCCAGGAACGGGGCAATGGACTGCGCGCTTTGATCGGCATCGAGATCAGATGTTTTACCCGCAATCATCAGGAGGGCATCGCCGTCCTGCTTGAGCGCGGTCAGGGCGCGCGCGGACTGGTAGTGACTGGGATCTGGCAAGGCGTAGTCGTCGATAGCGCCGCCGGCACCATTGACCGGGGCCGCAATGACCAGGGTGTCGGCCGAATCGGGGGCGTAATTATGGCGTTCGAAATCCACCAGCAGCCCGTTGACGCCCTCGCGCTCGGTCACCCGGCTGAAATGCGCCCGGCCGAGCCCGACGTTGTCCGGAGCCAGGATGGTCACGCTCTCGGCGTCCGTGATAATGCCGGCCAGCATGGCATTGGCGGCGTACGGCAGCAGGACATGGCGGCCCGCGGTGCGCACCAGGCGGCGGGCGGCAAAGGCGAGCAGGGGGGTAAAGCCGCGCTCAAGCGATTCGACGTCGCCAATGTCGTCAATTTTGACACGAGGCAGGCGCTCGTCGAGCGCGGAGACCTCCTCCAGCAGCTGTGCGCGGGCCCCGGTATGCCCCTCGACCAGGTTGCGTATCTCCATGGCCGCCGCCACTTCGACGGCCGACTCCAGGCCCTGGAGATTGCGCAAGTCGCGCTTGCTCAGCTCTTTGTCGCCGGCATTGACCAGCACTCGATAGAATTCCCGCAGGCTGCTTTCGCCGCCCTGTTTACCGCGAATCAGTTCGATGACGTAGCCGTGCGCGGCGGTTTGCGCCGCTGCCTGGTCGTAAATGCCGCCATGTTCACCGGCGCGCAGAAACCGGGGAGCCACCTTCCAGGTGTCGTCCATGCGCTCAATGCCGCCCTGGGTGCGCACGAACCGCCCAACCGCATCCTCGAACACCTCCTCGCCATCACCATTGAGGCCGATCTTGCGGAAATCGCGCATCAGCCGGTGCGCAGCGGTTTCCTCTTCTTCGCCTGGTGCGGCGGGCGGACGGGTCACTTCCTCAATACTCATGTCCCGGAATGTCGCCCCCGGGAACTCGCCGGTAAAGTCGCTCAACTTGATGGGAAGCAACCCACCTTGCCGCTGGGAATAATCAGTGGAGTACCACACGCCATTTGGGCTCTGCTTGAAACCCACCGCCGTTGCTTTCTCGGGCGATATCTCGCCGCTCAGGATCAGGACCAATAGGCCGCTACTGAGCTTGACCGGGATCAGGCGGACGTTGTGGGCGGTCAGGTCAATCCAGCGCATGTTTTTATACCTCTGAGCGGCGTTTCGCCTATTTTGCGCTAGCACCGTTGCGGGTGTTAACAGCCAATTCTCCCGCAAAAAAAAGCCGCGCTTTGGGCGCGGCTAAAGGTGCGTGGACACCATGGTTATAATTTCATTGAGAACGCCTCAAGAGCTTTCATATCCTCATCGCCCAGCTCCAGTACATCATCCATGCCGGGCGGCAATTGCGGCTCGACGTCGGTGAGCGCATTCGGGGGCGGGGGCGCGGGAGTGGGCTGCGCGGCCGGGGCACCATGAACCGGGTGCTTCAGGTGCGGAGCACGGGGCGGCCGTGTCCGCGTCGGTTCTTCGGCGGCGACCGGCGCACTGGCCGCCGGGTCCCGCGACTGCGACTGCGACTGCGGCGACCGGCGCGGGGATTCCGTATGCGGAGCGGGGCTATCACCTGCCTCTTTGTTCGTGTGCGTCACCCCCTGTTCGGCGCCATTGCGCGGAGCCAGAGCATGTTCGGGCGACGGGTCGAAATTCGCCGTCGGTATATTGGCGGCACGATACCGCGGCGAGTCGCTCGCAGCGCGCTGGAGCGCCGTCAGGAACGGATCCCCAGACTCGTGGAAGCGCGCCGAGAACCATGTCTTGGTGAACACCGCATGCCCTTCTTCATCGCGGTAGACGGTATTCATCGCTTCAAGGCGCTGCGGTTTCTTGAGCAGCCCCTTGAGCGTCGCGCCGATGGCGTTCACGCGCATGCCGGGAATAATCTCCGCCATTGCCACCTCGCCCGACTCAAATACCTGCTTAATCAGTTTCCAGTCCTCCTTGTCATAGAACTTGGTAGCCGAATCCAGGCCGGGCGCGACGGTGGAAAAGCCAGAACTCTCGTCCTTGTGCCACGCGCTGCCGGCCCGCACCGCAACGGTGTCGCCTTCCTTGGATACCAAGCGAATCAGGGCCGCCATGCCGGTGCTGGGGCTCGACGGGTGCAGCATGTCGGGCAGGGCTTGCTCAATAGCCCTGACACTATCCACCAATATCGCCGCCTCCGGCTTGTAGAATTCCAGCGAGAAATAGGGACGATCTCCGTCGGTGCGAAAGAACACAGTTGCGTAACCAGCGCGGCACGCCGCCTCGTCGACGTAATGGGACACCGAGTCGGCCCAGCGGGCGCTGAATTCCCCATCGGTATCAGTCTCTACCGCCGAGGCGAACATGATGATGCCTCCGGCCTCGGTGGCCGCCTTATGGCGCGGGTTGGCGAAATCCGCGATCTCAGTGCGTGCATATTCGCGCTTGCCGGCGTCCTTGTCCTCACGCAAAAAGACGCGGACAGTCCGGGTCTCGTCCGGCTCGCCGTTGTCCAACAGCGGGTGGCCGATGGCGTAGTGCGGCCACTGGTCGATGCTGTAGCCAGTGATCTGCACGACGAGCGTATGCAGGGAGGCCCCATTAGAGACGCGGTCTTGACGTACCTTTAGGGCCTGAAATGCGTTGCTGCTCATGGCGTACTCCTTGGTCGGTCTTCTGCATGTCTGTACTGGCGCTATTGTCTGTCGCAGCGCGCTGATCTGTTAAGGGGGAATGTTTCTCGTGTGTCTTGCCTGTCTGCGTCTGCGTGCGCGCTTGGTTGTTGTGGATAAAATTGTCCACTACCCGGTCGCCGTAGTTACGCCACGCCGCCCTGTAATCGGCTTCGGCACCCTTTTTGCGCGCCGTTACACTAAGCCCGACCTTGCGAGCCTCGCTGTAGATGGAGGCCAGCGTCTTGGGATCGAGGCTGTTGCGGATGTCCTGGATTGCCTGCAACACTTTGGCGTCGTCGTAACGGTCAAACCCCTCTTTGAGGAGCGGGGTCAGATCCACCCCTAGACGTTGCAGGGCCTCAACGGCCGTCACCTTGTTGATGGCATTCTCGGTCTTGGTGGCGATCGTCATTCCCGCGTATTCCAGGCGGTTTGCCGCCCCCTTGAACTGCAGGCCAAACATCTGTTCGACCGCTGTCTTCTCGGTACCGAACGCGGTGTAGCTGGCGTCTGCCAATGCCTTGAGTTGGGCGGCCCGTTCGATACGGGCGCGCAGTAGTTCCGGCACTTCACCCGGGGCAATTGCGCGTACGGCATTCTCGGCGTCCTGGTGCCGACGCTCAGGCACCTTGCCCTGCAATACATAGTCGTACCAGAAGCGGTCGCCGACGACGAAGATTTCGTTCTCCAGCGCCGGGGTGAACGGAACCTCAAGTGCTACCGGCTCCCAGTCCTTGAGGGAAAATGGCACGAGGAGGAGGCCGTCAATCTTCACGCCGGCGCGCTCGCACCGGGCGCGGTAGTGGTGCAGCTGCGCGGCATAGCACAAGGGGGCACCGCCATTGACGATCTCAAGGAAATTGTGCGGCAGCGGCACCTTGTAGTCGGGGAGTAGACGTCGTCCATCGATCACGACCAGGTCGTCAGGATTGCCCACCAGCCAGGGATAATCGGCGCAGGCGCCGAAAGCGCGCAGGTGTTCCAGCGCCTCGGTATCACGCTTTGCCCCATACTTTTCCAGAAATTTGGCGGCCACGACCGGCTCCAACTCCGTCCCGCGCGTCGTATCGCCTGTGCCCGGTTGGATGGGGTACCGTAGCAGCTTGCCAGCCCCTATCTCGGTCGCGTCGCTGTGCGAGAACACGCCACGCTCAGTAGCAATCAAGTCGCCAATTTCGCTACCGCCGATACCGAACAGCCGGCGGGCATGCCAGACGGCGCGCCCAGGCTCCAGGGCCATAACGGCCCTGATCCAGGTCTCGATGGCCGTCTCGTCAAGATAGGGGCGCTGCGGCGTCTCGTCTATCAGGGCGCGCACTTTGGCAATCGTGTGGGTTTGCGTGGTCATATCGTTATCGCCTAATATGTATTAACTTCGCGATCCACCTTCCATCGTCGGGGTCAGTATGCGGCCGATCGCTGTAACTCGTTAAGTGGCAATTTGGGCCTTAACGCCTTGCCCTCGGGTCATGGACAATCGCCCTGAAATCATCACAGAAGGAGGACACCATGATGAATAAACGAACCGAGCTGCTACTCGGACTTATGCAGTCGGGGTACGTGGCATTCGAGGTGCAGTCCCCGATAGGCGGGGTCTTCACCTTCGGCGAGGAAATCGCCCAAACCCTCCTTGTGGATACCGAAGATGGCCGGGTGCGCGTCGGCTTCCCCGAGGCGCTGGACGACTTCGTGACGGCCGATTGGTTGCACTGGTCCATGTATGGCAAGGAGCTGACCATGGTTGGCTTCGCCCCCGGGCGCAACTATTCATTTCAGGTGCGGATCCCGTTGAGTGACATAATGGCTCAGCGCTTCAACGCGTTGCAGGCCCCCATTGAGATCGGTGTCATCCGCCTGCTGGCGAACGACATGTACGAGGTCCACGTGCGCAATACGCTCGACCGCTCCAAGGTCAAGGAGGTCGCATGAACGCAAAGCCGTTGCCGCAAGGATACAAGGCGACTCATCTCGGTCTCGCCGTTGAGCCGTTGCGCGAGAGACCGGTTTCCAAGGAAGGCTTTCTGGAATACACCGCGGCCGCAGCCGCCAGCGAGTGCCAACAGCTGATGGTGGAGGGCCAGAAAACCATTAAGCACGGCACACACAACAAGCCCACGCACACCGATGCCTCGGCGGCGATTCTGGGTGGGCATAGCCGCGGCGGCCCGGTCCACGTAGTTGAGCCGCCCGCACACCTGAAGAATCCGGATGGCTCGTTCAACCTGAACTTGGCGGGTATCAGCCTGGCCCTTGAAGAAATGGACACGCAGGTGCCATTGACTACGGTGATGAATCTCAAGCCGAGTGTGCCGCACACTCCTGGCACGGAGTACGAATACAAGAACCCGGAGGACGCCGGGCGGGAACGCCCGAGGGCAAATTTCACCAAAGGAATGGACTAAACCGCTACCACCGCGCCGGATTGGAGCGGAAAGTGGGGGGCGGGTTGATGGTTGAGCTGTCAATCGCCGAGCGGCTACGGGCGCCCCCCCAAGGATCTTGTCTTTCATTTGATTGGAGCATACGGTGGTTCGTATGGTACGAATTATCGTATCAAGAACGAATGAGCGGATTCTTCGACGCTTGGCCGCGCCTTGTCGCAACAACATTCGCGACTACCTAGGCGGCGCTCCGCCGCGCTGGAGGCCGTATCCGTCGTGTTTCCTTGGTAGCCCGGTCCTTCTTCGCTAAATACCGCTCGACCAACCGACGTAAATTCGTTGTGTCCTCTCCGACCAGCTGGACACCCATGTGCGGATCGACGATCTGCTTTGCCTCGCTGGCTTTAATGCCGAGGACATCCATGATTGGCGGATCGGAGCCTTCATCCACCACCAGGAAAAACGCCGTGACGGGGTCTTCCTGGCCCTCACGATCAAGGCGCCAGATGACTTGTTGATGGATGCCGGGCGACCAGTCCAGTTCACCGAATACTGCTACCGAACACCGGTGTTGCAGCCCGTCGATACCCGCTCCAGACCGCAGAGACATTATCAATACATCCGTATCACCCGATATGAACCGCTCGATTTCTCGGCCCTTTTGAGTAGCACTCTCACTGCCCGTATACATCGCCGGGCGCAAATCCTTCAGCTCGCTCAACCAGATGTCGTAGACGGCGCGATGCCAACCCACGAGTACGACGGATTCTCCAGCCTCCACCATCAACCTAACGAACTGGGCCACGGCTCGGGCCTTCGACACCCCGGTTGCCTGGCGCACCATCATATCCAACTCACGAACCGCTTGGCCGCGCTCAACAAATGAGCCAGTCGTGGCTCGGATTGCCAGACGGCGCGCGAGATCCTCAATTGATTGGACCTCCTTTGCGTCGTAGTCGACGTATTCAACAATCCGCGACACCTTTGGCAACTCCAGGCCGACATCTGACTTCAGGCGACGGATCATCACGTGCTGCTCGCGCAGATAGGTTCCTAACGCCTTCGGGTCTCGAATGCGGCCATTGTCATCCATCCACTCACGCTGGAAGTCCTCATGCGACCCGAGAACCTGGTCGTCTATGAACTGCATGACGTTCCACATCTCCGATCCATAATTGTAAATTGGCGTCGCCGTGAGACCCAGCCGGAAGGTGGTGTTCGATGACAGCACCTTGGCAGCAGCGCCCTTGGCAGTTGTTGTCCCTGTCCTGAGCGACTGAGGCTCATCGTACACAACCGTCTTGAAATAGCCGGTATCGAAGATGTCCACCCAACCGCCGATCTGGCTGATGCGGAACACGTAGACATCGGCCGGAGGCAGATCGTAGGGTGATGCCTTCTTGATGATATGCACCCGCAGAGTGGTGAACGCCTCCACCTTATCGCGCCACTGCTTTTGCATGTGGGGATCACACACCACCGCCGCCGGCAACGCCCCCGGTTCGGCGCAGAGAAATGCCGCGGCCGTATAGGTTTTCCCCAACCCACCTTCGTCGCCAAGCAGTAGCGATTTTCGATGCCGCAGGACACCAATCGGCTGGTGCTGGTAGTGCCGAACCACCTGACCTGGCTGCAGGCCTTGGATGTCCGCCGGCGCATAATCCGGCAGGAGGATGCGTTCCATTTCGGCCTGCTGCTGCTCGAACCCGAGCCGGCCACCCACGAGAGTGAGCTGGTCAGACTTCGTTATCGCCAGCGGGTAGCGCGAGGTGAACCAGTCGATGTCGGCGGCATGGATCAGGTCATTCGGTAGCCGATAAGGCACTGTGGAGTGCTTGGGGATGCGTGGAAAGAGTTGCTTGAGGCGGATGGCAACGTGCGGCTCGATCCTGTTGATCTCCCAAATCGAGCCGTTATCGACCAGCCTCAACTCACCATACGTCCGGCCCGCCATCACAACCACCCGTGGCTTAACGACGCAACATAGACCGGCTTGCCATTTATTTCCGGCGGTAACCCTATGGACATATTAGAGGCCAGCACCAACACCTTGACGGCTTCATGCTCAGCGTAGCGGCAGAGTTGTTTGTAGACGGCCACTTTTCGAGCCTTATTCCGCATCTTGCATTCGATGGCTATACCTCCGGCGAGGAGGAAATCAGGAATGTCCCGATCGGACAGCCGTATTTCCCGCTCAAAAGCAATGCCCACCGATTCAAGGAGAGACGCAATACATTCCTGCAGGTGCTTTTCCGACGAGAGATCCAGTTGGGCGCGCTGCAGAAGCCGAACAACGTCAACTGCAAGACGGATCACGCTACCACCTCTGCGGCCATTCGGCTCATGACCAATTTGCAAAACTCGATATTGCTGCGAACGCGGCTGGCGTTCGTGACATGCTTGTTCCATGGCCGGCACAGCACCACAGGGGTGACCACCGTGCCTGCGTCCATCACTTCCTGGATGTGGCGCGGGCTGTCATCAAGCAAGAAGTCGGCACCGCCGGCCGCGCCGATCGCCGCGGCCTTGGATTCGTGCAGACCCACCACCGCAAGAGCGTCAATGACGAAACCGTGCGCCGCCAACCAGCTGCGCGTCAGCGCATCCCCGTTAGGGTGCCAACCCCTGGCCGTCATCACCTGCACTTCGCAGCCCAGCTCCCGACACACGCGGACCGCATCCACAGCGCCTGGTTCCGGTTTCGCGTGCTCCAGCACCTCGTGTTCCAGAAATGCCGACAGGCAGTGATCGAGCCCGACTCCGTACAACACGGACAGGTCGTAGGTGGTCCAGTTCTGCCAGGCCAACCGCTTGCCGGTGGCCTTGGCCAGAGCGTCGGACATCGGCTCGCGCAAGTTGCAGAGCACGTCGTCCAGGTCGAAGACGATCCGATAAGTCATGCTCGCACCTCTCGGCTTGAGTCGCGCAGCCACGCCGGCGGCGTAGCGCGGCGGAACCTGACGGTGCGCCAGTAGCGCCGGGCCTGGGCACGCACGCTCTTTCGCGGATAGCGCCAGCCCTGGAGTGATGGTTGGCGCGTGACCTCGCCCTTCTCAGCCCAGCGAATCATCGTTGCCACAGTGACGCCGGCCTCCTTCGCCGCCTCGCTCAAGAGCAGCCAGGACGTCCCGAATTTCTCCTTGTGCACGGGTTTGGACTTGGCTTCTTCCAGACGGCGCAACATCGGTGCGCTGATGTATACGCGCCGGCGGTCCCACTTCGCCCGGGTGACACGGATCGTCCCGTCCTGTATCCGGTCCAGGACCCACTGGCGGGATTTGCGAATGGCCTTCGCCGCTTCCTCAATGGTGTAGCCCTCGCGCGATTCCAGCCGCTTTATGACCGCCTGCACGGTCACCAGCGGAATACCGTCTGCCTTGCGCCAGTCCACCCCGCGCAGGAGGGTGCGTAGGCGCGCCACGGACACGCCGACGCGGCGGGCCGCCTCACGTTCCGTGAAACCGCGCTTTTCACGAAGCTGCGCGCACTGCTGTTTCAGCACGTAGACGATACCGCGGGCCGCGCCGGACGTGCCCACTCTGGATTTCATCTGTTGGCGCTTGATGAGTCCCCGCAGCTCCCTCTCGGTGAAGAGGTACAGCCTGGCGGCAGCTTCCAAAGATAACCAGGACGCCTCACTGGTGCCGGTCGGACAACGCCGCGCCTTCCAGCGGGTGGCGTCGGTGCGCGACACGTACTGTCGGCGACCCATGGGGGTGGCGGCCAGAAGGCCATTCTTGATGGCGCACTGCACCCGATAAACGGTACACCCGACATGGCGCGCCACTTCGGTGACAGTGAGTCCCGGCGTCCATACCCGTGTCAGGTGGCGCTTGGCGCCGTGGGCGAGCGGCGGATACCGTTCGGCATATTCCTCAAACGAGCGAGGCGCCCTTTTCTTGCCCCAAATTTCTGCGCAGGTCGGACAGGACGCGGGGTGTTTGCGCTCCAGCCAGAGCCGGTATGTGACACGCAGGTTGTCCTGCAACGGCTTCCCGTGCCAGGGCATCGGCCGGCCGGCGCGCCGGTCTGCAACCAGCTTCCGGGCGACCTTCTTATCGACATACCAGGTGCCGAACTGTGTGGTTCTGGCCTTGGTGCCGTAGGGGTTGCAGCGGACGGCGGTGGGGATCAGCCCCATCCGGGCGAATTCCGACAACTTGTCACTGCGGATCGCTAGCGTCTCTCGGATCGAGCTGAGTTGCACATAGCCTGCCGGCGGGAATACCCGCGCAGCTTTCCAGGCCTCCCAGGCATCGTAGGGGATGACGTGGAGACGTCCGACACGACGGGTGGGCAGCTGCTCGCTCTCGATCGCCTGGTAGATGGTGTGCAGGGAACCGATCTCCTTCCCGGCTTCGGCGGTCGTGATCCCGCCAAGAACATCTTTGCTGAGCTGCAGCCCGATGAGGTTCACGCGCACCAAGACCGAGACGGCGGTACGGCGCGCCGTGCGATCACCGGTCTGGCGGCGCAGGCGTTCCGTGAGTACCTTGGCGATCTCCTTCACGCCCATCTGCCCGACCAGGCTTGCGAGCAGCGCCACTTCGGGCGCAAGCCATTCGTAGGAGTCTCGGGCGCCTATCTTCCGCGGCGCCGGCCACTCATGGTCTTCCGGGGCGCGGCCGTGCCACAAGGCGAAGAGTTCCGCGAAGCCCTTGGCCTTGGGGAGTTTCTTGCAGGCATTGGAGCGCCGGATCCGCTCGATCTCCTCGGCGGGGCGCCCGAGCACTGCGGCGATCTCGCGTGCACGTGCCCGCCACCCGTAGGCAACCACGAACCGGGTGACCTCCAGTGGCAGTGCCGTGACGGCCCGTGTCACGCCCGGGCCTCCAGTTCATCCTGGAGCGCACGCGCGCCGGAGAGCATCTGCTGGGCCGAGAGCCCGGCGACCGCACCCAACAGGTTGACCACGGGGTCGTTCAGGGCCTCCAGGCGCGCGGTGGGGATCTCGCGCATGGCACGGTTCCACTGGCTGAAGGTGGTGGGCAGCTTGCGCTTCACACGCTTTGCCTTCGGCGCGACACGGGCCAGGGCGGACGCCATCGGCATCCGGATCTTCTCGACGCCGGCCCGGCTGAAACAGAAGAACTCGCCGGGCGCCAGGGCGTTCAAATCGCTGAACTCGATCTTCGATGCCCGGAACTGCGGTGCCAGTGTCGACCAGGCGGTAGGGTCTTCCTGGCACCCCACGAGGGTCAGATTTTTGTTGGCGAAGATCGTCCGATGCAGCGACCCGGTATAGCGGTGCGCGGTAATGAACATATCGACGGCGCGCTTGCGACCGCGCTCGGCAAGCTGGTTGATGATGTCGGCCGCCGCCGCGATGTCTTTCTTCTTGCTGGCACTGAACATCTGCCCTTCATCGATGAACACGAAGATCGGCTTGCGCTGCCGGTCCGCCACGTCCAGGACAGCCTGGCCGTAAGGGACAAACGCCTCGGCGTTCGTCGCGGACACCACGATAATCGGCTGCTTCCGCGCCCCAAGGCTTTTGCGCAACTGTTCCGCGTCCGCCACCGCCGCACCGTACAGGGACTCCAACTCCCCTTCTGGGTCGATGAGGACGCTGATCCACCCCTGCTCGGCGAGCTGCTCCGCAGCCACGAGGCCCGCGTTCGTCTTGCCGTTGCCCCGTGGCCCGACGGCGACGGCCAGCAGCCCGGTCGTGGCGTACTCACCAAGGTCCACGGGGGTACCTCCCAGATTCAGGGTTGCCTCGAACATCTCGTTTCGGCGGATGACGGCATGGGCCATGGTCAGTCTTCCTGGGTTTGCAGGAGGATGTCTTTGAGCACCAGCACCTGCTTTTGGTTGAGAGAAAACACGACCGCGAAGTCGTCAATCACTTGCTCATTGACAGCGGCCAGCGTGCCGGCGCGTTCTGCGGCCGCGAGCAGCTTCCGCAGGCCGGGCCAGTCATGCCCGCCGCCGGCGGACGGCGTCGGGGCATCGCCGATCTCCGCGTAGAGCTGGTCCATGGTGTAGGGGAGCGCATCGGGTCCAAGGTCGGACCTGAGCCGTTCGTTCAGGAGGTTGAGGAGCTGCTGCGGAAGCATGAACCCGTGCAACTTCCGGATCAGGTCCCGCTCCGCCGTGGTAAATTCCCTGGCCGACTTCACTCCCGGGCGCGTGCGCCCGCTGACCACCCCGATGCCTAACCGGCGTGCCTCGGGCCTGCCCTTGCAGGAGCGGCAAACGTGGAGGTCGAGGTCGTCCCCTTCGTCGGCGTCCAACTTGCACCGGCACAGCCGGCACTTGCCGTCAGCGGCGGGGCTCGGGGTGCTGCTCTTGGTCCGTGTGGCGGGCATGGCGGTACTCCTCATGTTTCGGCCGGGACACGAATCTCACGGTCGCCGTCATCCCAGCGCTCGACGTGGTCCTGGCACACGCTGCATACGCCCAACTGTGTTTCCCGATCGAGGCGGACCCAGCTACAGGGGTTGCCCGTGTCCTCTTCGGCGCAGGCGTGCAGATCGTCACATCCGCAACCGATGCAGGTAGCTACCCAATCGTCGTCAGACTGCTCATCCTGGAATGGGCAATCCAGGCACCCCACATCGCCGGCATCACATGCATGGGCTGCTGCTTCCGCATGTCCATTGCGAGTCGCTGTTTCAACACACAGTGCTTTCTCTTCATCGAGTACGCGTGCCATCATTCACCTCAGCTTTCCGGGAGTTGATTCCGGAGATATGCCAAAAGGGCTTGGTTGGCTTCGCTGGTGTCGCCCTTATGGGGCAAACCAAGCCATTCGGATACGAACTCAGCGAACGCCGCTGAACGCGAGCGGCCCGCCTCACATACGATCATTAGCCGTACGCGGCGCTGTGCGGAGTTCATGTTGCGCAGCCACCGCAAGGCCTTCCGCACGTGTGCCTCATGAAGCTCCTGGGTACTGGCGATATCAGGCAGTTCGATCTGAAATGCAACGTAGTTTGTCTTCGGCAATCGCAGTGGCGCAGCCCCAGGTGCGCGAATAGCGAGGATCGCCACGTCCTCACCGCCAGGGAGTGCTCGCGCCAACAGCTCGCCACAGAATGTTTGCTCTACGATCATAAGGACCTCCCCCCCCTGCGCGCTCCGTACTTCCTTGCACCTCTGTGGTGAACCACAGAGGTTGGTTGTCTCAATACAGACGGTTTCCTGCGGCCTACGCTGCCTCAGATTTTGGCAGGCGCTTGGCCATGACCGCCTCAAGCCACTTCTGTGCTGCTTCATAGATAACGGCATGTTCCTCACAGAGCGAACCGGTCTGGCGGCCCTTTTCGGTGACCTCGGCATGTTGCGCGAGCATGGCGGTGAGTGCCTCGGTCGAATAGCGCTGCACGGTCCGCTTCAGTACATCCACCGCCGTTCCCGGCGTGCCATGCCAGATTTCACGATCCATCGAATAGAGTTGCTGACCGGTGACCTTGCCGAGCTTTACGTACATAGCCGTTCTCCGAAATGATGAGTTAATGGCTCGTGGGATTTCTTCACATGCGTTCTCCATCGCGACGCGGTGACACGATGTGCGTCTGGGCGCGCGAATAGAGGGGCGCCAGAGCCCCGGCGAGATCACGGATGTCGCTCAGGCTTATCTGTTCTGGAATTTGCAGTTGCGCGGTCGACACCCACGCCGCGTCGGTCACAAGGAGATCGGCCAGCGCATACTCTGGAGCCAGTACCGAGAAGCCATATAGCTGGTGGTCCGACAAAGCGATCTGCTGCAACCAGGCACGCGTACGATGGCGGTACTCAACGCCATCGAGCTGTGGTGGGCGCATTTTCAACGGCACGACCAAATCGACAGTATCGGCGTCGCCGCACAACCAGCCGGCATGCTGTAATGCGGCGCGACCGGCCACGATAGCGTTGGGCAGATAGCGCCGGAAGACCTCGGCCCACAGCGGACTGTTGAGCTCCAGCGTGACATTGCGATAGAGGCCTGACATGCCGCCGATGGGCTCGACACGCTCCTGCTTCACCCAGCGGCTGACCGTGACGCGGGCGGCACCGGGTGTGCTTCCGCCGTCCACCAGATCGCGCCAGTGGAAAATGGGGGGTAAGTCCTTGAGGCGGTCTTTTGGTTGTGCCATGGAAGCGGAACTCAAAGTGACAGGCCCATCTGCCGGTCACGCCCCAGGGAACCCGTCAGGCGACTCGGCGCCGACGGCGAGTCCACAGTGGCAGCCACGTGCGGCAGCGGCGCGATGACCGGCTCGGCCTGCGCGGGCGGAGTTGTGGCGCCCTGCTTGACGTTCTCCGGAGTGTCGGGCTTGGCGGTGGCATACAGCCAGGGCCGCCATGTTTCCATCGGGGCGAGACCGTTACCGTTGAAGATCATCAACGAGGCGACCTGCGCATCGTGGCGGGTCACGTGCAGCAGCATCTGGCCAGCGGCCATGCAGGTGCACACCGGATCCAGATCATTGCCATAGAACGCGGTCCGGCGCAGGCCCTCACGTCCGTGATGCCGCAAGATGGTCTTGGCCATGGACAGCAGCATCACGCCGGCGCCACACGTCGGCTCCATCACGGGCATCGGACGCTCCGGGCTGTACTGGCTCATGTCCAGGTCGGCGACGGTGAACTGGGCCATCAGATCGGCAATGGGTTGCGGCGAGAAGAACTGGCCGAGACCTGATTGCTTGGAGCGGCTGGACGTGGCCATATACAGGGCACCGAACACGTCCTCGAACGGATCAGCATGCTCAATGATGGAGTAGAGCTCCTCGCGCAGGTGTTCGAGGCGCTCCGGGTTGCGCAGACGGCCGATCCATTCGCGGGTGTGCGAATTGCCGACGCCGTAGTCCTCCAGCACCGAACCGAACAGGGCGGGTACGGCATCGTGGGTTGACACCGCATAGTCCTTGATAATCGCGTCGGCCAGCCGCTGGATGCTGCGGCTGGTGTCCTCGGGATTCGTGACGATGCGTTTCTTCACCATGATGGCGGTTCCTGTATGCGATGCGATAGGCAGCAGCATGCAGCCGGTCAGTTAATTCTGTTAACAGCCGATTTTCGTTTGGGCACCACGAACAGGCCGCTGCCCACCGCCACAGCGGCTTGCCGGTCGGCACGGCGCCCGCGCTCGATGGGGGTGTAGGGCTCATCCAGGTTGTGCGCGGGCAGCGGGTCGGTCGGCGCATCGCGCAGCACCAGTAACGGAGAGTGGGCCTTGGACTGATGCCAGGAACCGTCGGCTTGTTGGACATTGGCGCGCCAGTGCGCAGCGCCGGCGCGGCGACGCACCAGATCGCCGTCGGTCTGACCGCCGACGACGCGGGCGAGGGCGGTGTCCGGCGCGACCTCGACGTGTTGCGATACCGTATGGTGGCGTGACTCGGTGAACACCACATTGGCGGTGACGTCGGGGAGCCACAGCACCTTGCGGTAGCACTGCGCCAGATTCAGGCGGGAGCGGTGCGCAAGGCGCAGGGTATTTTCATAGGCGGCACAGCGCCCGGTGTAAAGCGCGTTCATTTCGTCCTGCAGCCGGTGCTGGGCGGTATGCGTCGACAGCGACAGGGCCTCCGCGGTTTCGCGCAGGGTTTTCATTGCCGCCTTGAGGGTAAGCTTGGCGGTATTGAAGGTCTCGACGGCGGACAGGAGAGCAGGGGGGATGGCCACCAAGGCGCGGCCGCGCACGGTACCGCGGCCGTCCTGCTCGGAATCGATGTAATAGAAAGTGGTCAGGACAGCGAGGGCGGCCTCGCGCTGTGCGCGGCGATCACCACCAAAGCCAGGCTTGAGGGCGAAGTCCGCTTCGCTGAGCGCCACGGGGTAATCGACGCACTCGCGATAACCTGCGGCGAACGCGGCGCGCGCGTGCTCCAGTTGCTCGAACGCATCGAGAACGGCCATGCGTTGCGCGGTCAATTCAGTCATTTGACTCTCCCTGGGCGTTATTCGTGGCTTGAGTATATCGCGTTTTATATAGAAGTTAAACGATACGCGCCGCCTTTTCTTATACCATCACCCATTTCGGCAGCAGCAGCTGCCCCCCCCCCCACGCACTGGTGGCGCTTTTGACATGAACGGTGCCGGGATTTGCCTGATATCAATATTTTTCCGGTACCGACAATAGTTCGGATGCGGCGCAATTTCCGATATCGGTATTTAATACGGCCCCGGAGGGGCGACCAGTGTTACCGCAATGTGTGGCGGAGCCACGCTTGGGGTAGGGGATTGCACTATGGGTGATGGTATAAGGTCTTGCGAGAAAATCGCCAAAGGTATATAGGTTTAAAGATATTGCGTCCGGCGGCGCCACGATCAGGTTACCGGCCGGCGCTGATGGCCCCGAAATCACCGCACCGCATTGAGGAGATATGACCGAGTGACCCAACACCACCGTGCGCTCTACGGACTTCTAACCGGCGACTACTCAGGGACGTGGGTAGGCCTGGAGCAACGGATGCTTAACTTCTCACGCCGCCAGCTGACTATTCATTACTTCTGTCTGCCGACCCGCCGCCACTTGGCCGACGGCGGCTATCGGCACATCGCCAATCACGTCCCGCTCACCTACTGCGCGGACACCCGGCGCTGGCAGTGTGAGATCGAGGGCTTTGAGCTGCCGCCTTCCAGCAGCTATGCCCTCGGCGAGGTTGCCTTTCACCTGCTGTGGCGCTTCCTTGCCCCCGAGATCCGCCAGACTCCGATCGACGTCCATGTGACCTTGCCCTGGCCCAGCGCGGGAGAGAACGCGGCCCATCGCCTCGCTCGCAATCGATTCTGGTCCACCGTGCTCGACCATGAGCACGCCGGCCGAAACCTGGTTTGTCACAACGTCGTCGCCGGCAACATCACCGGCCGTCTGCGTGATCCCATGCGCGCCTCACCCGCGATCAATCACACGCTCGGATATTTCCCCCTCGATATCAGCCTCTGGCCGGAGCCGGCAACCATGCCGTCCACGCTCCCCAATTCCGCGGCCGCAACCCCTTGTCACCCGCAGGACCACCGCTGGGACTCCCGCATCATCACCCGCGGCGTTGATAGCGAAGGGCGTCAGATACACGCGGCGACCTGCAGTATCTGCGGCACCTCGGCCTTCGAGCACGGTACCGGTGAGCCTCTTCGCAACCGCTTCCACGTCGACCGCCACAGTTGCATCACGCAGGACTGCGCTGAATGCCAGCCGCCGCGGCGACCACACGCCCGAACTGCCTATTAACAGGGGCCGCGAACGCGGCGGATACTCCTCCTATTCACTACGAGCAGGAGGCCCACCATGTCATCCATAACCGTCCAGCTTGAAGGCCCGCGCGCCGGTGTCCGGCGCCTGATGGCCAACGTCGACGAGGCTATTACGTACCTGGCCGCCGCACCGGCCGAGCTTCTCGCCCTGCAGCAGGCGCTGCGCACCCCGGTGTGGACCTCCTCCGGCGCTCAGGTGGCCATAGCCCATCCTGCCGCCAGCCTGGCCGCTGAGCGCCTGGCCATCCTCGCGCAGGTCGCCGACCTGCGTGTTGCGGTGCTCCCTGCTGATACGAGCCATGCGCCACTGAGCGAAACTGTCCGCGAGCAGCTGCGCCGCGACGCCGGCAACGTCCTCGGTGTTGCGGCCCGCAAACGGGTGACCTGTACGCCGGGCGAAGCAAAGGAAGAGGCCGTCGCCGCCCGCACCCACTTCGAGCTCGGCTGCTGGCTGAACTACTACAGTGCCCGGATCGGCCGCGACGGGCCGGAGGGGCTCGTCGATCGCATCGACTGCGCGCGCCGCTTATTCGAGGCCGGCATGCCCAACCCCGGCAACCAATTTTTCACGGTCTTCGACTTCGGTGAACGCCAGTCCGATAGCCTCTTTGAAATGGGGGACGGCGACCAGGTGAAAGCTGCCTTGCTCGCGATGGCCGAGGCCGCGCCCGACAGCCAACTCGCCAAGAGCATTCACGCTATGGGCTGGCAGTCCCCTGCCCAGCAGCGCGCGGCCGCATGTGCGCCGACCCTCTAAGAAGGAGCGATGATTGTGAGTATTTGCGTGGGAGACAGACTGGTTGGACGCGCCGTCAGCGCTATCGTCAACAATATCCCGGTGAGCTTCGAGCGTCGCCGCTACGGCGGCAGCACCTTCACCTGGGCACACGCCTACGTCGGTGATCGCTGGCTGTCACTCGGTGACCCCTGGCCGGTGGTGCGGCCCAAAACCAGCGAGATACTTGCCGCTCTGGATCTGCACCTGGCGTCCGTCAAAGCCGCCCAGCCGGAAAAGAGCCGGATCCTGCTCACGCTACGCGACGCGCACACTGGCATCGAGCATAACCGCGATATCGGCTCGACCAGCGAATTCAACTTGGGCTCCACTGCCTACCAGGAGCGCTTCATCCAGGCCTGGATCCGTGAACGCGGCAACCAGCAGCATGCCTCTCAGTTGGAGCTGGTTCGCTGGGAATACCTCACGCCTGCGCAGTGGAAGCATTTCTACGATTCCCGCCCCACAGGTGCGCCGCCCACGCCTTCTCCGTCGGTAACGACGTAGGCAAAAAAAACGGCGCCCTGGGGCGGGGCGCCGTGCCACAAATGCCGCCAACAGGCGGCCAGGAGGGGAGATGAGTCTTTGGTACGGGGGAGTTATGCTTGTTTTCGCGGGAAGGCCGTGAACTTTGGGTTTTCGCAGGCGCCAACCCCGATCTGTTTGGCTTGATAGCTGGCGCTGCAGTCATAGCAAGGGCACGGGGTGGTCCGTGACCAGCCGGCACTAAGGGCCCGTGATTCTGAGGCATCCTTTCTGGTAAAACGATTCAGCTCCAGCCACCGCTGGTAAGCGCCCAACCCTCCGAAACAGGCCGGCGCAGTCTCAATATGCACGGATGCTGGCATAAAATCACCCTCACTCATGTTTATTCGCGTCGGGAAAGATATATATCTTAGAATATATCGATTGAGGACTATTTACAACGTGTGGCGGCCTAGTCTAGGGGCGGGCGCGCCCCAGCGACTGTGTTTCTGGTGATGCCGGCCGCAGCTCAATGTCAGGAAGCCACGAGGATCTGTCGTGGTTACGGGCGTACATTCGCACATTTCCCCAATCGCCGTAGTTCTGGACGAGATCGGCGCCGCGGCGCACAAGCACGCGTACCGCCTCGCACGAACCATAGCAAATTGCCTCGAAAATCGGCGGGCACCCGGCATCATCGAGGGCATCGATATCCGCGCCGCCATCGAGCAACGCCTCGATGCAGTGATCTGCATCAAATCGCGCGGCATCATGCAGGGCGGTGCGGCCGCGCTGATCACGCCGCTCAACCTCGGCGCCGGCGGCGACAAGGCGGGTAATCAACGCAGGCTGCCGGGTGAGCGTTGCCATCCGTAACGCATCGCCACTTCCCTTGAAACGACCGCCCTTTCCCGACGGTCGCGCTCCGGCCGCGAGCATGTCGATCATCACGTCCTCTCGCCGCGCGCACACGGCATAAGCCAGCGGCGGCCAGTTCAGATTGGCGATCCTGGACTCGGGGTCAACGTCGCATCCGAGCAACGCACGCGCGAGTGCCCAATGCTCCTCCTGGATTGCAGTGCGCAGGGTCGTCGACCCCGAGAGGCTTGGCTTCCGGCTCATGACCAGTTGCAGGGTGGCTTTCAGGTGGCCCGACACGTCGGCCCCTTCCATTGTCTGCCGGCGCGCATCTCTTTCTCGATGAGCGGGATCATTTCCCACAACACGAATCGCATAGGGAGAGTGATGCACCCCGGATCCTTCAAGTTGGCGGCCTCTACGGCCAGCGCCACCGACCAGAAGCGCGCTTGAGATAGCGTGCCCGCAGCATCCTTGGCGATAGACATCATCCTTACATCCTTCGCCCCCTGTTCGATGCTATAGGTGGATTCCACTCCGAGCACGTTCCGAACGAGCGCAATGCCGCGTGGCCTACGGCCCTCAAGCGCGGCCTCAATCAACGTTACGCCCAAACAATTCCGGTATTCCAAGTCCACGCTGCAACCGATTAGGGCGGCGGCCGCTGCTACACGCCCCTTCGACAAGGCCTCATTGAGTGAGTCCTGCAATCTGCGTCGCCCGGCGAGCAATTCGGCCGCGGCGGCGAGGCGGTGGCCGGGCGCGGGTAGATTGGGTTGTGGAATAGGGGGTGCCATATACGCACTATGGCGGCGCCGGGCTCCTCTGTTAAGCGTGGATTGCCACTTCACAGGTTGCGAAGCCCGGCCGTACTGTATGGACATGATCAACAGCGGCACCACGGAGCCCGTCATGACCGACAAAACACCCGAATCGCGCGTGAGCGCCCCGACCAGTATTAAGGCATTCAGTAGCATCGTACTGGATGCCTACGCGAAAGGCGCTGAGGCTACCCTGGATCCGACCAAAGTAGAGGCGCAGATGCAGGAAGCGCTTGGTGCCGAAGTTCTCGCGGGGGATGGGCGCTGGCCCGGCCATGCCACCATCCTGCTGGCCCTAGGTAATCCCGCCATTGCGGAAACCCGCATGGAGAGTGAGGCCTGGGAGGGGGCTTGCCAGGTCATGGCTGAATATCTCATCTCTCGTTTTCTTCCCCGTGCAAAGGACGTCGATGCGCGGTATACCCACCAGACGCTCGGCACGTTTACGCTGCCCGACCTCGCCCTGCTGCCGGCGTTCGTGGCCGATCGTCTTGCGGAGCTACAGTCCGGCCTCGATGTGCATGCCCCGCAGTGGCAGCAGAGTATCGATCGGTTGTGGCAAAGTGGCCCCGCCCGCGTTTTCCACACCGCACTGAGCCATATCGTGGCTGAGGGCCTCCGCGACCACTTCGTTGCTTGGGTTGGTCACTCGCTGGCCATGGCGAAGCGGCTTTCCGAAAAAGAGGTGCTTGATCACATCCCGATCATCGCGCGGATCGATCACGAGGCCACGTCGGACACGCTGCTCAATTTCTTGGCCAAGGCCAAAGTGCGCCTGATGACGCCCCTGCCCGAGGAACTTCACGAAGAATACGGCAAGACCATTAACGAACTACTGGATAAGCTCGAGGAAGCTGGTGCTGTCGACGAAGTCAAGAAGGTCCGCGCCACACTGCTTGCGGCAAATTTGGTACCGAACAACACTCTCGCCCGTCCTGAAATCACCTCCCTCTAGCCAATTCACCGAAAAAAACGACCCCAACACATTGATTGGGGCCGGCTTTTTGGTGAGTGCGCGCTTATATGCGCCCTGCATTCCCTACCCTCGCGCTCGTGATTAGCGCTCTTTTCTTATTGTGTTGGCTCGGATAGTATTTCAATAATGCACACGATAAATAACTACTATATGCAGAAGAGGATTTTTGCATGGGAACGGAACACGAATTTGTCCTGGATGACTTGGGACTCTTGGCGCCTATCGAGGATATTGAGCGAGCGCTAGGCCAGTTGAACTGTAGTACGCAGTGTCGGCAGAACTGTTTTATTCAGAAGCTGATTGACGCGAGGCGCGCTCACACGAATGCCCTCCAGCGCTTCGATGATCTGCTTGAGTTGATTGCGCGTACTCCGAGCGAGTGTCCGCTAAGCGGCTGACTCACTCCGGCCGGTAGCCAAAACTGCCTATTAACGAATCTCCGGCGCTAACCGTAAAGTGTGGGTGTGGTCATCCAAACATTACGGCGGAGATTCGTTATGTGCATACAACCCAGGCTCCAGGACGACAGCGGCGTTTTGCCGCCTGCTGAGGCACTCGAGGTGTTGATTTCATCTCTTGATTGTCGTGCCAACTGCCCGCACGCAAGCTGCCATCTCGACGCGCTCACGACGCTGTCTGCCGAAACCGGTGCGGCGGCGCTTGAGCGGTTCGAGCACCTGCTCGACGCAGTTGCATCGGAAGATGCGCCCTACGTCTGGTAGCAGCGGAGCACGCCATGCCCCCTCCCAAGCACACGCTAACAGCCATCGCCAAGGATCTGGCCGAAGCCACGCTTCTGCGCGGTGACACAGCCTACCTGACGGCGTTGGTGCCCAGGCGGAATACCAATGATGCAGTGATGGTGAACTGCGCATTCGCCACGGACACCCAGAAACACATCGCCATCTCGTGCATCCAGGCAATCCTCGCCCTGGAGAATGCCCCGTATTACGTCACATATGCCGAGGCCTCGATGGTGACCTCTGTCAACATGGAGGACGGTACCGATCGCACCCGTTATCCCTCGCTGCAGGACCACCCGGAAGCGAAAGATGTCCTCATTCTGACGGTATGCGAGCGGTGCGGCACCGCCGATGTCTCTGTGCTTGAGATACAGCGCAAACCGGAGGGGACCACGCTGTCACCTGTGTTTCCGCATATCGGAAACGCGACAGGCTCCCTGATGAACCTGTATGACGGCATGCCTAATCTCGACAGCGAAAAGGCACAACGCGAGCTCACGGCACTGGTCAACCTGATAGCGGCCATGCCCGGGAGCCCCGCACAGCTTAGCAATATCAGCCTCCCGGCTAACTCCCCGAAACGGAGCGAGCCGCGCCTCCGTCCTCACTAACTACCCCTCAAAGCAAACAGCCGGGCGATGCCCGGCTGTTTGTTCTCCGCTGCTGCCCGACTGGATATTACGCAGCAGCTTTTTTCTTCACGCGACGCTTTTTCCTCGGGGTGCTGACCTTATTCAGGACCTTCTTCTCCGCGGCATCAAGCTTCTTGAGCAGCGCAGTCTGCGCTCGCGCACAGGCCTTTTTCTGCGCCGCATCCAACTTCTCCAGCGCAGAAACACGCTTGGCGGCCAACTTCGCAGTGAGCGCGGCCGTCTTCAAGGTGGCGCGGGCCTCGGTGACACGAGAGGCCGTGGATCTCTTCGCCACAGCACTCTTGGCCTTGGCTTGTGCTGCCTGAGCCTTGGTGACCGCCTCGCTGGCTTTGGCCAGCACCTTCGCCGCGGCGGCGTTGGCGGCCTGCGCCTGCTTCAGGGCATCAACGGCCGCCGATGCTGCTGCCGGCGACGTCACCTTGGTCATGGACTTCTTCACAACACGTTTCTTCTTTACGGCCATACATTTCTCCTCAAATTGACATAAACGCGGCTCAACTCAATCGCACCGACAATGGAATATTTGCATATTTGAATACCATATTCATATAGGGATGCTCGTTCAACTGCGCAAAATTGCGCGCATCCCCTTCTGAGAAGGTCGCGAGAAGCTGCGTATAGAGCGGCGGCAACTGCAGCGCCTGCTCGTACCGGGCCTCTTCAACCTCGGTGAGCCGCGTGATCACGGCGGGGTTATCCGCCGTCGGTACGACGCGATAGGCGTGGCTATACCAGTACAATTGCTCTCCCACCATAGTGAACAGATGGCACACCAGGACGTCGTCGTCCACCAAGTCTGCGACCACGCAGGTGTCACCCTGGGCCTCATGGATGCGTCCCTTGGCGACGGCGAGGACCCCGACGAGGAGCTGCTCATTCGGTGGACGCTTTACCGATAACAGCGCCGTGCGATCTGGGTAATCGACATTGAGCCCGAGAATGGTGAAGGGGAGGGCACGGAAATACTCCACCGGTTCGCGGTAAAGGGTCAGCAGCCGCGAAAGAAGGGCGTTGTGTGACCGCTGGATCAGTGTGTCGACGTGTTTCATATATACGAAACACGATAGTCGGCGTCCTCGCCGCTGTCAATAGTGTTAACACTGCGAGCGTAAATTGAGGCGGCCCCGCCCTAGATAAGGAACCCTAAGGAGTATCTCATGAGCTGCACCCTCAGAGCCCGGCGACAGCGCTGCACGACCTTAGTCCGGATCACCTGGTAATGCTGATCCGCCAGCTGCACCTTCCCCCACGTCAAACCCTCGACGCGAACGCCAAGCCAAGGGCCATTTCAGCCAGAAGATGCGCAGTGCTCTCCAGCTGGATGCAGCCGCGATGCCGCCGGCGCTTCGGGCGGCGCGCTCGGAGTGATGAAGGCAGTGGCATCGGTCGGGCGCAAGGGCGCCACCGTCGCGTTCAGGTATGGAATGGCCCCGTAAGCGCCTGGTCGGTGCCTTCGTTGATATCCGCGTGATCGGCCACCGCTCCAAAAATGTCCTCAGGGTCCTCGCCAAAGGCGTCAGTGTCGTAGAAATCCGCCAGGGCCATGGTCACGTCCTGGGAGTCCAGAGTGAGCGGAATCTCACTGGGGTGCAGTTCGTCGTAGATATGATTGAGCATCGTCGCCCTCCTGTCAGATGGATGCGCCGGCTTTCGGCGCCGCCTTGCCGGTGCGAGCTTCGTACTGTGCACGCTTCTCGGCAATGAGCTTTTGCTGATGTTCGTCCAGCTCCGGCTTCTGGAGCAGCCCGATATAAACCAGGTGCTGCTCGATGCAGTCACCAATCTCCGCCACGATGGAAGCGGCGTATTTCCCGCCGCGTTTGAAATACCCACCCCTGGGGTCGAACACGGAGCGCAGTTCCTCGACCAACTTGGTCAAGTCGATGCTCTTCTGGCCCTCCGGCGTCGAGGCGGTTCGAAAAACCAGAGAAATCATCCGCGTCAAGGCCACAACCCACTGAAAGTGGTCCATGTTCTTGGAGTTGACCAACATCTCGAAAGGCCGTTGCTGCTCCTGCGGAGTGCCTTCATCCACCACGATGTCGTTGATAGTGACGTACAACGCATGTTCCGATGTCGGCGGCTTGATCTTGTAGGTGGCCCCCACCAATGCCTCCGGGCGCTCGACCGGTACCATCGCTGCTTGCGGAGTCATTTCTTTGCCCATGACGTCGTTCTCCTCTGCGGGTATTCGTTCCCACGATACCGCCGCTCGCGGCCACCCGTTAACAGCCAATTTTGGCTCTTAACGTCTTTGCTCTCCCCCCCTTAAAGTGCCCCCATACCAGACAGGGGGGTACCCGTCATGCTCCAGGGCCGCCGGACCAATATCGAGCCGCAACTGCGTCCGACCAATCAGCCGTTTTGCGCCATCAACGCGAAGGTTTTATGTTCCGAATTTGGGCTACGCGCCGTGCGCTATGCCGGCGGGATGGAGGCGGACGATCGAATCGAGGCACTCAATGCCGCCCATGGCGCGCTGACAGACCTCGGCCGCGCGCTCTGCGTGCCCGCCGCGCAACTCGGTCTCAACGGCAGACTGACCTTGTACCTAGGAGCGCGCCCTTGCGACACCGTCGCCGCACGCGCTGCCCGCGGCCTCTGGACTCTTAACATCCCTGCTCGCAGCCAGTCGATCGGCACCCTGGCGCACAACTGGGCTCATTTTCTGGACAACCACCTCGCTAGCGCGCACGGCTTCGCCAGCAGCGCTGCTCTGGTCCAACTCAAAAGGGGGGATGTCCACGGGAACGCTCGGCCGACTCTGCTGACCGCGCTGATGCGCGACCTGGTGCTGGGCGCGAATCCGGACGGGAACGGCTTTTCCTCGTTTGCAACACAGTCGCTTGACGCCGACCGCCGGCGGCGCCCCCCGCATTTCTCTACCGCGCCGGAGCTGTTCGCGCGGGCCTTCGAGGTCTGGCTGGAGGCAACCATGAAGGCCGGGGGCCAGGATAACCCCTTCCTAGTGTCGACCAATGGCCGCGGGCTAGGGGATTACGCCAGCGGTGTGTACCCGCAGGCGGACGAGCGGCAGCGTGTGGCCGCCGCCGTGGGGGCGAGGCTGCCGACGCTACTGCAGGCGGCCGGTATGAACCCCGATATCGGTCAGGTCGTGGCGAGCATGGAGAATCTGGTAGCCGTAAACATTGAGGACAAGAACCTGATCGTCGCCGGAGCCTGGATGGCCGCGGCCAAAGCGGTCCACCGCGAACGGCTGATCGCCGTCAACGGCGGGGCCATCTATGGCATCGAAGCACGCACAAAGGATGGCTCCCGTTGGGGGGCGATCCTGCCGGAAATGAGTGGTGGTGGGGGCGATGCCCGGATCCAGTTCTATGATGCGGCTGGCCTGCTAGGTCATGTCGTGTACCGAGACGAGGAGACCGCGCTGCGCGAACTCGTCGCCCAGCATTATGTAACGCCCGACCTCGGCGCTATGGACCGCCTGCAAGCCATGCCGCATTGGCACCGCAAAATCCCGGCCGCGGTTGATGCCCAGCGCCGCTGTGTCTATGCCACCTAGCGAAATGGGAGTATTCGCAATGACCGGAGTCACGCCTTGAACCCCGATTTCTCCCTCCTTGAGATAACCGGGAGCCTGACGGGTTTGCTCGGCTCGTTCCTTGTGGCTTGGCAGGGCCCAAGGATGCGCTGGGCATTCGCAATATTCTTGGTCAGCAATCTCGCGCTGATCGCCCTTTATCTCGCCACTGGCTTCCGCTGGCTGCTGATAATGCAACTCGGGTTTACTGCCACGTCGTTGCTCGGCATCTACCGGGGCTTTTTCCGGAAGAGCACGGACGATGACCGCCCGCAATGTGCCACTTGTCCCCACCGACATACCAAACCCATTTAATCGCTGCGACATAATTGCGGGTAGAAATGTCCTCAGAAGGGGCGGTAGAGTGATCCAAATGCCGCTCACCGAGGACACCTCTATTTCTATGAACGCCGCGAACCACCATCCGCCTGCTCCTCTTTCTGTTAATGATCCGGAAATCCGCGAGGTCCAGAACTACGAAACTGGCTCCCTTGTTCCCGTCACCAAGGCCATCGGGACCGATTACGCCAAAGCGGAAGAACTGCGAATGCAACTGGCCGAGGCGAGAGTGAAGGGTGAGCCGCTGTATGTCTGCCCCATGTGCGGCGTCCTGGTCTACCTGGTCAGCATGAAGGAGAAGGGGCGGTTCTACTTCCGACACAATCTGGAGGATGGTAGCTGTCCCGCACGCACCCGAGGCGAACTCAGTGCAGACGAAATCAACGCTCGCAAGTACAACGGCGCGAAAGAAAGCCATGCCCATATTCGGATGAAGCAGATCGTCGCCGAGAGCCTGCGGTGTGACCCGCGGTTCTCCGATGTGGCTGTGGAGAAGGTTTGGCGCGGGCAGGACCGTGCGTCCTGGCGCAAGCCGGACGTACAGGCGATCTTCAACGGCATCCCCGTTGCGTTCGAGATCCAGCTATCCACCACCTTCCTGCACGTCATCGCCGAACGACGGGTGTTCTACCTAGAGAATGGTGGCGTGCTGTGCTGGATATTCAAGACGTACGATGAAGACAAGGCCCGGCTCACCCAGGACGACATTTTCTATAACAACAATCGGAACCTGTTCCTAGCCAGTGAAGACACGTTGAAGGCGTCGCGGGCCACCGGCCGGTTTATTTTGAATTGCGGCTGGATGGAACCCAGAATCGTGGACGGGCGCATCGAGACGCTGTGGAACGGCCGGCACGTCGGATTCGACGAACTGACCATCGATCGAGAGCGGCAGCGGGTATTCTTGTTCGACTATGACAAGGAGCATGAACGAATAACTACACAGTCCGACGCAGCTGCGCTGCGTGCGGCATTCGATCGCTATTGGTTGGGGCATTTCACGTTCCGCAAAGAAGACCAACCTGAATGGCGCAACTTGCGCACAAAGTTCCGGCAGCGAGGGTTATCACTACCTCGGTATCCGAATGATGGTAGCGGCATAGCCACGCTCATTAGCGCCCTTTACTCAGCCCGTGAAGGATATCCGGTCGGGACAGGATTCAAAAGGCTCATAGAAGTGGCACATCGCATCGAAGGGGCGCACAAGCGATTCTTCAGGCTGTTTCGACATGCGCTTGCGGTGTACGGGCGGGTGAACCAAATTTTGGCAGAGGATGCGACGGGGAAATGGCGAGAAAAAGCAGCCACATATAAACCACGCCTGGCGGCCAATGACCCAGCATACCGGCCAGACCCACAATTTAATGACCTCGTGGCGTTCCTATTCCCAGAATTAATAGACGTCTTGCGGTCGCTGGCAGAGCTGCCATAATTCCGCGTGACGGATAGGCCGTCAGGTAATAATGGAAAGTAGTGTCATGAAATTACATATCGAGATACGACCGGGAGAGGGAGGGCAGGATGCGCGACTTTTGGTCGAGCGCCAAGCCACCGTCTATCTGCGCTACGCAGAGCGCCACCACCTCACCGCGGACATCATTGAGTCCCAGTCGGCCGGTCACGGCTGAACGCTGTTCGTCCTCTCCATTGAGGGGCCCCCCGCCTTGTTTCCCCTTTGCAGCAGGAGGCCGGAGGCCACCGCTGGCAGCGCATACCCCCAACTGAACGCCGAGGACGCGTGCATACCTCCACGGTGACGGTTGCAGTCCTGGGGCCGCCGGCCGCGGATGCTTGGGTACTGCGTGACGCGGACATCGAGGTGTTCACAACCCGCGATTCCGGTCCGGGTGGGCAGCACCGCAACACCACCGATTCTTGCGTCGTGATGCGACACAAACCCACCGGCATTGAGGCGAAGGCCTCGGCCAAGAGCCAGCACCACAACCGCCGGTTGGCGCGCGAGCTACTGGAGGCCCGGGTGGCCACGTTCTATCAGGACAAAGCTGAGGTGGACCGGGCCGGCTGTCGGCGGCAGCAGCTGGGTAGTGGCCAGCGAGGGGACAAGGTGCGGACCTACCGCGAGCGCGATGACTTGGTCACCGACCATCGCACTGGGGCAAAAATCCGCATGGGATTGGTGCTCGAAGGCCACATCGAGGGGCTGTGGTAAAAGGGTGCCGGCCCTAGCGGGAGGGGGCGGCGTCGGGCGGCAACACGGGTAGGCCGGATTGACCCGATCAGCCTCCACTCTTTGCTATGTTCTTAATCTGTTCACGCAACAACCGAACTTCCGCCTCCAATGCGGCACGCGTCACCATCGCTTGCTGAAGCTCGCTCCGCAGCACCTCACTCTCCTCCTGCTGCCGAGCAGATCCTCCACGAAGGTCAGCATTCTGCTGCGTCAACTGTTGCCCTGCCGCCTGTGCGGCCGCCAGTTCGCGTTCCACCTGGTGCAGGGATGCGCTCACGACCTCAGCCTCCTTGCGCAGCGCCGCTTCACGCCCGGCCGCCAGCGCCTCCCGCTGCCGATGCTCCTCTTTCAGCTCCTTGATGGCCGTTTGGTAGCGAGCCTCCATCTCCTGGAAACGCGCATGCTCGGCAGCCAAAGTTTCGGCCTGGTCGCGCTTCAAGTTGGCCACGGCCTCCGCGTGCTCACGGCTCCGCGCCTCCTGCGCCCGCACCACGTCCGCTTTGAATGCTTCCGCCTCGGCAGCGCGTTGCTCCGAGAATTCCTTCAGCTGCTCGTAACGAGCAGCCAGCGCCTGTCGATCGCTCTCCAGCTGCACCCCCTTACCTTCGGCCGCAGCTAACGCCTTCTTGGTACTCTCGAGCTGGCGTCGCAGGTCATCCAATTGCTGAACGGTCGTATCGAGCTGTTCTAGGGCTGCGGAGCGCTCAAGCTGGGCTACGGACACCGCCTCCTTGGCCGCCGCTACGGCCTCATCCGCTTCCCGGCGGTACGGCCCCAGCTTGTCCCACGCGATGTCCACGACCTTACGGGTCAGCGTTAGTATCTCCTCCGGTATATCCGGCCGCTCCAGGTTATTCACCAGTTCAACCAGCGTCTCCCGGATATCCTTTAGGACATCCGCCTGAGCACCTCGCCCCCCTGATGCCAATACCCGCTGCGCGGACGGGTGGTGCCCGTCGCGGAGCAACTGGAGGACGACTCCGCGGTTGATTTCCTTCCGGCTCTCGCTTGCCACAACGCTACCTTTATCTCTCGCCCACCTATAGGGGCACTGCGTCATTGTACCGCCTGGAAACGGCTATGCGTCGTCCGCGGCCGCCGCCACCTGGCATGAAGAGCGGTTGCAGGGTGGTACGGTACCCGATTCTACCCAAGGCGTGGGAGCCGCCGGCGCTCCGAGCCAACCGCTTTCGGCCTGCACCAGGGCATGGATACGTTCGGTAATCCGCCTTCCGGCACCGATATGTGCTCGGATTCGGGTGGCGCGTCATACGACACCAGGGTGTTCGGCGCCATCTGGGCGACCAACGCAAGGCTCGGCAGCAGGCGCGCCTTGTCTGCCCCCAACCCGAGCATGTGCAATCGAGCGGGACAGGCGCTGTGCAGGAACTGCTGCAGGTCCTCGACGCTGAAGGCCGCATCGCGCGAAGGAATACCGGCAACAAGGCCGTCGGCGCCAAACATTGCTACCGCCTCCCGCCACAACCACGCCGTCGGGATGAGCCCTTTCTGCAGGGGGATCATCACCGATGCGCCGCGCGCAAGCAGGCGCCGCACTGCATTCTGATGCTCAGCCAAAAGGGAGCGGCTACGAGCCTGATTGCCGACATAATCCGGTGCCACAAGTAGCACATTGTCGGCAATGGCGCCGGCGTCGAGCAATCGCTTGTAGACCGGAAATACCTGCTGCCTGAAATCCAGTTCCTGGCCCTTGCGCGAGGACGGGAATGCCCCGGAGTCAACAAAGACCTGCCCCCCAACGCGCGTATAGTCCACCAGCAGGCGCGCCGTTTCCTTGCCCAGCTCTGGGGCCGCAACCCCCACCGCAACACCGGCCCGAATGAGGCCGTGTGCGTCATATGGACGGTTCGCCCCCGAGTAATACAGGCGCGCACCCTGGTGTGGATTTGGCGATTCCCGCCACTCGGTATCGAAAAAGGTTGCTTGTTGCATTATTGCCCCCTCCATTCTTCCACAAACCCCAGTTTCCAGTGTGCGCCTTGGTTATTGCTTATCCGTGGCGACCACTTCCCCGCGTCATATCTCCAGAATTGATGTCCCCTCTTGCCACGGCTTCGCGAAGTAACACTTCACGCATTTCCGCGATCATCTCCAACACGTAGCCGGTATCCCTAAGGATTTCCGAGGCATAAAACGGGAACACCCGCCATCCACACACCTGGAGCAGACGAACACGGTCCCGATCGCGCTTGAAATCGCTCTTGAAGCGCCCATGGTGCTCCCACCCATCCACCTCAATACACAGACGAATAGCCGGGAACGCCACATCAAGCCTGAACCGGCGCCACGGCACCGCCCCCACGTATTCCGACACCGCCTCGTCCGGCCAGCGCGCACAGACGACTCGCTGCAACACCGACTGTGGAGAGTCGCTGGCATATGCACGCTGGTGCCGACGCGCCAGCCGCGCTCTCTCGATGCGCCGCGCCTCGGCATCGTCGATGAGGCCGCGCGCAAGGGCTTCCCTCGTTGACAGTCGCACCATTACCGGAAACTCGCGCCTACGTGCTTGTGCCGGAAGCGTGGCCCTTGGTCGATCAGGAGTGGAAGGGGAGGTTGTGTCAGGTTGAGCGCCTCCTCCAGAGCCACCGGCCTCCACAGGCTATTGCCCTCGAACCGCTCCAACGTCACGTACTCCAGCGGAATGGACTGCAACACACCCAGCCAGTCGCTCGGGTTGGCGCACACGCTCACCGCCCACGCCGCAAGGTTCTTCTTGCTGCGCCAATGCAGCCCCATCGCTTCCGTCAACCGATGCCAACCGTAGATCGCGATTGGCAGCTTCTTTTGCACGACAAACCGATACAGACCGTCGTACTTTGCCGCGAAGACTTCAGGATCGCGCCAGTCCTTGTCGAGGACGGAACGTTCCATTTCGGCTTCCTTCGTCAACCAGACCACCCCGTGCAAATAATCAGCAGGCCGCTCGGGAAAGGTCCGCAACACACCGCTCTTGGCGATATCGTGGAGCCTCGCGCCGGTGGTGTAGTGATAGATGGCCATAATCCGTTTCTCCTCCTAAAGGTCGGGCTACCAAATTGCTCCAGGGACAAAACCACCCTCGGGGACGCGGCGCCCCGCCGGCATCTGGCTCATGGTCGCCTGGAGAATGCGCGTTCCATCGTCAATGGCCGCCTGTCCCAGGGCCTCGGCCGGCGAAATCGCGCGCCACACGCCACCCTCCATGATTTCAAGCGGCAGGTTGTCCACCGGCAACGGCGCCATGACCCCAAACCATTCCGCGAAATTGGCCCCGCATTCACCGGCTGTGCGCAGCATCGTGGCACGCACCTTGTCCTTGATCCGGGCACGGGTCTTGAGGATCTCCCACGGGTACAGCGGCAGGTCGAGGGCGGCCGGCGCAACTACAAAACGGTAGAGGCCCTGGCACGCCACGCGCATCTGTTCCAAGGTCAAGACCGTCATCACCCCGTCAGGCGTCATCCCCACCTTGAGAGCCGACAGCTCATAGGTCGGATTGGCCGACAGCCACACCACCCCACGCTCGGGGTAACGCGGCTTGCGCGGCGCAAGGCGCAGGTGACCTTCGGCGAAGATCGAGCGCAGCTTGAGGCCTACGGTGTAGTGATAGAGCGTCTGGATAGCCATTAGCGTTGCTCCAATAGGTCCTTGAGGACGGCAGGGGTGTGATGGGGATTGCAAGCCTTGATCATGTCGCCACGTTGCGCTTACTCACGGCGCCGCCGCAGACGTCAACCTCGGCGACATCCTCTTCCGCCGGCATCAGTTCACGATCGCCATCACGCACCGTGAACTGGAGCGCCTCCGTATCGGCCACCGGCACAACACCATGGAAGCGGCGGAGCGCTGCGGTGGCCACCGTGGCGTCATCCCACAGCAGACCGGGCACCTCGACGTCGTACACACCGGGAACGTCGTGGTCTTCGAGGCTTACTGCATCACCATTCGCCGCCACCGCGTGGACCTGCACCACACGCCAGAGATCACTGGCCGCGCGGCGCACCTGCGGCAATGGTTCATCACCCAGCCATTCCCGCAACATGCGTAGGCCCGGCGCGCTGTCGAACAACACCAGGGCCTTGCTGGCATAGTCGTATTCGCCGACCTTCACAAAAGCGCCCGGCGCAAGGATGGCCATGCGCGCGGCCGTCGGATAATTCACGGAGGCACGATCCGCCGCGCGGAGGACGCGAGACTCGAACGACAAGAGGCTTTCTGCGCCGTAGCAGTTGCCTTCGTAGTCAATGACGTAGTTGTCGCCCTGCCGGCGCCCGATGACGCCGGAACCCTGCAGGATCATCATCCCGTAGGGGGAGTAGGGGATCGGGATCAGCACGTCGAAGATGTTCGGTGCGCCACGCATTATTGAGCCTCCAATTCTTCGGGGGCCTTTGCCAGAGCCGCCAGCACCCATTCACGGAATTCCAGGTTGGTTTCCTGCCCGGAAACCGCCTCCGACCAGCCCTCCTTCATATTCTCGACCTCGGCCAGCGCCCACTCCCAGTAGCCCTGGAGGGTGTCGCCTTTGGCGACGGCGTGCCGCCAGTCGGTACGAGGGAAGGCAGGCACCTCACCCCAGAGTCCGCGCTCGGCACCGAAAGCGTCCACCAGCCCCTGCACAGTGATATCTCCACCGGCACCCCACAGCTCCTGGCCGCGAGCCCTCAGAATGGCTGCCCCACGCATCAGCGCCTGGCCGATGCGGGTGTCGTGCTGGATGTATTCGAGGAGGTCGAAATACTCGGGGAACTGCTTCTTGAACTCGTCGAGCGTCTTCCACTCGTCGTGGATCTCGATAGGAAAGTGGCCGCTCTCGTCGTCCAGACTGAATCCCGCCTTAGTGCTGCCGTCGGCAAAGCGGGTTTCGAACACATCGAGGTAGATGGTGCTGCGGGTCGTGAGGTCGTGTTCCCGGAACTCGGCCACGATACCCTGGTGACCACAAGCCACACACCGGCACGGCGCCTTGCCGTCATACTCCAGCCCCTCATACTCATCGGCGCCGTCGTCGCCCATGGTGGCCGTTGTCAGGCCCACGATCCTGAATGCCCCCTCGCTGCCGCACTCCGGGCTTGGGCAGCGCATGCCCTCGAGACAGTTGGTATTGGTATTAGCCACGGCCCACCTCCTCAAACGCGGCCTCGGTCGGTTCGATGTTGGCCTCCATAGGAGCCACCAGCATGGTCACCACACCGTTGCCGACCAGCGCCAGCTCGATCTCCTGGTCTGCGCGCACAACAGTGCGCCCCTTTTCGATTTCCGCTACATCCCGCCGCCGCGTCATTTTGCCCTCCGGCCCCGTCATTCGGTATGTAATACCCGGTATATATCGCCGATGGTTTGATATTAGAAGCATACCGGGCCCGTGTCAACACTTCCGGTAACGCCCCTTACCGGAACCGCGTTTTTTGGTTCTTAACGGGTTTACGGGGGGGGTGGATAATCGGGGTATGGAGAACGACTGCATGACAACGCGTGCTGCTCGCGCCAGCCTCCGCCTGGCCTGCGACCTGGCGATGGCGCCGACCACCCGGTATGTGCGCAACATCCGTAGCGCGTTCTGGCGCGAACTTCAGCATGGCGTTCCAAGCACTCTGATTCAGGCGTTCTTGACTGCAGGGCTGAATCCTGATCGCCTTGACGCGCAAAACACGCCGCCTTTGGTATTTGTCGCCGACCAGGGAAGCGTTGCACTGGCCGACCTACTGATTCGGGCCGGCGCGAACGTGAACGCCTCCAATGCCTCTGGCATCTCCCCACTTATGGCCGCCGCAATGGAAAACCGCGCGGAAATGATGCGCGCACTATTGGCAGCGGGCGCCGATCCGGAACAAAAGGATGCCCTGGGGCAGACAGCGCTGATGAAGGCTGCGTGCTATGGCGACTACGACTATGGTGCCTACGAAGCTGTTGAGTATTTGCTCAACAACGGCGCCGACGTCATGGCCAAGACAAAGCAAGGGAAAACCGCTCTGTATTACGCGATGGACCCCGATGTGCGTGCGCTACTTGAACGCGCCAAAATGGCACTGGTGCGCGCAAAACGCTTCAGCACCATGGGAGGCGCGCCAACTTGAATTCGCGCAAGATGATGGCATCCATCGCTCTCCGACTTGATCGGAAAGTGTTTTCATCAGTCGTCATGTTGGCCCAAATAGCGGCAGGGAGCGAGCGCCTGGCCGTCCTGAAGGCGCTCTTCGGGCTCGGGTTCGCACCAGAATCGGTTCCTGGGGGACTACTTTGCTTAGCCGTCCGTACTCAATCGCTTCGCTCCGTAGAGGCGCTGCTGACGTTGGGTCTGTCCCCCGATCAGCCTGATGCCACAGGAAAGACCCCTCTTATGTGGGCGAGTCGCTACGACGACGGTGACATCGCTGCCGTCCTGCTCAATGCAGGCGCCAATCTGAAACTCAAGGACGATGGCGGGCGCAACGCCTTGGACTACGCGCGATTCCACGAGGCTGAGGATGTTTATGCTGTTATCCAAAAGCACATGATTGCCACATCGAACCCTACAGTGAGAGCCGCACCATGATCTGCAAGGTGGCTTTCACACTCCTGGCGTTTGGTGGAAACACATGAGCCAGTCGAAGCCCCTGTTTCTCATTCATATTGCCGTTTCGCAATCGTCGAGCATTGGTGATTTGTTTTGCGCTCTTGTTGAACACGACAATCCCGCTTTGTTGGAGGGCTTCGTAAGGTCGGGGATTGATCTGGATCTAACGGAACTTTGTTATGGGATAGATCTTATGTCTCCGCTGTACCTTGCGGCCAGCGGTAACGCCTGCAAATCCGTTCAGTTGTTGCTTGAGCATGGCGCCAACCCATTTGGCGCCGGAATTAATGGGCAAAGCGCACTTCATGTGGCGGCATGGGGTGGTCATGTAGACGTCATCCGGCTTTTGCTCCGCTATGGTGCGAACCCTGACACCAAGGACGGTGATGGCAAAACGCCGCTCGACTATGCCAGTGAGCGGGGTCACTCAGCATGCATAGCTGCCATGTGGTCAGTCGATGCGTCCGCGGATCATCAAAACGCTGTGCCAGAGGCTATTTTGCCATCAGGGAGATGTTTGCTGTGAGGGCCGGATTCCTGCTGCACCCCTACCCCTTCAGTCGCACCACCATAACGGATTGGATGTGCCTCCTCGCAGCCAACGGCGATCTCACCAACCTCAAAGCAATGCTTTGCGTGGGAGGCGCTCCTGACGTCGTTGGTGAAGGTGGCGTAGCGGTAAACGTGTTGTATCGCGCCGCATGCAATGGACACGCAGCGATCGTTCTGGAGCTACTCAACCAAGGCGCCTCGCCAAATTGGTCGGGCTTTGCTGGCTTCTCATCTCTCATGGCCGCCGCGAGCGGCGGCCATAGTCAGGTCGTGAAGTTGCTGCTTGAACGAGGCGCTGACCCCAATCAACCCGACAAGCACCACGGAAGGCCGGCCCTTCTTTGGGCTGCGTCAAGCCTAAGACGGGGGAGCGAGGCTTGCGTCAAGCTGCTCTTGCAGGCCGGCGCCTACCACGACTATCAGGACCAAACCGGGTATACCGCGCTCATGGCGGCATCCAGCGAGGATTATCACGGCAACCTCGGCAAGGTACGAGCCTTGCTTCGCGCTGGTGCCGATCCTGACTTGGAGACCACGGACGGCCGCACGGCTCGAAGTCTGGCCAGCCCTCGCGTCGCATCCATCCTGGACAATTGGTCCACCGAGTTCCTGTCGAAGGAAGCACCAGCCCAACAGCCATGAGCCACGCCTACCTTGCCATAGCGGCCTGTCTTGCGGGCTCCATCCCTGCCTGCTTTAACCGCAAGGATACGCACCGCGTCGACTACATTGTCTCCAGCTTGCTTTCGATTGGCGTCCACCCCGATCTCCCGCATAACGATTTTAACCCGCTACTCAGAGCCTCTATTACCGGCGATATCGACCTCGCAATCACTTTACTGCAGCATGGCGCCTCCCACAGCTATCGTGACTGGCTCGAGGGAATGCCCCCGCTACATCATGCCGCGTCGAACGGTCACGTCCACCTGGTGGACGTGTACCTGCACGCGGGCGCCGAAGTGGACGCGATGGACATCGATCAATGGACCGCCCTTCATTGGGCGGCGTGCAACAACCATCCGCACATCATCAAGCATTTGGCCAGCGCTGGCGCGAGATTGGAGGCAATGACCGTGAGCCTGAGAACGCCGCTACATGTGGCCGCCCGATATGGACAGGAAGTGGCCGCAAGGACGCTACTTCGACTCGGTGCATCGCCCTCCGCGCAGGACGAAGACGGCCAGACACCACGTGACTTGGCTGCCACGAACGGGCACCGGGAGGTGGTCCAAGTTCTGGATGCGTGGTTATCCGTCGCCTCCGCAATCGGTCCCAAAAAACATCTCTGATTATTGTGGCTGTAAACACGCGCTCCACGCCGGGGATTGAGGAATGAAGTTTGCCGCAGTCATGCGCCTTCTTAACAAACGCGCTCCCTCGATCGCGGAGCGCGCCGCGGAGGCGTGTGACAAAGGGGATATTCCAGTGCTCCATGATCTGCTTGAAGTTGACCTTAACCCCAACGCCCGTGCCAGTATTGGTGACACCCTACTGATGGCTGGGGTCTGGTGGAACCACGTTGAGGTGGTTGAGAGTCTGCTCGCGGTAGGCGCCGACAACCTATGCCGTCCGCGCGGATAGATAGTCCACCAATAATTCGACTTCTTGGCGCCGCCGGCGGCGCCAATCTTGGTGCAAGTTGTTCCGCGCTTAAACTGGCTAAGCAACTCGGCCACACAAAGGCGGATGTAGTGCTAACTGAGCTCACCAAAGAAAGTGCTTTCGGCCCCGTTAAGCCCCCCACTTCCAAGTCGCTTTAGCGGAATATCTGTAGTTCTGCCTCAGTCTGGTATAAGGATTCGCGCCGATCGAGTTCGTATTGCTTCGCCAGCCTCTCGGCCATAAGCGGCAAGTGCACCTCGCAAGCGGCAAAAGCCCGCCGATGGCTGATGCTCTTGCGGTCAGTCGGCACGAACCCTGGGGACTTCTCCCCTTCCGCCCTGCAACAAGAGCAGTACACTGGACCGCCATGGCGCGCCACCCACTCCGGAGAAGGTTTTACCCAGCGCACACCTTGCAGCATTACCGAACCATCCTTCTGCATGCGGCCAGCCATATTTCCCGCTATCCACGCGGCCTTGGGTACTTCTTCCCGTTCCATCGGTGCTGACGCCCAGTCAAGGTGAGTCCGCTCCCAGTCGGCCAGGCGCTCGGGGAATATTCCGCCCCGCGGGGCCGATAGCCCCGCCGGATCGTAGCGCTCCCTCCACCAAACCCCGGCCAGGACAACGCCATACTCCACCGGTAACACCTCCCGCGCCCACAGCATTAACGCCATGTCCGTCATATCCCGGTCATCGCTGCGTGACCAACCGATTCTTGCGTTGAGCTTGGCGGTGCCGACCATCACCAGCACTGGCTCCACAGCCTCATGCCCCCCCGGCGCAGCCAGATCGTTCGGTTCATCGATCAGCGCCCCATCCATGACCTCTGCCAAGGCCTCTTCGCGGGTGGGCGACATGACTGATACCCAGTCGACCAACTCGTCATCGAACCACCACGCTCGCCACATGCGTCGTTCCTGAATTACCCCCTGCTCACGCGCCCATGCCAATGCTCGCTCGCGCAGTTCACCGTCGCCCATGGCAGCGTAGATATCCAGGAAGCGGCCATCGGTGCGCGACAATTCATGCAACGGATACCCCCCTAGCTTGGCTATGCGCCGCCAAGCTAGGGGGCACAGAGAGACGCTCAAGCAGTCACCCTCCAAGGAGTGCGTGTGCATGCGCCCCTTGCGGCCGCTGTTCAGAGTGCCAACGTGGTATACACGGTCTATCCGGATAACCGGGATTGCAGCTGCGTCGAACATCAGCAGATCGCCTTGTTGTAGGTCTCGTGGCTCATCACGGATTCGTACTGCAGGCTACCGTCACGCTGCCGACGGAAAATCATCCGATAGCTGCGACCTAGCTTGAGCGACAACACGCTCTTGTCCTTATGCAGCCACTTGCCATCTAGGTCGCGCAGCGGCGCACCGGACAAAACGTAGTCCATGAGCTCCTTGGCCCGCAAGATTACATCATTCGGGAATCGCTTCGGATTAACTTTCAATTCTCTGGCTATCGTAAGAATGACTTCCTCATCGGGGAAACGTAGCGCCTCAGCGCCTGGGGATGGTCGTCCTCCGTCGAAGCACTCCGCTCTTACGCCATGCGTGTTTGCCACTACTGCCAGCTTCTGCGTAATCTGCGCCGCGCTGGGGTGGGAAATCTCCAGCCAACAGCCTTCTCCGTCCCACACAGGCGTGCGCAGGCTTTCGTGCAACCACTCGAACGATGACTGTTTACGCTGGTCCGCCTGACGTCGAATCGCACCCAGCACCCTTTCGATTCGGACGCGCGCTCCTGACAGGTAGATTGCTGCTTTCGCTGACCCGGACATTCTCACCATATCCCGCAATGAATCTAGCGACCATTTTCATTGAGGACCGGCGATGTCGTTAATAGTCAATCGCATACCCGCCACCATCCTGCGTGCGCAACAAAGAAGGATGAACTCAGAAGGGGGGGGCTCCGTCGGGCGTTATCGGGTCTCGACATCTGCCGACAACTCGCCCCAGAGACGGACGTCGCCGCAACTGCTCAAGGTCTGGGCTGCGATGAGCTGGGGGCAGAAGACTTCTTCGTTGACGGGATATAGTGGTGCGAGGTAACTCGTATCTGGCTGATCGCGAAAGCGATGTAGCTGTCCTGTGCTTCAGGGAACCACCGCCGAAACTCTGCGTCTGACAATCTATCCGGGTCCACGCCTCTTTGCTGGGCTCGCAGAATGCTCTCGATCCCGATCCCTTCGTAGCGATTGAGGTACACGATGCCATCGCATCCCCGGCGCCTGGCGTTGGCGATGGTCGCCTTCCAGTGACCACCGGTGTCTCGTGACCGCTGCAGTTTGTGGAATTCGAGCTCCGCCTCCGTCAACACCTTTACCCGTAGACCTGAAGCCCTCATAACTGCTTGCTCATAAGTGCCGAAATGAAACCCTCCGTCGATGGTCTTCTTGGAATCGAATTCCAACACAGCCTCGGCGCCACCGTGGTAACCGCGAATCATCGGCATGACTCCCTCCCTTTTTGGTCGAGTAAATATGTCGCGAGACAGGGTGTGCCGACGGCCCAACACGATCCTTTGGTAGATGGTAACTGGCTGGCGCTCATCATGAACAGCTTCCTCCGACACACAGAGCGCGTTGGGCTCAGATCAGAACGGCTTCGGCACACCCACGGCGCGGGACGCCCGCGTCGAAACCGGCGCCGGTACGGCAAGGTAATCAAGGGACAACCGATCGCGCCCCACAGGCCCCAGGTGGGAGCGCAGAAGGCGCAATAACTGGGCGGGCACACCGACCTCGTGATAGTCAATAACGCCTGCGGCATCTGCTGCGCGCTTGGTAAACGGCTCAATCACCGCAGGCACGCCCCCCAGTTCCATGCGGGACATTTTCTCGGCCAGCTCCGCGCCACCAGCCATTCCGTCGGCATCGAGGTACACCCGGCTGGTGCCGGGGAGGTCCACGCCGACGGCGATGTGGTCGTGGCAGCCTTGCCTGCCGACTGCATAGAGGGTCGCCGGCACCCCGGAGCCACGCAGATGCGTCTGCAGCGCCAGGGCTAGGGCGTAACAACCGCCATCCATGAAGCCGTGCCCGGGGAATACCGACAACACATCTTCACGGCGGCAGAACTTCTGTAAATCTACACCCAGGGGATGATGATTAACCACTCGCCCACCCCCAATGCTCTGTAGTTGCATATCACCCTCCGCGTGTTGTGAGTTCACGATGCGCATTATCACGGAGTCCGTCGCATCCGTTAACAGTGAGGTTTGCGGCTTGCTATCTCGCGCACCTTTGTGCAACCTATTGATCCATGGGTATTCCTGAGCTCGCCACCAGCATTGACACCACTCCGACCGTCCTGGCCGAGTTCGACGTCGGCCGCATTCTGGACGGCGCCGATGGAGGCAACCGCGCACTGACCCGCGTCAATCAGCTGGGCGTGACCACCGACTGGGAGGCGATACGCAATTGGCTGAAAGACACGGCAGTCTCCCCGGAGACAAAGCGCTCCTATCGCAAAGAGATCGAGCGACTGCTGCTATGGTGCTCCTGCGTGGCCCAAAAGCCACTCTCGGATCTGGCCCGGGCCGATTACGAGGCCTATGCGCAGTTCCTGGCCAACCCGACCCCACGAGAGGCGTGGTGCGGCCCTACCGTCGCGCGCCATCTGCCCCGCAAGCGCATGATGGCCATGAGCGGCAAGATAAAGTACACCCCGGAGCAGCGACGCGCCCTGGACCTGCAGTTGGTGGCCGATGACCGGGATCCGTTGCCCAACCCCTTGTGGCGCCCCTTTGTCTCCGGACTGACAGAAGCAGGGATCCGTCGGGCGCTCCTGATCCTGCGCGGACTGAACGACTACCTGGTGCGCGCCGGCTTCCTGGACGGCAACCCTCTGGCTATCGCCCCCCTGGGCGCCCAGGGCTCCATGGGGCAGCGCAGCGAGGGGCATGCGCTGCAACATGGCGACCCCCGCCGGCGCGCCCTCACCCCGGAGGAATGGGACGCCCTGCGTCAGGCCTGCGAGCAGATGTCCCGGGAAACGATTGAGCAGAGAGCGGATTACGAGCGGGCCAGCTTTGTGCTGGAGGCGCTGTACGCCCTGGGGGCGCGCATCGGGGAGCTGGCCTCCCACACGATGGGTTCCATCGTCCAGTGGTCCGATGGCTCCTGGCGCTGGCTGGTGACCGGCAAGGGCGGCAAGGATGCCTGGGTCCCTGTCAATGCGCGCCTGCTGGGTGCCCTGTCCCGGTACCGCACCCACCTGGGGCTGTCGCCCCTACCCACCCCGAAGGACACGACACCGTTCTTCCTGAACCTCGCAGGCACAAGGCCGGTGACCGCCCGCCACATCTACAGCATCATCAAAGATCTGTGCGCGGCCGCCGCCACCCTTATGGAACCGACCTCACCGGCCTCCGCAGAGAAGCTGCGGCGCGCCTCCCCGCACTGGATCCGCCACACTTTCGTGACCCACCTGGTCGACCGGACGGATGACCTTGATGTGGTCCGCCGCCTTGCGCGACACGATGACCTCAAGACCACGCAGACCTACCGCGACAAGTCCGACGACGTTCTACTGCAGGCCATCGATACGATTGGGTGATATTGGGAAGCAGGTGAGGGAGTTAATAGAGGAGTCTCGTCTCTGTACAGCCGCCTTCGCGTGACGCAAAACCTACTTCAAATACCTCGCTCTGAGGACGGAAGCCAGCTCCGGCACAACCCCCCCCACTGTATCGATATACGAAGAGAGCCTTTCCTTATCTAGCGGGGTGACGTAGAGCATATCGGTCAAATCATCCATCAGCGCTTCCGCCGCGTCCGGCGTGAATGCTTTGGGCACATCTATATGCACACCCCTGTCATCCCAGGCGACTCCTACTCGCCACTTCTTCCACTCAAACCACCAACAATAAATCGGATCCCCATACCCCATGTCGAGAAGGTAACAGTGAGGACCTCCCATTAATTCAGTAAACTTCGCTAACGCGTCGTCCTTTGTCCCCAGCTCGTGAAAATCATACCAACTTTGTAGAAAATAGAACTTGTAGAGCATCCTCAGTACGTCTGGAGTCGTCCAATCAGTCGAGCCATCCACCAGAAACCTACTTTGTATCACCACATAATCATCTTGCGGCGCCTGCTCTTCCGACTCAAATTTGCACAATGTCAACGCACTCATGCCCTGCCCTCTTGCCTATTCCAGCACCACGGCGAATCACTTTTTCACGTTCAGAGTGACGTCATTTACAATTGGCTCGCCGGTTACGCGCCTGACATAGCCGCATCCGTACCCTGCCTCATCCAGCAATACCCACCCGCGCCCATCCACCCACACGTAACCGGTGATACTCTCCCAGTAGCCCGACCAATGCCGGTAGCGGCCGGCCTCGTCAAAAGTCGACAGCCAACGATTACGATCCCGATGCGCCAGCGCTGTTCGTCGCGCGGCGACCTTACCTTCCACCCATTCACGAAACCGCCGCATCATGGTCAGCGCAACCCCTTTTGACTGGCCCGCGTATATCGTTTAGCATCTATATTTTTCACTATCACAAGTAATGAAATTACCCCTTTGAAGCCCACGACGCAACAGGTCCTCAACTTCATGGCCCAGCGCCACCTGCTGCTGGAAATGCTGTTTCGTGCCACCGAGGCGGCCAGCGAGGCCGATATCCTGGAATACATTCGCAGTACGCGCCCTGCAAGCGACACGACCGAAGGCCAGACCGTTTTCACACGCCTGCGTGAATATGGCCTCATTGAGCCCCTGGCGGACGCTCAAAACCGGTACGAGATGACCGAACCGGTCCGCGCCCTCCTGGAGCACCTGCTCCAGTCCTATCGAGTGATGAGCTCCGAGGCGATCGGCGGGTACCTCGGGCAGCTGGAGCGTTACACCGAGCGCTTGGGCGCGGCCGGCCGCCAGAACGACAGTGAATCCGTGGTCCTTGTACTCAAGAACGCCGACGCCCTGCTGGAGCGGATCCGGACCGACGCGCGGAACAGTTGCCTGGCGGTGATGGAGAAGACGACGGAGATCAAGTCCTCCCTGCAGAGCACGCCGCTGCGCGAGCGGTACACCCAAATCAGCCACCTGTGGTCAACAAACATCGTCCCCCTTGAGGAAGTCATCGATATTCACAACGCCATTGAGGGGGTGCTCAGCAGCCTGACGGCCACGCTCACCAGCTTGACCCGAACCTTCCAGACTGATTCCGTGATTACTACCCGGGTTACCGAGACCTGGGCCAAGGTCCGCCGGATGCGCACCCAGACATTCACTGCCTACAGGGAGGCAAAGCTGGCCCTCGAGCCGCTCTACCGTTCCATTCAGCGAGAGGGAATGGTCGCGGTCGGTGCCGCCCGGTACCTGAAGCTGATTGAGGCCAAAGGCATTACCGGATTCGAGCAGGTGGCCGGCGCCGCAGCCTTCCTGTCCCATGGGCGCAACGAGGCCCTGTTCTCCGACATCGATGCCAAACAGTTCCTGGCCAAGGCGACCGATTATCACCCCGATCACGACATCACCCTGGCACCGCCGGACGAGACTGGAGTCCAGAACGATGACGTCGGTATCCTGCAGATGCTGGACTGGGTACATGACGCCGGGGATGTAAGCGATCTCGCCGAATTCCTGCGCACGAAAATTGCCGATTTCCGGGCTACCCACTTCTTCGACCTGGCCCTGGCCGCCCTGGACAGCCCCGAGATCGAGGTGCAGCACGGCACAGAGCCCACAGAAACCGTTATGGGTGGGCAGTGCTGGTACGGCTACCCCATTTCGGTAAAACTGAAGGAACAGATCCCCCGATGAGTGCCCCCCCGAACCGATTCGCCCTCCCTCGGCTGCCCGATCTGTACAGCGAGCTGCGTCGCGGCCGCCACCTATGCCCGGAAGATGGAGACCTCTATGCGCTCCTGGACGAGCGGCCGCAGGACTATATCGACCTCTTCTCGGCCATCGGGTACCAGCTGACCCGGCACCGGCGCGGCTTCTACTACCTGACCTCCGGCGCCCAGTCGAGCGACCAGATGCAGCGGATCGCCGTCTTCTACTTCGTGCTGTTCGACCACCTGGCTGATCGCTTCGGCAGTGTTACCGACGCATTGTTCCAGCGAACCTTCCCGGCGTCCGAACTCCCTCATTTCTTCACTGAGCGGTATACCCTACTGATGGAGGAGGCCAAACTACCCTCCCTGGAGGCACTCCAGCCGTTTCTTCGACGCCTGGAATCCCTGGGCTTTCTGTCCATCGAAAATGACACGATTCGCTTCCGCTCACCCTCTGCCCGGTTCCTGGATATGTGCGTAGACCTGGCCAACACGCCCCCGGCTGCCGATGAAGCCGGCACGGAGACCCCGGAATGAGCAGCCACAGCCTACCGCTCCCGACCAAGATCGTCCTGATCAACTCAGGCAGCTTCGATTACGCGGAGCTCATGATCGACCGCGACGTCCACCTCGTGGGCGACAACAATGCCGGCAAGACGACCCTGATCAACGCCCTGCAGTTCCTGTACATCGACGACCACCGCAGTCTCTCCTTCGGCGAATACGACCGCTACGACTCCTTCTCTTACTACTTCAGCGGCGGGGAACGCAGCTACGTCCTGTTCGAGGTCCTGGCGCCGGACGGGTTCTATGTATTCGGCCTATTCGGTACCGGGCTGGGCCAGCGGCATGCGCCCGAGCGCTTCATCTACCGCGGCCGCTACAACAAGGCGACCTTCTTTACCGACGGCAACACCATCCGGCCGGCGAACCAGGTGCTCCAGCTGCTGACGGACCGCGAGGTCCGCAAACTGTCGTCTTCCGCCGAGCATCGCCATGTCCTGACCGGCCTTGGCCGTGACCGCCTCCCAAATCTGGCGCTGGTGCCGGTACAGGATTCCGGCGCTTATGAGCACTTCCGCGCCATCTTCAAGAACCTCCTCCACCTCCAGCACGTCTCGACCCACGAGCTGAAGACCCTCATCCAGAACATCAACAAAAACCGGATGAGCAAGATCACCAGCATCGACCTGGGCACGGACTACCGGCGCCAGTCCGACCAGATCCGCGCGGAGGAGCAGAAGATCAACGACATCGAGCGCTTCGAGGGAACGCTCAAGCGAATCGATGATCTGGAGCGCCAGCAGTACACCTTCCTCGATGAACTCCCTGCCTACTATGAGCGGATCCGGCAAATCAAGGACGCCGAGGAACAGACTGGGCTTGCCCTGCAGCGCAGCCTCACCGACGAAAACGCGAGTCTGAAGGCCCTCAACTCACAGATCGAAGAGCGGCTGACCCAGAATCGCGAGGAGCGCGGCAAGGTCGCCGAAGACATCGGCAAGCTCAAACTGACTCTGGAGCGCATTGCAGGCGCACAGACCCGCTTCCAGTCCTTTGTGCGCGAGTTCGCAGTCGAGGAGCTCGCCTCCCTGGGCCAACAAGTCGAGGACTTGCGCCGGCGCCGCTTCCGTTCCGAGGAACCGGTGGACAGTCTGCGGCGGCGACTGGAGGCCCTTGCCCAGGAACGGACCCAGCTGGAGGGCCTGGCCAGCAGCTTCCTGGTCTGGCTGCGTGAACACCTGCCTGATGAGCAGATTTCCCGCCTGAGCCGCTTGTTCAACGAAGACGTCCTCCTGGCGCAAGCCGGTGCCGACGGCGCGGTACACATCAAGGATGAAACGTCCCTCCATGCCCGCCTGTCCGCGCTGTGCGAGCGCCTGTCCGCGGACGGATACGAGGACAGCGCCATCCGCATCACTTGCGCGAGCGCCGGTCTGGACTTGGCGCGCTACAACTCCCCCGAGGCCGTCGCCAAACGGCTGACGGCACTGGCCAGCGAGGAATCTACGGCAAAGCAGGCCCTCCAGGATGCCATTGCCGCTGAAGAGGTAGCCCAACAGCTCCGCGAAGTGGAGGCGAGCCGCAACGCCAAGGCGCGCGAGTTGGAGGACTACGACCAGCTGCAGCAGGATCTGGCAAAGCGCCCCTCCCTCGAGAAGGAACTGAAGCAACGGCAGGGTGACCTGGCTGCGCTCAGCGCGGCGGAAGATAAGATGCGAAAAGAGCATGAGGCCAACGGCCTCGCCATCACCGCCAACAACAACCGCATTGAGGGGATCACCAGCCGGCTGCGCCAGACCGCCAATCGCTTCGCCGACCTGGAGAAGCTACCCGCCACCCGGGATCCCAACCTGATGAACATCCCCTTCTCGGACCTCGGCGACCTGTTCGCCCATTACGAACAGGGCCTTGAGAAATACGCCCTCCTCCGCACCGAGCTGAATTCCCACAAGCAGCGCCTGACCGAATACGACCTCCTGCGGGAACTGCCGCCAGACCATATAGTGGAGCGGGCAAGGGAATATGTCGCCGCCCTCGGCGAGATGCGGGAGAACCACCACCGGCTGTGGGAGAGCTTGCTGACGGAATTGCGGCGCGTGTGCCAGGACCTGCTCAACAATCTGGCCGTGATCACCGACTTCACCGCCGACTTGTCGAAGCGCCTCAACAAGACGCAGGTCTCGAACCTGCAGAAGATCGATATCCTGGTCAACGAGAAAACCGAGCTTGTCAGCGAGCTGCGCCGACTGATCTCGGATCAGCGCGACCTGTGGGACAACCGCGGGCATACCGATCGCGAGACCATGGACTACCTGCGCGAATTCCTCTCGAAACGGCCGCGCATCGACCTGGGCGACCTCTACGAGTTGTCGTTCGTCGTCACAAAGAGTAATGGGGAGTCGAAGCGCTATGACTCCCTGAACATCGAGTCCACCGGCACCGCGGTGACGATCAAGGTACTGGTCAACGTGTACCTGATTCGCTCCCTGCTCGGGAAGCGCGACCGCAGCATGATCCCGTTCTTCGTCGACGAAATCGGCAAGCTCGGCCCCCATAACCAGCAGGCAATTATTGAACTGGCCCGGGAACTCGACTGCGTCCCGATCCTGGCCAGCCCCTCGAGCTCGGACGTCCCGAGCCGGGTCTATCTGCTACAGTCGCGCAGCCGCCCCGGCCGGAAAGCCTGGCTCGACGAGAAATCGATGCGCGAAAAGCGTGGAGATGCGGTCACCACTGAAGAGTCGATATCGGAATGACCACCCCGCCGGCGTTATCGCCCCTGGCCCGTGTCCTTTACCAACTGCTCGAGGGCGGAAGAATACCCGCCTCCCAGGTCAGCCGCGCAGTCATCGTCGAGCTGCGACCGCTCCTGGACTCCGGGGCCGTGAACCTGGTTCGCGCCGGCGCGGGATACACCTACTCCGTTGCGCATCGGCAAGCGGTCAAATCCTTCGCCGACTCTCGCTTCCCCGTCGGGCTCATGCAGGGCGCCGCCGGCGCCGATTTGTCAGACCGCGAGCGTGGGGTCATGGAGGTGCGCGACTCGAAACGAACCCGCGGCGTTGGCTTCGAGTACGCCTTGGTCCGCTTGGCTCCAGGGCTTGAGTTGCTGCGGACGGATGGTCCGGTGCCGTGGCACGCCACTCTACCCGAGGGCGCGCCCAGCGCATGGGCGGTGGCCGTCGTACTGGAGGAGGAATCGGCGGGCGACTGGCGCCTGTCCGATCCAGACGCCCATATTGCGGTAGTGGAGAACCTGGATACGTTTTCTCGTGTGGATCTCGCAGACATTGGGGTAACCGCGGCGCTGTTCGCCGGCGGCCGTCTTTCCTCCCGCCAAATCGCCCTGCTTACCAGCCTTGCCGCGGCCGGCCACGGAATACTTCACGTCGGCGACTATGACCCCGTGGGCCTGGAGGAGTACCTGCGTCTCAAAGAATTGGTCCGAGAGGTCTCGCTGTATGTTCCCGAGGACCTGGAAGCGCTGTTCAAACTGCACTCCACCCCAGCAATACTACAGAAGCCCCGCAACCGAAGCGCCTTGGCGCGCCTGCGCACCGTAACAGACCCGGCCGTTCGTCGGGTTGTGGGGCTCATTGATGCGGAGAACGGCTGTTTGGAGCAAGAGGCCATTACTGTGGCACACCGTGCGTCCATGGACACCTAAGCACCCCGTCCCTCCTCTCATGTCGCCCTTGTGTCAAGATGCGATGGTAGCCAACCCACCACCACCTCGCCACGCTCAGTGTCCCAAAAGAAATATATCCGCAAACAGTATTGCTCCTGGCGGGAGTTAGAGCCTTTCAGATGACGATTCAGCTCACGCGGCCGACCCCGATGGGTCACGAAGTATGTATCGCCTTCAAGGTGTGCTCCCGCCCCGGCAAAGCTTGGCTCTTCCTTTAATCCGAGCTCCTGCAACCCGGTCGCGAACGCAGCCACATGCTCCGGCCCTCCATAGACACGCATGTCTCTGTACTCGTTGGCGAGCAGGAGAAGCGCCTTGTATACCAGGGGGATGTCCCTGAAGTCGGATTTCTTTGCGCCACGGATGGCTCTGGAATGAATGGTCAGTCGCCCAGCCAGTTCGCGGTCCGCCCACGGCCCCAGCTCCTCAAGCGTGGAAGGAAGCTGGGGCGCCGCGCTGCTGCCGACCGCGCGAGCTGGCTGCATAGCGGCTAGCGCCTCAATGCGCGCAAGGAGGTGGTGCTCCCTAGCCTCAAGCTCGTTGATCAGCAGCTGCGCTGAGTGAAGGTCGGCTTCGAGCCCGTCAACGTACGACTGATAGGTTTCGTGGTCGCTCTCGATGTCTTCCCGGAGTTGCTCAATTTGCCGTTCCTGCATCGCGATGATGGTGGATTCAGCCGCACCTCCAGCCCGCGCCAGTTCTTGTTGCTGCTGAAGGAACCGCCGGCGAACCAGATCGTAACTCGGCACAAGTTCGTCAACCCCTTTTTGCCGGGTGCTGGCATGGATCGCGTTCTCTGCCAGGAATGTGGTATATCCAGCCGCCCCCCCCTCCCAATCCAATATCCGAGTCGGAAGTGCTAAAGGGTGCGAAAACGGCTCATCGCGATCTGGATCAAAGCCCGGTCGATAGGTCCGGACCGCCCCATTGAACACCGAAAACTCTTTCCCAAACCGAGTGGTTAGACTCCACGACAAAGCCGCCGGCAAGATCACCACATGTGCGACACCGCGGACGGCCTTGGCCAACACGTCTGCATCGATTGCACACGCGCCACTGTCCGGCGGCACCGAAACAACGAACACGGGCAACCGCCTTCCACGTGCAAGCAATAGGGCCACCAGCTGCTGAAATTGTGTATCGTCCGCAATCGTCCAGGCCGTGGATTGTGCGGGTGTCCCATCGACCCCAATTCCGATGCGGTCCGCGATCTGGTGCACCAAGCCAGGAATGGTTGGGACGAACGGCGGGTCATCGTGACGCGAAACGCACGTCAGCCGCACACCGAGCATTGCTTTGCCGCCGACGTTGGCGAGCGACACTTCGGTCACCCAGGAACGACCTGCGACCGTCTTGTCCTGGTCGTGCGCCTGCACCGCCCAATACTCGACCGGCGTCACGAGCCGAACGGCTCTGACCGGTTGCTGCCCTACCGCCGAGACCTCGAACGGCGCACCGTCCCACGCCTCTTTAGGTAGAGGTCCGCTCCGATTCTTAACCCAATGCAGGGTTGCCGTCCGTGCTTCGGCGATCGATCGAGAGGGTTCGCCGACAAGGGTGCCAGCAATGATCGATACAGTTCGGATGCTGGCCCCCTGTTGCTTGCGCAATAGGTCGCGTAACATCGCTAACTGCTGTCCCGCCGGCGAGCCCATATCCATGACCAAGCCCTCTGTCCAATAGCCGATACGTATCGTCGCGACGGCCCATTCGCGCCGTCACGTAGCCCCAAATTCTTGCTCAATAATCGCGTGGAGTTTCCTCAACTCCTGTTGAAGGTAGGCTTCCGTTGCCGTTTGCGCCCGGAACCATAAACCTGTGTCTTCTGCTTGTGATGCCACCGACGCCTTGATCCGTGCCGCCGAATCACAGCAAGTCTTCGAAGAGCTTGGTCGCGCACCCTCCTCACTCATCGTCATTCCCCTCTTCTACCGGCCCACCGGTTACGCACTTGGTATAACCACATCCGCAACCTGTTTCCGCCGGCGGCACCCACCCGCGTCCAGGCGCCCATATATGGCCAGTGAGACTCTCCCAGTAGCCGGACCAATGGCGGTAGCAGCCCGTTTGGTCGAATGACGACAACCAACGCTCGCGGTTAGTAAAAGCCAGCTTCCGTCGCTGCTCGGCTACCCGTCGCTCAACCCACTGCAAAACCTGGCGCATCACAGCCCCCATGATTTTGTCCCTCGATAGCTTCGCCGGCGCTCGCGGCCTGCTCAAGCGGTATTGATTGACCTCGATATAGCATTACATTCCAAGACCGAACCCCGGCTTCGGCGGAGAAGCCAAAGCCAGCTTCACCTGGTGGTTGCGGTATCCCCACCCCTGAGCCAAGCGCCCTTGAACAGATACCGCAAACAGCTTTGCAGCGATGTCTGGGTCACCAACAAACTCTGTTGGGATTGTGAATGCGCGAATCACCATATACTCCTCGCCACCAATAAGGCATTTCCGCCCTGTGAATCGTTCGGTCTCTGTGTAACCGTGGTCGTCAAGAAGATATTTGGACTGCTCATTTATGTGGTTGAGTGACGCCTGCATACGTCCTGGCGCGGTGGTCTCGTCCAACACACGCTTGACCGCCTCATCCCGCACCTCAGTGCCGATTTGGCTGGCGAGAACGGATATTCCTGCGCCGAGGTTAGCACAGGTCACTTCATCCCACTGGCTGGCCACCCGCGCCTCGACGACAATGTTTGCGAACGTATCGACCAGCCATGTCCTCTCTTCGCCTGTCACTGGATGCTTTAGCGACACGAGCACCTCCTTCACTTCGTATCCCTCTCCGTAACTATGCACAGTGAACGTATATTCCCCAAACTGCTTCATTCCGACCGCCTCGGCTATCTCCGCGCCGTTACTCCAATCTTCCGTCGGCTGCCACCTGCCCCGCACCGCCGCATCGTAATCAGTCCCCAAGAACGCTGAAAGAGGCTTCCATTGACTATCCTTATTGACACAGCACTGATACATGAGCGGGATTACCCTATGATTCACGTTGGCCAAGAATTCCTCGACCGTCTCCTTGTACGCCTCCTTGTGGTCGCGTAATCTGAGAAGGGTGGACAGGTGCATATACTCAACCGGAAGTTGCAGGGCATTCGTGACGGTGCCTTTGCGAATGCTCTCGATGAGCTCCGCCGCTATCGCCGGGCCGATGCCTTCGCCAGGAGCCTGAGCCTTTGCCGCATCGATCTGGGTCTGATCGAACGGATCGAACGTGATAACAACACCGTTTCGCGTGGTAAATTCCATTTAGGCATCCTTTATATCTCGCCCTGCGGGCTTCTAATCGGCCACGCCGGCGCGCCGACGTGCCTCCGCGACCACCCACGCCAAGTAGTCCCGCGTCCCGCTGCCACCTTGGGCCTCTTCCCAAACGCGCCGCGGAAACCTACGTTCCAACTCCAGTGCGGCCGTTGACGCAAGGGAGTTCGGCAAACTTAGTCCGATTTCGCGCACGACAACCAAGCACCGTTCCTCAAAGTCTTCTTCTTCGGTGGTAATAAAAGAGTGAACGCGCGAACTCGCGATCACTTTGGTGTCGTCACGCACAAAATAGCTGCACACTGTACAGACCTCCGCGCCAAATCGTGGCGACGTAGGGTGGTCGCACACCACGCCGCCGTAGTCTAACGCAGAATGACCGCACGTCAGGCAGCAGTCAGGAAATGCGGCAGTCGAGACGATGCTTAGCTCATTTCGTTCCATAATGACGCTCTTCTCCATGTTACCCAGCATATTCTTGCGTAACAGTTATCCGTTCTCTTTTACTCTGCCGCGCCTATTGAGGTGTCCTGGTAATGACAAGCCGCACCGGCAGGACGCCGCTGGCAACGGCCACCTCAACCCCTTCTTGAAGGGCGATAGACTGCTCAACCGTGGTGGTGGAGATAGACGGAAGATAGATTGCATCGCGCTCTGAAACCACGACGTGCTTCATCCCCTCCAGGCGCGTAGCGGTAACCGACACGACGGCCGAAAGCCCGTCTGCGTCTTCCTTGATGTCGTCGATCTTCCACCCATATCCGATAAACGCAACAGCCTTCTGCCCACGCCCATTGGTGCTGCTGGCTTGATACTCGATGTTGTTGTCGTGTCGGCCGTAGAACGGCTCGCCGCTGCGCACAACCCCCTCAATGTGCGCTTCGCCCACGGAAAGCCGAACACTCCAACTCCCGACTTCAGACGCCGCAAACGCTACACCTGAAACCCCGAACAGCAATACGATAAGTAATCCCTTCATAATTTCTCCGATTTCCTAAAAGTGGTTCGAACCCCAGGAACCTGCCACATTGTTCGTGTCGGCAGTACATTTTGTCGCCTCTCTATCTCTTCTTTACATCCCCAGGCTAGGTAACTCTTTGTTTCTATCACCGTCTGCCGATACGCCTACGACCGCACCGTTGACACCATTCGTGGGGCCGCGCAACTCGGAAGTAACAGTGTGGCTGTTGTTTGGCTGACTGTGCGCAGCGACAAACTTACGGAGATCATCGAGGGGGACATGTTCGGTCTGGAAGTGGGACGAACCGTAACGCGAACTGGCCTGCCACTTCACGTAGCGCTCCGCCACAACCATCACATCGGCGTCGGACTGATATGTCGTGCAGTCTTTCGGAAGGATCTCACTGCGATCGGCCAGCCCACGTTCGCTGTCCCAGAACACCGGATTACCACATGTGGACGAACTCACCTCATGCCAGCCCTGCGCCTTTACGGCCTCTGACATCGCGACAATGCGCTGCGCTAGATCGACCGTAACGTCGATTGTCGCAAACGTCGGATTTCCGCTCCCGCCGCCGAGGCTGCTCACTTCGAGCACGAACTGCATTGTCGGTTCGCTTACTCGCGCCTCTGCCCCCAACCCATAGCTGCGTGCAAGTTCTGTCAAACGCCCACCCAATTCAGTGGCTTGAGCGTGCTCGATGGTGACAACGCAACGCTCGGGGGCCCATCGAGAGGTCTGCGCCGCACGCAGAAGCGCTAATTGCGCAGGGGCCAAATTAGGTGTCTGGGACTCCAGAGACGCGACGACGGCGCGAATCAATCGCTCAATAACCTGGTGCCGGCCCTCAATACAGACGTCAATCTTGGGACTAGACATTACGAACCCTCTCTCTTGCGGCGTCGATAGCTCCAGTTTCACCGCCGTGCAGTCCACTACTCAGGCGGCTCATTGGGAACGCATCCTTCCTCTCAGCGCGTTTCAAACGATTTCAGTGACAGCTGAATAACCCGAATGCCCGTGTTAAATTGTTCAGCTACGTCCTGGCCTGCTTGAAGCGCAAGAGATATCTTCCAGTCGTCCTCCGATTTCGCTACAGCTGATTTAGCTCCTACGCTAACCTCGCCGGATTGATTGTTCACCACATACCGGAATGTTGCTTTTGCTTCCTTAGACATCGTCTTTCTCTCTTTTATCCACTAGCTCATCGCCGGATGAGTGTTTACCTGATAGAGGCGCCGTATAAGCGCCTTCCACATCCGTACAATAAACAATGTTGTCCCAAACACGTCTGTCCGCGTTCCCGAGTCCGTAATCCGCTCATTCCCTACCGAACTGCACTGCCCGCCCAAGTAACCCGACCAGATCCAACGCCTGGTCATCACGCATCGGAAAGCGGTACATGTGCTCCCGTGCTGCAGAGCTGATACTCTCGGGGAGCGCCACACCGAGGGCGTTCTGTGCCAGTTCAATCTGCTTAGTCACACGGGCGAGTAACGCCAGCCTTTCCTCAAAATTCTCATCACTCATCGCGCCTACCCCCCTTATTCTCCATGTTACTCAATCAGCCGCAGCCGCTATGGCCGGGACCCACTCCGCCAAATGGCTTCGCCTTCCGCGACACATTGTTGGCCAGCGACCTGTCCCGCGATGACGCTCCAAGTAGCCGTAGCGGCGCTCCCGCCGAAAACGATGACCAGGGCGAGCCAGAATGGCGCTTCGCTGACCATCGTAACCACGAACAGGAGCAGCGTTGCCGCGATGCCGGCTAAAACGCGCCAGTGGTCGCACCCATCGCTATATGTTGCGCGCCCCTGCTGGAATAATCGCGCGCCCACCAACTCAATAGGATCACGTTTCACATTATTCCCCCTTGTGGTACTTTCTGGCTATTCACGCCCAGCCAACCAAACAAACACCCCAGTGAATACGCAGGCCAGCAGCCCATATAACCACAACTCCGTTCGCTTGGACGCATATTGGCCGACAACCCACTCACCAAAAACCCCAAACGATCCGAGCAGGGTCACCGCGACCATAGCCAACACAAAGCCGCTGGTAACCAACCCGGCAATCGCGAACTTTACGCGGAGGGACCCGCCCTTCCCAAAAACCGTGATAAGGCTCTGCACCAAAATCAGTAGCAGCACCACGACCATCACCCCAAAACCGACCGTTCCTACACTAAGCGGTGCCTGCATGCTTCACTTCTCCTCTTTCCCCCCCGAAGCTATTTGCGCGACCTCATAGCCTGATCCAGCCTAGCTTCTTTGAATTTAGTATCTAACCCTTGCGCGTACCGAAAGGGGTCGTTTCCAATGGGTCGAACATTGTATTTTTCCTACAAATCACGCCGCCCGCTCAGCGCGGAGCCGTCCAACTTCCTCAAGCAGGTCGTGGACCTGGGTGCTGACGGGCAACGAATCAGCCGCTACCACTCGGTCAAGGATTGTGTTGAGCCCCTCTACAACGGACGAGCATACTTCACCGCCAGTCGCGCCACTAAACCCTTCCAGAAACTCCTCCAGTTCCCGACGAAGTTGTTCCGCCTCAAGCCAGGTTGGCGGCAAACAGCCGCGTTCAGTAAGCCCTTCTACTGTGGCGTTCAGCCGGTTCAACTCAGCTACTACTGCCTTCTTGTCCATCGGCTCGCCGTCTTTCGTGATCGGCCAGCCGTCGGCGCCATGATCTATTTCGTATTTCATCCTGACCCCCGGTTCATTTACCATCAGCTTTCGGGCTGAACGTCCTCCCAGGCCATTTGTAATTGCGGGGAGTATCCATGTCGCCCGCGCCCGAGATACATAGGCCAAATGGCGTGACGCCCACATCGGTAGTGGAGCTGGACGCCTCGATACTTAACCTCCGCGCCTTCGTCGCCGCACATCGACAGCCCTGCCTGATTCATCAAAGCCGGGCCAATCCATCCCGCCAATCCATCGCCACTGTTGACCCAATAGAGACGGTCGATTCCCGCGATAACGCCACAGGCGAATAATGAAATCACTAGCAACCGCCATGTTGTGCCGCCTGCTTTCCTCATACTATGTCGCCTCATCCCTTGCCACCATACCGATCGCCAAATTCCATCCAAGCGGCAGTGCTACGCCCATTCCGCTCGCCGGATATCCGCATTTCGGACTCGGAATGTTCGTTAGGGAGAGGCATGCACTAATCCACGTACTCGAATTCGATGCGGGTAACTTCCGTCTCCGGGGTGCAACCCCGGTGGCTCCCACAGAAGAACTGCACAAATTCGGACGGTAGGCACAACGTAGGGTGGTCGCCAAACCCTTCCTTCACCACCTCCGCGAAACCATAGTCCGGATCGTCCACCAGCCGACGTAGCGGCTCCAGCGTCGCACTTACCACGCGGATCGTCGCCAGGCGCTTCACCTTCTCGCCCGACTTCAATCCCATCCCCTTCTCCTCGCCGGAGAGGAGCTGCCCAGGCTTCGCGTTACGCCAGCCGACACGCCGGGTGACGGTCTTGATGCGACGGCGCACCTGGTCGGTAGTCAGCATGAAGGAAATGTTGCGCACCACTAAACCTCCCCATCCTCACTCGCACTGAATGCAGTGTTCGGCATGATGCCGTCCGCCGTAGCGGCGATCTGCTTGCCGGAATCCATAATCTCCAGCGTCAACAATCCATCCCGGCCGATGTCGATCAGGCGGCACATGCGCATACTCTTCGTGAACCAGCAAATCTCACCAACGGCCACCGGTCCCTGTGCCGTCTCCACGCGGCGGCGATGGGTCTCACAGACCAGAATGTGGCGCGGCAGGTCTACGGCAACCGCCTGCGCACCGCAAATATTCCCATCCACTTGAGGCGACCAGCACTTCATCTCGCGCACTCACATCATAAACTGAACATCAAGCACCGCCTTCGCAATCGACCGCGACCATTGCAGCGGTAGCACCTGCCGCGGGCGTACTCGATCATCAGTCGGCCTCGCCCCGCAGCGGCGACCCTTCCAAGCCCTGCCGGCGCAGGTAGTCCTGGGCGCGCTTTGCAATATCGCTGTCGGGCTGCGCTCTTTTTAACGAATGAACCAGCTTGCGCACCAGGGCCACCAGATCGTCCATCTGGTGCCGAGCCGCCTTGGCGACGGTTGTGTCGATGTTGTCATAGCGATGGCGCTCAACCAGCTCCTGCACTGCCTCCGGCTCCAGGCGGGCAATGGCGTAGGCGATGGAGTCGCTGCCCAGCAACTCGCTGTTGTTGGCGGCCAAGGCCACATACAGTCGCTCCCCGGTGGAGAGCACACCTACCGCGTCGGTATTACCCTGCATCACATCCGCGGCTATCGAGTCCAAACGGTCGTAATCCATGCCTCCCCCTTAAAGGTCTGCGTAAATCGTCGCCTGCGCGGCGCGGATACGATCCAGGTTGGCGCCGATATACGCCATTGTCTGGTTCGGATGCCCGCGCCCAAGAAGCGCCTGAATCAATTCGTCCTCAATACCGCGTTCACGCATGCGGGTGGCGAACGTGCGCCGGCCAGAATGTGAGCTGCCGCCGGTTACCCCAACACGCTTGATCAGCGAACTGATGAGGTTCTGGAGGCTGGAACAGATGATGTATTCAGTCTGCGTCCCATCGACCCCTATATAGAGTTTACGCACCATGCTGAATCCGTCGTCACCTCGTGCTAGGTAGAGCGCGCTGGACGGTGTCAGCCCCCGATATTCATTAGGGTTGCCGCCGGCCTGCAGTCCATTTTGCACCCGATAGGCTAGGTACGCATCCAGCGCCTCCCTCAAGCCAGGCCCCAACTGGACAAACGTCCGCGGCTTGTTGTTCTTCGTATAGCTCGCCGGCAGCGTCCCCATAGCTTTGATTTCACCATTGCAGTCCAGCACGTCTCTGACTTTCAGATGGGCAATTTCGGTCACCCGCAGGGCACTACCGAAGCTGTGCCAGATGATGGCCCGATTGCGGCGCCCGTGCAGACCTTCTCCAGCCAGCAGTAGGAGAGCCTTGAACTGGTGTGGCTCCAGGATCGGCGCCTTTTCTTCGCTTGGTTCGAGCAGTCGCTTGAACGGGGTCCTCGGGGTCATACTGCCTCGTTGTTGGATAATTGGGTGCGTTTTCCCATATATAACACCGGACAGGGGGCGATGCAAATACACCGACCCACCAACCCGCGGCAGGGTTCGATCCATTGGAAACTGGTCTTGCGTGATCGCCGGCGCCCGAGGGGGGGGCCAGCCAGCAGCATCCGGCCGGCGGCACCTTCCTGGGGCCTTCATGATTACCGATCTTCTTCTTGCCCTCATCCCAACCCTCACCGGCCTGGACAGGCCACCGCCTAGCACCTACATGAACGTCATGGCACACCCGCTGTAGCAGTCTGCTACAATACGCCCATCCATCCGTATCAGGAGTCATGCCCATGGTCAAAGCCGCTTCCCCCGTGCGCCTGCAGCAGGACCTCATGGAGGCCGCCGTCGTGGCCGGTGAGCAGTTGCACCGCAGCGCCACCGAGCAGATCGAATACTGGGCTGATCTTGGCCGGCGGGTGGCCTGTGTGCTCGACCCGCTCAAGCTGGCCGAGATCGCCGCCGGCATCGCCATCGTCAAGGTGGAGCCGGCCATCAGCCCGCCGCTCGACCCTGATGCAGTATTCGCCGTCCTTGAGCACCGCCGCGAACGCGGCGACCTGGCGCCAGCCGTCGCCACCGGCTATCCCCGCTACCAGGCCACAGCCGCCCACCCCGGCTACCTGGAGCAGGTCGCCGCCGACGGTACGCGCACGGTGGGGATGTTCCACAACGGCGTGTTTATCCCGCGTCAGCCCTGATCGGTGCGGCAATCCAAACAACTGTGGCTGCTCGCCGGCGGCAATGGCGCCGGCAAGAGCACGTTCTACCGGCTGTTCCTGCAGCCAACCGGGATCCCCTTTATCAACGCCGACATCCTGGCCCGCATCCTCTACCCCGACGCCCCCGAGGACCACAGCTATGAGGCCGCCCGCGTGGCCGAAGGCCTGCGTGAGCAGCTGCTGCTGGCCGGGCGTAGCTTTTGTTTTGAAACCGTCTTCTCGCACCCCTCGAAAGTAGACTTCGTGGCACGCGCCAAGGCGCTGGGCTACGAAGTGGTGCTGGTGGCCATCCACGTGGAGGGGGTCGACCTCAACCAGGCGCGCATCGCCCAGCGGGTGAGTGCAGGGGGGCACGCGGTCCCGCCAGAGAAGGTGGCAAGCCGCATACCCCGGACCCTACAGCACCTCAAGGCCGCGATCCCGCTTTGCGACGAGGTGCGGATGCTGGACAACTCCTCCAGTGACGATCCGTTCCGCCAGGTACTGACGATCAAGGATGGGGCTGTGCGCCAGCGGCTGCCAGCCTTGCCCCGCTGGGCGGAGGAACTGGTGCGTCAGCTGGACAACGAGTGACCTGAAAAACGCCCGTGCACTTGCCCCCCACCTACCATGGGATGTTGGCCCGCAGTGATGCGCATTGAAAAGTATCTCTACGAGACGTCATCAGGGGCTTACACAATAAGCGTGCCGCTACCAGATGGTACTGGCTCCCTGATCACGCTCCATTTCTCCGAATCGAATTGCGGTACACGCGAAAAAGCCTTGAGAGAGGCGCGAGAATACCGTGATTTTCTCTTGAAACAATCTGGCCAGATGTGGAAGCTGGAACGCCATGCCGGCATGGAGCGTCACAAGGCCAATGTCACGGGCGTGATCGGCGTTCACCTCGGCAGCCAATTCCGCAATGGAAATGAATGGAAGAGCTGGATTGCTTCAGGCGACCTGGCCGGCCAGCGGTGGCGGCGCAAGTTCGCTGTCTTGCGGTACGGAAATGAGGGGGCGTTCTTGTGGGCCTGCCGCGAGAGATTCAAGCGACACGGCCCTCTCGTTATCCTCAACCCTGCACTGCTACCCTGCTTGCCGGATGTCCCCTACCGAATTCTTGACGGACAACTATCTCCCGCCGCACCTCGCGCACTGCGCCAACACACACGAAGCCCCGCTCCGTGATGCGTGCGCAAAGTCGACGGATTCAGCGTCAGATCCATTAAAGCCGCCGCTAAGGAATCGGCTCGCCGCGCCGATTCCGCGGCCGACCATCCCTCGCTATGTAACGTGGCCGAGCCTCTTCCGCCTGGTTCCACGCAAGACACTCTTCAAGCAATATCAGCCCGCCTTGCACCCGGTCGAATAACTGCAGTGCGCCATCCGCGTCCGACAAAACCATCGTACCCTTGATTGCGGATGACCGCCCACTCCTGTCATGCACCACCCTCAGATGCGGCCTGTCCGGATGGATGCGAAGCAAGGCATATTCAGCGCCTGCCGGGCTGATCAACCGGTAGGCGTAGGCGGACGCCCCGCCCTCAACACGATATGCCTTGTAGCCAGGCAGCGCACAGGGCACACGCAGACGCTCTTGTCCCCACTCTTGTTCCCACTCGACGTACTCCCGAGTAAATAGTTCTCCGTCATACTGTGGGGACCACTCATAGTGGGTCGCCTGAAAATCCCCCAGCACGCGCGCCCGCGCCAAACCCTGCGCGAAGAGACCATAGGAGACGTGCCCGACATTGCCGCAGGTGCTGGACTGGCAGAAATCGTGAATGGCGATACCGTCATACCCTTGGGACTCGAGCTGCCGGAAGAGATCAATCTTGTGATACGCGAGGTCAGTGAGGTCCCCCTCCAAACCCGTCAAGTGGTCGTACAGGCGCAGGTCCGACGGCGGCTCCAATACGAAGACACGGCCGGGCTCCTTGTAGTCAGCCGGCAAAATTACGTCCTTACCCTCCGCGATCCGGACCTTCAGCCAGCCGCGCATGGCAATGTTGTGGTCCTCCAGGGTGTAGCCGAGCCCTTCCAGGTACTGGAGCACCTGGTCTGTGCCCAGTTCGGCCGATGCGCCATCCCGGGTGCGCCAGCACCAGGAGAGAAGACGGCCCCGATCGTCATACTCGGCATCAGGCACGATACCAAGCGCGCTGGCAACCGCGATGGTTACGCTGGTCGGTTCGATGACGCGACGCCCCTTGCTGATGCTTGCCAGCGTGCTGCCACCCGATACCGGGATATAGGTCTGCGCCACGGCAGGCGTGCCCGCAGTCCAAAACACGCTGTCATACCCACTGGGATGCAAGGACCCCACAATCTCTTCGCAGGTGCCGTGGAACAGCTTCGGCGGTATTTTTGTTAACACGTTATCGAGCACGGGCATTGCTGCAGCTCCTTACGGGCGCAGGCCGCCGGCCACCGGGGCCGGTGCATGCGCCTCGGTCAGGTCGTCACCCTTTCTCGCCAGCCGCGCCACCATCTCAAGGCAGGTCTTGCACGTTACCTTGGCGTGGTACTTGTGCCCCTCGGCGTCAACCGTGAGCGCCTCCGGTGTGCCCATCCTGGCCGCCGTCCAGCGCGAATGGGACGGGTCACATAGCAGATCGCCGGACTCCCGGTACAGTCGCCCCGCATCCAGGTCTTGCTGCAGGAGCACATGCACGACAGGGCGCCGAGTAGTACCGACGCCCGCCAGGCTCGACGGCGCGCCATGGTTCGCGTCCTTAAGCCCCGGTACCCAACGCACCGGAACCGGCAGCGCCGAATTGAAAGCCTCCGCCTCTTCGCGGAGCCGACGGTGCGCGGTCTCGCGGGATACGTGCTCGGTACGCTCACGCTCCCGATGAATCGCCGAGGCCTGCGCCCACGCCTTCATGGTCGCCGCCCTGAAGTTCCCGGCGGCATACCAGACCTTGACGAGACTACCCGGCGCCGGCGCCTGCTTCGGGTCCGCGGGATGAAGCTCCTTGCCGAGCACCTCCAGCGTGCCCCTCTCGGTTACGGTGAGTTCCTGGACGCCGGCAAACCGGGCCTTGTTGAGCCAGATGAGGTCTGGCTGGGCTTCTCGGGAACGGTATTCGTGCGATTCCATCCTCGTTCTCCTGACAGCGGCTTCCGGCTACGGTGAAACACGCACCGGATTCGCTACACGCCTCAACCGTTGTACTTCCTCATTGAGATGTACAACCTCCCACAGCATGACTGCTGCAAGCTCCGCGCAATCAAATGGGGTGGTCGACATCTTGCGCAGCCACTCAAAAGCCGCCGACTTCTGCGCCCCCGTTGGCGTAGCGGCCGGATCAGGTGACATGGGTGTAGGCAGGCCTGCCTGATTGGTGGACTCGACGGCGCGGTACGGGTTGGCGTCTGACTGCGAGACAAGCACCGGCTTCGTGGCGCGTCGCAAACTACGCGCCTCCGCATTGAGATGCGCGATCTCGTACAACATGACTGCCGCATGCTCTGCACCATGAAACTGACTGATCGATATCTCACGCAACCATTCGAAGGACTCAGCCTTCTGTGACTCCGTCGGTGTGGCGGCTGGATCGCGCGACAAATTCATGGGTGGGGGCTCCCCCTTGAGGCGCGCCGAGCGGCGCGCTGCGCGCTCAATCGCCATCTCCTGACGCAGAACCTCGACATTGAGAGGGGACTCCAGGCGAATCACGTGCCCCGCCGGCAGTCCGTAGGCTTCCTCGCGCCCGCGGTGCTTGTACATGCCGCTGTCCGCTACCGCATGGGGATAGTCGGCCGCCGACGGGATGAAGGCGGGCGGAAAAAAGCCCTCTTCCCTGTGGTAGTTGGCCGCCAGGTAGAGGCTGCACCAGCGCTCTGCGCTGGCATAGTCGGGGAAATACTCGCTGTAGCGGTCCCACGGAGATACCAGGCCGGCCGCAAAGCCCGTCAAGGTGAGCTGTAGCCGGCCAACACAATGCCCCTCGGGGCGGGACAGTACGCAGGGCATGCTGTCGGTCCGCAACACTCCGTCCTTGCCCTTGTAGGCCACGGTCGACCAGCGTTCCGTCGCCTCCACCACCGGGAACTCCCAGTCCTTTTCGGCATGCTGCCCGGGCCGCGACTCGGGGATAATCGACTGCAACGGCACCATCGCCACGATCTGCTTTTTGTGGTGGTCGTGATACGCCCAGGCCACATTGGAGATATCCTTGGCCACCATGGCCACGAGCCGCGCCGGGTCGACCTTCAGGAGGCCGGAGCTGGCAATGGCTGCCGTCTTCAGGAGTGCGTACTTCATAGCCCCACCCTCAGCCCACCGGCACGCTTGTGCTGATAGCCCGCCGACGGAGCGCACGCAGCCATTACCACCAATGGCGCGACCTCGAACTTCTCTGCAATCTCCACGGAGGGCATGCCCTCGGCATGCAGGGCGGTCATCAGCCGCTCGTCGTCACGGGACACCTCTCCCATCAGCGCTGCCCGCAGCTCCGAAGCCACATCGGCACTCATGTGCTGCTCAGAACGCGCCATCAGCCGATCGAGACGGGCAAGCATCACGGCAGTCTTGCGTCGGAAGGCGCTCCATTCGTGGCGTGACATGCCGGTAGAATGCTCGGGATGCGCATCCGCCTGCCGCTCGCGGCGCAAACGCAGCGCCACGACCTTCTGTAGGCGCACGATCTCCTGCCGCTCGAAGTAAGCGCGTTTTTCTTCGGTATTCATGTGGTGCACGGAATAGCCGGACATGACCTTGGTCTCCTGCCAACACTGCTCTTGTGGTCAGCATGCGGCAGGTGCAACAGATCTGTTAAGGGCTGATTTGCGTGGCCCGGACCCGGGCAAGGATGAAAAACTCACGGTTAGCTGCAGCAGCTGTTACCGTCTTGATGGGTGGTGCTGAAGGTAGTGCGTCGGACCTTATTCCCGCCCCACGCCAAACGCTCCACCAATCCCACGGGTCATGGGGTAGGGACGCCACCCGCTGGGTGGCTTGCGTTGCTTGGGTTCGCCGTCACAAATTGCTCCACAATATCCAGAATTTCTTTGATATTGCAGCACTCCCTCACGGACTGCCCAAAGTTATTGACAGCGCGCGGTGAAGCACCACTCTTCAAGAGCGCCCGCAACGAATTCTTCTTGGCGTTCTTCGCAGCGAGCAGCAATGCAGTCATGCCCACGTGGTTCCGTGCCTCCAGATCGCCGCCGCGCGCCACCAGCGTATGAATGGCTTTCGGTGAGTTGTTCATGGACGCCCACATCAGCGCGTTCTGTCCAAATGGATCCCTGGCATCAATATGGGCTCCACGATCAAGAAGATAGTCAATAGCATCCGTGCGATCATGGGCCGCTGCAAGCATTAACGCAGTGCGGCCACTGAAGTCCACCGCCTCCATATCGACACCGTGCTGCAGTGCGGCATCAATCAAGGTCTCGCGCCTCACTCCGGATTGTAGGAAAAAGCAGGACGCCATCATCAACCATGTCGTGCCCTCACTATCCCGCAACGCCGGAGATAGCCCCGCCCCCAACAACGCAGCGAGCGCTCCCTCCCGACGCGACGCCACCACATGCCAAACCATGTCCGGCTGCCGCAGCCCCATGCCACAACGCAAGAGCAACGCGAGCGACTCCACGTCCCCATAAAAAGCCCTGTCGTTCCACGCCATCGCCAAAGATGGCACCCGCCGTGGCAGCTGCATCAGACAGCGCCACCGCTCGATACGTAAACTGCCGCCCTCGCTCACCGCCCAAATCCCTTGACGGCAATTATCTCGCGCGCTGCCTCACGCCCGCCGGTGCAGCTGATGGACCGCGCCACACTGATTTCGCGGATGCGGAATCCCAGCTTCCTGTACAGTCGTTTGATGCGCAGTGTCGCGTGATTGGATGCCACCACTGGACACCGACGGGAGGCCAGCCACTCCGCCAAGCGCACTTGGTCATCCCAATCAAAGCTTTGACCCGAGTAGGCCGTGAAGGCACCGTCATACGGCGGATCGGCGTAGACGAAGGCGTCCTCACCGACCTCGAGGTGCTCAAAATCTCGATTCGACAACCGCCATCCCTTCATTGCGGCCCGGTAGCGGGCAAAGTCTTCCTGGAAGTTGACGGTCTTGTGGCGCCCGAACGGCACATTGAAACGCTGTGGCGTCCGCCCGCTGAAGCGGCACAAACCGTTGAATCCCGTCCGGTTGAGCAGGTAGAACAGCTGCGCCGCCTCGCTGCCCCGGAATTCGCCCCGGGCAATCAGGTCGTTGAACCGTTCCCGGGCGGCATAGTAATAGTCGTGGTCGTAGAGCAGTGGGATGGTGATCTTCAGACCGCGCTTGAGCTCGCGCAGAAAGTTAACCACATGTGGATTGACATCATTGAGCAGGGCGCGCTCGGGGCGCAGGCCCAGGGCCACCGACATCGCCCCTACAAACGGCTCCACCAGCACGCGATGCTCATGCCCCTGCCACAGCGGCCGCAAATACGGCTCCACCAGGCGCCGCTTACCGCCAGCCCACTTGAGCGGACTGACCAGAGGCGGCCGCACCTCGTGGGCCGGACGTGCCACACAGGCGCGCGACCGGGGTGACCCGGCGAACAGGGCCGCGCCGGTGGAAACGGAAACTGCCATGTCCATACGCTCAGCGCCTCGCAGTTGCACCGCGTGCCGGCGATATCTCCGGCAGAGTGAATTGGGAGATCACCGGCGGTTTGTCCGTGGGGGGGTGCTGTTGGCGAAACCACTCCGCCAAGCGGGGCACCTCCACCCCCAGGAACTGCGCCAGAGCGCCCAGCAGCCGCGCCTGATCGTCCGGGTCCTGCATGCGCTGGATCCAGCCCACAAAGGCTTCCCCCCAGTGCACCCTGCGCTCCAGCGACATCGCTGCCTTGGATAGCCCCTGCAATTGCAGCTCAAGCCACTCGATAGCCGTCGGCGCCTGCTCAATCGCCCGCCGCCGCACATCTGCCGGCATGGCCTTGGCCCAGGTGTCGGGATCGTGTTCCGTGGGCAGCAATAGGACGCGGATCTCGGCGGACGCAAATCCAGCGTCCAGCAAGGTGCCCATGGCGTCCTTGGCCGCCTTGCGCCCGGCATCATCGCCGTCGTACATCAGCAGTACGCTCTCGGCCCGTTGGCGCAGCAAGGCGGCGTGTTCCGGGGTCAGGGCGGTACCGAGGCCTGCAAGCGCTGGCGGCAGATCGGTCTCAGCGAAGGCGATGACATCCACATACCCCTCCACGAGGATGATCTGGCGCACCAGGCCTCCCGGCAGCCGGCGCAACCCGTAGAGCAGCTCGCGTTTCTTGAAATAATCCCCTTCCGGCGAGTTAAGGTATTTCGGGGCGTCTGGCGCGGCCGCCTGGTCGATGATGCGGCCGCCGAATCCAGCCACCCGCCCCTCCCGGTCCGTAATCGGAAACATCACGCGGTTGCGGAACACGACATTGAGGCCACCTTTCTCCCGCGAACGAAGCAGACCGATGGCCTTGAGCTCCTCCGGGGTTGCCTTCAGGGCCAGCAACAGGCCACCGGTACCGCCGTCCGCGTAGCCGATGCGGAACTCGCGGACCAGGGCCGGCGAGATCCCGCGCTGCTGCCCGACATACGCCATGGCTTCGGGTTTGCCTGCCAGCGCTTTCTGGAAGTGGCTCGCGGCCGCCTCCAGCAGCTCGTAGGCGCGTTGTTCGGATATCGGGGGATGCTCGCTCACAGCCCCCCTCCCGCCGGCGCCGGCGTATCAGGCCGCAAGCGCATGCACATGGTTTTCACGTAACGGTTGGCTGTCTCGATAGCCCGCATGTAGGCTGGCTCCCTGGCCACGTAGTCCGGTACCTGCTCCATCACGGCATCGGCCTGCTGCTGCAGCCGGGTACGCAGCTGATCAAGGACGGCCCTCGCCTCCGACGGGCTGATCTCGCAGGCCAGCTCCGCGAAGCGCAGCAGGCTCTTGCGATCGGGCCGACGATCGCCGTACAGCGGCAGCGACTGGTTCTGCTCACCGGTGTAGAGAACCGCAGCGCTCACGATGTCATACGCCGGCGAGAGACGCACGGAGTCGAAACGGTCCTTCCCGTGCGAGGCAATGCGCAGAATCGAGAAATTCTTCAGGTGTGCGTCACTGTTCCCTACCATCACATTGAGCGCCACCTGCTTGAACAGGCGAACGCGGTCGTCCTCCCAATGGGTGGAATGCCGCTTCAATGTCTGCGCCACCTCCTCCATGGTGCCCTGATACTTCACCTCCCCGTCCACCGCCACGCGGTTGGTCAGCGAACAGAAATCCTCGGCCAGGCGCCAGCGGGGATCGTGAGGCGTCGGAATATCGAACCGCTCGATCAGGAACGCCGGCGGGATCTCGCACCAGTTCCTGGCGGGTTCCGCCGGCAGCAAGGCATCTCCGCCGCCGGCGAGCTTGAAGACCTCCGACCACAGCGCCTTGTTCAGCTCGGTGACGTCGGCAATGCTCTCGCTTAGGCGGCCAATCGCCTCCTGCGGCGTCGTGGGGCGGACTGCCGCCATATCCACCTTGGCTGCCTCCGCGAGGGCTTCCCCCATCCATGGGGGAGCATCGCCACCCTGATAGGCGCCGAGCTCGAAGGATCCCGCCTCGACCTTGCCCAGGTCTATCATGCGGAAATCCGGCACCTCAATTCCGGCTCCCCGGGCCAGCGACATGGAATACCACTCCAGCGCGCCCAGGATACGCAACTCCTGGTTCATAGGAACCTTGAGGATGTGGGTAAAGGGCACATTGAGCGCCGGCCGCGCCCCGTCGGCATCCAGCGTCATGGGCACCTTGAGTGTGCAACCGGACACCTGGGTCATCGCCCGGCTGTTCATGATTTGCCGCACCCTCTCCAGGAAGTCGGCATCAAACACCGGCAACCCAGTCACCTTTCCCTGGTAGGTCACTGGGTCGTCGGCCGAGATCGACTTCAGGGGGAAGCGCAGACGGTCCTCGCTGATGTGCCGACCAAATTCCCGTGCATCCACGATGGTCAGGTTGGACATCAAACGCGCGTATTTGCGCAGGAATTCGGCACGCTCGTGGGGTTGGAAGGTGCGAATTTCCGGAAACAGATTGGACAGGAAGGCAGGGAAGCCGCGATTGCTTTCCTCCGGCCACACCCTCAGATGCCAGCCGTCCTCGTAGTGGAATACCCACTGGTCGTCACGGCGGCGGATGACCCGCGCGATCGGGGTGCCAAACCAGCGCAGGGAAAACTCATCGACGGCCTGCTTCCGGCTGTGCTCTATCTGCGGCCGTAGCCCCTCCTGCTGGGCCAGTTCCCGGAGGACGGACTGCAGGCCGCGGATACCCGTGGAAGGGTAGGTCGGAAATTCGTTCCGCAGCGCGGTGAGCGCCTGCTTGATACGCTCCTCGGCCAGATCGCCATGGTGCGGCAGCCCGGCCAGCTGCAACAGGGCCTGGAGCTCCTGCGCCTCCAGACTGGCGGCATCTCCGGCCGGCAGGCGGACCAAATCCAACACGGTCCGACGTGGGGTGGTCACCCGCAGCTTCTGCAGCCGCAGGGATTCGACCGCCCGATCGCCGCGGAGCGAATACTGCAACACCCCTGGCACTTCGAGCAGGCCATCTTCCAGCGCCACGTCCCGGTAGTCGCGTTCCGGCCGCATATCCAGCGTGTCAGGGCGTCCGCGGCGCACCTCGATCACAACCGGGCTTACCAGCTGGGCCACGGCCTCGGGCAGCGCCCCGCGCAGGGTGTCCCCCACCACGACCTCGCTGGCGCGCGACCCCAGCAAATACATCCGCCCCTGCTCACCCACAGACTGGAGGTAGGCCGAGGCATACACCAGCGGCGCGCCGGGGTAGACGTGCGCCGCCAGGCGCGGCCCAAAGTGCCGCAGCGTCTGGTTGATGCGTTCGGCCACAGCCCGGGGGGTTCTTTGCATCTCGTCCGCCGTAAACGGCGTGCCGATATAGACGCCGCGGCCAAGAGGCGCAATCGCACCCAGCTTCTGCCGATGGGCAACAGCGCCGCGCGAGATGTTGACGTCACGAAAGTACAGGGGAAGCAGATCGGTCACGGTAGCTCCTTTTCTGCCTCCAAGAGTACGGAACTCCCGGCGATCCGTTAAGGGGCACTTAAAGCAACAGCTCCTGCTGCCCGGCTCGATCTGGCCAGGGGTTCCCAATGGTGCGCGGCAAAATGTCCTGCCAATTGGCGAGGTCCAGATAGCCATTGCGTTCAAAGAATGCCGTACGCCGCAGGATGGCGTCCACCTCGGCGTGTGCGCCCTTCTTCAGGGCCAACACCCCCAAATCCAGGTAGTAGCGGTACCCAGCGGTGCGAGAGACGCTCGGATTGTCATGATAAGCGGCGATCAGGCCCTCCAACTCCAACTCCAGTACCAGGGACGCCCCCTCCGGGTCGACGGTAATGGTATCGGCGACCTCGATGTCCAGGTACGCTGTGCCGTCCTTGCCGGAGACGTGTTTGCGACAACAACCATCACCCGCAAAGGCTTCCAGCAAAGGATTTGACAGCCCGCTATCAAAGAACCGCTGCCCCTCATCCCAGTTATCGCCCACATACAGCCAGCGACGCGGCGGGATTGCGATGTCGGGCGCCTTCGGAAGGACCGGGACGGCATAATGCGCCCCTTCCAGGTAAACCTCGCGGTACCGCTTCAGCGCGTGGAACGGCCGGTGGATCCCGTCGCGACTCCACAACGCATCGATCAGAACCAGTTGCTCCAGACCGATGAGCTGGAAACGCGCGTCTATTCCCAACAACCGACTGGCCTCCGCCTCGGCACGGTCGATACTGAGTGCATAGCACAGCAGTTCGTCAAGCATCGCAGGAGAATAACGATCCGGGCCGACGGCCATATGCTGATTTGTCAGCGTTCGACCCAGCCAGCTGCGGCGCGACATATCGTACTGGGTGGCGAGCAGGAACCGCTGCAACCTGTTGAGCTCGCGTAGGTACCCGTATTTGCCGTCGGACTCAATCATGTTCACTAGGGACTTGTCCTCTCGGCTCAGCGTGCAAACCGCACAACCAAACCTGGCGCCGCAAGCATTCTTAGGCTTGCTCCCCAACATCATGTCGGCCACCACCGCGCAGCTGGCGCCGGCGGCGGAGGCATATATCGCGAAGGTGTCCGTGAAATCCGAGTAGCTACGCCCTGGAGTGGCACGCATCTGGCCCAGGTATTCCCATACGTCGTCGTCCGACCACTCAGCTATCGGCGAAAGCATGGCCTCACCTTCCTTGTTGCGCCAAACCTCGGTCGCACGCTCCCCCCGCGCCGTCATCTTTTTCCCGCGCGCCCGGCTTTCGTCGTAGCGTGTACCGGTCAGCGTCACAGGCTCAGCCCAGTCACCGACGATCTCGGCCAGCATCCTTTTGCGCAGGCGACCCATCGGCTTCACCTTCCAGTCCTCAGTGCAGTCGTGGCTTTGACCGGGGAACCGTGGCAATGATCGACCACTGATAGTCCGTACCGCCCAGGTGTCATTCAGATTCGGTACCGACACACCAACACGCACATCAATATGGTGCGCCGCGGCGAACTGCTGGATTCGCCCAATCTCCGCGCGGGCGTATTGAGCGATCTCGGGGTTTTCGACGGTAGTGTCGGCCATCAGCACCAGCGTCGGCGGAAACGCTATATCCGGACGTTGCCCACGCAGCGCGCGCAACTCCTCCAGCCCGAGCGACAACACCGTGCTCGAATCCTTGCCCGACGAGTAGGCGAATACCAGTGGATGCCCCCGCAGAATGAGCTCGCGGAGAGTCCGGCGAACGGCGCGCGCTTTGGCCTCAATGTCCATAGCGCTATTGTCGGTGTGGGTTGCACCGACCGTTAAGGGCCAATGTCCAGCCCAAAGACCCTTATTAGCAATCAGATTCGCGCATAGGGCCAGGTCGCCAAAAGCCTGGTCCCCGACATTATCTGTCCCGCTGCGCCGGGGGACGGACGAAGGCGGCGCTCAAAGACCTTTGTGCCGGCCATTCCTACGGTTTCCAAACTCTTCCTGATACCTCTCTTCACCACCCCTTCAATAAGGCCGTCCGCTGCTCGTGACTTCCGATGGACGAGAACTCGGCACTCTTCCGCAACGTCTTGAGATAGGAACAAGTATTCCTGTCGTCGTCGAGCATATCCGCCACCTTTTTGACCGCTTGGGGGCTGTGAACGATCCCGAAGACCGTCTCCAGTGACGCGTTCTCCTCCGCGAACAAGCGCGCGATTGCCTTGGCGAGACGTTCGCACCTATCCCAGTCCCGCCAGTAGGACAATGACGGCGCGTATTCCCGCATCCACTCCCATTCGTCGTACTCAAGGCGCGAATTACCTGCAGCGTCGTACGTGGGCTGAAAGCACACCGCGAAGAGGGGCGAATTCACGCTGTGCTCCCAAAAGGCCAGCGACAGACCGAACGCCGCGATGCGCGACGCAATCGGTCCAGCGTCGACGGTTCCCGCCTTCCACACCGTCACGAGTCGCGACCGCGTGACTTTCGGGGTTAGGACGCGGCTGCCAAGTTCGAGATCGTCAAGCGAGGGAGTCGAAAGGCTCTCCAACCACTCGATCACCGTATCCCGCTGACTGCCGAGAACCGAGCGCCACGGCCAGGAGAGATGAATCTGCCCTGACGCAATCGCGGACAATCCTTGAAAGACCGCCGCCTTCCCCCCGAAACGAACGAATGCTTCCACGGCCACATCGCGTCCCGAGGAAAGGATCGCATCGGCAATCGCAGAGCGCTCCTCGTCATTCAGGTTCATGCTTTCAAGCTGGCCGAGAAGTTCTTCGCTTCGACTGCCTACCAAACCCCACAGCACAGGGGAGGACGCGAGATGGTGATTCGCCCCAACGATGGTCGGCAGAAATCGTAACTGTGCATCGTCGAAGGATTCGAGGTCACTCGCCTCGAGTAGAAGCACGGCAGCGCGAAGCATGCGCTCTCCAATCGCTGTCAGTTCGTCGCTCAAGAGCGCAATGACGAGCCTTACGCCTTCGGTCCGCGCATCCTCAAAGAGTCGCCGCGTCTGGCCCTCTAGCATCGCCGCTATCGAGTCGATGTCGTTGTCGCGATAGCCGCAGATGTCCTGGAGGATCTCGCGCCGACCACTCGCACCCGACTCCGTGTTGGCCCGTTCGAACACCATACCGATGAGTCGACTCCGCACGCCAGGATCCAGATCCTTCGCGGCGGTCACGCATGAGAGAGCGGAACGTGCTGACGAGCCAGGTGCGTGCCATTCGCCGAAGATTGGCGCGAGGCTTGGTACGACAGCACGGCTTCCCTCCGCTCCGGCGGCAGACTCAATCCACGTGCGAAATGTTGCATCTCCCCTCGACGCGCCATCGAGAACGACGTCCACCCATGGTTCGGTCTTGCGGGACGTGCGCAGGTCGAGGATGAGTGCAGAGCTCGCGCTCTTGCGAAACTGCGCCGACGGAATCGATCGAGGGATCGTCTGCAAATCCAAGAGAGCGCCTGCACTCGCACGCGGCATGAGTGCGCCTGTGCAAAAGGAAAATCGTGTTCGCTCGGTAGGCCACAGCTCCTCCCATAGCCGGACGAAGACCCCTTCAAACTGGTCGGCCGTATCTGCGACGACAATGACAGGGCGGGGCTGCCCAAGAACCGCACCAATTATCAATGCGGCGAGTCCCCGGTCGGCGAAACCGACGGTTGTGGTGCCGCCAGAAATAGTCTCATCCACTTCGACCGGAATAGTGGCCGCGCTCTCGACGCCCTCAAGTTGAGGGCGTCGAAACGCTCCAAGCAAACTCGCAGCCGGCACCCTAGTGACATGGGACCGAGGGATGAGCAGCGAGTGCGTCCACACGCAGCCCGGGCGTTGCATCTCCGGCGCGTACCAGGTCCTCGCCAGAACAAAGAGTTCCGTTCCGGGCAGTGGATAGGCCGTCAGGTACTTGTCGAAGCCGGGCTGCATCGAGGGGCCCGACATGTCGCTCAGGACGAGCATCGTCCGCACCGCGTCCGGTGGGAGCGGCGTGGAGCTGCTAAGCAAACGATGCCCATCACGGTAGCCGTGAATAGCCTGGTGGATACTCGAGGTCGCCATTATCTACCCGCCCCCAAGAGCCACGCGAGCGGCTTCGTGATGTCGTGCCCAGTATTCTGATCTTGCCGAACCTTGATGCGCTTCAACGCATCGTCAAGATCGAGGAGTGACTGCTTCTGCGATGTATCGGTGATGTCGCCTCCCTGCGCGCTCACACCAAAGACAGCGTGTTCAATCAGGTCATCGTTCGCCTCCAGAAACTGCTGAAGCAACGGAAGTTCCCGCGCGAGAAAGACATTTGGCGGCATGCCGAGGCTCTCGACGAGGTCCCAGGCGGACACCACCACGGCGACTCGCAGCGCTTTCTGTGTGCGTTCTAAAAGGAACTGGAGAAGCTCCACGAGCCTCACCTGGTGCGGAAGCATCTCAGGCGACCAGGTACCCGGAACCGGGCCGGCCGAGTTGGCTTCATCCGTTAGGCCTCCCGGCAGGGTCGCCTCTAGTTGGAGGGCCGTCGTAAGCTGCGTGCCCTTCTGCACGTCCGGGTGGAGAAACAACACGACACCGGTCGCCCCTTGAACGAACGCGTCGTGGCTGCGACTGATCCTTCGGTCAGTCAGCTGCTGCTTGAAGGCTTCGCCGGCCAAGTCCGGTATCGAGAGGTCGAACGCCCCGAAGTCACCTCTTTCGAGGTGAAGGACCACGACCTGCTCGGTCTGTAGGTTCGTACGCGGGACCTGCGCGCACTCGCGCCACTCCTTCGTTATCTGATTGAGGTAACTCCGATCGCCGCTCAGCCGCCTCAGCTTGAGCGTCGTCGCGCTACTCCTATCGGAGAGCACGTGCCACAAGGCCGCCAAAAAGGTGGTCTTGCCCGAACCGGGCAGTCCAATGAAGAGAAGGTTCTCCGTATTGCTCACGGCTCCCTCCTGGTTCGCTCGAAGTAGCGCCAGCCGAACTTGCTGAACTCCCGCTCTTCGCGAGACGGTGGTGGCGCTCCCTCCTGCTCGTCGCGCGAAGCGGGCGGCGACAGGGCCGTCCACGACACGAACGCCTCCGCAAGTCCTCCCTCCGAGTTTCCCGACACCGACGAGGGGGCGGGACGCGCCGCGATGTTTCTGAACGAGAGGTGCGGAACCCGACCACGGAACTTCCTCTCGAACTTCTCGCGCGTCTTGTCTAGGAAATCGAGCGACGGCGGCCCTGCGGCCGTGATGCGATCGAGTTTGGAGAAGACCATCTCAACCCGGCAGCTCGGGCTCACCATGTCGGCGTCGAGCAGGCTCTCCAGAATGTCTGCAGCGTCAGCCTGCGCGCTCGTTCGCTGTGCGGTGTTGGTGAGGCGCTCGCCGTCGACCAGCACGACGATGGTGTCCGCGCGACGCAAGAACGTAAGCCGCTCCGCGTCTTCTTGCGAGTCCTTGGCCATACGGAACAGCTCACCCGACATCGCGGAGAAGAGGACCTGGCGGTGAGGCCCTGCGAGCTCAGTAGGTCGCAGGGCAAGGTGGTAGTATTTCGTCTCGTCGGTCAGCCGCGTTCGCTGTGTTTCGGGCTGGACTCTCCCCGAGGCAAGTCGGTTCAGGTGGCATATCTCCTCGAAACCGAGAAGTGACCTCGACCCGGCGAACTTGAAGCCAGCGAACGGCCCTTGGTTCAGGCGCTCGTAGATCGAAGCAAGCACCGTCGTCTTACCGCTCCCCTCCGAGCCCGCGAAGACCACCAAGTGGGTGCGCGAACGCAACGTGATGACCTCGGCGTCAGCAGCCCCGAGCGCGGCGCCGGCGAACAGCTCGATAAATTCGGGCTCCGCCTCCTCGGTCGACTCGACTTTTTCTTCTGTTGCGACGGCGTCGGCCATGTCACTCCTCCTGGTCGGCGTCGGCCAGCGTTCGCAAAAGGATCGCCTCGACGTAGGACTGGCGAGCTATGCGAGTTGCTGTCAGTTGGGTAGACGACTTCAGGCCGCTGGAGCTGTCAAAATACTGCTGCCAGCTCGTATCGTCGCTCCTCGCACGAAGGAAGATGGCGTGGGTGAGCGGCATCAGGGCGAGTGTTCCCTCGTCGAGGTTGGACGTCCGCTCACGTGCCCAGTCTGCGGGGAGAGCATTGACGTAAGAGGCCAGCGCTTCCTCGCCATTCCCCGCCGCCCCCGAGAGCACCCGCGCCAGGAGCGCCGCCGCATCGCGTGGCCCAAGCGCCGCGTCGGTGAGGTCGGCGAGTTCCGTACCCGCGATAATTGCTGTGCCATGTTTGAGCGCAGCCCACGACTTGTTCATGTCGCGGCTGCAACCACCTTCAATCCACCATAGAATATTGGTTTCCTCATCGGCGCACCGCAGGCTGTGGGCTGCGTCCGTCAGCCCTACGTCGGCCGCCCGAACCGCTCCCACGAGCGATTGAAAAATCGGCGTGATGACGCTCGTTAGAATCTCGAAGCTTGTGATAGTGGGGATTTGCTTCATCGCATTGGTCGCGGCGTTCGCCTTATCCCTCACGTCAATGGTGTTGACCGACCTGCGTTTGCGCTGCGCGACAGCTATAGCACGCAGCCCAGCAGTCACCTCGTCCGCGATTTCGTCGAGCCGAGGTTCCGTGGCGCGTAGGATGGACGCCTCGAGCGCGGTGCCCGCGAGGACGGCAGTGCGTAACCCGACGCCGTTGCTGCCGGCCGTTTGAACGCACTCAACGAGCGATGCGCCAGCGAGTACTTGAAGCTCAAGGTCATTACGTTGTGGGAACGCAGTGTCCTGCGTCCGAAATGCCTCCAGGAACGGTGCGCGCGAGGCCTTCACCGGGATGCCCTGAAAGATTCGGACCGTTTCAAGCGTGTTCTCGTCGCTGTTGCGCAACGATTCTGCCCATTCCTTCACGCCGGCCCAACGCTTCTCGAGCTTCTCTGCGTCGGGCTCGATAGCCACCAGCCGATACCATTCGCCAAAGTTCTTGTGCATTTGCGCGGCTCCCTACCTACTTCGTGGTCTCAAAAGGGTTAAAAAGCGCCGGATCGGCGTGACGATTTTCAATCTCATCCCACAGCTTCGGGAGAAGCCCGTTTGCTGCCGCACGCTTGAACAACACGCGGAACAGTGCCTCATCGCTCAAAGCGCGGTCCTCATCGGTCAGGACGTTAAGGTTATCGGCGATAGCAATTTGGTGGCGGAACGGTAGCGTGAGGAATCGGAATGTAAGCCTGCGCTCGTGGTTCGGTGGCGACATGGCATCGGCGTCCTTCGAGGTCGTATTCGGGGCGACGTCGGCCGGAGTCGCGACATCGACAGCTGTCACCATCGGAGCCTCGACGGGGCGCGGCCCCCAACGTGCCGGGCGCGGACAGCCCTCCCATACGTAGTCGTGGTGGGGCTGGTTTGTGTTTCGGTCTTGGTCGGCGAGGAAATGACGGTCGACCTTATGCCAGCGTCGCTGAAACAGCCGAACACCGAGCCGCTGGTCATCGAGGCGCGCGATCTCGATAACGTTGTACATGGGCTCCCAGTCGCTCTCGCCCCGCTCGGGATGCATGGCTCCCGAGGTAACCCGAAGAGCCTTGTTAATCTCCTGCACGCGCTGCGAGTGTTTGTGTCCAAAGAGCTGCATCCGGACCTTCGCCTCGAGGTGGCTGATGACGTTGTCCTGGTCTAGTAGCCAGTCGGGCGGATGATGGCAGAGCGTGAGGTACTCGACCCCGTCGACGCGGTGGACGCTCACTTGGGCCTGACCTAGGACTACGTTGTTCTTCGCATCGTTCTCATTCGACACAAGGGCGCTGCAGAGACCTCGCAGTCGGATGATGGTCCCACAGGATAGGGCGAGGTCACGTTCCCAGTATGGCTTGGCCGCTGAAAGCGAGCACTGGAAGCGCGCCGCGAAGGTATTGTACTCAGCTAGGGGCGCGAGGAGCGCATTCGCCGAGCTTTCGTCGATGAGGATTTCGCGGAGCTCCTTATCAAGTGCGGCCCCCTGCTTCGCCCGGATGCTTTCATGCAGGGTCTTGGTGACCTTACTGTTCGCAATCTTGCGGTCTACGTCATGGTTTCCAGGCACAACCCAAACGCTCTCGGCAGGACACCCGATGGAACGGCAAAAATCGAGAAGCCAAGAAGCAGCTCGGTCGTATTCGGTGCGCTGGCCGGAGAACGCGATGTCGCCCGTCACGAGGACGCCGGTTGCGCCTCCTAGTTCCCGCGTGACTGCGGTAGCATCGCGCAGAAGCTCGTTTCTCACTTCGGAGTCGAGATCATGAACGGATGCCCCCGACGAGCCGGTGAAGTGTATGTCCGAGAGATGTACGAGGACGAGTTTCTCCATGCGGTTTAGCCTCATAGCCTGCCGTAGATGCCACGCTCTGCCGCAGTGACATTCTGGGTGTCCATATTAACCACTTTCTTCACGCTGTCATTTCCCATCGTTAGTAGTGGCCCTGGCTTCTCCCCAGCGCCTATTGTTTTCCTCCGGCAAAATATTACCCTCAATCTCACGGAGCGAGCCACGCCGCCGCACGTCCGTCCAGTATCTCACGCCTCGCCAGTCCCGCAAGGGGTGCCCCCCCCCCTACAGACCGGGATAGATCCGAGCCTTCATGGTCAGGTCCATATTGGCCCCAATGTAGGCCATCGTCATATTTGGTTCACCATGCCCAAGAAGCGACTGAATCAGCAAGTCATCTATCCCGCGCTTTGAGGGCGGAGCCGGCGGCTCTCCGCCCCAGGTACAGTGGCGAGCTCAGTTGATCACCAACATCACCCGTTCGGTGGCAAGTGCTCCCGCACACAACCCTTGGTCCCGTGCTCACACATACGGCTGGAGGTTAATGATACCTCACAAGGCAGAAGTTCCCTGGCGCTTTTTCTGAGCTCTTCCGCGACTTCGTGTTTTCCGGCCCTGTTCAGCACGTTCAACGCCATCCGGAGCGCGCCCTGGTCAATCAGCACCATTCCCATACGGTTCAACCTCCCGTCATCCCCCATACGTGTTCCACAATCTCACCACTCGGCTTCTCCTCGCATACACCGATCCCATTCATCCGAGCTAAGAATAGGTAGGTCCGGCAGGATCACCAGATCCCCGTCCTCTAAGGGCCGCACAACAGCGCCCCTTACGGGCCCCCATTCCGATTCATCCCCCTCTAGGGCGACCGGAACATACCGCTGGTGTTTCGTGATCAATGCGGTCCGATTTCTCCCGTTTGTGAACGAGATCGTTTCCGCTGCTGAGTCCCATCCAACCTCGGGCACCTCAAACCACAGCGCATCACCTTGCCCCTTGAACCACAGCCACAGGTATTTATCGAACAGTGCCGCGCGGTCGGGGGGGCGTATCTGGCCGCTAAACCAGTGTCTATCCAGCGACGTCCAGTCGACTAATACACACTTGTCGTCTGGTACCCGTTTAAGAATTCGCGCTAACATTCCTTCTTCCCTATCGGCCAATCTGACGCCCCGGCACGTCGCCCGACTTCAATGTCCTCGCGCACGCCCTAGGATAAGGTGCCCACCCTCATGGATGTTCCACCTATCTTTGGCAAGTTTCGAGTACTGCTCCAGCTCATCCGGCTTAAAAATGGCTCTTACACAGCTCGTCAATTATCAATTTGATATTAGGATCGCAAATAACCCTGTCGAAATTTCTCTTCACAGTCGTCTCTGCATCTTCGGGCGAAACACCTTCGCCCACAAGGCGTTGATACGCCGCCCTCATAACCTCGGTGGTCGCTGCGTTAATAGCTATCGGCTGGCTTGAATGCACCTACTGTTCTCCTCTACATTACTGCATTCTTCTATTGAACTTCTGTTAGAAAACTAGGCAGTTACTTAATCGCCACCACCAGCCCGAGCAACCTCTTCAACCCCTTATCGCGCGCGTAATCTATGGCGCGCTTACCCTTTCCGTCTATCGGTTCCCGGGAGGCGCCGTGCTCCAGCAGCGATATCACCATATCCCGACTTCCCGTATAGGCGGCGCTCATGAGCGCCGTTCTCCCGAACACATTGGTCGCATCCACATCTGCGCCTGCTTCAACGAGCAGTTCAATCGCTTCCACGGCATCAGCAACTCGCTCCAAATCAACTCCACCGAAGACACCGTCGCTGCTGATGTTTGTTGCTTGCATTAGTGCTGTCATGCCGTTATTGTCCCGGTGATTAACATCCTCCGACGCCTCCGTGCCGAGCAACCAGCGAATTACCGCCGCACTGCGCGCCGCAAACTGGAGGGCCGAACTGCTATCATCGTTCCTTGCCCGCACATCCGCCCCGCGTTCCAAGAGTATCTGCACGATCTCGAGATTCCTATGGTAGCAGGCCACCAATAACGGAGTATTTCCATGCTCCGCTGTCCGCTGCTGAAGACTGGCCCCTTTACCCAAAAGCTCTCTCACCAGTTCCACATTCCCGGCGCGAATAGCTCCGATCAAACCCATTGACCTGTCCGAAAGTGGAGGCCCCCTATAACTGTCTGCGCGTTCGTACGCTTCATGGATGGCCATCGCCAATGCGCGCGCCGTGGCCCAATCCTCCGGGATCCAAAGCGCTCCACCAATTGCGCTACCCGCCGAACTCCAATCTCCGTGCGAGTCACGACGCAACACCAATACGTTTTTAGCCCGTTGATGCTCGGCCTTACGATCCACCACAACGATACATGTGCTACGGCACGCCTCCTCATCACCGGGTTCCACAACCACTTCAAAGCGCTGACAGCTGCTCGGCAAACCCTTCAGATTATCTACCATCGTGCGGTTTCCTATCTCTGTCGCCCAAGGGCTTTGGCCAGGATTCGGTTGAATGAATCCGTATCCTCCCGGAGTCGCAGCGCATACGGCCACGCATACGCGAATCCGAGCCAAATACTGAAACCATACAAGCGCCGCTTGTCGCCACCTGCAACCCACCGTGGCCGCGAGACCACCAACCCAGTCACACCCCAGGCGAACGGCACCCACAGCGGCACTCCGGGCGCGCAAAGCAGGAGTAGCACGACCCACCCTCCAATCGCAGCCATAGAACGCCGACACTGGCGGCAGTGTAAGTGCGGACGAACGTTCATCACCGGCCGATCGAATGATGAAAGCTTCCCACTCAAGTCCTTGCGACACCACTTGTTGTTGCCACGACCACTCCGTCGCGGCTTTCCGGAAAGCTTCAGGTCGTCAGCATGGTCGTCTTCACCGCGAGGACACCAAAGAGGGCGCCGCCCCACTTCTAGTGGGTGATGCCATACAGGTGCGGCTGCGCCGCAAGCAGGCGCTGCTCGAATCCTTCCTCCCATGGGAACAACCCTCTCGCGTCGGGCCAGACCAGCTGCAGGGCCGGCAACTCACGACCGGCGCGGGCGTTGGCCTGCACGATGTACTCGGCAGCAATCGATGGAGCTACTGGCTTTAGTATCAAAGGCAGATTTGCGAGATCGTCTAGTCGCTCATTCATGGGTAGCGCGACTTCCCTGGCACGCGTCGCGATATCGTTCAAGATCATGTGGGCCGATTCGGCCGGGAGCGCGAACACCAGCACCTCGGGATGCCCAATATCGGCAAGACCTATGGTATAGGCGAGATTCAGGATTGTTTCGGCAGCTTCTGTCTGCGTAAAGATTATGGCCACTCCATGCTCGCGGATATTATCCTCGATTTTCTGCTGGACCGCCTCGTGGCCGTCCGCGCAGCATTCACAATCATCGTAGTTGGCGCACATGCTGCCGTGTCTCCCTCGTTTCCTATGTCTCTACATGCCCACGTTCTCACAGCCGCACATGACCGCAAGAGGCTATTCCCCGTCTTGATGACGTACCGACGCCACCTCAATCGTATTCGCGACCATCGCCACCTCCAGCTCCCTCTTGGTTAGTTGCGACGACAGGCAGCGCGTCCACCATTCGCTTCGCAGTGCGATCATCCTCGCCACACCGTCGTTCCCACGGAGAACCGCAGAATCGCTCATTACGCGCAACTCCTTCATAATCTGGAGTGCGGTCCGTGCGGGAATGGTTATCGTCGGCTCAGCCATATCTTTCCGGGTTCTCCGGTCCGCTATTCGTCGTCGCGTGCGTGAGACGCAACCCAATACCGTGCTTCATCTACCGCGCGCCTGTCGGCAGCGGTCGCGGCGGCACCTTCCCCGTAAACGCGATGCACAATCTTCTGCGTGCTCTTCTGAACGATGCTCGCGGTGGAACGGTACAAGCGCGACCCTACTTTGCCGTCCCTGCTCACTGTCGCTTCGTAGTTGTCGTCAATGGGGTACGTGGCCATTCCCTATGCTCCTGATGACTGTCGCTCGGCGGTTCCCACTGGTTAGGCACTAGCCTGGGTGTGCATCGCCTTGGCCCTGTTTTTTACTGCGACAACAATTCACGCATTTCCTCGTCATCATCGAGCCACCCGTTACCCTCAAGCCCGAGCCGGTCTTCGAGCAATCGGCAAATGGCAATCGCGGCCTGCTCGGCGTCACCGCTGGCGGACTTCACGGCATCAACAATCTCTTGGCGAAGTGTCATGTTCGTTACCCCTTTCAAGTTGTCCAACTTACCGTGTGGCCACCCACACTTAAATCCGGGTACCTCTATAGCGCCCTCCGCAGTAGCGGCGGGTGTTCGCCTTCATTTCAGACGGATGCGCCACGATTCTTCCCCAACATCCCTACCGGCGAAAGCCGGCGACCACTTCAAGCTCATCCATCGGTCTGAGAACCGTGCTATCTGTAGCAAAAACAAACATCTTGCCGTCATATTCGTCTGAGAGGACGGAGCCCGTGTACCCCTCCGGCAAAACCTGCCCCTTTTCCGATCTCACGTATGAAAGAATGGGGACCACACCTTGCGTCCTAACTTCGTAAATCGCCCATTCGCCATGGACTTCGTGGTTGCAATCGACGGGCTTCTTGACGAAATCGCCGATGTGAATCGGTGCGCCGTTAGAATCGCGCAATCCAGTATCTGCCATTTCAGCGAACATCCTCCGGTTTCCAATAAACCCAGCTACTCTTGCGTGGCCTCAAGGTAACAGGAATGCGTCTCTGTGCTCGGCCACTCCTGCACCCAGGCCGACAGAGCGTCCTGCTGTACCTTAGTTTCAATCAGATACACATCGACCATAGGCGCGCCTGAATTCGCCCCAAAAAGTGGCCGCAGAACCTCTTCGCTAATGACCACCTGATGTTTGGCGACCAATTCATCTGTGTTGTTGTCGTATATCGCCACAAAGAACGTCGTCATTTCTGCACGATCCTTCCTGGTATCGCGTCGGACAGAAGTTCCCCGGTGTCCGCGTCGAATTCTCCAAGGTGTTTCCTGGTCCTGGTGTATTTCTCCACCGTCCCATGACGGGTATCCCACTCGTAAATGTTTCCCTCATCATCCAGCCACCGCTTACGGAGCGGCCCACCACCCTGGACCGGCGTCTTCGCACGCACTTCTCGTCCGCCTTTTATCCATGTAGGCGGGCTTCGTGGGGCGGCGACATACTTCTGCACCAGGTCGTCCAACTTTCCTTTCTCGAACCGCACGATGAAGTCCTTGACCTTGGCCGCCAACTTCGGATGCTTCTCTGCGTACTCTTTGGCGTGTGCGATCACCGCTTCGCGCTTCTTCGGATCTTTGGCCGCGGCTTTGAGCGCCTTGATGGCCCAGGGACTGCCCTTGGCGATCGCGGCGCCGATCGCAACCGCCAAGCCCTTCTTGATCAGGCCGGCGTGCGCTGGGCCGGCGGCGAACACCGCCGCAAGAAGCACAACCAGCCACGCACGCATCACCTTGTTCATGGTCCTTTACTTCATTCCTGTGATAATGAATGGCAGGCCAAGTGCCAGTCCTGCTGCCATGCCAAGACCCCACAGCTTATAGCCATCAAAACGGGTCAAAGCCGAGTCTCCTGTCACATGGACTTTTGCATCAATGAGTTGCCATGACAACCACATAAATATGAAGTAGCCAACCATACCAAAGATCGTCTCATTGCCCGTTAGTCATTCCGTTAACTTTTCTCCAATCCCGTTTCCGTTCAGCAGTGGTCAGGTGGCACAATATCACCGCGTTCGATGGCCTCGCGATAGGACGCCTTATCAACGTCAACAATGACTGTTCCGTTCTTGGCACAATAGACGCGCAGGTCGGTGAACGTGCTCTCCCACGTACCGCAAATAGGGGACTCACGCGGGTACTGTGCTAGCTTATCGATGATCTCTCCGACTGTCTGAGTCCCGTTTGTAGCGGCATCCTCTTCGCACATACCGTCACCACCTCCATCGTTGAGTTCCTGAAGGACTGGCTTGTCACGCCAAACGCCAGTAATTTCTACGGCGCACTCGACACGTAGCCCCGGAATCGTGAAGTCCCACCCGTTACGTTTGGCTTCGTCATCCCGGTATACCGCCTTCCTGGGAGCGTTGCTGATATTGCGCTCTCCTTCCGGGTCCTGGCAGGTGACAAAGCATGAATCACCTTCTTCCAGCACGTATTCGTCTTGAGTGTGCATACCCCCCCCTCTTTTCCTCTTACGACTAATCCGTTGTCGCCGCTGCCGGCGCACCAATGAACGCACGGTAATCCGCTTCGTTTCCAAATTCATTCCAGCCGGTTATCACAATGTCACCTGGCTCCGCCAGACGCTCACGCGCTTTCGCTTTCAACGATTCATTGGACGGGAACCCATCGTGCTCGACCCAAAGGTTTCCTTGGCCGTCGCGACCAACCCCGATCCACCGATACTGAAAGAGGAAGTAGCGCACCTCGGTTTCCAATTACTTACTTGCGCCGCCACAGGCGACCCGGAGCGCCTGTAACTCTGCTTCGCGCGCTTGATGCGTCAATAGGACTTGCGCTACTTTATCGGCGTTGGCCTGGGTTGGGACAACAAATAAGTCGCCCCACGTAGGGTCTCCTCCGGCACAAACACGATCCTGGAAGGCCACGTTGAACCGATCACCGTCAGCAATCTCGGGGGCGATACTGAGGTAGCTTCCCTCCGAAAGTTCAAGTTCCGGCGTCAGCACAAACCACAGCAGGTCCGCCCCTTCCATGTCGTCAGGGTCGTGCGGCTCAATACGCGGCAATTCGACTCCGTTACGTTCAAAAGAAGCCAGCACCAGCTTTGTGAATTCGTAGAGTCCTTCCGGCTGCGCCGTCATCATCTGAGTCTCCCGTCGGTTTCCTATCAGTGGCAAGTCCGCCCGATAACACCGGAGTGTTCGATGGGCCCTGCCTCACGAGCAACCAGACAGCCCTCCTCACGGGTGACGACGTATTGCTTTCCGTGGACATCGGTTGCGAGCACCTTTCCAAACACTTGCAGACTCGCCTCCAGCCGACGGTGCCCGTTGATTACTTCAACCGTCCCATCTTCCACTTTGACGATCATCGCTCACTCCTCTTTTCCTCTATCACCTTACCGTCGGCAGATTTGGCAGTTCGTATTGACCATGCAGAAGCATGGCTGTGTACCACCACAACTCCAGTCGCCCAGGACTGGATGCAGCCACCCGCTCCAAGCGGTTTTTCGCCTGCCATCATCGCCTCCTCCACTGGCTCCGATGAATAGCTAGCCGCCAGCGTTAACCGCGATCATTTCGCGCAGACCGCGAAGAATCTCGACCAGTTCGGAGGCTGGAGCGTATTCCACTGCAATCCCCTTTCCTCGAGCCACGCGCTCGAAACCTGATCCTTGCGGCACACTGTCTTCCAGCAATATCCGAACTGGCCAACTGTGAGTCATCTCCCTAGCCAGCCGGAAAACGCTATCCACCTCCGAGTCATCCGGCGCAGATCCAACCCTGACAACGAAAGGCCTCCCGATGGCGTACGTACTGCCGGCGTCCATGAGTCCAAACACATTGCATGGCCCTTCGGCTAGCGCCACTGGAGCAGCATTCAGCTTCCCAACGACCCATACTTCATTCACTGCGAACTTATCAGGAGTAAGCATTGCACCTCCGTTCATATCGCCCATCATCTTCCCCTATGCCTCTACCAACATATCCAGACACATCTTCACGCCCCGGTTCTGCCGGCCCATCTGCGGCAAAATGTCGCGCTCGATCTCGCAGATAGAGTGGCTACGCAGGGCATGCCAGGCCGCCGCCCACACCTGCTCATCGCGACTGTGTTCGGGGTTTTCACCCCAGTTGCGACCGAAGTGGTTTTCATAGGCCAGGTGCATCGCCGTTTTTTCCATCGCCATACCCTAACTCCTAACGCTCGTGTTCCTATTGACGAGGGGCGCTCTTGGTCAAGAAGAAGCTGACGGGTTCGCCGACCACCAACTGCTGGATGCCGTTCTTCCCGTCATTCCCGACCACCACGACCTCTAATTCTTTCGGCTCCCGCGTACCGCAGCTCATGTCTGCGCGGGACCCG